>CAVSOS010000086.1:0-68197 GCA_963729395.1 uncultured Pseudomonadota bacterium | reverse complement strand
TTTATCGAGCTCGTTAACAGTTCAACCTTTGGCGCGAAGATGCCACGAGCGGACTGGGATTTTATTGGCAACGTTCGTATAGCTTTCCCTCGATCTTTGGACGAACAACGAGCTATATTTTCGTTCGTGCACGACGCCACCAGAGAACTCACATCTGCAGCCGCCCGGCTAAGTGATGAGATCGCACTCATCCAGGAATTCCGCACCCGTCTGATAGCCGATGTCGTTACCGGCAAGCTCGATGTTCGGGCCGCCGCGGCCAGCCTGCCCGAGGTCACCGAGCTTGAAACCACCCACGATCTTGCCGAGGGCGACGATCTCGATGAAGCCATCGATGATGCCGAGAACGAGGAGGTCGCCGCCTGACGATGCCCGTTCCCGCCCAGCCCAAGATCTACCATATCGTTCACGTCGACCGCCTGGCTTCCATCGTTGCGGACGGCTTCCTGTGGTCGGATGGGGTTATGGTTCAGCGGCAGGGGGTTGGTACGACAATCGGCATGAGCAACATCAAGGCACGGCGCCTAAATCAACTCAATTTGAGCTGCCATCCCAATCTTCGCGTCGGGCATTGCACGCCGTTCTATTTTTGTCCCAGGTCTGTTATGTTGTACCTGATTTATAGGCGGAACGAAGAACTGACCTACAAGGGCGGGCAAGAGCCGATTGTTCATCTTGAAGCTGATCTTCACGCAACGATTGCCTGGGCTCAGCAGAACGCCCGGCGTTGGGCGTTCACGCTTTCGAACGCAGGGGCGTACTACTTTGAGGACCGGTCGGACGTCGCAAGCTTGGGCGAAATCAACTGGGATGCCGTCCAGGCACACCAATGGGCAGGGAGCCGTAAAGAAGGAAAGCAGGCGGAATTTCTGATCGAACACGCCTTCCCGTGGCATCTCGTGGAACGCATCGGTACGTATTCGCAGGCATACGTTCAACCGATTTCGAATGCCATGCGGGGCTCGGCCCACCGCCCGCTGATCGAGATCAAACGAGACTGGTACTACTAGGAACGAGACATGATTGAATTTAAGACCGGAGACATCTTAAGGGCGGACGTAGAGGCGCTCGTCAACACCGTCAACTGCGTCGGTATCATGGGCCGTGGCATCGCCCTTCAGTTCAAGAATGATTTCCCGGAAAACTTCAAGGCTTACGAAGCTGCTTGCGCGCGCGAAGAGGTGCAGCCGGGAAAAATGTTCGTGTTCGAGACGCGGACGCTGACTAATCCAAAGTTCATCATCAACTTCCCCACCAAGCGTCACTGGCGCGGCAAAAGCAGAATGGAGGACGTCAACTCCGGTCTGAGGGCTCTGGTTGAGGAGATCCGGACTAGAGGTATTCGATCGATCGCGATTCCGCCGCTCGGCAGCGGTCTCGGCGGGCTTAACTGGGCCGATGTGCGCCCGCGTATCGTCGAGGCTTTGCATGGCCTGAATGATCTTCAGGTGATCGTGTTCGAACCGAACAGCGCACCAGTCGCCACCAAGTCGCGCGAAGTTCCAAACATGACGGCGGGCCGTGCCGCGCTCGTCGTGCTGATGCACCGCTATCTCGGGGGATTGATGGACCCGTTTGTGACGCTGATCGAAGTTCAGAAGCTGATGTACTTCATGCAGGAAGCGGGCGAGCCGCTGCGGCTCAAATATATCAAACATCACTACGGCCCGTATGCCGAGAATCTGCGTCATGTGCTGACGAAGATCGAGGGCCACCTCGTCTCAGGCTATCATGACGGTGGGGACGCACCTGAAAAGCAGCTAGAGTTGGTTCCCGGCGCGGTTAAGGACGCTGAAGCCTTCTTGAGAGATGACCGCGACACCAAATCCCGCTTCGATCGTGTAGGCAAGCTGGTCGATGGATTTGAAACCCCCTTCGGACTAGAACTGCTTGCGTCAGTTCATTGGGTGGCGAGCCGCGAAATGGCGGCAAGCGCCGAGGAAGTAGTCGCGAAAGTTCATTCGTGGAATGATCGCAAGAAGCACTTTTCGCCGCGACAGATTGGCATCGCGTTCGAGACCCTACGCGCGAAGGGATGGCTATCGGCTGCATGAAGACGGATACCTCGGAGAAGGGCCTGGAGGCTCTCATCGTCGCCGACATGACGGGCCACAAGGCACCGGCCGGCGGCGGATTCTCCGATCAGCCCGAACCCTTTGTAGGTCTTCACAATTGGTTGCTGGGTGACCCCAAATCTTATGATCGAGCGTGGACCGTCGATCTTGTCCAACTGCGCTCCTTCATTGCCGCAACCCAGCCGCCCCTGGTTGCGGCATTCGATCTCAACAACGATAGTCCTGTTCGCCAGAAATTCCTTGCCCGTTTGCAGGGTGAGATCGGCAAGCGCGGCGTCATTGACGTTCTGCGACACGGCCTGAAGCATGGCCAGCACGACGTCGATGTTTTCTATGGTACTCCGTCACCAGGCAACCCCAAGGCCGGTCAGCTGTTCGCGCTGAACCGGTTCTCGGTCACGCACCAGCTTCGCTATAGCCGCGATGACACGGCCAACGCGCTCGATCTGGCACTGTTCATTAACGGGCTTCCGATTGCGACTTTCGAACTCAAAAACAGCCTGACGAAGCAGACGGTCGAGGACGCGGTCGAGCAATACAAGCGCGATCGCGATCCGCGCGAGAAGCTGTTCGAGTTCGGTCGCTGCATCGCGCATTTCGCGGTCGACGATACGCAAGTGATGTTCTGCACGCAGCTCAAGGGCAAGGCGTCGTGGTTCCTGCCCTTCAACAAGGGCTGGAACGACGGCGCCGGCAATCCGCCAAACCCGGCCGGAATCAAGACCGACTACCTCTGGAAGGATATTCTGACGCCGGCCGGGCCTGACGGATATCATCGAGAACTACGCGCAGATCGTTGAGCAGCAAGGACCCGAAGACCAGGCAAGAAAAAGCGGATCAAATGTTCCCGCGCTACCATCAGCTTGATGTGGTTCGCAAGCTGTTGGCCGACGCCAAGGCCAAGGGCGCAGGACGGCGCGTGCCTGATCCAGCACTCGGCCGGTAGCGGCAAATCCAATTCCATCGCGTGGCTGGCGCATCAGCTCGTGGGCTTGCGAATGACGACCGGTCAGGTCTTCGACTCGGTGATCGTCGTCACCGACCGCCGAATCCTTGACCAGCAAATCCACAATACCATCAAGCAGTTCATGCAAGTCGGCGCGACTGTGGGCCATGCCGAGCATTCCGGCGACCTTCGTCGCTTCATCGACGACGGCAAAAAGATCATCATCTCCACGGTTCAAAAATTCCCGTTCATCCTTGACGAAATCGGCACGCAACACAGAGACCGGCGCTTCGCGATCATCATCGACGAGGCGCATTCGAGCCAGGGTGGCAAGGCTTCCGCCGCGTTGAACGCGGCCTTGACCGGCGCAGAGGATGGCGACGAAGACGAGACAGTCGAAGACAAGATCAACGAATCATGGAGAGCGCAAGATGCTCCCGAATGCGAGCTATTTCGCGTTCACCGCGACGCCCAAGAACAAGACACTTGAGATTTTTGGGGAACCATTCCAGGAAGGCGATGCGGTCAAGCATCGCCCCTTCCACAGCTACACGATGAAGCAAGCGATCGAGGAAGGGCTTCATCCTCGACGTGCTTCGATACTACACGCCCGTTAATAGCTATTACAGGTTGGTCAAAACAGTCGAAGCCGACCCGGAGTTCGACACCAAGAGCGCAAAGAAGAAGCTTTGCCACTATGTCGAAAGCCACGACCATGCGATCAAGCTCAAGGCCGAGATCATGGTCGATCACTTCCATGAGCAAGTGCTCGCACTGAACAAGATCGGCGGCCAGGCGCGGGCTATGGTGGTGACGTCGGGTATCGAGCGCGCTATCCAATATTTTCAGGCGATCAGCGCATATCTTGTAGAGCGCAAGAGCCCGTACCGAGCGATCGTTGCATTTTCGGGCGAACATGAATTCGGCGGTGCAAAGGTAACCGAAGGCAGCCTCAACGGCTTTCCGTCGAAGGATATCGTCGACAAGATTCAAGACGATCCGTATCGCTTTCTGATTTGTGCCGACAAATTCCAGACCGGATACGATCGAGCCGCTGCTGCATACGATGTATGTGGACAAGGCACTTTCGGACATCAAAGCGGTGCAGACTCTATCGCGTCTCAATCGTGCGCATCCGCAGAAGTACGATTTTTTGTTCTTGATTTCATGAACGATACCGAGACGATCCGTGCGCTTTCGACAAGTTTTATCGGACGACAATTCTGAGCGATGAAACGGACCCGAACAAACTTCACGACCTGAAGGCAGAACTTGGACGAGTATCAAGTCTATGAGCCTGCCCAAATTGAACAACTCGTCGACCTGTATCTTTCAGGCGCGGATCGCGACCGGCTTGATCCAATCCTGGACGAGTGTGTCGCCATCTACAAGACTGAGCTTAACGAAGACGGTCAGGTTGATTTCAAAGGGAAAGGCCAAGGCATTCACCCGGACTTATGCATTTCTCTCGTCGATTTTGCCGTTCACGAACGCCGGGTGGGAAAAGCTATCGATCTTCCTGAATTTCCTGGTGCCGAAGCTGCCGGCGCCGAGGGAAGATGACCTGTCCAAGGGCATCCTTGAAGCCATCGATATGGATAGCTACCGGGTCGAAAAGCAGGCCGCGCAGCGCGTTCAGCTGACCGATCAGGACGCGGAAATCGATCCAGTCCCGACCGATGGCGGTGGGCATAAGGCAGAGCCAGAACTCGATCGCCTCTCGAATATCATTCGCGGCTTCAACGATCTGTTCGGTAATATTACCTGGGCCGATACCGATCGCATCAAGCAACTGATCGGTTCAGAGATTCCGAACAAAGTTGCAGCCAACAAAGCTTACCAGAATGCCAAGCAGAATTCGGACAAGCAAAATGCTCGCATCGAACACGACAAGGCGCTGGCAGGCGTAATCGTCGGCTTGATGAAGGATGATACCGAGCTGTTCAAGCAGTTCAGCGATAACCCCGAATTCAAGCGTTGGCTGACCGATACCATCTTTTCGGCGACGTACGATCGTCCGACAACGCCAGCCCCATGAACCTCCCGCTGCTGCGGGCCGCGATCGATAAAATCGCCAACGAAAATCATCTGCCTGTCTGGCCGCCGGAAAACGCCTTCGATTTCGACGCAGTTGAGCGCGCGTAACAGGCGATGCAGAGCGTCAGCGTGACCATGAATGTCACCGACGAGATCGTATCCTTGAACAGTCATTGAGCAGTTCTTCCGTGCGGAGAGATCGTGCTTTGCCAGCCGTGGGCGCCGAAACCGCCGCGACTGCTTACCCGGTGCTTACCCGAGCCAAAACCGGCTTTGGCCTGAATTCAAGATGTGCCTGATTTTATTGGCGCACCCGACACGATTCGAACGTGTGACCTTTGCCTTCGGAGGGAGCGTGCGTGCTATTTGCCTTTGCGCTGGTCTCATCTCAGGATCATGCGGTGGGCCGATCAGACCACTGCCTCGACGCGGGAGCCATACATTGGATTAGGAAGCTGTAACGCACGAGGCAGCGATGATGCAGGCCGCGTTGGCACCGATAGTTGGTCGGTAGCAGTTACTTCGATCACGGCAGAGCTGGCTTTCCAGCCAACACGCGCGCCGTGGCTGTGTCGATTTGCTCGACGAGCCAAAGCACTAAGATTTGCCCGGCGAGGTCCTGGAGAATGTCTGCTCTGACGCAATCCGGCTAAAGGCGGACATCGGCCCACAGTGACATCTGGCTGAGCGCGCCGCTGAACTCGTCGATTAGCGATGCGGGCCTTGTGAGAAGACTAACCGCACCCGCTTAAGGACCATTCCGCTTTCTAGGACTTTTCGGCAGGATCTTTTCCTGAGCTCTTAGTGCTGTCAACGCGGCGTCTGCCTCGGCAAAGCGAACGGCCTTTCGCTTCTCGTTGAAAACCCGATATTGCTCTTGAGCATGCGCCTTCGCCTGAGCAGTCTTCACGGAGCCGCCGCCCCGCAAGACCTGGCGACTTAGTGATCTGAGCTGATTGTCCAGCAAAGTGCCAACTTCTGACATTGTGTTGAGCTTCCCGAGGTCCAGCTGATCTTCGAAGATGTCGAGAAGTATGACCGTGAGGCGATTAAATTCTTTGAGCTCGCCTTCGGCGAGGTAATTTTTGGAAACGTCCACGTCTGCCTGGGTGACGTTGTCACCCTTCCACGAGCGCAATCCCATATTGTCGTGATCAGCGTTTGCTCGACTGATGACCATTTCAGAGGGGGTATGCGTTGTGACGGCATACATTAGCTTAGCTTGAGTGTGAGCATAAAACTCGTGCCACGCGGATGACTTCGGATCGTAATCACTGCAGAGAGCGCAAATGCGCCGGATCTCGCGGTAGACATTCGCCTCATCCGACCGGATGTCACGAATGATTTCCTTAAGCTCTGCTACCCGATCTCGACCACCCGGCGATTTTAGATGCTCGGCATCGATGACAAAGCCTTTGGTGGCAAATTGGACGAGTTTGTCCGTCGCCCATTTTCGAAACTGTGTCCCGGCCGCGGAACTCACCCGATAGCCAACGCTTATGATGGCATCCAGATTGTAGTGTTCGACGGTGCGATTGACGGCGCGCGCTCCTTCTGTTCGAACCTGTGCAATTTTTGCACGAGTTCCGCCTGGATCGAGTTCGCCGTCTTGGTAAATATTCGCCAAATGCTTGGTGACCACCGACCGGTCGACTTGAAAGAGCTCGGCAATCTGAGCTTGGCTCATCCAGAAAGTTTCCCCCTCGTAGCGGAGTTCCACTCTCAGCCCTTTCTCGGTGCCGTAGATCAGGAATTTATCACCCGTCGCAGCGTCTTCGATGAGATGAACGGGTTCGGTCGGTACCGGCGCCATGAAGGTCCTGAGGTTGTGTGTCGTGGTTACGCGGTGGTTCCAAAGCACTCACGTAACAAACGGGTAAAAAAATCGATCACGGAATTTATTGCAAAAACAAGCTCTTAATTGGTGCCGCAAACAGGACTTCGAACCTGTGACCCCGTCATTACGAATGACGTGCTCTACCAACTGAGCTATTGCGGCGGACCATGCGCGTTCGGAAGGCTTTCGAAAACGCCCGCACCTGATATCGGGCGCGCCGCGATTTTGCAAGAAAAACGCAGCCCTTCGAGGTGCCCATCAGCCGCCCCGGCGGAACAGGCGGCCGCCCCGGCCGCCGGCCTGACCCTGTGCGGGATTGATTGGTTTCACAAATTCTTCGACGCTTCCGGGATTGGTCCGTCGCGTTTCTAGGACGGTGGGATCTCGCTGGTGCGCTGCAGAATATCGATGCCCTCGATGGTCCGCACCGGCGTATAGGGCTTGAGCAATGCCGAAAGGTCGGGGTCGGCGGATGCCCACCTGCCCCAATCGCTGTTCTGGTTGTCAATCAGGATCACATCTGGCGGCTGCTTTCTGAAATCTTCAATCAGTCCCGCGCGTTCACGTTCCACATAAACATCGAGACGAGCTGCCGTCCGAGCATCAATGCTCTGATCCATCCGGGACCGGCGGACGATTTCCCGCACCCAAAACGCTTCCTGGCGCGAAACCCAGGTCCCCTGAAGCGTGCGCACCATCGGGTAACCGATGACCGCTGCCGCGCTCAGCATCAGGACCTTCGGATGCGGTCCGAGCCGCGCGACCTGATCTTCAATCTGCCGGGCGTCGACACCCGCGTTGAACCATGTACATGCCTTGACGAACATCACGGCAGCAGCGAACCCGACACCGGCACGCAATCGCCATGACCTCGCTCGTTCCTGGTCGATCGCCGCGATCGCGCAACCCACCGCCATCAACGCCAGCGCCACCATCGGATAGGCATGATAGCTCCACCCCTTGCGCTGCACGAAAAACGCGACAGCGAATCCGAATGATGCGGCCAGCACGACGAAGGATGCGGCGTCCGGTTTCCGCTGCCGGTTTTGCAGGACCAGGACGATCAGTACCGAACCGACCCACACCGCCGTCGCCGACGAGACCAATAGCGCCAGAAGCGGTGCCTTGAGCAACAGATAAACATCGCGCACCAGCGGATAGATGATCGTGAAATACTCCGGACAGAAAACGAAAATGCAGATGCTGTAGAGCACGACAAGGGCTGCGGCGATCCAGTTTTCCGGCGCGAAGACCACCCGCCAGTCACGCGCCTGCGCGGCTGCCGCCAGGATGGAACAGCCGACGGCGCATGCGAAGTACGGCTTGAAGTTCATCGTGATCGCCGCGCTCAAACCTGCGATCAGAATCGCCGCCGGCGTGACCTCTTTGCGATCGCCGCGCAGAATGTAGACCCCGAGCGCCGGCAGCATCGCTATCAGCGCCAGATGCTCGCGTTGCCCGAAATCATACATCGGCAGAATGCCGAGCAGCACGGCCGCCCAGACCGCCAGCGCGGGACCCGAGGCGCGGCCGCGCCAGCGGGAATGCTGCAGGATGCGCGAGGTCAGCGCCAGCGACGCCGCGATCAAAACAAGAATCAGGCCATCGGTCATCACTTCCGGCCTGATGCTGGTGGCGCGCGCCAGCGCAACGCTGAGCCAGTAGACCGACACCGCCATCGGCGGATTGGTCTCGAAGATGTCGACGTAGAGACGCTGGCCGTCGAGCATCCGTTCGCTGACGGTCAGCCACCAACTGACATCGACGTTGAAAGGCAGCGCCCACCGCAGCAACACCGCCACGGCGAATGCGGCAACGATCATGAGCCAAGGCGCGACGGTCCGCGTTTTCCGATGGGCCGCATCGTCCGTCGCGAGGCCCAGACCGACATCGATCGTCATCCGCAAGACCCTGTCTTCCGCCAATATGGCAGGGAAACTAGAGCGGTCCCGTTAACAGGCTGTTTCGGTCGACGAGCACACGCGGAGCGGAGCCGCGCGGCCGCGTTGCTCAGCCGCCCCAGCGCGACAGGAAGCCGCGCCAGCCGCCGGCCTGGCCCTGCACGGGATTGACCGGTTCCGCGAACTCATCGCCCACCGCGTCCTCGTCGATCCCGGGATCGTCAGGCGCCCGCACAATCGGAATCACCGCCGGAATGCTGGCCGGCACGCCCTTGGCCGCAGCCTTCGGAATATCCGCGCGCTGCCGGAACAGCGGCGCGGCCGTGACATCAGAGGATTGGCCGGCGGCGCCGCAGGGGCCGGTTCGACGACGGCGACGGGCGCGGGGGAATTGTCCTGCGCCGTCGGGATATGCTCGATCGCGACCGGTGGCGTCACCTCGCGTGGCACATGATTTTTCACGTCGCTTTTCAGCTCATTCTTTACGTCACTTTTTAGGTCACTTGGCGGCTCGACGCGATGCGGCGCGGCCAACATCGCTTCCTCGAACGGCGAGACTTCGAACGTCGGGTTTTTGTCGGAAGGCAATGCCGCCAGCGGCGTCTGCCATTGAAAGGCGTCGATCCGCCCCGTCACCGGCGACACCGGCCGCCAGGATCGCCGAAACATATCCGTCCGCGGTCCAGACCGGATCGTGCAGCGCGCGCACCGCGCGCAAGGTCCACGCCCGCGCCCGGCCGCTGTCGCCGTGCTCGGTGCGCTCGATTTCCGCCATCAGCATCGCGACCCGCTGCGTCGGCGCGGCGATAAACGGCGCCAGCGCTTCGCGCGCGCGGGCAAACTCGGTGACGTCGATGGCGGCGCGGGCGACCGCCAGCGCGCTCTCCAGATGTCCGGGCGCCTTGGCGGCCAGCGTCTCGACGCGAACCAGCCGCTGCCGCGCGGAATTGCCGAGCCGAACATGGGCATAGGCATCGGCGAGATCGGGATGCGGTTGCGCCAGCCATGCCGTTTCGACTAGCCGCATCGAACGCCGGACCTGATGGGCTTCGCTCTGATATTTGCTCGCCAGCACCGCGGCCGGCACCAGGGTCGGCGCCAGCTTGATCGCCTCCATCACGGTGTCGCGCGAGCGGTCGCGGTCGATCGTCTCGAGTTCGAGCGCGCGCGCTGTCAGCAGCACGCCACGCTGACGCCGCCAGGCCGGCTTATCGATCAGCCCCGATGCGAGATTGTTGTCGAGGATCGTCAGCGCCCCGTTCCAGTCGCCCTTGGCGCAGCGAAATCCCAGCACCGCCTGCGACGCCCAGGTCGAGGCCGGGGCAAGCTTCAGCGCTTCTTCCGCGATTTCGACCGCGGCGACCAGATCGTCGGCGCGCTGCGCCTCGATGAACAGCCCGCGCAAGCCGAGCAGCCTGGTATCCTCGCGTTCGGCCATGACGCGAAAGGCAGCCTGCGCGCCGGCACGGTCGCCGTCGAGCTGCGCCGATTGCGCATGCAGCAGCAACGCCAATGGATCGTGGCCGGCGTGGCGGCGCGCGACGTCGGCATGAGCGCGGGCCGCCGCGGAATCGCCATGGCCGACCGCGAGCAGACCGTGGGTGATGGCATGCCGGCCCCGCGCCAGACGGCGTTCGCGCCGGCCGCGCCGGATCCGTTCCGGCATGCGCCAGAGCATAAGCAATATCGTCCAGGCAAGCATCGCCGCGACGACGGTCACGCCGAGCGCCAGCGCGAACACCGGCAGCGAGGTTTCGACCCGCCAGCCGTGCCACGACAGCGCGACGTC
The DNA here is from genome assembly GCA_963729395.1 of uncultured Pseudomonadota bacterium. GTDB lineage: Bacteria > Pseudomonadota > Alphaproteobacteria > Rhizobiales > Xanthobacteraceae > Bradyrhizobium. The sequence goes on along the minus strand of CAVSOS010000086.1, from coordinate 57,612 downwards.
GCCGCTCTGGTCGGCCATCCATGCGGCGCCTAAGGCTGCGAACGCAATCAGCAGCAGGAACAAAATGATCCGGTACATTGAAATCCTATAGCGCCGGTTTGGCGAGCGCGGTCATGGCGTCGGCCGCGAATTGACGGGAGGCGGCCAGCGCCGCGTCGCGCGCATCGGTCTTGTCGATCCAGGATTGCGCGGCGGCGCGATCGGCTGATGGCAGCGTATTCAATTCGCGCCGCGCCTCGACTGAATCGTTGCGCAGCGCCGCCGCCGTGACCCGCGCGATCACCGCACCGCGATCATTGCCCACGGCGTCGGTCCGCTCGATGCGGACCAGCCGCGACGCGCCCGCCTGCAGGCGATCGACGATGCCGGCGCCGACGGTTGCATTTTCCGGCGCCGGCGGTGTCAGCTTTGGAACCAGCGTCAGCAACTCGCGGCAGAGGGTGGCGGGAGTCGGCACGCCGGAGGCCGCGAATTCATCGAGCGGCTTCAGCGCATTTGCATCCGCGGCGAGAGCCTTCGCCGCCGCCAAGGCTGCGACATAGGGATCGCCCTGCCGGACCGAAATGTCGAGCAAGGATGCCGCCACCACGCGGCGAAGCGGCATGTCATCCACCGGCTTGGCATTCTCCTGCGCGATCTCGGAGCCCTGCGCGCGCGTCGTATGTTCGATCTGCGCCAGGCGTTCGTTGATCGCAGACAGATCCGGCGGCGGCGCCGACTCGCGCGGCGCCGATTTCATGTCATTGACGAGCGCGGCCAGTTTCTCCGACTGCGCGCGCGCGGCGGCAAGTTCAGCGCGCAGCGAGGCGGACGATTTCTCCAGCGACTCGATGCGCGCAGTTGCCGCCGGATCGGGTGCGGCGGGCGGGGGCGCACTGGTTTTGGACTTCGACGCTGGCAATGCGCGCGGCCAGGCTGTCGATCGCGGCCGCGTCGACCTGGGGAGCGGCGGGCGGCGACGCCGCGTTCCATCCCAGGAACCAGGCCAATGCGAGCACCAGTGCGGCGGTGCCGGCGCCCGCCACCGCAGCGGTAATCACCGGGAACATCCCCGATGCCGACGGCTGCCGGGGTGTTGCATCGGGCTGAGCGCCGGCGGCGGCCTCCCGGGTGTCGCCGGATACCTCGGTGGCTTCCAGATCGATGGTTGGGCCAGCGCGCTTGGGCCGGCCCGATTCTGCCGACGGTCCCGTATCTTCCGGCCTGTCATCGACCATTACGGCGGTTCCTTGTTTGCAATAGGCCGAAACCTACCGGATTCGGCAGATCGCTCGGCGAGACATCGCTCTCTCTTAGCGCGATCAGGGGCGCAACGCACGGTCCAGCGTCTCGAACAGGGCATTTTCATCCGGCGACCGCGCCACCATGACCTGCGGGGCCCCGGCATCGCGAACAATCGAGGCCACGGCCTCGGAAATGCAGCATTGCGGGATCGCCAGCGCCGAGATTTCGACACCGGCCGCCCGCGTCGCCTCCAGGAATGCGCGCGCGCTGCGCCGGGAATAATGCAATACCGCCTCGATCCGGTTGGCCGCGAACGCGTCGCAGGCATCGCGCGGCAGGCTCGACACCGGGACCATCCTGTACGTCGTGTGTGTGACAACATTGAAACCGCGTTCGCCAAGCTCGCCGGCCAGATCGCGCGCCAGATCCGCGCCGGCCAGATACAACAGCGTGCTGGCTTTCTTCAACTCCTTGGCCCTGGCGCTGGCCAGCACCGAATCGCGCAAGCCGGCGGCATCGCCATCTGCCGCGATCACATGGTCAAAACCGGCAGCACGGGCAGCGGCGGCGGTACGTTGTCCGACCGCAAACAGCGGCAGCTTGAGCAACCGGCTGCCGGCAAGATGCGGCTCGATGCCGCGCAACGCGTTGGCGCTGGTGACGATGACGGCGCCGTAATTCGCATCGAGGTCATCGTGAAAGGCGACCGGTTCAAATCGCAGCATCGGCGCCCGCAGAACCTCAAGTCCCCTGGCGCGCAGCGCCGCAGCGGTGGCCTCATCGTCAGGCTGCGGACGGGTGACGAGAACCGCCATGCTTTACGCCGCCGCCGACAGGGTTTTCGCTTCAACAGGCGATTGCACTTCGAGACCTCATAATGCTAGAGCCAGATCAGTCCTGGATAAATCAGGACCGATCTGGTCTTGATCATTTTTGACGCGTTTTCTTCACGCGAACCGGTGGCCACCCCGGATCAGGTCCGGGGCAGGCTTTCGCTTGAAAACGCTCCGGCCCGAGGAGGAAAAACGCCGGTTTCTCCGATAACGCAAGGGCTCAAATTGGGTAACGACACGCCGATGCTGGTGCTGGGGATCGAGACCACCTGCGACGAAACTGCAGCCGCCGTGGTCGAGCGCCGCAGCGACGGATCGGGACGTATCTTGTCCAACATCGTCCGCTCGCAAACCGAGGAGCACGCCCCGTTCGGTGGCGTGGTGCCGGAGATCGCCGCGCGCGCCCATGTTGACGTGCTCGACGGCCTCGTCGCCGGCGCCATGCAGGAAGCAGGCGTCGGCTTTGCACAGCTTTCGGCCGTCGCCGCCGCCGCAGGCCCCGGCCTGATCGGCGGCGTGATCGTGGGTCTCACCACAGCCAAGGCGATCGCGATGGTGCATGACACGCCGCTGATCGCGGTGAATCATCTCGAAGCGCACGCGCTGACGCCGCGGCTGAGCGGCACGCTGGCGTTTCCTTATTGCCTGTTTCTCGCCTCCGGCGGTCACACCCAGATCGTCGCCGTCGTCGGCGTCGGCAAATATGTGCGGCTTGGCACCACCGTCGATGACGCCATGGGCGAAGCGTTCGACAAGGTCGCCAAAATGCTTGGTCTGCCGTATCCGGGCGGCCCGCAGGTCGAGCGCGCCGCCGCAACCGGCGATCCGAAACGGTTTGCCTTTCCGCGGCCGATGCTCGGGCGCGCCGACGCCAATTTCTCGTTGTCGGGATTGAAGACCGCCGTGCGCACCGAAGCCAGCAGGCTCGCGCCGCTGGAGCCTCAGGACATCGGCGATCTCTGCGCCAGCTTTCAGGCGGCGGTGCTGGAATCCACCGCCGACAGGCTCGGCGTCGGCCTCAGGCTGTTTCACGAACAGTTCGGCCCGCCCAGCGCGCTGGTCGCCGCCGGCGGCGTCGCCGCCAACCAGGCGATTCGCGGCGCATTGCAGGACGTCGCCGCGAAGGCGCAGACCACGCTGATCGTCCCGCCGCCGGATTTGTGCACCGACAATGGCGCGATGATCGCATGGGCCGGCGCCGAACGGCTGGCGCTGGGCATGATCGACACCATGGACGCGGCACCTCGCGCGCGCTGGGGCCTCGACGAAAACGCCGTCGCGCCGGCCGGCTTCGCCAACACCCGCGCGGCGTATTAGCTGGAGCGCTCTCCGATGCCGTTTTTCAATTCTGTCGGGGTGATCGGCGCCGGCGCATGGGGAACGGCGCTGGCCGGCGTCGCCGCGCGCGCCGGGCGCGAGGTCGTGCTCTATGCTCGCCAGCCCGGGCGCGCCGCGGAGATCGCCTTAACGCGCGCCAATCCGAAATTGTCCGGCGCACGTCTGGATGCGAGCGTTGCGGTGACCGGCGATATCGCGCGTGCTGCCGCGGCGGACATCATCCTGATCGCCACGCCGGCGCAGAATTTGCGCGAGGCGGTCGCAGCGCTTGTGCCTCATTTGGCCCCGGCCACGCCGGTCGTCGCCTGCGCCAAGGGCATCGAGCACGGCACGCACAAATTCATGACCGAGGTAATCGCCGAGACGGCGCGCGATGCGATGCCGGCAATCCTGTCAGGGCCGAGCTTTGCGCAAGACGTGGCGCGCGGCCTGCCGACCGCGGTGACACTGGCGGCCAAGGATGAAGCGCTGGCCCGCGCGCTGGTGCAGGCGCTGGGATCTGCGACCTTCCGGCCCTATCACACCACTGATGTGCGCGGCGTCGAGATCGGCGGCGCGGCCAAGAACGTGCTGGCGATCGCAGCCGGCATCGTGGTCGGCCGGCAATTCGGCGCCTCGGCGCAGGCCGCCTTGACCACGCGCGGCTTCAGCGAACTGGCGCGGTTCGGGCGCGCCTGCGGCGCCCGCAGCGAAACCATGGCAGGCCTTTCGGGCCTCGGCGATCTGATCCTGACCTGTTCAAGCCCGCAATCGCGCAATTTCGCGCTCGGCATGGCGCTGGGGCGCGGCGAACAGCCGGCACGGGACAAGCTCGCCGAAGGCGAATTCACCGCGCCCGTGCTGATCGAGCTCGCGGCCTCGAAACAGGTCGACATGCCGGTGTCACAGGCGGTCGCGGCGATCCTGAGCGGCGCCATCACGATCGACGAAGCGATCGAAAGCCTGCTGACACGCCCGTTCAAGGCGGAGGAATAGGCGGACATCTCGCAAAGATCTCGCCCCGACTTTCACGCCGTGACGAATTTGACGAGATCGCCGAGACCGGGACCGACGCCGTCCGGAATCACGTTCAACTCCTCAACCGGCGCGTTCAGGCGATTGACCCAAAAGGTCGGATATCCGAACCACCGGGCGCCGGCCGCATCCCAGCCTGCGAAGGCGGCAAAGGCGATTTCCTCCTTCTTCAGGTTGAAGGCGTCGAGGCCCATCTGATAGGCGCGCGGATCGGGCTTGAATGCCCTGACCTTGTCGGTAGAGAGATGGCCTTCAAGGAACCCCTCGAGCCCGGAATTCTTCACTGCCGCATCCAGCATCGCGTCGGTGAGGTTCGACAGGAAAGCCATGCGGATGCCGGCATCCCGAAGCTGTTTCAATGCCGGCAAAACGTCGGGCCAGGCCTTGAGCCCGAGATAGCTCTGCAGCAATTGATCGCGCTGGTCGGCGGACAGCTCGAATCTTGAGCAACCTCGCGGCAAACACCAGCGATTCCTCGGTGACCTGCCAGAAGTCGACATAGCTGCCGCCGAGCGTCCGAAGCCAGGTGTATTCGAATTGCCGCGTTCGCCAGGCCTTGCCCAGTTCCACTCCCTTGCCCGGAAAGATTTCTTCGGTTCTGGCGGCGACCGGACGCGGATCGATGATCGGAAAACCATCGAAGGCGATCGCCTTGATTTTTGCACCGCTCGCCGCCCGTGCCGGAACGGCCGGCGCCAGCGCGGTCGCAGCGGCCACGCCGCCGGCGGCCAGCGCGACAAGCTCCCGGCGATTGACGAACATGATGATTGCTCCCTTTACTTTTTTATTTGACGCGTTTTCTTCACGCGAACCGGCATCCACTTCGCTTGAAAACGCTGGGATACGGCACAGCTTGGCCCTTGACGGCGCTTATATCTCCGTCTTGGTATTGAAGCGGTCACAAGCGAGAGACGGATCGAGCATGAACTACTGGCTGGTGAAATCCGAACCGTCGAGCTGGTCGTGGGATCAGCAGGTCGCCAAAGGCGCCAAGGGCGAAGCCTGGACCGGCGTGCGCAATTTCACCGCGCGGCAGAATCTCGTGAAAATGAAGAAAGGCGACCACGCCTTCTTCTATCATTCCAACGAGGGCAAGGAGATCGTCGGCATCGCCGAGATCATCAAGGAGGCCTATCCCGATCCGAGCGACAAGACCGGCAAATTCGTCTGCGTCGATTTGAAGGCCGAAAAGCCGTTGAAGACCCCGGTGACGATGGCCGCGATCAAGGCCGACAAGCGATTGAGCGACATGGCGCTGGTGAAATATTCGCGGCTGTCGGTGCAGCCGGTGACGGCGGAGGAGTGGAAGATCGTCTGCAAGATGGGCGGGATGTAGACTCGCCGTCGTCGTAGGTATTATTTAACCTCTTATTCTGCCGCCCGGCCGTCATCTCAGGGAAAATTTATCAATTCAGGCTCTTATTTCCGACCGTCAGCCGGCAGAGCGACGGAAGGAGGAAGCAGTCTTGAAATCGGGTACCAGCAGCCTGAGCCCGACACCGCTCGACGATATGGCGAGCGTGTCCATGACGCCCGCTCTCGAAGCCGAGACGGAGCTGCTGCTGTCACAACGCACGCGCGACATCCGGTTTTCTCCGGAGATGGTGCGGGCCTATCGCAAAAAAGACTGGCCCGCAGCGAAGCAAGATCGCGCGCGCGTGGATGGTCTGGGTCGCGATGATCAGCATGGCCTTCGTACCGATCAGCTTCCTTCTTGCTCCCAACTCGCTTTGGCTCACCACCGCCATCAGCGGGCTGCTGGTCCCGGCGCTGCACGCCTGTGCTTACCTGGTCTGGCGGAAGCCTCGCGCGGCCGCTGTCGAAGGCTTGTCGCTGATACTGCTGATGAGCAGCGTCATGATCGCCTACGGCTTCCTCGCCGTCGCGGCCGGCGGCAGCGACTACGAGCGCTTCCTCACCTGTATCATGTACGTGAACACGATCGCGATCGTGGTGTTCAATGTCGACTATGTCTGGTCACTGTGCCTGATGGCCAGCTCCACGGGGATCTTTTTTGGTTTCGAGATATTCAATCCCGCGATCAACCTCGAGGAAGCGGTCGGGACGACGGTCTTCTATGCGATGGGAATCTATGCGGCGACCATCGCGCGGAAAACCCAGTCGATTCTCGGTCAAAAAGCCTTCCTGCTGTCCTTGCGCAACCAGTATCGCAGCGACGCGCTGAAAAACGCGAATCATCAGTTGGAAATACTGGCGACACACGACCCCCTCACCGGGCTCGGTAACCGCCGTTCGGCTACCGACCTCGTCGAGAGAGCTCTGGCGCGATGCGACGACTTCGAAAGCCTGTATCGCATTCATGATGGCCGACATCGACTTGTTCAAGCGGCTGAATGACACCGCCGGCCATGCTGCCGGGGACCAGTGCATTAAACGAGTGGCGAAGACCATCGAGGAATCGGTGCGGTTGGGCGAGGACGCCGTCTTTCGCTATGGCGGCGAGGAATTCTTTATCGTGCTCACCCACGCCTCGCCCGATCTCGCCTGGACGGTTGCGGAACGCATCCGCACCGCGGTGGAAGCGCTCACCATCGTCAACCCCGGCGTCCATTCAGTCGATGGCTCTACCGGCATGGTGACGATCAGCCTGGGCGTCGCATTCGCGCAAGAAGATGTCGCGCCGGAGATTGTCGCGAAATGGGCCGATGACGCTCTGTATGACGCCAAGCGAGGCGGCAGGAACATCGTGTTCCTGTCGAACACCCACGCCACCGCCGATGACACGCGTCGCGCGCAGCCGTCGCGCAATCCAGGTATTCGCCAGGTATTTCGGCAGCGCATTCCACAAGAATGATGACTTAGTCGACCCTCGTTCCCCACGGCCTTCGCATGGTCGATGCAGAATCCGGGACGTGCTTTGCCCGTCGTGCCAATCTGCCGCAGTTGATTTCAACCCCAAATCACCTCTACATCTATCGCCATCCCGCACCCATTAGGGGCGTATCGCGATCGTCACGGACGTTGGGCGCGGGATGCGGTGGACGCGGCATGTCAAAAGACGAACGACGTTGCGCGCGGACGGCGAAGTCGTGTGGTCCTGACGCCCCGACGCTGGCGTCAAGCTGGTGAAAGAAATTTCACCGGCGACGGTGGCAAACAAGCCCGGTCACCGAGGAGAGCGCGAAGCAAACCGTTAAAACCATTGCGCGGGGAATGCCGGGTGTTTCCGGTGTGACCGTGGTGACTAACGCGCGTGCTTTCTACACTACACGCGCGGCTGCGGGCGCACCAAGCGCCCGGCATTCCCTGCGCCCTCTGTTCTTTCGAGGGCAGACGTTCCTGCACAACTCGGGCGCATCGCGCCGCGAGAGCGCTGAGGTTTGTCTCTTCTCCCTCGCCCCGTTCTTACGGGGAGAGGGTTGGGGTGAGGGGCTCTTGCCGCTCGGACGGCGCGCGTTGAGAGCCCCCCTCACCCGAATTGCTTCGCAATTCGACCTCTCCCCGCAAGCGGGGCGAGGTGATTTCAGACGATGGTGCTGCGCTGTTTGAAATTCGAATCAGAAATGGCGCGGACGGCTACGCCGCCGCCGTCGCCACCACCTGTGCCAGCAATTGCTCGCGCTTCGATTGCGAACGATAGCCTTTCATGGTCGCGGCGAAGCGTTCGAGGATGCCGTCCTCGAACGCCGTGACGATGGTGTCGTGCACGTAGCTCTTGCGGCAGATCGCCGGCGTGTTCGACAGTTCATCGGCGGCGGCGCGGACCGCTTCCAATACCTGCTTGCGGCGGCCGCGGGCGGAGGCTGCGGGCGAAATCCGCGACAGCGATTCCAGCACCACGGCGGACGCCATCAGGGTGCGGAAATCCTTCAGCGAAATCTTGATGCCGGCGATCTCGCGCAGGAACGCATTCACTTGTGTCGTCGAGACGCCGCGGACATTGCCGGAATTGTCGCGATACTGGAACATCCGCTTGCCCGGCACGCCGCGCAGGATGCCGATGGCGCGCACCAGCTTGGCGGCGTCGCATTCCTTGCGCACGGCCTTGCCGCCCTTGGCCTTGAAGGTCAGCACCACGCAGTCGTCTTCCAGCACCACATTGGATTTCAGCAATGTGGTGGCGCCGCGGGTGCCGTTGAGCCGGGCGTAGGATTCATTACCCGGACGGATCGCGGTACGCGCGATCAGTTCGATCACCGCGGACAGCGCAAATTCGCGGGTCGGCGCGTCGCCGGACAGATGGGCTGAGACGTTGCGGCGGATCTTCGGCAACGCCGCCACCAGCCGCGCCAGCCGGTGCGCCTTGCGCTGCTCGCGGACCTTTTCCCAATCCGAATGGTAGCGGTATTGCAGCCGGCCGGCGGCGTCGCGTCCCACCGCCTGCAAATGCGAGTTCGGATCGGGGGCGTAGCGGACTTCCTGATAGGCCGGCGGCACCGCCATCCGGTTCAGGCGCCTGATGGTGCCGACATGACGGACCGGCGTGCCGTTGGCGCGAACGAATGAATAGTTTTTTCCGCGCTTGATGCGGCGGATGGTCAGCTCGTTCTGGTCGCCGAGCTTGAGGCCGAGTTCACCGGCCAAAGCCTCGACCGAGGTCTTTGCGATGAGGCCGGGTCTGGCTGGCGCGGATGTCTTCGCGAGGGAAACCTTGGAGGAGGGCGCTTTGGGCAATTGACCCAGCGCCCGCGCCAGGGCAACGGCGGGATCGGCGGAAGCGGGCCGCGCAGCCTCAAAATTCTGCTGATCCATCATGACTTTAGACGCCTTGCTCCAACTGTTCTTCCGGTAATGCCGGTTATTGTTGTTTAGTTCCGGCAGAGCCATCGGGCCCCGGGGAGGCCATTTAGGGGGTAATTGCCGGGAGCGCTAGTCCATGGCCCAGCATTTGAGGTTTCTGGATACCGTTAACTGGCCGGGCAGAGGTCCTATGCGGCAACTTGACCGTCCGAAAACGCGATCGTGATGGCAGAGCCGGAGGCCGACAGGCGGCGGCGCGCCGCGCCATGACATGATCCAGCGCAAGGGAGAAGCCCGTCGAAGGTCGTATTTGTTCCGCTTGTCGGGGCCATCGGGCTCGACGCATAATCGATATAACAATCAAGATGGCGTGCCGTGCCCCGCGTTCACTGGCCGCAAGGGTGGAGGGTGTGATGTCCGAGAAGATCTACGATGTGCCTGCCGAGTGGGCGAGCCGTGCCTGGGTCGACCAGGCCAAGTACCAGAAGATGTATGCGCGCTCGGTCAGCGATCCCAACGGATTCTGGTCCGAACAGGGCAAGCGCATCGGCTGGATCAAGCCGTTCAGCAAGGTCGAGAACGTGTCGTTCGCCCCCGGCAAGATTTCGATCAAATGGTTCGAGGATGGTGTCCTCAACGTCGCCTGGAATTGCGTCGACCGGCATCTCGACAAGCGCGGCGACCAGACCGCGATCATCTGGGAGGGCGACAATCCCTCGGAGTTGAAGCACATCACCTATCGTCAGTTGCACGACGAGGTGTGCAAATTCGCCAACATCCTGCGCACCCGCAACGTCAGGAAGGGCGATCGCGTCACGATCTATCTGCCGATGATTCCGGAATCAGCCTATGCGATGCTGGCCTGCGCGCGCATCGGCGCGATCCATTCGGTGGTGTTCGCCGGCTTTTCGCCGGACAGCCTTGCCCAGCGCATCACCGACTGCCAGTCCACGGTGGTCATCACCGCCGATGAAGGCCTGCGCGGCGGCAAGAAAGTTCCGCTGAAAGCCAATGTCGATGCCGCGATCGCCAAGACCGGCGGCGTCGATTGGGTGATCGTGGTCAAGCGCACCGGCGCTCCGGTCGACATGAACCCGTCGCGCGATTTCTGGTATCACGAAGCGGCCGAGATGGTGACGACGGAATGCCCGGTCGAGCACATGCACGCGGAAGATCCGCTGTTCATCCTCTACACCTCAGGCTCGACCGGCCAGCCCAAGGGTGTGCTGCATACCAGCGCCGGTTACCTGGTGTTCGCGTCGATGACGCACCAATACGTGTTCGACTATCACGACGGCGATATCTACTGGTGCACCGCCGACGTCGGCTGGGTCACCGGCCACAGCTACATTCTCTACGGGCCGCTGGCGAATGGCGCGACCACGCTGATGTTCGAGGGGGTGCCGAATTATCCCGATAATTCGCGGTTCTGGAATGTGGTCGACAAACACAAGGTCAACATCTTCTACACCGCGCCGACGGCGATCCGCGCGCTGATGCAGGGCGGCGATGAGCCGGTCAAGAAGACCTCGCGCAAGAGCCTTCGTTTGCTCGGCAGCGTCGGCGAGCCGATCAATCCGGAAGCGTGGGAATGGTATCATCGGGTGGTCGGCGACGAACGCTGCCCGATTGTCGATACCTGGTGGCAGACCGAGACCGGCGGCATTCTGATCACGCCGCTGCCCGGCGCCACCAAGCTCAAACCCGGTTCGGCGACCCAGCCGTTCTTCGGCGTGGTGCCTGAAATCGTCGATGCCGACGGCAAGGTGCTGTCGGGCGAATGCCAGGGCAATCTCTGCATCGCCAAATCCTGGCCGGGGCAGATGCGCACGGTCTATGGCGACCACGCCCGCTTCGAGCAGACCTACTTCTCGACCTACAAGGGCAAGTACTTCACCGGCGACGGCTGCCGGCGCGACGCCGATGGCTATTACTGGATTACTGGGCGCGTCGACGACGTCATCAACGTCTCCGGCCACCGCATGGGTACCGCGGAAGTCGAAAGCTCGCTGGTGGCGCATGCGAAGGTTTCGGAGGCCGCGGTGGTCGGCTATCCCCACGACATCAAGGGCCAGGGCATCTATGCCTATGTGACGCTGATGAGCGGCACCGAGCCGAGCGAGGAATTGCGCAAGGAACTGGTGGCATGGGTGCGCAAGGACATCGGCCCGATCGCTTCGCCCGACCAGATCCAGTTCGCGCCAGGATTGCCCAAGACCCGCTCCGGCAAGATCATGCGCCGCATCCTGCGCAAGATCGCGGAGGACGAGCCGGGAAGTCTCGGCGATACCTCGACGCTGGCGGATCCCGCCGTGGTCGATGATTTGGTCGCCCACCGCCAGAACAAGAAGAATGCATCGGCGTAAGGGACGGCCAAGTTTGGTGTGAAGCCGTTTCGCGGGGTGCGGTGCCGATCCGGCGGTGCATCTCGCGCGCGACCGTGTTGATTTTTGAGGTCCCGGCTCAGCGCAGGCCGCTGCGCCGTGTCCGGAAAATGGATAGCGCCGCCAGCGCGCTCACCTCATTGTCAGAGGCAAGCCGCCCCGGGCGCACGTTTCCCGAAGAGTGTTGTTTTCAAGTCATTTACTTTGTTTCCAACATTTCCTTTGTTTCTCCCCGCGGAACAGCGCCGAGCCCCGGTGTGGAAACCGGTTGGTTAACGCACGCGGTTAAAAATGCATGGGCAGATTGGCGCCAAACCCGCCGTTTGCAGGGTTTTGGTCGAATTTGAAGGGCCCCGAAGGGGTGCCGAGCGAATTGGAGAGAGCGATGTCGTTGAGGATTGCGGTGGCGCTGGTGGCCACCATCGGGGCGGGCTTGTTGACAGCGACCGAGGCCGAGGCACGGCCGGACATGGTCGGTTTCCGGGGCGATTATTCGCCCGGCACGATAGTGATCAAGACCAATGAGCGCCGGCTCTATCTTGTTGTTGATCCGGGCCATGCCGTCCGTTATCCGGTCGGCGTCGGCCGATACGGCAAGCAATGGGCCGGTGTCACCCAGATCGACGGCAAATACCGCAATCCCGCATGGTCACCGCCGGCCGAGGTGAAGCACGACAAGCCGTCGATGCCCGACCTCATTCCGGGAGGCTCGCCGCGTAATCCAATGGGCGTCGCGGCGATGACGCTGGCGGGCGGCGAGTATGCGATCCACGGCACGAACATGCCGGGTTCGGTCGGCGGTTTCGTGTCCTACGGCTGCATCCGCATGCTGAATGCCGATATCAGCGACCTGTACAATCGCGTCTCGGTCGGCACCACGGTGGTGGTGGCGCGCTGATCTGCCAGCGGCAAAATCCAAGAACGGCGAAACCAGGTGCAAAAGCCGCGCTGCTGCGCGGCTTTTATCTAACAAATGATCTCGCTGCGCCCGGAGCGCGCCGGTCCGCACCATCGCTGGGTGTGGACTGACTTGTGTGGACTGAAAATCGCCGGATTCAAAAATCCGAGGCGATGCCCTTGTTTTCCCAATCGCCGTAGCGGGTCGGCTCCGGCCCTTTCGGGCCTTGAAATTCCGTGGCCGCCGGCTGAGCGTTCGCCTCGGCAGCCTGCCTCCGCGCTTCGGCCTCCGCGAGCGCACGCTTGGCCGCCGGCGTCAGCGGCTTGCGTTCCGCGGCCACCGCAGGCGGTGAAGGATCGTCAGTCATCTCAGGAACTCCAAACTCATGGACTCCAATCGCCGGAACTTGTGCGTTCGCTGCAAACCTTCATATGCACACCGCACCCGAACTGTGAAATCATGAAGGCAATTCTTATATTTGGCATATTCGCATGTCAGAGGTGTTATTCCTCCGATGGCAGCCACCGCAACGCCATCACTTCTCCCGAGATGTTCCCGCTCCATGCCTCCTCAACGCTTCGCCCTGCCCTCCGAAGTGCCCGGTCTTGCGGCGCGGCGGATCGCAGCGGATATTCTTGACGGCGTGCTGCACAAGAGGCGGACGCTCGACGAGCAGCTCGATGGCGGCGCGGCGCATCCCGGGCTGAAGACGCTTTCCGATCGCGATCGCGCCCTGATGCGACGGCTGGTCGCAACCATTTTACGGCGGCTCGGCACCTTGGGCCATGTGCTGTCGCGACTGCTCGATCGCGGCATTCCGACCGACGCGCCGCGCGCGCAAAGCGCGCTCCTGATCGGCGCCGCGCAGATCCTCTGGATGGATGTACCCGATCACGCCGCGGTCGATCTGTCGGTGCGGCTGGTGCAGTCGGATCGGCGGGCGGCGAAATATGCCGGGCTCGTCAATGCCGTGCTGCGCCGCTGCGCGCGCGAGGGACAGCCGCTGATCGACGAGGTCAAATCGGAGACGCTCGATATTCGGCCGTGGCTGCTGGCGCGCTGGATCGCCCATTACGGCGAAGTCGTCGCCCGCGACATCGCGCGTCGCGATCGGCCACGAGCCGTCGCTCGATATCACGGTGAAATCCGATGCCGCGCAGTGGGCGACACGCCTGCACGGCGAAACGCTGCCGACAGGCTCGGTGCGCACGCTGCTGCAGGGCTCGGTGACGATGCTGCCGGGCTTCGCCGAAGGCCAATGGTGGGTGCAGGACGCCGCCGCCGCGTTGCCGGCGCGCCTGTTCGGCGACATCGCCGGCAAAACCATCGCCGATCTCTGCGCCGCGCCCGGCGGCAAAACCGCGCAACTCGCGCAGGCCGGCGCGCGCGTCACCGCGGTCGACCGTTCGCCGGGCCGCATGGCGCGGCTGCGCGACAATCTGGCGCGGCTGTCGCTGCGAGGCCGAGACAGGTGGTGGCCGACGCCGCCGAGTGGCAGGGCGGAAATGGCCGTGGCGGGTTCGACGGCATCCTGGTCGACGCGCCCTGCACCTCGACCGGCACCATCCGCCGCCACCCCGATGTCGCCTGGCTGCGGCAGGAAGCCGATATCGGCGCGCTGATGGCGCTGCAGAAGCGGCTGCTGCAGAAGGCCGTCGCGCTGCTCCGGCCCGGCGGGACGCTGGTCTATTGCACCTGCTCGCTGGAGCCGGAAGAAGGCGAGCAGGCCATCGCAGCGCTTCTCGCCGCCGAATCAGCGGTGCGCCGCGCGCCGATCGACGCCGGCGAGGTCGCAGGCCTCGCCGAAATCGTTACCGCGGAAGGCGATCTGCGCACCCTGCCCTGCCATCTGCCGCACCACGACCCCCGACTGGGCGGCCTCGATGGTTTTTACGCCGCGCGTCTGGTTAAATCCTGATATTGCACCGCATTTCCACATTGCTCTGCTGATTCGCGCGGTTTCAAGATGGTGTCTTGGTGGCGTTTCCGGATTAATAAGGATTCGAAAGCTGAATCCTCCCGATCAAGGTAAGGCGTGTCGGTCGCTCAACGCAGACGCATTTCGACGCTGATCCTCAACCGCTTCGCGCGGAATGTGATGGCGCGCGCAAGCGGCGCCTCGGTGGCGCTGTCGCGGCTGTGGCCGGGCCGCACCGATCGCCTGATCATCGCCCCGCACGACCTGCGCACCGCCGACGCCACCCGCGCAGCCGAGATCTATGCCGGCCGCTTCGTGTTCGCCGGCAAGATCGTGACCTGCCACGGACGCTCGATCTTCGATCTCGAGCCGCCATCGGAAGATTGGGAGGTGGCGCTGCTCGGCTTCGGATGGCTGCGGCATTTGCGCGCTGCCGATACCGCGCTGACCCGCGCCAATGCGCGTTCGCTGGTCGACGACTGGATCTCGAATCCGTTGCACAAGCGGCCGATCGGGCGCCGCCCCGACGTGCTGGCGCGCCGCGTGATCTCGCTGTTGTCGCAGGCGCCGCTGGTGCTCGGCGATACCGACGGCAAATTCTATCGGCGTTATCTGCGCGGATTGACGCGTGAAATCCGCTATCTGCGCTACACGATGCTGGACATCCCCGACGGCGTCGCGCGGCTGCAGGTATTGATCGCGCTGTGTTATGCCTCGCTCTGCCTCGCCAACCAGGCGCGGCACATCCGCACCGCCACGCGCAAGCTTTCCGACGAATTGCAGCGGCAAATACTTCCCGACGGCGGGCACATCTCGCGCAATCCCGGCGCGCTGATCGAACTGCTGATCGACCTGTTGCCGCTGCGGCAAACATTCGCCGCGCGCAATATCGCGCCGCCGCCCGCGTTGTTGAACGCGATCGACCGCATGATGCCGATGCTGCGCTTCTTTCGCCATGGCGACGGCAGCTTTGCGCTGTTCAACGGCATGAGCAGCGCGCCTTCCGATCTGCTGGCGACCCTGCTCGCCTACGACGATACCCACGGCGCGCCGATGGCGAACATGCCGCATACCGGCTTCCAGCGGCTCGATGCGGGCGCGATGACGGTGATCATGGACACCGGGCCGCCGCCGCCGCCGAATGTCAGTCACGACGCCCACGCCGGCTGCCTCTCATTCGAGTTATCGTACGGACCAAACCGGATCGTCATCAATTGCGGCATGCCCTCCACCGGCCGCGACAATTGGCGCGCCTTTGCGCGCAGTACGCCGGCGCATTCGACCCTGACCTGTCACGATACCTCGTCCTGCCAATTCGTGGAGCTCTCCGCCATGAAGCGGCTTTTGCAGGGCGCTCCGGTTATCAGCGGGCCGACCAACGTGGAAAGTTATCGCGAGGTGGTCGGCAATGGTGTGCTGCTGACCACCTCGCATGACGGCTACCTGCCGCGCTTCGGCGTGGTGCATCGCCGGGTGCTGATGGTCGCGCATGACGGATCGCGGCTCGACGGCGAGGACACCCTGTCGCCGGCGCCGGGCGCCCGGATCAGGGGGAGCGAAACCGACTACGCGCTGCGATTTCACCTGCACCCCTCGGTAAAGGCGAGCCGGCTCAGCGACGCCCACGGCGTGATGCTGGTGCTGCCGAACCGCGACGTCTGGACCTTCGAGTCGCTGGACGACAAGGTCGACCTGGAAGACAGCGTATTTCTGGCGGGAAACGACGGTCCACGCCGCACCGCCCAGATCGTGATTCGGCAGGATTCGCGGCAGGCCCCCAGCATCCGCTGGAGCCTTGTCCGCTCGACGGCTTCCGCCTCGGCGACGACGGCGCGGCGCAATGCGCGCCGAGAACCGGAATTGCCGCTGTAGCGAATAGCGGCCTGCCGCCGTTGCGGGGACGGAGATTTCCACATCCCGACTTCCCCGGTTTCATCGCTGACAAAACCGTGCTACGCGGCGGGCTTGCCGCCCAGGACACCCCCATGACCGACCAGCCGCGCCGCGTGACCCGTGCATTATTGTCCGTCTCCGATAAATCCGGGCTGATCGAATTCGCCCGCGCGCTCGCTGCCCACGGGATCGATCTGGTCTCCACCGGCGGCACCGCCAAGGCGATTGCTGCGGCGGGGCTGAAGGTGACCGATGTTTCGGAGCTGACCGGATTTCCGGAAATGATGGATGGCCGGGTCAAGACCCTGCATCCGAAGGTGCATGGCGGATTGCTGGCGATCCGCGACAATGCCGAGCATGCGCAGGCGATGAAGGCGCACGGCATCGCGCCGATCGACCTCTTGGTGGTCAACCTCTATCCGTTCGAGGCTACCGTCGATAAGGGCGCTGGCTTCGAGGAATGTATCGAAAATATCGACATCGGTGGTCCCGCGATGATTCGCGCCGCGGCGAAGAACCATGACGACGTCGCAGTTGTCGTCGAATCGCAGGATTATCAGGCCGTGCTTGACGAGCTCGCCGCCAACCAGGGCGCGACCACGCTGACGCTGCGCCGCCGTCTCGCCGCCAAGGCCTATGCGCGCACCGCCGCCTATGATGCGGCAATTTCGAACTGGTTCGCCGCCCAACTCAAGATCGATGCACCGGATTTTCGCGCCTTTGGCGGCCGGTTGATTCAGCCGCTGCGCTACGGCGAAAACCCGCACCAGACGGCGGCGTTCTATCGCACGCCCGACCAGCGCCCGGGTGTCGCCACGGCCCGGCTGCTGCAGGGCAAGGAGCTCTCGTACAACAACATCAACGACACTGATGCGGCCTATGAATGCATCGCCGAGTTTGATCCTGCGCGCACCGCGGCCTGCGTAATTGTCAAGCACGCCAATCCCTGCGGCGTTGCCGAAGGCCCCGATCTGGTCAGCGCCTACCGCAAGGCCTTCGCCTGCGACACCCAATCGCCCTATGGCGGAATCATCGCCGTCAACCGCACGCTGGATGCCGATACCGCGCGCGTCATCACCGAGATCCTGACGGAAGTCATTATTGCGCCTGACGCGACCGAAGAGGCCATCGCGATCATCGCGAAGCGGCGGAATTTGCGCCTGCTGCTGGCCGGCAGCCTGCCCGATCCACGTGCGGCGGGCCTGACGGCGAAGACCGTCGCCGGCGGCTTGTTGGTGCAGAGCCGTGACAACGCCGTGGTCGACGACATCACGCTCAAGACGGTGACCAAACGCGCGGCCACCGACGCCGAGCTGCGCGATCTGAAATTCGCGTTCCGGGTCGCCAAGCACGTCAAATCCAACACCATCGTCTATGCCAGGGATCTCGCTACCGTCGGGATCGGGGCCGGACAGATGAGCCGGGTGGATTCGTCGCGCATCGCCGCGCGCAAGGCGCAGGATGCCGCCGACGAGTTGAAACTGGCTGCGCCGATGACCCGGGGCTCCGTGGTGGCGTCGGACGCGTTCTTTCCATTCGCCGACGGACTGCTGGTCGCGATCGAAGCCGGCGCCACCGCGGTGATTCAGCCCGGCGGATCGATCCGCGATGATGAAGTCATCAAGGCCGCCGACGATGCCGGCATCGCCATGGTGTTCACAGGCGTGCGCCATTTCCGGCATTGAGGCGATTTATCGAGGGGTTTCCGGTCCTCCCCGCGGAACGCCGGGATGACCCATTGCGATGTGATCAGTGAACGCTAAGCGCTGCTCCGCACCGGCGAGCTCGCTGACCTAAGTTCCCCAAATTGAGCCGAGTTTTCAATCCTGTATACATAATTAGCGTATTTTGGTCGTTTTTCGAAGGAATGATTGCGCTTTCCTGCGATTAATGTATACAATATGGATGCATCTCGCAGATGGGAGTATCCCTGATGGCCCAAACCTTTCCGATGAATGCCTGGTACGCCGCCGCCTGGGATGTCGACATCAAGCGCGCGCTGTTTCCGCGCACGATCTGCGGCAAGCACGTCGTCATGTACCGGCAGGCCGACGGACGAGGTGACCGCGCTGGAAGACGCCTGCTGGCATCGCCTGGTGCCGCTTTCGAAGGGCCGGCTCGAAGGCGATAGCGTGGTGTGCGGCTATCACGGCCTGAAATTCAATTCGTCGGGCCGCTGCACCTTCATGCCGTCGCAGGAAACCATCAATCCGTCGGCCTGCGTGCGCGCCTATCCGGTGGTCGAGCGTCATCGCTTCATCTGGCTATGGATGGGCGATCCGGCGATGGCCGACCCTGCGCTGGTTCCGGACATGCACTGGAACGACGATCCGGCCTGGGCCGGCGACGGCAAGACGATTCACGTCAAATGCGATTACCGGCTGGTCGTCGACAATCTGATGGACCTGACGCACGAGACATTCGTCCATGGCGGCAGCATCGGCAATGAGGCCGTCGCGGAAGCGCCGTTCGATGTCGCGCATGGCGACACCGACTGTCACCGTGACCCGCTGGATGCGCGGCATCGAGCCGCCGCCGTTCTGGGCCGGACAACTGCAGAAGCCGGGATTGGTCGATCGCTGGCAGATCATTCGTTTCGAGGCGCCCGGCACCGTCAATATCGATGTCGGCGTGGCGCCGGCCGGCACCGGCGCGCCGGAAGGCGACCGCTCGCAAGGCGTCAACGGCTACGTGCTCAACACCATGACGCCGGAAACCGAGAAGACCTGTCACTATTTCTGGGCCTTCGTGCGCAATCATCGCCTGACCGAACAGCGGCTCACCACGGAAATCCGCGAGGGCGTCGCGGGCATTTTCCGCGAGGACGAAATCATTCTCGAGGCGCAGCAGCGCGCCATCGACGAGAACCCCGATCGCGTGTTCTACAACCTCAACATCGACGCCGGCGCGATGTGGGCGCGGCGCATGATCGACCGCATGATCGCTCGGGAAAGCCCGCCTTCTGCGCGGCAGGCCGCGGAGTGAGCCGATGAGCGAACGCGACCCCGATCGCGCGGTCTCTCAGACCGTGCGCGCCCAGCTCGCGCTGCGCGACCTGATCCTTTCGGGCCGGCTGCGGCCCGGCGAGCGGATTTCAGAACTCCAGGCGGTCGAGACCACCGGCGTATCGCGCACGCCGGTGCGCATGGCGCTGGTCCGGCTCGAGGAGGAAGGCCTGCTGGAAGCCATTCCTTCCGGCGGCTTCATGGTCAAGGCCTTCACCGAACGCGACATCCTCGATTCGATCGAGCTGCGCGGGGTGCTCGAAGGTCTTGCCGCCAGGTTCGCCGCCGAGCGCGGGGTATCGGCGCGCGATCTTGAGCCGCTGAAAGAAAGCCTGGCGGAGCTGGACGGCTGGTCACCCAGGACGTGGTCTCGGTGGAAGCGTTCTCGTCCTATGTCACCATGAACGCCCGCTTTCATGCGCTGCTGACGGAATTGTCCCGCAGCGCGCCGTTGATCCGGCAAATCGACCGCGCCTCCGCGTTGCCGTTCGCCTCCCCCAGCGGCTTCGTGATGGCGCAATCCGTGCTGCCGGAAGCGCATCAGATCCTGATCATCGCACAGGACCATCACCGCATCGTGGTCGATGCGATTGAAAATCGCGAAGGGGCACGGGCGGAAGCGGTCATGCGCGAGCATGCGCGGCTTGCCGCCCGAAACCTGCGGCTGGCGCTGCGCAATCGAACCCATCTCGATCTGTTGCCGGCGCTGGCGCTGATCCGCTCTGCCGTCACCGAATAAGGTTCGAAGCCATCATGCGGTTTGCACACAAATGGACGAAATGCACGGTTCAGGCGACGCGCGACGTCACGCCGGCCATTCGCGAAATCGTGCTGCGGCCTGAAGCAGCAGGCGTCGAACACTACGCGATCGGCAGTCATGTCAATGTCGGCGTATTGATCGACGGGCGGCCGGAGACACGCTGTTATTCGCTGGTCGGCGAGTTCAGCCCCGCTGGCTACCGGATCGCGGTTCGGCTGGCGCCCGACAGCCGCGGCGGCTCACGCTATATGTGGACGCTGAAGCCGGGCGCGCGCATCGAAGTGTCCAGTCCGACTTCTCTGCTCGAGATCGACTGGTCGCGAAAATTCCATTGCCTGATCGCGGGCGGTATCGGCGTTACGCCGATGGTCGGCATTGCCGGGGCGCTGATCCGCCGCAACGCGGATATGGCGTTCCATTACGCCGTCAAGTCGCGCGCCGATGCCGCGTTTCTTGACGAACTGTCCGACCTGCTCGGCGATCGCCTGATCGTCCATGCCAGCGACGAGGGCAGGCGGATCGATCTGGACGACACCTTCGCCGGTCTGCCGCCGAATACATCGACGATCCTGTGCGGCCCGATGCGCCTGCTCGAAGCGGCGCGGCGAAGCTGGGCGGCGGCGGGGCGCCCGGCGGCCGACCTGCGATACGAGACATTTGGCTCGAGCGGTCTGTTGCCGACGGAATCGTTTCGGGTCCGGATCGATCATTCCGGCCGGGAAATCCTGGTTCCCGAAAACAAATCGATGCTGGATGCGCTCAACGAGGCGGGCTTTGAGATAATCTCGGACTGCCAGCGCGGCGAATGCGGCGTCTGCGCGATCGACGTCATTGCCGTGGACGGCCAGATCGATCATCGCGATGTGTTCTTTAGCGATCACCAGAAGCAGGCAAACACCAAGGTCTGTCCCTGCGTTTCGCGGGCCATCGGCGCGATCACCGTGAATACGCTCTATCGGAGCACTGCTGGCTAAGCCGTTTTCCCGCACCAGAGTCTTTTGCCCACGCCGCCCGAAACCATATAGCATGGACGGATGCAACGACCCTCGCGGATGTACCGCCGCGGGATCGGGTTTAACCCGCGGCGGAGTTTTTGATGTCGTCCTTACCCGTAGCCCGGTGGTGCCGGATAGTCGCGGCAACCGTGCTGGTTCTCGCATGCTCCCTCCCTGCCAACGCACAGGAGCAGCGCCCCGGCTCTTACATACCCGCAGCCGCCGGCGCAATTCATGCCGTTGCCGCCGAACATGGCATGGTCGTCGCGCAGGAAAAAATCGCGGCGCGAATCGGCGCCGACGTGTTGAAGCGGGGCGGCAATGCGATCGATGCAGCGGTAGCCACCGGTTTCGCCATGGCCGTAACTTATCCGCGGGCCGGCAATATCGGCGGCGGCGGCTTCATGGTGATTCATTCGGCGGAACGCCATGAGGACGTCACCATCGATTATCGCGAGACCGCGCCGGCCGCGACCACGCCGGGCCTCTTTCTAGGGCCCGACGGCAAACCGGATACCGCAAAGTCGCGGGATTCCGCGCTCGGCATCGGGGTTCCCGGCACGCCGGCGGGATTGGCGCTGGCGCTGGAGAAATACGGCTCCGGCAAATTCACGCTGGCGGATTTGCTGCGGCCCGCGATCGACCTGGCGCGCGACGGATTCGTCCTGGCTGATGATAGTGCCGACACGCTGCCGGACTGGTATCGGCGGCTGGCGCGCTGGCCATCGTCGGCGAAGATCTTTTCCCGCGCCGACGGTACTTCATTGCGCGAGGGCGACCGGCTGGTCCAGACCGATCTGGCAGCCACGCTCTCGGCGATCTCGACGCAGGGGCCGCGCGGGTTTTACGAGGGGCCTGTCGCCGAAAAGCTTGTCAAAGCGATCCGCGACGCCGGCGGCATCATGACATCGGATGATCTCAAATCGTATCAGGCAACCGTCCGCGCGCCGGTGCGCGGGACCTATCGCGGTTATGACATCGTCTCGATGCCGCAACCCTCGTCCGGCGGCGTCGTGCTGCTGGAGACGCTCAACATCCTGGAGGGTTTTCCGATGCATGACATGCAGCAGGGCTCCGCGCCGTCGCTGCATGTCATGATCGAAGCGATGAAGCGCGCCTATGCCGACCGTGCGCGCTATCTCGGCGATCCCGCCTTCGTCAAGGCGCCGGTCGCAACCCTGATTTCCAAGGACTACGCGGCCAGGCAGCGCGCCAGTATCGATCTGGACCGCGCGACGCCGTGGACCGACGCGCTCTCGGCGACGCCGCCGCACGAAGGCAGCAATACCACGCATTTCTCGGTGGTGGACCGTCTGGGCAATGCGGTCAGCAATACCTATACGCTGAATTTCAGCTACGGCGTCGGCCTGGTCGCGGACGGCACAGGCGTTCTGCTCAACAACGAGCTTGATGATTTCACCGCGGCACCCGGTGCGTCGAATGCCTATGGCCTGGTAGGCTTCGAGGCCAACCTGCCCGGTCCCGGTAAACGGCCATTGTCGTCGATGTCGCCGACCATCGTCCTGAAGGACGGCAAGCCGGTACTGGTGACAGGCTCGCCTGGCGGCAGCCGGATCATCTCGACGGTGCTGCAGGTGATCGTCAACGTGCTCGATTACGATATGGATGTTGCCTCAGCGGTTGCGGCCCCGCGCCTGCACCACCAATGGCTGCCGGATGAAGTACGGATCGAGCACGGTTTCCCCGACGACGTGATCGCGGCCTTGAGGGCGAAGGGTCATATTATCGTCGAACCGCTCGGCCAGACCTCCGCCAATTCGATCGCCGTGACGGACCACGGACTGCTCGGGGCGCCCGATCCGCGTACGCGGGGGTCCGAAGCCGCCGGTCAATAGAGCGATCCGAACGGCGCATTGCAGATTTGGCTGATGACAGCACCGGGGATCAGCGTAGGATTTGCGCGCCCCCGCGCAAGTCCGCTGTGGGACAGGCCAAGGGCCGCCAAGAACGCTCCGGGGAAACATTCATCATGAGCAAGGTCGGAACCGGGCAAGCGATGGAAGTCGCGCCAATCCAGGATTCCAGCCTTCTTGCTTTTTATCGCGACATGAACCTGGCGGAGCGCCGGACCTTCTGGGCTTGCGCGGCCGGCTGGGCCCTCGATGGCATGGATTTCATGATCTACCCGCTGGTGATCGGCACCATCATCGCGCTGTGGAAGGTCGATCCCGGCACAGCAGGTCTGGCCGGCACTGTGACGCTGCTGGCTTCGGCCCTCGGGGGCTGGCTCGGCGGCTATCTCGCCGATCGCATCGGCCGCGTCAAAACACTGCAGCTAACCATCCTGTGGTTCTCGGTGTTCTCGCTGCTGTGTGCGTTTGTGCAGAATTTCGATCAATTGCTGATCGCCCGCACGCTGCTCGGCCTCGGGTTCGGCGGTGAATGGGCCGCGGGCGCGGTGCTGATGGGCGAATCGATTCGCGCGCAATATCGCGGACGCGCGGTCGGATCGGTGCAATCCGGCTGGGCGGTCGGCTGGGGCCTTGCGGTCCTGTCGCAGGCGATCCTGTTTTCCGTGCTGCCGCCGGAGACCGCATGGCGATGGATGTTCGCGATCGGGGCGCTGCCCGCGCTGCTGGTGTTTTTTCTGCGGCGATATGTCGAGGAGCCCGCGATTGCCGCCGCCACGCTGGCAAAGCAGAATACGAGCGGCGAGCGGCCGGGAATTGCGGAAATTTTCGCTCGCCCGATTCTCAAGACCACGGTTCTGGCGTCGCTGGCGGTGACCGGATGTCAGGGCGGCTACTACGCGGTCACCTTCTGGGTGCCGCGCTTTCTCACCACCGAGCGCAAGCTGTCGATCGTCGGTTCGACCGGCTATCTCGCCGCGCTGATCATCGGCTCGTTCATCGGCTATCTGGTCGGCGCATGGCTGGCCGACAAGATCGGACGCCGCAAGCTGTTTCTGTATTTCTCGCTCGGCGCGATCGGCGTGATTCTTCTTTATACCCAATTGCCGTTGAACAACGAGGTGCTGTGGCTGCTTGGCTTTCCGCTCGGGTTTTTCGCGTCGGCGTATTTCTCCGGGATCGGCGCGTTCCTCACCGAGCTCTATCCGACCCGGCTTCGCGGATCGGGTCAGGGCTTTTGCTATAATTTCGGCCGCGGCATCGGTGCGCTATTTCCGTTTCTGGTCGGCGCGCTCTCGGCGACGACATCGCTCGGCAACGCCATCGCGGTCTTCGCCGTGCTGGCCTATGGATTGTTCTTTATCGCGGCTTTCGCCTTGCCCGAAACGCGTGGCAAGATTCTGCATGCGGACGCCTAGCACCTGATCGCCGGGCGCGTCAGCGCCCGACCGCATATGGCCCGCCGCTTCTCGAGCGCGCGCGCGTAGGCCGGACGGGCGTGAATGCGATCGAGAAACGCCATGGCCCTGGGGTGACCCTGATCGAGCCCGCCGCGCGCGGCGGCCGCTTCGAGCGGAAAGCTCATCTGGATATCGGCGGCGGTGAATTCGCTGCCGGCGAACCACTGGCTCTTGCCGAGCTCGCTCTCCCAGAACGCCATGTGCTGCTTGAGCTGCGGATTGACCAGCGTCGTCAGGGCCTGGTTGGAAACCTTGCGCACCAGCGGGCGCAGCAGCGCCGGCGCGCGCTTCGGCATCAGCGTGAACAGCAGCTTCAGCAGCAGCGGCGGCATCGCCGAGCCCTCCGCGTAGTGCAGCCAATAGGTATAACGCAGCCGCTCCGGCGTTTTGGGCGGCGGTATCAGCCGCCCCTCGCCATAGGTATCGAGGATGTATTCGACGATCGCGCCGGATTCCGCGACGGTGTTGCCGTTGTCGGTGATGACGGGCGATTTGCCGAGCGGATGAATCGCGCGCAGCTCTGCCGGCGCCCGCATGTCGGGCTGGCGCTGATAGCGGACGATCTCGTAGGGCACGCCGAGTTCCTCCAGCAGCCACAGCACGCGCTGGGAGCGGGAATTATTGAGATGATGAACGGTGAGCATGGCTTTCCCCCGAGCGCTGGCGCGTCCGCGCCGTGCTTGGTGCCAGCCAGCGGGCCGGAAAGTCGAGATGCGCCATCGCAGGATATTACCCGGATGTTATTGACGAATTGAATTTACCCGGATAGTATTTTTCAAAGATCGGAGAACTCATGAGTCCGGAGCCTCGCAGCACCTACATCGCTTTCGAGGGTGACCACCGCGTCGCATCCGGCGATCTGCGCGAGGTCGCCCGCGCCGCAAAACAGACGCTCGACCGGCGCCATGACGCGTCGATTGCGGTTTTCGAGGACGCCAGCGGCGGTCCGATCGAGATTGATTTTCGCGGCACCGTCGAGGAGGTGCTGGCGCGGCTGCCTGACGTCACCGGCGCCCCCGTCGCATTGAACGATGCGCCGTCCGCACCGCGCGGTCCCGGCCGCCCGAAACTGGGCGTGGTCGCGCGCGAAATCACCTTGTTGCCGCGGCACTGGGACTGGCTGGCGCAGCAGCCCGGCGGCGCTTCGGTTGCGATCCGCAAACTGGTCGAGGAAGCGCGGCGGACCGGCGAAGACAAGGATCGCCTGCGTCAGGCGCAAGAGGCGGCCTATCGTTTCATGTCGGTCGAGGCCGGCAACAAGCCGCATTACGAAGATGCGATCCGCGCGCTGTTTGCCGGCGACCCCGCCCGTTTCGAAGAATTGATCGCCGGATGGCCCGCCGATGTCCGCGATCATGCTTCAAGGCTCGCGGCAAGGGCATTTCGCCGCGACCCGACGGTGCGCGCCGGTTGATCCGGAGAATGCGAGGCGCTAGGCTGGTTTGAATGATACTAATCATATAAGAACCGCCGCATCCTCAGGGAGACCGCCGTGAGCCCAGCCGCAACCCGCAATTCATGTTCGATTTCGGCAGTCCCAATGCCTTTCTCAGTCACGAGGCGATCCCGGCGATCGAACAGCGCACCGGCGTGAAATTCGAATATGTGCCGATACTGCTGGGCGGCATCTTCAAGGCCACCAACAACAAGTCGCCCGCCGAAACCCTTGCCGGCATCAAGAACAAGCGCGAATTTCACGAGCTGGAGACCGAACGATTCGTGGCGCGCTTTCATGTCAAGCCGTACACATGGAATCCGTTCTTCCCGGTCAATACCCTCAATTTGATGCGCGCGGCTGTCGCCGCGCAGCTCGAGGGCGTGTTCGAGAAATATGTCGAAGCGGCATTTCATCACATGTGGGCCGAGCCGAAGAAGATGGACGATCCCGACGTGGCGCTGAAGGCGTTGACGGCATCCGGCCTTGATGCGGCAAAGCTGTTTGCGCGTGCCCAGGAAACCGACGTCAAGGCGAAGCTGATCGAAAACACGCAATCGGCCGTGGAGCGCGGCGCGTTCGGCTCGCCGACTTTCTTCGTCGGCAAGGAGATGTTTTTCGGCAAGGAGCAGTTACGCGAGGTCGAGGAATTGGTTTCGGGCAAGGTAGGTCCATAACACCTCATGGCTCCTCATGATGAGGCAACCAACAAGAACAACAAGGAGTTTCCTCGATGCGCATTCTCGTAGTCGGTGCCGGCGCGATCGGCGGATATTTCGGCGGCAGAATGCTGCAGGCCGGCCGCGACGTGACATTCCTGGTCCGCCCGCGGCGCGCCGGCGAACTGGCTGATGCGGGCCTGGTGATCAAAAGCCCGAACGGCGACGTCACGCTGAAAAATCCGCCGACGGTTCAGGCCGACAAGCTGACGGAGAAATTCGACGCCATCCTGTTGAGCTGCAAGGCATTCGACCTCGACGATGCGATCAAGTCGTTTGCGTCAGCGGTTGGACCACAGACCGCGATTATCCCGATGCTCAATGGCATGCTGCACCTGGATGTGCTTGACGGGAAATTCGGACGCGAGCGCGTGCTCGGCGGCCTGTGCGCGATCGCCGTGACGCTCAACGACAAGCGCGAAGTCGTTCAGCTCGCTCCGATGCAGTCGCTGAATTTCGGGGAACGCGACGGCAAGCTGTCGGATCGGGTCCGCGCCATCGCCGGCGTGATGGCGAGCGGAAATTTCGGCTCGGTCGCCAGCGAACATATCGTGCAGGAGATGTGGGAGAAATGGGTGTTCCTCGCCTCGCTCGCCGCATCGACCAGCCTGATGCGGGCCTCGGTCGGCGATATCCTGGCCTCGCCGGGCGGCAAGGATTTCATTCTTGGCATGTCGAGGAATGCAGCGCGACCGCCGCTGCCGAGGGCTACCCGCCGCGCGCACCGTTTCTGGAGCGGACGCGCGGCATGCTGACGGCGGAAGGCTCGCCGCTGACCGCGTCGATGTTCCGCGACATCAAGGCGGGTGCACCCGTTGAAGCCGATCACGTGATCGGCGATTTGATCGCGCGCGGCGACGCCGCAAAGGTGCCGGTGCCGAAGCTACGCATCGCCTACACGCATCTGAAGGCGTATGAGAAGCAACGGGGATAGACCAACATGGTGAGGAGGCGCGCTCGCGCCGTCTCGAACCATGAGGCGAAGCGATCTCGTCCTTCGAGACGCGCGCAAGAAGCGCGCTTCTCAGGATGAGGGTCTCGTTGAGGTCCTACAGATGCGCGAGATAATGCGGGAGCGCTGCGATTTCCTCGTCGCTCTCGGGATACGCAACATCCGCCATCGCCGCCCCGGCGCCGCCCTGCGCCTGATTTCTCCGCAGTTTCGCGTATCGCGGCGATGCGCTCCGCCTGGCGAGCAATGTCGTAGAGGCCAGAGCCTTTGACGACGCGATCCTCAAAATTGATGCCGATCACGCCCAGATCGAGAAGCCGTGCGACATTGCCGGCCAGTTCATCGTCCACATCGCTGTACCCGCCTTCGAAATCGACCGTCACGGGCACATCGATGGTCGCCACGATCCGCGCCGCGACCTGCTCGACCAATTCGACCGGAATGGCCTCGCCGTCCCGGTAGCCCTGCGCTTCTGCGACTGCCCAGCTGCTGGTGGCGATCGCCAACGCACCCGCTTCGAGGATGGATTTTGCGCTGCCCGCATCCCACGCATTGTAGAGTACCAGCGGCGTGCCTTTAACGTGCAGCTCGCTAAAGCGCTTAGCTTTCTCGATCTGATCCATGACATCCTCCTGGTTGGTTTGGCTGGCCGGTCACGCATCCACCCAGTGGATAGGACCAAGAAAATCCCTTTTGCCGATATCGACCCCGTTATGCCGAAGAACGGCATAAGCCATCGCCAGATGGAAATAAATGTTCGGGATCGCGATCTGCAGTAGGTAATCCTCGCCGCCGATAGCCTTGCCTTGCGGTGCATAGCTGAGGCTCACCTTCCGATCGCCCGCTCCCGCGTATTGCCCCTCCGCCACGCTTTCCGCGAACGCGACGGTTTTGCGGATGCGGGCGCGCACCTCTTCGATCGTCTGCTCGTTGTCCTCGTGCCGCGGCGGGGTCTGGCCCGAGAGGCCAGCGGCCGCACCTTTGACATAATCGCAGGCGCTCTGGACCTGATAGATGAAATCCCTCATGTCGGGCGCGAGACGCCCCTTCATGAGCACGCCGACGTCGAATTTCTTTGCGGCTGCATGCTGTTCGGCCTTGTCGAGCCAGACCTCGAGGGTCTTCAGCGCCTGGCTGCACTGGTGGATTATTGGGTAGTACATGGTGGTCTCCGTTTTGCGGCCGGAAAATTCAGTTCAGTCCCCAGTCGCGTTGGTGGCGGTGTGGCGGGTGCCAACCTCTCGGTGATTCCCTCTCGTGCGTGGCACCCGCTGTTGACCGGTTGATACTCGCAAAGGGGCCGCCATTGGGGGCGTCGCACTTCCACGCCCTCGGCGGGACGTGATCGCCTATGTGGGTCATGGCGATGCTCCGCTTCTGGCCGATCGTTCCGATAAGGCCGCGATCATTTTGAAGGTTGAGTTGTCGGCGCCGAGCGATGCCAGCATCTCGTCGGCATCGAAAATGAAGCCGGGTGCATTGGCGCCAGGTAGACGGAATTTGCCTTCGAGCAAGCGCTCGACCGCGGCGCAGGCCAAGGGCGCCGTAATGGCGTAGATGTCTTGGCCCTTCGCTACTGCCCGGCGGCGCTCGCCATTGCTCGATCGCCGGATTGTGCCGGAGGTTCTCGATCGTGCCCGGAGAGGCGAGATCGGCAAACCCGAACTCATCGTCGCTCAACACAGTAATCGAGCCCTTCGGCGACAGGTTCGGCTTGCCATCAGGGGTAATGGTCGCTGCGTAGCAGAGCTGGACCACGGTGACGACGCGCTTCATCTCTTCGGTCAGGATACCCATGATTTCTCCTTGAATTCATTCACTCATGCTTATCCGGATGTTACCAATGGCCGTTTTGAAGCCGCATCGGAAAGCAAGCTAAAGAATGCAAAACAAATCGTCCTCTATG
Source organism: uncultured Pseudomonadota bacterium (assembly GCA_963729395.1). GTDB lineage: Bacteria > Pseudomonadota > Alphaproteobacteria > Rhizobiales > Xanthobacteraceae > Bradyrhizobium. The sequence goes on along the minus strand of CAVSOS010000086.1, from coordinate 28,306 downwards.
CTTTGGGCTTCTTGTGCTTTTCCCAAAAGCTCAGCGGCAAGATTTTCAATCTCTTCCATTTCTGCGTGTTTTCATGCTTTCTCAATGTAGGTATCATCAAGTCTATGAGTGACTGCTATTTTCATTTCCTTCCCTCAAATTGGGTGAAAACCGGATAAGCATGCAACCTGTTCGCGCCCATCGCACCGAAAGTCAGCTTATTCAGGCGATAGCGGCCACTCAGTTTAGGGTGCGAGAACGGTCCTCGTGCCGAGCGAGGGCTGGGATTGCGCTAGGGCGATGTGACCACGAAGCCGGCGCGCGGAAAATGGACACAGACCTCGCCGATCGCGGGATCGCTGCGCCGGATGACGATCTCATGTATGCCCGACGTAACCAATTCGCCGATGACAGGATCGCGTCCGGTATCGTCCGGGGTAACGCTGACGACTTGGCCAGGCTTCCGGCCGATGGGATCTTTCGCGTCAGTGGATGCTTTAGCGATTGAGGTAGCGGTTCTGGCCACATCGAGCGCTTGTTCGGAGGTCATTGGGCTCCGTCTGCCGTGGCCGATTGCGGCAACCCGCTCGGCCCAGCTCAGCAGCCTTGGAAAGCCATCGAGCGGCGCGGCTGTTGGTCCGAAATTTTGTTTCAAGAACCAAATCGGATGGTAGGCGGCGAGGTCGGCAAGGCTAGCGGCGGAGCCCTGCAAAAATGATCGACTGTCAGCCAGGCTCTGGTCCAGCCAATCGAAATGCGCGCGCAGCTGATCGAGCAGGTTCGGCACTGCCGCCATCATTGCGGCGGGGTCTATATTTCGGCCGGAGAATTTGGCTCGGTCTTCAAGAAATCCCTCGGGCAACGCGTCGGGCTTCTTCGCGAATGCGATGCTGGCAGCTGGGCTGAACGTTGTCTTCTCGGCCCACCAGGCAAGCGCGTCGGCCGCGCCGCGGCCGGCTGGATAAAAGCTCGGGGTGGGGTGCCGGCGCTCGAGTTCGCGCATGATCAACTGGCTATCGCAATAGATGTCCGCGCCGATCTGCAGCACTGGTGTCTTGCGATAGCCTCCTGTTAGGGCCGTCAGGTCGGGTTTTGGCATGATGACGGGAATCTCGACCGATGCCCAGGCCAGGCCTTTGAGCCCAAGACCGAGCCGGACTTTCTCCGAATAGGGAGAGGTTTCGTAATGGTGCAGGATAGTATCGGTCATGAGCAGGGTCCTTGTTCGTGATGACGCTCGATAGCAGGCCTCGTGTATGCCCGAGGGCGCGGCATTAAGCTGGCCGCTTCCGGACATCGTCATCCGCAGTAAGAGCGGCTTTGCCAATCAGGAACCGCAAAGCTGGTCAAGCTCGGGGCTGGATAAGCGCGTCGTCACACCAAGACGCATCATGACCAGCCTACCCGCCGCTATCGTAACTGCCGCGATCGCGCAGCTCGCACCGACAACGAATTGAACCGCGCCAGAGAGGATTGCTGTCGGCCGATCCGGTAAGTCTGACACCGCTGACATTCGCGAGCCGGTAGATCAGGCTGCGTTTGAGACGCGCCCTACCGCTAGGTCCTCGAAGGCAGCGCCTTCATGAGCGAGTAGCCACCGTTTGCGGTCGACGCCGCCGGCATACCCGGTAAGGCTTGCATCCGCGCCGATGACGCGGTGGCAAGGAACCACGATGGCAATCGGGTTGGCGCCGTTGGCAAGGCCGACGGCGCGAGCGGAGTTCGGGCGTCCGAGCTTTCGCGCCAAGGCGCCATAACTGAGCGTCGTCCCCGGCCGAATTCCGCGAAGTGCCGCCCAGACCTCACGCTGAAAGGAAGTGCCGACCGTCGCAACCGGAATGGCATCAATCGCGGTTAGATCGCCCGCGAAATAGCCGGCAAGTGCACGCCGAATTGCCGCCGGCGTCTCGCGGCTCTTTAGGACAAAATCGCCTCCGTCCTTGCCATAATGCAGCCTGAGGAGCTGCCGCATTCGGGTTTCGAAGTCATGAAAGTCGAGAGCCCGTAGACGTTCTTCGGGATCATGGATAAGGAGCATCGTCCCGACCGGGCTCTTGACCGGGTCGATAAAGAACGTTTGAGGCGGCATCAGGTTGGGCATCGAGATTGTCCTTCGAGTTGGTGCGGGCGCCCGCTCTCGCTGTCTCCGGACCGCCCGTCCAGAGGTGTTGAGCCGCATAGGCTCGCCACGGTCGCCATGCCTCCGCTCTGGCAAGGACTTCGCTAGCCGCAGGCCGGGCGCCGCCCGCAGGTTTTAGAGCTCGCATAAGACCGATATCGGCGGCGGGAAAGGCATCCGGCTCACGCAACACGCGCATGGCAATGTATTGCGCTGTCCATTCGCCGATCCCGCGCAGCGAGCGGAGCTTGGCTATTGCGCCCTCCAGCGACTGCGTAGGGCGGAAAAATCCCGCATCGGCGGCAGCAGCGCGGGCCACGGCTGACAGCGCTTCCGCGCGGACAGCGGGCATTCCGAGCGACCGTAAATCGGCTTGAGCCAATCTTTCGGGTGTCGGGAACGTATGCGTCAGGCTCGCCCCGTCGCTGGTACACAGCTTCTCGCCATAGGCGGCGACCAGCTTCGCCGCAAGTTTCAAGGCACCCGTTACTGTAATTTGCTGGCCGAGCATAGCGCGAACGGCGACTTCGAAGCCGTCCCACGCGCCCGGCACGCGCAGGCCCGGACGCCGGGCGACCAGAGGCGCAAGCAGCGGGTCTCGAGCAAGGTCCTCGCCGATGGCCAGCGGGTCCGCACTGAGGTCGAAAATGCGTCGAACACGCCGAACAATCGTGGCAAGCGATGCGATGCGCGGAAAGCGGATCGTCACGCGCAAGCCGCGCTCCCGCTCGTCCGGTTCAACTCTGATCGCCCCTTGCGCACCATCCAGTGCGATCGAGCGCCGGTAGCGTTTACTCCCGTCAACCGCTTCGATGCCGGTAATTGCCCTTGCCGCGAGGAAGCCGATCATCGCATCCCAATCGTAGGGTGGTGCATAGGCTAGCATGAGCGTGATGCCTTCCGCGCCTGTCTGCTCGCCGACGGCACTACTCGACCGGCGCAGCTCGCGGGGCGGTCGCCGATACAGCGTGTGGAATGTCGCGTTGAAGCGACGGATGCTGCTGAAGCCAGACGCCAAGGCGACTTCCGTCATCGGCATAGTCGTCTCGACGATGAGCTGCTTCGCAAAGAGCACGCGGCGTGTCTGAGCGACAGCGATGGGCGATGCTCCCAAGTGCTCCCTGAACAGCCGCCGCAATTGCCGCTCACCGACCCCGAGCCGTTCCGCTATCGCATCAACCGCCTCGGCATCAAGCGCGCCTTCGGCGATCAGCGCCAAGCCGCGCGAAACGGTGTTCGACGTGCCTCGCCAAGCCGCCAGGTCTGGAGAACTCTCCGGGCGGCACCGAAGACACGGGCGAAAACCTGCCTCCTGCGCCGCGCTCGCTGTGGGGTAGAACGTTACGTTCTCCCGTTTTGGCGTACGCGCCGGGCAGATCGGTCGGCAATAAACCCCCGTCGTGCGGACGGCGGTAAACATCCGTCCGTCAAACCGCGCATCACGGGTCGATAACGCTCGATAGCAGGCTTCGTGATCAAGTTCCATGGCATCAGTATGCCCGAGGGCGCGGCATTAAGCTGGCCGCTTTCGGACATCGTCATCCGCAGAAAGAACGGCTTTGACTTCAGATGTCGTGTCCGTGGTTGCTCGCTACTCGACCAACGGCCGGTTTCGGCGCCGAGCCGTCAATTGCTACGGATGGGGACGGGCAGCTTTATACCGCGAAGCCGACCTTCGACTTTCAAATCGTGATCCGCTCGACCTCATCGAGGGTGATTGCATCGCTCGTGCGGTCATAGAGATTGTCCGGGCCGGACAACGAAAATCTTGGAGCGGGCGAAGGGATTCGAACCCTCGACCCCGACCTTGGCAAGGTCGTGCTCTACCACTGAGCTACACCCGCATCCGAGCGATTGGCGGCGATGAGCCGTCATCAACGGGCAGAGCTATGCCAAATGCGGCTCTCGAATGCAACAGCCCGCACATGGCCCGAAATCGGTCAGATGGCCGTTTATCGGCGAGAATGGGCTGGAATTCCCCCGAAACGGCGCACCAAGGATTCAATCCACCGCTGATGTACTTCAGCGGCGCGAGGCCGGCATGCTCCGGACCGGCCGAGAGGGCACCGCGCCGGCCCGGAACCATCTCCCGGCCGATTGCAAATCCGACTTTCAACCGCCAATTAGGGCTCAGGCCGTGCTAGAATAGGCCCAATCGGCAAGACATCAGACGAGGATTCCCGTGACGATAGTAGAGCAGGGCAGCGGACCGGCGCCGCAGGCAGCGCCCGATCTGATCAAGGAAACGACCACCCAGACGTTCGTGAAGGACGTCATCGAGGAATCGAAGCGCCAGCCGGTGCTGATCGACTTCTGGGCGCCATGGTGCGGCCCCTGCCGCCAGCTCACGCCGATCCTTGAAAAGGCGGTCCGCGCCGCCAAGGGCAAGGTCAAGCTGGTCAAGATGAACATCGACGAGCATCCGGCGATTCCCGGCCAGATGGGGATTCAGTCGATCCCGGCCGTGATCGCGTTCGTCAACGGCCAGCCCGCCGACGGCTTCATGGGCGCGGTGCCGGAAAGCCAGGTCACCGCCTTCATCGACAAGCTGACCGCGGGCATGCCGGGTCGGCGAGCCCAATATCGCGGAAATCCTGAAGGAGGCCGAAGCCGTTCTGGCCGAGGGCGATCCCGCCACCGCGGCGTCGATCTATGCCGAGGTGCTGGCGGCGGACGCCACCAATATCGCAGCGCTCGCGGGGCTGGCGAAATGCTACATGGCGACCGGCGCCATCGAGCAGGCCAAGCAGACGCTGGCCATGGTGCCGGAATCGAAGCGCGGCGATGCGGCGGTCAAGGCCGTGCAGGCCTCGATCGATCTCGCCGAGCAGGCCAAGGCGCTCGGCCCGGTGACCGAGCTGGAACAGAAAGTCGCCGCAAACCCGCTCGATCATCAGGCGCGATTCGATCTTGCGACCGCGCTCAACGCCAGCGGCAAGCGCAGCTGAGGCCACCCACCAACTGCTCGAAATCGTCAAGCGCGACCGCAAATGGAACGAGGACGGCGCGCGAAAGCAACTGGTGCAGTTCTTCGAGGCGTGGGGCCCGACCGATGAGGCCACCGTTGACGGACGAAAGCGGCTGTCGACGATCTTGTTTTCATAGCGCTTGTTCCGCGAAAGCGGCACCGGTCTTGTCGGCGACTACGCAATGCGCGCCGATCAGCACTTAAGAGCCATGCTTTGAGGCAGCACCGGGACCGCAAATGCCGATCAATGCCGAATACCGCGGGCCCGGCGACCTTCCCGAGGTGATCCCGGTGTTTCCGCTGCCCGGCGCGCTGTTGCTGCCGCGCGGCCAGATGCCGCTCAACATCTTCGAGCCACGCTATCTCGCGATGGTGGATGACGCGTTGCGCGACGGCCATCGTCTGATCGGGATGATCCAGCCGGATGTCTCCCACTCGCCAGGACGAAGCGCAGCCGAAGCTGTTTCGCGTCGGCTGCGTCGGACGCATCACCCAGCTCGCCGAGGCCGGCGATGGCCGCTACATCCTCGAACTCACCGGCATCGCGCGCTTCAAGGTGGTCGAGGAAATGACGGTGCTGACCGCGTATCGGCAATGCAAGGTGGATTACTTCCCCTACATCGACGATTTCACCGCGCGCAAAGGCGAAGAAGCGGTCGACCGCGAGGCGCTGCTCGAGGTGCTGACGGATTTTCTCAAAGCCAACAATCTCAAGGTCGACTGGGAAGGCGTCGAGAGCGCGCCCAACGAGGCGCTGGTCAACGCGCTGGCGATGATGTCGCCCTACGGCCCGCCGGAAAAGCAGGCGATGCTGGAAGCGCCCGATCTCAAGACCCGCGCGGAAATCCTGATCGCGGTCACCGAAATGGACCTCGCCAAGAAGCGCACCAGCGGCGATCCGCCGTTGCAGTAAGTTAATACCCCGCCGCCGCTAGCGCGACGACCGCGCTCAGCACCATCCAGCCGAAATGCCGGCCGCGCGTCGCCCAGGCATTGGCCAGCGCCGCAAAACGCGAACACGCAGGCCATCGTCACGACGATCCAGTGCCGCGCCGGCTCCGACGCCAGCCAGGGCGCTGCGATCAGCAGTACGCCGCCGCCGATCCACGCTACCGTGCCGGCCTGCCAGACCAGCCGGATCAAGGATCGCAGTCGCGCCGGTTCGATGGTGGCGCGCGCAAACACCCTGGTTTCGCCGAGCACGCCGTGAATCACCGCGGCCGCGATCGCGGTCACGCCCGAACATTGCAGCAAGAGATCGCGCATCGGACCGTCTCCATACACTACTGTATGGCAATACGCCGGGCACGCTGGCGCCTGTCAATACAGTGGTGTATGGTGATTGTCGCAGGGAAGCCTCATGGCCGATCAACTCTCCGCGAAAGACTGGCTCGATCAGGGCCTCAAGGCGCTGGCCAAAAGCGGCTTCACGGCATTGAAGGCCGAGCCGCTGGCCAAGGCGATGGGGGTGTCGCGCGGCAGCTTCTACTGGCATTTCGCCGATATCGGCGCGTACCACGCCGCCATCCTGAAGCATTGGCGCGACGTCGCCGCCGAGCAGATCATCGCCGACCTCGAAGCGGCTTCAAAGGACCGCGATGCGCTGGCGCTACTGTTGCGCCGGGTATTCGCCAGCACGCCAGCGCTGGAGAACGCGGTCCGCACCTGGGCCACGGTCGATCCAGCAGCGCGCGCCGCCGTGCAGGCCATCGACCAGCGACGCCTCGGCTACATCGAAACCCTGTTGAGGCAAGCCGGGCTTTCCGCCGATGTGGCCCGCGCCCGCGCGCAAATTCTCTACTGGGCGTTTCTCGGCTTTGCACTGTCGGATAAACCGTTGCCGCCGGCGCGACGGGCGGCGGTGCTCGAGGAATTGCTTCGGATCGCCGCGCGATAGAACCGCGCCGCCGGCGCGAGGCGCTCATTTCGCTCTCTTTGTTCGCATGGTGAATTCTCGGTTCTTCATCGCCGCTTCTCACGGAGAAACGCCCGGTCGACGCGCACATGGCGCGTAACCCTCCGTTCACCATGAGGACAAATCCTCGAATCCCCTTCCACAATCGGCGCCGCTTTCAAGTTCGCTTACACCTTTCCTGCTTAGTCATGCTGAAGAGGTGAGGCTGCGACAAAGAAGGAGTTCAGCCTCCTCGCGTGAATGTGGTTGGGCGTATGAGTATCGAACGCATTGTCTTCCTGGCCATCGAAGGCGGCGCTGCCGCCTGTCCCGCTCACGGCTCCGACAACACGCCTCTCCCACCGACACATCAATGCGGCTCGTGACGGCGAAAGCCCGACCGCGACACAGCAGTGACCAGAAGGACACTCGACATGAAATGCAGGGCAAATCGGCTGTTGCCGCGCGCGTTTCTGGTCCACGCCCTGTCGCTTTCGGCCGCCGCCGCGATGACGCTCAACCCGGCCCTGGCCCCAGCCTTGGCGAACGACGACCACCCCGCGGCACCGATTTCAGCCGGCGCCCAAACCAAGACCCGTTTTCTTGCGCTCGGCATCGGCAAATCCGTGATCGTCGATTTGCCGCGCGACGTCAAGGATGTGCTGGTCGCCGACCCGAAGATTGCGAACGCCGTCATCCGCTCGCCGCAGCGCGCCTACATCATCGGCGCGGCGGTCGGCCAGACCAATGTCGTGTTCTTCGATTCCGACGGCCAGCAGATCGCGCCTATGACATCGCCGTCAAACGCGATCTCAACGGTGTGCGCGCCGCGTTGAAGCAAATGCTGCCCGGCGGCCGGAATCCAGACCGAAGGCATCGGCGACAGCGTCATGCTGACCGGCTCGGTATCCAGTCCGATCGAGGCGCAGCAAGCCGGCGATGTCGCCGCGCGTCTGGTGGGTGGCGCCGACAAGGTCGTCAACTCCATCGTGGTGCGCGGCCGCGATCAGGTGATGCTGAAAGTCACGGTCGCCGAAGTGCGGCGGAACATCATCAAGCAATTGGGCATCGATCTCAGTGCCAGCATGAACATGTCGGCACCGCGGTGGTCAATTTCAACAATTCCAACCCGTTCACCGCAAACAATGCGCCGCTCGTCCCCGGTAACTGCCTGTCACGTCAGGCCCTGAACAAAGCTGGCCTGCCTTCGGTCACCGCGACCCTGCGCGCGATGGAGAGCGCCGGCGTGGTGCGGACGCTGGCGGAGCCGAATCTGACGGCGATCTCCGGCGAGTCCGCGACATTTATTTCGGGCGGCGAATTTCCGATTCCGACCGGCGTGACCTGCCAAACGACGACGGCAGGCGCTATCGGACAATGCGTCCAGACGGTCAGTTTCAAGAAATTCGGCATCTCGCTCAATTTCACGCCGGTGGTGCTGACCGAGGGACGGATCAGCCTGCGGGTGATGACCGAAGTGTCGGAAGTCTCGACCGGAAAACGCTTTGCCGGGCGGTGCGGGTGGAACGACTATTCCCTCGATCAAGACCCGCCGCGCGGAAACCACGCTGGAAATCCCGTCCGGCGGCTCGATGGCGATGGCCGGCCTGATTCAGGAGCAGACCAAGCAGGCCGTCAACGGATTGCCGGGCATCGATCAAGTTGCCGGTTTTCGGCCAGCTCTTCAGGAGCCAGGACTTTCGTCAACAACCAGACCGAACTGATGGTCATCGTGACGCCCTATGTCGTTCGGGCGGTTGCCCAGAAGGAGCTGTCGCGTCCCGATGACGGGTTCGCGCCCGCGTCGGATGCCCAATCAGCCCTGTTCGCCCAAATCAACCGAATCTACGGCATTCCTGCTCACGCCGAACCGGTTGGAGGCTACCAGGGCAATTTTGGCTTCATCATCGACTGAGGCGGCAGGACGAGGACGCAACGATGACAAACATAACTTCGCTCGATCGCAATCGAACGCTGCGCCTGCTGGGCGCGCTGCTTGGCCTTTCAAGTCACGCTGGGTGCGTGCACGGATACCAGCGACGAGTTCGCCGTGACGGCGCGCGTTCCCGAGGATTACCGCCTGCGGCATCCGATCGCGATCCAGGAGGCCGACCGCTCCGTCGTGATCTTCGTCGGTCACGCGCGCGGGGATCTGTCTGCTTCACAACGCGCCGACGTCATCGGATTGGCTCGGATATGGGTTAGCGAAGGAACCGGCGCGATTGTGGCCGATGTACCGGTCGATACGCCGAACGCCCGGGCTGCGGCGAGTGCGTTCCGGGAAATTCAGGCGCTGCTTGCGGCAGGCGGCGTGCCGTCTCGCGGAATCTATGTTGCACCGCTATCACCCGGACGACCCTCGAACGCTTGCCGACGATCCGGCTGAGTTATCCGAAGATTGCGGCGGTGGCCGGACCGTGCGGGCTGTGGCCTGAGGATCTCGGCCCCTCGATCAAGGACCGAGGCTATTTCGAGAACAAGTCGTACTACAATTTCGGCTGCGCCTATCAGCGCAATATGGCGGCGATGGTCGACAATCCGTCCGATCTCGTGCAGCCGCGGCCCGAAACCCCCGCCTATACGATGCGGCGCACCGAAGGCTTCGAGAAATATCGCAAAGGCGACCACGACCGCGACCGAATATCCAGAATGCCGAAAAGGCCAAACTCAGCGATGCAGGCAAATGATCACCGCATAAGAACTCCCGAAGACGCACGCCCCGCCATCGCCGACGATGATTACATCGCGCCGGCACCGCGCGTGTCGGTGCAGGCCTTCTGCGAGACGCCGGAAACCGCCGCAGCCGTGCAGTCGGCCGGCGTGGACCGGCGCCTTGGCAAGGCCCATCTGACGATCAAGATGGGCGGAATGCGCCGCCGCCATCGAGGCCTACCGCACGGTACCCACTCCGAACGTGATCATTCTCGAGACCGACGGCAGCATCGATATTCTGGCGGGCCTCGATCAGCTCGCAACCGTGTGCGATGCCGGAACGCGCGTTGTCGTAATCGGCAATGAAAATGATGTCGCGCCCTATCGCGAACTGGTGCGGCGCGGCGTCAGCGATTACGTGATCGGACCGGTCGATACCCTCGATGTGGTCCGCACGATCTGCGGCTTGTTCTCGGCATCGGAGGCAGTCGCCGTTGGCCGCATCATCGCCGTCGTCGGCGCAAAGGGCGGCGTCGGCGCATCCACCGTCGCGCACAACGTGGCCTGGGCCATCGCGCGCGACCTCGCGCTGGATTCCGTCGTTATCGATCTCGACCTCGCTTTCGGCACCGCCAGGCTCGACTACAACAAGGATCCGTTGCAGGGAATCGCAAACGCGGTGTTCGCCGCCGAGCGGCCCGATACCGCCTTCATCGAGCGCTTGCTGGCGAAATGCAACGACCATCTCAGCCTGCTGGCGGCGCCGGCGGCGCTCGATCGCGTCTATGACTTCGGCGCCGACGCCTTCGATGCGATCTTCGATACGCTGCGCATGACGACGCCGTGCATTGTGCTCGACATTCCCGCATCAATGGTCGGGATGGACCAGGCGCGCGCTGGTCGGCGCGGACGATATCCTGATCGTTGCCGAGCCGGACCTCGCCAATCTGCGCAATGCCAAGAACATGCTGAATGTTGCTGAAGGCGGCGCGGCCCAACGACCGGCCGCCGCTGTATTGTCTCAATCAAGTCGGCATGTCCAAGCGCCCGGAAATCACCCCGCGCGAATTCGCCAAGGCGATCGAGAGACCAGCCGATCGCGTCTGATTCCGTTCGACCCGCGAATATTCGGCACGGCGGCCAATAACGGCCAGATGATCGCGGAAATCTCCGCCAATCATCGCATCAGCAAGATGTTCGTGCAGATCGCGCAGCAGCTGACCGGCCGCGGCGACGTCAAAAAGATCGCGAGGCTCGTTCCTGTCGCCGATCATCAGAAAGTTGCGAGCAAACATGGCGTAGTCTGGCGTGCGGCGAGGTCTGCGCAAGCCGTAGCAACGGCTGACGTAGTGCCCTCAATCACGCCGCGCTGCGGCTGTCGGCGGGATGTTATCCGCCTCCGCCCGCGCATTCGCTTTAAGAGACAACAAACGCCTCAGATAGGCAATATCCGCTGCAGCTTCCCCGGCCGGCCGGTCGGCCTTCAAAATGCTTTCGGCTTCGGCAACATGGCCCCGCAGGCCGACCACCAACGCAAGATTCTGCCGCACGCGCGGCTCCGCATCCGCGTGGCCGTATGCGCGGCGTAAGGTCTCTTCCGCCTTGCGCAGATCTTTCGAAAGCATGTATGAAAGTCCGAGATTGGACAGCACCGAAGGTTCGTCGGGCGAGATTTTCAGCGCGCTCGCATAATACTGCCGGGCTTCCTCCGCTCGGCCGAGCTGGTCGAGTACAGCTCCCTGAGCCGAGAGAATTCGCCAATCCGGGTTGTCGGGGGTATGGGCGCGGCTGAGGACATCGAAGGCTTGCTGGAAATTGCCGTTGTCTGCCAGCGCTCGCCCGTAACCCGCAAGCAGGGCTTTGTCGCTGGGGTGGGCGATCGTGACCTGTTCGAGCACGGCGACCGCCTGGGCCTTTTGTCCCGCGGCCCGGAGCGCCTTTCCGTATTGTAACGCCGCGTCGGCGTCCTCGGGGTTGGCGCGAAAGCGATCCCGATAAAAGTCGACCCCGCGCCCGGGTTCGGCGAAGCTGGTTTTTTCGATTTTATCTCCCAGCGACCCCGTGATGTCAGACGAGCCGTCGGTCTGGCAGCCGCAAAGCCCCAGGACCAATGAGACCGCAAACGCGGACATTGCTGTCGACGCGGGGGGTCTCGCGAAGCGGTGTTGCTGGGATGACTTCCGGAGCATTTACTTGACCTGTGGTCGGCGACCGACCAGGAAAAATGCTCACAGGTTAATCCTAATTTCGGGTTAAGCCGGGCATTCCTGGAGCCCTTCCGTTTCGATTGAATCGAAACGGGATTCTTGATCTAGCGCGTTTTCTTGACGCGCACCGGTCTTCACCCCGGATCAAGTGCGGGGCAGGCTTTCGCTTGAAACCGCTCTAACTTAATCGATGAATTGAGCGCCGAATTCATGCCCGATCCGCCATGCCAGCCGGCATTGGCGTGGGCGGCTTGTCGACAATATGATGGTGAACTCGCGAGGAATGTCGACATATTCGGCGATAACCTTCACCCCGCCCGCCGATATGTCCGTGATCGTGCAATCCCGCGGCAACGATCCGATACCGAACTGGATCTTTGCGAACCTCCTGCACGTGCGACGCTCGCTTTGACGTCGATTCACTAACATGCTGATCCTTCGCCGTTCCGATGGTGGTTCTTCCAACAGTGGAACCGGTTTACAGATGAATTGTTGGAATTTGCCTAGCGGGACCTCTCGCAATGTATCGGTTCTTTTTGCATTGCTTTTACCGAGTTCAACGGACCGGCCTGAAGGTGCCGTCATGGACGCCACCGTAAAAATCCTGCTGCGGCGCGGAATCGTCTTGCGGTCGCATCGTGCGGCTACACGTGCCGATCGAATATGCTACAGGGTCGAATTGCCAGGCCGGAGACCCAAGCATGACCTCTTCCGCATCCTCACCGGAACGCCTTGAAGGCACCGTCGATCCCAAGCTGCTGGAAATCCTGGTCTGCCCGCTGACCAAGGGTCCGCTTGAATTCGACGCGGCCCGGCAGGAGCTGATTTCGCGCTCGGCGAAGCTCGCTTATCCGATCCGCGACGGCATCCCGATCATGCTGCCGGAAGAAGCACGGAAGATCGATTGAGGCATGCGCGCCCGGAACCTCATATGCGCGCTCGCCATCCTCGGTCTTTTCAGTATGGTCGTAACCGCTCCGGCCGAGGAAGCCAAAATTCGCGTCGGCTTCATCGATGCCGTGCTGACGATCCCGCCGGATGTCGAACGGCCGCCGGTGGCACTCCTGATCGCGGGCTCCGGATCGACCGACCATGATGGCAACGGACCGCAGGTCAAACCCGCGACGCTGAAGAAACTCTCCGAGCAGTTGGTGGCGCGCAAAATAGCGACGCTGCGCTATGACAAGCGCGGCGCCGGTGGCTGGAAACCGGAATTTGGGCGGCCGGAGGATTTCCGCTTCAACCACTTTGTCGACGATGCGACGGCGCTCGTGAATTATCTGCGCAGCAGCCGAAAATTCTCGCGCGTGGTTCTGGCCGGACATAGCGAGGGCGGCCTGGTCGCCATCCTGACGGCGCGGCGCGTCCCCGTTGATCGTCTCGTGTTGCTGGTCACCGCGGCCCGGCGGCAGGGCGACCTCGTCAAGGCTCAGCTTGAAAAGAAACTTCCGCCCGAGATGCTGCAGCCGATCGTGAAAGCGATCGACGCCATCATGGCGGGACAGATCGTCGACCCGCCGCCGCAGGGGCTTGCGATCGCGCCGTCGATGCAGCCCGGCATCGCCTCGGCTTTTGCGGAAGATCCGATCACCGCCGCTGAAACTGATCGATCAGCCCACCCTGATTATCGGAGGCGGCCGCGACCTTCAGATGGCGCGACTGGATTTCGCCGCGCTATCGGCTGCCTCGCCGGTGGCGAAAACGCTTTGGCTTCCGGACATGAACCATGTCCTGGTCGATGTGACCGATGACGCCGACAATCTGGCCGCCTACAATCAGCCCGAGCGGGCGCTCGATAGTGTGCTGGTTGATTCCGTTGCGGCTTTCATCCTCGCCGACGACGCGCATTGATCGCTACAACGCCTCGCCCTTCAATAGCCGCGGCACCTCGCCGGCAAGTCCCGCGGCCTGCCGGATGAACATGCTTTTCAGCGGCGGGGCGCGATCGACCAGCCCGAGCCCGATATCGCGCACGGTGCGCAGCAGCGTCGATTCGTTCGAGAACAGAAGATTCAGCGAATTGGTGGCGAGCCCCATCGCCATGGTGTCGAACCGCCGCCAGCGCTGATAGCGATCGAGCACGTCGGCCTGGCCAACGATCGATGCCGAGCCGTGCGGCATCGACGATCACTTCGGCGAGCGCTGCGACATCCTTCAGCCCCATATTGAGCCCCTGGCCCGCGATCGGGTGGATCACATGCGCGGCGTCGCCGACCAGCGCCAGCCGCTCGCCGATGAAGGAGCGCGCGACGAAATAGCCGAGTGGAAAGGCGCGCGGCTGATCCAGCGCCTTGATCTCGCCGAGATGCAGCCCGAAGCGCCGTTCCAGTTCGTCGTGAAATTCATCCTCGCCGAGCGCAACGATGCGCGCGGCCTCGGCGCGCTTCTCGGTCCATACCAGCGACGAGCGCTTGCCCGGTCAGCGGCAGGATCGCGAACGGCCCGGCGGGGAGGAAATGTTCTTCGGCGCGGCCGTGATGATCGCGCTCGTGGCCGACCGTGACCACGATGCCGGACTGATCGTAATCCCAGCCGTGGGTGGCGATACCGGCGCGCTCGCGCAATTTCGAGCGCGCGCCGTCGGCCGCCACCAGCAGGCTCGCCTCGATCACGCTGCCGTCCGCCAGCGTCACGTCGATGCCCTGGCTGCGCGAATCGAAAGTCTGCCACCGCGGTGGCGCGAAGTTCGATGCCTTCCGCCTCGGCGCGCTTGACCAGCGCGTCGATCAAATGCCGGTTTTCGACCATATGCGCGAACGGCTCGCCCGGCTCGACATTTCCCGCAAAGGTCAGGAACACCGGACGGGTGGCGTCCTCGCAGTTTGGAATCGGTGACCACCATGTCGAGGATCGGCTGCGCCTGTCGGCTGCGACCTGGTCCCACACGCCGATCGCATCGAACAGCCGGCGGCAGGCGGCGACGATGGCGGTTGCGCGCGGATCGCGGCTTGGCCTTAGCGCCAGCGCCGGATCGGCGACGATGACCGGAATATCGGCGCCGAGCCCCTGACGCAGCGCCAGCGCCAGCGCCAGCCCGGCAAATGCGCCGCCGCCGATGACAATGCTTCGCTGTGCCGACATCCCGAACCTGCCTACTCAACGCCCTTGCTCCCGGACTATAGCTGGGCGAACAGGGCGAAACAAGGGTTGCCGCCCAACCGTCATTCCGGGGCCGATCCGGTCGATGGCCGCAGCAGCCGCCAGCCAGCGAAAGCACGCGCCATGTCCAAAAGACTGATCGACCTGATTTCGATTCTCGATCTCGAACCGATCGAGGTGAACATGTTCCGCGGCAACAGCCCGAAGACGAGCTGGCAGCGGGTGTTCGGCGGCCAGGTGATCGGACAGGCGATGGTGGCGGCGTGCCGCACCGTCGAAGGCCGGCTGCCGCATTCGCTGCATTGCTATTTCATCCTGCCGGGCGACCCGCAGATTCCGATCATCTACGAGGTCGAACGGCTGCGCGACGGCAAGAGCTATTCGACCCGCCGGGTCACCGCGATCCAGCACGGCAACGCGATCTTCTCGATCATGGTGTCGTTTCATGTCGAGGAGCAAGGCACCTTCGATCACCAGGACAAGATGCCGGACGTGCCGCCGCCGGAGAAACTCACCGCCGAGGAAGTGGCCAAGCAGCCGATGTTCCGCGAGATGCCGGAGTTCATCCGCCGCTATTACGAATCCGACCGCCCGATCGAACTGCGCCCGGTCGAGCTCGGCCGCTATTTCGGCCAGAAGATCGAGGACGGCCGCATCCATGTCTGGATCCGCACCGCGTCGAAACTGCCGGACGATCCGGCGCTGCATATGTGCGCGCTGGCCTATGCGTCGGATTTCTCGCTGCTCGATGCGGCGATGGCGCGCTACGGCCGCACGCTGTTCGACAAGCGCATGATGCCGGCAAGCCTCGATCACGCGATGTGGTTTCATCGGCCGTTTCGCGCCGACGAATGGCTGCTTTATGCGCAGGATTCGCCGAGCGCGCAAGGCGGGCGCGGCCTGACCCGCGGCATGATCTTCAAGCAGGACGGCACGCTGGTGGCCTCCGTCGCGCAGGAAGGCTCGCTTCGCGAGCGCAAATGAAGACCTTGCGGTGCGTTACGCGACTCTCGCCCACGAGCTCGAACTGCGACACGTACCAGCTGGTGTACCAGCGCAGCACCCAGGGGATCGGGATCAGCAACATGCATCCCAGCGCGACCACCAGGGTCCGCCACAACATCTCCAGGCCCGATGCGTTGAACACGATCTCGCGATGCGTGCCGCTGACATTGCGGCAGATCCAGCGCATCCAGGCAGTGGTAACCCATGCCCAGCCGATGATGGTCATGGCCGAGATAAACAACAGCACGTGCCAGCCGACATAAGTCAGCGCGCTGCCGTCAAAGGCGATCGGAAGCCGCTGTCCGTTCGAACTCAAATTCGCAGCGATCCAGCGTACCGTCATCCAGGACAGAAACGCCTGAACCGGAATGATGAGGTATTGAAGGAAGTGGATGCCGACCGAACCAACATAGGTTGACAGCGCCATCGCGACGAAGACGTACCAGATGTCGCCGACTTCGCCGGTGAAGGCGAGATTGGGCCGCTGCGGCACGCGCAGGCGTGAAGTCATCCACTGGTAGAAGTTAACAGCCACCCAGGGCGTCGGGATCACCAACAGAAATCCAATCGCAAACACCAGGCTGCGGCCGAGGAATTCCCACAGGCCGAGGTCGATCGAGAGCGCCGCGCCGCCATAGCCGCCGGCGCTGGCCAGCGGAACGCCGGGGCGCGGAACGGCGGGTGGGCCGGAGGCGCGTGAGAACAGGCCCGGAATTTCCCCTGCCCGCTGCCAGCCCGCCATTCCCTCGCTCCAGACCAGTGTGTCCGCGGTAACCGTGCCCCGGGCGATCAGTTCGCGTAGCTGGGCGTCGGGATAAGGGCCCTGCTGCTGGCCGTCGGATGCATAAAACCAGGATCGGTTTGGCATATCATTCCCTGCAGCTGCTGAAACGGGTGCGTGGGCAAACCAGACGGCGGATAATGGATCGGCATTTTGACGGATAATCCCGGCCCCTGTACAGGGGCTACCGGGCGGCGGGTTCGCTGGAGCAATTGTTTTTGGACAAGTCTGCAAGTTTTTGTGCCATTCGCACTGAAAGATGCCAGACTTGCCCGGCGCGCCAATCAAGCCGTGACCGACCTTTCGGAGTCCAGGAAATGAAGGCCAGACCATGAAGCTCGTTGTTGCCATTATCAAACCCTTCAAGCTCGACGAGGTGCGCCAGGCGCTCACCGCGATCGGGGTCACCGGCATGACCGTAACCGAGGTCAAGGGCTATGGCCGCCAGAAGGGCCACACCGAGGTCTATCGCGGCGCCGAATATGTCGTGAACTTTCTGCCGAAGCTGCGGATCGAGATCGCCGTCGCCTCGAACCTCGCCGACAAGGCGGTCGAGGTCATTACTTCCAGCGCCCGCACCGGGCAGATCGGCGACGGCAAGATATTCGTGACGCCGATCGATCACGCGTTGCGGATCCGGACCGGCGAAACCGACAGCGACGCGCTCTGAATTCTAGCACGTCCATATTCTCGCAAGTCCATCGCCTCGGGCAACGACGCCTGGAGTGCGATCAATAAAATCATAAAAGGCCGGGGGAATACCATGGGGGCACCATCGCATCGTGCCGAGAGGCTCGCTGCGCTTGCCAGTGCGCGAACAGCAAGGGCGGAATCCGGGCTTACGTCCGATAGCGCCGCAACGCGACCGGAACAGCGCATCACCTTGGTGCCAAGCCGCTCGCGTTTTGTCGGATCGTGCGCTCATCTGGCAACGATCCTTGCAGCGATCCTCGGTTCTGCAACACCGGCGTTTGCAAATAACTCGACCATCAGCGCTGCCGACACCGCATGGATGATCGTTGCCACCGCGCTGGTGCTGATGATGACCGTGCCGGGCCTGGCGCTGTTCTATTGCGGCATGGTCCGCAAGAAGAACGTGCTGGCAACGATGGCGCAAAGCCAGACGATTCCGGAAGCCTTGTTCATGCTCTACCAGATGACCTTCGCGATCATCACCGTGGCGCTGGTGGCAGGCTCAGTCGCCGACCGGATGCGGTTCTCGGCCTATCTGCTGTTCTCGATCGGCTGGTTCATGTTCGTCTATGTGCCGCCGGCACATTGGGTACGGGGCGGCGGCTTCCTCGGCGGCAGGCGAAGTTTTGCAGTAAATTCCTGATCTAAATACCTTTTTTCTGCCCTCCGGTTGAGCAAGATTATGTCCGGAGTCTGTCTTGCCTATGTTTTAGGCCGGTATGACTAGATTTTGAGCGCGACCGAATGGCGCATGTTGGCCCGGATCCGGCAAAGGCCCAAAAGACCCGCGTTCATAAACCGTTAGGCAACGTGGCCGATCTGGCACGGCATTTGATTCTAAGGGGTCCGGCTGTGCCCGCGTAGTGAACTTCTCCGCGTGGTGAACCTCAGTCGAGAACGCCCGGTCGCGTCTGGACCAGGCCCAAGCGGGGACAAGACCCATGAAAATTGTTATGGCGATCATCAAGCCATTCAAGCTCGAAGAAGTCCGTGACGCCCTGACCGCCATTGGCGTTCACGGTCTCACGGTGACGGAAGTCAAGGGATATGGCCGGCAGAAGGGCCATACGGAAATTTATCGCGGTGCTGAATATGCGGTGAGCTTCCTGCCCAAGATCAAGATCGAGGTCGCTGTCGCCTCGGACCAGGTCGACAAGACCATCGACGCCATCACGTCAGCGGCAAAAACCGGACAGATCGGCGACGGCAAGATCTTCGTCATCAACCTCGACCATGCGGTTCGCATCCGCACGGGCGAGGCAGATGCCGCGGCACTTTGATTTCGGGCTCAACCTTATCCAATCAGGAGTAAAATAAAATGACGTTTGAACGTCCAACCCGCGCGGGATTGGCAATCGCTGTACTCGGCCTGCTCTGTGTCGCGGGTTTTGCCGGTGTAGCGTTTGCCGAGGACGCGGCCCCCGCCGCTGCGGCCGCTCCGGCTCTCGTTCCCAACAAGGGCGATACCGCCTGGATGCTGGTATCCAGTGCACTCGTGCTGATGATGTCGATACCCGGCCTCGCTTTGTTCTATGGTGGTCTGGTCCGCACCAAGAACATGGCCTCCGTCCTCACCCAGGTGTTCACGATCGTCGCTTTGGTCGGCGTGGTCTGGACGGTCTATGGCTACTCGCTCGCCTTCGGCGATGGCGGCGGCATGACCCCCTATATCGGCGGGTTCGGCAAGGCGTTCATGCACGGCGTCGATGCCAATTCGACCGCGGCGACCTTCTCCAACGGCGTCGTGATTCCCGAACTCGCCTACTTCGTCTTCCAGATGACGTTCGCGATGATCACCCCGGCCCTGATCGTCGGCGCTTTCGCCGAACGCATCAAATTCTCGGCGGTGTTGCTGTTCATCCTGCTCTGGGTGACCTTCGTCTACTTCCCGATTGCGCATTGGGTCTGGTACGTCGCCGCGCCCGATGACGTCGCTGCTGCTGCCAAGGCGCTCGCCGCCGCGGCTGACGGTGCAGCGAAGACAGCCGCACAGGCCAAGCTCGATGAAGTCACCGGCAGCGTCGGCTGGCTCGCGGGCGCCGGCGCTCTGGACTTCGCAGGCGGCACGGTCGTGCACATCAACGCCGGCATCGCCGGCCTGGTGGGCGCGCTGATCATCGGCAAGCGCGTCGGCTACGGCAAGGAGCTGATGCCTCCCCACTCGCTGACCATGACCATGATCGGCGCTTCGCTGCTGTGGGTCGGCTGGTTCGGCTTCAACGCCGGTTCGAACCTTGAAGCCAACGGCACCACGGCGCTGGCCTTCGTCAACACCATGGTGGCAACCGCCGGTGCCTCGCTGTCCTGGCTGCTCTCCGAATGGATCGTCAAGGGCAAGCCTTCGCTGCTGGGCATCTGCTCCGGCGCAGTGGCAGGCCTCGTCGCGGTCACCCCGGCCTCCGGCTTTGCCGGCCCGATCGGCGCACTGGTGCTGGGCCTCGTCGTCTCCCCGGTCTGCCTGTTCTTCGTCTCGACCGTGAAGAACGCACTCGGCTATGACGACGCGCTCGACGTCTTCGGCGTCCACTGCATCGGCGGAATCATCGGCGCGCTGGGCACCGGCATTCTCGTCAACCCGGCTCTGGGTGGCGTCGGCATCACCGACTACACCAACATCACGGGCAACAATGCCGGCACCTATGACTTCGCCACGCAGATGATCGCTCAGGGCAAGGCCGTGCTGGCAACGCTGCTGTGGTCCGGCATCGGTTCGGCGATCCTCTACAAGATCGTCGACGTGATCATCGGTCTTCGTCCGACCGTGGAAGCGGAACGCGAAGGTCTCGATATCACCGATCACGGCGAGCGCGCCTACAACATGTAAGTTCTCCCGGGGGCGCGGCCTTTCAGGTCGCGCCCAGAACTACGGTTTGGGCACATACCCGGCAATGCCCCGACCGTTGAGGGGCTCCAGCGCAAGTTGGAGCCCCTTTCTTTTTGTGGAATTGAGGGTCTGGATATGCGTCCCCGGCCGATGGTTAATCGTGTCTTAACCTCGCCGTATCTATGGTGATCTGATCCGTTTCCGGACCGGTTTCAACGTGCGATCGGCTGCCCCAACAGTGCTGGCGCTTCGAGTATGGCAATGACCGCTTCATCCCGCGCGCCGCAGGGCGCCGGCAGCCCGCAAGGCGAACGTTCGCCCTTCGCGCGGCTGGCCGAACTGCTGGCCCCGCACCAGCCGGGTAAGCCGTTGATTACGCTATCGTTGGGCGAACCGCAGCATCCGCTGCCTGACTTCGTCGGGCCGGTACTGGCCAAGCACATCAGCGAATTCGGCCGTTATCCCATTGCCAAGGGCATCAAGCCGTTCCGGCGAGCCGCCGCGAACTGGCTTTCCAGCCGGTTCGACCTGCCTCGGCCAATCGATCCCGAGAGCGAAATTCTGGTGCTCAACGGCAGCCGCGAAGGCTTGTTTTTTGCCGCGATCACGGCGGCGCGCTATGTCGGCGCGCGCCGGGGCAGACCTGCGATCCTGCTACCCAATCCGTTCTATCCCGCCTATGGCGCCGGCGCGCGCGCCGCCGACTGCGAGGCGATCTATCTGCCGACCACGCTCGCCAACGGTTTCCTGCCGGACCTCGATGCGCTCGATGAGCCGACACTCGCACGCACGGTCGCGATCTACATCGCCTCGCCGGCCAATCCGCAAGGCGCGGTGGCTTCAAGGGACTATTTCGGCCGCCTGAAAAAACTCGCCGACCGTTTCGGCTTCATGATTTTGAGCGACGAATGCTATTCGGAAATCTACACGCAGACGGCTCCGGGCAGCATGCTGGAATCGGCTGGTCCCGATTTCACCAATGTCGTGGCGTTTCAGTCGCTGTCGAAGCGCTCGAACCTGCCGGGCCTGCGGGTCGGCTTCGCCGCCGGCGACAGGAAATTTCTCGGCATGTTTCACGAGTTGCGCAATGTCGCCGCTCCCCAGGTGCCGGTGCCGCTGCAGCATGTCGCGATCTCGGCTTACAGCGATGAGGCGCATGTCGAGGAGAATCGCCGGCTCTACCGGCTCAAATTCGATCTTGCCGACCGGATTCTCGGCGATCGCTACGGCTATCGCCGGCCCGCCGGAGGCTTCTGTCTATGGCTCGATGTGTCGGCCCATGGCGGCGATGAAGCGGCGACGGTGAAGCTCTACAGGGATGGCGGCGTGCGGGTGGTGCCCGGAAGTTATCTGGCGCGGCAGCAACTCGACGGCAGCAATCCCGGCGCCGGCTACATCCGTCTGGCGCTGGTGCAGGACCGCGAAACAACCGCCGAGGCGTTGCGCCGGCTGGTCGAAATTCTGGATTGACGACGATGATTTCGGAATCGCAGCGCATCACGACCTTCGCCTCTCGCAATGAGCAAGTGAGCGCAGCTTCCTTGCCGCTCGCGTTTCGACCTACTCCAGACTCCAGTCGCAGGGCCCCATGAGCATGCCAGCGATCGAACGTGTGATTCCCCTGGTTGGCCACTTGCCGGCGACGATGCGCGAGGCGTTGGCGCGGCGGTTGCGCGAACTCGCGGGCCTCGGGTTGCTGTCACTTTCCGGTATCGCCGCGGCAGCGCTGATGACATGGTCGGTGCAGGATCCGAGCCTCAGCCACGCCACATCGCGCGCGATCCGCAACATCATCGGCTATCCCGGCGCGATTGGCGCCGATCTCCTGATGCAGATTCTCGGCCTTGGCGCGATCATGCTGATCCTGCCGGTGGCGATATGGGGTTGGCGCATGCTGACCCATCGTAGCTTTGACCGTGAAGCGCTGCGGCTCGCGTGCTGGATACTCTGCACGGTGATATCGGCGGGCTTTGCGAGCTGCTGGCCCCATGGCGGAGCATGGCCGCTGCCAACCGGGCTCGGCGGCGTGGTCGGCGACGCGCTGGTGCGCGCCCCCGCCATCGTGTTCGGTCCCCCCAATTTCCTCTACTGCCTCGTGCTTGGGATCATTTTCGGCGCCGGGACGGTCGCAACCTTGCTGATCGCCGGCGGCATGGGTTCGCGCCCGGAAGAAGAATTGACCTCGATGGAAGACGACGACGCGCCGTTCGTCGAGGAAGATGATGGCGCTTCGGTCTCGCTGGGATGGGCGTTTCATGCCGCGATGAGCGCCAAGGCACGGCTGTGGCGGCTGCTTGCCCTGGCCTACCGCTCGCTGGTCGCCAGTGCCCCGACGTCGCGCGCAGCCTCGTTCGAACGCCAGGAGCCAAATCTGGGCGGCCGTTCCGGACCGCCGCTGGCGCCGCATTCCGATGGCGATCTCGACGAAGAGATCGACGACGAGGAAGAGGAAGAAGAAGTCCCGGCGGCGCGTGCCCCGCGTAAGAAAGCCGCGCCGCGTGCACCAACGCGCAAAACATCCGACAAGTTCGAGTTACCGCCGATTTCGGTGCTTACCTCGCCGAAGGCTTCGGATCGCCAGCCGCTCAGCAAATCCGAACTTGATACCAACTCGCGGGCGCTGGAAGGTGTGCTCGGCGATTTCGGCGTTCGCGGTGAAATCGTCAAGGCCCATCCCGGTCCAGTGGTGACGCTGTACGAACTCGAACCCGCGCCCGGAATCAAATCGTCGCGCGTCATCGGCCTGGCGGACGATATCGCGCGCTCGATGAGCGCGCTCTCGGCCCGCGTCGCTGTCGTTCCCGGCCGCAACGCCATCGGCATCGAATTGCCGAATCCGCATCGCGAGAAGGTCTATTTGCGCGAATTGCTGGCAGTCAAGGATGGCAACGAATTGGTCGCGAAACTTCCGCTTTGTCTCGGCAAGAATATCGGCGGCGAATTCATCATCGTCGATCTCGCGCGGATGCCGCATCTGTTGATCGCCGGCACCACCGGCTCCGGCAAATCGGTCGCCATCAACACCATGATCCTCAGCCTGGTTTACCGGCTGCGTCCGGATCAATGCCGCCTGATCATGGTCGATCCCAAGATGCTTGAACTTTCCGTCTATGACGGCATTCCGCATCTGCTGACCCCGGTCGTCACCGACCCGAAGAAGGCCGTTGTCGCGCTGAAATGGGCGGTGCGCGAGATGGAAGAGCGCTACAAGAAGATGTCCAAGCTCGGCGTGCGCAACATCGACGGCTACAACGCGCGGCTGACGGAAGCGAAATCCAAGGGCGAGGAGCTGACCCGCACGGTGCATACCGGCTTCGACAAGGAGACCGGCAAGGCGGTCTATGAAGACGAGAAACTCGATCTGGAGCCGCTGCCCTATATCGTCATCATTGTCGACGAAATGGCCGACCTGATGATGGTCGCCGGCAAGGATATCGAAGGCGCGGTGCAACGCCTCGCGCAAATGGCGCGCGCCGCCGGTCTGCATGTGATTCTCGCGACCCAACGGCCATCGGTCGACGTCATTACCGGCACCATCAAGGCAAACTTCCCGACCCGCATCTCGTTTCAGGTCACCTCCAAGATCGACAGCCGCACCATCCTCGGCGAAATGGGCGCCGAACAATTGCTGGGCCAGGGCGACATGCTTTACATGGCCGGTGGCGGACGCATCAGCCGCGTCCACGGACCTTTCGTCTCCGACGAAGAGGTCGAGAAGGTGGTGCGCCATCTCAAATCGCAGGGTCAGCCCGAATACCTCGAAGCGGTCACGGCCGAAGAGCCGACCGACGAAGACGGTGCGGTGTTCGACTCGACCGGCATGGGCGGCGCGGGCGAGGGCACCGACCTGTTTGCGCAGGCCGTGCAGATCGTCAAACGCGACCGCAAGGCTTCCACCAGCTACATCCAGCGCCGGTTGCAGATCGGATATAACCGCGCCGCATCGTTGATGGAGCGGATGGAACTCGAGGGTATCGTCGGACAGGCCAATCACGCCGGCAAGCGCGAAATTCTGGTCGAAGAAGAAGAAAGTCGCTTTTGAGAAGCCTGATCGGGCCGAGGGACCATCATATTTTCACGGAAAAACGATATCTGCTTTTGCCAAAAGCACGATAAAAGGGCCGCAAGCCAGGCAGGACGACGCGTTGAACAGAGATCCGAAGTTTGGAATGGCAGAGCAAACGGTGATCCGTGGCGTCCGTACCGGCGGGGCGGCATTGATCGCGGCATCGCTGATATACGTCATGACGCCGTCCTCTGCGCAGACCACACAGACCGTTCCGCCCCCAACTACGCAGAAGCTTCCGGTACCGAAGCCTGCGCCAAAGGCTCGCGACAAGCAGATCAGCGCGTCGGACCCGCAGAAAGATCCGGCGACCATCAGGCTGTCGCAACCGCCCAATCCGGTGATCCCCGATCCGCGCCGGAATGTTCCGGCCAATATTTTTGCCACCTTCGATGCCAATCAAAAGGCGCAAGCCGCCAGGGTAAGTGCCTATCTGTCGTCGCTGCAGACGCTGGTCGGAAATTTCGTCCAGGTCGGACCTGACGGCAGCAAGGTCAAAGGCGATTTTTACATCCAGAAGCCCGGCAAGGTGCGTTTCGAATACGATGCGCCGTCGCCGCTCGCGATTATCTCCGACGGATCGTCGCTGGTGGTGCGCGACCGCAATCTTGCAACCCAGGACATCTATCCGTTGTCGCAGACGCCGATACGGTTTCTGCTGTCGGACCGCATCGATCTCATGAAGGACACCAACGTGGTGAACGTAACGGCTGACGACATGTACGTCAGCGTCACCATCGAGGAAAAGCAGTCACTGATCGGCACCAGCCGCCTGATGCTGATGATCGGCGCCAAGGATGGCCAGCTCAAGCAGTGGACGGTAACCGACCCGCAGGGCTATGACACTACCGTCGCGATTTACAACCTGGATACCACCAGGAAGGTCAATCCTGACCTGTTCAAGCTCGACGACTTCTCGAGATTTACGCCGGGTTAAAAATCATCCTTGATCGCGGGGCGGGGACGTGCGTCATCAGGCGCACGCACTCTTGCCTTGCCCGGAATTCATGCGCCTCTCCCTGACGACATGGAACATCAATTCGGTGCGCCTGCGCATCGATCTCGTCGCCAAATTCCTCAAATCGGCGAGACCGGACGTGCTGTGCCTGCAGGAAACCAAATGCATCGATGACGCCTTTCCGTTGAAGCGTTTTCGACGTCTGGGCTACGAGCACGTCGCGCTGAACGGGCAGAAAGGCTATCACGGCGTCGCCGTGGTCTCGAAGCTGCCGTTTGAAACAACGAATATCCGCACCTTCTGCGACAAGATCGATTCGCGCCACATCTCGGTGGCGTTCGGCGACAAGGCGCAATTCTCGAAGCCGCTGGTGCTGCATAATTTCTACGTTCCGGCCGGCGGCGATATTCCCGATCCGGTGCTCAATCCGAAATTCGAGCACAAGCTCCAATTCCTCGACGAGATGAAAGCTTGCGAGCCGCTGCATCCGCGCGGCGACGACCGGCACATCCTGGTCGGCGATCTCAATGTCGCGCCGCACGAGAACGACGTGTGGTCGCACCGGCAATTGCTGAAGGTCGTGTCGCATACCCCGGTCGAATGCGAGAAGTTGCTGGCAGCGCAGGCTCACGGCGAATGGGTCGACGTGGCGCGGATGCGGATTCCGCTCTCCGAAAAGGTCTATACGTGGTGGAGCTACCGCGCCGCCGACTGGACGCAGGCCGATCGCGGCCGCCGGCTCGATCACATCTGGGTGTCGCGCGCGCTGCAGGAGAGTGTCAGCGATTTCAGGATTACCAGGGACGCACGTGGCTGGGAGCGGCCGTCCGACCACGTTCCGGTGACGGTGACGCTGGAGGTCTAAATACTAAGCTTCGCGCCTGCCATCAGGATTTCGCTGGCAATCTGGCTGGTGCGGTTTGCGAATTCGTCGCGAAGCCGGCGCGCCGCGGCGGGATCGCTCTCTAGCACCCGCTGGAACAGGCTGCGCGCAACCCGAATCACCGAGGAATGCTCCACCGCTCTCGCGGTGGAGGGCCGCGGCATCGCCACTACCAGCGCAAGTTCGCCGATCAATGCGCCGGGACCCGCGATGATCTCGACGCCGCCGTCCTCGATCCGGAATGCCCCGCGTTGAACGATATATCCGGCGTCGGCATCTTCGCCCGCGTTGAACAGCACATCGCCGCGGGCGAAATCGCGCTGCTCGGAGCCGATCGCCAGCATGCGCAGAGACGTCGTCCCCAACAGGCGCAGTGTCGGGACGCGCTCGAGCAGGGCAACATCATCCTCGATCGACATGAAAACCAGCTGCGCCAATACGAATCGCTACGCGAATCGTATCACGGCACCAGCTTGTAGCCACCAGCTTCCGTCACCAGTATCTCGGGATTGGCGGCATCTTTCTCGATCTTCTGCCGCAGCCGATAGATGTGGGTTTCCAGGGTATGGGTGGTCACCCCGGAATTATAGCCCCAGACCTCCTGCAGCAGCGTTTCCCGCGACACCGGCAGCTGGCCGGCCCGATAAAGAAATCGCAGGATGGCCGTCTCCTTTTCGGTCAGACGCACCTTCCGGGCGTTGGCGCCGGTCAGCATCTTGGAGCCGGGTCGAAAGCTGTAGGGACCCACCGAAAACACCGCATCTTCGCTGGCTTCATGCTGCCGAAGCTGCGCCCGGATTCGCGCCAGCAGCACCGCGAAACGAAAAGGCTTTGCGACATAGTCGTTGGCGCCGGATTCGAGCCCGAGAATGGTGTCCGAAATCGGTGTCGTGTCCGGTGAGCATGATGATCGGCGCCTTGAAGCCGCCCTTGCGCAGGCTGCGTACGACCTCGCGACCGTCGGTGTCCGGCAAGCCCACATCCATCAGCACGAGATCGGGCGCATTGGCCTTGGCGGCACTGGCGCCCTTTGCCCCGGTGTCGACCGCGGAGGCTTCGAACTCGTCGTGCAACGACAACTGCTCAACCAGCGTATCGCGCAGATCGGTGTCGTCATCCACGATTAGGATCTTGCGGGCGTTGGCCATGGCGTACAATCCTCTTGGGGCGCCGGTGCAAGCGCTAGCGCCTTCAGCCGGCTGTTCGTTGGTAGCGTGTCGGATGTTAATGTCTTGGTCGATAACGTCTTGCTTGATCGGTCCTGGTTCGTCTTGAGGTAGGGGATTGTTACAGATTCACAAGCCGAAACGCAGTCTACTCCAAAATCAGCGACCATTTGGATGAATGTCCTGTAATGGCGGGAAATAGGACATCTTCAGTCAAGCCGGCAACCAAGCGGATTGCAATTCGCATGAAAAAACGGGCTATTTCAGGTACTTATAAGACAACATCGCGTGATCGACCGCTTCGGGCGATCCGAATTCGCACCGCCGCCGGCGACCGCCGCCGCGGCTGGCTCACGGCCGGTGGGCGAACGGTGCCGGTGGCGCTCGGGCGTGGCGGCGTCAAGGCCAACAAGCGCGAAGGCGATGGCGGAACCCCGAAAGGGACGTTCCGGCCACGGCGATTGTGGTGGCGAGCCGACCGCCATCCGAGGCCGCTTGCATTCTTGCCGGTTCGCGCGATCCGACCCGAAGACGCCTGGTGCGAAGATCCCTCAAGCCGGCATTACAACCAGCCGATGCGGCTGGAACGCGAGGACGGCGGCGACCGGCTCCGGCGCGACGATCATCTCTATGATTTCATCGTCGAGATCGATCACAACAGCTCCCCGCGCATCGCCGGCCGCGGCAGCGCGGTATTTCTGCATCTGGCGCGCGAGAACTTCGCGCCGACGGCGGGATGCGTCTCGATGACGAAGGCGGCGATGCTGCGCTTGCTGGCTCGGCTGGGACCGGAGACGAAGATCGTGATCGAGTAAGCATCATGCTGAGGTATCCAAACCATGCTCGATAAAAACCAGATAGAAGCGGCGTCGCGAACCCTGCGCGATCACTGGCGCGCCGGCACCAAGCTCGCAGCTCTCGAAACATCGCAGCGCCCTCGCGACCGCAAGGAAGCCTACGCGATCCAGGCGGCGCTCGAAAATAGCAATACGATGAGTCAGGCGACAGAACA
>CAVSOS010000085.1:0-71445 GCA_963729395.1 uncultured Pseudomonadota bacterium | reverse complement strand
GCTGGAGACGCCCGGCGGGCTGAAGGTGCAGACCATCCACGCGCTGTGCACCCGGCTGCTGCAGCAATTTCCGTTCGAAGCCAACGTGCCGGCGCGCTTTGCCGTGCTCGACGACCGCGACCAGACCGAGATGATGGAGCGCGCCAACCTCGCGGTGCTGCTCGATGCCTCGCGCGATCCCGACAGCGCCGACCGGCCGCGCGCTTCCGACCGCGATGGCCAGCGCGGCCGACGTCACCTTCAAGGACGTGGTGCGCGAGGCCTGCCTCAGCCGCGATCACTTCATGGCCTGGACCGACGCCGCCGGCAGCGCCGAGGCCGCCGCAGCGCAGCTGTCCGCCGCGCTCGGCGTCGGTCCCGACGACCGCATCGAGGACGTCGAGCGCGAGATCGTCGACGGTCCGTATCTGCCGCGATCCGCGCTGGCGCGATATCGCGGCCGCGCTCGATAGCGGCAGCAAGACCGACCAGGATCAGGCGGAGCAGCTGCGCGAGGCGCTGGTCTTCACCGGCGCCGCCCAGGTCGACGAATATCTCGCCGTCTTCCTGACCGAGGACCGCGACGCCGCGCAAAACGGTCGTGACCAAGAACTTCGCGACGAGACAATCCGGCGATCGGCCGCTTGTTCGAAGCGGAAATCCGCCGCCTCGGTCCGCTGATCGAGAAGCGCCGCGCGGTGACGACCCGCGACCGCACCCAGGCGCTGCTGCATATCGCGATTGCCGCCGCGGCGAACTACCGGCGCGAGAAGCAGGAGCGCGGCCTGCTCGACTATGACGACCTGATCGACAAGACGCTGGCCATGCTCGACCGGGTCTCCTCCGGCTGGGTGCATTACAAGCTCGACCGCGGCGTCGACCACGTGCTGATCGACGAGGCGCAGGACACCAGCCCGCGGCAATGGGACATCGTCGCGCATATCATCTCGGAATTCACCTCCGGCGAGGGCGCGCGCGACGGCGTGATGCGCACCGTCTTCGCGGTCGGCGACGAGAAGCAGTCGATCTTCTCGTTCCAGGGCGCCGCGCCGCACGAATTCGATGCCCGGCGCCGCGGCGCTGCAGAAGAAATTCACGATGCCGGACTGAAATTCGATCCGGTGTCCTTCACCTATTCGTTCCGGTCGGGGCCGGCGATCCTGCAATCGGTCGACCATGTGTTTCGCGACGAGGCGATCTACCGCAGCATCCATCGCCCGAAACCGGCTATCCGATGCATGAGGCGCTGGCCGATGCCGGGCCCGGCCTGATCGATCTCTGGGAACTTGCAGCCGCCGGACGACAAGCAGGATATCGAGGGCTGGCGGGCGCCGTTCGACGGCGTCTCGGTGACCAGCCCCGAGGTGCAAGCTGGCAAGACGCATCCAGGCCGAGATCAAATCGCCTGGTCGAGGGCGGCACCATGACCGGCCGCGCCGGCGATCGCCGTCCGCTGCGCTATGGCGACATGCTGGTGCTGGTGCGGCGGCGCGGCAACGCCTTCGATGCGGTGATCCAGGCGCTGAAGCACGCCAGCATTCCGGTCGCCGGCGCCGACCGGCTCAAGCTGACCGAACATATCGCCATCATCGACCTGATGAACCTCGCCGACGCACTGCTGCTGCCGCAGGACGATCTGGCGCTCGCGGTGGCGCTGAAGAGCCCGCTGTTCGGCCTGACCGACGACGATCTGTTCAAGCTGGCCTGGCAGCGCAGGGGCATCGCTGCGCGCAGGCGCTGAGCCGATCACGCCGCGACGGACGCCAGATTCGGGACGCGCTTCGACGCCTGAAGCCTGCGAGCGCCGCGTGCGCAGGAGACGCCGTTTGCGTTCTACGCCTGGCTGCTCGGCGGCGACGGCGGCCGCGCGCGCATCCTGCGACGGCTCGGCCATGAAGCCAATGACGCGCTCGACGAATTTCTCGAACTCGCGCTGACCTATGAGCGCAAGGCGCCGGCCTCGCTGCAGGGTTTCATGGCGTGGCTGCGCGCCGCCGACACCGAAGTGAAGCGCGACATGGAAATCTCGCGCGACGAAGTCCGCGTCATGACCGTGCATGGCGCCAAGGGACTGGAAGCGTCGGTGGTGTTCCTGGTCGACACCACGACATCGCCGTCGGATACGCAGCGGCTGAGACTGATCCACCTGCCGCGGGGCGATGCCGCGCAACGCGCCCGAGTGTCGTGGTCTGGGCCGGCCGCAAGGCCGACGATCCCGCCGCGCGTCGCGGCGGCGCGCGCAGGCGATGCTCGGCGAGACCGAGGATGAATATCGCCGCCTGCTCTATGTGGCGATGACGCGCGCGGCCGATCGGCTGATCGTCGGCGGCTGCATGCCGGGCAACATGAACAAGCGTGCGCAAACTCTCCTGGTACGACCTGATCGTCAAGGGCCTCGCCAATTCCGGATTGCAGCGCAAGAAATCGAGACGCCGGACGGCCAGGTGAAGCGCTACGCGCGGGCCGAGGATATCACCGCCGCCGCCGGCGCCGCTCCGCCGCGCCGACGGCCGCATCGCCGATCGCGCTGCCGGCATGGCTGCGGACGCCGGCGCCGCCGGAAGCCTCCGCCGAGCAGCCTGCTGCGCCCGTCCGATCCCGCCGAGGACGACAGGCCATCGCGTCCGGACGGGCGAATCCGATCGCAGCTGCGCGCGCCGCGCGCTGCAGCGCGGCACGCTGGTGCACCGGCTGCTGCAATCCCTGCCCGACATCGCCGCGCGAGCGCCGCCGCGACGCCGCGCTGGCATTACCTCGCCCGCAATGCCGACGGACTGGACCGACGGCGACCGCGAGACGCTGGCGGCAAGCGTGCTGGCCCTGATCGCGGACCGCGCGCTTCGCGCGCGGTATTCGCCGCCGGCAGCCGCGCCGAGGTCTCGATCGTCGGGCGGCTGGAGCGGCCGGGACGGCCGCCGGCGCTGGTTTCCGGGCCAGATCGACCGGCTGGTGGTGAGCGCCAGCGAGGTCCTGATCGTCGATTTCAAGACCAACCACGCCCCGCCGACAGCTGCCGGCCGAGGCGCCCACAGGCCTATGTCCGCCAGCTCGCGCTCTATCGCGCGGTGCTGCGAAGCTTTATCCCCACCTGCCGGTCCGCGCCGCGCTGCTCTGGACCGAAACGCCTGAATTGATGGAGATTTCGGCCCCCGCGCTGGACGCGGCACTGGCATCCCATCATCTCGGCGTGAGCGAGCTTGACCCGGCAAGATCGCGTTCATAGGTTGACGCTATGATCCCGGCGCGATTCTTCAGCCGCGCCTTCTTTCAAACCGAACGAGGTATTCCCATGGCCGTTGGCAAGGTTTCTGACGCCGATTTCGAAGCCGAAGTGCTCAAGGCGACCGGCCCGGTCGTGGTCGATTTCTGGGCCGAATGGTGCGGCCCCTGCCGCATGATCGCGCCCGCGCTCGACGAGATTTCCGGCGCGATGGGCGACAAGGTCAAGATCGTGAAGCTGAACGTCGACGAGAGCCCGAAGACGGCCTCGAAATACGGCGTGATGTCGATCCCGACGCTGATGATCTTCAAGGGCGGCGAGATGGCCTCGCGCCAGGTCGGCGCCGCGCCGAAGCAGAAGCTGCAGCAGTGGATCACCGCTGCGGTCTGATCGATCCGCCACAACAATTTATTCGAAACGGCCGGCGAATAGCCGGCCGTTTTGTTTTCAGCGGATCCACCCCGTCGCCAGCGCGGTCGCGAGTTCAGGCTGGCCGTTGCGCCGCGCCAATGCCGCCATCGCCGTCGTGATCGTAGGGCACATGGCGGAACGTCACGCGCCAACTGCCGTCAGCCCATTCCAGGATAGCGTAGCGTGCGTCCGGCGTGCCGGCCTCGATGACGTGCGGATAAGGGTGGACATCGCGATAGCCCGGCGATCCGACGCTACCGGGATTGACGATCAAGCGTCCGTCGGCAAGCCGGACCGCACGCGCGATATGAGTGTGGCCGCAGAGAATAAGCCGCTGCGTGATCCCCTCTGGCCGCATGTTCGATCGCCTCATACGAAGCCATCCGCACCGTGCCATCGGGCAGAACGTTCTCCAGCCAGTAGACCTCGTCACGCGACGGCGTCGCGTGGCACAGAAAGACCTGATCGCGGAACACAAGCGTGGCCGGCACCGCGCGCAGCCAGTCGAGATGCTTGGCATCGAGCTGCGCGTGAGCCGGCCGGTCCCACGACCCCATCTTCTGCGGCGGCCGATCGATCAGATAACGGTCATGGTTGCCGAGCACATGAACGGCGTCGAGCGACATCAGGATGTCCATCGTTCGACGCGCATCGAGCGGGCCGCTCGCCATGTCGCCGAGATTGACGATCTCG
This sequence comes from uncultured Pseudomonadota bacterium, assembly GCA_963729395.1. Lineage (GTDB taxonomy): Bacteria > Pseudomonadota > Alphaproteobacteria > Rhizobiales > Xanthobacteraceae > Bradyrhizobium. Next base: position 67,142 of record CAVSOS010000085.1, on the reverse strand, counting down.
TTGATGCCTAGCGCGCGGATGTCGGCAATGACAGCTTCAAGCGCGCGATAGTTTCCGTGGACATCGGCAATCGCAGCAAAGCGCATCGTGATTTCAGCTTCCAGATCTTATCCCGGCGGCGGTGCCGTTCGCCGGATAGCACGTGGCCGGCGAGATACAGCGACCCCGTGATCAGGATGCGCGGCGGCACTTCGTAGGCGAGGCGCGCGAGCGAGCCGCAGCGCCGCTTCGACGCTGGCTGCGATTTCCACGCGCATGCCGAGCTGGCGCGCGGCATCGGCAAGCCGATCCGGCGGCATCGCGCTGTCGCGATCCGGGATCGCAACCGCGATGATGTGGCGCGTCAGCCCGGCGAAATTGGCGAGGAATGCGCCCGCATCCTTGTTGGCCATCATGCCGACGATCACCACGAGGGGACGCGGCACCCGCTCCTCGAGATCGCCCAGGGCCGCGGCGACGACGCGCCCGCCATCGGCATTGTGACCGCCGTCGAGCCAGATCTCGCTGGCCTGCGGCGCCCGATCGACCAGCGCACCCGACGCCAGCCGCTGCATCCGTGCCGGCCATTCGGCGTTGACGATGCCGGCCTCGAATGCGGCGGCGTCGATCTCGAACGCGTCGAGCGCGCGCAGTGTCGCGATCGCAAGGCCCGCATTGTCGAACTGATGCCGGCCGAACAGCCTTGGCGCCGCAAGGTCCATCAGGCCCCGCTCGTCCTGGTAGACCAATCGTCCGCGCTCGACATTGACGTGCCATTGCTGACCGGCCGCATGCAGCGGCGCGTGCATGCGTCTGGCCTGTGCTTCGATCGCGGCCATCGCCTCTGGGGCCTGCTCGGCGCAAATCACCGGCATGTTGCGCTTGATGATCGCGGCTTTCTCGCCCGCAATCTGGCTCAGCGTGTGCCCCGAGAAACTCGGTGTGATCCATGCCGACCGGCGCGATCACGGCTGCCAGCGGCGCATCGATGACGTTGGTGGCGTCAAGCCGGCCGCCGAGACCGACCTCCAGCAGCACCACATCGGCCTGATGCCGGGCGAACAGACAGAATGCCACCGCGGTTTCGATTTCAAAGAGGGTGATCGACGCGCCCGCATTGGTCCGTTCGCAATGTTCGAATGCCGCAATCAATTCGTCGTCATCGACGAGAACGCCGCCGCCGGCGCCGCCGAGGCGAAAGCATTCATTGAGCCGCACCAGATAGGGCGAGGTGTAGGTATGGACACGCAGGCCCGCCGCTTCCAGGATGGCGCGCAGATAGGCGATCGTCGAACCCTTGCCATTGGTGCCGGCGACATGAATCACCGGCGGCAGCCTGTGTTCGGGATGATCGAGCCGCTCCAGCAGCCGCTGCAGCCGCTCAAGGCCGAGATCGATACGGCTGGGATGCAGGGCGGACAGCCGTGCGATCAATTCGCCGAGCGGCGGCGCTCGCTTGGCCTGCGGCGGGTTCACGCGTGGGGTGCTACCGGCGCAACATCCGCACCTGACAGGATCTGCGCCGGGGCCGGCATGGCGATCGACGACGCAGGCTTCGGCACGGCTTCCACCGCGGGCGACTTGGTCAGGATCCGGCACAGCCGCGCCAGCGTCGGCCGCAGGTCGTGGCGATGCACCACCATGTCGATCATGCCGTGGTCTTTCAGATATTCCGCGCGCTGAAAGCCTTCCGGCAATTTCTCGCGAATGGTCTGCTCGATCACTCGCGCGCCGGCAAAGCCGATCAGCGCGCCGGGCTCGGCGATCTGCACGTCGCCGAGCATGGCATAGGAGGCGGTGACGCCGCCGGTGGTCGGATTGGTCAGCACCACGATATAGGGCTGTTTTGCCTCGCGCAGCATCTGCACGCCGACGGTGGTGCGCGGCATCTGCATCAGCGACAATATGCCTTCCTGCATGCGGGCGCCGCCGGAGGCCGCGAACACGATGAACGGCGATTTCTTCTCGACCGCGAGCTCAAGCCCGCGCACGATCGCCTCGCCGGCGGCCATGCCGAGCGAGCCGCCCATGAAATCGAAATCCTGCACCGCGATCACCACGGCGGCGCCCTCGAGCTTGCCGTAGCCGACCTTGATGGCGTCGTTCAGCCCGGTCCTGGCGCGCGCATCCTTGATGCGATCGGCATATTTGCGTTCGTCGCGGAATTTCAGCGGATCGGCGGTCACCTCCGGCAGCGCGACGTCGAACCAGGTCTCGTTGTCGAAGATCGATTTCAGCCGCGCCACCGCGCCCATGCGCATGTGGTAGTTCGAGCCGGGAATGACGAACTGGTTGGCCTCGACGTCCTTGTAGAACACGAGCTGTCCGGAATCCGGACATTTGATCCACAGATTCTCCGGCGTCTCGCGGCGCAGGATGTTGCGGATCTTCGGCCGGACGACGTTGGTGAGCCAATTCATGGTTCGCTCCGAATGGCGATCAAGCGGCAATCGCCTTCAATAGTTTAGAGCGCGATCAGACGCAAAACCGAGCCCACTTTTACTGATCGCGCCACGAATATATGGCGGTCCGGACGGGACCCGGCAAGCCGGCAGTAACAGCCCGTCTCCGACCCAATTGCGGCTTATTCCGCGGCCTGCTTGGCTCCCCGCACGCCCTGCGCCAGGGAGGCCGTCAGATCGGCCACCGCACCGACCGTCGCGGCGGTGGCGCGGCCTTCGGCATCGAGGCTGCCGCGCAACGCATCGACCAGCGCCGTGCCGACCACCGCGCCATCGGCATGCTGCGCGATTCCGCGTGCGGCCTCCGGTGTCCGGATGCCGAAGCCGACACAAACCGGCAATTTGGTATGCCGCTTGATGCGGGCGACGGCCGCCCCGACGATAGCGGTATCGGCGCTGGCGCTGCCGGTGATGCCGGTGATGGAGACGTAATAGACAAAGCCGGAGGTATTGGCGAGCACCGCTGGCAGCCGCTTGTCGTCGGTGGTCGGGGTTGCCAGCCGGATAAAATTCAACCCCGCCCTCATCGCCGGCAGGCACAATTCGGTGTCTTCCTCCGGCGGTAGATCGACGATGATCAACCCGTCGACGCCGGCAGATTTCGCATCGACCAGAAACTTGTCGACGCCGTAGATGTAGATCGGATTGTAATAGCCCATCAGCACCAGCGGCGTGGTGGCGTCCCCGGTTCGAAACTCGCGCACCATCGCCAAAGTTTTCTTCAAGGTCATGCCGGCCTTCAGCGCGCGCAACCCCGCCGCCTGAATCGCCGGACCGTCCGCCATCGGATCGGTAAAGGGCATGCCGATCTCGATGATATCGGCGCCGGCTTTCGGCAGCGCCTTGATGATTTCGAGCGAGGTCGAAGGATCGGGATCACCGGCCATCAGGAAGGCGACGAAGGCCGCGCGGTCCTGCTTTTTCAGCTCGGTGAAACGTGCGTCGATGCGGGTGGTCATGATAATGCGGCGTTCGCTGTGCTATGCCTCTCCCCGTCGGGGAGAGGTCGGCTGCGCAGCAGCCGGGTGAGGGGGATGGACAAGTTTAAAGCGAGAGCCCGAAACCTTCGTTCGTCGCAAACGAGCGCTGAGGCCAAGCTTTGGCAGGCGCTGCGCAATCGGCGATTGGCGCGGTGAAAATTTCGACGCCAACACTCCATCGATCGGTACGTCGTAGATTTCGTGACACTCGATGGAAAATTGATCGTCGAAGTTGACGGCGTAACGCACTCTGAACCGTCCGAACTAATAAGAGATGAAGTCCGGTCCAACGTACTGGAGGCCTGCGGTTTCCACATTGTCCGTGTCTCGAATACCGATGTGTATGACAATCTTGAGGGCGTGCTGGAAATGATCGAAAGCACGCTTCGGCTCGATTGAGGGGAAAGACCCCTCACCCGGCTGCTACGCAGCCGACCTCTCCCCGCCGGGGAGAGGTGAAGAAAGCAGCTCCTTTCGATAGTCACTTCCTTCGCCCCCGCAAAATATCCACCACTTGCGGAATATCCTTGTCGCCACGGCCCGAGAGATTGACCACCATCAGGTGATCTTTGGGCCGCTTCGGCGCCAACTCCATGACCTTGGCGATGGCATGGGCAGGTTCCAGCGCCGGAATGATGCCTTCCAGCCGCGACAGCAATTGAAACGCCGCCAGCGCTTCGTCGTCGGTCGCAGAAAGGTATTTCACCCGGCCGGTTTCGTGCAGCCAGGAATGTTCCGGCCCGATGCCGGGATAATCCAGCCCCGCCGAAATCGAATGCGCGTCCTGGATCTGGCCGTCATCGTCCATCAGCAAATAGGTCCGGTTGCCGTGCAGCACGCCCGGCCGGCCGCCGGCGATCGAGGCCGCATGCAGTTGCGTCAGGCCATGGCCGGCGGCTTCGACGCCGAAAATCTCGATTCCGGGATCGTCGAGGAACGGATGAAAGAGCCCCATCGCGTTGGAGCCGCCGCCGATACAGGCAATCAGGGAATCCGGCAGGCGACCCTCGGCGGCTTGCATTTGCGCGCGGGTCTCGACGCCGATGACCGACTGGAAGTCGCGCACCATCATCGGATAGGGATGCGGGCCGGCAACGGTGCCGATGCAGTAGAAGGTGTTGTGCACATTGGTAACCCAGTCGCGCAGCGCATCGTTCATCGCATCCTTGAGCGTACGCGAGCCGGATTGCACCGGGACCACCTTGGCGCCCAGCATTTCCATGCGGATGACATTGGGCTGCTGCCGTTCGACATCGACCGCGCCCATATAGACCACGCAGTCGAGCCCGAACCGCGCGCACAAAGTCGCGGTGGCGACGCCATGCTGGCCGGCGCCGGTTTCGGCGATGATGCGCCGCTTGCCCATGCGCCGCGCCACCATGATCTGCCCGAGCACATTGTTGACCTTGTGCGAGCCGGTGTGGTTGAGCTCCTCGCGCTTGAAATAGATTTTCGCGCCGCCGAGATGTTCGGTCAGGCGCTCGGCGAGATAGAGCGGCGAGGGCCGGCCGACATAGTCCTTGAGGTAGCCGTTCATTTCGGCCTGGAAAGCCGGGTCGGCCTTGGCGTCGGCGTAGGCCTTCTCCAGATCGAGGATCAGCGGCATCAGCGTTTCGGCGACAAAGCGTCCGCCGAAAATGCCGAAATGCCCGCGCTCGTCGGGACCGCTGCGGAAGGAATTGGGCAGGTCCTGATTCATCAAGTCATCAACTCTTCGGTGGCGCGGGCGGCGCGAATAAAAGCCCGGATCATCTCGGGATCCTTGATGCCGGGCGCACGTTCCACGCCCGAGGAAACATCCACGCCGCCGGCGCGGCTGACGCGAACGGCCTCCGCGACATTCCCGGCATGAAGGCCGCCGGAGACCATGAACGGCAGCTTGAGGGCGAGGTTTTCAAGCACATGCCAGTCGAACACGGCGCCGAGGCCGCCCGGCCGGGTGGCTTCCTTAGGCGGACGGGCGTCGAACAGGATACGATCGGCAACCGCGGCGTAGCCCGGCAGGGATGCGAGATCGGCAGGTGTTTCCACCGCGATCGCCTTCATCACCTGCAATCCAAATGTCTGCTTGATGTCGCGCAGCCGCGCCACGGTCTCCTTGCCGTGCAGCTGCAGGATATCCGGCTGTAACGCCTCGACGACGTTGGCGAGCGTCGCGTCGTCGGCATCGACCGTCAGCGCCACCTTCAGGGCGCGGCCCTTGGCCTGCCTGCCGAGGTCGCGCGCCGTATTCAGGCCGATATGACGGGGCGAGGCCGGAAAGAACACGAATCCCACCATGTCGGCGCCGGCTTGCAGCGCGACGTCGAGCGTCTCGCGCGTGGACAGACCGCAAATTTTGACAATCAAGGACATGTTTCAGGGCACGGGTTTGGGGGCAGGCCGGAACTGCGATGGCCGCGTTCTACAACGTCGCGCCCTGCTTGTCTCGCCCGCCGGCCCCATATCCGCCGCCCTGCGACGGGCCGGGAAGGCGCTGCGGATCGAACCGCGGAGGCGTAGGGCCACCACGCAGATCGGCCAGCTGCGCCCGCGCCTGCCGCGCATCGGCTTCGTGTTGGCGCGCCGCGCGCCGCCAGTGCCGCTGCCGGAACCAGGTCGCCGAGCCGCCCGCCACCACGCCCGCGATCGCCACGGCGATGATTACGACGAACAGCGGCAGCGTCAACCCGACCGACGGGTCGCTGGAATTGAACGGATCAAACGACACCGTCACCAGATGGCGATTGGCGACCGCAAACACGATGAAAATCAGGCCCAGGGGAATCAACACCAGGGCCGTGAAGAATTTTCGCATGACCATCTCTCGCGCTAATGGAGATCGGCGGGCGCATTCTACGCAAACGCGGGGCCGGTGGTGTGACCCCTGAAACGCGCGATGTAAAACGCCTAAGCGCCGGCTTCGGAACCGCCGCTGTCGCGGTTCAACCGTTCGCGCATTTCCTTACCGGTCTTGAAAAACGGGACGCTCTTTTGATCCACCGGCACATGTGCGCCGGTCCGCGGATTGCGGCCGGCGCGGGCCGGGCGATGCTTGACCGAGAATGCGCCGAAACCGCGCAGCTCGACCCGGTCGCCCCGCGCAAGCGCGGCGACGATTTCATCGAGGATCGCGTTCACAATGTTCTCCACATCCCGCTGATAGAGATGCGGGTTGTGCTCGGCGATACGCTGAACAAGTTCGGATTTGATCATCGAGACTGGGACCCGGGAACATGCGGACATCCATTTCCGTGAAAATGCCGTGAACTGTCAAGACGCTAAATGAAAATGGTCCGCGCGAAAACGCGTGACAAATGGCCAGATTGGGGATTTGTGACAACACTCGCAATGCGGGAGGCGCACAGAAAGCGGGCTTGCCCGGTTCAATTGGTTCCCGCGGGACGCCACAACGCCAGCATGCCGTCGAGACTGAGGCGGTCGACCGCCTGCGCGACGCCGGTTTGCTCGACTTGCCGCGCAATCCCGCTCAAGCCAAGTGCATCCAGGGTAATGGACGCCGCGGTTCGCAGAAAGGTCAGGTCGCCGAAGCGCGGCGCCAGTTTGAAATCGCGCACCGGCAGGTCGCTCTTGATGCCTTTCTGCGCGACCAGCCATGCAACAGCGGTCTTCTCGTCACCGAGTTGATCGACCAGCTTCAGATCGACCGCCTGGCGGCCGGTGAAGACACGTCCGTCGGCGACTTTTTCCAGCAGCGCATCGTCCATGCCGCGCCGCTGTTTCACGAGGTCGCGGAACCACGCATAGGAGTCCTTCACCAGCGAGTTCGAGCGCGGCGCGCGCTTCCGGACTGGTCGGCTCAAACCCATTGGGCGCCGCCTTCAACGGCGAGGATTTCACTTCCTCGACCTTGACGCCGACGGTTTTCATCAAGTCGGTAAAATTCGGAAACTGGAACAACACGCCGATCGAGCCGACCAGCGAGGTCTGCTGGGCGATGATGTGATCGGCCGCGATGGCCGTGATGTAGCCGCCCGACGCCGCCAGTCCCTCAACGACCACGACCAGCGGCTTCTTCGCCTTCAGTTGCACCAGCGCGTCGTACAATTGCTCGGAGCCCGCGGTGGTGCCGCCGGGTGAATTGATGTGCACGATGACGGCGGCCGCTTTCGAATTTGCCAACCGTTCCAGCGCCTCGACGCGATCCTGATCGCTGCGGATCAGGCCCTCGATATTGATGCGCGCGATTGATCCCGTCGCGGTGAACGCGCCGCGTCCGCCCGGCGTCGCGATCGTGCCAATGATGACCACCGCCGCGATCGCGAGCAGGGCTGCGACCACGCGCCAAAACGTCAACTTGCGGCGTATCCTGCGGCGATCCACGATCACGTCTGAATCAAGCGACATCGAACAATCTCCCGGAAGCGGCTTTGGGTCGCACGGTCTTCTCTGCGGCAGCCCTAAGATGCCGTGTCACAATTACATCAATTGCGATGCAATATGAAGAAAACAAGGCCCCCGGCTACCCGTGGTTCCGGCAAACGCCGGATGACGGAGCAAATGACCGGACCTGGCGGAAAAAAATTGACGGATGACGAAAAGGGCTCCGGTCGAAACCGGAGCCCGATGGATGAGGACGAGAAGCCGGCGGCTTACTTGTCGTTGCGCTGTTTCAGCGCAGTACCGAGAATATCGCCCAGCGTCGCCCCGGAATCCGAGGAGCCGTATTGCGCGATGGCCTCCTTCTCCTCGGCGACTTCCAGCGCCTTGATCGAGACCTGCACCTTGCGGGCCTTCTTGTCGAACTGGATCACCCGCGCATCGACCTTTTCGCCGACGGCGAAACGCTCGGCGCGCTGATCGGAGCGCTCGCGCGCCAGTTCTGACCGCTTGATGAAGGTGGTGAAGTCGGTGCCGGCGATCCTGACGTCGATGCCGGATTCCTTCACCTCGAGCACTTCGCAGGTCACGACCGCGCCCTTCTTGACGTCGCCCGGCTCGGCGAACGGATCGCCCTCGAGCTGCTTGACGCCGAGCGAGATGCGCTCCTTCTCGACATCGACATCGAGCACCACGGCCTTGACCATGTCGCCCTTCTTGAAGTTGTCGATCACCTGCTCGCCCGGAAGCTTCCAGTCGAGATCGGACAGATGGACCATGCCGTCGACGTCGCCCTCGAGCCCGAGGAACAGGCCGAATTCGGTCTTGTTCTTGACCTCGCCTTCGACCGTCGATCCCACCGGGAATTTTTCGACGAACACTTCCCATGGATTGCGCATGGTCTGCTTGAGGCCGAGCGAAATCCGGCGCTTGACCGAATCGACTTCCAGAACCTGCACTTCGACTTCCTGCGAGGTCGAAACGATCTTGCCGGGGTGCATGTTCTTCTTGGTCCACGACATTTCCGAAACGTGGATCAGGCCTTCGATGCCCGGCTCCAGTTCGACGAACGCGCCGTAGTCGGTGATGTTGGTGACGCGACCGGTGAAGCGCGCGTTGAGCGGATACTTCGCCTCGATGCCCTGCCACGGATCGTCCAGCAACTGCTTCATGCCGAGCGAGATGCGGTGGGTTTCGTGATTGATCTTGATGATCTTCACCTTCACCGTCTGGCCGATGGTCAGCACTTCGGTCGGGTGGTTGACCCGGCGCCAGGCGATATCGGTGACGTGCAACAGGCCGTCGATGCCGCCGAGATCAACGAATGCACCGTAATCGGTGATGTTCTTGACGACGCCGTCGATGACCTGACCTTCTTCGAGATTCTGCACCAGTTCCTGGCGCTGCTCGGCGCGGGTCTCTTCCAGCACGGTGCGGCGTGACACCACGATGTTGCCGCGGCGGCGGTCCATCTTGAGGATCTGGAACGGCTGCGAATTGTTCATCAGCGGCGCGACGTCGCGGATCGGCCTGATATCGACCTGCGAGCGCGGCAGGAAGGCCACCGCGCCATCGAGATCGACGGTGAAGCCGCCCTTGACCTGATTGAAGATGACACCGTGCACCTTCTCGTTGTTGTTGAAGGCCTTCTCGAGCTTGCCCCAGCTTTCCTCGCGGCGCGCCTTGTCGCGCGACAGCACGGCCTCGCCGAGCGCATTCTCGATGCGGTCGAGAAACACCTCGACCTGGTCGCCAACCTTGAGTTCGCTGTCGCGGCCGGGTCCTGCGAATTCACGCAGCGCCACACGGCCTTCGGTCTTCAGGCCGACGTCGATGACGGCCATGTCCTTCTCGATCGCGACAACGGTGCCCTTGATGACAGAGCTTTCCTGCAGGTTGCCGCCGGCAAAGGACTCGTCGAGCATGGCGGCAAAATCGTCGCGGGAAGGATTATAGGAAGTAGCAGTCGAAGCCATTTGTTCTCCAGATGCGGGTATCGCCGGCCATTCGGGTTAAGGGCATATCGGGCGTGAAGTGCCAGAGGTCCGCAACTCCTGGCGACCGCTCATTGCGAAAAATCGCAACCGCGGGCCGGCAGCATGCCTTGCACGTTCGATACGTTGAATCTTATCCGGAACCTGAACGAGGCAAATCAGCCTCGGGATATCGATGTTCAAGACCTGGAGCGGGCTTTCCTCCATTGACGGCAGCGGTTTAGTTTGAAAACGCTCAAACCCGCTGCCGGCCCGCTCGGACGGCCTCGACAATGTCGATGGCGGCCCGGACGCCGCCTTCTATATCCAAATGCGAGTTATCCAGCAAGTGCGCATCCGGGGCGGCCCTCAGGGGTGCGATGGCGCGATTTTGGTCGCGTTCGTCGCGCTTGAGAATATCAGCCAGCACCGCGGCCTCGTCGGCGTTCTCGCCCCTGGCTCGTGCCTCCAGGGTGCGGCGGCGCGCCCGGACTTTCGGGTCGGCAACGACGAAGATCTTTACATCGGCGTGCGGGCAGATCACGGTTCCGATGTCGCGGCCGTCCAACACCGCGCCCGGCGGATCCGCGGCGAATTGCCGCTGAAAATTCAATAGCGCCTCCCGCACTTTCGGGATCGCTGAAACCACCGAGGCGGCATCGCCCACCGCCTGGGTCTTCAGCGCAGGATTGCCGAATTTCTCAGGATCGAGCTCAAGCGCCGCCGAGACCGCCAGCACTTCATCGGTCAGATCGGCGCCGGCATCCAACAGGGCCTTGGCGACCGCGCGGTAGATCACGCCGGTATCGAGGTGGCGATAGCCGTAATGCTTGGCGAGCCGCTTGCCGAGCGTGCCTTTTCCTGACGCGGCGGGTCCGTCGATGGCGATGATCATGAAAACTCCGCCCCAAGTCCGCGCATCATCGGGATGAAATCGGGAAAGCTGGTGGCGATGAAGGCGGTATCGTCGACCCTGACGGGCTTGTCGGAGGCAAGCCCCATCACCAGCGCCGACATCGCGATGCGATGATCCATGTGGGTGGCGACAAGACCACCGCCCGGAACATGACCCTTGCCTTCGACGATCATGTCGTCGCCCGAGATCTCGACCTTGACGCCGTTGACGCGCAGCATCGCGGCGGTCGCTTCCAGCCGGTCGGATTCCTTGACGCGCAATTCCTGCAGGCCGCGCATGATGGTGGTGCCTTCGGCAAAGCCCGCCGCCACCGCCAGCACCAGATATTCGTCGATCATCGAGGGCGCCCGCGCGGGCGGCACGTCGACGCCGCGCAGCCTCGAGGCGCGGACCCGAAACTGCGCCATCGGTTCGCCGGCATCGCCGCGAACATGGCTTTCCTCGATCGACGCCCCCATCTCGCGCAACGTCGTGAACAGCCCGGTGCGCAGCGGATTGGTCATGACGTCCGAGAGCACGATATCGGAACCTTCGACGATCAGCCCCGCCACGGTCGGAAATGCGGCGGAGGACGGATCGGCCGGCACCACAACCGGCGCGCCGCGCAGCTCGGGCTGGCCGGTGAGCGCGATTTTGCGGCCATGGCTGCCCTCGGCCAATGAGGTGATCTGCGCGCCAAAATGCTTCAGCATCAGTTCGGTATGGTCGCGGCTCGCTTCAGTCTCGATCACGGTGGTCACGCCGGGGGCGGCGAGACCCGCCAGCAGCACCGCGGATTTGATCTGCGCCGATGCCACCGGCGTGCGGTAGAGGATCGGCAGCGGATCGCGCGCGCCATGGAGCGTCAGCGGCAGGCGGCCGCCGTCCCCGCTTGCGCCCACCCGCGCGCCCATCAATTCCAGGGGATCGAGCACCCGCCGCATCGGTCTGCCGCGCAGCGATGCGTCGCCGTCGAAAACCGCCGTGATCGGACAGCCCGCCACTGCTCCCATCACCAGACGGCAGCCGGTACCGGAATTGCCGAAATCGAGCGGCGTCTCCGGCTGTGCGAACCCGGCGACCCCGACACCGTGGACCGACCAGGCGAACGCGCCGGTTCGCTCCACCTGGGCACCCAGCGCCCGCATCGCCTTGGCGGTATTGAGCACGTCCTCGCCTTCGAGCAGCCCCGATATCCGGGTTTCGCCGACAGCCAGCGCGCCTAAAATCAGGGCACGGTGCGAAATCGACTTGTCGCCGGGAACACGGACCTTCCCGGTGAGGGGGCCGCTGGAACGGGCCTCCAGCGGGGTGGGATGATCGACAAGGTGGTCCGCAAGGTGATTTGAATGGGTCAAGAATGTGTCCTCTGCGCGGGCGGCAGGTATCACATAGGCCGCGCGGCGTCACGCATCGGTCCGGCTCCCGCAAAGCGCTATTGACAGCGGCGCGGCAACTAGCCAAGTGAAGCACCGTTTTTCAGAAATTCCCAGGATTCCACCCGTGGCCAAATCCGATCTCGGAACCAAACGTATTTGCCCGACGACAGGCAAGAAATTCTACGACCTCAACAAGAACCCGGTGATCTCACCCTACACCGGCGAGGTCGTGCCGATTGCGCCGATCCCGCCGCCGCGGACCCGCGCCGACGCCGCCGCGCGCGCCAATGCCGCGGCTGCCGCTTCCGCGGCCGAAGCCACGCCGGAGCCGGTCGAGGCTGAAGAGTTGGTGCCGCTCGAGGAAGCCGACGCCGAGGAGAACACCGGCAAGGTCAAGGCGGTCGTTCCGGAATCGGAAGACGACATCGAGATCGACGAGACCATTGAAGACGACGATGATGACGATTCCACCTTCATCGCCGATGAGGAAGAGGGCGATGAGGACGTCACCGACATCATCGGTGACGTCACCGGTGACGAGGAGACTTGAGATCGACCCTGAACTGTGTTCAGGGTTTTGCCCGCGCGTCGCCCATGGCGCGCGGAGAGCATGATCCGGAAAAGCGGCAGCCGGTTTTCCGAAAGGATCATGCTCAGAGAGTTACGGGGCCATAGCTCAGCTGGGAGAGCGCTTGCATGGCATGCAAGAGGTCGGCGGTTCGATCCCGCCTGGCTCCACCAGCCTTCGCTTGCTTCGCAAGCTACGGCTCGGCAAGCCACGCCCCGGCCTATCGTAGCGAAGCAAGCGAAGGCTGCCGCGGCGTAGCCCGAAGGGCGAAGACGGGCCACCCGCAAACCTGTATTCTACTGCTTCGCAAGCTACGGCTCGGCAAGCCACGCCCCGGCCTATCGTAGCGAAGCAAGCGAAGGCTGCCGCGGCGTAGCCCGAAGGGCGAAGACGGGCCACCCGCAAACCTGTATTCTACTGCTTCGCAAGCTACGGCTCGGCAAGCCACGCCCCGGCCTATCGTAGCGAAGCAAGCGAAGGCTGCCGCGGCGTAGCCCGAAGGGCGAAGACGGGCCGGTCATGAAATACGTCTACATCCTCGAAAGTCATGATTCCGAGCATTTCTACGTCGGCGTCACCGACGACGTGCCAGCGCGATTGGCAAAGCACAACGCGGGCGAAGTGACGCATACTTCAAAGTACAGGCCGTGGCGTCTGAAAACCTATGTCGCGTTTAGCGACGAAAAACAGGCTTTCGCATTTGAAAAGTACCTGAAGTCTGGCTCAGGCCGTGCATTTGCAAAGAAGCGTCTGTGACGCCTAAGAGACCCGCGGCCGCTATTCACCGAGCGTGGCATTCAACCGGTCACGGAGGGCGACGAGTTCGTCCTTCATGCCAACCAGTTCCGTGACCGAGCACGCCGAGGCGGCCAGGATGGCCTGGGGCACCGCTCGGGCCTTTTCCCGCAAGGCCTGCCCGCGGGACGTCAGTGCGATCAGCACCTGGCGCTCATCCTGGGTGCTGCGGCTACGCTTGACGAGTTCCGCCGCCTCCAGCCGCTTGAGCAGCGGGGTGAGCGTGCCCGAATCCAGAAATAGCTGTTCGCCAATGTCCTTGACGGGCAGGCCATCGCGCTCCCACAGCACCAGCATCACCAGATATTGCGGATAGGTCAGCCCGATCCGGTCGAGCAGAGGCTTGTAGACCCGGTTGAACGCGTGCGCGGTCGAATAGATCGCAAAACAGATTTGATTGCCGAGCAGCAGCGGCGAGTCCGTCGCGTGTTTCCTGGCCATTCGCACCCTCGTCGGATCTTGGAGTTCACCGGCGCATTCTGGGCCCGGAGCTTCCGGCAATCAATTGCACCCAATTAAATGGCGCAGGGTCAATTTTATTTGTATTGCACACAATTGAATTGTGTGCAATACAAATAGCACTAAACCCGCACCCGAAGGAGACCACCCATGTCCGTAAATGTGCTCTACAGGACCAGCGCCAAGGCGACTGGCGGCCGTGACGGCCAGGCTGCCACGCTTGATGGAACGTTCAACGTCAAACTCGCCACGCCGAGGGAACTTGGAGGCGGAGGCGGCGCGGGCAACAATCCCGAACAGCTTTTCGCTGCCGGATATGCCGCCTGCTTCATCGGCGCGATGAAGTTCGTGGCTTCGCAAGGCGGCCCGAAAGTGCCCGCCGACGCATCGGTGACCTCGACGGTCGGCATCGGACCGCGCTCGGCCGGTGGTTTTGGCCTGGACATTGACCTTGAGGTCTCCCTTCCAGGCGTCCCGCACGCCGAGGCAGCGGCTCTGGTGGAAAAGGCGCACCAGGTTTGTCCCTATTCCAACGCCACCCGCGGCAACGTCGAGGTTCGGCTGAAGGTCGTGTAATGACCGCTGGCCCGCCCGCGATAGGGGGCGGGCCATTCGCCGCATTTGTGCTGGCTGGGCGGCCGATGAGATCCACCTCGACGGCCCTCGCGACATAAGCCTACGCGCCGGAAAGTATTGCTGGCGCGGCCGAACCTCGCTAGCTCTGGGAGCCGAACGCTCTTGCTGTTCCGATTGATTCCCCTCTGAGCGAAGGTTGTTTCCATGAGTTCTCAAGACGCCGCCGGCGCGATGACTGGATTGCGCGTGATCGACCTCACGCGCGTTCTCGGCGGGCCCTACTGCACGCAAATCCTCGCCGATCACGGCGCCGACGTCATCAAGGTCGAGCCGCCCGCCGGTGACGAGGTGCGCGACTGGGGACCGCCGTTCCATGACGACGACGCGGCCTATTTCGTCGGCATCAACCGCAACAAGCGCTCGATCGGGCTCGACCTCGCCTCGGAAGGCGGCCGCGTCGTGCTGATGAAGATGCTGGAGAGCGCCGACGTCCTGATCGAGAATTTCAAGCCGGGCACGCTCGACAAATGGGGCATCGGCAACGATGTGCTGCGCGCGAAATTTCCGCGACTGGTGCACTGCCGGATTTCAGGCTTCGGCGGCGATGGCCCGCGCGGCGGCAATCCCGGCTATGACGCCATCATTCAGGCCATGACCGGAATGATCGCCGCAACCGGCTCGCCGCAAAGCGGACCGATGCGCATCGGCGTCCCGCTGGTGGACATCACCACCGGGCTTTACGCCGCGATCGGCATCCTGATGGCCCTGTCGGAACGGCAGAAATCCGGCGTCGGGCAGTTTCTCGAGACGACCCTTTACGAGACCGGCCTTGCCATCATGCATCCGCATGCCGCGAATTATTTCATGCACGGCAAGCCGCCGCAGCTTACCGGCAACGAGCATCCGAATCTGGTGCCTTACGCGATCTTCCCGACGCGGACGGCCGATATTTTCATTGGCGTCGGCAATGACGGCACCTTCCGCAAGCTCGCCAAGGAGATTGGCAAGCCCGAACTCGGCACGGATGTACGCTTTGCCCGCAATAAGAACCGCGTCGCCAACCGCGATGCGCTCCGCGCCGAGCTTGCCGCCGTGTTCAGCCAGCACGACGCCGAGCCGCTATGCGATCGCCTGCTCGCCGCCGGATTGCCGGCCGGACCGGTGCAGTCGATCGACACCGCGTTAACCAGCGCCCACACCGTCCATCGCGGCGACGTCATCGCCAGGGACTGGTACAAGGGGGTCGCCTCGCCGATCCGCTTCGAGCGCAGCAAGGCGAGCTTGCGGAGCGTGCCGCCGAAATTCAGCCAGCACTCAACCGAGGTGCTCACCGAATTCGGATATTCGAAGGATGAGGTCGATGGCCTGATAGCCAGGGGGGTGGTCTGCGGCCCCGACCGCAAGCGCTGATTCCGGCCCTTTCGGAGCCATTCTTGCGGGTTCCGGGAGGTGCTTGAACGACCTCGAAATCGTGCCCATATTGATGGCTGACCGGACGGTGGATTCGTCTGCCGGCCAAAATGGGGCGCCGCAAGGGCCCTAAACTTCAAAGTCGCTTCGAGAGGACTTTGCAAAATATGTCTCGTGTTCCTTCGTTATCAAGTCCGTTCCTGTTGGGATTCGACGAAATCGAGCGTGCGCTCGATCGCGTCGTCAAAGGCGCCGACGGTTATCCTCCCTACAACATCGAGCGCTGCGATCGCAGCAATGGGCAGCCCGAACGGTTGCGCATCACGCTCGCAGTGGCGGGTTTTACCCGCGACCAACTCGATGTAACCATTGAGGAAAACCAGCTCGTTATCCGGGGCCGCCAGCACGACGACAAGGCCCGGCAATACATCCATCGCGGCATCGCCGCGCGCCACTTCCAGCGCACCTTCGTGCTGGCGGAGGGGATGCAGGTGCTGGGCGCGGACTTGAAAAACGGGCTGTTGTCGATCGATCTGGCCCGGCCCGAGCCGGAAAAGATCGTTAAGACAATTGCTATCAATGAACACGAATAATGAAACAAGTAGCGGACTCGACCGCTTAGTCTGACAGAGGAGTTGAGACCATGACTGAAGGTAATGTTGTGTTTGAACCCACGGGCGTCTCCACCGAGGCGCTGGCGAGCTTGGGCGAAGGCCATATCGCCTATGTGAAGCAGATCCGTTCCGAGGACGTGCCGGGACTGTTTCCGCAGGCGCCGAAGATCGCGCCGGGACTGAAGCTATTTGCGCTCCACGCCGCTGACGGAACGCCGATCATGCTGACCGACAGCCGCGAAGCCGCGATTGCCAATGCCTGGAGCAACGAATTGCAGGCTGTCAGCGTTCACTGACGCGGATATTGCCGGCGCCACCGACGCAGCTTTTGCTGCTGTGACTGACGCAGGCTTTTGCTGGTATCACTGACTGAGGCCTTGCCGGCGTCACCGACGCTACAGCGAGTTTTGAGACACGAGAGCATGTCCACGACTTGATCGTGGGCATGCTCTTTTTTGTTTTGTGCTGAATATCGCTTACCGCCGCAGACGGCCTACGCCGCGCTCGCCGGCGGCAACGCCAATACCGAATAGATCGCCTGCGCGTCGCGCGAGGCGCGCAGCTTCTTGGCGACGTCCTGATCCCGCAACAGCCGGGCGATCCGCGCCAGCGCCTTCAGGTGATCGGCGCCCGCGCCCTCCGGCGCCAGCAGCAGGAACACGAGGTCGACCGGCTGGCCGTCCATCGCCTCGAAATCGATCGGGCGTTCGAGCCGGGCAAACAGGCCGAACAGTTTTTCCAGTTTCGGGAGCTTGCCGTGCGGGATGGCGACGCCGTAGCCGACGGCGGTGGTGCCGAGCTTCTCCCGCTGCAGCAGAACCTCGAAAACCGCGCGTTCGTTTTGCCCGGTCAGCACGGAGGCGCGTGCGGCAAGCTCCTGCAGCGCCTGCTTCTTGCTGTTGACCTTCAACGCCGGGAGGATCGCCTCGGGTGCGACCAGATCGGTAATCGTCATGGGGCGTTCCGAGGTGAATTTAGCCGTCAGGTTGCGAAATAGGCTTCAGATGGGCGGCGTCAAGAAGATGGGCGAAAAGCAGCACCGGCTGGTCCAGTTGATGGGGCTTCTACTCCAACGCAAGACCGGTGCCAACTCCCACGAAGTGGTTCCCGGCGCCTCCCCTTTTGGGGCGGCGGACCATAGGGAGGAGGCCCCGGGGCGTCAATGCCCGGGGCGGCTAACCCCCCGACTTAACCACCGGCGGATCGATCCAGCCGACATTGCCGTCCGGCCGCCGGTAAATGATGTTCACCCGGCCGCTACCGCCGTGCTGGAACACGATGCAGGCCGCCCCGGTCAAGTCCAGCTCCATCACGGCTTCGCTGACCGAACACCGTCTCAGCGACGTGGTCGCCTCCGCGATGATCACCGCATTGTAGCCGTTGACCTCGTCTTCGCCGTCGGCCGCCGGCGCCTCGATGACATAGCTTGGTGCATCCAGTGTTGCCGCGCCAATGTCCGCGATTGCCTCGGCGGCCGCATGGGCCTTGCGCGCCGAACGGTCCTTGAGGCGGCTCTTGTAGCGGCGCAGCCGCTTCTCGATCAGGGCCAGCGCCTGGTCGGCGCTGGCATAGGCATCGGCGGCGTTGGAATCGGCCTCGAGCGTAATTCCGGAATCCAGATGCAGCGCGCAGTCGGTGCGGAAGCCGAAGCCGTCCTTGCTCAGCGTGATGTGGCCGGAATAATTGCCGTCGAAATATTTGCGCAGCACTTCATCAGTGCGCTCGCTGACACGCCCGCGCAGCGCGTCGCCGACGCTGATGCTTTTTCCCGAGATCCGGAGAGTCATTTGATGCCTCGATTGGTCTGGAGACTCGAAACTATTCCGATTTGACCGGAGCGCAATCAAGCCGGCGCGGTGTCGCGGGACCGGTCGGTCGACGCGGCGGGCGCCGAGAGCGCAGTGCCGAGCATGCTTTGCTTATCACGGCGGCGCTGCACCGAGGACGGAATCCGCATCGCTTCGCGGTACTTCGCGACCGTGCGGCGGGCAATATCAATGCCGGACTTCGCGCAATCGTTCCACGATGGTGTCGTCGGAGAGGATCATCGAGGGGTTTTCCGCATCGATCAGCTGCTTGATGTGATGGCGGACGGCCTCAGCCGAATGGGCCTCGCCGCCATCGGCCGATGCGATCGAGGCGGTGAAGAAATACTTCAATTCAAAACTGCCGCGATTGGTCGCCATATATTTGTTGGCGGTTACCCGCGACACCGTCGATTCATGCATCTGGATCGCATCCGCCACGGCCTTGAGGTTGAGCGGCCGCAGATGCGCCACGCCATGGGTGAAGAAGCCGTCCTGCTGGCGAACGATCTCGGTTGCGACTTTCAGAATGGTGCGGGCGCGCTGGTCCAGCGCGCGCACCAGCCATGTCGCGTTCTGCAGGCAATCGGTGAAATAGGATTTGTCGCCATCCTTGCGGATCGTCTTCGACAGTTCAGTATAATAGGTCTGGTTGACCAGCACCCTCGGCAAGGTATCGCTGTTGAGTTCGACATGCCAGCCGCCGTCGGGCCCGGGCCGCACATAGACATCCGGCACCATGGTTTGCAGGCGCGCGGAGCCGAATTTCAGTCCCGGCTTCGGATCGAGGCGGCGAATTTCGCCGATCATGTCGGTGATATCTTCATCATCGACACCGCAGAATTTCCGCAACCCCGCGATATCGCGCTTGGCCAGAAGGTCGAGATGCTCGACCAGGGCCTGCATCGCAGGGTCATAGCGATTGAGCTCACGCAGCTGGATCGCAAGGCACTCGCTTAAATTTCGCGCGCAGACGCCGGGCGGATCGAATTTCTGCAGCACCGCGAGAACCGCATCGACCTCCTCGGGCGAAGCCCCGAGCCGCTCGGCGGCCTGGCCCAGATCCGGCGGCAGATAGCCCGCCTCGTCGACCAGATCGATCAAATATTGCCCGATCATGCGCTGCGCGGGCGCGGCAAAAGCCACCGCCAGCTGTTCGGCGAGATGACTGCCGAGCGTGACCTCGGCGGCGACAAAGGCTTCGAGATTGTAGCTGTCGTCATTGGAGGCGCCGCCGCCCCATTCGGTGTAGGCGGTCGGCGCCGCATCCTGCGCGGTGCGCGCGGCGGCTTCGGCGGGCTCCTCGGAAAACACATTGTCGAGGCCGGTGTCGAGGGTCTGCTCGATCTCGGCCCGGCTGCCGAGGTCGCGATTTATCCATTCTTCCTGGACCGGCTCGAACCCATCGCCGGCAGGGCCGCCGGCCATCTCGGAACGCTCGGCGGTATTCTCGTCGCCATAGGCGGAACCCGGCTCGTCACGGTCGGAAAATTCGGCCTGTTCCGACGCCGGTTCGCCGGCAACCGGGGGCTCGGTACCGTCGCTGGCACGCTCCAGCAGCGGATTTCGCTCCAGTTCTTCCTCGACAAAGGCCGAAAGGTCGAGATTCGACAGCTGCAGCAGTTTGATCGCCTGCATCAGCTGTGGCGTCATCACCAGCGACTGCGACTGGCGGAACTCTAATCTCTGCGTCAGCGCCATGGAGGCAAGAACCGATCCAGTAAAGTTGGTCCGATTCTTGCTTAAACTAGTCCAAAGCCAATGTACACGGCTTGACGAACTGGAAAAATGGATTAGAGGCGGAATTCCTCGCCAAGGTAAAGGCGACGCACATCCGGGTCATTGACGATCTCATCCGGATTGCCTTCGGTCAAGATCTCGCCGGCATAGACGATATAGGCGCGGTCGGTCAGCCCCAGCGTTTCCCGCACATTGTGGTCGGTAATCAGCACACCGATGCCGCGATTGGTGAGGTGGCGGACCAGGTCCTGAATATCGCCCACCGCGATCGGGTCGATGCCGGCGAACGGTTCGTCGAGCAGCATGTAATTGGGACGGGTTGCGAGCGCCCGCGCGATCTCGACGCGGCGCCGTTCACCGCCGGACAGCGCGATCGAGGGCGTCTTGCGCAGCCGCGTGATGTTGAATTCATCCAGTAGGGAATCCAGTTCGGCTTCGCGCTTTTTCTTGGAGGGTTCGACCACCTCCAGCACCGCGCGAATGTTCTGCTCCACGCTAAGACCGCGAAAGATCGACGCTTCCTGCGGCAGATAGCCGATTCCGAGCCGGGCGCGCTGATACATCGGCAGCTTGGTGACGTCGTGGCCATCGAGCTCAATGGTGCCCCGGTCGGCCGGGATCAGACCGGTGATCATGTAGAACACCGTGGTCTTGCCGGCGCCGTTCGGGCCCAGCAGTCCGACCGCCTCGCCGCGGCGGACATAGATGCTGACGCCGCGCACGACCTGGCGGGTGCCGAAACTCTTTTCCACGCTGTGCACCGCCAAATAGCCCGCCCGCGTCGCCAGCCGCGGCGCGGCGGCGGCGCCGTTGGTCTTGGCACGCGGCGCCGGACGCGGCTTTTCCGGCCGAGGCGCTTCCACTTTCGGCACCGGCGCTTGGCGGGCGAGCGGAGGCGCGTCGCGCACCGGCGCCGACAGCATGTCGCCCATGGTGTCGCCGAGCGCGGTGATGTCCGCGTGCGAGCGCGCAAATCCAGCCGGACTGCGTTTCGCCGCGCGTCGACGGAACATGCCAAGTAAATCAACCATCCGCGCTTCGTTCAGCCTTTCACGGTTAGCCCGCAACCCGCCGCGGCGATTCGATTCGCTCGCGCAACATGAATGAATGGATGTCCGTTGCCCAGCGAAACACCCTCGGTACGAGGCGCGGACCGCGCCGCCGGGCCTTATGTAGATCGTCGGGTAGATACAGGCTCGCACGGCGAGCTTCAACCTCGCCGCCCCCAATTAACCGTCAAGCATTTGATACTATTTCGGTTTATTTGAGACGCCCGGCGCTGGCGACGGCGCGGGTGTCGGAGGCGCCGTGCCGGGGATGGCCGGGCCGCCCTGGCCGGACGATACGAACAACCCCTGCACGCGTCCTGAGTCGGATTCAACGCGCGAGACGCCTGTCGTCATATCCACAATCAGCCGGTCGCCGCGCAGCACGTTCTTGCCCTGGGTCAGGATCACCCCGCCGACCATGGTGACGAGGTTGGTCTTGGTGTCGAACACCGCGTTTTCGCCGGTCACGACCTGATCCTTCTGGGTGACGACCACGTTGCCCTTTGCCTCGATCCGGCGGATCGACGAACTGCCGCCCGGGCCGGGGGTCGCGGACTGGATCGGCGCCGGCGCCGCTTTCGCTGCCGCCTTGGTATTGCCCGCCGGAACCGCGGCCGGGGCCGTGGCCGAATCGTAGAACACCACGAGGACCTTCGATGTCATGGTGGTATCGCCCTGCACCACCTTCACATTGCCGGAGAAGGTTGCCTCCTTTTTCTTGTCGCGCATCTCGAGCGAGGCCGCTTCGATTTGAATCGGCTGGTCGCGATTCTGCGAAAAACCCTGCATCGCATTCGGCACGCCCTGCACCGCGCTTTGCGCGACGGCTTTGCCGCACGCGATCAGCGTGAGTGCCAAGGCGACGGCCCAGGCGCAACGGGCGATCCGGCGAACCGAGGTGCGGCGCGAAGATGGCATCATCATCGACATCATTTCGTGTTGGCGGTCTTGCCGGAGGAAGACCGCGTTTTGCCGGGATGAGCCGCAGGCTCAGGCGCGGCGGGGGCGGCGGGCTCGGCCGGTGTACCAGGGGTATCGAAATGATCCAGATGCATCACGACATTGCCTTCGAACGTGATCACCTCTCCGTTTCCGGTAATCTTGATCCGGTCGGACGTAATGGTTCCGTTGGTCAGTTTGACGTCGACATGTTCATCTGACGTCACGATGCCGTTGGCCATATCGACGAATGCCTGCGAGAGGCGCGCTTCATAGCCGGTGGAGGTTTGCAAAAATATGTCCTTTTGCAGATTGAGCAGCTGCTGCTTGGTATCCATCAGCCCGGTGCGGGCAACCAGTGTCACGGTCGACTGATCTTCCGCCAGGAGCTTGGCGCGTATCGTCTTGAGATCGAGGTGATCCGGATCGGTTACGTCCTGTGTCGCGGTTTTCGCCCAGACCTCGTACGGCCGTTGATCGGTGGTGTAGCCTGCCATATGCGGCGATTCCATCGTGATCTTGGTGCCGGAAACAACGAGGTTTCCCACATCGAGCGGCAGCTTGGGCATCAGCATCCGGAACGGATTGAAGACCGACACCAGGATAATCATCGCCAGCGCCAGGATCACGGCCGCCGGCACCGCGACGCGCAATACCCGTACCATCCGGCTGTGGCGCGCGGCGATGGCAAAGCGCGCGTCCATTCCGGCCTGATAGGATGGGGTCTGAATCGAGTTCACCGCGGCTCCACAGCACTGGCGTCATTGGCGCGTGATCCGCCGAACTGCCGGCGGCCCTGCGAAAAGATCATGCGCTTCGTCCATCGACGGGAGCGCGATCTCTGCACAAACGAAGGGTTTTTATCCGGCAAATCCGGTATCCGCCTTTGCTGCTCGCGCCGCCCTCATCCTATCCGGCATCGCCAGATAATGCAGCCCGGACCTCCCGCTACGAGTGTGACCGAAACGGGGCGGTACCCCGCGCAAAGCGCCATTCTGGCCTGGAGCCCCGGTTCTGATCGAATCTGAACCGGGGCTCCAATCTTTTGTTTTGACACGCTTTCTTCACGCGAACCGGTATCAGGTCCGGGGCGGGCTTTCGCTCTGAACCGCGCTAGGAATGGGCGAAGATGTCCTCGGTATCCCAGCCGTCCAGATCGAGCTTTGCCCGCGTCGGCAGAAAGTCGAAACACGATTGCGCCAGCGCCGTGCGGTCCTCGCGCGCCAGCATGATATCGAGGCGTTCGCGCAAGCCATGCAGATGAAGCACGTCGGAGGCCGCATAAGCCAGTTGAGCCTCGCTCAGGGTTTGCGTGCCCCAGTCGCTGGATTGCTGCTGCTTCGACAGATCGACATTGAGCAACTCGCGCACCAGATCCTTCAGGCCGTGCCGGTCGGTGTAGGTGCGGCAGAGCCGGGAGGCGATCTTGGTGCAGTATACCGGCTGTGCCATCACCCCGAAGGCGTTATAGAGCGCGGCGAGATCAAACCGCGCAAAGTGGAAGATCTTGGTAATCCTGGTATTCGCCAACAGCGCCTTCAGATTCGGCGCGCCGGCATGATCTTTCGGAATCTGTACCACATCGGCGCTGCCATCGCCGTTCGACAACTGCACCACGCAGAGCCGGTCGCGATGCGGATGCAGCCCCATGGTCTCGGTATCGATCGCGACCGAATCGGTATAGCGGGACAGATCGGGCAGATCGCCGCGATGCAGGCGGATGGTCATGGGAAAGAGCCTCTAGGTCTCGGGTCGAATCGACGCGAAACAACCTACCGCCCAAAGCGGAAAGAGGCGAGCGGCAGGCAGCCGGCTCAAGTGGAGAAAATGATGCCGGACGCCGCAAAACGCCGATACTTTGCTTTGGATCGGACAACGTCCCGCCTGCTTTTGGCTTTTCAACACCCCGCTCGACCCTTTCTGCTTTGCCCAATGTCTTGGGATGGAGTCTTGGGATGGAGTCTTGGCATGACGCCGGGCCCATCCCATCTGTTGCCGGCAATAGCGTTTTCGAGCGAAAGCCTGCCCGCACTTGATGCGGGAGCCTGCCCCGGACTTGAATCCGGGGTGAATACCGGTTCGCGTCGAGAAAACGCATCAAAAAACAGCTCGCGCGGCGGCCGTTCTCTCCCTCCTTCAAATGAGTGTCATGACTGAAGAAATTCTTGTTGCGCCGATTGACGAACAACAGGCGCGAGACCGCGGCTTTTCGCATTACCAGTCCCTCCTCGTTGCCTTGCTGGCGCTGGTCCAGTTCACCATCATTCTCGACTTCACGATCATGTCGCCTCTCGGCGCCATCATCATGCCCGCGCTGGATATTACCGCTGCGCAGTTCGGCGTGGCGGTGTCGGCCTATGCCTTCAGCGCGGCGACGTCGGGCATCCTTGCGGCGGGCTTTGCCGATCGATTCGATCGCAAGCGCCTGCTGCTGTTTTTCTATCTCGGCTTCACGTTGGGAACGGCGCTCTGCGCCGTGGCGCCGAACTATCATCTGCTGCTGCTTGGCAGAATCGTCTCTGGATTGTTCGGCGGCGTGATGGGGTCGATCGTGCTGGCCATCATCACCGACCTGTTTGCGTTACATCTGCGTGGCCGCGTGATGGGCTTTGTGCAGACCGTCTTCGCGGCAAGCCAGGTGCTGGGTATCCCGGTCGGTCTTTTTCTGGCCAACCATTGGAACTGGCATATCTGCTTCACAGCGCTCGTCGGCCTGTCCCTCGCCGCGATGGCCGCCATCCTGTTCGTGATGAAGCCGGTGAACGCGCATCTGCGGCTCACGCAGGACAAAAACGCCTTCCGGCACCTGATCGCGACCGTCGGACAACCGCGCTATACGCTGGCCTTCGCTGTCACGACGTTGCTGGCAACCGGCGGATACATGCTGATGCCGTTCGGAAGCGCCTATACCGTGCACAATCTCGGGATCGATATCGTGCATCTTCCAACGATCTATCTGGTCTCGGGCCTGTTCAGCATTTTCATAGGACCTCTTGTCGGCAAAGCCAGCGACGCTTTCGGCAAATACCCCACCTTCGCTTTCGGCAGCACGGTGTCAGTGGTGATGGTGCTGATCTATACTCACCTGGGTCGAGTTACCTTGACGACCGCGATCCTGGTCAACGTTCTGATGTTCGTCGGTATCTTTTCGCGCATGATTCCGTCGCAGGCGCTGATTTCGGCCATTCCCGAACCCGGCCAGCGCGGCTCCTTCAGCGCGGTCAGCGCTTCCGTGCAGCAGCTCTCCGGCGGACTCGGGTCGGTTCTCGCGGCATCGATCATCGCCCAGAATGCGGATGGTTCGCTGCGGCACTTCGACCGGCTGGGATACATCGTCGTCGCAACGTCGGTGATGTCGCTGACTGCGATGTATTTCGTTCAGAAATCGGTCGCGCGGCAGACCAGCAATCGAACGGTCTGACAGCCGCGCTCGACGGCAAGGGCTTGGGCAAAAGTGGTGCCCAGAAGGGAGGCGGCGCTTAATATACTGGAGCCGTTCGTGGTTAAGAAATTGCTTACGCCTGTCTGCTAGGGTCAAGCCTCAAAAATTTGAATTCCAGTCCGACAAGGCCCCTGGCATGAATATTTCGAGCATTTCCTCTTCGTCGGGACTTCATGCGGTCTCCGGCGCAAGCTCTGGCGCGCCGCCACAGCAAAAGATGTCAAACCTGTTTGACTCGATCGACACCAGCGGCTCAGGCAGCATCACGCAAGCCCAGTTCGAACAGGCCTTCCAAACGCAGAATCCTCCGGCCGTCTTCCAGCAGCAGGGCGCCGCCGCGATCTTCTCCGCGCTCGATCCCAACGGCAACGGCAGCGTATCGAAACAGGATTTCGTCTCGGCCATGTCCAGTTTGATGGCATCGCTCCGTGCCGGTAACTCCGGACAATCGACGTCGCAGCCGACCGATACGTTGACGGCAAGCCTGCAGGCACTGAACCAGATCGACCCCGCGAGCGTGCCGTCAACGGCAGCGCCAGGTACGCTAGTCAACTACAGCGCGTGAGTAGCGGCGGCTCGGTACCGTCATATCTGCCGCTCTCGTCGATCACGACGTTGCGGACGCCGAGGCTTTGGAGCCAGGCGGCGCCTTTCTTTCCCTTGAGCATCGCCGCTGTCGACAGGCTGCCAGCCACCAGGCAGCGGTCGGAAATGACGGTAACGGAAGAAAGCCCCTGAGCCGGCCATCCGGTTCGGGGATCGAGGATATGGCAGTAACGCCGACCGTCGACTTCCATGAAACGCTCGTAGTCTCCGCTGGTCGCGATCGCGCCCTTCGATAGCGTGATCTCCGCCGCAATCCTGTCGGCCTCGCGCGGATGACGGATACCAATCCTCCAGGGCAGGCCGTCGGGCTGTGAACCGATGACGCGAATATCGCCGCCGAGATCGATGAAGCCGTGGCGCGCGCCAAGATCGGCGCAAACTTCCGCCGCCCGATCCGCCGCGTATTCCTTGCCGACGCCGCCGAAATCAAGCTCCATGCCCGCTTTTTCGAAGTGAATCCGGCCGTTGGAGATCGCGACCTTGTCGAGGCCGATGAACGGCAACACCGCGTCGATCGATTCTTGATCGGGCAACCGCGAAGCCGAAAAGTCCCACACCGTACGAAGCAATCCCGAGGTAATGTCGAAAGCGCCGTCGCTCTTCGCAAAGCAGGCTCTTGCGTAATTGATCAAGCCAGACGTTTCGGCGTCGATCTCGATGCTGCCGCCGGTCGCCGCGACCGCGTTGATCCGCGCCAGTTCGCTATCAGCCCGGTAGCGGGAATACCGTGTCTCGATTCTCCTGACTTCGGCCTCGGCGGCAGCCGCAACCGGCTCAAGGTGTTCAGCCGTTTCTCCGCAGAGATGAACAGCACAGTCAGATGCCATCGCGTAAAATTGATGTACCATCGTGAGCATCGCGTAACACTAGCTGAGTTGGCATTGAATTCGCATCGGCGGCGGAATCATCTTTCCGATCACAATATATTCGGGACGCATCTGGCCTGACCGAGTTCCACACGGTTTCAAATTGAGTTTGAGCATCCTTCACGGCGTCGAGGTCTGCGCCGTGCAGACCCTTAGTTGCGAGCCTGCGGGGCTAATTCCAGCCCGGGCGGGGACTTGGCCCAGGAATAGTTGTGGCTTGCGAGTTCATAGCCGCGGTCAAAAAGCGCGTTCATGTATCGGGGTTCAAAAGATTTGTTGTGGACTTCGTTAAAGTCGGGCGGGATGCTCGCAAGGTTGAAATCGATCCCGTCGCGCTTGGTGATCGAGTAGATACGATAGAGGTCACCAATCCCCTGATTCTTGATCAGCGTCGAGATCGAACGTGTCGTAATCGACAGGACATTCTCGCTGACGGGTTGCCATTCGGGATCGATTTTCCCGTTTCTGATGACATATAACCGTCGTTTGGTGACAGCTCTTCCCGGCTTTTGATTGGCCGAACCAAACGAAAAGATCGATGGAGCGATGAAGACCTGTCTGGTTACCCCGCCATCGACATGCAGCTCGTCATAATCCTTTCCGCCAACCCGCACCTGAATCCGGACCGGTGGAAATACCCCGGGAAGCGTTGCCGACGCCAACAATATCTTTCGGAACAGAGATATCGCGTCGGGATTGTTGCTCATCGCGATCCGGCCCATGTCCCACAAGACGGGCCTTTGCGTATCGAGATTGGTGGTGCCGATCAGCAGGATTCGACCCTTGGTCCGCTCCCTGGCGACTTCCTGCAAAAAGCCGTCGTCGACGTATTTCTCGATCAAATGCGCCAACGGCGTGTCGTCGACCAGAGCGGAACCGTCGATCAGGCCATGTACGTTATACGTGTAGATGTCTTTTCTTCCGTACTTGGTGAAGATCTCCCGCAGTTGACCATCACGTTCACGCCCGAGGAACACGAACGGCGCAATGAGAGCGCCGGAGCTGATACCTGTGACCAAATCGAACTCCGGCCGCGTGCCCGCATCGCTCCACCCCACCAGCAGACCAGCGCCGAAGGCGCCGTCTTCGGCACCGCCGGAAATGGCCAGAAGATTCGAGACCGGCGACGATTGGGCTCGCGTCTTGGGCGAAACTGCCATCGCCATCGTTTCAATGGCGGGCGCCGATGCGTCGCCCCAGAAACGGATATTATGAAATCCCTCGAGGTCGATCTGGCCGGCATTCGCTTGCGGCAGAACATTGCGCGGGGAAATCGTCGCACATCCACCCGTCAGCAGGGCTATCGAACTGATCAGGCCGAGAAGTGCCATGCGCCGAGACGCAGCCCCAAAGCGGACGTCGCTCAGTCTTTGATTGAAGGCATCAATAGCCCGGCGAAAGGGCCTCAACATCGGCCGGTACTTTTTCGGATATCGCGCAGACGCGACCAGGACCGTGACCGCGAAGGCATCCGAATATTTATCGATACTTCCATCTCAGGAGATCATCATCCCATCGAGATTGCACTTCAGTAATGAAGCAGCGGCGGATGAGTGTTGACATTGTGGTATTATCGCGGCCGCTGCCATCGCGGCGCAGTTTATTTGACGAAGCTCAGATACGAGGTCGAGCGCCTCGATTTCATTCGGGCCGAGATGGCTCGCAACCATCGGCATCGGCGATCCCGGAGTCGAATGATATCCTTGGCCCCATTGCTCAAGCCGGCCCTTGAAATAGAAATAAGCCAGTCCCCCCAGACGCGGAATATCTCGCACGCCCTCGGCATTCGGGCCATGACAGGCATAGCAGGACACGATGTTGGCTTCCGGGATTCCATCCATGATAGATCGTTCTTCCCCGCGACGCGAGCGTGCTGTCGCCGTCATTGGCGGCTTTCGGCGGGATCGTCGCAAAATAATTTGCCAGATCGCGCGCCGTTTGCGGGACCGAGGGCCGCGACCGCACTCCACATGTATTGCTTCGAAAATGGATTATCCCGCGCGTGCGCGCGGAAACTCCTGATCTGACTCATGATGTATTGCGGCCGCTGTCCGGCCAGCCGCGGCGCGACCGTATAGCCCTGCGCCCCTGCTCCGTGACACCAGGTGCAGTTGCGGACGGCGGCGCTCTCGCCGGCCCAGCGAAGAGATGGAGACGGTGGAGGCGAGGATCGCCAGGATCGCTATTTTTAACCCGATGCGCTTCATGACCCCAAGCTTTCGCGCTTCATGCACTCACCGACATGTCGGCGTATGAGATGGCAGCACTCACTGCAGATAACTGACATAGGCCGCGACCGCTTCAATCTGTGACCGCGTCAGGTTATGCGCGGTCGGCGCCATGATCGCGGATGTATCGACCGCCGAGCCCTGACCTCGCTCCGTCTTCCAGCCCGTCAACTGGCCGACCATGTACGGCGTAGACCTGGCCCGCCAGTCGCGGAATTTCATTTTGGCCCTTGCCCTCCGTGCCGTGACAGGCGGAGCAAGCGGGAACGTTGGATTCCGGGAAGACCTTCCTCGAAGATTCGTTTCCCGGTCGCGATCGATCCCCTTGGCGCTCCGCCGAGCGGTTTGGGATTGAGGCCTCTGAAATGCGTTGCCAGCGCCGTGATCATCGACGGGCTCAGCACATGCGCGACGTTGCACATGATCGGATTGGTCCGCCTGCGCTCGATGAAGGCCCGCAGCTGAGCCTCGATGTATTCGGGCTGCTGTCCCGGCCAGCCGCGGCATCGGGAAATATCCGAGATACCCCTGGCCCGACAGCCCATGGCAGGTTTTGCAATATTCCAGCTTGGCCTCCAGGCCTCCCTTCGCGTGGCGCAGCCATTCCTCCGCGTGACCGCTTACGGAAAACAACACCGCCATGACCGCTGTCTGCAATATCAGCCGCAGGCCGATGACCTTCGCGGTCCGGCCTCCTCGCCTGCCGCCTGACGGGTCCGCTGCATGTGAACAGGCTCCGACCATCACCAACCGGACCCCCAGATGTGAAAATTCAACCCGACCTTGACGACCTGGACGGTCTGCTTGACGTCCACGACACCTGCGAAACCGTTGATCGAGTCGGCCATCAGGATGCCGCCATGCCCGAATGAGTAGTAATCATATTCGACATTGACGGACCAATGACGCGCGAAAGCCCAATCCACGCCGCCGCCCGCGATCCAGCCATAGCGGTTATCCAGCCCTTGAAAGTCAAAAGGAACGACCCGTGAATGTACCCGCTGACATTGTATTTGTCTCCGGCCATGGCGACGCCGCCTTTGGCCGTAAAGCAGGACATTGTCGAAGGCGTAGCCGATCCGCGCGGTCACGCTCGCAAGAAAATCGGTGTTCGCCTGCATGAGCGCGATGTCGGGATTGCCGAGCGGGAGGCCGACGATACGTGCTGCCCTTCATGGTCGAGCCCGAGGCCGAGCCTTCGATGCCGACCACCATGGAGGAAGCGAACTGATAGTCGCAGCCGATCTGGCCGCCGATCACGGCGCCGGTCGGCGACGTGCTTGCGGTGGTGACGCCGGTTGTCGCTGCCGGGCGCAGATAAATGAATCCTGCACGAGCTGCACCGGATCGGTCATGTCCTTGCTGGCAATGCCGCCGCCGAGATGTCCGCCGACATAGCAGCTGGTCCAGGTGAACCGCGGCGCCACATAGGGCACCTCCGACTTCATCGGCAGGTCCGCAGCGATCGCGGGCCCCGCGAGGGTCACTGCGAGCACTGCGGCGTTGGGCGAAAAGAAGTTTTCTCATCAGACAATCTCCGTATGCGGACGCGTCCGCCTACATCGCAAACCAGGCATGGAGGAACAGGGTGTTGTTGTCGTGGGCGCCGACCGTGGTGCCGTTTAGCTTGTTGTAATAGGTGTATTGCAGGCCGATGCGGGCGTTGAACCACGGCCAGCCGATCATCTTGCTGGCCCCGAACGGGATGTAGGCGATCTCGGCCATCCAGCCGTTGGTGTTCGGGGTCGAGGCGGCGCCGGTGACGGGATCGGTCCCGTACAGGTTCATGTCGGCGGTGCCCCATTGATTGAAATATTGCCCGGTGAATACGACCCTGTTGTCGGCGCCGTAGGCAAACGAGGCCTGCAGCTTCAGGCTGTTGAGCAGGTCGGTGGGATTGGACGCACTCGTGTTGAGAAAGCTCGCGTCCAGCTGCTGAAACTCGCGAATATAGCTGCCGCGCAAGGTCAGCCAGTAATTGTCGCCTTGATACTGATATTGGGTGTCGAAGCCGATGTCGGTGAATGTGTCGGTTTGCGGAAACGTCACGGTCGACCAAGTCGCGAAGCTTGTATCGACCCAGGGATGCACGTCGAATTGCGCTCCGAACGTGCCGATCATGAACGTATTCCTGCCCCAGTGCGGCTCGATCGCAACGCGCCAATAGGGCGCGACGCTGCCGAGCTGACCGGGCCCAGCCGAACGGATCGGTCCCGAGCGCGTTCTGCTGGCTGAAGCCGAGCGTCTTGTAGCCGGTGAATTCCAGATAAAGCAGATCATTGATAAAGGTGTAGGCGCCGACGCCGCCGACATGCGCGGCAAATGCGCCCTCGATCACCGTGTGGATGGCCCTGTGGGCCAAGGATCGTCGATGCGGCGTAGGGAAAGGACCATGCCGGCGTGGTGTTCCACACATCCTGAACGGTCGGATTGTTGTTGGCCGTGATGCCGTAGATGAGGTCGAGCGGCCCGATGTGCGCGGTGTTGGCATAGCGGACGTCGGTATTGTCCCATGTCCAGGTGTGACCGAATGGATCGCCAAAACCTGCCGGGGGGCACCGCGTTATAGGTGACCTGCGCGAAGGCGCCGATATTGTCGGTGATCGCGCCGCCCCAGAACGCGCTGAACGGCGAGAGCACGACATTGTTGTTCGCGCTGTAGGGATCCGTCGCCGGTCACGGTCCGCCTGGGTGTGGGTGTAGCCGACGATCGCCATCATCGAGATCGGCGGAACGTATTCCTTGTCGGCCTCGCTCGTTGTCGAAGGAGGCAGCGCCTTCACATAGCCCAGCATCTTTTCGTATTCGGCGCGCGCATCCTGTCCGGCCTGGGACGAGAACGGCGTCGTGCGGAATTCGCCGCCGCCGGTGGTGTATCCGAGCAGCTTGAACCTTCGGCCGTACGGGGTAAGCGCGGGAAAATCGGTGTGGCAGGTGCCGCAGGGCTGCCCGGTCTGTCGCGCGAAACTCGGAAGCGCTTGCGCCGGCGGAGCAAAGCCGATCGTCAGGAAGCCGATCGCAACGACGACGAACGCGACCGCAGCGAATACCCTGAACTTGCCGAAGGGTCTGGTGATACGACCGCCATCGCCTTGCATTGCGCGCTATCCCGTTGTTTACGAGCGCTCCGTGCCGACGCACGAAATCTGAATTAAAGCCGCTTACGGAAAGCAACGATAGTCCATGAGTCGGAAGCGCGGCTAAGGCAATAGCCGCCGATGAATCGGATTTCTCAGCGAGAGTGACATTTTGGCAACATATCGTTGCAGACGCAACAAATCAACGTTCGTCGAAATATTCTATTTCGTCGCTCGCCGAATCCGACAAAAGGCAGACAATGGCCGACTTTATCCGGCCATCTTCTGCCCGAGCATACTGAACTTTGTAGACCAGACCTTCACGGGAAGTCGATTTGATCTGGATCAAATCAGGCCCGGAAAAATTGAACTGGATCGAACAGCCCGGCGACGGCGTAACGTGATCAATCATTTAAAGGGCGGGCTTATGCGCATTCTCATCGACACTGCTGGCAGCAGCTTTCGCGATCGCCCTCCCGGCACAGCGCAAGCGGAAGACAAGGCCAAGGCCGACTTCTCGCAAGCAGAGCTTAAGGCCAAGATCGACTATTGCAAGACCTGTCATGGGGTGTCGGGGCAAGGTTTTCGTGGATCGTTTCCGATGCCGCGGCTGGCAGGACAGCAGCCCGAATATCTCGAAAACCAGTTGCAGGCGTTCATCGATCGCAGGCGCAACAAACCCGGTGATGTTTAACGTGGCGCATGTGCTGAGCCCGGCGATGCTGAAGGCGCTGGCCGAGCATTTCAGGGATCTCAACCCTAAACCGCTGGGAGGGGGGCCCGAGGAACTCGCAGCCGAGGGAAAGAAAATCTATGAAGAAGGCATACGCCAAGTCCGACATTCCTCCGTGCGCTCCTGTCACGGGCCGGACGCCAAAGGCCGCGACGCATTTCCTCGCCTGGCGGGGCAACTCAGTGACTACATCTTCAGGAAACTGACAAACTGGGACAAGGAGCGCGGCCAGGACAAGGCCAAGCCCGACAACTCGGCCATCATGGGACCGATCGCGCATAACCTGACCGAGGATCAGATCAATGCCGTCGCGGCGTATCTCAGCTATCTGGAATAGTTCCGTCGTACCGAGCGCATAACGCGACCGCGCCGACAATCGTCTGCAAAGAGCCGAAAGAGCTGTCATTAAATTGGTTGCCCTCTCACGACAGGATGAAAATCATGGCTGCACTAGCAGGAATTTCCCGACGGCAGGCGCTGACCATCGCGGCCGGAGTGGCCGGAGCCCGTCACGGGCGCCGCGGCGGTCGTCGGCACATCCACGCCCGCGCAGGCGGCGAAGGCGTCGCAAAAAGTAGTGAAGTATCAGGACACGCCGAAGGGCGATCAACGCTGCGAAAATTGCGCGCAGTTCGAAGCCCCATCCTCCTGCAAATCCGTCGATGGAACCATTTCTGCCGCAGGGCTGGTGCATGGTCTATGCGAAGAAGCCGGCATAATATTCCCGTATCGTGGCACGGGCGCCTGCAAATTGCGGCGGAGGGAGTTCGCCATCGGCGGTGGCGCACACGTTTGCCGCCACCAGACAAATGGACCTAAAAGGACAATTCGAGATTCAGGAGAGAGCTTCGACAGAGTGGGGCGCTGTTTCCTGCGAAGAAACCGACGCTGGACTGCGACGGATCGGATTCAGGCGCCATAACGCACTCGATTCTCATCGAGAATCAGGATTTTCAAAAAAGTGGTGCCAGGAAAGGACTCGTGCTATGCCCGCAAGCAATTGTAATCACTCATTTATTTCCGCGCGATTTTGAGGAAGGCCAACAAAAAGGCCAACGGTTTTCGCGGTCTTGCGCGAAGGATACCGAACGCCGCGAAGATTTTCTTGTCATCGCTACGCGCGCGTATTGGTCCGAAAATGGCTGCCGGCTCGTTGGCCGCGCTGCAAAACTTGATTTCCGCGGGTCACTGCGCGCGCAGGCGTCGGCAAGTTGCGGTTTTGAAAGCAACTTCCGATTTTATCCCCCTGTCAACGCCGCGAACGGCTGCGAACAAATGCCGTTCATTCGCGATTACAGGCCCGCTGATGCGGGTTTGCTCTTGACTGCCAACCGAGGCCGAGAAACCTGCGCAAAGCAGCCGGTAGCGTTCCCATGCTCTTAATCCCGGATTCGGTTGGCATCGGCCTTGCCACGCGCGCATGAGCGCCTTTTTGTCGAGAAACGGATTGGCGGGAGCGTCTTAAAAAGCAGGTCGTGCCGGATGACACGATAGGGAATAGAAAATCCAAAACGGCTGCGACGGTTTTTGCTCTCTGATCATTATTGTGGTGTCGCCGCTCACTCGGTCCATTTTTCCACCGGCGGTCATCGGGGTGTTGTCCGCGGTGCGGTAAGACGTAGAAAATTCTATCTTTGTCTCACCCAAGGAAGTGAATGAATAAGACGCGCCAAGCGGACCGTTCACCGTGCGTAATCCATAGTCCACTACTATCGTCTCGTTCGTGGGTAACGGAGCTGCCCCGGGTGATTGAAACGTTCCTGAGCAAAGCAGGGTGACTTTTTGGGCCAAGGCCGAGCCGCTGTTTAACGTCACCGCCAAGAGCAGAAAGACGATCAGCGCAGCCACGCCTTGAAGTCTCGATCTCATCACCCGTCTCCCCCTATTTGGTAAACTTCATTCGAACGTTGAACGCGCCTCCCGAAATCGGATCGGAGTTGGCGCGACCTTCCGTGAATTCTGCGCCAATGTTCGAAATTTGGATTCGAAAACGGACGCTTAGCTGGCGTGGGTCCCCTCGCTGACTTTTCGGGTTCACGGCACCATGTGCACGTTTTGCGACCACTACGCGCGCGTGTACCTGTCGAAAGACGGTCGATACCAACGCATTCGCTATGCTCTCGGCCTTATCCTGAGACGTTGGGAACAAATCGTGCCACGAGCCATAGCCTCGATCGCGCGGCTGAAAGGTCTCTCAGCGTCAGGCGCTGACTGTCCGCGCGCTTCGATGGGCAATCGCCCGATCCAGAAAAAGGACGGCCGCATAGAAGGCCGGTCATGATGCCGCCGGCTTTATTCCAAGACGCCGGGCGCACATGCTCGTGACGCCTCCGTTGAGAAGGCCGCCCCACACCGCGGCATCTTCGGTCTTGAGGTCCAGAATCTTCCCGTCAGGCGCCGTGACAACGCTGACTTTGCAGTAGCGCGTCGATGCGGTCCCGGACCCCCGGTCCATATCAATGTCTGTCACAGCCGAAAGTTGCCAGACATGGGAGGAACCGCCGTTGTTCATCTTGAAGGAGTTGGCGGGCGGGCCGAATTGCGCAACGAGAACGTCGACATTCTGTCCGACGAATTGCTCACCCAAGCGCGCCGCAACCTCTTGGCGCGTCGCTCCGCAGCCTGTCAGAATGAGAACGAAGATGATACTTGCAATGGTCCGCATGATTAGCCCCCAGTAAATGCGGATCATGCACGTTAATTGAGCGGACTGTCTACGTCCTGCTCTAACCTCGCAAATACATAGTTCGACTGAATCGGGACGAAGCCGAACCACCGGAAAAGCGCTTGGCTGCGCCTGAAAAGCGGCGCGATGCCTCTACTCCAATGCGGGCTGTGGCCTCGATGAGAGGCTTCGCTTCCGCGAGCCGCCAGGCAACGCACCTTGGGAGCGCTCTGAGCCTGTTGTGTCGGACGCAAGCAATGCGCTCGCCGCGCGAGGGTCACCCCAAGCTCGTTGCCGTGACCAAACAACAAGCATTCTGAATTGGGCCGCCGGGTCGTAGATCAACGCCATTTGCCGGATGTTTTCCGCAGCAGATTTGCCCGCAATGCGTCCGAAATTTGAATTGGCCCGCGATGGACGGCAACGCTTCCATCGCGTTGCTCTGAAAAGCTTTGCTCCCCGGATCGAGGCGGCGAGCTCGCTACGGCGCTCTGTGGTAGCGCGCTTCGCTCGCCGCCTCCCTCTGCACCGTCCCTCACCCGAGATATAGAAGGTGGGTGCAATTCCGAACCTTGGACAGTAGATGCGTTTTCGCACCCGGATTTTTTTGATTTCAGGTGCAACGTCGTACCCGGAGCCGGGTGCATTTTCGCACCCGGATTTCTATTTTTGAGCGCCGCGATGATTTGGTCCGAAACACGCCGCCATTCATCGGTGGGGCCGCCAGTCTTCGTGTGCAAGTAGGTCAGCCGGTAACGTGACGGCAAATAGAATTCCCCCGCTGCCCGGCGGCCTCGCTGGGTGACTTCTATGAAACCCAGCCTTTCCAGATCGCGAATCGCCCTCGCGACGGACTGGCGACGAACGCCAGCCCTAGCGAAGTCATCAAACGTGCAAATCAACGCGCCGTTCTCCATGCCGCCGTGGTGCGCATGCTCTATTTCGAGCCGGTCGAGGACTCGGCGTGCGGGGAGGGTCAGCGCCCTCCACGCATCGCTCTCAATCATGGCGAGCCGGTGCGCGACAAATTGCCCGTCAATTGAAGTCTTGCGCCGCCGGCTCATTGGCACCTTCTTCCACTAGGGTAATTTCGCTTCGGAGCACATAGCGCGCGTGTTCGCCGGGAAACGGGCCGCCGTGCTCCTCTCTGATCGTTTCGATCACAAGCCCCGCCTTGCGCAGCTTGTGCACATAGCTGCTCCAACGCGGCCCTGGATGGTCTATGGGAGTGCAGCCGTTTTCGTTGGCGGCCCGCAATTGCATCAGAGCCCAGGCATCGCGGCCAATGACTGTAACCACAGGTCCGCCGCTGCTTTTCCGGAATGAAACTTTAAGCCCCTTCATCGGCCACCTCCACCGATGCCAGCAACTTCCGCGATGAGACGCGCTGCCGTCCGAGAAACGCGGTAACGTTTTGCGATCAGCCGCACCGCGAGCGGATCGGCGGCGCAACGGTCGCGTTCAGCGCGCCAGTCGAAAAGATCGGGCTGGTAAAGCCACGAAGGACGAGATATCTTTAGCATGGTAAAAAACCTCTTTTTGGCCCGTGTCCGCTTGCAGGCGGCGCGGGCCTTCTCTTTCGAGCAGCCCCGCACGAGCGTGATGATAAGGAAGGGTTAAGCCGCCGACGCGGGTGGAAGGGAGCGAAGCCACCGTTCGGCCTCTGTGCGGAGGACGACGGTTTTTGAGCCGACCTTGCGCAGTTGCAGGCGACCGGATTTGGCCTCAGCATAGGCTTTCGTCTTGCCGATGCATGCCCAACGACAGAACTCGTCAACGCTCATCGCGCCGCTGGGCTCATAAACTTGGTTTGATATCATTTTTGCCACTCCGTGGCCGGGAATGTCCCGGCAGCGCGCTCGCTGTCTCGCGAACGGTGGCGACTAATAAGAACATATTTCCCGCAAGCCATAGAGGCGGATTTTGGGGGGCGCTATTTCCGCCGCTTTTTTTGGTTGATTGCCTCCCGAACAGGGAACTCTGCAGCCCGCATAGCATCCCGGACGAAAGCTTCTCTCGATTTGAGGATAGCTTCTTCCTGCTGCGCGCTAAGCCTCTTATCGGCTTTCGATTTGCGCAGGCGTCTCGCAAGTGTCAAGAGTTCGCCGGGGTATTTTCCCTCTTTTTGCAGGGCTATGAATGCCCTCTTGTCGGAGTTCAGATCGAGACGCTGTTTGATTTCCTCCACGTCTCGCACAAATTCATCGCCGTAGTGCTTCTTAGCGCCGGGCAGTTCCGCGACATTGAATGCTGGTACGTGGACTTCAGCGAGATTGAACGCGAGCTTTTTCCAGCGATCCGGCGCGTTAAGATCAATTTTGTAGTTCAGACAGAGCAAGAGCAGCACCTTCTCTTGCCATTCTTCCATGAAACGGCATTCGTTGAGCAGACCGAACTCGGAGTGCCGGTGACGCCTGGCCGCATCGATCTGGCGCTGCGTGATTTTCCTACTCAGCAAGCCCCGATAAACGTTCTTCATTTAACCGCTCAAAACGTGGGAGGAGCGCCAGATCGATCTATTCGTTTGGGACGCCCTGCGAACCTCATGCTGCCGCTACGCGGGCGGCACACGGTTGTCTTCGAA
Organism: uncultured Pseudomonadota bacterium; assembly: GCA_963729395.1. Lineage (GTDB taxonomy): Bacteria > Pseudomonadota > Alphaproteobacteria > Rhizobiales > Xanthobacteraceae > Bradyrhizobium. The sequence goes on along the minus strand of CAVSOS010000085.1, from coordinate 28,998 downwards.
CTCTGGGTTCATGTGGATGCTGCCTTGAACTGCAATACGCGCCCACCGCTCCGCAGCGTGTCGAGAAGGTCCGCCCACCATGTCATCAATTTCACGCGCTCATCCCAATAATCGCCACGGGCGTAAGCGCGGCGAACCGCGTTCGGCTCGATATGCGCAAGCGCCGCTTCAATGGCGTTGACGCTCCACTTGCCGCTTTCGTTGGTTAGCGTCGAGAAGGTCGAACGAAAACCGTGGGCGGTGGCTTCGTCCTTCGAGAAGCCGATCCGGCGCAGCGCCAGATTCATGGTATTTTCGGAAATGGGCCGCGTGGTCTTGCCGATGCCCGGAAACACCAGCCCTCCGACAAGATGCCCAGTAATCGGATGCAACTCTTTCAGGATTGCAACTGCTTGCACGGGCAATGGAATGCGGTGGGGCCTACGCATCTTCATGCGTTCGGCCGGAATGCTCCATACCGCGCTATCCAGATCAAATTCGGCCCATGTCGCACAGCGCAACTCGCCCGGCCGGCACGCCAGCATGGCCAGCAGTCGCAGCGCGGTCTTTGTGGTGGTCTGACCCTTGAAACCATCAATGGCCCGCAACAAGCCACCGAACGCCACCGGATCGGTGATAGCCGCCCGCGACTTCACCTTTGGCGTTGCAATGGCGCCTTTCAATGCCTGTGTTGGATCGTTCGGCGCCCGTGCCGTCACCACCGCATGACGGAACACAGCACCGATAACAGACCGCAGTCGCCTTGCCGTTTCCAGCTTGCCTTTGGCTTCAAGCGGCTGAAGTACCCGCAGCACCTCAGCGGCCGTAATCGAGTCAATCGGGAGCGGTCCAAGGGACGCCTTGGCTATGCCAAGCAGCCATTCCACCTTACCGGCGGTGACGGACGCCACGCCGTCCCGCTTCTTCCTAGCTAGCAATTCGTCCGCGACCGTCGCGAACGTGTTTGCGAGAGATTCGGCCTGCGCCGCTTTCACCCGCCGCTTGTGGGCGCCCGGGTCGATGCCTTGCCGCAACAGTGCCTTGGCCTCGTCACGCCGGGCGCGCGCCGCTTCGAGCGTGACACCCGCCAGCGCCGCTCCGTAGCCACCAATGGCTAGTTTCTTTTGCCGTCCGCCGAACCGATAAGCAAGATACCAGAGCTTGCCGCCGGAGGGCGTGATCCAGAATTGCAGCCCGCCACCGTCTGACCACTTCACGAGTCGTTTGCCCGGCTTGGCCTTCCGGATAGCAATATCGGTGAGCATGCGCGTTCCCGAATCTGTTGGTCTCAAGGCCAACAAAAAGGCCAACAATTTTCGCGGCTGTCAATGAACGGGAGCGAACCCACACATACGGAGGGCGTGAAAAAAGGCGTTATTTCAACGCCTTGGATGTTCAAAATGAACAGTGGAGAACGCGGGAGAACACTACGTGGTGCCCAGGAAAGGACTCGAACCTTCACGGCCGTGAAGCCACTGGCACCTGAAGCCAGCGCGTCTACCAATTCCGCCACCTGGGCCCGGGCCGGTTAGTACGGATCGGTCGCGCGCTTGTCAAATTGGCAAAGTGATCCCCAAATACGCTGTACAGCGCCGAGGCGATGGCGTATCGGCAAACGCCGAAATACGCTTGCGCGATCGATCGAATTGACTGGCAGGAATGAACCCCTATGACATCGAATCAGGACACGCTGGTCACGGTTTTCGGGGGATCGGGCTTTCTGGGGCGAAGCGTGGTGCGGGCGCTAGCCAAGCGCGATTACCGCATCCGGGTCGGGGTGCGGCGGCCGGAACTCGCCGGACATTTGCAGCCGCTCGGCAAGGTCGGCCAGATCCACGCCGTGCAGGCAAATCTGCGCTATCCGGCCTCGGTCGAGGCCGCCATGCGCGACTCCCACGTCGCCATTAACCTCGTCGGCATTCTGGCCCAGAGCGGCGCCCAGACCTTCGACGCGGTGCAGGGAATCGGTCGCGGGCACGGTGGCAAAGGCCGCCAGCGCCGTCGGGGCGCGGATGGTGCATGTCTCCGCGATCGGCGCCGATGCCCATTCGCCGTCGCGTTACGCCCGCGCCAAGGCCGCAGGTGAAAAGGCGGTGCTCTCGGCCGTCCCGACGGCCACGATCCTGCGGCCATCCGTGGTGTTCGGGCCCGAGGATCAATTCACCAACCGCTTCGCCGCGCTCGCCAGAATGTCGCCAGCGCTGCCGCTGATCGGCGGAGGCGTCACCCGGCTGCAGCCGGTTTATGTCGGCGATGTCGCGACTGCCGTCGCCGACGCCGTCGACGGCAAGACCAAGGCGGGCGCCACCTACGAACTCGGCGGCCCCGAAGTCCTGACAATGCGCGAGATCATGGAAATCATCCTGGCGACCATCGAACGCCGGCGCATGCTGGTCCCGCTGCCGTTCGGCCTCGCCAAACTCAACTCGCTGTTCCTGCAGTTCGCGCCGGGGCCCTTGAATCTGACGCCGGACCAGGTGACGCTGCTGCAATCGGACAATGTGGTGTCGGACGCGGCGAAGGCCGCCGGCCTTACGCTGGAAGGACTGGGGATCGTGGCGGATTCGCTCGAAGCCATCGCGCCGCAATACCTCTGGCGCTTCCGTGCCGCCGGGCAATTCCAGAAGAAGAGTGCTGCTTAAACACCCGTCCGACTGGGCGTTCCCCGGATGCTGCGCAGCGCGAAGCGGTGCGCTGCTGATCCGGGGTCCAGTTTCATGCAGTGCTGGTGGGTCCCGGCTCTGCGGAGCAGCGCGAAGAGCGCTGCACCGCGTCCGGGACACGAGACCTATCTCCCCATCGCCAATGCGATCAGGCCGAGCGTGCCGACGACGACGCGCCACCACGCGAACAGCGTGAAGCCGTGGCGGGTCACATAGCTCAGAAATGTTTTGACCACGATGATGGCGGTGACAAACGACACCACGAATCCGATCGCGATGATCCCCAGATGATCGGTCGTCATCTCGGCGCGGTTCTTGTAGTAATCATAGGCGAACGCGCCGACCATGGTCGGGATCGCGAGGAAAAACGAAAACTCCGCCGCCGCACGCTTGTCGGCGCCGAGCAGCATTGCGGCGACGATGCTGGCGCCGGAGCGTGACACGCCCGGGATCATCGCGAGACACTGCGCGAACCCGATCGCAAGATACATCGGCAGCGGAAATGTCGTGGCATCGTGCTCGTGCGGATCATGATCGAGCTGATCGACCCACAACAGAATAGCACCCCCGACGATCAGCGAAAAGCACACCACCCAGGGATTGAACAGATAGACCTTGATGTAGCTGCCGGCGGCGGCACCGATCACGGCCGCGGGCAGAAACGCCACCAGCACGCCGATGACGAAGCGCCGGTCGTCGGCATTGGAAAACATCCCAAGCGCGATCCGCCACAATTTGGTGAAATAGATTGCGAGAATCGCAAGAATCGCGCCGAGCTGAATCAGCACGGCGAAACTCTGCCAGAACCTGCCTTCGCCAAGATCGAAAAATCGTTCCGCCAGCAGCAGATGACCCGTGGAGGATACCGGGAGGAATTCCGTAACGCCCTCGACGATGCCGAGGATCACCGCCCTTATTGCATCAGACATCATGATCCAGTCCGTTATGTTCGGTATCGGCCGAAAAAGCCGGGCTCTTCTCGCTTATTCGCCTGCCCGCCGCAACGTCAAAATGCGAAAACACGGGTTGCCTCGTTCGTCTGCTTCTGTAGTTTGGCGCAGCACTCGGGCGGTGAGAGTTTCTTAAGTACCGCAGTTTTATCAAGGACTTCATGTTCACACTGTTCCATCATCCGTTCTGTCCGCATTCGCGCTTTATCCGGCTTGCGCTCGGCGAACATAGCCTCGATCTGCGGCTGGTGGAGGAGCGGGTCTGGGAGCGGCGCGAGGCGTTTCTGGCGCTGAACCCGGCGGGCACCACGCCGGTCTTGACGTCGGAAGGCCGGCCCGCGATTCCCGGCGCCGGCATCATCGCCGAATATCTTGATGAGACCTATGGCGCTGCCATGAACGAGCGGCGGCTGCTGCCGACCACCATGGCCGAGCGCATCGAAGTGCGGCGGCTGATGGCGTGGTTCAACGAAAAGTTTTTCGAAGAGGCGTCCAATCCGCTGGTCACCGAGCGGATCTACAAGCGCTTCATGAGCGGGGATGATGGCGGCGGCGCGCCGGCCGCCGAAGTGATCCGCGCGGCGAAGGCAAATGTGCGCTACCATCTGGCCTATATCGGCTGGCTGGCGCAGACCCGGAATTTTCTGGCCGGCGACCAGTTGACCTATGCGGACCTCGCCGCCGCGGCGCATCTTTCGGCGATCGATTATCTGGGCGACGTGCCATGGATCGAGGACGACGCGGCAAAGGCGTGGTACGCGCGGGTGAAATCCCGCCCGTCATTCCGTCCGCTGCTCAGCGAATGGCTGGCCGGCGTGCCGGCGTCGCGGACCTACGTGGACCTGGATTTCTGATTCGAGCCTCTCAAGCTCTCCGTGGACAACCTGAAAGCTGCATTCGCCGATCAAGCCCGCACGCTCGGATTCGATTGCGCCGGTATTACCAACCCCGATGCGATTGCGGATGCCGGCCGGTATTTTCAAGACTTCCTTGCCGACGGCGCCCATGGCGACATGGACTGGCTCGCGGATCGCCCGGAACGCCGCGCCGATCCGCGCGTGCTGTGGCCCGGCGTCCGTTCGGTGATCATGCTCGGCGTCAATTACGGGCCCGATGACAATCCGCTGGCAATTCTCGAGCAACGCACGAGCGGCGCGATCTCGGTCTATGCGCAGGGCGACGATTATCACGACGTGATCAAGAAGCGGCTGAAGGCGCTGGCCCGATGGCTGGTCGCCGCATCCGGCGGCGAGGTCAAGGTATTCGTCGACACCGCCGCGGTGATGGAAAAGCCGCTGGCGCAGGCGGCGGGACTGGGCTGGCAGGGCAAGCACACCAACCTGGTATCGCGCGAATTCGGCTCCTGGCTGTTTCTCGGCGCGATCTTCACCTCCGCCGAACTGCCGCGCGACGACGCCGAGGCCGACCATTGCGGCTCTTGCCAGGCCTGCCTCGATATCTGCCCGACCGCAGCGTTTCCGGCGCCTTACAAGCTCGACGCACGGCGCTGCATTTCCTATCTCACGATCGAGAACAAAGGTCCGATCCCGCGTGAATTTCGCAAGGCGATCGGCAACCGCATCTATGGCTGCGACGATTGCCTCGCCGTCTGCCCGTGGAACAAGTTCGCGCAGGCCGGCCGCGAAGCGAAACTTGCCGCGCGCGAGGAATTGCGCGCGCCCGGCCTTGCCGATCTTGCGCGGCTCGACGATGCGGCGTTTCGCGGCCTGTTTGCCAAATCGCCGGTCAAGCGCATCGGCCGCGACCGCTTCATCCGCAATGTGCTGATCGCAATCGGCAACTCGAACGAGCCTGGTTTGGCCGCCGAAGCCGAACGATTGCTTGACGACCAAAGCCCGCTGGTGCGCGGCGCCGCGGTGTGGGTCTTGGCGCAATTGAAGGGAGTTGCTGAATTTGCAGCCCTTGCGTCGGAAGCGATCCGCACCGAGAGCAATGAGACTGTGCGTGGCGAATGGCAGGTGGATGGTGGGGCGAATGGCACCACCCGCCCTTGATTTGGCGCCGCGGAATCCGTCATGGTCCGCCCCGCATGACAAATCAGCCTTTCTTCACCAAAGACTGCGATGCTTTCATCCCGACACAGGTTGCGAACGGCCCGTGGGACCCGAAATCGCTGCACGGCCGCGTCGTCGTTGGGCTATTGGCGTTCGTGATCGAGCAGCGTCACGGCGCCGACGATTTCGTGCCGGCACGGCTGACGGTGGACATGTTCCGGCTGCCGAATTTTGCAGCCATCGAGGTCACCTCGCGGGTGATCCGCGACGGCCTGCGCATCCGGGTGGTCGAAGCCGAGTTTTTCAGCGGCGGCGTCAGCATGGCGCGCGCGTCCTGCCAGTTGCTGCGCAAGACCGAGAACCCGCAAGGCCTGGTGTGGTCGCCGCCGAACTGGGACGTGCCGGCGCCCGCCGACATTCCCGCGCCGACCGATCCGCGGCTTGGCATGAACGGCAAATGGACCACCCGCCCGATCGTTGGCGCGATGGGCACCGTCGGCCCGCGGCGGCTATGGATGAGCGAGGTGCGCGACCTCGTCGAGGGCACGCCGCTGACGCCGTTCGTGCGGGTCGCGGTGGCGGCGGATTTTACCAGCCCCTTTGCCAATGCCGGCGATCACGGCCTCGGCTACATCAACAGCGACGTCACGCTGTATCTGCATCGGCTGCCGATGACGCAATGGATCGGGTTCGAGGTCGTGAACCACCACGCCACCGATGGCATCGCGATCGGCGAGTGCTGGCTGTACGACGAGCTAGGCCCGATCGGCACCTCCACGGTCGCCGCCCTGGCGCAGCGCAAGCCGATGGCCAAGCCCCCGCCGTGAAGGGCTGAGCGACACCTAATTTGTCGTCATGGCCGGGCTTGTCCTGGCTTGTCCCGGCCATCCACGTCTTTCAAGCGGTGCGTTTTGCCAAGACGTGGATGCCCGGCACAAGGCCCGGGCATGACGAACTTGCAGGTACGACGCTCACTCACGCCAGATGCCGCTGCATCTCCGGGCGTGCTTTCAATGCGGCACCTTGTCTGGCGACAATCTTGGCGATGCGCTCAGGCGCGAAGTTCATGTCGACGAAGCCAGTCGCCGTATTGGCGACCTCGTGATATTCCGCGATCTTGCCGTCGCGGAGCTTCATGATCGCGACGCCCTCGAACATCGCGCGCGCCCCCTTGGCCTCGGGCAGCGTCGAGCGATAGCTGAACGTGTAGCGCGCATAGAGCGTCTGCCCGTCGCTGACCGGCGCATGCATGTCCCAGCGAAAATCCGTGGCCGTGCGATAGAACCAGTCATCGATCAAGTCAGCGATTTTCGCGCGGCCGGCAAACGCGCCGTAAAACGCATCGTGATAGACCCCGTCTTCGGTGAACAGCTCCGCAAGGGCCGCACCATTGTGCTGTTCGACGGCGTCGCAGAATGCGCGGAGCATGGCGGTGGTGTTCATTCTATTCTCCCGATTCCGTCAAGGTCGTTATGGGCCCGCGAAGCGGCGCGGACGACGGCAGCCGAGTTTGGAGAGCCGCTTCGAAAAACGCAATCGAGCAAGCCTGCAATCCCGACCGTCGCCTGCCGACGGCTCATCCGATCTCGGCCACGGCCGCGATCATCCGCGCGATATCCTGCGGCCGCGACAGCCGGTGATCGCCGTCCTGGATCATTGTCAGCACCACGTCGTCGACCGGAAGCCGATGGGCCAGCGCGAAGGCATGCTGCCATGGCACCTCCGGGTCCTGCGCGCCCTGCAGGATGCGAACCGGGCATCCCACATCGATCGAGCCGCCAAGCAGCAGATGGTTGCGGCCCTCCTCGATCAGCGCGCGGGTGATCGGATAGGGCTCGCCATAAGCCGATGGCCGCAGCCACACGCCGTTGGTCTCGATCTGGTGGCGGGCTTCGGGCGAGAAGCCTTTCCACATCAGCTCTTCGGTGAAATCCGGCGCCGGCGCGATCAGCACCAGTCCGGCCAGCGATGCGCGCCTTGCGGGGCGCCGCGCCATCTCGCGCGCCAGCAGCAGCGCCATCCAGCCGCCCATCGACGAACCGATCACCACCTGCGGCCCTGTGCAGAACTGCTCGAACACCGCGACGGTTTCTTCCAGCCAGCGGCCGATCGTGCCGTCGACGAACGCGCCACCGGATTCGCCATGGCCGGAATAATCGAACCGGACGCAGGCCCGGTTCCGCTCGGCGGCCCATGCATCGAGCGCGATCGCCTTGGTGCCCCGCATGTCCGAATTGAAGCCGCTGAGCCAGAACAGCCCGGGCGCGGAGCCGGCGCGGGCGCCCACCGCGATGCGGCGCCGGTCGGCATCGTTGCCGACCTCGATGAAGGCCGGTTCCTGATCCGGCGCCCCTGCCGACGAGTTTGTCATGGATCGTTCACCTTTCGGCGCGTTTTGGTTGAGCGCGCACAATCCGTCAACGGACATCGATACCGCCATTGGGTAGCGCGGCGCTTGCGGAATGGAAGCATGCCCTCTATGTGGGCTGATCTGAACCAAACTGAACCAAACTGTCTTGCCGGCGTGACCAAAATGCCTCGCCTTTGACGGTTTTCGGACCCCGGCGTTCGAGTTTGCTTGCCCGTCCGGCCTTATTCCTTCAAAATACAACCTTCGTTCACAACATTGGAGAGTTACCCATTCGCCGTCCCAACAGAGCCCCGCCCGCTGCCACCAAAGACGGGCCGCGCACCAACGATGAAATCCGCAATCACGAAATCCAGCTGATCGATCAGACAGGCCTCAATCACGGCAATGTCGAAACGATCGCCGCCATCAAGATGGCGATGGAAGCCGGCATGGACCTTGTGGAGATTTCGCCAAATACCAATCCTCCCGTTTGCAAGATCATGGACTACGGGAAGTTCAAATATTCGGCCCAGAAAAAAGCGGCGGAAGCCCGCAAGAAACAGAAGATCGTCGAGATCAAGGAGATCAAGCTGCGGCCGATGATCGACGATCACGATTACGAAGTGAAGATGCGCGCGATGCAGCGGTTCTTCGAGGAAGGCGACAAGGTCAAGGTCACCTTGCGCTATCGCGGCCGCGAAATGGCGCATCAGGAAATCGGCACCAAGCTACTGGACAAGGTCAAAAGCGACGTCGCGGAAATCGCGAAGGTCGAGCAGGACGCGCGTTTCGAGGGCCGTCAGGTCGTGATGGTTCTGGCGCCGCGCTGACAAGCTTGCGAATCGCAGGCAATGAAATACGGCCCGTCAGATCGTCTGGCGGGCCGTTTGCTTTGAACCTGGAGCTAGCTTCGCGTGGCCTGCCGGCTACCCGCTGCGGCGGTCGCCGGAAATGACCCCTTCAAAGGCGCCCGGCCGCGGCCGCGCCATGGTTGGCGTCAGTGATCTGTCTGACGGCTCGCTGCACGGTTCATCGTTGCTAATCGCGCGCGCTTCTGCCATAAGCGCGGACTTCATCGCCCGGCTGATCAAGGGCTGCCGTGTCGATGCCCGTGCCGATTGTTTCGATTACGAAATAATTGAGTACTTTCAACGCTCTAACGAGCATTCAAGCCGACCAGGCGCCTTCACGGGCGCTTTCGTGTTGCGGCAACAGGAGAGCCAAATGCCCAAGCTGAAGACCAAGTCAGGCGCCAAAAAGCGCTTCAAGGTGACTGCCACCGGCAAAGTGATGCACGCCCAGCGCGGCAAGCGCCACGGTATGATCAAGCGGACCAAGAAGCAGATTCGTCAGCTCCGCGGCACCCGCGTGCTGTTCAAGACCGACGGCGACAACGTCAAGAAATACTTCTTGCCGAACGCCTGATCGCGCGCCCCGCGATTTCACTTGAGCCGAGCCGCGTCCGCGCGGCGATCCGTCACCCATTTCCAGATCAAGGAGACCCGTCATGTCTCGCGTTAAACGCGGTGTGACCTCTCACGCCAAGCACAAGAAAGTCTACAAGGCCGCCAAGGGCTTTTACGGCCGCCGCAAGAACACCATCCGCGCCGCCAAGGCCGCGGTCGAGAAGGCCGGGCAATACGCCTTCCGCGACCGCAAGCGCAAAAAGCGCACCTTCCGCGCGCTGTGGATCCAGCGCCTCAATGCCGCCGTGCGGCCGTTCGGGATGACCTACAGCCGGTTTATCGACGGTCTTTCCAAGTCGGGCATCACCGTGGATCGCAAGGTGCTGTCGGACCTCGCCATCAACGAGCCGGTGGCGTTCCAGGCGATCGCCGAAAAGGCCAAGGCGGCGCTGGCGGCCTGAGCGCGAGCGGGACGATCATTTCGGCTTAAGCGCCCGGCGCGAGTAACGCTGGGCGACCTCGGCCCGGCAAAAGGCGGTGAACGAACGGTACATCGTACCGGACTGTTTTCGTATTTTCGGTCGCAAACCCGCATTTCGCGCCGATAGGCCTGTCTTTGCGGGGCCTTCAGCCGGACCAGAAAGTCGGCCTCGCATTTCTTCTCGACGGCAGCGCCAAGGCCTATGTCCCCGCTGCTGCCGAGTTCGCAGGCCTCGAACAGCTTGATCGCGCCCTCACATCCGGGCGTGGCGTTGATCGCGTCGACGATTTCGCCCAGGGTCATCGATCTGTCGAGGCAGACCGCAGCAAGCGCGGGATCCGCGCCGAGCGAAACAACGACGGCCATGCCGGCCAAGGCGGATTTGACGATCATCGAATTCTCCCGTTGGGCCTGACATGGGTGCCGGCCGCCCGCGAGGGGGTTCAAAGACGCCCGATCCCGCACCCGCATCAGTACCGGCTTTTCGCTTGACGTTTTGACCCCGGCGCGGCCACAACCAGCGGCCTTTTGCAGAGAGATTTGATCCGTGTCCGACCTCGCAACGCTCGAAGAAAACATCCTCAGCCAGATCGCCGCCGCGGGCGACGAGGCCGCACTGGAAGCCGTGCGCGTCGCCGCCCTCGGCAAGAAAGGCTCGATCTCCGCGCTGCTGTCCACACTCGGCAAGATGTCGCCGGACGAACGCAAGACGCAAGGTTCTGCGATCAATCTTGCCAAGGAAAAGGTCACGCAGGCGCTGACCGCGCGCCGCGACGTCCTGAAATCCGCCGCCCTCGACGCGCGGCTGGCGTCCGAGACCATCGACGTCACGCTGCCGTTGCGCGAGGCGCCCGCCGAGCAGGGCCGGATCCATCCGCTCAGCCAGGTCTTCGAAGAGGTCAACACGATTTTCGCCGACATGGGATTCGCCATCGCCGAAGGTCCCGATATCGAGACCGACGATTACAACTTCACCAGGCTGAACTTCCCCGAAGGCCACCCGGCGCGGGAGATGCACGACACCTTCTTTTTCAATCCGAAGCAGGACCCCGGGTCGGAGCCCGGGGCAGGCGGCTCGCGCATGCTGCTCCGCACCCACACCTCGCCGGTGCAAGTGCGCACCATGTTGACGCAAAAGCCGCCGATCCGCATCGTCTGTCCCGGCCGGACCTACCGCATCGATTCCGACGCCACGCACACGCCGCAGTTCCACCAGGTCGAGGGCCTTGTGATCGACAAGAGCTCGCATCTCGGCCACCTCAAATGGATCCTGCACGAGTTCTGCAAGGCGTTCTTCGAGGTCGATCATATCAACATGCGATTCCGGCCGTCGTTCTTTCCCTTCACCGAGCCATCGCTCGAAGTCGACATCCAGTGCCGGCGCGACAAGGGCGAGATCCGTTTCGGCGAGGGCGAGGACTGGCTCGAGATTCTCGGCTGCGGCATGGTGCATCCGAACGTGCTGCGCGCCTGCGGCATCGATCCCGACGTCTATCAGGGCTTTGCCTGGGGCATGGGCATCGACCGCATCGCGATGCTGAAATACGGCATGTCCGATCTGCGGCAATTGTTCGAAAACGACGTGCGCTGGCTGAACCATTACGGCTTCAAACCGCTCGACATCCCAACACTGGCGGGAGGATTGAGTTCGTGAGCAACGAAGCTCCCAAAAAGACTGCGGTGGCAGCAAACCCTTGGACCGCTGAAAAACTTTCAGCACTCGATTCAGCGCACCTTAAGACCGTCAGAGAGAATGCCCTGCGCCTTGGTGTCGATGAACTGGTCGTTATGTGCGATTTGGAAATAAATTCACGGAAGAAGGCGACCCCGCGCACGTTGAAAACTGCAGTAAGAGCAGAGGCAGGCGACATCGTTACGGAATATCATTTTGTTTGCCGTAATGATCGCGGCGTTACGTTTAATTCGGATGGTACTTTTTGGAGTACGTCATGGGTGGCCGCTGAGGAAGTGGTAAAAAGAAGCATTCAGTTCGGCGCTCGGCTTGCCCTTCATAACTCAAAGCTCGAGCCTTCCTATCGTCAGGGCGTCATAAAAGAATATCGGACGGTAGATGATTTTGCAGAAGGCAAAGTCGAATCGAGAATTCGACTTTCTCGTTCTGTTAGAACCTCAGGAGCTTAAATGGGCGGGAACCGGAACTGGTGAGAAAGGCTACAAGCGCGTGAAATCATCCGGCGACCAACCGAAGTTATCTCCAGACGTCGGTGATGTGCCATGAAATTCACCCTGTCCTGGCTGAAGGAACATCTCGACACCGACGAGCCGCTGGAAAAGCTCGCCGACAAGCTCACCATGATCGGGCTTGAGGTCGAGCATATCGAGGACAAGGCGAAGCAGCTTTCGCCGTTCACCATCGCGCGGGTGATCTCGGCCGAGCCGCATCCCAACGCGGATCGCTTGCGCGTCTGCTTGGTGGATACCGGCAACGGTGCGGCACCGGTACAGGTCGTCTGCGGCGCACCGAATGCGCGCGCCGGCCTCGTCAGCGTGTTCTCAGCCCCCGGCACCTTCATCCCCGGCAAGAACATCACGCTCGGTATCGGCACCATCCGCGGCGTCGAGAGCCGCGGCATGCTGTGCTCGGCAGCGGAACTGCAGCTCTCGGAAGATCACGACGGCATCATGGAGCTGCCGGCCGACGCGCCGATCGGTGCCGCGTATACCGAATGGGCGCAGCTGGGCGATCCCGTGCTCGAGATCAACCTGACGCCCAACCGGCAGGACTGCACCGGCGTGCATGGCATCGCCCGCGACCTCAGCGCGGCCGACATGGGCAGGTTCAAGGACCCCGGCATCAAGCCGATCAAGGGCGAATTCCCCTGCCCGGTGAAAGTGACGGTCGAGGACGCCACGCTGTGCCCGGGCTTTGCGCTGCGGCTGGTGCGCGGCGTCAGGAACGGCCCCTCCCCGGAATGGCTGCAAAAGCGCCTGACATCGATCGGGCTGCGCCCGATCAACGCGCTGGTCGATATCACCAACTTCATGACCTATGACCGCGCCCGCCCGCTGCATGTGTTCGATGCGGCCAAAGTCAGGGGTCATCTCACCGTGCGCCGTGCCCGCGACGGGGAGACGCTGCTGGCGCTCGACGGCCGCACCTATACGCTCGATACCAGCGTTTGCGTGATCGCGGACGATCACGGCGTCGAATCGCTCGCCGGCATCATGGGCGGCGAGGCCTCCGGCTGTTCGGAGGAAACCACCGACGTGCTGATCGAATCGGCGCTGTGGAACGAGATCAACATCGCGCAATCCGGCCGCAAGCTCGGCATCAATTCGGATGCGCGCTATCGTTTCGAGCGCGGCGTCGATCCGGCCTTCATGGTGCCGGGGCTTGAGATGGCGACCCGGCTGGTGATCGAGCTGTGCGGCGGCACGCCCTCGGAGAATGTCGTTGTCGGTGACGGCTTCGGCGACGACCGCGTGATCGATTTCCCGCTGACCGAGGTCAAGCGGCTTGCCGGGATCGAGGTGCCGCTGCCGGAGATGAAGCGCATCCTCGGCCATCTCGGCTTCATGCTGGCCGGCAACGGCCCGGTGGTGAAGGTCGCGGTACCCTCCTGGCGCACCGACGTGCACGGCAAGGCCGACATCGTCGAGGAGATCGTGCGCATTGTCGGCGTCGACAAGGTGCCGATGACACCGTTCGAGCGCGGCGACGCGCCGCGCAAGCCGGTCCTCAGCACGATCCAGTTGCGAACCCGACGCGCCAAGCGCGCGCTGGCAGCCCGCGGCCTGGTCGAGGCGGTGACGTGGTCGTTCATCTCCAAGCCGCACGCCGAGTTGTTCGGCGGCGGGGGAAGTGATCTCGCGCTCGCCAATCCTATCGCGTCCGATCTGTCCGACATGCGGCCGAGCCTGTTGCCAGGGCTGGTGGCGGCGGCGCAGGCCAATATCGATCGCGGCTTTCCGGATCTCGCATTGTTCGAAGTCGGGCAGGTGTTCAGGGGCGACAGGCCGCAGGACCAATTGATCGCGGCATCGGGCGTTCGCCACGGCTTTGCGTCGTCGAAAGGTCTGGGAAGGCACTGGTCCGGCTCGGCCGTGGCCGACGCACTCGACGCCAAGGCCGATGCCTTTGCGGTGCTGGCCGCCGCCGGCGCGCCGATGCAGGCGCTGCAGATCGTGCCCGGCGGCCCGAACTGGCTGCATCCCGGTCGCTCCGGCACCATCCAGATCGGTCCGCAAAACGTGCTGGGATATTTCGGCGAGCTGCATCCCCGCGCGCTGGAAACACTCGGCGCCGACGGTCCGTTGATGGCGTTCGAGGTGATCCTCGATCGCATTCCCGACGCCAAGCAGCGACCGACCCGTGCCAAGCCGGTGCTCGACCTCTCATCGTTCCAGCCGGTGTCGCGTGATTTCGCTTTCGTTGTCGATCGCAGCGTCAAGGCAGGCGACATCGTGCGATCGGCGCAGGGCGTCGACAAGAAGCTGATCACCGGCGTCACAGTATTCGATGTCTACGAAGGCAAGGGCATCGACGAGGGCAAGAAGTCGGTTGCGATCGCGGTGACGATCCAGCCGCGGGAAAAAACCCTGACCGATCAGGAGATCGATGCGGTCGCGGCCAGGATCGTGGCCGAGGTCACGAAAAAGACCGGCGGCACGTTGCGCTGATAATCAGAAAGAGCGGACTGTCTTTTCGAATTACAAAAGTTTCACTCCGGCGGGAGGCGTCAGCTTTCTTGGACTAGCAGATCAAGTGGCACACTTAACACGTTTGCGATGAGCCTGAGTGCTGCTACCGTGCCTACGCGTCGGCCGTTTTCAATATCCGAAATATGCCCCTGGCTTAGATTTGTCTTGAAGGACAGGTACATCTGAGTAACGTCGCGCCATTCGCGCAGGACACGGACGGGATTCTCCCCGTTGGCAATGCGATCGACAACATCCTTCGGCAATAACGGACCACCGCTGGATATTTCCTCACGTGCTCGTGCAACAATACGCGCGGTGCCGGCATCCTCATCAACCTCGGATGCCTTGGCGACCAAAAGCTCGTAATCCTTTCTCGGAAGGATTGCGACTTCACCACGCGGTGTTTTCTGAAATCGAACACTCATAACGTCCTCTCAATCATATATATCTCGACGATGTCCCACCGCTGCGACAATGATCGTGCCCTGATCTTCGTAAAAGACTATACGCCAGTCACCGACCCGAAGCCGCAGACCGTCGCGCCCTTTAAGACGCTTCACATCACCACGGCCGGTCGTCGCAAACTCCGTCAACCGCTTGTCGATCCGACTGCGTATATCACGCGAGAGTTTCACCCACTGACGAGCACTTGTGGCAGTGAATACGATCGGTCTCATGCATCAATATCGCATATCGCGATATTTGCGTCAAGGCCCATCACCAATTCGCAATAGGCATACCCGTCGCCCTCGACGCGGTCACCGGTCGTGACGGGGAGGCTCTGTGCAAGCATCGGCCCGCCGCCACGCAGGTAAGAAACTCGCCGTTCTCGCCGCAGAGATCGACACCCGCAGGCAAATCGGGCCAGCAGTTGCAAATCGAATTTCGTCCGACGAATGCCGCGGCCTTGGGCCGTGATGACTTCAATTGACCGGCGCTCGCCTTCCCTGGGCGCCGCGGCGGCGCTGCTTCGGTGCGCGCGCCGGCGTCGTCGCCGGTTCCCTCAGCGCGCCGATCTTTTGCAGCGCCGCCTCCGCCGCGCGCTCGCCGCTTTCCCAGGCTCCGTCCACCGTTCCCCACAGGGTTTCGTGGGTCGCTTCGCCCGCCAGGAACATGCAGCCGATCGGCTCCGTCAAAACCTTGCGCGACGGCTCCGCGCCGGGCGCGGCGGCGGACATGGCGCCCTGCACAAACGGCGCGGCGTTCCAGCGCGTCGCGCTGGATTTCTTGACCGCAGCCGCAAATTCGCTGCCGAACAATTTGGTCAGCCACTCCACCGCAAACGCCACCATCGCCGGATCGCCCTGGCCTGAGAGATCGCGTCCGAACGAGCCGGCGACCTCGATCGAACACAGCGACGACGACCCCATATTGGCAAACAGCAGCGCCGTCCGCGTCGAATTGCTTTGCTCGATGACGATGTCGTCGCGCGCCAGTCCAAGCGGATTGCCCGGCAATTGCAGCACGATGCGATCGTAGCTGCCGAGGCTCAGTTTTGCTGCGGCATCGAGCTGGCGCTTGGGAATGTCCGGGCTGAACTTGATGTTGCCCGCGGCCAGCACATTGCTCGACACCGTGACGATGGCGGCGCGCGCGGCGATCTTGCCTGCCGGCGTCTCCACCGTGACATCGCGTCCGCTCCAGGCGACACGGCTGGCGGGCGTCGACAGCGCGAGCGGGACCTGCTCGCCCAGTTTCGCGATCAGCGTGCCCAGGCCCTGGCGACAGGCGATCGCGGCCGTGCGCTCCTGCGCGCGGACCTTGTCGACGACGGAAAGATCCTTCAGATCCTTGCCCGTGGCGTTGGCGCCCAGTACGAATTCCGCCGTCCCCGCCCAGTCGCCGAGATCCTTCGGCAGCGCCGACGCGCAGGACACATCGACCCTGCCGCGCGACGCATCGTCGATGGCGCGATTGGCGCGCACCAGGGCGGCGAGAAATTCCTCGGTTTCACCGGCCCGCGCGAAGCGACGGCCGACGCGGATTTTCTGGCGCGGTGGCGCCGGGTAGACATCGAGCCCCACGCTACGCCCGAGCTTGATCATCGGGTTGGTGTCGGGATTGTGCATCCACCGCGCGCCGCGATCGAACGGCACGTCGAATGTCGTGGAATCAGTGAGGCACCGGCCGCCGATCTGGCCTGTCGCTTCGATCACGATGACCTTGCGGTTAGCGTCCATGATACGCCGCGCCGCGGCGATGCCGGCGGCGCCGGCGCCGATCACGACAATGTCGGCCTCGCGCGGCAATGGCGCACCCCATGCGCTGGTGCCGAGGGCCGGCGCCACCGTAAGTGCTGCGGACGCCGAGAGGAAATCGCGGCGCGTGATTGTCATGTCATGGTTTCCGGAACTTTTAAAAGCAGCCAATCGCATGATGGGGCGGTGCAGAAGTTCGTCACACCTTCGCGGCCCGTCCGCCAGCAAAACTTGCGAACCAAAACCATACTGGAATCATGCATTTCCAGCATCCCTCGAACCCGAAATTCGCCAAAACCCCGCTGCGACGGCAACGAATTTCAGGCTCCGGACACAGGTGAACTTGCCGCATCCGGACGTGGGCAGCAACCGTCATGGTGAATCAATCATGTTTGATCGGCTTCATGCATGAACTAAATTGCAACGGCTTCCGACCATGATAGGGAGAGACAAAAAAGCGGTCGGAAAGGAACGGCTAGAGCGTTTTCAAGCGAAAGCCTGCCCCGCACTTGATGCGGGGTGGATACCGGTTCGCGCGCAGAAAACGCGTCAAATAAGAAGTGGAGCCTCCGTTCTGATTTGATCGGAACGGAAAAGGCTCCGGGGGGAAATCATGGGTGTTATGCTCGATACCGTCGGCAAGCTGATCGCGGGCTACCTGCAGAAGGAAGTCCCGGGCTACGAGCCGTTCACCCCAAGCGACCCGGAACATCTGCGCGGCATTATCGAACCGGGCGACGTCATGCTGGTCGAGGGCAATAACCGGGTTTCCGGCATCATCAAATACCTCACGCAGTCGACCTGGTCGCATTCGGCGCTTTTTGTCGGCCCGATCGACGGCGCGTTTGAACGTGACGGCGAACCGCATGTGCTGATCGAGGCCAATATCGGCGAGGGGGTGACCTCCGCGCCGCTGTCGAAATACTTTACCTATCACACGCGGCTGTGTCGCCCGGTCGGCCTGTCGTTCGAGGACCGCAACACCGTCTGCCGCTACGCCATCAACCGGATCGGCTTCGGCTACGACACCAAGAACATACTGGATCTGATGCGCTACCTGATTCCGCTGCCGATACCGCAGCGCTGGCGGCGCCGGATGATCGCGTTCGGTTCGGGCGATCCCACCAAGATCATCTGCTCGGCGCTGATCGCGCAGGCGTTCGACGCGGTGCGCTATCCGATCCTGCCCAAGATCACGCGCGCCGGCAGCAGGCAGGCCCGGCGCGAGATCCTGCACATCCGCGATTCATCGCTCTATATGCCGCGCGATTTCGACATCTCGCCCTATTTCGAAATCGTCAAACCCACCATCGTGCATGGCTTCGACTACACCGCCTTGCATTGGGCCGACAAGCAGAAGCCGCTCCGGGAGGTAGCGGGCGAATTCAGCGTGTTTCCAGCGACCGTCACATCGCCGCCGCTTGCTCCTGAAGAGACTGACGAAGCGGCGCCGCATCCGGCTAAGGAAATAAACAGCGTTGCCGCGGCAACGACACTGGTCGAGCGCATCAAGGTCTCCGAGCATTTCATGGTCGTCGAATACGTGCCGCTGCACCCGCCGAAGCTCCCCGCCCGCTCCCGCGAGCCGGAGCTGGCGGCCTGAGAGGCTCGCTCTCGCGACAGCTCCACGGTCTTGCCGAACCCGCCCCGCATGGTTACCTCTGGCAAGGTTTTTTGCAGAGGATAAGGCCGTCATGCTCGACGACGCCGTCAAGGCGCTTTCGCAAATCCTGTCACCGCCGATGCGTTCCATCCTGTGGCGATCGATTGGCCTCGCGCTGGTATTGATCGCGGTGCTGGCGCTCGGTCTGCAGCGGCTCTTGAGCTGGTTTGCGGCATCCGGCGAGAGCTGGGCTTCGGCGATGCTGGGCCCCGGTTTCGATACGCCGCTCAATGTGCTGGCATGGATCATTTCGATTGCCGCCGGTCTCGGCGTCGTGTTCGGCGCGGTGTTCCTGATGCCCGCGATCACCACGCTGGTGGCAAGCGTGTTCGTCGACGAGGTCGCTGACCATGTCGAGCGCGAATTTTATCCGGCCGAGCGTCCCGGCACGGCGCTGCCGTTCGGCCTCGCCATCACGGAAGGCGTCAAGACGGCACTGCTGACGATCCTGGTCTATCTGATCGCGTTGCCGTTCGTGTTCGTGGCCGGTGCCGGCTTCATCGCCTTCTTCGTCGCGACCGCATGGCTGCTCGGCCGGGAATATTTCCAGCTTGCCGCGATGCGGTTTCGCACGCCGGCGGAAGCCAAGGCGATGCGCAAGCACAATGCCGCTGCTGTGTTCACCGCCGGACTGGTGATCTCGGCGTTCGTGTCGATCCCGATCGTCAACCTGGCGACGCCGCTGTTCGGCATGGCGTTCATGGTTCACATGCACAAGCGGCTGAGTGGACCAAGGCCGGAACTGATCGAGCCGGCGCGCAAGACGGGCGTGCCGGTGGTGTAGCGTGCCCGCGCGCGCCGGAGCAGCGACGCGTTGTGTTTCTCAATGCGCCACCAGCGGGCAGCCGCCATCCGCCAGCGCGCGGAACGCCTGATCGCCCGGGATCACCCCCAATATCTTGTAATAGTCCCAGGGCCCGCTGGACTCCGACGGTGTCTTCACTTGCGCGAAATACATGTCGTGAACCAGGCGACCGTCTTCCCGCAGATGGCCGTTCCTGACGTAGAAATCGTTGACCGGCGTCTGCCGCATCTTCGCCATCACCGCCTTTGCCGCGTCGGTGCCGGCGGATGCGATGGCGCCAAGATAGTGGCGGACAGCCGAATAGATGCTGGCCTGAACCATGGTCGGCATTTTGCCATGCCGCGCAAAGAAACGCTTCGACCAGGTCCGGGTCTCATCGTCACGATCCCAGTAGAAGCCGGTCACGAATTTCAATCCCTGCGCGGCCTGAAGCTGCATGCTGTGAACGTCGGACAGGAACACCAGCAAGGTCACCATCGTCTGATTTCGGGTCAGCCCGAATTCATTCGCCTGCTTGACGGCATTGACCATGTCGCCGCCGCCATTGGCGAATGCCACCACCTTCGCGCCCGACGCCTGCGCCTGCAGCAAATACGAGCCGAAATCCGCCGTATTCAGGGGATGGCGCACGCTGCCAAGCACCTTTCCTCCGGCAGCCTTCACCGCGCTGGTGGCGTCAGCCTCCAGCAAATGACCGAAGGTGTAATCGACGGTGATGAAGAACCAGCTGTCGCGCCCTTCCGCGACGATCGATTTGGCCAGGCTGGTGGTGAGCGCATAGCTGTCATAGATCCAGGATGCTTCCGTCGGCGTGCATGCCTTGCCGGTAAAGGCCGTGCTCCCTACCGCGCCGGCAATGGCAATCCGGTTGTGTTCGGCGGCAAGTTGTTCGACCGCCAGCGCTACGGCGGAATTGTCGAATCCGATCGCCATGTCCACTTTGCCGATCTCGAACCACTGCCGCGCAATCGCTGCCCCGATATCGGACTTGTTCTGATGGTCGGCGAACACGATCTCGATCGGCTTGTCCAACACGCTACCGCCAACATCTTCGACGGCCATCCGCGCAGCAACCACCGAGCCCGGACCGCCCAGGTCGGCATAGAGGCCGGATTGATCGTTGAGGACACCGATCCTGACGACGTCGTTGGAAATCTGCGCATGCGCCACCGGCGCGCTTCCACACATAACTGTCAGCGCAAAAATGAGGATGGACCCTGATCGCACGACGTTCCTCCCCGTCAAGGCGCGCCGCGAACGTAGGCCTGTCCATATACGCGCACAAGGCGACTGGCGGAGGGTTAGGCCGGCGGAAGAGATCGTTGATCAGGCACACCCGGCAGCACGGCCTGGACGCAGCGGGTCGAAACTGGCCGCTGCATCCTCATGCCTCACGCCCGCCGTCACGCGGCCGCGGCCGCAGCAGCGGCAACGGACTTTGCGACCGCCGGATCAACAAACAAGCCGAAGCCAACCGCAATCCGGTTCCACCCATTGATGACATTGATCATCAATGTGAGCTTGACCTGCTCCTCCTCGGTGAACTGAGCTTTCAGACGTTGATAGGCGTCTTCTAGCCTTTGTCCCTCGGAAAGCCGCGTCAGCGCCTCGGTCCACTCGAGCGCGGCGCGTTCGCGATCGGTATAGCAGGGGGCCTCTCGCCAGGCCGACAGCAGGTAGATGCGCTGTTCGGTCTCTCCCTTCGCGCGCGCTTCCGCCGTGTGCATATTGAGGCAGTTGGCACAGCCATTGATCTGGGACGCGCGGATCTCGACGAGCCCGATCAGCTTCGGATCAAGGCTCGAAGCGACGGCGGTCGATGCGCGGACCCAGTTCTTCATGAGTTCAGGGGCTGCGGCAAAGGGATCAAGTCTGGCAGTCATGGTTCGTCTCCTTCTGTTGGTTCCGACACCAAGACGATCCAGAATCCCCCGGTGTGACATCCACGCCCGGATTCTTGTTCACAGACGGCGCGTCGTCTGCCGATCGCGTGAGTTCCTCCTCACACCGTCTTTTCCGGCCAGCGGCAGAGATCGTTGATCAGGCACACCTCGCAGCGCGGCTTGCGCGCGAGACAGGTATAGCGGCCATGCAAAATGAGCCAGTGATGCGCGTGCAACATGAATTCGGCGGGGATCACGCGCTCAAGACCGAGTTCCACCTCCAGCGGCGTCTTGCCGGGTGCAAGGCCGGTGCGATTGCCAACGCGAAACACGTGGGTATCCACCGCCATGGTGTGTTCGCCGAACGCCATGTTGAGCACGACATTGGCGGTCTTGCGGCCGGCGCCGGGCAGCGATTCGATCTCGGCGCGGGTGCGCGGCACTTCGCCCTTGAAGTCGGCGATCAGTTTTTCCGACAGCGCGATGACGTTCCTGGCCTTGTTGCGGTAGAGCCCAATGGTCTTGATGTAGTCGCGGACCTTGTCCTCCCCGAGCGCAAGCATCTTCTGCGGCGTGTCGGCGACTTCAAACAGCGCGCGCGTCGCCTTGTTGACGCCGGCATCTGTCGCCTGCGCCGACAGCACGACCGCAACCAGTAGCGTGTAGGGATTGACGTGTTCCAGTTCGCCCCTCGGCTCCGGATTGGCCTTGCGAAAGCGGCTGAACGCCTCGTGGACCTCGGCCGCCGTCCAGGGTTTTGTCGGAGTTTTGGTCGACGGCCTGGCTACTACAGTCTTGCTCGATTTCTGTGCCGCGCAGGCCTTGCCTGATTGGGCCGTGGCTTTTTTCGCAGCCATGACTCGGCTCGGCTTTGCCGCCGGGCGCTTGGCGGTCGCGGCTTTGGATTTGGCCAAGGGTTTAGCCTTGGATTTGCGCAGGGGTTTGCGGGTGATTTTCGGCATGATCCGGGTATACTGACACGCGATGACCGCAGGCAATGACTTTGATCCGGCGCCGCCTCAGCCTGAATTGTTTTCGGCGCTGCTGACGCCGCACCGCTCGTTGAACCGCACCGGTTTTCTGGTGCTGATGGGGTTTGTCAGCGTGATCAGTTTCGCGGCGGGGCTCGTCTTTCTGTTGATGGGCGCGTGGCCGGTGTTCGGTTTTTTTGGCCTCGACGTGCTCGCGATCTATTGGGCGTTCCGGATGAATTTCCGCCACGCCAGGGCCAGCGAGGAAATCTCGGTGACACCGTCCGAGCTGCGCGTGCGCCGGATCAGCCATCGCGGCGATGTGGTCGAATGGGTGCTCAATCCGCTGTGGGTCCGGCTCGACCAGAAGACCCATGCCGAGTTCGGCATCGAAAAGCTCTATCTGGTCTCGAAGGGACGCCGGGTCGCGATCGCGAGTTTTCTCGGACCCGACGAAAAGGCAAGCTTTGCCAAAGCCTTAATGGCAGCACTTGAGGCCGCCCGGCGCGGGCCGACCTATAATCCGGTCTAGTCGGGAATCGGGTGGTTTGGGCGCAGCCCGCGTCCTACATCAGCACCATGATGAACCTTGCCATGAATGACCAGATGAACCTCGCCATCAACGACCGACGCCTGACCAAGCCCGGGGCCCAGAACGCCGCGCTGCGCGACTATGATTCGGTGCGGCGCGCCATCGCCTTCATCTCGGAGCACTGGCGCGCGCAACCGACCATCGAATCGATGGCGGATGCCGCCGGCGTGACGCCGGATGAACTGCACCATTTGTTTCGGCGCTGGGCCGGGCTGACGCCAAAGGCCTTCATGCAGGCGCTGACCCTCGATCACGCCAAGGGGCTGCTACGCGATTCCGCCAGCGTGCTCGACGCGGCCCTCGACTCCGGGCTCTCCGGCCCGGGACGGCTGCACGATTTGTTCGTGACCCATGAGGCGATGTCGCCCGGCGAATGGAAAACCGGCGGCGCCGGCATGACGCTGCGTTATGGATTTCATCCCTCGCCGTTTGGCACCGCGATCGTGATCGCCAGCGGCCGCGGACTGGCGGGCCTCGCCTTCGCCGATCCCGGCGAGGAGCAGGCCTCGCTCGCCGACATGCAGCGGCGCTGGCCGCGGGCGACCTATCTGGAGGATCACGCCGGCACCGCCGCGCTGGCGCAGCGCATCTTCGACACCAGGATGTGGCGCGCGGACCAGCCGTTGCGGGTGGTCCTGATCGGCACCGACTTCGAGGTCCGGGTGTGGGAGACCTTGCTGAAAATCCCGATGGGCCGCGCGGTGTCCTATTCGGACATCGCCAACAAGATCAAAAGCCCCAAGGCGTCACGCGCGGTTGGTGCGGCGGTCGGAAAAAACCCGGTGTCGTTCGTGGTGCCGTGCCATCGCGCGCTCGGCAAGGGCGGCACGCTGACCGGCTATCACTGGGGCATCACCCGCAAGCAGGCGATGCTGGGCTGGGAAGCCGGACAGGTCGGCGTTCACTGAAGTTGAACGACCCTTGACGTTGCCATCGCCGTCGCTTTCGGGACGGCGTCGCTCATGCCGCCAGATCGAGCTTTGAAGCGACGGTAGCGTCGGCGTTGAGGCGATAGATCACCGGGACGCCGGTGGCGAGTTCACGCGCCAGAATCCGCTCCGGGGTCAGCTTTTCCAGCACCATGATCAAGGCGCGCAGCGAATTGCCGTGCGCCACCACCAGCGTGCGCTCGCCGCGCAGCACGCAAGGCAGAATCTCCTGGACGTAATAAGGCAGCGTGCGCGCCAGCGTATCTTTCAGGCTTTCGCCGCCGGGCGGCGGCACGTCGTAGGAGCGCCGCCAGACATGGACCTGCTCCTCGCCCCATTTCTTGCGGGCGTCGTCCTTGTTGAGGCCGGACAGATCGCCGTAATCGCGCTCGTTGAGCGCCAGATGCTTGCGGACGGGAAGGCCGGTCTGGCCGATCTCGACCAGCAACAGATCGAGGGTGTGCTGCGCGCGCTTGAGCACCGAGGTGAACGCGATGTCGAACGACAGCCCCTGCGTCTTCAATTCCCGGCCGGCATCCCTGGCCTCGGCGATGCCCTTCTCGGTCAGATCGGGATCCTTCCAGCCGGTGAAGAGATTTTTCAGATTCCATTCGCTTTGGCCGTGACGCACAAGCACGAGAAGCCGGTCGCTCATTCCATCGTTTCCGTTTCAATTCCAGGAGTAATTCTAGAAGTCCCTGAGCCCGAGCACGTCGGCCATCGAATACATTCCGGGCTTCTTGTCGCGTGCCCACAGCGCGGCCTTGACCGCGCCCTGTGCGAACATGGTGCGATCCTCGGCGCGATGCGTCAGTTCGATGCGCTCCATGGGCCCTGCGAAAATCACGGTGTGATCGCCGGTGACGGTGCCGCCGCGCAGCGACGCAAAGCCGATGTCGCCGGTGTTGCGCGCGCCGGTGATGCCGTCGCGGCCGCGCACCGAATGCTGATCCAGCGCGATCTTGCGGCCAGCGGCGGCGGCCTCTCCCAACATCAGTGCGGTGCCCGACGGCGCGTCGACCTTGGCCCTGTGATGGATTTCCAGAATCTCGATATCGAAATCATCGTCGAGCGATTGCGCGACCCGCTTCACCAGCGCCGCCAAAAGGTTGATGCCGAGGCTCATATTGCCCGATTTGACGACGATGGCGCGCGACGTGACGCTTCTGATCACGGCGTCGTCCGACGCCGAAAGCCCCGTGGTGCCGATGACATGGACGAGGCCCCGCTGCGCGGCGATAGCGACATTGGCGATGGTCGCCCCCGGCACCGTGAAGTCGAGAATGCCGTCGGCATTGGCCGACAGCGACCAGAGGTCCGCGGACAGCAAAACGCCGTTGGCGGGCAGGCCCGCCAGCACGCCGGCATCCTTGCCCAGGAGTTCAGACACCGGCGCCTCCAGCGCGCCGGTGACGACCGCGCCCGACGTTTCCGAGATGACACGGGTCAGCGCGCGGCCCATCCGGCCGCCGGCCCCCGCAACGATCAAGCGCATCTCGGACATCTTAAAAACCTCGCCCTTGCCGTATAGCCGGGGCGGCCTGTTCCGGCAACCGACCAGGCCGTTGGCCCGCTCGTCGCCCGGATGGCTTTCTCGGCTTACGGCTGCGCGCCGTCGTAGCCCTCGATGATCACGAGATCGCTTTCGGAATGGGGCGCGCGGATTGCGACCAGCCGCGCATATTCCGGCGAGTTGTAGCAGGCCAGCGCGGTCTCATAATCCTTGAATTCCAGCACCACATTGCGCGACCGCGGCGAGCCTTCCTTGGACTCGAACTTGCCGCCGCGCACCAGAAACTTCGCGCCGTATTTTTTGAATACCGGGCCGTTCTGCGCGACATATTCCTTGTAGGCGTCCATGTTGTGGACGTCGAGGCGCGCGATCCAATAGGCCTTTGCCATCCGTGCTTCTCCTTTTTTGTTGTTTCAGGCCAGCGCCGCCTGCACGATTTCCGCGACGATGCTGTCGGCCGCCGCCCTGGGATCGACCGCTTCCAACACCGGCCTGCCGACCACCAGATAATCAGCGCCGGCCGATATTGCACGGGCCGGCGTCATGATGCGCTTCTGGTCGCCGCTGGCAGAACCCGCGGGCCGGATGCCGGGCGTGACGAGCTGCATCTGGTGGCCCACGATCTTGCGCAAGCTCGACGCCTCTTCCGGCGAGCACACGAGGCCATCGATGCCGAGCGCCTGGGCCTGCCGGGCGCGGGCCTCGACCAGATCGGACACGCCGAGACGATAACCCGCGGCGTGGAGATCGGCGTCATCATAGGAGGTCAGCACCGTGACGGCGAGGATCTTCAGCTCCGACCCCGCGCGCGCTTCGGCCGCGGCCTTCATGGTCTGCGGATAGGCATGCACGGTCAGGAATGTCGCGCCAAGGGTTGCGATGCTTTCGACGCCGCGCGCCACCGTGTTGCCGATATCGTGCAGCTTGAGATCGGCGAATACTTTCTTGCCGGCGCCGGCAAGCTGGCGGACCAGCGGCAATCCGCCGGCATAAGCGAGCTGATAGCCGATCTTGTAAAACGTCACGGCATCGCCAAGCCGGGCAATCATCGCTTCCGCAGCCGCGACGCCGGGCAGATCAAGCGCCACGATCAACCGGTCGCGGGGGGCGATATTCGATGGCTGCATGTCACCTCACATCATGCGCTGGGAAACGTCGATCAACTGCCGCGCCAGCGCGCTCAGCGCCTCGACGTCGGCGGGATGCTTCAACCGGTCCCTGTCGTCATAGGCGTCGCCTGCGAACGAAAGCGCGAGCTGGTTGGGAATGACGGTTGCGTGGCAGGCGACAAGAATAAGCCGCAGCGCCGCCAGGGCGCGGGTTCCGCCAAGCCGGCTTTCCGACGCCGCCGCGATCGCAAAGGCACGCTCGCGAAACACCTGGCCGCGGGTTTCGTGAGCATCCTGCACGCGCGTTACCCAGTCGATGGTATTCTTGACCAGGGCCGGCACCGACGAATTGTATTCCGGCGTCACGATCAGGACGCCATGATGCGTGCCGATCATGCGCTTGAGATTGACCGCATGCTTGGGCACGCCGGATTTTGCGTGCAGGTCACCGTCGTAGATCGGCAATGGATAATCGCCGAGTGAAATGCGGGTGATTTCGGCGCCGGCTTGCGCGAGTTCATGGGCGGCGGCCGCCGCCAG
Source organism: uncultured Pseudomonadota bacterium (assembly GCA_963729395.1). Lineage (GTDB taxonomy): Bacteria > Pseudomonadota > Alphaproteobacteria > Rhizobiales > Xanthobacteraceae > Bradyrhizobium. Next base: position 2,289 of record CAVSOS010000085.1, on the reverse strand, counting down.
CCTCGCATTGAGCGAGCCGGTGCGAAGCGAGCCGGGGATCACGAGAATTTTCAGCGCGGACATGATTTGTGGATCGATCAGGACGAACCCGCCGTGCGGCTGCCGGACGGTTCAGTCCTTGCGATACACCCAGACGCGCGCCGGCGGAAGGTTCATCCAGATGCGCTCGGAGGCTTCTGTGGAAACGCCGGGCAGCGATTTCGGAATCGGCGGCGCGACCGAATAGGTGAACTGCACGAATGGCGCACCCGGCGCCAGCGCAAGGAAGGCATCGCGGATCAGTTTCAGGCGCGTCAGCATCGGCTTGGTGACCAGCGGCAGGCCGGACACCACGGCGGATGCCGGGGACGCTCAGCACGTTCCACAGCGAGTCGCGCAGCTTGTAGGCGTCGCCCTGCACGACCTTGGCATGCGGATAGCGGTCGCGCAGCAGTGCGCAGAAGCCCGGATTGTATTCGACCAGCACCAGACGCTTCTGATCGACGCCATGTTCGATCAGCGCGTTGGTGATCGCGCCGGTTCCCGGCCCCAACTCGACCACCGGGCCGGAAGACTTGATGATCGACGTATTGCGCCATGGTGCGGGCCAATACCCGCCCCGACGGCATCACGGCGCCCATGTGAAGCGGCTTCTCAATCCATGAACGGAGAAAACGGACCTCGTCGTCGAGACGAAGGGGCTTTTTCAACGCACGCACGGACGATTGCAAAGGCATGTCGCTACCAGACGGGGACCGCATTTCGCGCGGTGGTGTCAGAAAATAGTCATAAAGACGTATAGGTCGGAGCCGAGACGGTCAAGCCGCACAGTCTCGCGGTCAGCTCCGGCCAAATCGCCCGCGATTGGGTGATAAGACCAGTGCAGTCTCTTCTGATTTCAGCGCAGTCGAAGCGCACAAAACGGTTCACGCTCAGCATGCTCGCGCGCGCGGTGCCGAAGAAGTCCTTGACCTTGGTGAAGAAGCCCGCGGCCTCAGGCTGGGTTGCGCCGGATGATAATTTTTCGAACTCGGCCAGCAATTCCTGCTGCTTCTTGGTCAGGTTCTGCGGCGTTTCGACCACGACCTGAACATACATGTCGCCGGTCTGGCGCGAGCGCAGCACCGGCATGCCCTTTGATGCAATGCGGAAGCGCCGGCCGGACTGGGTTCCGGCGGGGATTTTTACCTTGGTCTTGCCCTTGTCGATGGTCGGCACCTCGAATTCGCCGCCGAGCGCGGCCGTCACCATCGAGATCGGCACCCGGCAATGCAGATCGGCGCCATCGCGCTGAAAGAACTCATGCGCGGCCAGCGACAGGAAGATGTAGAGGTCGCCCGGCGGGCCGCCGCGGACGCCTGCCTCGCCTTCGCCGGCTAGCCGGATGCGGGTGCCGTCTTCGACGCCCTGCGGAATGTTGACCGACAATGTCCGCTCGCGGGTCACGCGCCCCGAGCCGGAGCAGGATGGACACGGGTCCTCGATCATCTGGCCGCGGCCCTGGCAGCCCGGGCAGGTGCGCTCCAGCGTGAAGAATCCCTGCGCCTGCCGCACGCGGCCGGCGCCGCCGCACGTCGAGCAGGTCTTCGGCTTGGTGCCGGCCTTGGCGCCGGTGCCCGAACAGGATTCGCAGGTCACCGAGACCGGAATCTCGATCTGCGCGGTCTTGCCGTGGAAGGCTTCTTCCAGCGTGATTTCCATGTTGTAGCGCAGGTCGGCGCCGCGCTCGCGCCCGCCGCCGCCGCCGCGCTGCCCGGCCATGCCGAACAGGTCCTCGAAAATGTCGGAGAACGACGAGGCAAAGCCGGCGCCGAAGCCGGCGGCCGCCGCCGCCGCCCTGCTCGAAGGCCGCGTGACCATACCGGTCATAGGCGGCGCGCTTGTCGCCGTCGTTCAGGACTTCGTAGGCCTCGTTGATTTCCTTGAAGCGGATTTCGCTGGCGGCATCGCCCGGATTCTTGTCCGGATGCCATTTCATGGCGAGCTTGCGGAAGGCCGCCTTGAGCTGCGACTCGTCCGCGTCCGATCGACTTCAAGGGTTTCGTAGTAGCAACGCTTGGTGGACATCAGTCAAACCCGCCCGAATCGTCTTCACTCCGAAGCCACTTCTTTCCGAAGTCATGCGCCTCAAAGGATGCAGCCCCCGGCTTAACGAAAAATAACCCCCATTCCAGCGAGACGCGGCTTTCGCCTCGGGAATGAGGGTCATGCTCATCGTCGTTTAAGCAGATTTCTTGTTGTTCTTGTCGTCGTCGACCTCGGTAAATTCCGCGTCGACCACGTCATCCTTTGCGGCATCCTTGGCCGCGT
>CAVSOS010000084.1:0-69314 GCA_963729395.1 uncultured Pseudomonadota bacterium | reverse complement strand
CGGGACGAGCCAGCAAGTCCTCTATCATGTCGAAAGCCCAATCATCGACCTTACGCTCAAATTCAAGCCGTCGAATGTAAGCCTCGAGAAGAACGCCTTTTCTCGCTGTGTTTTTTTCCCCTAACAGCACTTTGCGCACGAGTCTCCGGCTGGCCGGCCTCCTAACGTCATCACGCAGTACATTCGGAGGGACCGGATCGCTGGCTCACTCGTCTCGTTAATTGGCAGGCTATCAATGGCACGTAACACGGCAGTCGTATTTCCGCTTTGGACCATCCCAACGCCGCGACGATTTAGAAGGTCAAGAAGAGCATCGACACGCTTCGAGCGGGTCAAAAGTTCGAGAGAGCGGTCCAGGCGTCCCAGAGATTCAAACTCACGGGCCACCGCAAGGCAGGCATCGTCAATGGTTCGCGATGTCTCAGCGAGTTCAAGTATATAATCCCGCAGAAGGTCGTGCAGGCGAAAAGCTCCTCCGGGCATCACCGTAAGCATTGGAAGGCTTGAGGATAATCGTTTCAGTCGCAAATTGGGCTGCGAGATACCAAGTGCGCTCAAAGTCGCAGGGCGAACATCCTCGAGCAGCGCGGCGTAGACGAGCAAGGCACGATCGATCCCGTCGCAGTTATGCCCGACATGAAGATCCAGATAGAGGCGAAGCAAATCGCGCGCCCGCTCCAAACCTAACTCGGGATCATCTCTCAGTGACAGTGAGCGACTCGCAACCCAAGCGCCCAGCCACCTAAGGCAGCATGCCATCGCACGAGAATCTCGTCTGAGAGCTCAACTCCAAGCCATCGGCCCAGGTCTCGCATCTCGTGGATCGTAAAGGCCAGCGCCGCTCTCTCTATAGGGAAATGCATCCTTCCTTGCGCTATCCAGCTAACTAAGTCCCATTCGGGCGTTTCTCGTGAGAGCAAGACCCACTTCACGGCTGGAGCGGTATGGTCCGCGACACGGTACAACCATTCGCGGGCGATGCCATCGAAACGATGGACATCGTCAATGACAAGTGTAGCTCTAACTGTCGCGACTATCTGGGCGATGAGCCATAGGCGAAGCCGCTCCGAACGGTCCCCCCAGCCCCTCGCGGAGGAGGTCCTTCAGGCCCGGAAGCCGTCGAGGGGCGATCGCTTGGACAAGAGAGTGGGCGAAGCGCTCTACGGTAACCGTCTCGGACTCGACGCGAACCCAGGTGGCATCGGGAATGGCTGCCTTTACCGCTTCACTCTTCCCATAGCCGGCCGGCGCCACGATGAGGGCGATCCCGCGGTCCACCGAAGCCTGAATCACCGCAGTAAGACGCTGACGCACGAATGGCCTGACACGGCCCGCACTTTCCGAGCTTCTCATAGCCCCCCAACAGTGGCGGCAAGGACTTCTATGGACGTAGGGGTTCATCCGGAGTGGGGCCTCACCTGAAACCACCAGACCGGCTTCCCAACCTGTGACGGGATCGGGGTCACCAATTGGGCACGAGCCTCGCCAATTTTGGCGAGCGACGGCCTACGCCGGCAGCGCTTAAAGTCTAGTCAACCGATACCTCTATCCTCACGCAGGGCAGTTAAGACGTCGCGTTACGTTCGGCCGCAAACTGGGCCGCACGGACCGACAGCCCGGGTGTGGGCAAAGGAGACCCACCCGTCCACATCGACGGGTGGGTCTCCCAATTTACAAGCAACGCTGGATCGTCAATTCTGGGCCTGCCCGCGGCCACTCTACCTCAAGCTTGCGTCACCGCTTCTTGTCGCACCATAGGCGAAAAGATCCTTAGGCGGATCTCAGTGCGCGAGCGCTGCGCGTTCGGTAGTGCATCATGTTCGCAAAAGCCCGCACCAACTCCGCATCAAATTGCGTGCCACCGCACCGAACGAGCTCTTCAATTGCTTGGTGAGGCGTCAGCAGCTTAGCATATGGACGCGCGGAGGTCATGGCGTGGAAGGCGTCGACGATCGCGATAACGCGCGATTCGAACGGAATTTCCTCGCCAATAAGCCCGTTTGGATAGCCTGCGCCATCATAGCGTTCGTGATGCGACCGCACGATCTGCTCGTACGCCGAGAGGTGTGGAAACGCGACTATCATTGAAGCGCTGAATTCCGGGTGCAAGCTAATCGTTCGCCACTCGCTCTCCTCAAGTCGACAAGACTTGCGCAAGATACGCAACGGTATGGCGTGCGTACCTACGTCAATTAGCCGAGCACTTAGTACGACTCGACGAACCTTCTGGTCGCTGAGCCCGAGCTCACTGGAGAACCGATGCGCGAGCATTCCGACGGCCTCGAGATGCGCGGCAGTTGCCGGATCGCGCTGTCCCAGCATGCGAACAATTCCGGTGACGATCGCGGCTTCAAGGTCCACTCCTGCCAGACTGAAGGTCCACGTCTCTGGACTTTCTACCATGGTCCTCTCACTTTGTGCCGCGCTTCCGCTGCAAGACTCTCCATTAGCAGGATGCGCATATCGACCCGGTCGACACGGGGCACGGCTTACACAACTTAGGCTGTCAAGGCAACCCGAGCACGGTAGCCGATCATGTCAGCAAAAGTGTCAACAAGTTTCGCGTCAAACTGTGTTCCACGACCGGCCATCAACTCTGAAACTGCCTCGTGCGGCCGAAGAGCCTGGCGATAAGGGCGTGCCAACGTCAACGTATGGAATGTGTCGACAATCGAGACAATTCGGCTCTCGATTGGAATCTGACGGTCCACCAGACTCGCGGGGTAGCCGCTACCGTCCACCCATTCGCGGTGGGCCCGCACGAACGGAGCGATCTCGCTGAGCGTGGGAAGCGAAGCCAGGGTGTCCGCGCTAGCCTTGACATAAGCTCGAGCTTCGTCGCGCTCCTTAGCAGTAAGCGGAAGCGGCTTAGCAAGAATGGACGCCGCGACTTTCATCTTTCCGATATCGTGTAGCTGTCCCGTGAGCTTCGCACGTGATACCGTCTCGGCATCGCAGCCGGCCGCGATCGCAAGACGCTCAGCGAGCTCCGCCGTTGCAACCGAATGATCGGCAAGCGATGCATCATGGAGTCTAAGTGCCGTCATCAGACCGGCAACAAGCCCGCTAACTTCAGCACGTGCATTTCCCTGCACGGCCGCTTTCGTCGCGGTCGACCGAAAGTAGTCAAGCGCGTCCTGTCGAATCTTATTTGCGAACTTGACGCGCTCCGCGAATGCCTCGCCAGGTAGCGTCACCCGGTGTAGGACGTTGTCCAGACAACCAAGCAGCACTTCATGGTTGGGGGTTGAGCGCTCGAAGTCGATCCACTTTCGCACTCGACGCGGGCAGTTTGTCCGCTGAGCTTCAGCGACAATCTTGACACAGGTAGCAACTGTGTGCGTCGGCCAGGGGAGAGCCGCATAGAGCGACTGCGGTAAAGCCTCAAGCACGTCGCGGCATAGTTGTGCTTCGTAGTCGAGGGAATGCGCAGCACTCATGGTTGTCACAACCTCAATTAGAAAAAGGGCGGCGGGGGGGATCGCCTGGGTCACGATTACCGCGGCCAACGCGGCGGCGACTTGCAGCAGATGTTTCACTACAGATCCTCTCAAAGCAGCGAGGGTGCTGTAGCTATCCTAAATGTGATCCGAGCCTACTCATCTCCCAAGAAATGGGGAGAAAGCGACAATCAGTCGATCCACCCCATATCGAGCGCGTACGAGACTGCCGCCGCTCGGCCAGAGCAGCCGATTTTCGCGCAGGCCGACTTCAGATGACTCAGTACGGTATGCGTCGACTTGCCCATGCGATCCGCCACGGCCGCCGTTGTGCCGCCGTTACGAAGCTCCCGCAAAACCTCGAGCTCGGTTCTGGTCAACTGAGCTGTCGCGCTCGCGGGGGCTAGTACTCTACGTAAAAATCGCGCATATCCGTCCATGTTGAGTGCCAAAAGCGGCTCAGTCAGTTGGTCGATCTTTCGTGACGTGACCGCCTGTCGTGACGTTGAGCAGATTGTCTCGATCACTCGGATCTGCGCGAGCTCGCCTGGCGCGAGAACACTGGTGTCACCCGACCGAGCTCGCCTCGCCGCGCGGCCTCGTCCCAGTAGCCACAACGCGAGGGCATGATACGCGTAGGCAAACGCCAGCTGTCGCCGGCTTTCAATGTTCTTGTCGGCCGACATCAACAATGGTTTTTCTAAGATCTGCACAGCCTCAGCACGCCGGTCTTTCACTAGCAACAAAGCCAACATTGCGTCGCGCAGCGACCGGGCAGCCGGACTCATGACCGACTCGTTGATCGACGTTAAAGCAAGGATTGCTTGAGAAAATCGCCATGACCCGCATGGTATTGGACACGCGCTTCGCGCATTATCGCAGTATAATGATCGTCGCTTCTACTTGCGCCAAGAGAAATAAGCTTTTGTTCACTCTTTTCATAGAGTTCGTCATTCCCCGTGGAACTAGCAACTGCCAGTAGACTAGTCAACGCATAGATGTGCATCGTCCTATCACCGCACGCAGCCGCCGAGCTCGCGAAAGCTTCGGAGTAACGCTGTGCTAAGGCCATGTCAGCGTGGCTTGTGATGGCTATGGCTTGTAGCAGGCTGTAGCAGCGGGCTGGGATGGCTTCAAAACCAGCCGCTTGCGCTAACTGGGCAGCCTCGATAGCGTAGTCTTCAGCGACGCCTCGTTCCCCGAGGTAATAGTAGGCAAAGGCGAGACGCTGGCGTATGACGCAACGGTCTCGATCGACGAAGAATCCATTCCGATCGCGCAAAATCCAATTGCATCCTGGCGTCTCTCGCTCGCCTTTTAGCGCAGAGGCGATTGCGAGGTTGGACGCCGCTAGGAGACGATGGCGTTCCTCCATTCCCGGATCAACCATTACGGCTTTAGCTACCGGAATCGCCTCGCTCGGGCGTCCGAGGTATATAAGCGTCGAGGCCAACTGTAGGGAAAGGCCGCCGCGCATTGTGTTGCGGAGCTCACCCTTCAGCGCGGTCCGGAGCTCCCGTACCGCGATTTCGGTCGCCCCGTCCAACGAGAGGTGGTAGCCGCGGAAGCCGTGACGACGGGATGATCGAGGTATTCGCGCGGGAGCTTGGCGAGGGCTGCGACGATCGCACTTCGATGGCCGCTCTCGATGCGTTCGACGCCGTGGCGGGAGAGCAGCGGGATTGCGGCGTCCCAGGCGCCGGCGCGCTGGTACATTGCGACGCTTTCCTCGACGCTGCCGAAGCGCTCGAGGGCGCGCGCGACGCGGCGCAGCATGGCTTCGTAGTCGTCGGCGTCGCGCTTCTGGCGCTCGAGGAGATACTCGCGGAAGAGCTCGTGCAGGCGGTACGTGCCATCGGGGCCGCGGCCCAGCAGCGGAAGGCGACGGTGCAGGCGCTCGAGGGTCAGGCGCGATTCGGGGAAGCCGGCGGCGCCGAGAATGCGCGGCCGCAACTCGTTCAGATGAGCGGCGGCTTCGAAGAGCTGCTGTTCCTCGGTGGTCAGCCGCGCCCAGATCTCGGTGTCGAGGAATTCGAAGAGCACCCCGCGCGTGCGGATGCGCAGCGCCGGCAGCGCACGGGTCGTTCCCACGCGCCGAGCGAGAGCCGCATCGCGAGCGGCCAGCCACCGACGTCGTTGACCAGCTCCTCGAGACGATGCGTCGATCTCACGTCCATCGCGGCCGGGACGCCGGCACCCTCGGCGACGTCGAACGCGAGATCGTCGGTCGAGAGCGGCAGGTCATGTAGTCGCGCGCGAGCCAAGTGCCGAGCGGCAATTCGGGGTCTCGCGCGAGACGAGCACCCAACGCGTGTTGGGGACCGTCGACTCGATTAGCGTCTGGACGAAGCGTAGCGCGGCGCGGTCGCCGCGATGCGCTGAAATCCTCGAGCACGATCGGCGCTTCGATGTCGCGCAAGCGCGCCGCGCACCATTCGGTAAGATGGCGCGGTTCTCGTCGGTTGGCGCACGCTGCAAGAGCGGAGTGAGGCCGCGCACGGCGCGTGGGTTCGCGCGCTCCACGATGAGCCGCGCGATCCGCTCGATCGGGACATCTTCTTCCGGCAGGTTGACGATGTGCCCCACATCGCCGAAGGCGTCCAGCACCGCTTCGCTCTTGCCGAAGCCGGCGGGGGCGATGAGCATCGCGACCCCACGGTTGGCTGAGTCATAGAGCGCCTCGGTGAGGCGCTCGCGCGGAAAGATGGACAACGGGTTACGTCGCCTGGGTCGACAGAACGGCGAATGTGCCGGATAGCACTGGACGGCTCGATTTGGCTAGGGACGGATGGCCGTTCCTTTACTAAGCAAGCTAGAGGCGGCGGAACTGCCAGGCATTCCAATAGTCGCGGCCCAGGGGATTGGGGCGAAAGCCCGCGAGCGCGCGCGACACGATATAGGTGCGGCGCTCGAAACCCAGCGGAAGAACGGGAAGCTCCGCGACGAGGCGGCTCCCGGCATCGCGGTAATATGGCGCGCGTTCCGTGGATCGTACTCGCTCGCGCCGGCGAGCTCGTCGCGTCGTAGGCGCGATCGCAAAAAAACATCGAATTGCCGCCGCCCGGCGGCGTTGCCGCGCACCCGAAGAGGTACGAACGATCGGGGTCGAGCGCCGGCGACCACGACGTCAGCGCCAAATCGTAGCGCGCGCTTTCCAGGATTCCGTCGCGGTCCTTCGGGCCCCAGAACTCGGCCTCGGTATACGAGCGGATGTGCACGTCGACGCCGGCCGCTTGCAGTTTCGCGGCGATCTGGACGGCCGCGCGGCACTGTTGCGCCAGTCGCCGGCGATCGCGAGATCGACACTGATGTGCTTCGCGCGCAGAACGGCCGCGGCGGCACCGGGGTTGTACGGCGCGAGATGTCGCGGCGTCGGTAGCGGGGATCGAGCTGCACCGTATCCGACGGCACCAGCGTCCCGCGATAGACAGCGGAGGCGAGCTTCGTGCGATCGATCGCCGTGGCCATCGCGCGGCGCACGCGCACGTCTTGCAGCGCCGGCGAGTGGAGGTTGAACTGCAGGTAGTCGACCACGTTGGTCGTGCGAGCGACGAGCCGCGCGTGCGGCACCGTGCGCGCCACGTCGACCCCGAAGCCGGTCACCTCGTCACGTCAAGTTGAGCGGTCCGGTGCGCACCACAAGAGCCGCGTCTGCGCGTCGGGCACGATCGCGACGTCGATGCGCGGGCTCGCCGCCGGCCCGCGCCAGTAGTACGGGTTGCGCACGAAGAGAGCCGCTGGCCGCGCTCCCAGCGCAAGAGGCGAAAGGGCCCGAGGCCGACCGGGTTCGTGTCCAGCGAGCTTTGGTCGAGCGAGGCGTAGCGCGCGGCGATGTGCCGCGGCAGAATCGCAAACGGATCGTTCGCCCCCAACGTGAGGAACGAGGCGATGAACGGCGCCGACGGCTGGCGCAGCCGTACGACGAGCGTATCGGGCCGGGGCGCCGACCAGCCGCCACGTCGGCGACGGCCGAGGTGTCGGGCACGGCCGTGCGCGGATTGCGCAGGGCGTCGATCGTGAAGCCGACGTCGCGGGCGTCGAACGGCGCGCCGTCGCTCCAGCGGCCGGTCCGGATGCGGTAGGTGATTCGGCGGCCGTCGGGCGAGATGCCGCCGTTGGCGCGGGTCGGCATCACCGTCGCGCGGTCGGGGACGAGCCGCCCGCGGTCGTCGACGAGGAACAGGTAGCCCTGCGTCAGCGGGGCGAGGATCCAGCCGAACGGGGTGTTCCGGATCGTGTCGAGCGAGTTGGGCTCGTCCTCCAGCACCAGCGTCGGCGGGCGGGGCGTTGCGGCCGCGGCGATGCGGAAGACCTTTCCCGCACGCACGTCGGATAGCCATAGGGCACCCAGATGCCATCTAGGCGCCTTGAGGCGCCAGAACCCGCTTGCGAGCGTATTTGTCTTCAGCGTCTTCGTCATCTTCGATCGGGAAATCCATTTTTCGGACAGCCCCGGGGATCATCGCACTCGTTCCAAGGTCCGCGGCGAAGAAGGCTTCGGCTGCTTTACGTTCTTCATTTTCGGCTTCGTGACATGCTCCCTGAGACGAACGCCTCGACCACCGGCCGAACTCTGCCCTCCCGGATTGATCAATTCGATCCCGGCATTCTCCAGTGCAGAAACCAATTTCATCAGAGAATCGACGTTGCCGCGGATAACTCCGTCGCTGGCTTCCATGCGCTGAATGGTAGGGACTGAAAGATCCGCCAGATCGGCCATCTGCCGCTGGTCGATATTCAGAAGCGCACGGGCAGCCCTGAGTTGATTGGCCGTAATCATGAAATGGCGGCCTCCGATCTTATTCGCATAGGGTATATCTACACCATCCGAATTATTGTTTCAAGCATCAATTTAGATGCACAGGATATCAGCGCCCGGTTCGCGCCGTTTGACCCGGATTGAGGTCGGAGACCTTGTATCGAATTTTCCTCGAAAAATGCGGAAACATTATCAGCAACACCCGAATTAGTTGGAGTTCTATAAATTACATGATAAGAGATGTTTAATGCATGTCTTTTGATGCTCTAATCTCGGAGTAGTTGTCTGCCGTGAAATTGCTGGGTCGTTATCAAGGGAAGAATGGGCAGATCGATATCGTCGAGTGTTCGTGGGACGGTACGCGCGTGTACTTCGAAGAAGGAATACGACAAAGCCAGGCCACGCCGGACGGCGAAAGCGTGTTCACCTACGTCAAGCTCATGGACGAACTCCTGTCCCGGTCCGAACAAATCCTCGTCCTGGGCTGTGGCGGCGGAAATCTTGCGACACGGCTGTCGCGTCTCGGCAAGAGCTTGACCATCGTCGATATTAACCCGATCAGTTTCGTGCTCGCGCACAGGTATTTCGATCTGCCGGACGAAGTACCCTGCATCGTCTCCGACTTTCGAAATTTCGTATTCGACGACCGCGAATACTACGACGGCATTGCGATCGATGTCGGTGGACCGGGATTCCGTTTCACCGAGGAGTTTGATGTGCAGACCTGCGACGCCATCCGCGCCCGTCTGGCACCGGGCGGCCGGATCGTGATGAATGTACTGGTGGCAAACGACATTGATCCGATACCGGACCGGATCGCGGCCAAACTCGCCGGCGAGGATCTGCGGATATGGATCGTCGATGAGCAATTCATTGAGGATCGCAATGCCGTCATCGCCTGCATCCCCGAGAAGACGTTGGGTTCACGGGCAGCGCTCGATCGCGTGATGCACCACAGCCACGAACGGTGGGCGATCCGCCGCGGAAGATTGCGAAACCACGATCTCGCCCGTGGATTGCGCTAATGTCGCAGCTATCGGCAGACCGACGTGAGACGTGGATAACCGGCATCGGACTCGTCTCGTCTCTAGGGGACGGGTTGGAAGCGAATTGGGATGCTCTCCGCAGCGGCCGCATAAACATCGATCTGGAAAAATATGCGCCTTGGATGATCCATCCCTTGGTGCCACTTAATCTTGACAATCAGATTCCGAAAAAGGGCGACCAGCGCCAGATGGAAGCATGGCAGCGCATTGGTACTTACGCAGCCGGACTCGCGCTGGATTCCGCGGGCATCAAGGACGATAAGGAAATCCTGGCTCGGACCGACATGATCGTCGCTGCGGGCGGCGGCGAGCGCGACCTCGATGTCGACGCCGCGATTTTGACCGCGCGTGCGGACGGAAGGTCGGGGGCTCTCAACGAACGGCTGATGAACGACCTGCGCCCTACCCTGTTCCTCGCGCAGCTATCCAATCTGCTCGCCGGCAACATATCGATCGTCCACGGCGTGTCTGGATCGTCACGGACCTTTATGGGCGAGGAAGCCGCCGGCGTCGACGCCGTCCGGATTGCGTGGGCGAAGATCGCCTCCGGGCAGAGCGAGGTTGCCTTGGTCGGTGCCGCGCACAACGGCGAGCGCAAGGAAATGCTGATGCTCTACGAATGCGGCGGCTTCAATCTCAAGAAGGACTTCGCGTCGGTCTGGTCGCGTAACGGCGGTGGCTTTGCTTTGGGGTCGGGTGGCGTGTTCCTGGTGCTTGAGTCGAGATCTCATGCGGAGCGCCGAGGCGCTGAGCCATTTGCACGGCTCGTCAACGTCGTCTCAGGTCATGCCTCCCGAGCTGCCCCGGGCGGAGTTGAAAGCGTGCTGGGAGGTCTCTGGACGTCGCTAGGGGTCACCGAGAATGCAACCGCGATCTACACGGCGGCGACGGGCGCCGCGGTTGCCACCGGGGAAGAGGCAGCCTTCCTGTCGGCACACCGGGATGTCACCGTCCGCGCGGTCGGCACGTCTTTCGGACATCTCAGCGAAGCGCAATTCCCACTGGCATTGGCCCTTGCTTCGTTGAGCGTATCCCGCGGTGCGTTGGTCCCTCCAAACGATACATCCGGCCGAGAGACCGAGATCGACGTGATGCCGGCCCAGATCGTGGCCCTCGGCGTCGGTCATTGGCGCGGCGAAGGAATGGCGCTCGTAGAGGCCGTCTCATGACGACGCTTTTTGAAGCCTGCTTGGCATCCACAAAGCCGCGTAACACGAAGACGACGCGTGACAGCCACAATCGTCCTATCGTGGTCGTTACTGGCATGGGAGTGATCACTTCGCTTGGTGAGGGCAAGACTGAGAATTGGGCGAAAATTACTGCCGGAGAGTCGGGAATAAGTGCCATCCGGCGCTTCTCCACCCATGGACTGAAGACGCGCATCGCCGGCACCATCGACTTCGTCGAGGTGAAGCCGTTCTCCTCGACAACGCTGGCCGAGCGTCTGGCAGATATCGTCATCGAAGAGGCTGTCGGCCAATCGGGAATTGGACGAAAGGGCGATTTTCCGGGCCCGTTGTTTCTCGGTCTGGCGCCGGTCGAAGTCGAGTGGCCGCAACGCGAAGAAATCGCACGGGCCTCCGGCGAAGCGGGCTCCATAGACTACGACATCCTGCTGCGGAACAGCGGCGGCGGGCGTTTCACGCAGGTCCACGCCCGCTATCTGTTCGGCTCGGTCGCGGACCATCTCTGCGAGACCTTCGGCACAAAGGGTTCGCCAATATCGGCGTCGACGGCCTGCGCGTCGGGCGCAACAGCGATCCAACTCGGCGTCGAGGCAATTCGTCGCGGAGAATCCGACGCCGCGCTATGCGTCGCGACCGATGCTTCCGTCAATGCCGAGGCCATGGTGCGGTTTTCCCTCCTGTCAGCGCTATCTACTCACAACGACGACCCGCGCCGCGCATCGAAGCCCTTTTCGAAGAACCGGCAAGGATTCGTGATGGCCGAGGGTGCCGGCGCGCTTGTGCTGGAGAGCTTGGACGCTGCGCAATCGCGCGGTGCGAAGATCTTGGGCGTGATTGCCGGCTGCGGCGAATTGGCGGACACTTTCCATCGTACCCGCCCCAAACCGGACGGGATTCCGATCGCCGATTGCATCCGCAACGCGCTCGCCGATGCAAGCATGACCTTCGATCAGATCGACTACATCAACGCTCACGGAACGAGTACGCCAGAGAACGACAAAATGGAATATCTCGGTACCGCCGCGGTGTTTGGCGATCATGCCCGCAGGATTCCGGTCTCGTCCAACAAGTCGATGATCGGACACACCCTCTCCGCCGCCGGCATCGTCGAAGCGGTGTTCACCCTGTTGACGCTAGAACACCAGCGCATTCCGCCGACCATCAACTACGATGTTCCGGATCCGGCAATCCCGTTTGACGTCGTGCCTAATAAGGCAAGAGATGCGCGAGTCACAACGGGAATGTCGAATTCATTCGGATTCGGTGGTCAAAATGTATCGCTCATCATACGACGTGAGCCGGGGTAGACGTCTAGGCACACGCGTGGCAACGCGCCATCGAGACCCCTCCCCCGGAAGATGCTGAACAGATTGCCAAGGTGAACCTGGCCGGCTGCTCTCCCGATTAAGCCCTCGTTTTGCCCGTTCCGTTCTTCTCGCTGGCGCGGCGCAACGCGTCGGCGAGCGCGCCGCCGCCCGACTGCTCCTGCGGCTTGCGTGGCGCCGATGTCATCGACGCGCGGGGGTTGTCACGCGGCCTGCCTTGGGCCCGGGGCTCCTTACCCCTGCCGGATTCGTCATCAAGACGCAGGGTCAACGCGATACGCTTGCGATCGACATCGACCTCCAGCACCTTCACCTTGACGATGTCGCCCGACTTCACGACCTCGCGCGGATCCTTGATAAAGGTCTTCGACATAGCCGAGATGTGCACCAACCCGTCCTGATGCACGCCGATGTCGACGAAAGCGCCGAACGCCGCGACGTTGGTGACCGTGCCTTCGAGGATCATGCCAGGCTTGAGATCCTTCAGCGTCTCGACGCCTTCCTTGAACACAGCGGCCTTGAAGGCCGGCCGTGGATCGCGACCGGGCTTTTCTAGTTCGCGCAGAATGTCGGTCACCGTCGGCAGGCCGAAGGTATCGTCCACGAAGGCCTGCGGCTTTAATTGGCGCACGATCTCGGCATTGCCGATCAGCGCCTTGATGTCGCTTTTGCTCGCCGCCAGAATCCGTCTGACCACCGGATAGGCTTCTGGATGCACGCCGGAAGCATCGAGCGGATCCTCGCCGTCGTTGATGCGCAGGAAGCCAGCGCATTGCTCGAAAGCCTTCGGCCCCAGTCGCGGCACCTGTTTCAGCGCCTTGCGTGATTTGAACGGGCCGTTGGCGTCGCGATGCTGCACGATGCTTTGCGCGAGGCCGGAGCCGATGCCTGACACCCGCGCCAAGCAGCGGCGCGGAGGCGGTGTTGGCGTCGACGCCGACGGCATTGACGCAATCTTCCACCACGGCATCGAGCGAGCGCGCCAGTTTGGCTTCGCCGAGATCGTGCTGGTACTGGCCGACGCCGATCGCCTTCGGATCGATCTTCACCAGTTCGGCCAGGGGATCCTGCAGCCGGCGCGCGATCGACACCGCGCCGCGCAGGGTCACGTCGAGTTCGGGCAATTCCTCGCGATGCAAAGGCCGAGGCCGAATAGACCGAAGCGCCGGCCTCCGACACGACGATCTTCGACATCTTCAGATCCGGCAGCCGCTTGACCAGATCCGTCGCCAGCTTGTCGGTCTCGCGCGATGCGGTGCCGTTGCCGATCGCGATGAGCTCGACCCGGTGCGTGCACCGCAAGCTTGCCGAGCGTCGCCAGCGCCTCGTCCCAGCGCCGCTGCGGTTCGTGCGGATAGATCGCCGTGGTCGCCACCACCTTGCCGGTGGCATCGACGACGGCGACCTTGACGCCGGAGCGGAAGCCGGGATCGAGCCCCATGGTCACGCGCGCGCCGGCCGGCGCCGCCAGCAGCAGATCGCGCAAATTCGATGCAAACACGCGCACCGCCTCGGTTTCGGCCGAAGTCCACAGCCGCATGCGCAGATCGATGCTGAGATGCACCTGAATCTTGGTGCGCCACGCCCAGCGCACGGTCTCCGACCAGCCAGCGGTCGCCGGGACGGCCCTGGTCGGAAATGGCGAAGCGCTGCATGATCTTCAGCTCGTAGGAGCTGGGGACGCCGGCGACCGGGTCATGCGGCGTCGGGCTGCATCTGCAGGTCGAGGACCTCCTCCTTCTCGCCGCGGAACAGCGCCAGAATGCGGTGCGACGGCAGCTTGTGCAGCGGCTCGCTGAAATCGAAATAGTCCTTGAACTTCTCGCCTGCGGTCTTCTTGCCGGTTGCGCACGGTGGACGCCATCAATGCCGCTCGACCACATCTGCTCGCGCAGCGCGCCGATCAGGTCGGCGTCTTCGGCGAAACGCTCCACCAGGATCGCGCGCGCGCCTTCGAGCGCCGCGGCGGCATCGGCCACCTGCTTTTCGGCATCGACGAAAGCCGCGGCCACAACCTGCGGATCGTTTTGCGGCTGCGTCAGCAGCAGTTCGGACAACGGCTCGAGGCCGGCCTCCCTGGCGATCTCGGCCTTGGTGCGGCGCTTCGGCTTGAACGGCAGATAGATGTCTTCCAGCCGCCCCTTGCTGTCGGCGGCCAGGATCGCCGCTTCCAGCGCGGCGTCGAGCTTGCCCTGCTCGCGGATCGAATTCGAGAATCGCCGTGCGACGCTCCTCGAGTTCGCGCAGATAGCTCAGCCGCTCTTCCAGCGTGCGCAATTGCGCGTCGTCGAGCGCGCCGGTGATTTCCTTGCGGTAGCGCGCGACGAACGGCACCGTGGCGCCGCCGTCGAGCAGCGCCACCGTCGCCTCGACCTGCTGTTCGCGGACGCCAAGTTCTTCCGCAATCTGCCGATTAATGTTTGCCACGCGAAATCTTTCTGAAGCAGTCGCGGCTGGCAATTTTGTCGGCCGCGGGACGCCGCTTATGGACCATCCGCGATTGATTCATCAACCCGCGGCATCAAACAAATTGTCCTGTGGATGGACATATTTACTCACCGAGTGATCCGGTTAGTGCCAAACCGCCCGCCTGCATGGCGCGACAGGATCAAGGTGGATCGATGGCGCCTTAAAGTCTGCCTTCAAAGCGCTCGTGGCAACTTCTTCAACAGCCCGCTGGAGAATTGCACCTCTCCCCGGTCCTGTCGAACGGATAATTTACGAAGGTGCAACGCGAAGGACGATACCGCCGCTGCGCTATCAGACCTCACCACGCATCGATGCAGGGGCGCTTGCGTCCGGTCCGAGGCGGCGCCGCCGGCATCGACCGTAATCCCGCCATGATCCAGTGCCGCGTTTCCGTCGGATCGATCACCTCGTCGATCTCGAGCACGGAGGCGATCGAGACCGCCTTGCCGTTGGCGTAGAGTTGCGCGACCTTGTCCTTGTAGTATTTTTCGCGCTCGACCGGATCGACGATCGCTTCCATTTCCTTGCGGAAGCCCAGGCGCACATAGCCTTCCAGCCCCATGCCGCCGAACTCGCCGGTCGGCCACGCCACCGTGAAGAACGAGGCGTGGAAGCCGCCGCCGATCATCGACTGCGCGCCGAGCCCGTACCCCTTGCGCAGCACGACGCGTGAACAACGGCACCGTGAGGCTCGCGCCGGTGACGAACATCCGCGCAGACGTGGCGCACGATGGCGGTCTTTTCGGCCTCAGGCCCGACCATGAAGCCCGGCGTGTCGCACAGCGACACGATGGGAAGGTCGAAGGCGTCGCAGAGCTGCATGAAGCGCGCTGCCTTGTCGCGCGGCCGGCGCGTCGATCGCACCGCCGAGGTACTTCGGATTGTTGGCGATCAGCCCGAACGGCTTGCCCTCGATGCGGATGAAAGCGGTGATCATGCCGAGGCCGAAATCGCGGCGGATCTCCAGCACGGAGCCTTCGTCGGCCAGGAGATCAATGACGGAGCGGATGTCATAGACGCGCAGCCGGTTCTCCGGAATCGCCCGGCGCAGCAGGCGCTGGTCGCGCGCTTCCCATTGCGACACCGGTCCCTGGAAGTAGGAGAGATATTGCTGCGCGACGCGGGTGGCCTCCTCCTCGTCCTCGACGAGGATGTCGATGACGCCGTTCGGCGCCTGGAACGAGACCGGGCCGACTTCGGCCGGATGATAGACCCCGAGGCCACCGCCCTCGATCATCGCCGGCCCGCCCATGCCGATCGAGGCATTCCTGGTGGCGATGATCACGTCGCAGCAACCCAGCATCGCGGCATTGCCGGCAAAGCAATAGCCGGAGACCACCCCGACCACCGGCACAAGGCCCGACAATCTCGCGAACTGCACGAACGATGGCCCGTCGAGGCCGGTCATGCCGAGCCGGTCGGTGTCGCCGGGACGGCCGCCGCCACCCTCCGCATAAAACACCAGCGGAAGCCGCCACTGTTCGGTCAGGGAAAGCATCCGGTCGATCTTCTTGTGATTCATATGCCCTTGGGTGCCGGCGAGCACGGTATAGTCGTAGGCGATCACCATGCAGCGCGCTTCCCGGGCGCCGACCTTGTCGGCGTTGATGGTGGCGACGCCGGTGATCAGGCCATCGGCGGGCGTGTTCTTGATCAGGTCGTCGAGCTTGCGGCGACGGCGCTGCGCGGCGATCGCCAGCGAACCGTATTCGACGAACGACCCTGCATCGACCAGCTGCGCGATGTTTTCCCGTGTGGTGCGCTGGTTGGTCTTGCGCCGTCGCGCGACCGATGCCGGGCGACTGGCATCGAGCGTGGCGGCGTGGCGCGCGATCACTTCCGCCAGATCGGCTCGGAAGTGGTCGAGATCGACAGTCGTTTCCTCCTCGGTGTGGCCGCCGTCCACCTCGGCGGGCTCGATGAACAGGATCGGTTCGCCTTGCATCAGCGTCACACCGTCGCTGGCTGCGATCTTTGTGATCGTACCGCCATGGGGGGCGGTGACGAGATGCTCCATCTTCATGGATTCGATCACCGCGATCTGTTGGCCGGGCCGGACGAGGTCGCCTTCGCTCACCTCAATCGCCACGACGGTACCCTGTAAAGGCGCGGGAACCGCCTCCGATCCGGCCGGGCCAATTACGGCACCTTTGGTGACCGGCGAGGACGCATCCGCGCCGGCGGCGCCGACGGCAAAGAAGAGCGGATGCGCGGCCGTCTTCGCTGCTCCGACCAGCGCGGCGATGTGGCTGTCGATGAAGCTCGTGCTGATACGGTTGGCGACGAAATCGGGCTCGGCCAGCACCGCCTGCAAGAACGCAATGTTGGTCTCGACGCCACTGATGCGGAATTCGCGTAGCGCGCGTGCCGCCTTCGCCACCACGTCGCCCCAGCGCGCGGCCGGTACATGGACGATGACCTTGGCCAGCAGTGAGTCGAACGCGGCGCTGGTTCTGTATCCCGTATAGCCGAAACTATCGACGCGCACGCCAGGTCCGGAAGGCGGGTCGAACACGGTCAGCGTGCCGCTGGTCGGTTGCGTCGCGCCGGTCTCGCCCATGGTCTCCATGTTGACGCGCAACTGCATCGCATAGCCGCGCGGCACGGGCACGTCGGCCTGCGTCAATCCCAGGGCGGCCAGCGTGACGCCGGCGGCGACGGCCAGCTGCGATTTTACCAGATCGACGCCGAGCACCTCTTCGGTCACGGTGTGTTCGACCTGAAGCCGCGGGTTGGCCTCGATGAAGGCGAACCTCGTGGCGTCGCCGGTCGTCTCGCCGTCAACCAGGAATTCATAGGTACCGAGGCTGTCGTAATGTGCCGCCGCCGCGAGCTGCGTGGCCGCGTCGACGATGCGCTTGCGCAGGCCATCACTCAAAGAAGGGCTCGGCGCCACCTCGATGAGTTTCTGGTTACGCCGCTGGATCGTGCATTCGCGTTCCCAGAGATGGCTGATGGCGCCGTGGCGGTCGCCGATGATCTGCACCTCGACGTGCCGCGCCTTGCGGATCAGCCGCTCGACATAGATGCCGTCGCTGCCGAAGGCCGCCTTGGCCTCGGACTGGCAGCGTGCATAGGCCTCCTCCAGCTTCGCACCGTCCTCGACGACCCGCATACCGCGTCCGCCGCCGCCGGCCATGGCCTTGATCATCACTGCGCCGCCTTTGCCGAGCGAGGCGAAGAAGGCTTTTGCATCGGCGAGCGTGGTCGGGCCGGTGGTGCCGTCGATAACAGGCACATTGCAGCGTCGCGCCAGCGCCTTGGCGGCGACCTTGTCGCCGAACAGATCGAGTGCCTCGGGCGACGGGCCGACGAAGGTGATCTTTTTCTCGGCGCAACGTCGTGCGAGCGCAGAATTTTCACTCAGGAAGCCGTAGCCCGGATGCAGCGCGTCGCATCCGGTCGCCTCCGCCGCCGCGATCACGGCCTCGATGTCGAGATAGGCCCGCGCCCCGCGTCCGGGAATGGCATGCGCTTCATCCGCCGCACGGACGTGCAGCGACCGCGCGTCGTCGGCTGGGTGGATCGCGACCGTGGCGATGCCGGAGTCCGCCGCGGCGCGGGCGATGCGAATGGCGATTTCGCCGCGATTGGCGATCAGGAGTTTACGAATTGACATCACGCTTTCCGATACAGAATGAATGAGCCGCTCCGACATCGGAGCGGCGATCGCCTTAGCCGTTGAGTTCCTGCTTCTTCACCTTGCCCGTCGCCGTCATCGGCAACGCATCGATGATGCGCACCTCGGGGACCTTGTAGACGGCCATGCGTTCCTTGCACCACACCTGCAACTGCTCCGGCGTGACGGTTCCCTTCGCTTCCGGCTTGAGCTGGATGTAAGCGACTGGCACCTGGCCGCGCTCGGCGTCCTCGCGTCCCACCACGCCCGAGCCCAGCACCGCCGGGTGCTGGCCAAGCAGCGCCTCGATTTCCGGCGGAAACACGCTCATGCCCTTCACCTTCAGCATTTCCTTGCGGCGGCCGAGGAAATGAATGAAGCCTTCGGTATCTATTAACCCGATGTCGCCGGTGCGCAGCCAGCCGTCGACCAGCGCCTCCGCCGTCGCCTGCGGCTTGTTCCAGTAGCTCTTGAGCAACGACGGCGTGCGCACGCGAATCTCACCTTCGCCGCCGATCGGCACCAGCGCGCCGGTTTCGAAATCGGTGATCTTGAATTCGGCGCGCGGCACCGGCAGCCCGACGAAGATCGGCTGCGAGTTGAGATCGAAATCGTTGTCCTGGAAGCCGGTCGTGAAGGTGTTCGAGGTGTGGGTTTCCGTCATGCCCCACGCGCTCTCGGCGAGAATCGTGCCGGTGAACTCCTTCCAGCGCCGCCGGTAGTCGGCGTTCAGCTTCTTCACGAACGAGACCACGCGGATCTGCTGCATCGACGAGAGGTCGAACTCCCTGAATCGCGGGTGGTCCATCAACTCGACCGCGCCGTCGACCGGCATGGCGGTGAGCGTGACCTTGTGGGTCTGGATCGCCGACAGCACGCCGATCGCATCCCAGCGCGCCAGCAGCACCAGGGTGGCGCCGGCGAACAGCGGGAAGATCAGGCCGAGGTTTTCACCCGCGATCCAGAATTCCGGAAAGAACGACAGGCAGACGCTGTTCTCGTTGATGTCGAGCGCGATGCCGTAATTGGCGGCCGCCGTGTACACCATGTCGCGCTGGGTGTGCACGCAGCCCTTCGGCATGCCGGTGGTGCCGCCGGTGTAGTTCAGCGCCGCGACGTCGTCGAGTGCTGCGGGCGGCAGCGGCGTCACCTCGCCGAGCGCCGCCAGTGCCGGCAGCAGGTCGGTCGCGCCGGGCACGGCGATGCGCGGCGTGCGGATCGAGTCCGGCACGGGAATCGCGGGGTTCGCCGGGACGACGTCCGCAAAGCTGGTGACGATGACCTCGCGCAGCTTCGTCTTGGCCTTGACCTGATCGACCGTCTCGACCAGCTGATCGAGCGCGACGATCACCTCCGCATCGGTGTCGTTCAGCTCATATTCGAGCTCGAAGGCGCGCGACAGCGGCGAGACCGGCACGTGCACCGCCCCGAGCTTCAGAATGCCGAAGAACACGATGTGGAATTGCGGGCAGTTCGGCAGGAACACCGCGACACGGTCGCCCTTGCGCACGCACTTGGCGGTAAGCAGCGCGGCGAAACGGTCGCTCTGGCGGTCGAGTTCGGCGTAGCTCAGCACATGGCCGTAGAAGATGACCGCAGAATGGTTCGGCTGGCGCTTCGCCCAGGCCCGCAGGTATTCGCTCAGCGCCACCTCGCCGTGCGGGTATTGCGGTTCGTGCGGGGCACCCTTCGGCCACGCCTTGCGCCACAGCGCCCGCACCTGGTCGAGATAGTCCTTTTCATTCAGACGTGCGGTCATGCTCGCCTTCCTTTGCGTCGTCGGGTCTATCGGGCAGATGGTTTCAGTTCGTCGAGGATCTGACGTTTGAGCTTGTATTTTTCGACCTTGTTGGTCGGTGTCACCGGCAGCGCTAGAACGAAGCGGATGTGGGTCGGCTGCATGTATTTCGGCATCACGCGGCGGGTATGATCGCGCAATTCGTCCTCGGTCAGCGTCTCACCCTCGACGAGTTCGATGAACACCGCGACGTCCTCCTCCTCGCCGATTTTCGCCGGAACAGGGACGGCCGCGACGGCCCGAACCTTGTCGTGGCTGGCGATCAGCGCTTCCACCTCGAATGACGAGACGTTCTCGCCCCGCACGCGGAAAAATCCGCCGATGCGGTCGACGAATGAGAACAGCCCGGATCCGTCATCAAGTTGCCTGCACGCGTCGCCGGTATGAAACCAGCAGGTGCGGAACGCCTTGAGGGTCGCCTCCGGCTTGCGGAAATATTCCTGGAGAAGGAGGCCGGGAAAGCGTGGCCGGAAGGCAAGCTGGCCGACCTGGCCTGGCGGCAGCAGATTGTCGTCATCATCAAGGATGGCCGTTTCCAGCAGCGGATTTGGAGCGCCCATCAATCCCTTCGGCAACGGCTGCGAGCCGTCCAAAACCGGACGTCCGATCGCCTTGCAGCGCGCGCGGATGTCCTGTTTCGACGGGCCGCGCCACAGCGCGGGCGGCGTTCCGTGTTCGACGGCGAACTGATCGATCACCGCGGCGAAGCCCGAGCCGGATTTGGTCTGGCCGAATCCGACGGTCATGAAGTCGATGCCGAAGCGAAGCGCCACCTCATGGTGGTTGCCTGGAAACGGCTGCATGTGCACTTTGTTGAGCGTGTTCGCACGGTCGCTCGCGCGCGGCTCGACGCTCATCAAATACGGCACCATCACGTCGAGCAGCACACAGGTGGTTGCGCCGCATTCCGCGATGCGATCCCAGAATTGGGTGGGGCTGAACTTATCCCACAGCCCGACGGTGTTGCCTTGCCAGACCGCGCGGGCCAGAAGGAAGAACGCGCCACCGACATGATAGAGCGGCAAATCGCAATAGATCACGTCGTCTGAGGACGTCAGTTGGCGCGCCGGGAAACCGTAGTGGTTCATCCAGCGAAACGGCTGGACCACGCCCTTGGACGGGCCGGTCGTGCCGGACGTATAGACGATGTTGGCGAGATCGAACGGGCCGCGATCGATACTCGGCACGGGCGCGTTGCTGGCGCCAAGCTCGGCGAATGCGACGATATCGAGCCCCTTGAACTCGGTGCCAAAAGCAAGGTCGGCAAAATCGTGGTCGCCTGGTGCGGGCATATGCACGATCAGTCGCCGCAGCGGCACATCGGCGATGACTTCACCGAGCACATCAGCGAATGACGGGTCGGTAATGAGGGCGAAGGGTTCGGTGTCCCTGAGCTGATAGGACAGCAGCAGGCCACGGAAATTGAAATTGACTGGCGCGAAGATTCCGCCCGCTCGCCAGATCGCGAACATCGCCAGCGCGCTCACGAGCGAATTGCGGGTCAGCACGCTGACCGGAAGCCCCTCGGTGACGCCCATCGCCACGAGGCCGGCGGCGATCCGGTCGGTCCGCTGCTTGAATTCGGCGAAGGTCAGTTTGACGCCGTCTTCCCCGTAATGGATGAACACCTTGTCCGGCATGGTACGGGCGCAGTCGTCGAGCTTGCCAAGCACGCTGTCGCCCTCTGCCACCATCTGCGCGAATGTTTCGTCAGGCGTCATGCCATTTGCTCCCGATCACAGCTGCTTCATGGTGGGATCAAGCGCCACGCGCAGCGATTCACCCAAGGTGTTGAAGGCGAGCGCGGTGAAAAGAATCGCAAGTCCCGGCGGATACATCTGCTCGGGCGCGATCTCCATGTTCTGGTAGGCGCGCGCCAGCATCGCGCCCCAGCTCGCGTTCGGCGGCTGGATTCCAAGCCCGAGAAAGCTGAGGCTTGCTTCGGCGAGCAGCGCGCCCGCAAGCAGCAGGGTCACCTGCACGATCACCGGCTGGATCGTGTTCGGCAGCACGTGCCGCCATAAAATGCGGCCGGTGGAGGCGCCGAAACAGCGGGCGCTGTCGACATAGAGCTCGTTGCGCACCACCAGCGTACGCGCGCGGACGAGACGCGCGAGCTGCGGCGCGAACACGACGCCGACCGAGATCATGCCGTTGGTGAGGCCGATACCGAGCGCGCCGGTGACCGCGATCGCAAGCACGATGGCCGGAAACGACAGGAAGCTGTCGATGACGCGGCTGACGATGTCGTCGACCCAGCCGCCGAGATAGCCGGCGAACAGACCGACCGGAACGCCGATCAGGATGGCGACCATGACGGCCAGAAAGCTCGCATAGAGCGACGCCATGCCGCCATAGATCAGCCGGCTCAGGGTGTCGCGGCCGAGATCGTCGGCGCCGAGCCAATGCTCCGGCGACATCGGCGCCATCATGGCGTTGAGGTCCTGCGCGGTCGGTGAGTGTGGCGCGACCCAGGGCGCCATCGCGGACACGGCGACGAGAACGGTCAGGAACGACAAGCTCAGCGCGCCGCGCAGGTCGGAGCGGAACCAGCGCGCGAAACCGCCGAACCGGCTCGGCCGTCGATCGGAGACGAGTGCGAGGTCGGCCATGTCAGGTGATCCTCGGATCGAGGACATTATAAAGTATGTCGGTGACGAGATTGAGCGCGACCACCACCAGCACCATCGCGAACACCACGCCCTGCACCACCGGGAAGTCGCGATGGATCGCCGCGTTGACGATCAGGCTGCCCATGCCGGGAATCGCGAATACCGCTTCGACCACCACGGTCGCGGCCAGCAGCCGGTTGAACAGCAGACTGATCACCGTGAGCAGGTTGACGCTGACGTTCTTCAGGCCGTGCCGCCACAGGATCGCCGACGGCGACAGGCCCTTGGCGTGAAGCGTGCGCACCTGCTGCGACGACAGGATTTCCACCAGCGACGAGCGCAACTGCCGCGCGACCTCGGCGATGCCGCCTGCGGCGAGCGCGCAGGCCGGCAGGATCGCATGGCTCAGCGCGCCGCGGACGCTCTCGCTGAGTGGAACGGCTCCGGTGGCGGGCAGCCAGTTGAGTTCGAGCGCGAACAGCGCCACCAGCATCATGCCGAGCCAGAAATTCGGCACGGCGACGCCGAGCGAGGCGATGGTCATGACGGCGTCGTCGAGCCACGAGCCCTGACGGCTGGCGGCGGCGATGCCGAGCGGAATGCCGATCACCAGCGCCATGACCATGGCAAGCACCACGATCAGCAGCGTGTGCGGGAAACAGCGCACGATCGAGGTCAGCACGGCCTCACTGGAGATCAGCGACGTCGACAGGTCGCCATGCACGGCTTTCCACAGCCACGCGCCGTACTGGACGAGGAACGGCCGGTCGAGACCGTAGAGATGGCGGATTTCCGCAATTCGTGCGTCGGAGGCGTTGTCGCCGGCGAGCGTCACGGCAACGTCTCCCGGCACCAGCTTCAGCAACGCGAATACGATGAATGTCGCGAGCACAATCACCGGTACCGCCTGGATCAGGCGGCGCGCGATGATGTTGCTTTTGGTTGAGCTAGACATTCCGTGTGTCCGAATTGAAGGCACCGCATCGCCATCCTGGCGCCGCGGCCTTGGCGTTAGCCCAGCGACATGTTCTCGAATTTCGGCTTGCCCAGCAGATCGGCCTTGTAGCCCTCGGCCTTCTGCGCGAGCGCATCGAGCTCGTACTGGAATGCGATCGGCGCGGAGAGCGCATTTTCCATCACGAAGCGCTGGATCCTGGCGAACACGACGGCGCGCTCAGTGAGGTTCTCGCTCTCACGGCTCTGCTGGATCAGCTTTGAGAGCTCCGGATCGCACTCGCGGCCGGCGTTGTAATAGGCGCCTTTGTCGAAGCCGAGCGCATAGGTCATGCTCGGATCGGGGCGTCCGGTCCAGGCCGACAGCAGCGCGTCGAACTTCTTCTCGGTGGCAAAGAACTGCGCGCTGATTTCGGGGATGGTGCCGCGGCTGAATTTGAGACGGATACCGGCCTGCCCGAGCTGGGCCTGCAGCACCTCGCTGCGCTGGACCGAATCCTGGTCGTTGTAGCCGCCGATGGTGAGTTCGACGCCGTCCTTGAAGCCGGCTTCCGCGAGCAGCTTGCGGGCCATATCGAGATCGTGCGGATAGAGCGTCGAGACCGATTTGTCGTAGGCCCAGTGCGAACTCGGCAGTGTCATGGTCGCCACCTCACCGAGGCCGCCCATTGTTGCCTTCACGAAGCCGTCGCGGTCGAGCGCGAAGTTGATCGCCTGGCGGACCTTGGCGTTGTCGAGCGGCGCGCGGGCGTAGTTGAAATAGAGCTGGATGCAGTAGAGCGTCGGCGCGGCGATGGTCCGCAGCTGCTTGGAGCGGTCGATGATCGGCTTCAGCCGCGCCGGCAGGGAAAACGCCATCTCCTTTTCGCCGGCGGTCACCGAGCGCAGCGCGGTCGCCGATTTCGGAATGATTGCGAACTCGATGCCGTCGAGATACGGCCGCCCGGGGCGCCAGTAGCTGTCGTTGCGCGTCACCACCACGCTTTCGTTGTCCGCCCAGCTGACGAACTTCCACGGCCCCGCGCCGACCGGCTTGCGGTTGGTCTCGGTGCCCAGGACCTTGAGATTGGTCGGCGACGCCATCATGCCGGCGCGATCGGACAGGATCGCGGGCAGCGCGGTGTCCGGATTCTTCAGCCGCAGCGTGACCTGCAATGGCCCAGTGACGTCCACCGACGCGACGCTGGTGAGGTCCGCCTTGATATTGGAGCGGGCGTCCTGCCGGTTGCGCTCGATGTTGAACTTGACGGCCTCGGCGTCCAGATCGGTGCCGTCGTGGAATTTCACGCCCTTCTCGATGTCGAGCACCATGGTCTTCGGATCGGGGTAGGACCATTTGGCAAGCCCCGGCTTCGGCTTCAGCGTCTCGTAGTCCCACTCGACCAGCGTGTCGTACATGGTCCACAACACACTGTGATCGGCGCCCGAGCCGCCGGTCGCCGGATCGAGCGACGACGGGTTGGCGGGAGCAGCGACCTTGAGAACGCCGCCCTTTTTCGCGGTCTCCTGCGCCAATGCCGGCAGGCCGATCGCGCCAGCGAGAGCAGCGCCGCCCGCCAATACAAAGATGTCGCGCCGGCTCAGTGCGCCGATGGTCCGGTTGCTGTCTGTCATTCCGTCCTCCCGAATGCTGTTGTTTCTTGCGTATTGGCGTCGCGTGACGGCGGCCCCTCGACCGTCGAAAAATGACAGGCCACCCAGTGCCCCGGTTTCAACTCACGCCAGGCGGGGACCTCCTCGGCACAGCGCGCCTGCACGGCCGGGCAGCGCGTGCGAAAGCGGCAGCCCGACGGCGGCATGACCGGGCTTGGAATTTCGCCTTCGAGCACGATCCGGCGGTTCGCGCGCAGCGTGGACGGCAGCGGCACAGGTTCGGCGGAAAGCAGTGCCTGCGTATACGGATGCAGCGGCCGCTCGATCACGTCTTCCGCCGCCCCGAGCTCCACCAGCCGGCCGAGATAGGTCACCGCGATGCGGTCCGAGATGTGCGAGACCACCGAGATGTCGTGGGTGATGAAGACGTAGGTGAGATTGAATTCGCGCTGCAGATCGGCAAACAGATTGAGGATGTCGCCGCGGATCGAAACGTCGAGCGCGGCCACAACCTCGTCGCACACGATTACCTTCGGGCGCAGCATCAGCACGCGCGCGATATTGACGCGCTGCTTCTGGCCACCGGAAAGCTGGTGCGGATAGCGGCCCGAAAGCTCGCGTGGCAGCCCGACCCGCGCGAGCACGGCGAAACCAGCCTTGCGACGGGATTCGTCGGTGCCGTCCTGCATGATCTCGGCCGGCTCGATCACGCTGTCGAGAATGGTCATGCGCGGGTTGAGCGCCGCGTTCGGATCCTGGAACACGATCTGGTAGTCGCGGCGATGCGCGCGAAATGCCGCGCCGCGCAACGTCGCCGGATCGAGACCGTCGTGCAGGATCTGGCCTTCAGTCGGAGCGATGAGCGAAACCAGCGCGCGTCCGAGCGTGGTCTTGCCGGAGCCGGATTTGCCGATGATGCCGAACGTCTCGCCTGCGCGCACGTCGAAATCGACGCCGTCGACGGCCTTGATGGTGTCCCTGCCGTCCCGCGTCGGAAACAGCACGCGCAGACTGCGCACGGCCATGATCGGACCTCGCGGATTTTCGGGTCGCGGTGCGCCATCCAATACGCTCGTCATGGGTTTACCGCTCCCGGCAACGCGATCTCGGATGCGCGGCAACAGCGCACACGATGCGATAGCGAAAGCTCGGCAAGCGTCTGCGGTGACGCGCATCGGTCAGCGGCATGCGTGCATCGGGGCTGGAAGCGGCAACCCGCCGGCATCGCCTGCAGCAACGGTACGCGGCCCGGGATCGAGGGCAGCGCGCTGCGCCGCGCGCAGAGGCCGGGAAGCGAACGCAGCAGCCCGGACGTATAGGGGTGCCGGGGCTTGACCAGAACATCATCCACCGGCGCATCCTCAACCACTTCGCCCGCATACATGGTGATCATGCGCGTGCAGGTTTCGGCCACGACGCCGAGGTCGTGGCTGATGAACAGCAATGCCGTGCCGGTGCGTTCGCTCAGGCGTTGCAGGAGATCGGTGATCTGGGACTGCACCGTGACGTCGAGTGCGGTGGTCGGTTCGTCCGCGATCAGAAGCTTCGGCTCGCAGATCAGCGCCATCGCAATCATCACACGCTGACGCATGCCGCCCGACAGCTGGTGCGGATACTCGTCGCAACGCCGTTCCGGTGCGGGGATGCCGACGCCGGCGAGTGCGGCGATGGCGCGTTCGCGGCCTTCCCTGCGGCCAACCGGGAAATGCGTGCGATAGGCCTCGCTGATCTGGTCGCCGACGGTGAAGACCGGATCGAGCGCGCTCATCGGTTCCTGGAAGATCATCGCGATCTCGCGCCCGCGCACCGCGCGCATCTCGCGCGCCGACAAGGTCGCGAGATCGCGGCCTTCGAACAGGATCTGGCCGGACAGCCTCGCCGACCGGGCCGGCAACAGGCGCAGCAGCGATAGACCTGTAACGGTCTTGCCGCAGCCGCTTTCGCCGACGATGCCGACGCGTTCGCCGGGAGTAACCGAGAAGCTGATATCGCGAATGACCGGCAGTTCGCCGTCCGAGGTCTTGAAGGCGAGCGACAGGGCGCGGACGTCAAGAAGTGTTTGCGCGTACGCGCCTGCCGCCGTTATGCGCGCGTCCGGTGGGCGCGCCGTGATCGAGCCGGAGATATCGGCGAGACCGACCATCGCATCGGGCCGTCAGATCTTTAGCAGTTGAACGGACAAGCCCGGCTTCAAGGTTGGAGCGAATCCGAAGGCAGGCACCGAGACCTGCGCCGTAGACGATGTCGCCATCCACCTGCTCCTTCCCTGAACCTGCCCGGTCTGCTGCCGGGACATTGAATTTTATGGCTTTCGCGATGTCCGGAAGGTGTTCAACCCAGCCGCCGCGGTTTTCTGGTTGAAAACAATCCACTTTTTTTCTTCGCAGGTTGCCTCAATTCCATTGAAGGATGGATTGTCGATTGTCAACAATAGATATTCCTGGGTATAGAAGGGTTGCGCTGGCGACAGACCCCGCGCGATTGGGCGATACCCGGGAGCCCCATGACCAGAGACGATGACGAGTTCGAGCGGAAGTTCGCGCCCCGCACGCTTCCCGAGCAGGTCGCCGAAGAGCTCGGCGCCGAGATCGTCGCCGGCCGCCGCAAATCGGGCGAGCGGCTGATCGAACTCGAACTGGCGCAGTGTTTTGGCGTCAGCCGCGGTCCGATCCGGGAAGCCATCCGCATCCTCGAACGACGGCGTCTCGTCGATTTCAACCCGAGACGCGGCGCCTATATACGGCCGTTGTCGCTGAAGTCGGTCGCCGACCTGTTCGACGTCCGCATGGCGCTGTCGCTGCTCGCGGCTCGCACCATGGCGACGGCGCCGGTCGAGAGTTACATCGACACGCTTGCGCGGCGTTGCGCGGAGCTCGACGCGATGGTCGACGACGGCGATCCGATCGCGTTCGCACGCGTGACGACCCGCGCGGTGCGGACCGTGGCGCACGGATCCGGCAACGAATTGCTCGCCGAACAACTCGCCGATCTCGCCAATCAGACGGTGTGGGCGACGATCTGGAAGGCGCCGCTCGATTATCAGACCCGGGAGATCCGCCGCGAAGCTGCCGATCTGATGCGCTCCACGCTCGACGCCATCCGCCGGCGCGATGCCGCCGCCGCGGTCACCAGCCAGCGCAAATTGCTGGAAGACGACCGCGACCGTGCACTGGCGTCGCTGTCCCAGATCATGGCGGCCGCGGCCGACTTCGGCGTGTTCTCGCTGGAAGACACTGGAAAATCGGAATTGCTGGCGAATTCAGCGGCCTGATCCAGCGCCCCGCCCGGTCAGACGCGATCGTTCGCCGAGGATCGAGCGGCCAATGCCGGTTAGCCGCTGTCGCGCAACACCAGCTCGAAGCCGAGATCGACCTGGCGCTCTCCGCCGCGGTCGAGCGTGAGCGTCGCTGCCGTCCAGCCGATCGCATCACCACGCACTCTGATCGTGCTCAATGCCGGCGAGAACAGGCGACCCATTTCAAGGTCGCCAAGACCGATGACCGCGACCGGCTGCTCCGACGCCGAGCCCTCGCGCAACAGGCCGGCCTTGCGAAGCCCCGCCATGAAGCCGATAGCATGGGCGTCGTTGGCGGCGAATACCGCGTCGACTCCCGGCAGGCGCGCATGGGCCGCCGCGCCGCTGGAGGCGTTGCGATCGAGGACCAGGCGGCGTGGCTCTCTGAGACCACTGGCCATGATTTCGTCCTTGAAGCCGAGCCAGCGGCGCGTCGCGCGCGGATCATCGCCGCCGATGAAGGCAAGCTGCTTGCGCCCCTGCGCGATCAGGTGCTTTGCGGCAGCAACGCCGGCCTTGTAATTGTCAAAGCCGGAGACGGCATCAATCGGCCTTGACGGCAGATCCCATGTCTCGACGATCGGGATGCGCGCGTGGCGCAACAAGCGGCTGCCCTCTTCCGTCGCGGGAGAGCCGACCATGATGATTGCCTCGGGCCGCCGCGATAGCAGCGCCGCCAGCATGCGTTCCTCGCGCGTGGCGTCATAACGCGACTGCGCGAGCAAGACGGAGAAGCCAAGCGGCTCGAGCTTGTCAGAGAGTCCCTGCACCGTGTCGGCGAAGATCGAGTTGGCGATCGTCGGCACCAGCACTCCGACTGAATTGGTCCGTGCACTCGCCAGCGCGCCCGCGACCAGGTTCGGCACGTAACCCAATTCGCGCATTGCCTGCTCGACGCGCGCGCGGGTCTCCGGTGCGACCAGGTCGGGCAGACGGAGGACTCGGCTAACCGTGATCGACGAGACGCCGGCGCGTTTGGCCACCGCCGAAAGTGTGGGCGCGACATCGGCTCGGATGGTCTCGGCGCGAGACAGTTCGGTACTCATGGTCAGGAGCCTGCACGGTTCCAGCTTGTTAATCCACAATGACAGCGGTATCATTCCTAATGTTAGCGCTACCATAGCGCGAAAGAGGGAAGAAACGGCATGATTTCGGACGACTTGGCTGAGGCTTACAAGCGGGATGGGGTGATCGTGATCCCTGAGGTTCTCGACAACGATACGCTCGCCAGGGTGCGTACAGCGCTGGCCGAGCTTGTTGCCGGCGCGGCCAATGTCACTGAGCACACCAATGTTTACGACCTCGAACCCGGTCACACCCCGGAGAACCCGCGGGTCCGCCGCATCAAGGCGCCGCACAAGGTGCACCCGATATTCGATGAGATCGTCCGCAGCCCACCCGTGATCGGCATCCTCACCACGCTGATCGGCCCCGGGCTGCGCCTGCATGGCTCCAAGCTGAACATGAAGTCCGCGCGATATGGCTCGCCGGTCGAGTGGCATCAGGACTGGGCGTTCTATCCGCACACCAATGACGACGTGCTGGCGATCGGCGTGTTGCTCGATGATTGCGATCTTGAGAACGGCCCGATGCTGGTGACGCCAGGCTCGCACACCGGCAAGGACATATGGAATCATCACGGCGACGACGGCTGCTTTGCCGGCTTGATCGATCCAGACCTGATCCAGGACCAGATCAGGCGCGCGGTGCCCTGCACTGGCAAGGCCGGCAGCATGTCCTTCCACCACGTGCGTGCCCTGCACGGCTCCGCGACCAACACATCGAGCAAGCCGCGCAATCTCCTGCTCTACGAAGTCGCTGCCAGCGACGCCTGGCCGCTGATGGGGGTCAAGGACTTTGACGAATTCGACAGCCGCCTGCTGACGGGACCCTCGGTAATCACGCCCCGGCTCACCAATGTGCCGGTTCGAATGCCGCTTCCGCCGGCCAAGCGACAGGGCTCGATCTACGAGACCCAGTCGGCTGCAAAGAAATCCTACTTTACGCGCGCCGCGTAACATCAACGATGATGGCCGCGGCGAGCCGCGGGCATCACTGCTTTCAAGATAGCAAATAAATTAATCTAACGAGGGAGCGAATGACCGAGACGGCAACCGGCGGTCCCAGTAAATCGCGCCTGCGTGTGATCCTTGCCGCGAGCATCGGATCGGCGCGCGAAGACCTGATGAGTTGGGGCTGGCGCCTACCGTTCCTGGCAAGCTTCCTGCTGATCCTTGTCGGCATCTTCGTCCGCCTGCAGCGTCGACCGAAACGCCTGTCTTTATCGATGCCGTGGTCGCGCGCGGCAAAGTCGAGCGCAATCCTGCGATGGAAGCGCTGCGCCGACACCCGCGCAACTTTCATCGTCGTGCTGGGGCGCGGCTGGCCGAAAACGGACTTGGCTACTTTTTTCCCGTGTTCGGCTTGAACTATGTCATTACGACGCTCGGCGTACCGAAATCGGACGCGCTGAGCGCGCTGATGCTGGCATTCACGGTCGAGCTGTTCACGATCCTCGGGATTTGCCGCCTTGTCCGACCGGATCGGACGACGACCGGTCTACATGTTCGGCGCGCTGGCGGGTGTCGCATTGGCCTTCCCTTCTTCCTGGATGATCGGCACCAAAGCAGTGGATCATGATCGCGCTCGCCTTCATCCTTGCCCGCGCCGTGGTGACGGCGGCGATGTTCGGACCGCAAGCGGCCTATTTCGCCGAGCTGTTCCCACCGCAGCGCCGCTTCGCCGGCTTCGCCTTTGCGCGCGAACTCGGCTCGCTGCTGTCCGGCGGCCCGGCGCCGTTCGTGGGCACCGCGCTGGTTGCGGCTTACGGAACGTGGTGGCCGGTCGCCTGCTACGCAATGTTTCTTTCGGCCTGCACGGTGATCGCGATCTGGATCGGACCCGAGGCCTATCAGGAGAACATCGCGGCTGACGGTTTCGCAATGCAACGAACTGCCGGCAGCAATGCCGGCCCGGGCCTGATCCGTGGCGCAACAACTGCGCGTGCTACAGTCGCTCTGGGCGATGGAGCGGCGATTGGCGAATGAGCCGGAATGGCCGCTTCAAACCCAGCTCGCGATGATCCGCGATGCCGGGTTTGACGGCGCAGGTGTGCGCTTCATCGATTCTGCCTTCGCAACCGAGGTCACGACCTTCCTCCGATCGCACGGCATGATCTGGCAGGCACAGTGCTATCCGAAGACCGTCGACGACCTGAAGCCGGTGCTCGAGCTGGTGGCGCAGCTCTGAGCCGATCATGTCAATCTGCAGCCGGACGTTCGTCCGCAGCGGCTCACAGACTGTATTCCGCTGCTCGAAGGCTGGCGCCGCCTTGCTGAACAGACCGGCGTAGCAGTGCATGTCGAAACGCATCGCGACCGTATGACGACGGATCTGTTCTTTACACTGCAGCTTCTCGACTGCTTTCCCGACCTGCGGCTGACGGCCGATCTCTCGCACTATCTGGTCGGCCGCGAATTCGCTTGGCCAGTCGATGACGTCAACCACGCGCTGATCCATCGTATTCTTGACAAGACTTGGGGCATTCATGGCCGCATCGCAAGCCGTGAGCAGATACAGATCTCGCTCGGCTTTCCGCAGCACCAGGGATGGGTCTCGCTGTTCATGGGCTGGTGGGATTACGGCATACGCTCCTGGAAGAAGCGCGCGGGACCCGATGCGACGCTCACCTTCCTCTGCGAACTCGGTCCCCCGCCCTACGCCATCACCGGTCCCGACGGCAAAGAGCTCTCTGACCGCTGGCAGGAAGCGCTGGTCATGAAGGACATGATCCGGGCGTTGTGGGATCGGATCGCTGACGAGCCGTGAGCCCAGTCAATCCGTTGATTCGTGGCTTATTCGGCTCGATGGCGTGACATCGTCGGAACGCACGGTCGATCGCTCTCAACCTGCCCGTCGTCCGCGTTTTGCCAGATAGATGCGCGCCGCATTACCGCCGAAGACTGCGGTCTTTTCGTCCGCCGACAGGTCCGCCAGCTGGCTTTCGGCGGAAGCGAGCCATTTTGCATAGCCGCCGGCGAGGTTGACCACCGGCCAGTCGCTTCCCCACAGCATGCGCTGTGGCCCGAAACACACAAGGACATGATCCACTGCCGGACGCAGATCCGCGGGCCTCCAATCCGGTGCGGCCTCCGTCGCCAGTCCCGACAATTTACAGACGACGTTGGGGTGCTCGGCGAGCCGCGCAATATCGCGGCGCCAAATTGTAATGTCGCCGGTCGCCAGCGACGGCTTGGCGCAATGATCGAGCACGAATTGCAGATCGGGATGGCTGCCGGCCACTTGCAAGAATCTTGGCAAATGACGCGGCTTTACCAGGGCGTCGAAGATCAGACCATTCCGGGCCATCGCCGTCAGCAGCGGCGTCAGTCCCGGACCAAGCAGCCAATCATCGTCGGGAATGTCCTGCACCATGGGCCGCAGCCCTACCAGCAGCCTCTGCGCCGCCATCGCATTGATGCGCGCCACGCCATCCGCTGCGTCGAAATCCGTCCAGCCGACCACGCCGCGCACCACTTCCGCCTGTTCCGCGATATCGAGCAGAAACATTGTCTCCGCCTCGGTCGGCGCGGCCTGAACCAGGATCGTTCCCTCGATCTTGGCTGCGGAGAGGTGCAGCGCCAGGTCCGAGAGCTGAAAATCCCGATAGATCGGCGCCAGGTCGGGAGTCAGCCAGCCATAATCTCCCCGAGCGAGAGTCCACAGATGATGGTGAGCATCGATCCGCATCAGCTTGATGCTGGAACGGGTGCGTCCGCATCGAGCAAATGCTGCGACTTCAGATCGGCCCACAACCCGGCCGGCACCTTGCTGGAGAGCGCGACCACGTTGCGCTCAACCTCCTGCGGGTTTTGCGCCCCCAGCACAACGCTGGCCACCGCCGGGTGGCCCAATGCGAAATGCAGCGCCGCAGTCGGCAAGGCGACGCCGTAGGCCTCACAGATCCGCTGGATATCTGCGACCTTTGCCAAGATGTGAGGTGGCGCGTCCTTATAATTGTACTTGGCGCCGCTGACCGCGCCAGTTGCCAAAATGCCCGAATTGAATGCGCCACCGAGCAAAACCGCGATTCCCTGTTGCCGCGCCAGCGGCAGGAACTGCGCGAGCGCCGGTTGCTCCAGCAGCGAATATCGCCAGGCGAGCAGCATGGTGTCGAACGATCCGGCGTGCGCGAAACGCACGCACATCTCGGCCTCGTTCACGCCGACACCAATGCCCGCGACCACGCCCTCGCCGCGAAGCCTGTCGAGCGCCGCATAGGCGCCGGACATTGCCTCGCGAAACCGATCCTCGATGGCATCGGCGCCATGGGTCCACACATCGACGTCATGGATCAGCAGCAAGTCCAGCCGGTCGGTGCCAAGCCGCAACAGCGATTGTTCCACCGAACGCATCGTTCCATCATAAGAATAGTCGACTACTGCGCGATGCGGATGCCCACCCACAAAGCCGGAACGATTGTCTGGCCGGTGAAACGGATCCATCCAGCGACCGACCTTGGTGCATAGGACGATGTCCTGGCGCGGCACGCGCCTGAGCGCGGTCCCGCAGCGATGCTCGGAAAGGCCGTACCCATAGAGGGGTGACGTGTCGAGCAGATTGATGCCCAGATCGAACGCCCGCTGCGCCGCCGCAATGGCGGTGCGGTCGTCCAAATGTGCATAGAGATCGCCAAGCGGTGCGGTGCCAAAGCCGAGGACCGAGACTTCAAGCCCGGTCCGGCCAAGCGCACGGCGTGGTAGTGCAGACTGCGAAACCATGGCGGATTTGTTTCTTCCCGGTCGTGGTCCGGTTGCGCCGGTCCATCATTGAAATTTGCGCACAGCGTATTTCTTTGCAGCCATCTGTCAACGCGAGCTCGCCTGATGCGAGATTCTACTCCTCGAAGAAGCCGGGATGCCCGGCGACGAAGGAATGCAGCTCTCGCG
Source organism: uncultured Pseudomonadota bacterium (assembly GCA_963729395.1). Lineage (GTDB taxonomy): Bacteria > Pseudomonadota > Alphaproteobacteria > Rhizobiales > Xanthobacteraceae > Bradyrhizobium. The sequence goes on along the minus strand of CAVSOS010000084.1, from coordinate 35,269 downwards.
ATACGCGATCAAGATGGTTGGCCATTTCGCTGCGTGCTTGATCCGGCGGATAGGCTAAAGGTCGTTAGGTATAGTGTTCTATTTTCCCGAACCCGCTGTCAATCCGCTGACGATGTAGCGTTCAAGGAAAATCCCGACCAGGACGAGCGGGGCGATCGCCGCCGTCGACAGCGCTGCCATCGACCACCAGTTGATGCCCTGCGAGCCGGTTTGGCTGGCGACCATGACGGGCAACGTTTTCGCGTCCGTGCTCGTCAGCAGTGCCGCAAAGAAATATTCGTTCCAGCACAACACCAACGAGAGGATAAAGGCCGCTACCATGCCGGGAAGCGCGAGCGGCAATGCAATGCGAATGAACGCCCCCCAGATCGAGAGGCCGTCGACGAAGGCGGCTTCATCGAGCTCGATCGGAATCGAGTTGAATTGATCGCGCATAATCCAGATGACGATCGGCAGCACCGTCAAGGTATAGATCAGGATCAGTCCAATGCGCGTGTCCAGCAGCGACAACGCCTTGTAGAGAACCAGAAACGGCAAGGCCAGCACGACCGGTGGCAGGATCAACTGCGACATGAAGAAAAACAAAATGTCGTCATTGCGCATCCACGCGAATTTGTATCGGAAGCGGCTCAGCCCGTAAGCGGCCAATGACCCGAGCACCAGCGCCAGGATGGAGGCCCCGACCGATGTGATGACGCTGTTCTCGAACCGGCTCACGAATTCATCGCGCGGATTAGAACTCTGCAGGATCGTATCGGGCGAGAGGCCGAGGGAACGCCAGCCCTTCCAATCCGGCTGAAAATCCAGCCATGGAATCAGGTGCCCTTGCGTCACATCGGTCGCGGATTTGAAGGCGGTCGTGATCGTCCAATAGATCGGAAACAGGCAGACAAAAGTCCAGAACAGCAACACGCCATAGATCAACCCGCGGCTGAGAATCCGCTTCGCCCGAAATGCCGCGTGATGCTTCCGGGACGGTTTCGGCGCTGAGGTAACAATGGACAATCGAGCATTTCCCTTTGAGATACGGCTTTCGGCCCGCAGGTTCACGCAACCTTCTGTGTCCAGCGCTTGGACAGGCGCAACAGGACGGTCAGGAAGACGATGATGAGAAGGAGATAGAATATCGCGAGCCCGGTGCCGTATCCGACATTCGATCGATCGCGATAGACGCGGTAGATGAAGCTCGACACGGTGTCGGTGGCGCCGCCGGGTCCTCCCGCAGTCACGTTGATCACGATGTCAGCAAGCTTCAGCTTGAAAATGATCCTGATGATGAGAACAGTGATGCTCACCGGCAGCATAAGCGGGAATGTGACGTGCCGGAAGGATTGCCAGGCGTTTGCGCCATCGACCTTGGCGGCCTCCTGCACCTCCTTGGGCATCGCCTGTAATCCGGCAAGCAGCAAGATCATGATGAAGGGGATGGAAACCCAGGCATCCATCGCTTCGATGCTCAATCGCGCTGCCCAGGGCGTCGAAAAGAAAGCCGGATTGTCCCATCCCAAATAGCGCGCCAGCGTTGCCGCTGGGCCAAAACGATACTCCATAAGCGATTTACCGATCATCCAGCTGACCGCAACCGGGCTCAGCATCAGCGGCAGCAGGAACACGACACGGAAGAATTTTTGGGCTCGGATGTTGGCGTTCAGCAACAACGCCAGGCCAAATGCAATCGCATACTCGCCAAACACGGACACCACATAGAAGACCATATTGGCCAGCGCGTTCCAGTAGTAGCTATCGCGGAGCAATCCGACGAGATTGTTGAGGCCGTTGAAGTGTGGTCCTTCAAAGGAACTTAGATTCCAGTCCAGTGAGGCGATATAAATTCCGAACAGCGTCGGAAAGATCACAACCGCAACGGTGTACAGCACAGCCGGGAGCAGGAATAGTGCGCGCAGGCCGGTTTCTCCCCGGATCACAACCTGGCCAACGCCGAACGCGATAGCCCAGACCAGATAGGCATAGAGGATCGGGCGCCAGGTGCTGAACCCAGCCGCGATCGTCCCGGTCGCGTGCAGGACCTGGATGAGCAGCAAGAGCAGCGCCCCCAGCGAGGCAACGCCGACGAACGCCCGGCCCAGCTTCTTCCGGCCGGCAAGCATGCGCTGCGATACGCCCTTGATGGGTCGGGTATCCGCAACCACTGACGAATTCCGCATCAAGATCGCACTTTGCCGATTGAGCCTGATCTCATCACCAAGGGTACAGCCGGCTGGCGCTTCGAAGGGCGCCAGCCGAGGATCGAGTGATCCGCCAAGGAGGAAGCTACATGCCGAGCGACGCCTTGTAGAGCGCGATCTGCTTGTCACGGCCGATCTGGTCGGTCAGTTTTTCCCACGCCGCGGCGATGTTGTTGGCACCGGTCTGTGCATCGTACTGGCCGGCGAAGATCTTTGTCAGTTCATCTTCCGCGATGCTGTAGTACTGGAAGATGCCTGGAATGCGCGGCTCGACAGCCCGGTTCGGATGATTGTAGGAGCCGAACTGGGAGTTCAGGTAGGACGTGATGTATTTCCTGTCGTAGCCAGCTCCGACCCATTCGTCGATGTTGGAGTGGCTGGTTCGGTGCACCTGGAAGCCGGACGGGTACATCACGGTCCAGAGCGACAGATCCTTGCCGCCGAGATGGGCGGCCGCGCTCCAGGCTGCCTTGTGCTTTCGTTGGTCGCCATTGACCCTCGCCATGACGTAGACGCCCCAGCCGAGATAGGCGCAGTTCGGCGCATGGTTTGGACCGCTTGAGAGCTTGTCCCATTTGCCTGTCTTGGAGTTGTAGACGTCGTCCGATCCGGGCAGGATATCGAATCCGACCACGTCGCCGATAACGGAGGTGTCGCTCGCCTTCGCTACCTGGCCGATATCTCCCCACCAGGGGATCATCGAGCCGATGCCGGCGAGGAATTGCTGAAAGCCGGTGGTGTTCGGATCCGCGTTGAGCTGATCTGCCGGCTCCGACGGCAGCGCATCGATGACATCCTGAATGGCGCGAACCCAGGCCGGATTGTTGATGCGCGGCTTCATCGTGTCGACATCGAATAACCAGGCCTTGTCGTCAGGATGCTTGGCGTAGGCCGTGGCACGGCTACCGAGGAAATAGAAGCCGAATCCACCCCACGGCTTGGGCGCGTCCAGATAGCCGAAGGCATTTTGTCCCTTGATCTTCTTGCCCTTGAGGAATTTGGTCACGGCCTGAACTTGCTGCCAGGTCTTCGGCACGCCCCATTCGCTGGTATTGCCCGCGTCCTTCCAGGCCTTGGCCAGAGCCGCGTCGGAGAAATAGTCGGTTCGGTAATTGAAGTTGTGGCAATCGCCGTCGATCGTAACGCGATAGGTCTTTCCGTTCCAGGTTCCGACCGGCGGCTTCAAGTAGTCGACATAATCATCGATATCGATCTGCTTCTTGACCCAGTCCGGCATTTCGGAGGCAAGTCCCTTGCCGCACACGTCGCCCTCAAAGGGCGCGCCCATTTCGAGGATGTCGAAGTCGACCGTCCCGGTCGCGATCGCCTGTTGCAGCCGCGGGTTGTAGTCGGCCTGTGCGAGATCGATCCAGGAAATTTTCGCGCCCGTGTAGGCCTCCCACGGTTTCAAAAAACCGCGGAAAAGCAAATTGTGCAGATTTCTGATTGTTGAGCCCCATGAAGGAAAGCTCGACGCCCTTGAATTCTCCCTCCTTGACGCTTGCCTTGGTGGGACCAAGGCACAGTTCACCCACTTTCTGCCAGTCGGCGTCGGTCGGCGCCCCCTTGCCCACACCCGGAATTTGCAGGATTTTCGCCCTTATATCGTCCTGCGCCAGCGCAAGCCCGGTGAACGAGCCGAGAGCCCCGGTCGTGCCCAAGGCTGCAGCGCTGGCGGCTCCCTTCAGTACAGTGCGTCGGTTGGGTCGCATCCCCGGATGGTGATCGTGCTCTTGCTGTTTCATCGCATAACCTCCCTTTTCTTTGCCCTTCGGGCTGCCTCAGTACTGCTATTTTGAACACACGCGCTCGCCGGCCTCATTCTCAATATGCTTGGATCAGATCGTTCCGCATCATGACGGTGATTGTTCCTTCAACAGCATTTCGATCTCCTCGCGGAACGGCATAGCCGGAGCGGTGCCAGGCCGCGTTACCGAAATTCCTGCAGCCGCCGATCCGAAGCGTGCGGCCTGAAGCGGATTATTCGTTCCTCCGGCGAGGGAGGCCGCGAAGCCGCCTACGAAGGCGTCACCGGCGCCCGTCGTCTCGACCACTTTGCCAACCGAGAAGGGCGCGATATGGACCGAACGGTCTTTCACGTGAAAAAGCGCGCCACGCTCGCCGAGCGTGATCAACGCCGTACCGGCGCCCCTGGCAAGCAGGGCGTCGCCGGCGCGGCGAGCGGCGGCGAGGTCTCCCACGGCAATGCCGGTCAACGCTTCGGCTTCGCTTTCATTCGGCACGACATAGTCGCTCAGAGCGAGAACGGCGTCGTCGAGATCGATTGCCGGTGCAGGATTGAGCACCGTGATGCAGCCCGCGGCGCGGGCGATTTCCAGCCCACGGCGCGCGGCATCCACCGGCTGCTCGAGCTGGGTCACGAACACACGACTTGCGCGTATGGCGTCCGCTGCCGCATCGACATCCGCTGCACACAAATCCATGGCCGCGCCGGGCACCACAATGATGGCATTGTCACCCCGCGTTTCATGGACAAAGATGAAAGCTGCTCCGGTCGGCGCAGTCGCGGTTTGCGTCACGCGCGGCTGAATTCCGTCAGCTTTCCAGGTCTTGAGGGCCAGGTCTCCAAATGCGTCGCTGCCGATCCGGGAAATGAAAGTGACGCGAGAACCCGCGCGCGCGGCAGCGACAGCCTGATTCGAGCCCTTGCCGCCCGGCCCCACCGCAAAGCCGGAGCCTGCAATCGTCTCACCAATTGCCGGCATTTTACCGGCACGGAAGGTGAGGTCCGCAACAAAGACACCAAGAATGGCTACGCCATTTTTGTCCATGCTCAGTGCCCTTCATCCGGCGGGATGATGCCCTTGGTGAAGAGGAAACACCCGTAGAAGCGGCGCTCGCCCGTCGCGATCACGCAGTAGGCTGTCTTCGCCTTCTCATAGAAGGCGTGGCGTTCAACACCAACGAGGGGCCGGGATTTGCCTTCGGCAAAATCAACCGCAGCTTGAACCTCCTGCTGTACCGCCGGAACCTCCTCCGGCTTGCCGACGATCTCCATACGGATCGCCGCGTCATCGACGAATGTGTCCAGCGGCAGCACCGACAGCACCGCTCCAACCGCTCTTGCTGCGCTGACATTGTCGATACGCAACAATCGACCGAGAGTTGTCTGCCGCGCGATGGCGTCAGCCGGAAAATTGGTGTCGCAGACGACCAGACGATCGCCGTGTCCCATCGCGCGCAAGGCATAGAGCACGTCGGCATTGAGCAGCGGATCAATGGTCTTCAGCATAGTCCCTCCCTTCGGCCTTATTTTTGAACGCGCTCCGAGCTCTGGCGGCCCGGATTTAGCGGGTAGTGCTGCTCCTAGTCTCCATAGGGGATCCAGATGTTTTTCACCTGCACACCATGGCGAAGAAGAATGGGGCCCTCACTGGCAAGCTTGTCATACCAGTCCATCATAAACCCATGATCAACCAGCGTGCGCTTGAGATTGCCTGTCGACAACTTCTCCGCAATCGCCGAGGCCTCCTTCGATCCGAATACCCAAAGTGCGTCGACATCGTCGTGCTCCGCCAGGACCTTCACAAGACCATCGCGCCGTCCGGTGACGATATTAACTACGCCAACCGGCACATCGGACGTCTCAAGCACCTGATAGAAGTCAGTTGCGGCAAGCGGATGGCTCTCGCTCGGAACCGCCACAACCCGATTACCCATGGCGATCAGAGGTGCAACAAGGCTGACGAGAGCAAGCAAAGGAGCCTCGTCGGGGCAGGCAACGCCGACCACACCAATCGGCTCGTGCATCGCAAGCGCCACGCCGCGCAGCGGCGGGGTGTGGACTGTACCCTCGTATTTGTCGGCCCAGGCGCCGTAGCCGTACAGCCGCTCGATGCTCGCGCTGACCTCGGCCCTCGCCTTTGCAATTGCGGTACCCGTCATGGCGGCAATGCGCGCCGCAAATTCATCGCTGCGCGCCGAGAGATTCTCGGCAAGGTAGTAGAGAATTTGGGCGCGATTGTGCGCTGTCGCCTTGGACCAGGCCTCGGCCGACCGCGCCGCAGCTACCGCGTTACGGATGTCTTTTCGGTTGCCTTCGCCCACCTCGCCCAGATGCTTGCCCTTCGGTGACACCACGGCGCGGGCATAGTTGCCATCCGGGCGAACCTGTTTGCCGCCAATGAAGAGTTTCGGCGTCCGATCGATCGGCGGTAGGTCGAATCCTGCATTGTCGCGAAAGACGGACATCACGGAGGGTTTCGCCCGTTGCTTGCGCACGCTCCACGCCTTGGGCTTGAGGTACTCGTAAATGCCCTCGCGCCCCCCTTCCCGGCCAAAGCCCGATTCACGATAGCCTCCGAAGCCGACACCGGCATCGAACAGATTGGTGGCGTTAATCCAAACCACGCCAGCCATCAGCTTCGACGCTACATCGAGCGCCAGTCCGATGGTTTCACTCCACACGCTTGCAGCAAGCCCGTATCGGGTATTGTTGGCGAGCATCACGGCTTCATCCGGCGTCCGAAAAGTCATCGCCACGAGCACCGGGCCGAAAATTTCCTCGATGGCCACCGTCGACGATGGATGCACATTCCAGAGCAGCGTCGGAGGAAAGAAGCAACCGTCCTGGGGCAATACCGTCGCGGCTTGATATTTCTCCGCACCCTCCTTCACGCCGATCTCGACCAGAGACCTGATGCGCTCAAGTTGGACCGGCGCAATAACCGCGCCCATGTCAATCGCCTTGTCGAGCGGCGGCCCGACGCGAAGCGATTCCATCCTGCGGATCAGACGCTTGCGAAAAGTCTCGGCGATACCTTCCTGCAACAGCAGCCTCGAGCCCGCGCAGCAAACCTGCCCCTGGTTGAACCAGATCGCGTCAACCACGCCCTCCACGGCTCCGTCGATATCGGCATCTTCGAACACGATAAAAGGCGACTTGCCGCCAAGCTCCAGCGTCAACGACTTGCCTGAGCCAGCCGTGGCCTGACGGATCAGGCGGCCAACTTCTGTGGACCCCGTGAACGCGATCTTGTCGACCCCTGGATGATCGACGAGTGTCGCGCCCGTTGTGCCGTCGCCGGTCACGATATTCAGCACGCCGGGCGGCAGGCCAGCCCCGGCGGCAAACTCGGCGAACATCAAGGCCGTGAGTGAGGTGAACTCGGCGGGCTTCAGCACCACTGTATTGCCGACCGCCAGCGCCGGCGCGATCTTCCATGCCAGCATCAGCAGCGGAAAATTCCACGGGACGATCTGGCCGATCACGCCGAGCGGCACTTGATCTGCGAGCTCGCGCTCCTGCAGTTGCGCCCAGCCGGCGTGATGCAGCAAGTGGCGCGCCGCGAGCGGCACATCGAGGTCGCGGGTTTCCCTCAAGGGTTTGCCGTTATCGATCGCCTCAAGGACCGCGAACAACCTGCCGTGACGCTGCAGCATGCGCGCGAGGGCATAGAGATGGCGGGCGCGGCCATGGCCGCCGAGCCGTTCCCAAAGTGGTTGAGCCTTCCGGGCGGCGCTGACCGCTGCGTCGATATCGGCGGCAGAGCCTTGCGCGATCCGCGCGAGCGCCTTGCCTGTCGCAGGCTCGAGCGTCGGAAAATGCTTGCCTGCGTGCGGCGCGACGAACTCGCCGCCAATGAAATGCCCGAAAACTCCGCCGTGTTTCTTCAGCCACGCCCGAGCCTCGCCGTCGGCTTCGGGAGCAGGACCATACTCCATGGTCTCATAGTAATGCGCGACGCTCATGGGGCTCTTTCATCCCACGGGGTGACGGTTGAAAGCCGAATAGCGGCCTGTGACATGATGTTCGAGCTGCCGTTCGATGTCGGCGAGTAGACTCGAAGCGCCGATGCGGAACAGGCCATGTTCGAGCCACTCGCGTCCCAGTTCCTCCCTCATCAGGAATTGGTAGGTGAGCACATCCTTTGCCGTCGAGATTCCGCCTGCCGGCTTGAAGCCGATCTTGTAGCCGGTGCGCTCGGCATAGGTCCGGATCATCCGCAGCATCGCAAGCGTCACCGGAAGCGTTGCGTTGACGCCTTCCTTGCCTGTAGAGGTCTTGATGAAATCCGCCCCCGCCATCATGCAGACCATCGACGCCTTGGCGACATTGCGCAGCGTCTTGAGATCGCCCGTCGCCAGGATCGTCTTGAGTTTGGCTTTGCCGCAGGCGGCACGGAAATCCTTCACCTCGCGATAGAGACCCCGCCAATCGCCGGTCAACACGTGCTCCCGGGTGATGACGACGTCAATCTCCTGGGCACCGTCCCTTACCGAGTGTTCAATCTCCTTAAGCTTGAGATCGTGTGGCACAAGCCCTGACGGAAATCCGGTCGATACCGCCGCGACGGGAATGTTTGAACCTTCGAGTGCTTCGACCGCGGTTGCAACAAAGCGATGATAGACGCAGACGGCACCGGTGTGCAGAACGCGGTCGGCCAACCCGAGCGCCACCAGAATATCGGCCCGCACGGGTACCCTCGCCTTGGCGCAGAGACGCTTCACGCGCCCGGCCGTGTCGTCGCCGTTGAGGGTAGTCAGATCAATGCAGGAAATGGCCTTTAGAAGCCAGCCAGCCTGTGCAACGTTCTTGACCGTTCTCCGACCGGGGAGTGTCGCGACACGCCGCTCGGTGGCCGAGAGGTTGATACGGATCTCATCGACCCATGCCATCTCCAGCGCGCGGGTTTCATTGCGAGGAAGCGCCCTCAACTCAACAGGTCCATGCCGCTCGCGACCGCGCAATGGCAGAGTTGAAGAGTCCGGCATCAGCGTGCTGTGCGACATTCGACGCCCCACAGCCCTCAGCGCGTCAACTTCCGCCACCGGCATTTTGGATGCTTGGATCGTAGCATTAGCCTCCTCCAAGGACGGCTCCACGAGTGCCGTCGGGCCGCCTCGCCAGCTGCCGGGCACGCCCGGAGCCGATGTTAGGCGTGACCTTATTGTTATTATCCCAACATTATTTTGTTTGAATAGTCACACTGTGTGAAACTATTGTCAATCGAGGAAATGAAGGGTTATTTGAACGGTATGGTCGAAAGCCCAAACGGAACGGCTGCCCAAGGCGATGCACGTGCACAACGCCTGCAGAGGCTCCGCCGCGCCATCGCCGAGAACGGCACTTTGCATCTTAAGGACGCAGCCCAACTGCTGAACGTCTCGGAAATGACGGTGCGGCGCGATCTTGCCTCGTCCGACGCTACGCTCGCCTGTCTCGGTGGCTACGTCGTGAACGCGGCATCGCCCACAGCCGTCAAGTACACGCTTGAACAGGAGATCGATCAGCACACTCAGGACAAGCGGCTTGCGTGCCGCTCCGCTGTCGCATCGATCCAGGAAGGCGACACGATATTCATCGACTGTGGCACGACAATGCAGTCACTCGCCGAATGCCTGCCCGGGGGCCTGCCACTCTCGGTGATCTGCTATTCGATGAATGTGGCGTCGATCGTGACCCGGCGACCGGCAACGCAGGTGATGCTGATGGGCGGGCTATATCATCCATCCTCGCAATCGTTTTCCTCGGACGAGGGCCTCTCGTATCTGCGACGGCTCGGAATCAACAAGGCGTTCATATCCGCCGGCGGTGCACATCCGATCCGTGGGGCTAGTTGCTCCAATTTTCACGAAGTCGCGATAAAGCAGGCCGTAATTGCCGCTGCGATGGAAAATATCCTGGTGGTCGACGCGAGCAAACTCGGCAGTCTCAAGCCGGCATTCTTCGCGGATCTCGACGCATTCTCGAAGATCATTGTCGGCGGCTCTGCCTCCAGCGAACTGAGGAAGCCATTCAAGCATCTGCCGGTCGTGTACGTAACCAAGTCTGCATGAATCTGCTCGTCCGTGAACCGATTGATGTCCGTTACTTTGGATGCTGGCGACTCTGCTCGTCGATTCTTGCTGCGATCGGCCGTCACTGATACGAATTATCAAAACGTTCAGTCGAAAGCCTAAGTGACCAGACATTGAAATCGCTGGCGATCACGCTCGCGCAAGAACGCCGTTCAACGCGGCCGACGCCGGCTGCGTCCGGATGAACATCACCGCCCGGTCGACGCCAAAAGCAATCCGCAATAGCAGGCTGAGAGCGATACCATCGGATCCGTGGCCGTCGTCGCCCTGGCGACCGCCTGTGCGATAGGTCAATGACCGAAGCCTGGGCGGCCAGACCTAATCGGCCTCATCGAGCGGCGGGCGCGATATACGCAGCCCGTGCTGGTCCGAAAAACGAAGCGCATCGATGATCATCGCCTTGGCTTGCTTTGGTCCATCATCGTGATTGAGCTCAAACTCCAATAGCAAGGAGACAAAGGCCTCTTCGTCGATATTTTCGAGCGCGTCAGCCAGTTCCTTGGGAGTCATGATGCTTCTCCTCACTCGCTGCCGCGCACTTTCGTCGCAGTGGCGTATTTGGCGCGACCGCGGTCGAAAAGGCCAATCAGTCCGCCGGGCAACAAGACGACGAACAGAGGCAATATCAGCCCCATGCCGAGAGCGCGCCAGTCCTGAAATTCCTTGAAACCCTCATCCGCGACCATCAGGACGACCGCGCCCACCAATGGGCCCCAGACGGACCCCATGCCGCCAACGACGATCATGGAGAGAAGGAACAAGAGCAGCGTGAATGAGAAGATGGTCGGCCCCACGACGCGAAAGTCGGCGGCATAGACCGCGCCCGCGAGCGCCGTGAAAAAGGCCGATAGCGCGAAAATCCACAATTGATACTTGAACTGACTGATTCCACGCGACATCGCGTAACCCGGATTGTCGCGCAATGCCCGGAACGCAAGGCCGAGTGGACCGCGAATGACGATCACGGAAAAGCCAAAGGCGGCGACAAGCAGAGCCAAGCCGAGGAAATAGTTCGCCACGATGAATTTCGACCCGAACAAATCACGAAAACCGAGGTCACCGAACTTGCCGATACCGCGGACGCCGCCGAACAGCGGCATACAACCACCTTCGTTGGTCGTGAAGCATTCGGTGTCATTGATGATCAGGAGGTAGATGACCTGGGCGATTGCGAGCGTGAGCAGCGCGACATAGGGGCCCTTGAGTCGCAGACAGGCAAGCCCGATCAGCATCGAGGCAGCCATCGCCAGCACCGCCGAAGCCGGCATCGCGAGCCAGAGTGGCCAATGGAAGTAATAGCCGAGCATCGCAGTGCCATAGGAGCCGCATGCGAACAACGCCATCTGGGCGAGCGAGAAAATACCGCCGACGCCGAGCACCAGATTCCACTGTGTGACGACCGTTGCCCAGATGAAGAACAACGTCATCTGGGTGATGAGATAGCGCTCGGGAAAGACAAATGGCACGGCGCTCGCGCAGGCGAGCATCGCCATTCCCGCAATGAGGTCCCGGCGACCGGCGGTCAAAGCCGCACCACCCGGCTCTTGCCGAAAATGCCTGACGGCCGCCAAATCAGCACGGCGATCACGAGAAGCAACAGCAACGCGAAGCCAAAGCGAACGCCCGAGCACATATTGGGTCGAGGCCTCGATCAGGCCGATCACCATGCTGCCGCGACCGCGCCATAGGTGTTGCCCAATCCTGCGACGACGCAGATGATGAACGCTTTGAGCATCGGATCGCCACCCATCGTCGGCGACAGCGTCGCGAGCGAGCTGATCATGACGCCCGAGAGGGCAGCCAGCGCCCCCGACAAGGCCAGCACCTGCGCATAGACCCTGACGACATGCACGCCCATGAGCTGGGCGGCGTCGCGGTTTTGCGCCGTGGCGCGGATCGCACGGCCGGTGCGGCTGCGTTGCAAGAGCAGAGCGACCAAGATCATCATCACGACAGCGACGACCAGGATCGAGATATTTTGATAGGGAACCAGCACCGCGCCGACCTTGATCCCGCCGGCAATATTCAAGCGGCTGCGGCTTTGCGTAAGGGCCGAACAATTTGAGCACGAGATTTTCGAGCACGGCCCCGACGCCGATCGTGGCGATGAATACGTTTGTTTCGAAATTCTTCGAACTCAGCAACGGCCAGGCCGTGGCGACGAAAATCAGCAGCCCAATGGCCGCACCCACGACCAGCGCCGCGAGAAAGCCGAATGCCGGCGGCCAGCCCAATTGCTGCGAGACCGCATAAGCGGAATAGCCGCCAATGGTCAGGATGCCGCCATGCGCCATGTTCAGCATGTTGAGCGAGCCGTAGACCAGCGACAGGCCCACCGTCGAAATCGCGTACATGGCGCCGAGCGTCAGTCCGGAAACGATGATTTGAGTGAGGACGTCCACGACCGTCAGCCTCCCAGATAGGTTTGCAGAACTTCAGGACGCTCCATCAATTCGGATCCGCTCCCCGACCAAACGAAATGACCATTGTCCAGGAGATAGACGCGATCCGCGCGATCAAAGATGCGGGCAGCGTTCTCCTCGACCAGCACGATCGTGCGCCCGCTTGCCCTGAGGCGGTCGATGAGTTCGTAGATCTGGTCGATAACGATCGGGGCCAGTCCCAGCGATGGCTCGTCGAGCATCAGAACCTTGCCGCCGCTCATCAGGCCGCGCCCGATCCCCGTCATCCGGCGCTCGCCGCCGGACAAGGTGGAAGCGATCTGCCCCTGACGTTCGTACAGCTTGGGAAGCAGTTGAAACACCTCCTCCAGGCGGACGCTGGCTTGCGCGGCGGCGTCAGGCAGATAGGCGCCCATCAGAAGATTTTCTCGCACCGTCATGTCGGGAAATAGCAGATCACCCTGCGGCACGTGCACCATGCCGGCCGCGACGATCTGATCCGCCCGTCGATGCGTCAGATCGAGGCTGGCGAGCGTGATGGAGCCTCCGCTTGCGGACAAAAGGCCGGAAATGGTCTTCAGAAGCGTTGTCTTTCCGTGCCCGTTGGGCCCCACAACCGCGATGAATTCCCCCGCGCCGACTTCCAGCGACAGGCCAGCGAGCACATTGAGCCCGTTGTACCCCGCCGACAGGTTCTCGATCGCAAGCAGCGGCGTCGCCATCACGGTTGCGCCCTTGCGTCAAACTGCGCCTTCAAGCGCGACGATGCGCCGGCGCCGAGATAGACGTCCACCACCCTGGCGTCGTTCGCGAGCCCCTCCGGAGGCCCTTCATATATCGTCTCGCCGTGGTGCATGATCATGACGCGAGACGACAGCCGCGTCAGAAACCGCATCACATGCTCGATGAGGACAATCGTGACGCCGCGTCGCCTCACACTCTCGACGACCTCGATCACGCGATCGATTTCCCTCGGCGTCAGGCCGCCGGCCGGCTCGTCCATCAACAGGAGTTTCGGGGCCGCCGCCATGGCGCTGGCGATCATCAGCAATTTGCGCTCCAGGATAGGCAATGTTTCCGTCAAGGCGGCGCCAACGTCCGTGAGCCCGACGAGCGCGAGAACGTCAGCCGTCGTTTCGCGGGATCGCTTATCGAGGCGCAGGCCCGGCCAGATGCGGTTGGCCGCACCGAATTGGGCCGAGGCGAACACGGTTTCCGCGACGGTGAGGCTGTCAAAGCCCGCATTGAGCTGAAAGGTTCGCAATATGCCTTGGTGGCAGATGCGCTCGGGAGCCAGCATCGCGACGTCGCGGCCTTCGAACAGGATCTCGCCCGCGCTTGCTGGATTCAAACCGGAGATCATATCGAACAGCGTCGTTTTTCCTGCGCCGTTGGGTCCGCCAATACCGAGAATTTCGCCCTCAGCGACGTCGAAGCTCAAATCCTTAACCGCCGCCAGCGCACCGAAATACTTCGACAGATTTCTGCACTGCAGAAGGGGCGCGCCGGCTGCGTTCATTGGTGGCTATGCTTTGATCCAGGGCGGCATCATGAACTTGCCGGTCGAATAGGGTTCCGGAGCGATCAGGGCGGGCCCCTTCTTGAAGTCCTGAATCTGCAGGAATTGATGCGGCATCCCCAGCGACGGATCCTTGGTCTGGACCGGATATTGATAAGCGGCCTGCTCGTTGGGAATAAACCTCGTCGTCCCGTTCACGCCGCGATAGATCATGGCGCGCATCCGATCGGCAACCTTGCGATTTTGTGCATCGTTGCCCGGTTCCCCCGTGCCGCCGGCCATGGCCGCCGCGGCAGCCCAGATGTAGGCCCCGTCATAGGGCTGGCATCCCGAAAGGTGCCCCGCCTTCGGGCCGAATTTGGCCTTGTAGCGCTTCTCGAAATCCGTGCCGATTTCGTCTTGCAGCGCGGCGACCACCGTCGCGTAAAGCACGCCGTTGACGGCCTCCTTGCCGATGTCGCGGAACGCGGGAATGGAGGGCCGTACTGCATATAGACCAGGCTCGGCGTCGGATTGCGAATAAACTGGATCATGAACTGCGCGAGATCGCCGGGATAGAAATGCGTGATCACGATCAGGCCCGGCGGGTCCTGCCGGATCTTCGCGAGCGTCGGGCCCCATTCCGAAATCGGCACGTTGACCGTCTCGAACAGACTGACCTTCCAGCCATATTGACCGGACTTGTCCTTCACCGCGTTGGCGATATTCACGCTATAGACGCCGGCGCTGGTGATGATGGCGACCTTGTCGTTGGCGGGCTTCCACTGACCGCTCGCGGCAAGCGCCTTGAGGTAGTCGAGAAGGCCCCGGGCCATACCAGAACTCGGCGGGGTCACCCTGGAAGGAGCCGAAATATTTTTTCGGGTTCGACTTGATCAGATTGTTGTGCGCGATCGTCGTGTCGTAGTGCACGTAGATGATGCCCGGAATCGGCGATCACATCCTGGATCGCGGCGCCCGAGCCGACATTGTAGCCGTTGATAACCGCGTGAACGGAACGGCGATCGATGAGCCGCTGAACCGCCTGGACGTTCGTGGCGTCGCCCATTTGCACGGTGTCTTCGAAATAGGGTTCGAGCGGACGGCCCAGAATCCCGCCCAGCGCGTTGATTTCCTCGCACGCGAGAGTGAGGCCGTTCTTGAATTCGACGCCGTCCGCGGCGGCGAAGTCGGTGAGCGGAGCGGCTTGTCCGACCGGAATGGCGGCGCCGGCGGCGCGGGCGCCGTCGTTCATGCTTGCCAGCACCGCCGCGCCCCCGGTAAGCGCCGCCGCGCCGGTCAGAGAAAAGCTCGCCGGCTGGGAATGACATTCGGTTTCTTGATATCGGATCGAGACATGATCTTCCTCCTCCATTATCGACTAGGCGAAATTTTCGATCAGTCGCGCGGCTCTCGCGATGGCCTCGGCCTGGTGCGGCTGCAGGGCCTGCTGTCCCCAATTGGCCATCAGCGGCGCCCAAATGTCTTCGATCGACGTGCTGCACGCCGGACATTTCCTCCAGCACGGCGAGGCCGCAATACGGGACGTAACTCTCGGAATAACCGCCCTCGTGCACCATCACGAGCTTGCCGCCGCATAGCTCGTCCGCCGCCGTCAACAAGCAGGCGCGTCATGTCGCGATAGCCTTCGCTGGACACCATCATGCGGCCCAGGGGATCAACGCCGGCCGCGTCGAAGCCGCAGGGAACCACGATCAGTTCCGGCCGGTAGCGCTGCAGCGCCGGGATAACGACGCGGCGCATGGCTTCGACATAGGCCCCGTTTCCGCATCCCGGCGGCAAGGGAATATTGATGTTGAATCCCTTGCCCTCGGCCTCGCCGTTCTCCTCGCAGCTTCCGGAGTCCGGCGGAAACAGATTGTCCTGATGCAAGGAGATCGTCAGCACGCGCGGGATCGCGATAGAACATCGCCTGGGTGCCGTTGCCGTGGTGCACGTCCCAATCGACGGTCGCGATGCGCTTGAGGCCATAGGTCGCCTGAGCGTGCCGGATCGCGACGCCGACATTTCCGAACAGGCAAAAGCCCATGCCGAGGTCGGGGACGGCATGATGTCCGGGAGGGCGCACCAGCGCGTAAGCGTTCTTCACTTCGCCGCGCATCACGGCGTCCAACGCACAAATCGCGCCGCCCGCGGAAAGCAAGCGCGATCTCGAAGCTGCCGCGACCGAACGGCGACAGGTAGCTCGCGTCGCCTCCGCCCGCCGCGCTCATCGCCTTGATCTTTTCGATATGCGCTCGGCGTGTGGACGCGTTCGATTTCGTCTTCGGTGGCGGAGCGCGGCTTAAGGACCTTCAGATGATCGATCAGACCGCTGACTTCGACGAGATTGCGGAAGCGACGCTTCGATTCCGGGTTTTCGTACGGCGTACCGGGTTGCACGGCAAGGCCTGGCGGAAGCACGCCCGCCGAGGCCCCGTGTCGTGCCACATATAGAGTTCGTGACTGAGCCAACCTGTCGTCATTGCCGATCCGCCCCCGTATCGCGCTGTGGCGCAAGCCCGTCATCTCAAATCTCTCATTCAACTGCCGATATCGCGCCTTCGAACGTGTCCACGATGACGTCGACGTGCTCCTTCTTGAGCGTCAACGGCGGGGAGATGATGAAGGTGTCCGCCAGGTTGCGGATGAGCACGCCCTTTTCCACGCAACGCTCCCAGATCCTCGCGCCAAATCGCTCAGACAGGTCGAACGGCTGCTTTGTCTTCTTGTCGGCGACCAGCTCAATCCCGATCATGAGCCCCATGCCGCGGACGTCGCCGATATTGCGGTGGCGCGGCGCGATTTCCTTCAGGCGGTCCAAGAAATATTTGCCAACTTCCGCCGCGTTCGCGGGCAGGTTTTCCTGCTCGACGATGCGCAAATTCGCGAGCGCGCCGCGCAGGCCAGGGGATGGCCAGCATAGGTGTTGCCATGCATGAAGGCGCGCGGCGTGAACTCATTGTTGTCGTCGGAATCGAACGCCGCCGCGACGCGCGCGTTGATCATCGTCGCGCCGAGCGGCACATAGCCGCTGTTGATCCCCTTTGCGAAAACCATGATGTCCGGCTTAACGCCGTGAGCGCGGCAGCCGAACATGCTGCCAGAACGTCCAAAGCCGGTCACGACTTCATCCGAGATCATCAGAACGCCGTGCCGGTCGCAGATCTCGCGAACCAGGGGCCAGAAATTTGGAGGCGGGACAATGACGCCGCCCGCGCCTTGAATCGGCTCGGCGATGAATGCCGCGACGGTGCTTGGCCCCTGATAGATGATCTCCCGCTCCAGCAATTCGGCGCAAATGCGGCCCAGTTCCAGGGCATCGCTGGTAAAGGGATTGCGATAGAGGTAGGGCGTCTCGACCTGAAAAAAGCCCTGCAACAAAGGCTCATATTGTTCCCGATACGCCGTCTTTCCATTCAGCGAGAGCGCGCCGAGCGTCACGCCGTGATAGGCCTGCTGAAGCGAAATGAATTTGGTCCGTTCCGGCTTTTGCGACAGCCGCCAGAATTGCCGCGTCAGCTTGATCGCCGCTTCGACCGCCTCGGAGCCGCCCGAGGAATAGAATACCCGCTTCATGCCTTCACGCGCCGTCAGCCGGCAAAGCAATTCGGCGAGCTCGATCGATCGGCATGGTCGTCGTATTGCCGAACATCGAATAGAAGCTCAGCTTGTCGAGCTGTTCGATGATGGCCTGCTTGATCTCCGGCCGCCCGTGGCCGGCATTGACGTTCCATAGTCCGCCCTGGCCGTCGATATAACGCTTTCCGCGCCCGTCGAGGACATAGACGCCCTCGCCGCCCTCGATGCACAGCGGCGGATGTTTCGCCAGAAAATTGGCGTTCGCGAACGGGTAGACGATGTCCTTGGTAAGCCTGTCGTTCGCCAGGCGCATCTGGTTTTGCATGGCACAATCTCCCGTTCCAGGGCCAACGTTTCTTGCCGCAAATTACGCTGCCGTCGCTTTCGACAGCATAGGCTCACCATAACCTTTTGGTCAAGCGACCAAATATGGTCAAATGACCAAATTTGGGGCGCCGGTTGCCGGTGTTTGGTCTACCGTTCCGGCGAGGCGGCAGCGGTTGCCGGCCATCAGCGCCTTTGCAGAACCGTGCTTTGAAATTGACAAACCCGCACGGAACGACAAAAGGAATTGCCTATGACAAAGACAAAGGGCGATGCGACCCGAGCCCGAGTGATAGAAGGCGCGATACGGGTGCTATCGGCGACGGGCGTCATCGGGGCCACAACGCGAAGGATCGCAGCTGAGTCCGGCGTGCGCCTGGCAACATTGCACTATCACTTCGATAGCAAAAGCGCCTTGCTTCTGGCGGTGTTCGAGGCACTGATCGACGAAACGACGCTGGCTTTTCGCGAGGAAGTGAAGGACAGCACCAGCCTTGACGATTGTATCGAACAGGTGCTCAAGGCGGCATGGCGCTGGGTCACGCAAACGCGGGTGCTCCAAATCGTTCAATATGAGCTGACGTTGTATGCGCTTCGCGAGGGCGCCCAATGGCTCGCCGACCAGCAATATGATGCCTATGTTCGGGTCTATCGCGATTTCCTGATTGCCGTTTCCGAAAAAACCGGAGAACTTTCCCCCGCCGGATGCACCGCCGTTGTCCGCTTCATGCTTGCCGGCGTGGACGGGTTGCTCCTGCAGGAACTGGCCAAGCCCAACCAGGCGCGATCGAAGCGAGGGATCGAGGCCCTTATCCGGGCCACGCAAATTTACGCCCGCTCGCTGGCGCCAGAGCGCGAACTGAATTCGCATTAACTCGATAATAGCGCAGCCAGCGAATGCGATTGGAGCTTTTGCCGATTTGATGCGTTGTGAAACAGCCGACTTGTCGGAATGAAAATCGCCGCTTGTCCATTCGATATTGCAAATATGACAGCTGGCGGTCAAAAAGAAAGCCGCCCTTACGGGCGGCTCAAGTCTGGGAGGAACGACTCAGTTTCGAATTCATGAGTTAAGCGGCAACGCAATCCTCGATCGGCGAGAATGAAAGTCCAAGGCTCTCCGCCACGGCTTTGTAAGTGAGGCGGCCGCGATGAACGTTCAGTCCGGCTCGCAGATGCGGATTCTCGATGGCGGCCGCAACGCCCTTGTTGGCCAGAGCCAGGCCGAAGGGCAGCGTGGCGTTATTCAGCGCCTGGCTCGACGTCACGGGAACGGCGCCAGGCATGTTCGCAACACAATAATGGACGATGCCATCGACGCTGTAGGTCGGATCCGCATGGGTTGTCGCATGTGAGGTTTCAAAACAGCCACCTTGATCGATGGCCACGTCCACCAGCACGGACCCCCGCTGCATTGATTTCAGCATTTCGCGCGAAACCAATTTCGGTGCGCTCGCGCCGGGTACAAGCACGGCTCCAATCACAACATCCGCCGTGAACACTTCCTGCTCGATCGCCTCGATGGTCGAAAACCTCGTTCGGACCCGTCCCGCGAACATCTCATCCAACTCGCGCAACCTCGGGATTGAGCGGTCAAGGATGGAAACCTCCGCGCCAAGTCCGGTAGCCATGCGCGCGGCATGGGTTCCGACGACACCACCCCCGATGACCACGATGCGTGCCGGCTGCACACCGGGAACACCGCCAATGAGCAGACCGCGGCCTCCGGTGTAACGCTTTAGAGCCGTTCCAGCCGCTTCGATTGAAAGTCTGCCCGCGACTTCACTCATGGGAGCGAGAAGAGGAAGGCCACCATGCGTATCGGTGACGGTTTCGTAGGCGATCGCAGTGCAACCGGAGGCCATGAGACCTTTTGCTTGGTCGGGATCCGGGGCCAGATGCAGATAGGTGAAGAGAATTTGGCCTTCGCGCAACTGCGACCACTCGACCGGCTGCGGCTCCTTGACCTTCACGATCATGTCGGCGGTCGCAAAGACCTCCGCGGCCGTATCGACAACAACCGCGCCCGCCTTGCGGTAGACCTCGTCGCCGGCCCCGATGCCACCACCGGCATCGGTCTCGACCAGGACACGGTGTCCCGCGCTCACATACTCGCGGACTGCGCCGGGCGTCAGTCCTACGCGATACTCGTGTGTTTTGATTTCCTTGGGAACGCCAATGCGCATGGACGAATCCTTTCCTTGCCAGACGTTGTTTGATAGCGCAAAATGAGGTTTAATGCCCTGCAAACTGGCGCATAAAAGGTCAATTTTTGCTCGAAAATATTGATATTCGGCCATCTTTCGCAGGAATCAAAACCTATGGAAATCGATAAAATCGACACCACGATCCTGGCCGAGTTATCGGCCAACGCGAGGGTAAGCATGGTTGATCTAGCCACCCGCGTCGGACTATCAAGTACCGCAATCGCGCGACGGCAGAGGTCGTTGGAAGAGAGCGGATTCATACAAGGCTATCAGGCGGTCCTCGACCTCGGCCGCTTCGGTCTTCGCACGACTGTCCTCGTCAGGATCGCATTGGAGAGCCAAAGCGACCAGGCGTTGAAGGCCTTTGAGGCAGGTGTTCTAAATTGCCCGTCCGTGATCAGATGCTTCCTGATGTCCGGAAGCGACGATTACGTAGCTATCGTATTGGCCCGCGATATCGAGGACTTCGAGCGCATTCACAGAACCGAACTCTCGCGTTTACCGCGCGTCGCACGGATCCAGTCCAGCTTCGCCATGCGCGACGTCGTGAACCGCACCGTCCCTCCAGTGGTCTTCGGCAAATCGAGTGGTCCCAAACGAGCTTAACCGGCCTTGTTGTTGTTCTTTTGGAGCGGGCGAAGGCAATCGAACCCTTGTATTCAGCTTGGACGGCTGCTGCTCTACCATTGAGCTATACCCTCGTATGAGCCGATCAACTGTCACGCCCGGCAGGTCGCCTCTTGAGGCGCGCTACCGCGAAAGCTCCTTAAGGTCCCTGTGCAGTTGCTCAAACGCTCCGCGCAGGCCATGAAGTTGATCGACGAGATGGAGAATGACATCGACGCCTTCATCGTTGACTCCGAAGTCGGCTTTCAGATCGCGGATGAAATGTGCCCGCGCCACGTCCGTATCGGAGAAGGTCATTTCGGCGGAGGTCTGGTCTGGAATGAGCCATCGCTGGTCAAGCCAGAGCTCCAGCGTCTGCACCTGGAGGCCCGCACTGGTCAGGAACTCCTGCTTGTTCATGATCATGATGTGCCCTCCTCGCGCGGGTTAAATGCCGTTCCCCTGTCCCACTTCGAAACGAATGCCTCGAGTTGGGGATCCGGACCTTTGGGCAAAACCACTTTCAGCTTGACGAACTGATCCCCGTGACCTCCACCGCGGCGGGGCGCGCCCTTGCCTTTCAAGCGCAGGGTCGTACCGGTGTTCGATCCCTTCGGCACCGTCATGGTCACGTCGCCGCCCGGGGTCGGAACGCGTATCCGTCCGCCTAGCACGGCTTCCGAAAGTGAGATCGGCAATTCCAGAGAGATGTCGTCGCCCTCGCGCGCGAAGCGGCGGTCGGGCAACACCTCCACTTCGATCAGGGCATCCCCGCGTCCTCCCTCCCCAGTACCGGGCGCTCCTTTGCCTCGCAGACGGAGAATTTGCCCGTCTACGAGGCCCGGCGGAATCGTCACGTCGAGGGTGCCGCCATCCGGCAGTGTCAGACGTTTGTTCGCGCCCGTGATCGACTCGGCAAAGTCGATCGGGAGTTGGTAATGCAGATCCCGTCCGCGCCGGTTCGCGCGCGCCCTTTCACCCCGCCTCAGAAGCTCGGCAAAGGCGTCGTCCGAATCCATGAAATCAGCGAAGCCGGAACTATCGGTGTAGGGATGACCGTGATCCGACGTCGCAAAATCCCGATAGAAATGTTGCTGCGGTCGCTCTGCGCCCGTCGCATCGATCTCACCAGCGTCGAAACGCTTGCGCTTCTCGGCATCAGCAAGCAGATCATAGGCGCCAGCGATCTCCTTGAACTTCTCTTCGGCCGCCTTGTCGCCGGGATTGAGATCCGGGTGCAATTTTTTCGCTAGTTTACGGTATGCCTTCTGGATATCGGCGGCCGATGCCGCCGGGGCCACGCCGAGAACCTCGTACGGACTTCTCACGACCTACTCCGCAAGAACCTTTTTTCCAGGATCATGTGAGCCGAAGTCCAATGGATTTGCAATAACGTTCGTCCATGCACGTGCCAATTTGCAGCCTACGCCATGACGTAACATGAACGAATTCGGTGAGGCGCGGGCTAAAGGTGCAGAGATGGGTGGTTGTGCTCGTCGTGGGACGGGGAACAGCGCCGTCGAAGGAGACCCACGATCCGGCACACCGGATGTCATCTGAAACCGTGAAGCAAAGTAACCGGACCATGACCAGGTCCGCAAAACTGTCCCACCGAGCGGGGTCGCCTCTCGAGGCGCAATCCAGATCAAACTGAGAACAAAAGGTCCGCGTCTTCCCCTATAGTCATCCAACGCATTTAATCTTTCCGCTCGACAGGGGTAAGATGAACGGGCGCCGAACAGATTAGCCCAACAAGGAGCGAAGCGTGCCATCCGCTATTCCGCAACCGGTCGTCGCGCAGCTCACGCGGGCTGCTATCTTTCTCGTCGTAACGATCAAATCCGAGCCGGGATGTGATGCCGTGGTGAGGGCGTTGTGTGGTGATCTCGCCGCCCTTTTGCGTGCGGTCGGCTTTCGCGACATCGAGGGACGGCTGTCGTGTGTCATGGGGTTCGGCTCCGACGCTTGGGACCGGTTCTTCGGAGAGCCGAGGCCGAAGGACCTGCATCCGTTCCGCGAGATCCGCGGCCGGCATCACGCGCTCGCGACGCCGGGTGACATCCTGTTTCATATCCGTTCCACACGAATGGATCTGTGCTTCGAACTGGCGACGCAAATCATGGCGCGGCTCAGCGACGCGGTCTCCACGGCCGATGAAGTGCACGGCTTCAACTACTTCGACGATCGCGACCTGATCGGTTTCGTCGATGGAACGGAGAACCCGGCGGAACAGGCTGCGGTCGAGGCCACCATCATCGGCGAGGAGGATACCGCCTTTGCCGGCGGCAGCTACGTAATCGTACAGAAGTACCTTCATGACCTGAAGAGATGGAACGAGCTGCCGATCGAGATGCAGGAGAAAATCATCGGTCGGACCAAATTGTCCGATATCGAGCTGGATGACGCCGTGAAGCCAACCTCGGCGCACAACGCCTTGACGACGATCGTGGAGAACGGAAAGCAGCTGGAAATCGTGCGCGACAACATGCCGTTTGGCGACGTGGGAAAGGGAGAGTTCGGCACCTATTTTATCGGCTATGCCAGATCCCCGCACCGGATCGAACAGATGCTGGTGAACATGTTCGTTGGCCGGCCACCGGGCAATTATGACCGGCTGCTCGACTATAGCCGCGCCGTGACTGGCGCGCTGGTTTTTGTGCCGTCAGCGACGTTCCTGGAGAACGTTACGACCGGAGAAGCGGCCCCATCGGCCGCGGATCCATCCCCGGACGAGCACAAGATCGATGACGCGTCCCAACCGCAAATGCCGCCGCCAGATGGCTCGCTCGGTATCGGTTCACTAAAAGGAGAGACTGGACATGAATAATCTTCATCGGGGACTCGCCCCCATCTCTGCCGCGGCATGGGCCCAGATGGAAGAAGAGGCTTCCCGCACCATCAAACGCCATTTGGCAGCACGCCGTGTCGTGGATGTGCAGGGCCCGAAAGGCGTCGAATTCTCGGCGGTTGGGACGGGTCATCAGCGACAGATCCAGGCACCGGGCGACGGGATCGAAGCTGCGCAACGCGAGACAAAGGCGCTTGTCGAATTGCGCGTTCCGTTCGAGCTCACGCGCGAGGCGATCAACTCCGTGGAACGCGGCGCGAACGATTCGGATTGGTCGCCGCTCAAGGAAGCGGCGCGCAAGATCGCCTTCGCCGAAGATCGCGCGGTCTTCGATGGCTATGCCGCCGCCGGCATTCAGGGTATCCGTCAAGGCGCCAGCAACCCGGCATTGACGCTCCCTTCCAGCGTAAGCGGTTATCCGGGTGCGGTCGCTCAAGCGGTGAGCCAGTTGCGGCTGGCCGGTGTGAATGGACCCTATGCGCTGCTATTGGGGACAGCGCCGTATACGGCCATCGGCGGAGCGACCGACGATGGATATCCGGTCCTGCAACACATTCAGCGTCTCGTGGACGGGAAAATCGTTTGGGCGCCAGCCATCGAGGGAGGCGTCATACTTACCACGCGTGGCGGCGATTTTGAGCTGACGATCGGCCAGGACCTTTCGATCGGCTATCTGAGCCATTCGGCGACAACCGTCCAACTCTATTTCCAGGAGACCCTCACCTTTCTGCTGCTGACAACCGAGGCTGCCGTGATGCTCGCGCCGCAAGCGTCAAAGTCCGCCTAGCTTCGCTCAGAAACAGTTCGTCCGCGCGGATGCGGTTCTTCAACCGTTCGATATGTTCAGGAATACCCGGCTCGCCAGCACATCCGACGCTTCAAGCGACATGATATCCTCAGCGGTCAGCATGCGATCGAGATCGCTGACAAGACGGTTGGCCTGACGCAGCCGCATGCGGTCAAGCGCGTTGCGGATCGAACGGGCGTTGGAGAACAACGGCTGGGTCTTGCGCAAGCCGATGTAACGCACGAAGGCATCCCGCGCGTCCGAGGTAAACTTGTAATTCATGTCGCGCAGCATCAGTTCGGCGATGGCCAGCAGTTCATCATCGGTATAATCCGGAAAATCGATGTGGTGCGCGATCCGCGACCGGAAACCTGGGTTGCTGGCAAAGAACTTGTCCATCCGGTCGCCGTAGCCGGCGAGGATCACCACCAGATCCTCGCGCTGCGATTCCATCACCTGCAGCAGGATCTCGATCGCCTCCTGGCCGTAGTCGCGCTCATTGTCCGGTCGATGCAGGTAGTAAGCTTCATCGATGAACAGCACGCCGCCCATGGCTTTTTTCAGGATTTCCTTGGTCTTCGGCGCGGTGTGGCCGATATATTGTCCCACCAGTTCATCACGGGTTACCGATACCACCTGCCCGCGCCGCACAAAGCCGAGTTTGTGGAGGATGCTGGCAATCCGCAATGCAACCGTGGTCTTGCCGGTGCCGGGATTTCCGGTGAACGACATGTGCAAGGTCGGCACATCCGATGTCAGGTTCATCCGCTTGCGGATACGCTCGATCAGCAGCAGCGACGCGATCTCGCGAATTCGAGTCTTGACCGGCTTGAGCCCGATCAGTTCGTGGTCCAGCTGATCAAGCACTTCGCCGATGCCGACCTCGTTGAATTCGCGGCGCAGATCGACCTGCTCCATCGGTTTCGATTCGTCCTGCGGGAAAGCCCGTGACACCCGGCTGCGAATTCATTTGCCACCGTAACGGGAGCCTTCGGGACGATCGACGGCATAGGATTTCGTGGTGTAGCGGATGTTGCGGCCATCGACCTCGTGGCGCTCGAGCCGAAAGCCAGGCTCGTCCTTGGGCCGGTTGACGATGAACGACAACCGCAGCGATTCCCAGCCGTGGCTGGAATCGAACGCCGACATCCGGATGTAGCGGTCGCCGTAGACCTTGCGGCATTCGTTCAGCTCCATCAACACGCCGGCGGCATCCCGGAGATCGAACATCGGCAGTCCCCACATCTCCCAGAAGTTGTTTCGGGGATGCGGATCGTCGGTGAATTCGATGTTCACCGCCCAGCCCTTGCCGAGGCAATACTGCACCTGCCGGGAGATCTGCTCGTCGGTGAGATCGGGCAGAAATGAAAAGCAGCCTTGGGTGACGCGCATGATCCTGTTCCTTACATCGAGACGCTGGCAGTGGGGGCGTAGTCCGGCATGTCGGTCGATTCGTAGTTGAAGGTGACGTCCTTCCAGACCTCCAGCGCCGCCTTCAGCGGCGTACATGTCGCCGCCGCCTTGGCGAGAATCTCCGGACCTTCGTGCAGATAGTCGCGTCCCTCGTTGCGGGCGAGGATCATCGCTTCCAGCGCCACCCGGTTCGCGGTAGCGCCGGCCTGGATGCCCATCGGATGCCCGATGGTGCCGCCGCCGAATTGCAGCACCACGTCTTCGCCGAGATGGTCGAGCAGTTGATGCATCTGGCCGGCATGAATGCCGCCCGAGGCCACCGGCATCAATTTGTTGAGGCTGGCCCAGTTCTGATCGAAGAACACGCCGTGTTCGAGCCTCATCGGATTGAAATCCTCGCGGCAGATATCGTAATAGCCGCGCGTCGTCGCCGGATCGCCCTCGAGCTTGCCGACCACCGTTCCGGCATGAATATGATCGACGCCCGCGAGCCGCATCCATTTCGCGATCACGCGGAACGAAACGCCGTGGTTGCGCTGCCGCGTATAGGTCGAATGCCCGGCCCGATGCAGATGCAGGATCATGTCGTTGCGGCGCGCCCACTTCGCCATCGACTGGATCGCGGTGTAGCCGATCACGAGGTCGATCATGATGATGACGGAGCCGAGTTGCTTGGCAAACTCGGCACGCTCGTACATGTCCTCCATGGTGCCGGCGGTGACGTTGAGATAGGTGCCCTTGATCTCGCCGGACGCCGCCTGCGCCTTGTTGACCGCCTCCATGCAGTAGAGGAATCGCTCGCGCCAGTGCATGAACGGCTGCGAGTTGATGTTCTCGTCGTCCTTGGTGAAGTCGAGGCCACCCTTCAGCGCCTCGTAGACCACGCGGCCGTAATTGCGGCCGGAAAGCCCGAGCTTCGGCTTCACGGTCGCGCCGAGCAGCGGACGGCCGAACTTGTCCATGCGTTCGCGCTCGACGACGATCCCGGTCGCCGGTCCCTGAAAGGTCTTCACATAGGCCACCGGCAGCCGCATATCCTCGAGCCGCAGCGCCTTCAGCGGCTTGAAGCCGAAAACGTTGCCGATGATCGAAGCCGAAAGATTGGCGATCGATCCGTTCTCGAACAGGTCGAGATCGTAGGCGATGTAGGCGAAATACTGCCCCGGCGAATTCGGCACGGGATCGACGCGGTAGCATTTGGCGCGATATTTTTCCGCCGCCGTCAGCCGGTCGGTCCACACCACCGTCCAGGTCGCGGTCGAGGATTCGCCGGCCACCGCCGCCGAGGCCTCGATCGGATCGACGCCATCCTGCGGCGTCACCCGGAACAGCGCGATGATGTCGGTGTCCTTGGGCTCGTAGTCGGGCTCCCAGTAACCCATCTTCTTGTATTCCATGACGCCGGATTTGTAGCGATCCTTGCCGCGGATGGTCATCGATTGGTCGTTCATGGCATTCTCCTTTGTAGTTGGCGGCGGACGCTGATCGAGGGCGTTCAGTCACTCGGCAGCCGTGGCCATGTTGCCGATACGCGGGTCAAGCGCACCCGCTGCGATAGCGTTTCGCCATCTCGGACAACGGGATCACCTTGATTTTCGGCCGCATGGCCTGCCGTGCCGAATTGCTCGAAGCGCTCGCGGCAGA
This sequence comes from uncultured Pseudomonadota bacterium, assembly GCA_963729395.1. GTDB lineage: Bacteria > Pseudomonadota > Alphaproteobacteria > Rhizobiales > Xanthobacteraceae > Bradyrhizobium. The sequence goes on along the minus strand of CAVSOS010000084.1, from coordinate 7,951 downwards.
GATCGCGCATCGCATCCATCGCGGGCTTGAGGAATTTGCGCGGATCGAATTCGCTCCTGGTCTGGGTCGCGACCTTGCGGAATGCCGCGGTCATCGCCAGCCGGCAATCGGTGTCGATATTGACCTTGCGGACGCCATGCCTGATGCCGCGAACGATTTCCTCGACCGGCACGCCCCAGGTCTGCGGCATCTCGCCGCCGAACTGGTTGAAAACGTCCTGCAGCGGCTGCGGCACCGAGGACGAGCCGTGCATCACCAGATGCGTATTGGGCAGCCGGCGGTGGATTTCCTCGACCACCTGCATCGCCAGGATGTCGCCGTCCGGCTTGCGCGAGAACTTGTAGGCGCCGTGCGAGGTCCCCATCGCGATCGCCAGCGCGTCGACCTTGGTGGCGCGGACAAAATCGACCGCCTGGTCCGGATCGGTCAGCAGCTGATCGTGGCTGACCTTGCCCTCGACGCCATGGCCATCCTCCTGCTCGCCGCCGCCGTGCTCGAGCGAGCCGAGCACGCCCAGTTCACCTTCCACCGAAGCGCCGATCCAGTGCGCCATTTCGACCACGCGGCGGGTGATATCGACATTGTAATCATAATCCGCCGCGGTCTTGGCGTCGGCCTCCAGCGACCCGTCCATCATCACCGAGGTGAAGCCGTGCTTGATCGCGGTGGCGCAGGTTGCTTCCTCGTTGCCATGATCCTGATGCAGGCAGAGCGGAATTTGCGGATACATCTCCTCCAGCGCGTCGATCATCCTCGACAGCATGATGTCGGTGGCGTAGGAGCGCGCGCCGCGCGAGGCCTGGATGATGACGGGCGCATCGACGGCTGCCGCCGCGTCCATGATCGCAAGTCCCTGCTCCATATTGTTGATATTGAATGCCGGCACGCCGTAGCCGTGCTCGGCGGCATGATCCAGCAATTGCCTCAGCGTAATTCGCGCCATCGAAACCTCCTTGTCATTCGGTCTTGCGTGGTTATGCGCATGTCGCGCGCCATCCTCGACCGCGCAATGCAGCGCTCAGCCGCTGCGACGACGGCCGCAGCGGTGATGCCGAATTCGCGGTAAAGCTGCTCCGCCGGCGCGGAAGCACCGAAGCCGGTCATCCCGACGAATTCGCCGGCATCACCGAGCCAACGCGCCCAGTCGCCCTCGATCGCGGCTTCGACGCCTACCCTCGGAGCGCGTGCCGAGGACTTCAGCCCGATATTCGTGCGATTGCTGGCGAAACAGATCGAAGCACGGCGCCGAGACGACGGCGGCGCGGACATCGTCCTTGGCGAGGCGCTTTGCCGCCTCAAGGGCGATCGACACCTCGGAGCCGGTTGCGATCAAGGTGACATCGCGCCCGCCCTCCGGCTCAACGACGACATAAGCGCCTGATGCAACCAGATTGGTGTTACCGATATTTTCGCGGAATGCCGGCAGGGCCTGTCGCGACAGGCACAAGACCGACGGGCTCGCCTGCGCCTGCAGCGCGCAATCCCAGGCCTCGGCGGTCTCAACGGCGTCGCCAGGACGGAACACCAGCAGGTTGGGAATCGCCCGCAGCGATGCGAGATGTTCGACCGGTTGATGGGTCGGACCGTCCTCGCCCAGACCGATGGAATCGTGCGTCATCACGTGGATGACCCTGATCCGCATCAACGCCGCCAGCCTGATCGCCGGACGGCTGTAGTCGGCGAAGGTAAGAAACGTGCCGCCGTAAGGGATGAAACCGCCATGCAACGCGATGCCGTTCATCGCCGCGGCCATGGCGTGCTCGCGCACCCCATAGTGAATATATCTGCCCTCCAGGAAATCGGACCGTACCGGCTGGTGCGTCTTGGCGCGGGTGAGATTGGAATGGGTCAGGTCGGCCGAGCCGCCGAGCAAATTCGGCAGCGCCTCCGCGATCGCGTCTATCACCAGTTGCGATGCCTGCCGGGTGGCGATATTCGGTCTTTCAGCACCAAACCGGTGACGAATCCGGTCCATCACGTCCGCGTATTCGCAGGGCAATTTTCGATTCAGCGCATCGTGAAACGGCGAGCGACGGGTCGGAATTGAGACGCCGGGTCCGCTCGATCCAGGTTCGACGGGCGGCCTGCCCGCGCGCACCGATCTCGCGCCATCGGGTCATGATGGATTCCGGGATCACGAACGGCTCGGTGTGGCCAGTCCAACGCGGCGCGTGTCCTGGCGATCTCGTCGGCTCCGAGCGGCGCACCATGCGCTTTTTCAGTGCCCTGCCGGTTCGGCGCGCCGAAGCCGATGATGGTGCGGCACGCGATCAGGGACGGCCGGTCACTTTGCCTCGGCATGTTCGATCGCCGCTGCGATCGCTTCGGGATCGTGGCCGTCGATGCGGGCAGCGCCGACCAGCCCGATGCCCTGAACCGCGCAAGCTGATCATCCGAACACGACAGCGACGTCGATCCGTCGATCGATATCCGTTGTCGTCGAACAGCACGATCAGCCTGCTGAGCCGCAGGTGTCCGGCCAGCGAAATCGCTTCGTGGCTGAGCCCTCCATCAGGCAGCCGTCGCCAGCGATCACATAGGTATAGTGATCGACAAAATCGTTGCCGAAACGCGCATTCAACAGGCGTTCGGCCAGCGCCATGCCGACCGCCGTGGCAATGCCCTGCCCCAGCGGTCCGGTGGTGGTCTCGACGCCGGGCGTATGGCCATATTCGGGATGGCCCGGGGTCTTCGATCCCCATTGCCTGAAGGCCTTGAGTTCGTCTGACGTCACGCCCTCGTAGCCGGTCAGATACAGCAGCGCATACAGCAACATCGAGCCATGGCCGGCCGACAGCACGAACCGGTCGCGGTCCGGCCACGCCGGATCGGCCGCATCGAATTTGAGAAAGCGCGAAAACAGCACGGTGGCGACATCGGCCATGCCCATCGGCATGCCGGGATGACCGGACTTGGCCTTCTCGACCGCGTCGATCGCCAGAAAGCGGATCGCATTTGCCATGTCCAGCATGCGACACATCCGCGACGGCCGGCGACAGAAGAGGGCATGGACGGTCATACGGTGCGCCTCTTGCGTTCCATCAGTTGCAGGATCAGCGGGGTGAGGATGAGCTGCATCGCGAGGTCGAGCTTGGATCCGTGGATCACGATCGAATTGGCGCGCGACATGAAGCTGTTTGGAATCATCGACAGCAGATAGGGAAAATCGATGCCGCGCGGATTTTTGAGCCGGATCACCACCATCGATTCGTCCGGTGTCGGGATCCAGCGCGCGATGAACGGGTTCGACGTATCGACCGTCGGCACGCGCTGGAAATTGATGTCGGTCTCGGCGAATTGCGGGCAGATGTAGTTCACATAGTCCGGCATCCGCCGCAGAATGGTGTCGGTCACCGCCTCGGCGGTGTAGCCGCGGTCGCTGCGGTCGCGATGCAGCTTCTGGATCCACTCCAGATTGATGACCGGCACGACGCCGATCTTGAGATCGGCATATTGCGCGATATTGACCTTGTCGGTGACGACAGCGCCGTGCAGGCCTTCATAGAACAGGAGGTCGGAGTTCTCCGGCAGCGGGCCCCATTCGGTGAACGTGCCGGGTTCGGCGCCGTATAGCTTGGCCTCGTCGTCGTCGTGGACGTAATGCCGGGTGGTGCCGGTGCCGGATTCGCCGTAATCGCGAAACACCCTTTCCAGTTCCTCGAAGAGATTGGTTTCGGGACTGAAATGGCTGAAGTGCTTGTTTCCGCGTTCGCCCTCCTCCGACATCCTGGTACGCATTTCGAAGCGGTTGTAGCGATGAAAGGCGTCGCCTTCGATGTAGGCCGCGGATACTTTCTCGCGGCGGAAGATATTCTCGAAGGTCTTCTTCACCGAGGTCGTGCCGGCGCCCGATGAGCCAGTGATCGATATGATGGGATGACTGCGCGACATGTCTACCTTGCCCAGCGAAACAGGCCGCGCCGCGCGAACAACGGCGCGTCACTATTGTCGAACATCGGTTCGATACCCTCATGAATGGCGGCGACGTCGCGAACGCCGCGCACCGAACCCATGATCAATGGCACCCGCTGGTGCGGCGTTTTGGCTCCAAGTTCCAGAATTCGGCTACGTCCTGTCGTCGCCGCGCCGCCCGCCCACTCCATCACCAGCGCCATGGGGTGGGCCTCGTACAGAAGGCGAAGTCTTCCTTCGCGATATCCCGCGCGGGTATCAGCCGGATAGAGGAACACGCCGCCGCGCATCAGGATACGAAGCGACTCCGCGACCAGCGAACCGATCCACCGCATGTTGAAATCCGCGCCGCGGTCGCCGTTGGTGCCAGCGAGACACTCGTCGATGTAAGCGCGCACCGGCCCGTACCAGTGCCGTTGATTGGAGGCGTTGATCGCGAATTCCGGCGTATCGGGTGCGATCCGAACGCCCTTCGCAATCAACAGGAACTCCCGGGCGCGCCGGTCGAGAATGAAGATGTCGACGCGGGCATTCAGCGCGAGCACGAGCGTGGTCTGCGGACCGTAAACAATGAAACCGGCGGCACACTGCGCGGTACCGGGCTCGAAAAAGGTCGACAGAATATCATTGCCCCGGGGCCTGATCGAAAAGATGGTCCCGACCGAAATATTGTTTTCCAGATTCGCCGACCCGTCGAGCGGATCGATCGCAACGCATAGCGGCGCATCGGGATTGAGGGTTTCAGGAAGCGCCACTTCCTCGGAAAGAACCGCGGCGACCGGTGCATTACGTAACGCGCTACGCATCATTTCGTCGGCGACGACGTCCATATCCTTCTGCTGATCGCCGTCGGGATTGATGCCGCCATTCTGTTCGACGATGCCGGCCAGCGGTCCATCCGCGATGAGCGCAGAGAGATCGATCGACGCGGCAGCAATGGCTGCGATCGTATCGCCGACGCCGGAGGGCGTCTGCGATGCCGACTGATCGAGATGCGAACGCAAGCTAACGCGCTCGTCCATGACCGTCTCTCCTTGCGTCCTGTTCGGAGCGCTGCAAATATGCGTTCGCCGGTTGGCAATCCCTCCCTTCAGGGAAGCGCAGATTGCCGGATTAGGGAAATTTTGTTATCTTTTGGTAGATCAAAGTTTTCCTTATGTAGGGCAGATCATGGCTGGCCGGTTTTTGCGGGAGTTGACCATCCGCCAGTTGCGGGCGCTGGCCGCCGTTCACAAGCACCGTTCGGTCACCGCCGCGGCAAAGCAGCTGCACCTCACGCAGCCCGCGGTCACGCTTCAGCTTCGAAACCTGCAGGCTCTGGCGGGCCTGCCCTTGATCCAACGCACCACCGACGGCATGTTGCTGACGGATGCCGGCCGCGAAGTGCTTGCGCTCACCGAGCGCATCGAGGCCGCCATCGAGTCCTGCGACACGTCGCTCGATATGATCGCCGGAAAGACCGCCGGGCGCATCTCGATCGGCGCCGTCAGCACCGCCAAATATTTCGTGCCGTTCGCGATCTCCGGCTTTTCGAGGCTCTATCCGAGCGTCGATGTCATGCTCTCGATCGGAAACCGGCAGGAAATCGGCACCGCGCTGCGTGGCTATGATCTGGATATCGCCATCATGGGCCGCCCGCCGGTCGATATTCCCATGAACGTCAATCTGATCGGCGACCATCCCCATGTCATCATCGCGCCGACGTCCCATCGCCTGGCGCGAAAGTCCCGTCTGGCGCTGGCCGAGCTTGCCAACGAGACTTTCCTGACGCGCGAACCCGGATCGGGAACGCGCGGCTTGATGGAGCAATTATTCGAACAGGCCAAGGTGCGACCGAAAATCGGCATGGCGATGAGCAGCAATGAAACCATCAAGCAGGCCGTGATCGCCGGACTCGGAATTGCATTCATTTCCGCGCACACGGTAGCAACCGAACTCGACGAACGACGTTTGGTGACGCTGGATGTCGATGGCCTCCCCGTGATCCGGCAATGGTTCGTGCTCTCCCGCAAGGACAAGGTGCTGTTGCCGCCGGCACAGGCGATGCTCGACTTCCTCAGCGCCAAGGGCGCGCAATTCCTGCCGCGTACCCACGGCCGGCTTCGCCTGACCCGGTCATCGGCCCGAGCTAAGCGCCGCTAACGCCTGTCAAAGCGCCGGATTTTCTGATCTCCCGCGCAAACGGCAGCCTCGCCGGTGGTAATGACCACCAGCGAGAGCTGACGTGAGCGCTTGGATCAGGCTGCTTTCGAGCTGGATTTCGCCACGTGGGTGGCGATCGCATCCATCAGCGCCGGCGACAGGCAGTCATAAGGCTCCAGCCCGAGTTCCTTGAGGCGCGACTCTGATGCCCGTCCATCTCGCGACGGATTGACGCCGGACTCGATCACCGAGGACACGAACGCCGCAAATTCCGGAGCCGCCGAGCCGCTTTCCTGTAAAGAGCTCCGGATGAATGAAGTCCAGACCGTAGAACGGATGCGCCTTGTTCTCGATGCGGCCGAACATATGCGTGCCGCAAACCTTGCAGGCATGCCGCTGGATCGCCGCCGAGGCATCGATGATGTGAAGCTTGTCGCCGTTCTCGAGAACGGTGACGTTGTCGCGCGGCACGACCGCGACCACCGAGAAGGTCGCGCCGTCCGGCTTCCAGCACTTGGTGCAGCCGCAGGCGTGATTGTGGGCGACGTCGCCCTTGATGCCGACCTTGACCGGCTTGTCCTTGCATTTGCAGACCAGCGTTCCGCCGGCAAAGCTGCCTGAGCCCTTCTTTACGCCGTTATCAACCGACGGGTGGATGTGAACAGTCATGGGCCTATCCTCCTTGTGTTTGACGTTTTTGGAATTAGAACACGACGACCGAACGGATCGACTTGCCTTCGTGCATCAGATCGAACCCCTTGTTGATCTCCTCGAGCTTGAGGACGTGGGTGATCATCGGATCGATCTGGATCTTGCCGTTCATGTACCAGTCGACGATTTTCGGCACGTCGGTGCGGCCGCGCGCGCCGCCGAACGCCGTGCCCTTCCAGACCCGGCCGGTGACGAGCTGGAACGGCCGCGTGGCAATCTCCTTGCCGGCTTCCGCCACGCCGATGATGACCGATACGCCCCAGCCGCGATGGCAGGCTTCCAGCGCCTGGCGCATCACGGTGGTGTTGCCGGTGCAGTCGAAGGTGTAGTCGGCGCCGCCGTCGGTCAGCGTGACCAGATGCTGGACGATATCGCCATCGATCTTGGTCGGGTTGACGAAATGCGGTCATGCCGAAGCGGCGGCCCCATTCCTCCTTGGAATCGTTGACGTCGACGCCGATGATCTTGTCGGCGCCCACCATCTTGCGCGCCCTGGATGACGTTGAGCCCGATGCCGCCGAGACCGAACACGACCACGTTGGCGCCCGGCGTGACCTTGGCGGTGTTGACCACCGCGCCGACGCCTGTCGTCACGCCGCAGCCGATGTAGCAGCTCTTGTCGAACGGCGCGTCGTCGCGGATCTTCGCCACCGCGATTTCCGGCAGCACGGTGAAGTTCGAGAAGGTCGAGCAGCCCATGTAGTGGAAGATCGGTCTTGCCCTTGTAGCTGAAGCGCGAGGTGCCGTCCGGCATCAGCGCCCTTGCCCTGCGTGGCGCGGATCGCGGTGCAAAGATTGGTCTTCTGGCTGAGGCAGCTTTTGCACTGGCGGCATTCGGGCGTGTAGAGCGGGATCACATGATCGCCGGGCTTCACCGAGGTCACGCCCGCGCCCACTTCGCGGACGATGCCGGCGCCCTCATGGCCGAGGATCGAGGGGAAGATTCCTTCGCTGTCGAAGCCGTCCAGCGTGTAGGCGTCGGTGTGGCAGATGCCGGTCGCCTTGATCTCGACCAGGACCTTCGCCGGCCTTCGGACCTTCCAGATCGAGCTCGACGATTTCAAGCGGCTTCTTTGCCTCGAACGCGACAGCGGCGCGTGTCTTCATCTTAAGCTCCTGTTGCGCTCTTCAACCCTGCAAAGCATGTTTTCACCCGCACTGCGCTTTTTTACGGATTTCCACGCAG
>CAVSOS010000083.1:0-46817 GCA_963729395.1 uncultured Pseudomonadota bacterium | reverse complement strand
AACACCGTGAGTTCGGGCAGCGGCGCACCCAGATTCTTGATATGGATGCCGAGTTCGCCGCCGTCGAACGGCCGCGCCACCATCGAACGGCCGCCCTGGGCGCCGCCAGGCGCCTCGGCGTGATAGTCCGGAAACACCAGCGGCATGTCGAAGCGCACCGCCGTTTTGCTGGTGAAGAAGTCGACGGCCTCGGGGCCCGCGGCAAGGAACGCATCGACCCGCGCCGCATCGAAATTGTTGCCGGCCTCGTGGCGCAGATAGGTGCGCGCTGCGTCCGGCGCCTCGTGGATCCCCGAACGCGCGTGCCAGTGACGTTCCGGGAATCCAGAGCCAGCCGCCGGAGCGCGCCGTGGTGCCGCCGAAGCGCGGCTCCTTCTCAACGATCAGCACATCAAGGCCGCGATGCCGCGCCGTGACCGCCGCGGCCATCCCGGCCGCAGCCCGATCCGACCACGAGCACGTCGCACTCGTGAATCTCATCCTGTCCGTTCACCGCCATGACGTCCTCACTTCTGCAGCAGCGGACACTTCGATTCCGCGACCGGACGGAAGGCATCCTCGCCCTTTACGGTCTTGACGATCTCAAGATAGTCCCAGGGCTCTTTGGATTGGGCCGGCGTCTTCACCTTCGCGAGATACATGTCGCGGATGACGCGACCGTCCTCACGCAGTTTGCCGCCATGCACAAAGACGTCCTCGATCGGCAATTCGCGCATCTTCGCCATCACTTTCGTCGGATCATCGGTGCCGGCCGCCCGGATGGCTTTGAGATAGTGCAGAACCGAGCCATAGACGCCGGTGTGGATCATCGTCGGCATCACCTTGGTGCGCTCGTAGAACTTCCTCGACCAGGCGCGGGTCTTGTCGTCCATGTCCCAATAGGACGCGGTGGTCATGTAGGTACCTTGTGCTGATTGGAGACCGATCGCATGCACGTCGGTGTCAAACATCAACAGGCCGACCAGTTTCTGGCCACCCTGCACCAGACCGAACTCGCCCGACTGCTTGATGGCGTTGTCGGTGTCCTGGCCGGCATTGGCAAATGCCACCACATCGGCCTTCGAGCTCTGCGCCTGCAATGCGAAAGAGGAGAAGTCGGCGGTGTTGGTCGGGTGTCGGACGCTGCCGAGCACGGTACCTCCCTGCTCCCTGATGAAATGGGTCGCATCGGCTTCCAGTTGAAGGCCGAAGGCATAGTCGGCGGTGACGAAGAACCAGGACTTGCCGCCTTCCTTGATCACCGCGGAGGCCGTCACCTTGGACAGCGCATAGGTGTCGTAGGTGAAATGCACCGTGTTCGGGCTGCACAGCTCGTTGGTCAGCGAGCTGGCTCCAGGGCCGGACAGCAGCGCGATCTTATTGCGCTCCCGCACCATGTTATGCACGGCGATCGCAACACCCGAGTTCGGGATGTCGGCAACCGCGTCGACCTTGCCGTTGTCGAACCAATCGCGAACGATCTGGGTGCCCACATCGGTCTTCATCTGATGGTCGGCGCTGAGGATCTCGATCGGCTTGCCGAGCACGGTGGGACCGAATTCCTCCACCGCCATGCGCGCCGCTTCCACAGAGCCCGGTCCGCTGTTGTCGCGCCCCCAGCTTGAGAGGTCGGTGAGCACGCCTATCCGCACCACATCGTCGGAAATTTGCGCGGCAGCGGCCGACGTCATGACGGCCAGGATGACGCAGGCAAGAAGATGCCTCTTCATGGGTGACCTCCCTCGGTAGTTGGTGTTGTCCGGATTCTGGCCAGATGGCAGATGAATTAGATATATACGAACTAATCTGTCAATAACGAATTTATCGATCCAAAGCCACCTGATCGAGATGTCGTTGAGCGTCGATCCGGCGGATTGCTACCGCAGCACCAAGCGCCTCAAGCGCGAAGACCCTCCCCCAAAGGCCAACGCGAAGCATTTTGAACGATTGGGGTCTTCCGATTAGGAAGCTGGCACCCGCGCTCGGCACCACTGCCGCTCGCTGTGACAACCTCGACGCGTAGCATCGATCGGCGGGCCGCCGCCAAAGCATTTCCGTTTCTTTTCAAGCAATTGATCAAAACTATCGCGCGGTCCGTAAATTATCGTCATCGAAGTGTCATCGAATGCGCCAACAGGTTGTTCCGCACGCATTCGAGGATTCCTATGGATTACTTCCGACGCTTCACCTTTCTGTTCGCAGCACCCGTCTTCGACACCGACGATCTCGAAGGCCTTCGTTTCAACCAGATCATCGCCGAGATCGGACGCTCCGGCTTCGAAGTCGTGAGGGCACGCAAGCTCGAAGACGCGGAGATCGCGGTGCAAACCGATGCCGCGATCGGCTGCATGGTGGTCGATTGGGGCAAAAAGGGCCTGGAAGGCAAAACCGCGGCGCTGATCAATCTGATGCGCCGCCGCGGCCTCGACTTCCCGATCATCCTGCTGATCCGCCGCAAGCGGTTCGAGGATCTACCGGTCGAGGTGCTCGATTTCATCGACGGTTATGTCTTCCTATCCGAGGAAACACCGCCGTTCATCGCCAAAAACCTGATCAGCCGGCTCAAGCAATATGCCGAGACCCTGAAGACCCCGTTCTTCGGCGCGCTCGTCGACTATGCCGAGGAGGGCAACCAGTTGTGGACCTGCCCGGGCCACAATGGCGGCATGTTTTACAACCGCAGCCCAATCGGCCGTGTGTTCGTGGAACATCTCGGCGAAGCGGTGTTCCGCGACGACCTCGACAATTCGGTGCTCGATCTCGGCGATCTTCTGACTCACGAAGGCCCGGCGCTGAAGGCGCAAAAGGAAGCAGCCCAGATCTTCGGCGCTGAGAAGACCTACTTCGTGCTCAACGGCACGTCGACTTCCAACAAGGTGGTGCTGGGCGCGCTCGTCACCGACGGCGACCTGGTATTGTTCGACCGCAACAATCACAAGGCCGCCCATCATGGCGCGTTGATGATTGCCGGCGGCATTCCCGTCTATCTTCCGACGGTACGAAACGCCTGGGGGTTGATCGGCCCGATGCGATGGGACGCGCTCGACGAAACCGCCCTGCGCGAGCGCATCCGCAACCATCCACTGGTGAAGGACACGGAGGCCTGGCGCAAACCGCGCCCGTTCCGCGTCGCCGTCGTCGAGCAGTGCACCTATGACGGCACCATTCACAGCGCCGAGATGATCCTCAAGCGCATCGGTCACCTCTGTGATTACATCCTGTTCGACGAGGCCTGGGCCGGTTTCATGAAGTTTCACCCGCTGTATGCGGGACGTTTTGCCATGGGGCTCTCCGGTCTCGATCCCGACGCGCCGGGCATCATCGCGACGCAGTCGACCCACAAGCAGCTGGCGAGCTTCTCGCAGGCCTCGCAAATTCACGTCAAGGACCGCCACATCAAGGGCCAGAAACGCCGGATCGAACACCGGCGCTTCAACGAGAGTTTCATGCAGCACGCTTCCACCTCGCCGTTCTATCCGCTGTTTGCCTCGCTGGATGTCGGCGCGCAGATGATGAAGGGACGTTCCGGGGAAGTGCTGTGGGACGACACGATCCGGCTTGGAATCGAGCTACGCAAGAAGATCCGCGCGGTGCAGCGCGAATTCGAAGAGAAGGAAACGCGTCCGGAACGCCGCTGGTTCTTCGAGCCATTCGTACCCGACCGGGTGGCGATCCCTGACGTGGCCCGCGAGAACGGCGTGCACAATGTCGCCTGGGAGACGGTCAGTACCGATCTGCTCGCGACCAATCCGTCCTATTGGCAGCTGACGCCGGAAGCCGGCTGGCACGGATTCCCCGACCTGACCGAGGGATTCGCCATGACCGACCCCAACAAGCTGACGATACTGACACCCGGATTCGACCGTGCGACGGGCGGCTATGCCGCCCACGGCATCCCCGCCCTCATCGTGGCGCAGTATCTGCGTGAAAACCGCATCGTGGCGGAGAAGAACGACCTCAACTCATTGTTGTTCCTGCTCACACCCGGCGTCGAGGCCAGCAAGGCCGGCACCTTGATCAGCGGCCTGGTCGCCTTCAAGAAACTGCACGACGACAACGCGCTGCTGGAAGAAGTGATACCCGAATTCTGCCAGCTCCGGTCGGCGCGTTATGCCGGTGTGCGGCTGCGCGATCTCTGCGCCGATATGCACGGCTTCTTCCGCGGCGCCGGCGTCAGCGTTCTCCAGGCAAGGCAATTCCTGCAAGCGCACCTGCCTGAAATCGCGATGTCGCCGCGCGACGCGGCGCGTTATCTGGTGCGCAACGATGTCGACTATCTGCCCGATCGACGCCATCGCCGGCCGCATTGCCACGACCCCGTTCGTGGTGTATCCGCCCGGCATCGCCACGATCGTGCCGGGCGAGCGTCTCACCGAACAGGCGCAGCCCATGATCGACTATCTTAAAATGTTCGAAACCTGCTTCAATGCCTTTCCCGGCTTTGATGTCGAGATTCAGGGCGTCTACCGGGAAGTCGATGCGTCCGGCCGCATCCGATTGCACACCTATGTGGTTTCCGAATGAGGCAGCCGGCAACGACGACACGTCACCCATGACGAATGAACAGCCGGTGATCGTTCGCCCCTCGCGCGACAGCGATGTGGAGGCGATGCTCGCGATCTACCGCCACCATATCCGCCGCGGGATCGACGAGAGCGTGGACGACAGCGGCACACCGGAGCCGGAGGATCTGCGCGACCGGCGCAAGAACCTGCGCAGCCACCGCTTGCCGCATTTGGTGGCGACCTGTGGCGGCGAAGTCGTGGGTTATGCCTATGTGGTGCTGTTTCGCAAACGACCGGCCTACCGCTACACTGTCAAACATTCGATCTATGTCCATCACGAGCATCTCGGCCGCAGCGTAGGAGGCTTGCTGATGCAAGAACTGCTCGATACCTGCGCTGCGGCCGGTTTTCGGCAGATAATCGGCTATATCGATGCCGACAACACGGCGTCGCTGGCCATTCACGAGAAGTTCGGCTTTCGCCGGGTTGGGTTGCTTCCGGGCGTAGCCTATCGATACGGCCGCTGGGCCGACACCGTGATGGTGCAACGCTCGCTCGCCGCCGGTTCAACCGAGCCACCGCTCATATCCAGCTTGGGTCGATGAGAGCAGCATTCGCTGACCGAGGCGATCGACCGATCACATGGCGCCAGAACGACGGCCCTCTCCGACCGCTGCGCGGGTCAGCCTTCCGCCGTGACCATGCGCCACAATGTTTCCACCAGAACGTCATAGCCCTTGTCGAGGGCCTCGGGCGCAGTGAACTCACGCGGATTGTGGCTCAGTCCGCCCTGATTGGGGACAAAAATCAAGGACGATGGAATCCGCTTCTGGATCGCCAATGCATCATGTCCTGTAACGGTCTTGAGCGCCAACACCTTCATCCCGAGATCACTGGCGACGCTGCGAACCATATCGAAGCCGGCCGGGTCGAGCGTGGGTGCAGCCCTTCGTTCATCGACAACGATCGAGATTTGGACGCCGATCGTCGCGGCCTCCTTCTCGATCCGCGCCAGAAAACTACTGCTGATCGCATCCACCACCGCTTCATCCTCGTGCCGAACCTCGAACCAAACCCGAACCCGGCCTGCGACCACATTGGGCGAATTCGGAAAAACGCTGATACGGGCGGCGGCGGCATGGGCGCCCGCGTTCGCGCGCTCGATTTCGCTGTAAAGCGCTTCGATGGCACGCGCCGCACCGCGCAGGGCATCGCGGCGATTGGCCATCGGCGTCGGGCCAGTGTGCGAGACTTCGCCGTCGAATACGACCGACATCTTCCGGGTCATCCAGGCTCCCGAGACCGCCGCGATATCCGCGGCCGCGCGTTCCAGCTGGTCGCCCTGCTCCACGTGAAGCTCGACATAACGCACCGGCTCGAATTCCAGCGGAGACGCCCCGCGATAGCCGATCGCGGCGAGAGCATCGCCAAGCGTGACGCCGTCACCGTCCTCGCAGGCATAAGCCTGTTCCAGCGGCAAGCTCCCGGCGAATACCGCGCTGCCGGTTATGCTAGGCTGAAAACGCGCGCCCTCCTCATTGGTCCAGTTCGCAACCGCAAGGTTGCGGCGCGCCTGGCCAGGATTGGCACCGGCACGATCCCGCACCGCCTGCACCGCGAGCAGTCCCGCCAGCACCCCGTAACAGCCGTCATAGCGGCCGCCCGTCGGCTGGGAGTCGAGATGAGAGCCGGCGATCACGACATCCTTCGATTCAGGCGCCAGTACCGCAACACCGAACATGTTTCCGATCGAGTCGATCCTTGGAAGCAGTCCGCGATTGCCGATCTCGCGCAGCAAAAGATCGCGTGCCGCCTTGTCGGATGGCGTCGCCGTCAGCCGGCAGACGCCGCCGTCTTCGGTCGCTCCGATCGCCGCAAAGGCTGCGATGAGATCGTGCAATTCGATCACGTCCGCACCAGCGACGCGATCCAGTTCGACAACTCGGTCTGCCGCACGCTTTCCTTCATGATGTCGTCGCCGAACCCAAGCCGCCAGGCGATGTCGCGGCGTTGCTGATTTGCCGCGAGCGTCGACAGATCCGACGCATAACGGTCGAGTTCGGCGATGTCAGCGAAAAAGCCTTCGGTCACCAGGATCTCGCCATATCGCCTGATCACCGCAGCGATGTCGTGTAGCCCATATTCGGGGTGGTACTGCACGCCCCAGAACACGCCGCGGCTAAGCCGTATTTCTGCCGCCTGAATCTCGCTCATCGCATTACGCGCGGTGACGATCGCGCCTTGCGGAAGCCGGGTCACGATATCGGTGTGAATGGCCGGTGCATCGAACACGGCGTCGCGCGTCGCATGCATAGGATGATTGTAGCCGGCAGACGTCAGCGCAATCTTGCGCGCGAAGGCAACCTCCCTTCCTGCCGGGTTCAATCCAACCTCCCCGCCCGCGGCCACGGTCGCAAGCTGCAAGCCCCAGCACGAGCCGAACATCGGAATGCCGCGCGCAAATACCTCGCGAACAAAATCGATCTGCCGCAACGATGCGATGTCGCGCTGGTAGATATTCAGCGACGAGCCGGTGATCGCCACACCGCCGTAGGATTCCAGCGGCTGGGGAGTTGTCCCGTCGCCGTCTGCCGGCGTGCAGATGTCGACGATCGCGCCTGGGGCGATCGTGCGCAGCACGCCAGCGTAGCTCTCCGATGGTGTCGCGCCCGCAGATTCGGCAATGCGGCGACGACCGGCCGGTGTGTTGCCCTCGACAACCAGCAGCCGCAGCACGGCCTAGCCTCCTAGATCGCCGCAGATGGCGGCAAGCGTCAGTTGCTTGAATTCCGCCTCTGTCAATTGCCGCGGATTGGCTGACGCGGTGGGATCCTTCACCGCATCGGCCGCGATGATCCCGGCGTCGGCTTCCTTGACACCAAGCTCCGCCAGCGTGTGCGGCACGCCGAGCTTTTTCCGGAACGCCAGTATCCAGGAAAGAACCGCGTCGAAATCGCGCCCCGGCAGATCGAGCGCGCGGGCGATGTGCGGAATCTTGTCGGCGATCGCCGTTCTGTTGCAGGCGAGAACGTAAGGAAAAACCACGCCGTTGGTAAGACCGTGATGGGTGTCGTACCGCGCCCCGACGGGATGGGAGATCGAATGGATCGCCCCCAGCCCCTTCTGAAACGCCGTCGCCCCCATCGAAGCCGCCGCAAACATATACGCGCGGGCCTCGAGATCCCGGCCATTCTCGACCGCACGAGGCAGATAAGTGTCGATGATCTTGATTCCTTCGAGCGCCACGCCATCGGCCAGCGGGTGAAACGCCTGCACGCAATAGGCTTCAAAGCAATGGGCGAGCGCGTCCATTCCGGTCGCCATAGTGAGGAACGGCGGAAGTCCGACGGCCAGTTCGGGATCTTCAATGGCAATCTTGGGCAACATCAGGGGGTGGAAGATGATCTTCTTCTCATGGGTGTCTTCGCGGGTAATTACGCCTGCGCGGCCAACCTCGGAACCTGTTCCGGCCGTCGTCGGCACGGCGATAATCGGGGCTATTCCATCCGTGTTGGCCCGCGTCCACCAGTCGCCAACATCCTCGAAGTCCCACACCGGCCGGGACTGCGCCACCATGAAGGCCACGCACTTGCCCACGTCCAGCGCCGATCCCCCTCCCACGGCAACAACGCCGTCATGGCCGCCTGCCTTGAAGGCGGCGACACCGGCATCCAGGTTTGATTCAGTCGGATTGCCTCTCACGTCCGAAAAGATACTGATTGGAATTCCGGCCTCGCGAACGCGCCGGGAAATGCCGGCTATCAGATCAGTCTCTGCAAGGCCCCGGTCGGTCACCAGCAACGGCCTCGCGATGCCGTTCGCCCGGCATGCGTCGGGAAGCTCGGCGATGCGCCCGGGGCCAGTGATGACGCGTGTGGGAAAATTCCAGGCGCCGGTGATTTGAACTGCCATGTCGTGCTCTCAGTGTTCGATGCGGAGGTGAAATGATTTCGGGCGGGTCAGCGCCTCGAAGCCGAGGCGCGACATGCTGGCGCCGCGGCCGGTGTCCTTCACACCGGTCCAGGCGAGCGAAGGATCGACATAATCGCAGCGGTTCATGAAGACCGTGCCGGTGTCGATGCCGTCGCCAATCCGCTCGGCTGCATCGACATCCGCTGTCCAGACCGAAGCGGTCAACCCGTAGGGACTGTCATTCATCAGTTCGACCGCCGCCTCATCCGAAGAGACTTTCATGATGCCGACAACAGGACCAAAGCTCTCCTCCATCATCACCCGCATGGTATGATCGACATCGACCAGCACCTGCGGCATCAGATATGCCGTTCCAGCCCTGTCGGCGGAGAAACGCCCCGCATCGATCAGAGGACGCGCGCCTTTCACCAGAGCTTCGCCGGTATGGGCGCGAACCGTATCGGCAAAACGTGTGGCGGCCATCGGGCCCAGTGTCGTTTCCTGCGCCAGCGGGCTTCCAAGCTCATAGCGCGAGGTCAGATCGGCGAACACGCCGACAAAGCGATCATAGATCTGCTCGTGCACATAGATGCGCTCGATGCCACAGCAGCACTGGCCGGAATTGTAGAACGCGCCGTCGACGAGCTGTTCCACCGTAAAATCAAAATCCGCGTCCGGCCTGACGTAAGCCGGATCCTTGCCGCCCAATTCCAGGCCGAGCGTTGTGAAGGTGCCGGCCGCGGCCCGTTCGATCGCACGGCCGCCGGCAACCGAACCGGTGAAGTTGACGTGGTCAACGGAGCGGGACGCGATCAGCTTTTCGGCAGCACCATGATCGAGGTTGAGCGTGGTGAACAGATTCTTCGGCAACCCGGCCCGATCCATTGCCGACTGAAAACGCTCACCGACCAGCAACGTCTGGGTGGCATGCTTCAGAATGACGGCGTTACCCGACAGAAGTGCAGGAACAACGGCATTGACGGCGGTGAGATAAGGATAATTCCAGGGCGCAATCACCAGCACGAGTCCTGCTGGCACCCGTTTGATCATGCGCCGGAAGCCGGGGCGTTCGGCAGGCGTCGTCGGCGCCAGCGCCTCGTCGCTTAATTCAACCAGAGTCCGGACACGTTCCTCCAGGCTACGCAGCTCGCCGCCGTAACGGACCGGTCGGCCCATTTGCATGGCAAGCTCCGGCACGATCTCATCGTTCTGCGCCCTCATGATCTCGAGGAATGCCAGCACCTTCGCCTTTCGCTCGGCCAGCGGCACCCTGGACCATTCCCGCTGCGCCTGCCTGGCCGCAACCAGGGTCTGGGCAATCTCAGGATCGGTCGCGATACGCCGCCGGGCGACTACGCTGCCGTCGACCGGCGAGATGCACACAATATCATTCACGATGATTTCACTCGGTTAAGGCGAAGGACGCCGGCTTCAGATGATTTCGAAATAGCGAGCCAGTTCCCAGTCGGTGATCGCCTTGCGAAATTCACGTTCTTCCCAGTGGCGGGTCATTGCATAGTGATCGACAAACAGGTCGCCGAATAGATTGCGAGCAGCCGACGAGGCGGCAAGCCTGTCCGCAGCGTGTGACAGCGAGCGCGGCAATGCGCGCGCCGCAGGATGCGTCATGTCGTAGGCGTTACCCGTGACTGGCTCACTGGGTTCGATCCTGTTTTCGATTCCCCACAGGCCGGAACCGAGTGCGGCGGCGATCGCGAGATACGGATTGATATCGGCAGCCGCGATCCGATACTCGACGCGCTGGCTTGACGGCGAACCGGGAATGACGCGCAGCGCGCAGGTGCGGTTCTCGATCCCCCAGGTTGCGTCGGTCGGCGCCCAGAACCCCGGGATCAGGCGCGAGTAGCTATTCACCGTGGAGGCAACCATCGCCAGCAATTCGGGCAACAACGCCTGCTGGCCGCCGACAAACCAGCGCATGGTGTCGGACATGTTGCCCGGTCGCCCGCTTTCATGAAACACCGGCTCGCCTTCGGCATTACGCAGCGAAAGATGCAGATGTCCGGATTGCCCCGGATATTCATTCGACCATTTGGCCATGAAGGTCATCATCTTGCCCAGGCGCTCCGCCCATACCTTGGCGAAGGTCTTGAAGATCACCGCCCGGTCGGCCGCCGCGAGCGCATCGGTATATTGAATCGCCGCTTCCAGAACGCCAGGCCCGGTTTCGGAGTGAAGCCCCTCCAGCGGCATATCCATACCTTCGCAGAGCTTGAGCAACGCCAGATTAAAGTCCGATTCGACGGATGATCGCAGCACCGAATAGCCAAACCAACCGGGCGTGAGATTTTTCAGATTGCGGTAGCCTTTCTCCCGGACGCTGTGGGGCGTTTCGTCGAAAACAAAGAATTCGAATTCAGCCGCAGCGGTGGCGGCAAAACCCATCGCCGCGGCGCGGTCCACGACACGGCGAAGCAGCCGGCGCGGGCATAGCTGCGCGGCCGTGTCCTCGAACTCGCCGAGGAAAAACAGCATGTTTCCTTCCATCGGGACATCACGGCAGGTCGCCGGGTCGATACGCGCGGTCGCGTCAGGGAATGCTGTGTGCCATCCGGTGAACGTGGATTTGTCATAGAGCTGATCGGCAGAGTCCCAGCCAAAGATAACGTCGCAGAATTTGAAACCCAACTCCAGCGCGCTGAAAAATTTGTCGCGCGCGATGTATTTCCCGCGAAGGACGCCATCGAGATCCACCACCCCCAGCTTGACATGGGACAGGCCCCGCGCCTCCACCAGGGAACGGGCATCTGCCGCGGTTTTTACAGTTCTCGAATCCATGATCTCCAGATCTCTTTACCTAGTCTCTCTTTATCTCGAAGTCTCTTTGGCTGGACGGGCACAGTCTCGCTGTGCAGGCCGTCACGAAAATGACATCGCCGGTCAGGCCGAACAAATTTCGCGCAAAACCTCGTCGCAGGCGACGATGAACATATCCGCATTGTCCTTGGTAAAGCAAAGCGGGGGGCGGATCTTCAGCGTATTGCCATAGGGACCGGCGGCGCCGATCAGAATGCCTCGATGACGAAGCCGGTTAATGAGCTGGCTGGCGAGTTGCGGCGCCGGCTCCTTTGCGTCTCGATCACGGACCAGTTCGAGGCCGATGAACAATCCGCTGCCGCGCACGTCGCCGATCTGGATGTGACGATTGCCGATCTCGCGAAGCCCGTTCATGAGGTAATTGCCAATCTTTTGCGCATTCCCTGTCAGTCCCTCATCCTCGATCACATCGAGCACTGCAAGCCCGGCCGCAGCAGCCACCGGGTTGCCTCCGAATGTATTGAAATACTTCACCGCCGCGGCGAAGCGGTCGAGCAGCGCCGCGCGCGTTGCGACGCCACCCATCGGGAAGCCGTTACCCATCGGCTTTCCCATGGTGACAATATCCGGCACCACGCCATGCCGTGCAAACCCCCACAGCGCGGCTCCGGTTCGCCCGAAACCCGGCTGGACCTCGTCGGCAATGAACAGGCCCTGGCGTTCATGAACAAGCTTGACGGCGGGCACGAGGAAGCCGGGCGGATCGGCATAGACCCCATCGCTCGAAAAGATCGTATCGACCATCAGCCCGGCAAGACCGAAGCCGCTTTGCTCCAGATCCGCGATGGCGTGACCGACATGGTCGGCAAAACGCCGGCCGGGATCGGCGGCAGTGGAACGAAACATTTCCGGCGCGGGAACGGTGCGGACATGGGGAGGCAAGGTTCGACCCGGACGGGCCGATGGCGACACATCCGTCACCGCGGCGGTGTTGCCGTGATAGGCCGTTTCCGTGACGATGAAACCGGCGCAGCCGGTTGTCTCCTTCGCGATCCGCAGTGCGAGGTCATTCGCTTCGCTGCCGGTGCAGGTCAGGACCAGATGATTGATGTCACATGGGAATGTTGCGAGCAGACGTTCCGCATAGGTATCGACGACGTCGCTGAGATAGCGCGTGTGGGTATTCAGCAGACCGACCTGCCGCCGAATGGCTTCGACGACGCGCGGATGTGAATGCCCGACCGAGGGCACATTGTTATAGAGATCAAGGTAACTCCGGCCTTCGGCATCAAACATCCAGACGCCTTCGGCGCGCTCCATCCGCAGCGGCTCCTCATAGAACAGCACCGAAGCCGCACCGAACGACCGCAGACGGCGCTCGACGGCGTCCTGCACAGCGGTATGCATGGCGGACAGGTTGCTGCCATCAAAGGCGTTCAGCGCCAGGATTTCCTTTTCTCCATGCATCGCGCGCCCTCCTTGACCGGCGCCGGCGGACATAAATGGCGTCGGCGGCGAATGCCGCCCGACTCCCAGCAACAGCTTGGATCAATGTGGTTCTTTCCACAATAATAAAGCGACTGACAGCAACGACACATCGGAGCGTCAGTCACACATCTTCCCACGGCACAAGAATTATTCATAAAATCAATTGATTATACAAGAAATCGGTATTTGCTGCGCAGAGAACGGGCATTCCGCCGCCCAAATTTTTGTGGAACTGCCACATAATTAGTGTGGACATCCAACATCGATTGAGAAAAGATTTGCCATGGGACAGCCCGAGCATCGCCCGATCCCGTGGCGACCGAAGCTGCCGCAGGGACATCTCGATGACGAGCGAGCGGTTACAGGCAACCGACGCCTCCACGGCCGACAAGAGGCCGCGAAAACCGGAAGGCGACCGCCTCTCGAAGCTTGCACGTCATAAACACATCATCTCGCAATTGACCGCAGCTCCGACCTTGCGGGCCTCGGAACTCGCGGCGGTACTCGGTGTCTCCGGTGAAACGATCCGGCGCGACTTGATGGAGCTTCAGGAGCAGAAGCTCATCAACCGGACCTATGGCGGAGCTTCCCGCCCCTTCGCGCTTGAGCCTACTCTCACCGATCGCAAGGCGATCATGATCGCCGAACGCGAGAGAATTGCCGACGCCATTGCCGATCTCATCCTGCCAAACGAGGTTCTTATGCTCGCCGCGGGCGCCACGACATTCCATGTCGCGCGGCGCCTGGCATCTCGCGCCCACGACATCACCGTGATCACGCATGACTTCGCGATTGCTGCCGCGCTGGCGGTGAATTCCTCGATCCGCGTGCTGTGCTGTCCCGGCCGGTATCATCCGGCGGAAGGCTATGTGTTCGGCACGCAGACCATTGCCAGCATCAATGGTTATGAAGCCAACCGCGCGATCGTGGGCGCGACAGGTATCAGCGCCCGCGGCATCAACGATGCCGATGACGAGGCCGGAGCCATTTATGGCGCGATGGTTAAGCGGGCTGCGGAGGCCATCATCGTCGCCGACCATACCAAGTTCGACCAACGCGCGCTGACGGTATTCGCGCATTGGACGGATATCGACCGCCTCGTTACCGATCGGCAGCCGGAAGGAGCGCTGGCAGCCGCCCTGCGTGACGCCGGGACCGAAACTATCGTTGCTCAACGCTGAGAAAGGCCAAGTTATGGCACGCCTGACATCTCTTCTTCCACGCGACGAACACATCGGCCTCGACGAGGAAGCCGCAGACCATGGGCAGCAACAAGTCCGGATCGGTCGCCTTGATCTCGAATTCGTCCGGCCGGATCGGTCTTTCACCCGCAACTGGAAGCGCGTAAGCAATGTGCATGATGCTTCCTATGTGCTGGCTCTTCCGCTGACCGGAAGCGTGGCATTCAGCCAGGATGCACGCACCGGCTTCGCAAGGCCCGGCGAGTACGTCCTGCTCAGCGAACTCGCCTTCTATGAGCTCTCGCCCGACAAGAACGCGCGCCTGCTCGTGATGCGCATTCCGGCGGCGGAATTGCGTGGTCGTCTCGTCTCCATCGAAGACCACGTCAGCCGGCGTTTCAAGCCGAACGAGCAGATGACGCGCCTGCTTGTGGGAATGATCAGAAGCGTTGCAGAACTGTTCATCAATTCTCCGCCGCCCAATCCCCAGGCGCTCGCGACCGAAATCATCAGCTTTGTCGCGCTGACAATCGGTTCCGAAGACAGGGGCGCGGCAACCGACGTTCGCAATGCGCGCTATCACCTGCGGCGCAGAATTGTCGATTTCATCGAAAGCCATCTCAGCGATCAATCTCTCTCGCCGAAAAAGATCGCTGCAAGCAGCCGGATCTCCCTGAGTTATCTCTACAGCCTGTTCAACGACAATGAGACGACGGTCAGTCAGTTCGTCCAGGCGAAGCGCCTGCAGCGCGCTTACGAGATTCTCGTTGCCGACCCGAGAGGTCACCGAACGGTTTCGGAAGTCGCCTATGAGGTAGGTTTCAAGAACGTCTCGCACTTTTCGCGATGTTTCAGCCGTCATTTCAAGGTGGCGCCGCGCGACGCCCGTCAGACGCACAACGCCTCGCCTTATCCCAAAGCGGATCCGCGGCCTGTCCCTCCGAAAGGCTTGCTGGCGCCCGGAGTGTCGTCTCCCTCCCGCGGTAGTCTTGCCTCCCCCTATTGGCAGCGCCGGCCGCTTCACGAGAGTGTCTAGAGACTGTTCCCCCGTTTACCCCGCGCCACGTGCATCGCTGCCCATTGCGATTGCACGCTTCCACTCCGGAGCGATCATTGAAGGATATTCAAAACCGGTTGTCCGAGAACGAACTGGCTTCGTTTTTCTGCGACCTTGCCGAGACGGCTGGCCGGATCGCGTTGACGCATTTCAGGTCCGGCATCGACGTCGAACGCAAGCAGGATCTTTCACCGGTCACCGTTGCGGACCGCGCCATCGAGCAGGAATTGCGGCGATTGATTTCCATTCGATTCCCCGAGCATGGCATCCTTGGCGAGGAAACCGGGTCAACTCCGGGCGATCGCTATACCTGGTATATCGACCCGATCGACGGGACCAAGAGCTTCATTTCCGGAATGCCGCTGTTCGGCACCTTGATTGCTCTCGCAGACGAAAAGAAGGGCGCGGTCATCGCGGGGATGATCGACATGCCGGCGCTGGCGGAGCGATGGTATGGCACGCCGAACGGCACGACGTTCAACGAGGAACCGGCCAGAGTGAGCCGCGCCGTCAATCTGGAAGATGCGCAGATTTACACCTCGTCGCCGGATTTCTTTTCACCGGAGGATTGGGCGCGTTACGACGCGCTCAGCCGCAAGGCCATGTTCAGGCGCTTTGGCGGCGATTGTTATCAATACGGTCTGTTGGCCTCGGGGCATTGCGATCTTGTGGTCGAATCCTCGCTCAAGTCGTTCGACTTCATGGCACTGGTGCCGGTGGTCGAGGGTGCCGGAGGCGTGATATGCGATTGGGAAGGCCGGCCGCTCACCCGCCATTCCGACGGACGGGTGATCGCGGCCGCTAACACCGCGCTGCTCCAGCAGGCACTCGCAATCCTCAAGCAATAGCCGGGAGTGTAGCTGCGCGAAAGCCAGTCAGATCATCCGCAACCAGGTTTCCCAGCGGGGATCGTACATCACGTCGCGCGCCCGCATATACTTCCATACGCCGTATTTCTGATAGTCAAAGTCCCAGTCCTTCAGCTTGCGATTAACGACCGCCCACGACGCCCATTTGATATCCGCAAGTGCCCTGTTGACGATCACCCGCGCCACCATCTCCGGACGTACCGCACCCAGATATTGCTCGATCAAACCTTCCGTCAGGTGTTCGTCAAAGAACATTTCGGCGAACAGAACACCAAGTTCATAGCTCCGCTCGTTGTTGGAGGCGAACTCGTAGTCGATCAGCCGCATCGGCTTCGGGCTCGTCTCCGCCTCCGCGCCGATCAGGAAATTCCCGGGCATCGGATCGTTGAAGCAGGGTACGAGATCGAGCCCGGACGCCATGAATGCGGCCTTCGCCTGACCGTAGCGATGCATGATCCAGGACATGTCGTGCGGAAAGTGCGAGCCGAGCTCACGGCCCTGCTCGACATGCTCCTCGATCATGTCGAAGATGGTCTTGGTCAGGCTCAGCTTCGGCCCGGCATGGAGGCGGCGATAGAGGCCGAGAACATCGGACTGGATCGCCCCGTCGCCAAAATCCCCGTTGGTGCAGGCCCGATAGCCTTCGAGGAATTCGCTCACTTCCAGGCCATCCTGCGTATCGAAGAAGACCACCTCCGGCGCGATGCCCATGGCGTGGGCATTGCGCGCCGCCTCGTTCGCGGCCACCCGGTCGATGAACATTTCGGAGCCTTCGCCAGGCACCTTGATGAAATAGCGGCGCGGATCGCCGGCAACCTCGACCAGCCAGTTCTGATTCATCAATCCGCCGACGAGCGGCGTATAGGCAGCCGCCTTGCCGTGCCATTGCGGCACCCGTCCAATGGCGCTTTCGACGTTGCGTTCGTGGACGGTTGTCGCTTCCCCGAGCTTTCTGCGAACCGTCATGCAATCCTCCGAAGGGCCTCGCCAAAGCGCGGTTCGCGGACCGCCATCCGGCAACGCACGAAGCGCCAACTGGCAAATTTATAGAACTCGAGCGTATTCCGTGTCGACTTTGCGGCCAGAAGTGCTCCGATCAGCCCCCATCGCAGGTCATCTGCGACGCCGTAAATACGCGCGCGGTTGAATGACGCCTCATCGAACGCTCCAGCGTTGCGGACGAAGGCGTCGCGAGCCTCGGGCTCCTGGGCGAAGGCTTCCACCAGGAAGCTGCCGAGGTCTTCCAGCGGATCCGCCGTGGTGGCGCGATCCCAATCGATCAGGCGCACCTCGCCCGCGTCGCTGATCAGGATATTCGACACGTTGCCGTCGCCATGGATCGGCACAGGCGCGATGTCGAGACCTTGAAAGGCCGCGGCTGCAAATCGCAATTCCTCGACCAGCCATTCGACATCGACCGGAACCTGGGCCTTTGCCGACATCACGGCCGCGTAAAAGTGCTCGATCTCGTCGAAGACGCTTTTCCGCCTCGGCAACGGCTTTCCCGCCTGGAACAGGCGCCGCGCGGCAATAACCGCATCCACGATCGCAGGCTCCAGCATCCGTTCCAGCGTACCGACCCGCCAGCTGTGGTTCAGGTCCTCCATGATGAGGATGCCTGCCTGGATGTCGGCCAACATCACCCTCGGGCCGATGCCAAGATCGGATGCGCGCTGCGCTGCCTCGAAGGCACAGGGTATGTCGACGTAAAGCTCCGCGTCGCGATCCATCACCTTGATGAAAACGCTCTCGCCGTTCGACTTCTTGACGGCGCGCCAGGGGAAGCCGTCGACGCCCCGCCAGCTTGGTGACGCCAGAATGGGGATTGCGGGTTCGATCGCAATGTCTCCCACCCCCCAGCCAGGAAGGGACTCAAGGCGGTCCCGGAGTGCGACCACTTCGACTGCTGTTTCACTCATAGCTACGTCAGGTCTCTCAAGATATGGCCGGTCAAGCCGACCGGCATCCAGTGCAGTTTGATCGAGAAGGATGCAAAAGGGATGCCTCGCGCTCCACCAAATCATGCCGTTAGAACCGATGGTCTACCCCTGCAAGGGTCAGATTCGCTATCCGACCTGATAGTCCGGAGTGCTGGTCCGGATTCCACGGAGGACGTATGCCTGCTCAGAAACTGATCGGAATGAGCCTTGCCGAGTTGGCTGACGCGTATGCATCGCGAAGCCTTTCCCCGGTTGAGGTCGTCAACGACATCATCACGCACGCCGAAGCCGTTAACGGCTCAATCAACGCCCTGTTCTGCTTTCGCCCCGAACAAGCCATTGCCGGTGCGCGCCAATCGGAAGCGCGATGGAAGGTCAAGACCGCGCTGGGGCCGCTTGACGGGGTTCCGATGACGGTCAAGGACAGCGTCGCCATGGTTGGCTGGCCCTATTTTCACGGCATTGGCGCCAACCGGTCACTGCCACCGTCGAACTACGACTTACCACCGGCCATTGCCCTTCGCGAAGCCGGCGCGGTGATCTTTGCCAAGACCACGATGCCGGATTGCGGCCTGATGGCGTCCGGCATCAGTTCTCTGCACGGCGTCACCCGCAACCCATGGGGACTGGCCTGGAATACCGGCGGATCCTCCGCCGGCGCCGGCGCCTCGGTCGCCGCGGGCGCTGGATTTGTTTCAGTCGGGACTGATATCGCCGGCTCGGTCCGGCTGCCGGCCGCCCATTGCGGGCTGGCGTCGCTGAAACCCACCCACGGGCGGGTGCCTCACCTTCCGGCTGACACCATGCGCATGGCCGGACCGATGGGGCGCAGCGTCGACGATATCGCCCGCCTGTTGACGGTATTGGCCCGGCAGGACGAACGCGACACCTGGAGCCTTCCGGCGGATGGCGTGCGATATCACGAAAGGCTCGGTCGGGACGTCAAGGGACTGAAGATCGGCGTCCTGACCGACATGGGATTTGGATCCAAGCCCGCAGCAGAGGTACGCGACGCGGTGGAGACTGCCGGACGATTGCTTGCCGGCGCCGGCGCGACCGTCGAGCCGTTCGTCTCGCCGCTCGACGACGACGCCTTTGCGCCAATCGATCTGTTCCTCCAGGTGCGCGGTTATCTTGAATACAATTCACTTCCGCCACACACCGATAGCGAAAGCGATATCAACCCCTATGTGCGCGAATGGTGCCTCGGCGGCGCGCGGCATTCCGGCGTCGACCTCTATCGGGCGCTGGGGCAAATCGGCAAGATGAAGACGGCATTACTCGCTGCCTTCGAAGGCTGGGACTATGTCATCGCGCCGACGCTGCCCGTGGTGAACTTCCCGGCCGAAGAGCCGGGCGTTTCGCGCCAGAGGCCTCTTGAGCACACGCTGTTCACCGCGATGTTCAACCAGACTTGCCAGCCTGCCTCCACGATCTGCATGGCATTCGATAGCCAGCATCTCCCGATCGGGATTCAGGTTATCGGCCATCGGTTCGACGACCTTGGCGTATTGCAGGTAACGAAAAGTCTGGAAGGACTGCGATCCCTGACCATGGACTGGCCGTTTCAGCCGCGCGCCTAGGCTGCGGCTTTGGCTTCGCCATTGTCGAGAAGATGACAGGCGACAAGACGTCCGGAAGAACGCTCGACCAGGTTCGGGGTTTCAACGCGGCAGCGGCCGAACGCCTTGGGACAGCGCGAGGCAAAGCTGCAGCCGGCCGGAATGTCGATCGGACTGGGCGGTTCTCCCTCGAGCAGGAAATCGCCAGGATCGAACAACTTGTCCTCGAGCGTCGGAGCCGCCGACAACAGCGCCTTGGTATAGGGATGCTGAGGGTCGAAGAACAATTCGCGATTATCTGCGATCTCGACCATCTCGCCGAGATACATCACCGCAATCCGCGTGCAGACCTTCCGCACCATCGCAAGATCGTGCGAGATGAAGACGTAGGTCAGGTTGTTCTTTTCCTGCAGCTTCGAGAACAGATCGATCAGCCTGGCCTGCTCGCGCTGGTCCAGTGCGGTCAGCGTCTCGTCGAGAATCAGGAGCTTGGGGTCCAGGATAAGCGCCCGCGCGATCGAGATCCGCTGGCGCTCGCCGGTAGAGAGCGCATTGGGCAGTTGGTCGTAGAACTCGGCCGCAAGGCCCACCTCCGCCATCGCCACGATCACGCGGCGACGCAACTCCGCTTGCGGGACCTTACCGCGAATGAGCAGGCTTTCCTCGATCATGCGGCCGACGGTGGTCCGGGGCGGCAGCGCATTGTAGGGATCCTGCAGCAGAAGCTGGAACTCGTTCCGCTTCCGGATCAATTCACCTTGCGACAGACTGCCGAGCGACGTGCCGTCGAGCAGGATGCTGCCCTGGTCAGGTACCTCGAGCCAGGCCAGCAGGCGAGTCAACGTCGATTTGCCACAGCCGGATTTACCGACAATGCCGAAATTCTCGCGCGGCATGATGTCCAATGTCACGCCGCGAACCGCCTGGACGTTGCTGTAGGAGTTGAAGGTTCCCCGCTTGCGGGCGCGATAGGTCCTGTGGACCTTCTGCACCTGCATCAGCGGCACCTCACCCCGCGCCTGACGCCTGGCAAGCGGCCCCTCCGCCGTCGACCACATGCGCGGAACGCTGGCGATCGCCTTGCGCGTATAATCGGACTGCGGAGAGGCTAATAGCTCCGCGAATGCCTGCTGCTCGACAAACCGCCCCTGGTGCAGGATGGCGGTCCGGTCGCCGAACTGGCCGAGGGTCGGCAGCGAGGATGAAAGATAGATGGTCGCCATCCGGTGACGCACACACAGATCGTGGAGCAACGCCACGATCTGCGCCGCAATGGTGACGTCGAGCGGTTGCGTGACGTTATCGGCGATGAGCACCGCAGGCTCGGCGCAGATCGCATCGACGATCATCGCACGCTGCATCATGCCGCCGGAAAACTTCGCTGGATAATCCCAGTAACGCTCCTTGGGCGAAGGAATGCGTACCTCGCTCAGGAGCTGCATGACCCGTTCACGGCATTCGCGCTGACCCCATTCCGGCCTGACGCTGTGAAGCTTCTCGGCGACCTGGCTTCCCACCGGCATCGTCGGATCGAGTGAACTCTGCGGCTTCGATCCGATATAGGCGATGTCGCGGCCGGTACGGACTTCGCGGATCCCAGGCTTGAGAATGTCATGGCCGGCGAAGGCGACCTGGCCGGCACGATATTCGAGGCTTTCGGGCAGCCAGTTCGCCAGCGCCCGGCTGAGAACCGTCTTGCCTGCGCCGCTTTCACCGTAGATCCCGAAAATGTCCGACGTGTTGAGGCGAAAGCTGATGCGGTCCAGGATCGAAGCAGACCCCGGCGTTACCGGACCCACGGTGAGATCGCTGACTTCGAGGATGAGCGAGAGATCCATGTCAGAGACCCCCGTAAATCCGGTTGCGTGCCTTCTCGAGCGCCGATCCCATGAGATTGATCGATGTCAGCGCGACCGCGAGAAATATGCCGGGTATGGTGGCGATCCACCACGCGTTGATCAGATATTTGCGGGAATCGGCGATCATGCTGCCGAAGCTCGGTGTCGGCGGCTGGATCCCCAATCCCAAGAAGCCGAGGATGGCTTCGAAAATCATCATGCGCGCGACGTCGAGCACCGCGACAAACGCGATCGGCGGCAGGATGTTCGGAGCGGCGAACAGCAGCAGAATGCGCCAGTCGCCCGCCCCGAGCACCCGCAGTCCCCGGACATATTCCTTGCCGCGCTCGGCTACGGCAGCACTGCGGGCGACGCGCGCATAGAGCGGCCAGCCTGACAGTGCCAGAACGACAATGATCAACTCGACGCTCGGCCGCGACACACCGAGGATCGTGATCGCCAGAATGATCATCGGGATCGACAGCTGGGCGTCGGTGATCCGCATGATGACGGTATCCCACCATTTGCCCTTGAAGCCGGCGAACAGCCCGAGGCCACAGCCGATGACAAAAATCAGGACCACCGTGACGATGCCCACCAGCAGCGAGTAACGCAGGCCGATGAGGCTTCTCATCAGCATGTCGCGGCCGAGTTGGTCCGTCCCCAAAGGATGCTCCCAGGCCCATTTGTCGCCGAGAAACAGCGGCGGCAGGAATTTATCCTTCACGATCATCTTGGTGGCGCTGACGGACGACACCTCCGGATAGATCGCCGATATCAATAGAAGCGCCACGAAGATGAAGAAGCCGATCCGGAAGCTCGGCATCCGCCACGCGCCAAGCAGGATGCGCCGGTTGACCGACTGTATCCGCGCCAGCGCTTGTTCCGGTTCCGCCGCAATCATTGTGGTGGCCGTCATGATCAGAGCTCCACGCGAGGATCAATCATATAGGCGACCAAATCCACGATGATATTGATGAAGACGAACACGGCGCTGGTGGTGATCGCGATACCCTGAATGACCGGAAAATCCCGTCCGACCACCGAAACCACCGTCAGATTTCCCAGCCCGGGATAATCAAAAATGTACTCGATCACGAGCACGCCGCCGATCAGCGTCGAAAGCTGGATGCCGAGCAGGTTGACCAGCGGCACCGCCGCATTGCGCAGCGCGTGCGAATAGACGATGCGGCGCCGCGACAGGCCACGGACCCGCGCCTCATCGATGAAGGTCGATTGCATCACCTCGCCAAGCGAGGTCGTCAACGTGCGAATGATGAAAGGCGCAATCTCGACCGACAGCACGATCGCCGGCAAGAGAACATAGGAGAACCCCTGATAGCCGAGCGCCGGCAGCAGCTTGAGCTTGACCGACAGGAACAGGATCAGGACGATCGCCAGCCAGAAATTCGGAATCGACACAAACAGCGACTGCACGCCGAAGGCCAGCGCATTCTGCCAGCTGTGCTGGTGCAGCCCGCCGGCAATCCCGATCGGAAACGATATCAGCAGCGCGAACAACAACGCCATGCCGCCGAGCTGAAGCGTGAACGGCAGGCGTTCGAGAATGAGATTGATCACCGGCGCCATGTCGGACTTGGTGGGATCGATATACTGCCCGCCGGTCGCGATCATGCCGCTGCGCGGCCGCAGATATGACTGCCCGAGATTGCCCTGCAGCAGACCCCGCATATAACGGCCATATTGCACGATGATCGGATCGCGCAGCCCCATCTTTGTCGCCACCTTCTCGACGACGTCGGGTGGTGCCATGCCGCCGACGATCAGGCGTACCGGATCGCCAGGGACCACGCGCAGCAGCGTGAAGATGATGAGCGAGGTGATGAAAACGATCAGCAGGCCCTGCGCGATCCGTTTGACCAGGAATTCCAGGATCAACATCGAGAAGAGCTACCTTGCATTTCATCAAACGGGGTGTCCGGCAGGCCGGAGCGATCCGGCCTGCCGGCGCAATCGTCAGGCCAGCGTGGCCTTTGTCATGTCCTGCATGCCATTTGGATAGATGTAGAGACCGTCCAGTTTCTTGCTGTAGGCGTGGATGAAGACCGACGTGAACAACGCAAGTGCCGGGGCCTTCCTGGCGATGGTCGGAAGCGTCTCGGTCTGAATGATCTTCTTGCGTTCTTCGATACTCGTGGCGTTGCGCTCCTTGTCAAGTACTGCATCGATGTCCTTGTCGACGATGCCGCAAATGCGCTTGGACGAGGAATGAAAGTGGGTGCGGAGCACCAGGTCGGGTTCGGGCGATCCTGTACACCAGCCGCAGTCGATCATATTGCCTTCGCCGCCGCCAGGCTTGTCATACAGCAGATTGCCCCAGGCGGCGACCTCGAGGGTCTGAAGATTGACCTTGAATCCCTGCTCCTGGAGCATGCCGGTGATCAGCTCGGCATATTCCTTCGTTTTCGGATAGAACCCGACCGACGTGTAATAGGTCAGCTCGGGGAGACCTTGCCCCTTGGGGAAGCCGGCCTCGGCGAGAAGCTTCTGCGCCTTGTCGGGATCGAATTCCGGGTAGTCGGCGACTTCGGTGTAACCGAACTTCACCGGTGAAATATGCGCCTTGGAGTAGGTGCCGGAGACCCCGAGCACGTCGAGGACCTGCTTGCGGTCGATCGAGTGACATGCCGCCAGACGTATCCGCGGGTCGTCAAACGGTTTCTTCGAGCAGCGGAAGAAGAGATACTTGTTCTCGACCGACACCGCCTTATGGATGTTGAAGCGCGGGTCCTTCGAGATGGTCTCGACCTGTTCCTGTTCCAGCCGCTCGATGATGTCGGCCTCGCCATTCAGAAGCGAAAGCGTTCGCGTCGTGGTGTCGCCGACGAAATGATATTCGACGCTTGGGATCTTCGGCGCGCCGAGGAAAAACCCGGTATTCGCGGTCAGGACGGTGGTATCGCCTTTCTGCTCGACATATTTATAGGGCCCGGTGCCGTTCATGCGCGCCGATAATTGCGCCTTGTTGGCAACGTCCTTTGCCGACAGGATCGGAAGAAAGGACGAAAGATAATAATAGAGCGTTGCCGGATAACCCTGCGCCTTGGTGTTGATATGACAGGTGTAGTCATCGACAACGTCGACCGTGACGAGGCCCGGATACCATTGCGCCGGACGATCAGGCTGGCTGCCATATTCGTAGGTGGCCTTGACATCCGCGGCCGTGAACGGCGAGCCGTCGTGGAACTTGACGCCTTTCCGCAGCTTGACTTCCATCGTAAAGGGGTCGATCGGCTTCATCGATTCAGCCAGTTCGAATACCAACTCGTCCGGCTTCTCCGGCGTCATCGGCGCTCGCGTCAGATATCCGAAGACAAATCCCTCGACGATGAGCTGACCGAGATTGGTGTGAGTGGTGGGGTCCCAGTTACCGGTAAGCGCCTCCGCACCGAGGAAGCGCAACACCTTGCCTTCGGTTGCGAAAGCAGAGTTCATCAGAAAATCAGGATTGACCCGCCCGAAACCAAGCGCCGCGGCGCCGGCAAGCCCACCCAACATCACGTCTCTGCGGTTGATCATATCATATCCCCTCGGTGATTTCGGCAACACTGAAACTGCTTTTAGGGTCGCTAGGCGTTCAGCCGTTTCTGTCGTCCTCAGCGACTTGCAAAGCGTAGACCAAACGACGCGAACGCCTGAATCCTGCTGCTCCACGATTCTGTTGCTCACGCTCCGGGATGGGCCTTCCACGCCACGATTCTCGAGCCGCCGTAACGCGGCGCTCAATTCCGAGGCACCACGCCTTTCAGGTAAGCAGCACACGAATGATGGACGGCCAGAACAGCGGTTCGACGCGGACGACCTGTGATGGCCGCGACATCTGACATGAACGGAATACCAGAGTTGCCAGAGCGTTATTCTCGTGTTGACCATCCCATTAACGGCATCATCTCGGACCTCGACGGCGTGGCCTATCGGGACGACCAGCCGATCCCGGGTTCGGTTCAGGCGTTTCGCGCCTGGCATGAGCGCGGCGTTCCCTACGCATTCGTCACCAACAACTCCACCAAATCCACTGCACAGTTTGCAGCCAAGCTGAGCGGCATGGGTATTCCGGCAACGGCCGCGCAGGTCTTCAACACCATTTCGGCAGCGACGATCTTGCTTCAACAGCGTTGGCCGCCGGGAACGCCGGTTTTTGCGATCGGCGAGCAACCCCTGCTTGAGAGGTTGGAGGAAGCCGGATACCACCTGACTGGAGCGAACGCGGAGGTCGTGATTCTCGGTTTCGATTCCGGGCTGAACTACGCCAAGTTGCGCACCGCGATTCGGGCGGCTCTGGCGGGAGCGACGGTCATCGCCACCAATCCCGACGTGCTCACGCCCGTGCATGACGGCTACGACCCCTGTGTCGGCGTGCTGACCGCGGCGGTGGCAGCGGCCGTGCCGACCGCGATCCCGATCGTGGTCGGCAAGCCGCATCCATTCATGATCGAGCAGGCGCTGAAGCATCTGGGCACCAGCAAAGAGGAGACGGTGATGATCGGCGACCAGATCGCGACCGATATCGTGGCAGGCCAGAGCGCCGGCCTGCGCACGGTCCTGATCGCCAGCGATGTTCCATTCAATGCCGTGGCGGGCGTGGTGCCCGACAGGATCATATCGAACCTCCTCGATCTCGTCAGCGCGGTTTCGGAGAAGACCGGAGCCGCCTGATGATGACCCCCGCTATCGTCGAAACCATTCGGTCCGAACTGAGCGCCGCGCTTCCGCGATGGGGCATGTCCAGCGACGCCACGCTCGCCTTCCTCAGCCATTCCGAGAACACCACGTTTCTCGCGGAGGATCCTCTCGGGGGAAAGCGGCTGGTGCTGCGCGTGCAGCGGATCGGTTATCACTCGCCAGCGGAGATTATGTCGGAGCTGTCATGGATCGCAGCACTGATCGCGGACGAGGTGATCGTTACGCCGCGGCCGCGGCCCGACCACGACGGCCAGTTGCTTTGTTCGATGTCTCTGAACGGAACGACGCGACAGGTGGTGGCGTTCGACCATATGAGCGGACACGAGCCCGATCCCGCTGCTTCGCTTCCTGCGTGGTTTCGCAAGCTCGGCGCGCTGACTGCCCGGCTTCACGGGCACAGCCGATCGTGGAAGAGGTCACCCGCCTTCCTGCGCAAGACCTGGGACTTCGACGCCATGCTGGGCGCACGGCCGCTTTGGGGCGACTGGCGCGCCGCGCTGGGACTTCGCGATTCCGAGAGACACGTTCTGCAAAGGGTTGCCGATTTGCTCGCCCAACGCGTCCACACTTACGGTCAGCCAAGCCACCGGTTCGGCCTCGTTCATGCCGATCTGCGCCTCGCAAATCTGCTGGTCGACGGAGCAAGGCTCGGCATCATCGATTTCGACGACTGCGGCTTTTCCTGGTTCTTCTACGATTTCGCCGCAGCTGTGAGCTTCATGGAACATGAGCCGATCGTGGCCGAGCTGGAGAATGCCTGGCTTGAAGGATATCGCCAGATCGCGCCTGTAGCGAAAGCGGATGAGGCCATGCTGCCGGTCTTCGTCATGCTCAGGCGAATGTTGTTGACGGCCTGGATCGCATCGCACGCGGACACCGAGACGGCACGCCGGCTGGGAACCGAATATACCGAAGGCACCGTCGCGATGGGTGAACGGTTTCTCCGGCAACTCTAGCCGAAGCCAACCTTCACCATCGGCATCTACCTGCCCTTGGCTCCAGTGTTGTTGCTCCGCTAGTCCAGAAAGCCATGCCAGGCCCTCCCCGAGTATCGTCGATCTGGCAAGAATGAGCGGCGGTTCGGGCACATCGTGCCGATTTCCGAGCCGAAGTTCTGGCAGGAGTCGCTTCAAGTGGACATTCAAGCCTATTTCGAGGAATGGTCGCGTCGACCGGGTGACGTGGTTCGACTCGCGCTCAGCACCCCGCACAAAGCCGTCCGGGCAAGTCTGGAAAAATTGCTACCGGCCGGTGAAGCGCGCCGCACGTTTTTGCACAAAGGCAGCCGCCCCCTCTCGCAGATCCTCAGTGACGAAGGCGCGGGCTTGTGACGACGCTTCGTCGTCGAGCGTCGATGCCAGGGATGAATTCCAGGCGAGATTCGATCTGACCCTTGATGAGGCCGAGGCTGACCGGCGGTCCGTCGGCCAGTTTCTGCGCGACGGTCATGGCCTCGTTGAGCAAATCTGCATCGTCCACGGCCTGCCAGATCAGGCCCCATTGCGCCGCCGTCTCGGCCGCCAGCGGCTCACCGAGAAGTGCCAGGGCGCGAGCGCGCGCGACGCCGATCGACCTCTGGAGAAACAGCGATGTTCCGCCATCAAGGGCTGCTCCGAGCCGGACGAAGCTCAGGATGAATCGCGCGGATCGCGCCGCAATCACGATATCGCCTGCCAGGGCAATGCCGACGCCAGCTCCCGCCGCGGCGCCGTTCACGGCGACGACGACCGGGATCGGCAAGTTACGTATTTTCTCGATCACCGGATTGATCGAACCGCGCATCCTGTCGGCGATCCCCTCACCGGCACCGAATGTATCTCCGCCAAATTGTGCGCCCGAGCAAAAACCCTTGCCTGCCCCGGTCAGCACCACGGCGCGGGCACGGGGTTCATCAAGAACCTCATCGAGCGCCAGGCTCAGGTCGTTGAGCAGGCTGCCGCCTAGCGCGTTATATCGCTCGGGATTGTTGAGCGTCAGGATCGCGATTGATCCACGCCGTTCCGAAAGAACCATCGACATGACTTGCCCACTCCCGATATGCGGCCGGGGGCGAAGCCCGGCGGCCTTGACAATTCCTGCTTCTACCTGAGTTCCTCTTCACAAGGATCGCACGATCAGCAGCTTCATGACCTCGTTGGTGCCGCCGTAAATCTTCTGAATCCGCGCATCGACGAACATCTGCGAGATCGGATATTCCTGCATGTAGCCATAGCCGCCGTGAAGCTGCAGGCATTCGTCGACGGTCTCCACCTGTTTCTGCGCGCACCACCACTTCGCCATCGACGCGGTCACCGCGTCGAGATCGCCAGCAATCAACCGCTCGACGCACCAGTCGACGAAGACCCTCGCGATCATCGCCTCGGTCTTGCGCTCGGCGAGCTTGAAAGCGGTATTCTGGAAATCGATCAACGGCTGGCCGAACGCCTTGCGCTCTTTGGTGTAGTCGACCGTCAATTTAATCGCACGCTCCATCGCCGCGACGGCACAGATGGCAATGATGAGCCGCTCCTGCGGCAGTTGCTGCATCAACTGCGCGAAGCCCTTGCCCTCTTCGCCGCCGAGCAGATTTTCCGGCGGCGCGACCGCGTCATCGAAGAACAACTCCGAGGTGTCGGAGGCATGCAGGCCGATCTTGTCGAGGTTGCGTCCGCGGCGGAAGCCGTCGTTCCGCTCTGTCTCAACGACGATCAGCGATATTCCCTTGGCGCCCGGCCCACCGGTTCGGGCAACGACGATAATCAGATCGGCGGTTTGTCCATTGGTGATGAAGGTCTTCTGGCCGTTGACGACATAGCTGTTGCCCTGCCGCTTTGCGGTGGTCCGTACGCTTTGCAGATCGGAGCCCGTGCCGGGCTCAGTCATGGCGATGCCGCCGATCAGTTCGCCGCGCGCCATGCCGGGCAGCCAGCGGCGTTTCTGCTCCTCCGAACCGTAGTTCAGAATGTAGTGCGCGACGATTCCGCTGCTAACGGTGACGCCGCCCATCGCGTCCGGCACTACGCTTTGCATGTCCTCGAACACCGCAGCATCATAGGCAAAGGTCGCACCGAGCCCGCCATAAGCCTCGGGCACGCTCGGCAGCAACGCGCCCATCTCGCCAAGCGCCCGCCACGCGGAACGGTCCACCATCTTCCGCTGACGCCACTTCTCGGCGTGCGGCGCCAGATCCTTCGCGAGAAATCTGCGAAACTGGTCGCGAAATGCATCCAGCTCCTCGGTCATCCAGGACGAGCGATACGGCTTGGAGCCATGGGATGTCATGCCGCTCTCCATAAATTACCCACTGGACTTTATATTACTCATGGGTAATATACGAGCGTTGCCGGCAAGTCAATGCCACCCCGCGGACGATCGAAATGGATACGCGACGCTCCTCCTCCGATCCCTCGCCATGGATGCCGTTCGAAAGCCGCCGCCGCGCGCGCGACGAGAAGCGCGAGGCCGTGCTACGAATCGCGTTGCAGTCGTTTCTCGAGCAGGGCTACCATCGTGCCACGCTCAACGACGTGGCCGAACGCCTCAACATCACCAAGCCCGCGCTTTACAACTACTTTCGCGGCAAGGACGATATCCTGTTCGAATGCTGGGCACTGGGACAGGAACGCGTCGACGAGTTCATCGCCGAGATCGAGGCATCCGGTGGCAACGGATTGGCCCGTCTCCGCAAGCTGATCCACGCCTACGCCAAGATCATGGCGACCGACCTTGGCGCGAGCCTGGTGCGGTTCGATCCGCGCGACCTCTCCGAAAAGAACCGCAAGATCATGCGAGCATCCAAAAAGAGTGTCGACCTCACCTTTCGCAGATACATCACCGAAGGCATCGCCGACGGCTCGATCAAGCCGTGTGACGCCAAGCTCTCTGCTTTCGCGATCGCCGGATCGCTGAACTGGATCGGTCATTGGTATCAGCGCGATGGCGCGCTGTCAGCCGATGCGATCGCCGACAAATTTTCCGTTCGGCTGACCGAAGGCCTGGCAACGAAACAAATCACGTCAAGGGCGCAATCAGCACCCGCAAAAAAGCAACGATCGAGAGGGAGATCAAAGTGAACATTACCCATGGATTGCGGCGCGCGCTGCAGATCAATCCAAACGGCCTTGCGTCGGTATTTGGCAGCAGACGGCGGAATTGGCGCGAGATCGGGGAGCGCGTGCCGCGGCTGGCCGCTGGCTTGCGTTCGCTCGGTGCCAAACCTGGCGACCGCGTCGCTATCCTGTCGCAAAACTCCGACCGCTATCTCGAACTCTATCTGGCCGTCGCTTGGGCCGGCGCGGTGGTCGTGCCGCTCAATATCCGCTGGAGCCCGGTCGAAAACGAAGACGCCATGCGCGATTGCCGCGCCGGCATCCTGGTCGTCGACAAGACGTTTGCACCGGTTGGCGCGGGACTGGCGAAAGCCCTGCCGGGTCTGAAGCTGATCTATGCCGACGACGGTAACGTCCCGGCCGGCATGGAAAGCTACGAGATGCTGCTGCTTCGAAGCGAACCTGTTCCGGATGCGATGCGTACCAGCACCGACCTCGCCGGTATCTTCTACACCGGTGGCACCACCGGCCGCTCGAAGGGGGTGATGCTCAGCCATGGCAATCTCATGGTCAATTCGCTGAACGCCCTCGGCAAAGGCCTTTTCCAAAGCTCGGCAATCTACCTGCATGCTGCGCCGATGTTCCACCTCGCCAACGGCGCGGCGATGTATTCGTTGCTGCTCAGCGGTGGCTCAAATGTGATTATCCCGGCGTTCACCCCGGAAGCTGTGATGTCCGCGGTGCAGAACGAGGGTGTAACCGACGTGCTTCTGGTCCCGACCATGATCCAGATGCTGGTCGATCATTCCGCGCTTGGTTCCTTCGACTTGTCATCCCTGAAGAATATCATCTACGGCGCCTCGCCAATCAGCGAGGCGGTGCTGAGCAGGGCTACCGCAGCACTTCCGGACGTGCAATTCACCCAGGCCTACGGCATGACCGAACTGTCGCCGATGGCAACCGTGCTGCATTGGAAAGAACATATCGGTGAAGGCCGCGCCAAGGGCCGCCACCGGGGCGCTGGCCGCGCCACGCTGGGTTGCGAGGTTCGCATCGTCGATCCCGACGACAAGCCCGTACCCTATGGCACAGTCGGTGAAATTGTCGTGCGCGGGGATAACGTCATGATGGGTTACTGGGAGCGGCCCGAAGAAACCGCCCGCGCCGTGATCGACGGCTGGATGCATACAGGCGACAGCGGCTACATGGATCAGGACGGATTTATCTATGTCGTCGATCGGGTCAAGGACATGATCATCTCCGGTGGCGAAAACGTCTATTCGGTCGAGGTCGAAAACGCCCTCGCCCAGCATCCTGCCGTGGCCCAGTGCGCCGTCATCGGAATCCCGGACGAGCGCTGGGGCGAAACGGTTCACGCGGTGGTCGTAACCAGGACCGGCGCGAAGGTGTCGGCCAGCGAGCTGATCGAATTCAGCAAGACGCTGATCGCTGGCTACAAATGCCCGCGCAGCGTCGATATCAGCGAAAATCCGCTGCCGCTGTCCGGAGCCGGCAAGGTCCTTAAACGGGCACTGCGCCAGCCGTTCTGGGAAAACCGGGAGCGGCACGTGAGCTGAACAGCGCACGGGCAACAACGAGACCACCTAGAAAGAGCGCGCAATCGCGCCGAAACATGGGAACGCCTGCAAATGGATCGATCTCTGGGCAAGATGCTGGTCGGCAACATTCTGACCACCGCCGCGAGCATCGCGCTCCTTTCGGCGAACCTGGCGAATGCGCAATGCGGTAGGCCGACTAAAAATTTCTTTAATTCGCTTTGCAGCGAGCGGCGTTAGATTGGCCCCACGACAAGGCTGATCCCGGCGTACTCAATTTCCGTATCGAGTCAGCTTCATTTGCGGACTGAAATAGCC
This sequence comes from uncultured Pseudomonadota bacterium, assembly GCA_963729395.1. GTDB lineage: Bacteria > Pseudomonadota > Alphaproteobacteria > Rhizobiales > Xanthobacteraceae > Bradyrhizobium. The sequence goes on along the minus strand of CAVSOS010000083.1, from coordinate 15,102 downwards.
GACCACAAACCGTTCAGAGCCCACGTTTTCAACAGCGGTACAGGACCATGAGACCGCGTCCGGCAAGGAGTGAGAGCTTCGCCTTTACCGCGGATCGCTTCGGCCGTCCGATGCAAGCCAGGATCACCACCGAAGCACTGGCCCAGTTCACGAGTTCGAAAATGCCGCGGTTACAGCCGCGCCAAGTGCGGCGCATCTTCATGGAGCATCACGCCGAAATTAATCGTATCGCCAGGATTATTTGCGAGGAGCGCAAGGATTTGGCTGACGAACTCCTTATTACCGGTACGGATATTCTGCGGCTGAAGCAACGCTGAGGGTAATCGCGCCGACTTGCGACGATTTTGCGCAACGCTCGTGCCGACATCAGCCCTTGAGACCTGGATTCAGGCGCTGGCCTTGCGTGTCGGTTCGGCGAAGGCCTTTGCTATTTCGCGAAGCTGGTATTTCCGAACTTTACCCGCCGGGGTCTTCGGCAGGTCGGCGACGATCTCGACGCGTTCGGGCCAATATTGTTTCGCGACCTTGTACTCCGCCATAATGGCCTGTACGCCCGCCAGATCCAGCGTCTGTCCGGGACGCAGCACCACGAATGCGCAGGCGCGTTCTCCCAGTCGCGGGTCCGGATACCCCACGATCGCGGCCGAAAGCACGGCCGGATGCTTGAACAGCAGATTCTCGATGTCGAATACCGGCACGTTCTCGCCGCCGCGGATGATGATGTCCTTGATGCGGCCGTCGATGCGGATGTAACCCTCGTCATCCATATAGGCCATGTCGCCGGTGTCGAACCAGCCCTCGGCGTCAAACGGCTCCATCTCCGGGCGCTTGTAGTAACCGAGGCACATCTGCGCGCCGCGCACCTTGAGCAGCCCCTTCTCTCCGACCGGTGCCGGTGATCCGTCCATGCGAAGCACTTTCACCGCGACGCCGTCGAGTGGACGGCCGTCGGTCTTCGACGATTTCTCCAGCGCCCGCTCCGGTTCCGTCAACGTGCTCGACAAAGATTCAGTCATGCCCCACAGCGAACAGACCTTGAGATCGAGTTCGCGGTAGACGCGATCGATCAGCGCGGGCGGAATCGGCGCGCCGGCGCAGAGAAACTTGCGCAGCCGTCCAGGCTTCGGCGCCCCGGCGGCGACCGCTTCGCACATGTCGGCGAGAAAGGTCGCGGCACCGGCCGAATAGGTGACGCCTTCGTTGGCCATGATGGCGACGCCGCGTTTTGGCTCCCAAACGTCCTGGAAGATCACCGAAGCACCGATTTTCAGGCCGAGCAGCATGCCAGCCGCGAAACCGGTCATGTGGCCCAGCGGCGAGCAGACCAGCATCGTATCGCTTGCGTCGAGGCCGAACCGCCCGGCGAGTGCAATGTTGCAGGCCAGCAGCGTATTCAGGCAATGCATGACGCCTTTGGGCGAGCCGGTCGTGCCTGAGGTGAACATCAATACTGCCATCTGATCGGCGGGAAGCGCGCCGATCTCGCCAGCCGGGGGCGGCCCGAGCCGCTCGCTGCCGGACAGCAGCGCCTGATCGAAGCTGTTAGCCCCGTCACCGTCGACGACAATCAAGTGCTGAAGTCTCGGCAGCTTGGATTGCAGCGAACGCACCATCGCCTCGTGATCGAATCCGCGAAACAGCTTGGGTACGATCATCAACTTTGTCCCGGCGAAGTCGAGCATGTAGCCAAGCTCGTGTTCGCGGAAGATCGGCATCAACGGATTGACGACGGCGCCCACCCGGAAGGCAGCCAGCGAGATCACCGCGAATTCCCACCAATTGGGCAACTGCACGGAGATGACGTCACTGGGGCCGATGCCAAGGCGCCTCAAGGCGGCGGCCGCGCGTGCGATGAGATCGCCGAATTCGGCATAGGTGAAGCGCCGTGCCTCGGCGCGATCGGCGCGGTCGGCCAGCAGCGCGAGTTTTCCCGGCGTGGCCGCGACCGTCTGCTGGAGAAACTCGTCGAAGTTCTTGTCGATCCAGAATCCGCCGTCGCGCATCGATCGCGCGTGGGCGGCAGGATCGAAGCGATGTTCGCTCATGCGTTCCCTCCGTGACGTTGGTCATGGCGCTTGGCGGCCAATTCGTGCGCTAGTGTATTATATTCACGGACGGACTCAAGAACAAAATCGGCGGTCCGGCCGTCCCCGAGCAAAAAAGCTGTCTAGCCTTCGTGAGCTAGTGTATTATTCTCAAAGCGAACCGCAACAGCAAAGTCCGCCCGCTGACGCCCAAGACGGCCCGGCGCTGGACCGCAGTAGGTGATTGCCGCCCGGAAGCCGTGCCGTTTCGCTGGCATGGCGAAATAATCCGAAGAATTGCGTTATCGACTGCTTCATCGCGATGGCTCGCAAGACGACGTTGGCGGACGCTTACCGAGACCTGTGGCTGGCGATACCGGATGCGCGTGGCTGGCCACGCGTCCTTCTCGCTCCACCGGATTCCGACCGACATTCGGCTTCGCCGTCAGGCGCTTCCTAGCTGTCAAGCGAATCCAGGTCTGCCATGGCCGTCGTGATCCGCGCGATCATGGCAAGCGTCGTGTCCTCCGGCTGCATCTTGGGCAATAGCCGCGAGTGGCACAGCGTAATCGTCCACATCGCGAGCGCATGCACGATTTGCTGCCGGTAGTGCGTGAAGCTGAGATCGAAGTCGGGCTCGACGCCGGTTTTCTCCGTGAACCGCTCGATATAGCGAGCCAACAGGTTGCGTTCCCAATTCCGGCGATCGTCCGGCGTCAGCGAGGCTGTCACAGCGTAGGCGAAATCGCGTGACCAGTGGCCGCGCGAAAGGCATTGCCAGTCGCACAGACCCATTTGGCCCGCACCGGTCCGATACCAGTTTCCGATGTGCACATCGGAGTGTATCAGTCCTTGCGGCTCGTTTTCATGCACCGCAAGCGCGCGGATCGTCGCCGGCCAGACCTCCTCGCGGCGCGCAAGAACCTCCGGCGGAATAACGTGGGTGGCCGCGTCAAATGCCTTGCGGGTGTAATACTCTGTTCCCATTTTCTCGGCGCCGATGGTGAACCATCTTGGATAGCCCGCAAGCCACCGGTAGCGCTCTGAAAGCGTCGGGTCGGCGTAGAACCGGCTGTGCAGCGACGCCAGAAGATCGATCATGTTGTCGGCCATGGCGCGCGAAACGTAGGTCTTGTGGCTGCAAAACGTCGCGGATTTCGTTGCGACCATATCTTCCAGCAGATGGATGGCCGTAAATGTTCGCCGATCGTAGGCAGAATGATAGCATAGCGGTGCCTCGATCTCGATCTGAGGTCGTAGCTGCGTATAGAAATTCCCCTCGACGCGCGCTGTACCATTGAAGCCGCCGATCATTCGCGTGACGATGCTCGGCAACGACTTGGTGAAGATCGAGACCGGCAATGCCGCGCGACGGCCCTCCTCGTTGTAGGACACGATCAGCTGATGACGTTCGTGGGTTCCCGCGCTCGCCGGTTTGACTTCGACATGTGTGACCACGGCCCCCGGATTCTTGCCGCACAGAACGGCCGTCAGCCATTCGGGTGTAATGGCATAGGGCGAACAGGGCACATCATCGAGCCGCCGGGCCTCGGGGCGCGCCAGACGCTCGAACGCTACGCGCCCTCCGATTTTCAGCGCTGCAAGGGCCGTACCCGTCGATGCACCCATTATCCAACTCCGCGTTCCCTGCCACACCGGTAATTTCAGCGACCATGATCGATCCGGTCCGATCAAAGCCGGGACTTCAGCTCAATCGACGACGACGTTGAAATCTGTACGCTTACGTACGATATGTAGCATAATCAAATTTGCATTCAACCGGTGAAGCAATCGCAATTACATCAATATATTGATATGATGTGACTGGCGAATACAACAATACCTTGTTATTATACGACGCATGATTCCCGGAGGGACTGAATGATGGCACTGGCTGCGGCACCCGCAAAATCCGGCGTCGCGTTCGATGTCGCCAACCGGGTTTTCTTTCGCCTCTATCAGGCGTCGAACCTGATGCATAGGCAAGGCACCCGCTACGTCAGCAAATTCGGGACCACGACACAGCAATGGGCCGTGTTGGGCGCACTTGCGCGACCGCTGGTCCGCGGCGACGGTATGACAGTCAAGGACCTCATGGAATTCCTCGACGTCAGCCGGCAAAATCTCACCATCATTCTCGACAGGCTTGAAGCGCGCGACTGGATCAAGCGTGTCAAGGACAAGGACGACGGTCGCAGCCGGCGCATTCGCCTGACCAGCAAGGGCACGTCGACCTGGGCCGGCATGCAGGAGCCGATCGAGGCTTTCTATTCCTCCGCACTGACCACCTTCAGCCACGAAGACCAAATCGCGCTCTATCGGCTGCTTGATCGCCTCAAGGCGGCCCTGACAAAAGTCTAGCCGCACGTGGTTTGTCGGTCATCTCAGGCAGTGCGATCGGAGATAGCACTCCGCTCAGCCCGCCATCGTCAGGCCGCCCGATACGCTCAGCACCTGACCGGTAATGAATGCCGCGTCTTCACTGGCAAAGAAGCAGATCGCACCCGGCAGATCGCCCGGAGAGCCAATCCGCCCGAGCGGGATCGAACGACGAAAAGCCTCCTTCAACTTCTCCGGATTGCCGGCGGCGGTTACGAAATCGCCGAGCAGTTGGGTATCGGTCGGCCCGGGGCATACCACATTGAAGGTGATGCCATCGCGCGCATGCTCGCGTGCCAGCGTCTTCGACAACCCGAGAAGACCGGCCTTGCAGGCTGCATAGACGGCCTCCCCTGAAGAACCGACCCTTGCGGCATCCGACGCGATGTTCACCACCCGGCCGCTGCGCCGCTCGACCATCTGCGGCAAAACGGCGTGGTGCATATTCAACGGGCCAGTCAGGTTGATGGCTATCAGCTTCTGCCAATCGGCCGGCGAGGTCTTGAGAAACGGCTTGAAGACATCCCATCCGGCGTTGTTGACAAGCACGTCGATCGGCCCGAGCGACGCGGTCACCTCGGCGACCGCAGCGCCAACCGCTTCATGATCAGCAATATCACAGGCAAAGGCAGCGGCCTTTCCGCCCTCCGCAGCGATCGCCGCGGTGGTCCGCTCGGCCGCGGCGAAATCGATGTCGAATACCGCGACCACCGCTCCCTCCGCCGCGAAGCGCCGACAGGTCGCCCCGCCGATCCCCCCGCCCCCACCGGTCACGATGACGGTTTTCCCAGTCAGTCCTCGCATGTCTCGCTCCCACGATCGATTTTCTAACCGCAGCGTGACCGCTCTCCAATTATATGTCAATACATTGTTATATTATGCTGTGGCGGAAAACCCCTTCCGGCAGGGCCGGCAAACGCACATTTCATTGCAGCCGTCACGGAACCGGCGATTGCCCCCGTTACCCTGGCAGCCGGCGAATCTTCTCGATGGGCGATTGCGATTTCAGCGCTGGATGCGGCGCGGGGGGCGTTGTCGGCGTTCCTCTTCCGACGCATCGTGTCGCGCCTGGAGGCGTTGCACGAAAACACTCGCCGCGTGCAGGATATGCTCGCGGTTCAACGTCTCGGCTTTCTCGCCATTGCCATCGATGACGGCATCCATGATCGCGTCGTGTTTATCCCAGATGACCCGAGGCATCTGTTCGTCGTCTTGCAGCACCTCACCCATCACGCGACGCAGACAGTGCCAGTGCGGCGCAGTGGTTTCACCGATCAGCGGATTGCCCGAGAGTTCGCCTAGAAATGCGTGAAACGCCATATCCGCCTTGATCTGTTCGTGCAGCAAACCGCTGTCGACCGCGGCATGCCCGGCCGCAAGATACGCCGGTCCTTCGCTTGTTGCTCGCGCAGCGCCGCGCTCGGCGGCTAGCCTGGCCGCGAGTCCATCGAGCATCGCGCGGATCTCGAAAAGATTGCGAACGAAGCTCACATCGAGAGGGGAAACGATCAGTCCGCGTCCCGGTGCCTCCTGCACCAATCCCCGGTTGCGCAGCAGCAAGAGCGCCTGCTGGACGGGCTGGCGCGACACGCCGTAGGCGCGGGCGAGATCGTCCTAAATCAGCCGGGAATTCGAGGGCAATTCGCCGCCAATGATCTCCGCAACGATAGCATCGACAACCTGATCGACGAGTGTCGGCTGAACGGTAAACGGGGGCATGCAACGTCCATGTCGAATCCAGCTTTCTTATTTATCAGCTTTTCGCGCGAAATTCCATTGTTTTGCATTCGAATTCAGAATATGAATTCTGAATTCGAAATGGCGCACGCCCTTGCCGATAGCGCCAATCGGAAAAAGCGCCCCTTTTTGGGAGATGGGCATGAAGGATCTCTTGAAATCTTGGGCAGATGCTCTCGGTTCAGGCGCGATTGTCGGTGGGCCGATTTGGCGCCAGTGATCTCGACAGATCGATGAGCCTTGCGACATCGAACGAGTGCGCATGCCGCCTCGCCAGCACCTTGCTCGGCCCTTCGCGCAAAAATTTCGATCCCGACCATTGCGTCAGGACCCTTGCCGAATTCCACGCGTCATTCACCTCGCTAGTACCAACCCATCACATCATGATGCCGGGATTGCCGGCGGCAGTTCGCGCGCGGCATCGTCTCGAGCGAGCCACGAAGCGGTACCGTCGGATGCAACGACAAGTCCAAGCCTGGGGTGTCCGATCTGCAATCGCTGGCTGCATGGGATGACGCCGAACGCGAATGGAGGAGTTCCGCCTGAAGTTTTCCGAAACTGCAGCGACTTGCTGTGCAAATTCGGGTTTGAAGTGAAAGCGCGCGAAAACAGAGCAAGCAAAGGCCTGTCTGCATGCAACGCTTTGCCGGACGCGTTCACGCGAAGTGAACCGCTCGCGTCTCGAAACTGCAATGGCACATACGATCGCCACAATTTCGGCGACCGTCGAGTTGTGTTCTGAAAAACTTTCTGACAACTGAAGCCGTGCTGTCGCGCATCGACCAACGAAAGATTTCGATCGATCTGTTTCACTTGACACATCACAAATTCGGAAGTGCAATGCCCACAAGCTTCCAACCATCTGACAACAAGAATGCTTAAAAGGGAGGCGAGCCGGTGGGGACGCATCGCGGTTGCTGGTTTTTGTCAGCGCTGATCTTGCAAATCTCCGAGCCAGGGAAAATCTGATTCGTGTTGGCCCGGGCGAAGCCGATTTCACGTCACAGAAGAGCTGCAGCGCTTGCGGGCGGAGGTTTGGTCGCGGCCGCACTGGGAATGCAGACCGATTTGCTTTTTGGCGCGACGACGGAAGTCGTCAAAATCTTGCAAGCATGGGTGCCTCCTGCCGCACAAGCCGGTGGCGACCTTCCGTTGCTGATGACCATCAAGAACCAAGCGGACATCGCCGACGCCCTGGTGCGCGTCAGATGTCCGGTCGCAAATTTCACCGAGAAGCACACCGTCGATCGCGGCGAGGGAGCGCCTGCGATGCGCTCCATCGCTGCCATACCGATAGCTGCCAATTCCACCATCGTACTCAGACCGGACGGATACCACGTCATGCTGTTGCAAACGCGGCAGGCGCTCACCGAGGGTGAAACGTTCACCTGCGCCGTGGTTTTTCAGAAGGCCGGTACGATAGAAACGGAGGTGCGCGTTTCCCGATCCCCCTCATAATGATCGAGGTAGCGGACGTTCGAACAGCCGAGCAAGGCTGTCTTACCGAGCGTTCAAACAAAAACATCAAATCGTAACCAGGAGGAACGACCATGACGCAATTGGTACGGCAAAGATTTCTTCTGCGGGCCTCCATGCTCGCAACCGTGATCGCCGCCGTCGGCATTGCCGGCGCCCAGCCTGCCCGTGCGGCCGACGAAGTGACCCAAGAGCGGTTGCTCAACGCCGACAAGGAACCGGGCAATTGGCTGCATCATCACAAAAACTTCTCGGCGACGCGATTTTCCAGCCTCAAGGACATCAATCGCGACAACGTCAAAAATCTGAAGGTTGCTTGGACGATGCAGCTCGGCGGCGTCGAAGGCGGCGGCATCTGGACGCATGGTGGTCTGGAAGGCACACCGATCGTCGAAAACGGCTTCATGTACGTCACCGACGGATGGGGCTCGGTCTACAAAATCGACACCCATGGCGGCAAGGGCGTGCTGCTCTGGAAGATGGATCCCAAGACCGACCATGACTGGGCCGGTGCGGTTGCTTGCTGCGGCGTCGACAATCGCGGCGTCGCCCTGTGGGGTGATCTCGTCATCTCCCACACCCTCGACGGCCGGCTGGTCGCGACCAACAAGGAAACCGGTCAGGTGACATGGCAGCGCCAGGTCGCCAATCCGGACAAGGGCGAAGTTATCACCGGTGCGCCGCTTATCGTAAAGAACATGGCGATCACCGGTGTCGCTGGCGCAGAATACGGTATTCGCGGCTGGGTCGCGGCGACCGATCTATCCACGCAGAAGGAAGTCTGGCGCACTCACACGATTCCGGCAAAGGACGAACCGGGTCACGAAACCTGGAAGGATGCCAACAATGCTGCCGCAGCCGGCGGCGGTTCGACCTGGGTTACCGGCACGTATGACCCGGCTACCGACACCATCATCTGGGGCGTCGGAAATCCGGGCCCGGACTGGGACAACCAGTACCGGCCGGGCGACAACCTCTACACTGATAGTTCGCTCGGGCTCGACGCCAACACCGGCAAGATCAAGTGGCATTATCAGCACACTCCGAACGACCCCTACGACTATGACAGCGTGGCCGAAAACGTTCTGGCCGACGTGCCTGCGCCGAACGGAGCCATGCTGAGGCTCGCGCTCGAAGCCGATCGCAACGGGTTCGCCTATGCGATCGATCGCACCAGCGGCAAGTTCCTCTGGGGCCTGCCCTTCGTCAAGAAGGTCACCTGGACCAAAGGGCTCGATCCGGAGTCCGGCAAACCACTGGAATACGACCCCAACAATCCAGTCCAGCATTACAATGCGGCGGTGACACCCAGCCGGGAAAACAAGGTCACCGATATCTGCCCGGGCAACATGGGCGGCAAGAACTGGCCCCCCACAGCCTATAATCCAGACCTCAAGCTTTGGTACATCCCGGTCATCGAGAGCTGCAACCGGATCACCGTCGAGGAAGCCGACCCGGCCAAGCTCAAGGCACGTGAGTTCTGGACCGGCGGCGGGCCGAGCCAACCCGTACGGATCACCGGAAGCGTAACCGCCATAGACGTGACGACCGGCAAGGTTGCGGGCAAGGCGGAATTGCCGTTCCCGATGCTGGGCGGCATGTTGGCAACGCCTGATCTCGTCTTTACCGGTCAGCCCTCGGGCGAAGTGATGGCGCTTGATGCCAAGACTCTGGAGAAGCGCTGGGAGTTCAACACCGGTGGCGGCGTCAGCGCACCACCAATGTCATTCTCGGTCGACGGGAAGCAGTATATCGCCATCCTCGTCGGACAGGGAGGCGCCTGGGACAAGTGGTTCATCGAATCAACGCCCGAGCTGAAGCGGATGCAGCCGGGATCGATGCTCTACGTATTTGCACTCTGACGTGACGCACATGGGGGCGGATCGGGCCACGGCCTGATCCGCCTGCTTTTCCCAGGCAAGCAGTCCCAATAAGGTCCCAAGAAAGTCCAATGACAAAAGGCAACATGTCTTCGATCGCGGCGTTGTTCATTGCCGCCGCGGTGCTGTCGGCGCCTTGCGCGGTGCTCGGCCAATCGGCGACAACTATGGATCCAACCGCTGTCGGCAAGGCGGTGTTCAGGCGCGCCAACTGTTTCGGCTGTCACAAGTGGCACGGAAATGGCGGCGGCGGTTACGGCGGCGACGCGCTGTCGTTGCGCAAGACCGAACTGACGCGCGAGCAGATCATGGAAACGGTCAGCTGTGGACGGCCCGGCACCGGAATGCCGTTCTTCACCCGCGGCGCCTACGACACGGTCAAATGCCATGGCATGAACCGGCAGGAAGTCGGCAGCCAGATGCCGCAAGAGGCCGGAACCTTTCTTCGCCCGAACGATATCGAAGCCGTCGCGGATTACGTGATCGCAAACATCAAGGGCAAGGGCGAGCCGAGCTACGCCGAATGTGTCGCCTTCTTCGGCGATACTTCGCGCGTTTGCGACGTCTACAAGGGGCAAGACCCGACGGCCGCAAATACCGACGCTGCCGCAGGAAAAACGCAATGATGCATCGAGCGCAGCGATCGATCGCAGCGCTGGTCGCCATGCTGTCGCTTCTGGTCACAGCAGCACTGACAACTCCAGCCGCAGGCCAGAACTCCGGAGGCAAAAACTCCGGAGGCAACGATCTGCGCGACATCCGTCTCGGGATGTCGGCGACGGACTTGCCCGACGCGGGCTATGTCAATCTTGCCTGCGCAACCAATCCGCAGAAGACGCTCACGACCTGGACAGGCTGGCGCGACTGTCCTGCCGATCCTTCCGGATTTCACGCGATCAAGTTCGGCTATGATCCCGCCACCAGCCGCGAGGGCACCGTCGTGGCCGGCCACCCGGCCATCCTTACGCTGCTGGTCAATGACGCCGGCATCGTCAGCGGCCTTCGAATCGAGACCGACCCGAAAGCGCGGTTGTATATCCGCAAGAAGGCCTTTCTGTTCGGCATCCAGGTTAAGTCGCGGTACGGTCTCGATGGTTGGTCCTGCACGGAAGCTAAGCCCGACGCCGGCGAGCAGCCCGTCGGCGGCGTTTTCGTGAGGGAACGCTGCACCAAGACCGTCCATAACCGTTCAATCGTCGTCGAACGCAACCTGTTTCGCAAGCCGGAGCAGGACATCAAGAGTTTCGTTGACGAAACCCGAATGACCATCCTGCTCACCAAAGGCTAGCAGCAGGTTAAACCGCTTTGATCGCCGCGAGTCTCGATGTCGCGGTTAAATGTTCGCTTGACGCCTACTTCCTTGCCGGGCCCTTGATCCGGTCGTCGATATAGCGTGCCAGTCGATATAGCGTGCAATGAGTTCGGAAGCCGACGCGCGCCGAACATTCGGATACGGCCAGTATGTGCCAGGAGCAGAAGTCTTTCTAAGCAGTGAATAAATAATCTGACGGTGTTCAAAAATAATCGCAAGCCAGGAGGAGCACGCCCATGCTGATGACCGCTGCGGATTAACGGATAATGACGGCCACGGAAAACGACGGCCGCCAAAATCAGCGGAAATTTCCCTTGGTCTCGGGGATCAGCAACGCACCGATCAGATAGACCCCGAAGATGGCGGCGATGAAGATCGAAAGCGACATCGGGATCTGCGCCGGACCGCCGCTCGCGGCCCCCTATTCGATTTTCGCGATCTGCATCGCTGCTTTGGCGGTGCCGGACATATATCATGCGAGCGCCGAACGTAGCTCCCCATCCGTTTGTCGCAGATGTCCCCGCTGGGGTATCGGCGTCAGCCTGTTTCACCGGACGACGCGACGGGTCGAACTGACCGCCGAGGGACAACAGTTGCTCGCACATGCCCAGCGCTGACCGAATGGGACAACGGCCTGCGAGACATCCGCGAGGTCGTCGACATCCAGCGCGGAACGCTTTCGCTCGCCTGCGTGCCGACGATCGCCGCGACGATCCTGCCACGCGCGCTGCAGGCCTTTCCGACCAAATATCCCGGGATTAACATCCACCTGCGCGAACTCGCCGCGGAAGATCTGCTGGACAGCGTGCGCCGCAACGAGGTGGACTTCGGCATCGGACCCAATGTGGAATTCCTGACCGAGTTTCAGTTCACTCCGCTTTTCGACGATCCGATTTACGCGTTTGCGAGCCGGGCCTTCCCGTTCCGAAAGCGCGCATCGGTCGATCTGGCTGAGCTCAGCGCTTTTCCCATCCTGGTCAATTCCAGGTCGGCCGCGTTGCGCACGATGCTGGACCGGGCGCTTGCCGCCCGGAATCTGGTCATCAAAATCAAGTTCGAAATGGTTCATACGCATACGCTGATCGCCTTTGCGTCGGCGGGCATGGGTGTCGGCATCCTGCCGAAAGTGGCGCTGCCGTCGCGGCTCAAGCGAGCCATGCAGGCCTTGCCGATCGGAAACCCGTCGCTGGTTCGCACGGCCAGCATCATTACTCTGAGGGGGCAATCCTTTTCCCCGGCTGCGCGAGCATTGGCGGGCGCCGTGCAGAAGTTTCTGAAAGCCGGCGACTAAGCGGAACTGCCGTCTATCGAACCTGAACGACCTTGGTGGATCATACGAACGCCCTGTCATTCGCTGAAACGTAAGTATCTTACCGATCGTTCAGTTATTGTGATCACCAGATGCTGCGAGCGCGAAGCCGATCGATTGCAGCGTTCGGATGATGGCTCCGTTGCGAACCCGGCTTCATCGACGTTGCCGAAGTTGCTTTCCAAACTCCGTTTTCCCGAAAACCCGGCCCAAAAAGCCCCGATCACATCTAAATGACCTAGACCAACCTCATATTGATCGGCGATAGTGACGTGACTGACCAGCAAACTGGAACGATTGATGGCTCTCCACCGATTCACGTTCTCCGATGTCTACCACCGCAATGCGGAATTCTTCCCCGACCGCACGGCGTTCGTGTTCGAGGGCCGGCGCGTTAGCCATCGCGACTATTTGGGCCGGATCCGGCGACTGGCGGCGGGGCTTGCGCGCGAGGGTGTAAAGCCCGGCGATCGCGTCGCCATTCTGTCGCAGAACTCGCTCGAAATGATCGACCTGATCGGCGCGGTGGCGATGCTTGGCGCCATCCTGCTGCCGGTCAATTTCAGGCTCAACGCTGAAGAAATCGGTTTTGTCCTTACCGACGGTGCGCCGGTTTTGGTGATCGCCGGGCCGGAATATCAGGAGACCGTCGCGGGCCTCGCCTCGACGCTTCCATTTGTCCGCAGGTTTTTCGCGATCGGGACGGCTGCCGCACCTTTCTCGTCGTTTGCTGAACTGGCCAGCGGAGCGGCGTCGTTACCCGAAACCGACGCCGACCCGAACGGCGGCTTCGTCATCATTCACACCGCTGCCGTCGGCGGGCGGCCGCGTGGCGCGCTGCTATCGCAGACCAATCTTCTGACGGCGCAAAGTTCGCTGGTGCAGGCCTGGGGGCTGACCGAGCAAGATGTCAATCTCGGCGTGCTGCCGCTATTCCACGTCGCCGGCCTCGGCCTGATGCTGACCGTCCAGCAGGCCGGCGGTTCCAGCATCATCGCCGCGAAATTCGACCCGCAACAGGCGGTTCGCGACATCGCCACCGAGAAGGTGACCGTGATGTCGGAGTTCGCGCCAATGCTGGCGGGGCTGATGGATCAGGCCAAAGGCAATGAACTGGCGTCGTTACGCGCGGTGACCGGACTGGATACCCCGGCGACCATTGAGCGCTTCGAGACGATGTGCCCCCACGCCATGTTCTGGGCTACGTTCGGGCAATCCGAGACCTCCGGCCTCGCAACGCTGTCGCCTTACCGCGACCGGCCGAAATCCGCCGGGCGACCGCTGTTCTGGCGCACCGTCGCGGTGGTCGACAGCACCGACAAACCAAAGCCTACCGGGCAAACCGGCGAGATCGTGGTGCGCGGTCCCACCGTGTTCAAAGGCTATTGGAATAACGAGGCCGATACCGCCTTCACCTTCCGCAACGGCTGGCACCATACCGGCGACATGGGATATTTCGATGCCGACGGTTATCTCTGGTACGCCGGCCGCGCGCCCGAAAAGGAACTGATCAAGACCGGCGGTGAGAACGTCTATCCGGCGGAAGTCGAGAATGCGATTCGCCAGCATCCTGACATCACGGAGGTCGTGGTGATCGGTGTGCCGGATCCGCAGTGGAGCGAAGCGATCAAGGCCGTATGTACGCAGCGCGCCGGCGCGACCACCACTGCCGACCACATCATCGAATTCGTGGCCGGACAGATCGCGCGCTACAAGAAGCCGAAGCACGTCGTGTTCGTCGCTCAATTGCCGAAGAATGACAAAGGCGAGATCGACCGGGCTGCGGTCAAGGCGGCGCATGGTGAGGGATCATCCTAGCCGCCCGGCGAAAGCCGCGCCTTTATCGATCGATAGGCGCGGGTCGCATGGTGTTCTACGCACTTAAATTATGATAAATTGGCGATTTCGTTGCAAGGAATCGCATATGCCCACCACGTTCGACTGGGACTCCATGCAGTCCTTCCTCGCCGTCGCAAGGGCTGGTCGTCTCACCGTTGCGGCCCAGCGGCTCGGCATCGATCACACGACCCTGAGCCGACGCATCAAGGACCTTGAGAGCACATTACAAACGCGATTGTTCGATCGGAGCGTGGGCGGCTATGCGCTGACTTCTCAGGGCGAGCGTTTCCTGCAATCCGCCCAGGCCGTCGAGACCCTTGCGCTGGAAGTCCTTCGTGACATCGCCGGTTCGAGTTCGAAGCTCGCGGGCACGATCCGGATCGGCGCTCCCGATGGATTTGGCACGAGCTTCCTCGCCCCTCGCCTCGGACGCATGCGCGAGGCTCAGCCCGAACTATCGATTGAACTGGTGACGATGCCGCGCCTGTTCAATCTGACAAAGCGCGAAGCCGACCTCGCCATCGGGCTGGCGCGGCCCGAGGAAGGACGTCTTCATGCGAGAAAGCTGACGGACTATGAATTGGGATTGTACGGCTCAACCGAATATTTGAACCGGTGCGGCGAGCCTCGCGATCGGGAGGCCCTGCGAGAACACACGCTTCTCGGCTACATACCCGAGATGATCTATGCGGAGGAATTGGACTACATTCCCCTGATTTCGAAGGACGTGGGCCCCTCCATCACCAGTTCAAATCTCATCGCACAATTCAACATGACGCTGGCGAGTGCGGGCCTCTGCATCCTGCCATGCTTCATGGCGGCACGTGAGGCGAGGCTAAAGCGCGTGCTTCAAAAGGACGTCAAGCTGATACGTTCCTTCTGGCTGATCGTCCATGCCGACATCCGAGATCTTGCGCGCGTCCGATTCTGCTCAGAGTTCATCGCCGAGGAAGTCCGGGCGCAGCGCAAATTGTTCCTGCCGTAAATTCCAATTCCTCGGCCTGACGATCGAGCCGATGTCCGGCGTGTTGCATGAGCGCCAGACCAGAATGCAAGCGGTTGCCCGATGCCCCGGCGGTACACGAGTGAGTAACTACAGGGTCACCGTATTCGACCCCACCTTTCCGAGTGATTCGGCAGCTACCC
>CAVSOS010000082.1:0-19818 GCA_963729395.1 uncultured Pseudomonadota bacterium | reverse complement strand
TGCTTAGCGTCAAGCGAAAGTTCATTTAATTAATCTTAGTTTTACGTCCCTTCGAGGCGATGAAGTCCCCGCGCCGTCGATTGTGGTCATATTGGCCAGACCAAAAAGCAGCGCTTCGATCTCAGAAGGCGGGACCATCAATTCCTTTGCAATCTTAGTTTTGGTTATCCCTCGGCTGAGAAGATCATTGATAATATCCTGCAAAACAGATGACTGCTCACGCGCAATGCCGCCGGGCTCAGCTTTCAGCCATCCGCGCCGCGACATTTCAACGTAGTTGCTGGTACATTTTCCTTCGCTAATTAACCCCAATTCGCGGAGACGATAATTGAATGCAGACACTGAAACGCGCCAGCGTTTCTTGTACTCCGCCAAATCATCAACGCTGTAAATTGGTCTCTGAAAAATTGAGCGGACATCGTTTTCTGGCATCAAAAATGCCCCCGCAAAGGCGTTCGCCTCTCTTTCGAGATTATCGCCGATGTATTCCGTGTTCGCCCCCCCATGCTTGTGAAGGCACAAATGAGCTAGTTCATGGGCCGCATCAAAGCGGCTTCGCTCTGACGATTTAAATCGATTCAAAAAGACATAGGGGGTGTCATCACGCCACAAGGAAAAGGCGTCCACCTCCTTTGTATTTTCGGCAAGTGAGAACACACGAACACCATTAGTCTCCAGCAAGTGAACCATGTTGGCGATTGGCTTATGTCCCAGTCCCCAGTGCTGGCGTAGAAGCATTGCGGCAGTATGTGGGTCCTGATGCTGAAGATCGAGAACGTCAGGCTCAGGGCGGGAATAGTCCTTTGTTATCCAGTCATCCAATACAAAGGCGATAGCACCCGATGCGAGTGCGGCATCCATAATTCGGTCCGACTTGCTTGCCATCCCACGAAAGCTTGCATTGTCGCGGCGCGGCTGATCGATTTCAGGACCTGCAAAAAACTCTTTTGGAAATTGTAGAGCGCGGGCCAGCTTCTCTAAACTGTCGTCGGAAGGAGCCATCTCCCCCACTTCATACCGCAAAATTGTATTTGGGGTCACACCGATCAAATCGGCAAGTCCCTTCTTGGTCATCGCTCGACGCTGTCGGGCGATGCTGATCCTTGTGTGCGTAACCACCGCTATTTTCTGCGAGAAACTTGCGGCTTGGGAACATCGGCAAATTCTTGGGGTACAGAGAAGCTGCGAATACCAGGAATCTCGCCGGGCTGCGCTATGATGATTCGATCAGAAAACGCCGTAACAAAGCCGCCTATTTCGGACGTTGGTCGTGACACTTCAATTGAGATGAACTTTTCGCAAAAATAGGAACAAAAATACCAAAGGTCGTCGGCGGGCTCTTCCGATTCCTGCTCAATAAATCCCATAGGAATTTGCCCGGCGTTCTTGCCGATCAATTTGCAGCTGTTCGCGCCCCTTTCCGAAAGATTTCGGGGCGATCTATTCGGATTGCCTGTATCTACATCCGTGCCGCAGCAAACAAGCTTGATCCCTAGTCTGCCGTGTCTAATCCCTGCGACCTGATCGCGGTCGCACAGGACCCAACCCAAATCTTTCAGCGTCTTATCTTCTCTGAAATACCTTGTTCCCCAACGCCACGTTTCGAAGCCGACAACGTTTGCCGGCTCATGCTCTGCAACGTTCGCGCGTTCGCCGCCAATCTTTCCGCCGAGTTCCAATAGTACATGGCGCGGCAGCATCATTTTCGTGAGCTTTGGCACCACGACCGTTTCGTTGATATAGACCGGCATAAAAGCCTCGCGTTGCAAATCTGGAAATTAATTAATGGTTTAAAACATTACGCGGGTCAAGGAACCGCCTTTCCACAAGGGAAATGCCTTTTTTAGCAATAGAAAGCTTTGGCAAACTCAACTTATGGTCTATTTACCACACCGAACCACTTTACAAGTTGTAATGACAAAAGAGGAACCATGTGTGTTGACATCTGTTAACAGAAAGCTAAATACTCGGTGCAAGGATGGCTAAGCGGCCGACGCACCCTAATAAAGAGATTGAGGCTTCGGTCGCCTATGCTGAGGAGCGAGGATGGTCCTGGGTCAAGATCAACGGACACGCTTGGGGGAAGCTTCTTTGCGCTCACCATGACCGAGAAGGATGCATAATTTTTGTCTGGTCAACGCCAAGAAACCCCCAGAACCACGCGAAACAACTGAGGCGCGAGGTAGATCGCTGCCCTCACAAGGAAGAGGAGAAAGAACGATGAAAACGTTTGAGTTCAGCATCATTGCTTCCGGCCTCGATCCTGAGGCTGAGGACTTTGCTGACCGGTTTTTTAAAGCTGGCTGTGACGATGCGACAATCTCATTCCAAAAAGGCCACATCATTGTGGACTTTGCGCGAGACGCGGATTCGATAGATGCGGCTATTGTCGCGGCGGTTCAATCTGTTGAAGCGGCTGGAGCTAAAGTGGATCGGGTGGAACCCGATCCGCTCGTTAGCCTCGCGGATATAGCTTCACGCACGGGAATGAGCCGTGCAGCTATGACCCAATATTCGAAGGGTCAGCGCGGCAAAGATTTCCCGCCCCCGGTGGCGCGTGTCACATCCGATAGTCCACTTTGGGACTGGGCCACTGTCGCAAAGTGGCTATTTCAGCATGAGAAGATCAGTCGAGATACGGCTATGGAGGCCGAGGCCGTGAGAGCCGCAAACGCAGCCATTGAATGTCATGAGCCTAAGTTGCGAGAGGCCATGCAAGGTAGCTTGCAGTCTTACGAAAAAAGCCTTGAGAAAGAGGCGGCTTAACTTTTCCCCAGCGGGATTTAGCCGCCATCTTTCTTTGCAATCTCTCTCTGCCTTTTGGCACCCATACCTTCCGCCCGCGCCTTACCGCCCATACGCCCAACGCCACGGCGTTCTTACCGGCCGCGGTCACATGTCCTCAATCTCGCCCGTCGCAATCTTGCCTATCACATCGGGGAGGCTAGTTGTTGCCAAAAGTCGCCGCGACCACCCACGTTGGCGCCGTATCCAGCCGGCTCATTCGCCGAATGCCGCTATGGCCTGACCAAAGCCGTGCAAGGGCTTTTTGGCCCATTCCTCTTCTCGCACGAACATGGCCTTATAGGCAACACCTTCGGTTCGAGCTGTCGCATCGGCAACCCACGATTTCAGCCGCTCCCACTTTCGTGGGTCGTCCAAATCTTCGCGGCCCTTTGTTTCGACAATCCAGATTTCCTTCGCAGATCGTTTCACCAAAAAATCGGGAAAGTAATTCGAAATCGAACCGTCTGCGTTTTGATACTCGATGAACAAACTTGGGTTCATCTGACGGTCGTTCTTGACAAAAGACACGACATCCTTGCAGCCATCCAGAAAGCTCGCGAACTCAAGCTCAAAATGACTGTCGCCGACGATCTTATTAAAGATTGATTTCTTGGCCAACACATATCCCTGCTGTTTGACCGCATAGGGCCGCGATTGGCTCATCTTGATCCGATCCCGCACCTGTGAAGTGCCGCGATCGACCACCGTCAGATCGTTGATTGCCTTCTTGAAGGTTTCAAAAATCGTCCGCGTCGCGGCGATCTCCGAAAGGTTTCTCAAGATGTTCAATTCCTCAAGGTCGATCGACTTCTCAAAAAGCCGCTGCTGAATGAACGTCTTTATCTTGCCGAACAAAATGTCCTGGCCACCGACTAATCGAAGGTCGCGCATGATTGTGCGCGCGAAAAATCCAACGACGTTTTGATAAGTTGGATTAAAACCGACAACCATCCGAGTGACGTGGCTTTGGTCGCCAGTGTCCAGGTCTGTGAAGACAATATCACGCTGCTCACCGTCGGAGAACTTCTTCACCGGAAGTCGCTTATTGCCGAACGTCAGCGGATCGAGTGAGTTCGAGGTTCTTATATTCCCGCTCGATGCGCGCTGTGAGCCGGGGCAATTCAATATCTAGCACATCTAAATCTTTTGTCTTGTTCTCGCGATCAACCTCGATGACCATTGGTCCGGCGCCCGGAGTTCTATCGCCCATTGGGCGGTAATCGAGGTCCACTCCCTCGTTCTTAATGCCCTCGACGAAGTCGATGAAGGCGTCCGTACCGACAACCGAGACCTTCTCGTCGATGCCGTGGCCGCGAAACATCCGGCGTAAGCCCCGCCCCAACGTCTGCTCGGGCAATATTTTGGCTTCGCTGGTGTAGGCCCGAAGGCCAATAATGGTTGTGACATTTTGCACGTCCCAGCCTTCGCGCAGCACCATCACGGACACGACAGCCTTGTGCTTGTTTTCCCAACGATCGATGGTCTTGCTTTGCTCGCGTAACTCATTGAGCTGCAGCTTGCTCTTGCCGGAGGCGCTTTCGGAAATTTCACCGTTGTTTTTGGTGTGAATGACGAGAACTGCCCCGTTCAATTCGGAGTACCGAGCCTCCAGATGAGCCGCGACCTCATCGCAGTTCCTTGTATCGTCGGTCATCACAAACAGGACAGCCTTTTTTTCCATCTTGGCCAGCTCGTCGTAGGCTTTTTTCCATTCGAGATATCCCAGATGCAAATAGTCGGCGTATTCCTCGGTGAACTTCGATGAGGTGTGCCTAGTTAGTTTCGCTCGCGACGCCGCGTCCGGAAGCACCGGCGTCTTGACCACATCCTGGCGGATCGCTTCGACCAACGGATAGTCGCTAATGGTCTGCACGAAGATCGACCCATCGTTGCGGCGCGGCGTTGCAGTCAGGTCGAATTGCGCGGATAAATCGAAGCCTTTTTGTCGCAGCCTCATGGCGATATCTTCGATCGACTTAAACCATGCACTCTGCGAATCATGCAGATGATGCGCTTCGTCGTTGAACACTACAAGGTCGTTAACATCGCGGATGATGATACCAAGATCCACGCTAGAGTCCGTGGTCCTTGCCACCGGTTTCTTGCCCAGAAAATAGTCGGTTGTATCCTCGTCTTCGAATGACGCGTCCTTGCTACCCTCGTAAACGCGATGAATGTTGGTCAGGAACAGATTACCTTGCTGCGGTACGAAGCCTATTTCGTCCTGAACATGCACGGTGAGCTGAAAGTCGGTATCCCAGTCCCGCCCTTCGTAACCGTCCGGCGGCAAGAGAGGGTCATCGCGGAATATCTTCGCGCCGTCAAAGTCGGTTCGCAGCCGGTCAAGGACGATAATGTTGGGCGCGATCAAAAGGAAATTGGTCGAGAGTGGGGATTCGGATTCGTAGAGTTTGTGGAAATAGCTCCAGGTCAAAAGCAGGCTCATGACCTTGGTCTTGCCTGCACCCGTAGCGAGCTTCATCACATAACGCGCCCAATCTTCGTCGAACATCTGCTTGGAGATGGCGCCCGAAAATCGTACTTCATCATCGCGTAGGGGCTGCGCGCCTCCTCGATCTCATACAGCCAAATGGTCAACTCCACCGCTTCGCGCTGCGCAAAGTACCAACGGAATGGACCGATCGTCCCATCTAACTGAGGAACCAGGTGCTCCTGTTGAAACCAGTAACTCAGTAGTGCGCGGGTCGTTTCCGACCCGCCTGAATAGCTGCTGTCGCGCCAAGCCTTCACGCCTTGGCGCACCTTATCAACCAGCGGCGGGATCAGCTTTCCGCGCGCTTCGGTCAGCAGCAACTCGTCGCCCGGATACCAGCGGACCGCCGGATCAAGAACCACGTAAGGGTCGGTGGGAAATTGCTCGCTCAATGGCATGTTATACCGACACTTCCACAACCTTTGTGGTGTCGTTGCCGAAGATGTCGATGACCTTCACCGCAATCTTGTATTTACCTTTCGTCGGGTATTCATAGGGGGCGCTTTCAAGCTCCAGCTTGCGATCGCGTCGCGTGCGAAAACTCTGCCATTCGTTTTCGAAGATAAACCCACCGGTGCGCTGGGGCCGGTCCACCATCCTCCCGGTGGCATCGGGCAATGTGACGATGATCGTTTCGGGACGCGAGTGATAGTCGAAATCCACCGCCCAGTAGTTGATCCAGTCTTCCCACTTCTTTGTCAGCGTCTCGCGCTTTATGACGCCAGTCTTGTCTTTCGTTATCTTCACTACTTGTCCGTCGGCGACGGTGACCTTGGTGCCTGCCTTCATCTCACCCGCCAGCACGTCGATGTCATCCTGCCGATAAGACACACCGAAGTCTTTGAGTTTTACCGTGACCTTGCGCGCCTTCACGACGGGCTGCAGCTCGACATAGGCAATGTCGTAGAACACAACCTGGCTCTTCTCGACCGCGCGCTTGTCGAAAACCTCCTTGGGGATGTAGCGCAACGCCAGGCTGACGCCCTTGGCCTTCGCCTCATCCATACACTTCGGACTAAGTCCCATTTCAAATTCAAAGCCAAGCACATCGAGGCGCGACGCCTTCAGCTTACGGCAGGCGTCCACTGCTTCCTCGATCTGAAAGCGCGTCACCGGTGCATCGAGCGGCCCCACGATAATGAAAGTGCTCCCTTTGCGGCCATGAAATGGCGGCGATTGAAACACCCGCTCCGCTTTATAGGCGAACAGAATGAGCGAGATGTAGTGCTCCTCCTTTTGCGCCGAGAGCGTGAACCGTTCGGCGTCCGGCAAGGTCGGATCGATACCGACGAAATACTGCCGCTCGTATTTTCCGAGGTTAAGGATTTCAAACGACCTATAGGGTTTGCCAGCGCCTTTCAATTCCCGCTGGACACCGATCAGGCGTTTGCGCGCAGTGTGTATGGAAAAGCGTCCTAGATCGCAACCAATCCATTTGCGACCAAGCTTTTCGGCGGCGACTAGCGTAGTGCCCGAACCACAAAAAAAAGTCTGCAACTATGTCACCATCCTGCGATGAGGCAGAAACGATACGTTCAAGTAATGGCAATGGCTTTTGCGTGGGATAGCCCAGTCGCTCTTGGGCTTGTGAGTTTATCGGTGGTATATCCGTCCAGAGATTTTGAAGGGGCATCCCTTTAGATTCTTCCAAATAAATTTTGAGACGAATTCGGCCATCAGGGTTAGCGGGGAAATAGAGACGGCCTTCACGATCGTATTGCTCCATTAGATCGCGAGATATTGACCAGCCATTTGCATGAGGCTTGTACCCCTTATAGTCGTAGGTAAGATTGGGTCTGGGATTAGGACTCCGAAGGTCCCTAGTCGCATAGACCCGACCATCTGGCTCTTTATACGTGTATTTGGCGTCCACATGCTCTTTTTGCAGAGGTGACCGTATTTGATTCCATCTGGCATTTTCTGAACGAGTATAGAAGAGGATGGTATCGGTCACGTCGCCAAAGCCTATCGACGCGTCTGAATGCGCGCTCGTGCGCTGCCAAATAATTTCATTTCTAAAAAAATTACTGCTGAAAATTTCATTCAGCATGATTCGGATGAAGGAATTCACCCGCGGATCGCAATGGACATATATACTTCCGTCTCCCGCTAGTAACTCTCGGATTAGGATAAGGCGTTCGTGGATCATTGAGATGAACGAATCCGCGCCTCTACCCCAAGTGTCTCGGTATGCAATATCTTCGATAACACTTGGCTCTTTTGTGACGGTGTCCAACTCGCCAACTTCAATATCGAATGAGAAGTCGGCGCCCACGTCAAACGGCGGATCGATGTAGACAAGCTTAATCCCGCCAGCCTCCTCGATTTCGCGGCGCAGCGGCCCATTCTTAAGCGACGAGAGAACAAGCTTGTTGTCACCCCAAATCAGTTTGTTGGTCCAGCCGCCACTCTGTCGGCCGGTGATTTGATCCATCTGAAACAAGTCGGATTGGGCTGCGGCAGTTTCCGAGCGCGGCTCGTCGATCTGCTCGATCGACTGGAACGGCAACACAACGTTGGTCACCTCGTGAGTCTTGCCGGGCCAAATAAGCTCCGCCTCATGCGGCTCGGCGAACAGCATCTGTCGATACTTGGCAGGGAGCGCCTCGCCCCGGTCGATCAACGCTTTGAGTTCCTGCTTTTCTTTTTCCGAAAACTGCATTTACTGTCGCCCCTCCGACTCAATCAGGCCCTATCGGCGATCAAAATGCAACGCGGCAATGCAATCAAATCCCCTACGACACACTTCCATTTGAAAAAACGTAAGGTCGCACTGCGGCCATCACAGATCGAGGCGAACAGGGTTCCTGGCATCAGCACCGCCGCTGCGGACGATGGCAGAAGTTTAGCCCCCTGGCGCCGCGCCCATCGTAGACAGGACGGAAAGCACGACTCTTTCGAAGATGGATGGATCATCCCCCGATCAAGTCGGGGGGCTGCGCGGGCTGAGCCAATGTGGCGATCAAAACAGCCGCTGTTTCAAGGTATCACCCTTCCACGCCGCCGCCATCTTGATGCTCGTCGGGGTTCGAGTGCGCTCGTCATTAAAGGATCAAGATTGGGCCGAAGTTCGCGTCAGGGCGGCCGCCAAGCCAGCTCCATCAATGGTCGAAATTGTCGTGATCGTCATCAGCGCCCTTCGGAGGCATCTTGATCGTGCGCTGCAGGGGCTGCAGCGCGTGATGACGCGGTTCGCGCGCGACCGGACGCTCGGACGGGTCGCGACCGATCTTGCCCCGGAGTTCAATCACGTCGGTGAAGACATCGGCTTGTCGTCGCAATTCGTCGGCAATCATGGGTGGCTGGCTTGAATTCGTCGAGACCACGGTCACCCGGACACCGCGGCGCTGCACTGCTTCGACCAGCGAGCGGAAATCGCCATCGCCGGAAAACAGCACGATCTGATCGACATGCTCGGCCAGTTCCATCGCATCGACCGCAAGCTCGATATCCATGTTGCCCTTGACCTTGCGGCGTCCACTCGCGTCGATGAATTCCTTGGTCGCCTTGGTGACGACGGTGTAGCCGTTGTAGTCGAGCCAGTCGATCAGGGGGCGGATCGATGAAAACTCCTGATCCTCAATCACCGCGGTGTAATAGAACGCGCGCACCAGCGTGCCGCGGCTCTGGAATTCCTTGAGCAGGCGCTTGTAGTCGATGTCGAAGCCGAGTGTCTTGGCGGTCGCGTGGAGATTTGCGCCGTCGATGAACAGCGCAATCCTATTGGGGGAAGATGTCATTTGGTTCTGATCGCAGATTGGAATGTAATAAACGAAAAGAGGCGCAACTTTGCGAGCGCGCCTTGTAGGTTGGTCCTACACCCTGATGTTTTAGGTTTCAAATAAAAGTCTTTTTAGACGGTCTCTTGACCGTCGAAGGGTGAGAATATTTGCCCCGGCGCCGATCTTTCTGAGTGACCCGCTTGTCCGGCAGTTACCGATATACCGATCGTTACCGCAACCATCGGTGCACAACGGTCCGACAGACTGCGTCGTTCGCCGCCGGCGCCGAACGGGCGCAACAGCTACAGCGGTTCTAGCCCGCGCGGCTCTGTGGTCGGGGGCTGCGGAGGCGTCCTCAGTCAGATCGATCGATACGGCGCGGACAGCAATAGCAGGAAGAGTGCCCTGTCAGCTCTGTAATTGGCAGCGGGTCGACTGCTTTCCGAACCTTGCATGACCACGTCCCCTTTGGTTGTACGGACGCGCCAGTTCCATTTTCGGCCGCGCCTCTCCAAGACCGCTTCAAAGACTGGAAATCGACTGTCAGGCATCTCAAAGATTGGAAATTGACTATCAGGCATGGCAATCGCGATAAGGGACCAGGAAAACATTATACGAGTGGTCGGTGGGAATGCCATCGCGTTTTTGCGCTGGGACGTCGGCAACCCTCGTTGGGCGACGGTTTGGCCGTCAAGGTCTTAGAACCAGGATAGGCTAAACCGCTGGGTTCGAGGGTTTTATGTTGCCACGTTGCTCGGGAACAACGAGCCTACAAATTACTTTGGTCGGCCGCGACCGCTTCCTCATTCCAAGGGCCACCGCCAGGCCGTCTGGAATGTGAAGTAGCTCGTCTCGGCACTACACCTATCGCGTTGACCCAGCTTCTGGCACTATTCTGGGGGCATCATGATCGGCCATAGCTTGACTACGGCCTAGCGCGTGGCCCATCAATGCCGACAGTATTTCGACAAAAGCGTCATCAGTGCGATCTGCAGCATACTCTGCCGTGGTCGTGCAGCGATCTAGTACCTCGGCACAGTGATTATGACTCTTTGGACGTGACGGGATAGGCGCGACCCATTTTGGCGCGGGCTTTTTCGGTTGTGAACATCCATTTGATACGGGCGCCGGCAGCATTTCGCTGTTTTTCCCATGCGGCGATTTCACTGATGAGGCGCTTGGGATCGTCTATTCGACGGTCCAGGCACTGGCCGCGAAGCACGCCGATCTCGATCTCGACCATGTTGAGCCAACTGGCATGCTTGGGGGTGTAGTGGAACTCCAGGCGGCGCAGAATTCGCCGGGCTTCGGCGGGCGCGAATGCCTGATAGAGGGCGCCGGCTGAGTGGGTCGACAGGTTATCCTGTACGACCCGGATACACGCGGCATCGGGATAATGGACATCGATGAGCTCGCGCATGCATTGGGCGTAGTCTTCTGCCGCCCGCCGCTCGGTGACCTTGACCTTGCGCCAGGGCCGATGCACGTCGATGCAGACAAAGAGATTGACGGTGCCGTTGCGGCGGTACTCGCAATCATAACGCTCGAGTTGCCCCGGTTCGGCCGGGATCGGCTGGCGCACCTCGCCGATCAGTTGGACCGGGCTTTCGTCGAAGCAGACCACCGGTCGCTTGGGATCGGGCGCCTCGGCATAGAGGTCGAGCACGTCTTCCATGCGGGCGACATATTCGCCGTCGACCCGGGGAATGCACCACATATCCTTACGCCAGGGCTTGAGACCGTTCTCGGCCAGCCGCCGGCGAACCGTTTCGCCCGACAGGCTCTCGTGCTCGGTGAGCTTGACCATGGCGTCGGCCAGCAGTTCAAGCGTCCAGCGGGCGCGACCCTCGGGAGGATTTGCGCAAGCCGTCGCCACCAGCAGGGCTTCCTCCTTGCCGGTGAGCTTGCGCTCCGCTCCAGGACGCGGCTCCTCGCTCAGCGCCCGTTCCAGATTGCCTTCCACAAAGCGCCGCTTGGTCCGGTACACGGTGGAACCGCCCACCGCCACCGTGCGCGCGATTTCTTCATCGCCGCAGCCGGCATCGGCCGCCAGCAATATCTGGGCGCGCTTGAGCTTGCGGGCGGCTCGTTTGCCCTTGCTCAACATCGCGGTGAGTTCATCGCGCTCGGCTTGGCTCAATTCGACCCGATAACGTACATTCATCCCGACCTCCTTGTTGGAGGACCGGACGAATCGACAAATGAATCGAAAATCAGGCGCCGCTCGCAGCCTCAGCGCTCAAAGCTTCACCGAAAAGCAAGGTCAATACCTGGCTTTCATCTACACCTATTCGCACATGTTCAGACGCCCGCCCGCCGAGACCGACATGCAGCGCCACTTTCAAGTCAGTCCGCCCTCGATCCACCAGATGGTCGTGACGCTCGAACGAAATGGTCTGATCCGGCGTCAACCCGGCGTACCCCGAAGCATCGAGATCCTCGTTGCTCCGGAGGACATCCCCATCCTGGATTGGCTCAAAATCAACCTGTCATAATCACTGTGACGAGGTACTAGCAGGCGCTGAAACCATCGCGGCAGGTTATCGTCAAGGTACGCGGCTTCAAATTCCGGCGCGTGCATCCTGATCGCCGCGACCGTCGCTACGTCCATCGCGATCAGGCGTGCATCTTGTTCCTGGATGTTCGTCATCGTCTTTTGCATTCCAGCTGGAACACGAAGCGATTGCCGTTCCAGACTTCGACGTCGTGATCTAGAACGAGCCGCTTTGCGAGATGAACCGCGTGGCCATCGTCGCGGCAAACGAGTGCTTGGAACTCGATGCGCTGGCCCTCTTCCGCGACCTTACAGAGGCGATAGTTTTGCACGGACGCAACCTTAACGAGTTTCACAGAACGTGCAACTTAGTCTTCGGACTTAGGCGCTCCGGTAGCCCATGTCCGCCCGCACCCGAAATTGAAGCTGTCGCGCCGGGTTGAGGATCGACACGATGGCTAGGCTTCCCGACGAACGGAATGCGAAAGGGCACCGTCGTGCCGTCTTTTGGCGTCGCCCTTTAAACCTTTGTCACCAGGTCGCCGCAGGCGTGATTATTGAGTGAATACGCCGACGCAACCGGCGACGCATTGGGCGCGCGATCTGGATCAAATTCAAATAGCCCTACGAGATACCTGTAATAGTCCGGCTGCTTTTCTTTGAGGTTTGAGCGCGTGAAAGGCTCATGCGCGGTGTCCTTTCCATAGAGAAAGATACTCGCTGTCACCGCGAAAAATTCCCGTTCGTTTTTCATAAGATATTTGTCCTCGGGATAAAGGTGTTTGCTTTTCGCGAGGTTGTAGTGAAACAGAATCCCTTCGTTTTGAAATCCTTGGGGCATAATTTGGGCGTGGAAGGCATGCAGCAGTTCATGGAGCATCACCGGATTTTGCTCGTCAGACACCAGCAAAGGACGAACCATCATGACGCCGCTGTCTGAGGCGAGGTATGCGCGATTCGAGTTAGCCCACTGAGACTTCTCGCTATCCCAGACGCGGTTGGCTCGCACGACATACGCTCCGAACGTTGGGATACCGCTGGGCTCATAACAGGCGACAGCCGACACTTCATTTGCCAAGCACGCCAGTTCCTCCGCTACGATCGGTACTGAGCGGAAGAAGTTCAGCACGCGCGGGCTCAATCCCACACTCTCGACAATGTCGAGTTGATGGTGCAATTACGATTTCATCGAAATCCTTGCGGCCTGCGATTTCCGATAGATGGGAAATGTAACCGCGATAGGTCTCCTCGGTCGGATTGACCGTTCGGGGCCTCTCCCTTTTTAAAACTTCAACCTGCGGGAGACGATCACCTGCACTGCCAGAATTGGGAAACAGCGTAAGAACGGAAAGCAGCGAAACCCACAATAATCCACGCATGGTTGTTTTCCTCGATCCTCATGCCGCCGCCTCGGTTGCCCTCGCCGATCCGGTTCAATAGCGGCCGCGGTCGACCTCTGAACGGCAGGACGCCAGGCACCCGCGTTTGGCGACCATTCGAGCTAAGCCGCAATCCGTGTTTCCGAACGATGCTCTTTTGCCAAATACGCGCGCTGTGTGCTTTTATTCGCTCAGGCGTGTATTATACGTTAAAGCGTGTGGCACGGCGCCCGCCGCAATGAATCATCCTGTTGGATGGCAGGGCGGGATTCTCAGTCGGCTCGGCGCATTTTGGCGCGCAATCTCAGGCGTTTGCGACTTGAGCGCGGATGGGTCACAAGACGACCTTGCTGCTGAAGCCGGAACACGGCAGGCTTTGGTCAGCGCCATCGAAATTGGTGAGGCAAATCCCACGCTGGCCTCGCTAGAGAAACTCGCAGCAACTCTCGAAGTCACCCTCGCTGAACTTTTCGGACACTAGCGGCAGAATGTTGATGGCTGAGACCGCGAAGGCCCTATCGGTGCGCTGCTCACGAAATTTCTGAGTGAATGACCGGGGATTTCGCTTGAGCCAAGCGTTAACACTTTTTTAACCATTACTTTTTGGAGGCTCTATCTGCGAGGCACACCTCTTGGCGCGCGCGAAGCCGGGGGCCTGTCCATGCTCCCCGGGGGATAGAATTGCGCGCCCAGCCTAACGCAAACTGAGAAGCGTTGCCCAACGCGGCTCTGGAACGCGACCGATCGTGGTCGCGACAACCATAGCAGCGAGGCAGTCTATGAAACGCGATCTCTACGCAGAGGTATCGGCGCGCATTGTCGCCGAATTGGAACGGGGCGCTGCGCCCTGGATTAAGCCATGGTCCGCAACACCCGGCGCGAATACGCCGTGCAACGCCGTCAGCAACCGGCCCTACTCGGGCTGCAACGTCGTTCTGTTGTGGATGGCACAGACGGCCGGCTATCAGAACCCCCGCTTTCTAACATTCAAGCAGGCGCTCGAGTTGGGTGGCAACGTCCGCAAGGGCGAGCGCGGCACAAAGGTCTATTTTGTCAAGCAACTCCAGGTCCGCGACCAATGCGTGGACGATAGCACGTCAACCCGCCTGATCCCGATCATGCGTGAATACACGGTGTTCAATGTCGAGCAGTGCGAAACCCTTCCCGAGAGCGTCATCACCGGGAAGGCAATGCGAGTTCGCAATCCTGACGCGCGCGACGCGCTTGCCGACGACTTCTTGCAGTCGACTGGCGCGGACATCCGCGAGGGCCACGGCGAGGCAATGTATGTCCCGAGCCGGGATTTTATCTCGATGCCGGCATTCGCGGGGTTCAAGGGCGCGGATCACTTCTACAACGTGGCGTTCCATGAACTTTCGCACTGGTCAGGCCACAAGTCCCGTCTCGATCGAGATTTGAAGAACCGGTTCGGCTCACAGAGTTACGCGGCCGAGGAACTGGTTGCCGAGTTAGGCGCCGCTTTCCTATGCGCCGAATTTGGCTTCGACGGCGACGTCAGAAACGCAGGCTAAATCGCTTCCTGGATCGACCTTCTGAAGGCTGACAAACGGGCATTCTTTACAGCCTGCAGCCGGGCGTCCAAGGCCGCAGACTACCTGCGCGGCTTGGCGCTTGCTGAGCCGGCAGAGAGGGCGGCGTGACGGTAGCGCATGCACCCACATCCAATCGCCGACAACACGATCCGCTCTACGACCTGGTCCCAGAGACCGGCGTCAGCATCGAAGTGTTCTACACGGACCGGACGCTGGAAACGTTCGGCAGGGTCGCGGCTGGTTGGTTCTGGTGGCCGCGGCGGCGCGGGTGCTCACCGGATGGCTCGCCTACCGGGCCTTTCGCGACGAGCTACGCAGCATATCGCAGCGCGATGACTGCACCCGGCAGATCGCTCAATCACTAATTTGAGCGTCCGGCTGCTTCCACATTGCTTCCGCGCCCGGGCCTCATGGAAGCAAAGCCGTTGGTATCAGCTAAAAGTGCAGTTGTTGCAGATAGATGCTGGCGCGCCCGAAGAGATTTCGAACTCCTGACCCCCAAATTCGTAGTCTGGTGCTCTATCCAGCTGAGCTACGGGCGCGTTTTTCGCTAAGCATTTCAGGGCGCAGGGCCCACCGATGCCGCATGCATTCGCGAGACATGTTTTCGGAAGGTCGCGAAAGCGCGCCATAGCTACCGGCTCCGGCCCGGCTTGGCAAGGTCCGGAAAGCGGCGCCTCTGCCGGTCTTTCGGCGATCCGGAAGCGCGCATCGCTCGAAACGGATCGCCGCTAAATGCCGTCAAATACCTGCCGGATTCGGCGCTTACGCCCGCGCCCGCTCGTTGCGCACGCTCAGCAGCTCCACCGGCCGGTCCGGAATCGCGATCCGGAAGGTGGCGCCGATGGTGCCCTCCACCAGATGAATCTCGCCGCCATGGGCGCGGACCAGTTCGGCGGCGATCGCAAGCCCGAGCCCGCTGCCGCCGGGCCGGCCCGAGGTCTGGAATGCCTCGAACAGATGATCGCGGGCCTTGGCCGGAACGCCGGGGCCGGTGTCGGACACCTCGATGATCGCGACCGCGCCTTCGCGCCGCCCGGTGATGCGGATCTGCATGGGCCGCGGCGTCGCTGCGCGGCCGGCCTTCGAGCGCCTGCGCCGCGTTGCGCACCAGGTTGAGCAGCACGCGAAACAGCTGATCGGGATCGGCGTCGATGGACAGCCCGCGCTCGATCGCGCTGATCCAGGTGATCGACGGCATCCGAGGCGAGCCCTGCGGATTCGCGGACCTCGATCACGACGGGCTCGATCAGGATCATCCGGCGGTCGGGAGCGGCCTCCTGCGCGCGGCCATAGGACAGCGTCGACTGGCAGAACGCGATGGCGCGCTCCAGCGAGCGCATCAGTTTCGGCGCGAAGCGCTGCACCCGCGGATCGGGCACGCTGGCGAGCTGGTCGGAAAGCAGTTGCGAGGATGCCAGCAGGTTGCGCAGATCGTGGTTGATCTTCGACACCGCAAGCCCAAGTGCAGCGAGCCGGCTCTTCTGATGCAGCATCGACACCAGATCGCGCTGCATGTCGGACAATTCGCGCTCGGCAACGCCGATCTCGTCGCCGCGCTGACTGACGGCACGATGATCCGCGCCGAACTCTCGGGATTTTCGTGAAAGCCGACCAGGTTCGCGGTCAGCCGCCGCATCGGCCGCACGAACAGAAAATGCAGGGCGATATAGACCAGCGCCGCCGTCAGCATCGCGATCGCCAGCGATACCAGCAGCAGGTTGCGGGAAAAACGGTACATCGAGCTGCGCGCAGTGGCGCCTCGTCGACCACGATCTCGATGAACTGCCGCGCCGCCAGGCGCCGGGCCGATGATGCGTATCGCCTGGTTGCCGGTTTCCAGCATGGTCTCGAAGGAATTGACGATCGACGACCATGCCGTCATCGTCCGCATGTCGACGTCATGGTCGATCGCCGGCGGCAGATCGGCGCTGGCCAGCAGCCGGCGCTGCTGGCCCATCTTGATGGCGACCGCGCGCGCACCGATACTGTCGAGGATTTTCCGCGCCAGCGAATCCGGAACCATGCCCGAGGGGGCGGCATCCAGCACCAGCGCCGCGGTATTGGCCGCCGCCAGCCGGTCGTTCAGCCGGTTCATCCGGAAATTGGCGATCGCGGGCACATAGATCAGCACTTCCGCGATCATCACCAGCGGAATGGTCGAGCAACAACAGCTTGCCGGACAGGCCGAGCCGGCGCGGCGGCCGTGGCCGCGGCATTCCGGATGTCGGCTGTTCTTCGGTCACTGACACGATCTCTGCCTTTGATGCCGTCGCACCTGATCCGCCAAAACATGCCCGCAAGCTGACCCGAAGGCGGCAAGCGGTTTGGCGGCGGGATCACGCGCTCTTTTAGCACTTTGGCGCGCGATCGGACGCAAAACCGGGTTGCTGTTTTGCCGATGACGCGCCGGTTTGCCGGTTTGACGATGCGTCTGCTCCGGAACCGGTCAAATTACAGTTTGATCATGTCTGCCGGTTCCCGGCCAACGCCAGACCGATCCAACTTTGCCCGGTTCGGCGATAGCACGGTCCAAAACACGGCCCAAGCCGCAGCGGGCTGGATCGCGCATCGCCATCCCCGCACCGAAAACACCGCAACTGTCGATATATTCGCCGGAATTGTGCCGTTTCAAAGGACCGCGGAAGGGCGCCACGGCCACATTGACGAAAACGGGTCGCTCCCGTATAAGCCGCGCCAACTGTCCGCGATGACCCGGCTCCGACCGGGGCGGCTCGATTTGGGCCGGAAATGGCCCGCTTTGGGCCGGCCAGCATCAACGGACTTATCTCATTCATCAGGCAATTGTTCCTCAGGCAAATTGCCCGGTCAGCGGAGAACGACCCGTGAAGCGGACTTATCAACCCAGCAAACTGGTGCGCAAGCGCCGTCACGGCTTCCGCGCCCGCCTTGCGACGACCGGCGGCCGCAAGGTTCTCGCCGCGCGCCGCGCGCGGGGCCGCAAGCGTCTGAGCGCCTGAGCCGGGCTTCCCGGAGACCTCATCATGGATCGGCTAAGGCAGCGGGCGGACTTCCTCGCCGTTGCCAATGGCGCGCGGGTCAACAGCGCTGCCTTTGTGGTGCAAAGCCGCCGCCGCGACGATGGCGGCCCGATCCGGGTCGGCTTCACCGTGACCAAGAAGAACGGCACCGCCACCGAGCGCAATCGCATCCGGCGCAGGCTTCGCGAACTGGTGAAGCGGCTGGATGTCATATCCATGCGACCGCACAGTGATTATGTGCTAGTCGGCCGTCGTGCGGCACTGAACCGCGACTTTGCGACCATGCTCGACGATCTCCGCTCGGCGCTCCATCGCCTCGACCGGCAGGCGCCGATCACCGTCTAAAGCGTTTTCGAGCGAAGTGAACACCGGTTCGCGTCAAGAAAACGCGTCAAAACAGACACTAGCGCCAGCCGCCAACCGAATTGAATGACGAGACCTGAACGATGACCGAAAATCGCAACACCATCCTCGCCGTCATTCTGTCCGGCCTCGTGCTGCTCGGCTGGCAATATTTCTTCAACCTGCCGCAGATGGAGAAGCAGCGCGCCGCGCAGCAGGCCCAAAGCGAGATGGCGAAGCCCGCGCCGCACGCCGACGGCACGACCGCCCCGGCAGGCCGGGGTCGGCGCCGGCGCCGTCCGCCAACGCGCCCGGCGGCCAATCAACCGCGTCTCCACGGTGCCCGCCGTCAGCCGCGATACCGCCATTGCCGTCGACGCCGCGCGTCAAGATCGACAGCCCCGCGCCTCACCGGCAGCATCTCGCTGAAGGGCGCGCGCATCGACGATCTGTCGCTGGTGCAGTTCCGCGAAACCGTCGATCCCACTTCGCCGGCGATCGTGCTGTATTCGCCCTCGGGCACGGCGAGCCCTTATTATGCGGAATTCGGCTGGGTCGCGGCCAGCGGTTCGACGGTGAAAATTCCCGACCAGAACACGGTCTGGCAGCAGGAAGGCTCCGGCAGCCTGACGCCGTCGACGCCCGGTGACGCTGAAATATGACAATGGCGACGGCCTCACCTTCCGCCGCACCATTTCGATCGACGACCGCTACCTCTTCACCATCAAGGATGACGTCAGCAATGTCGGCAATGCGCCGGTCACGCTCTATCCGTTCGCGCTGATCTCGCGGCACGGCACCCCGAAAGTCTCGGGCTACTACATCCTGCATGAAGGCCTGATCGGCTATCTCGGCGACCAGGGCCTGCAGGAATACGCCTACAAGAAGATCGACGAGGCCAAGGCGGTCAACTTCAAGGTCACCAATGGCTGGCTCGGCATCACCGACAAATACTGGGCGTCGGCGCTGTTGCCCGACACCACGCGCCCAGCTGCAGGCGCGGTTCTCGTCCAACCTGGTCGGCACGGTCCGCACCTATCAGACCGACTATCTGCAGGACGCGCAGACCATCGCGATCGGCGGCACCGGCAGCGCCAATGCGCGGCTGTTCGCCGGCGCCAAGGAAGCCAGCGTCGTCGGCATCAATTTTCCGATCGGCGGGCCTCGGCGGCTACAACAAGGAGCTCGAACTCAACCATTTCGATCTTCTGATCGACTGGGGCTGGTTCTACTTCATCACCAAGCCGATGTTCCTGGCGCTGGACTTCTTCTATCACCTGGTCGGCAATTTCGGCATCGCCATCCTGCTGGTGACGGTGCTGGTGAAGCTGTTGTTCTTCCCGCTTGCCAACAAATCCTACGCGTCGATGGCGAAGATGAAATCGGTGCAGCCGCAACTGGCCGCGCTGAAGGAGCGCTATCCCGACGACAAGGTGAAGCAGCAGCAGGAGATGATGGAGATCTACAAGAAGGAGAAGATCAACCCGATCGCCGGTTGTCTTCCCGTCGCCTTGCAGATTCCGGTGTTCTTCTCGCTCTACAAGGTGCTGTTCGTCACCATCGAAATGCGCCACGCGCCGTTCTACGGCTGGATCAAGGATCTGTCGGCGCCCGATCCGACCAACCTGTTCACCCTGTTCGGCCTGCTTGCACTTCGATCCGACCCAGCTGCCGCTGTTCGGGCACTACCTCGCGCTCGGCGTCTGGCCGATCATCATGGGCATCACGATGTGGTTCCAGATGAAGCTCAATCCGACGCCGCCGGATCCGACCCAGCAGATGATCTTCGCCTGGATGCCGCTGATCTTCACCTTCATGCTGGCCGGCTTCCCGGCGGGTCTGGTGATCTACTGGGCCTGGAACAACACGCTGTCGGTGCTGCAGCAGAGCTTCATCATGCGCCGCAATGGCGTGAAGGTTGAACTGTTCGACAATCTGAAGGCGACGTTCGCCTCGAAGAAGGCCGAATCGAAGACCTGACGCGGCGTTGAAGCCTGGCGGGATGCTTCAGACATCCTTCTCGTCATTGCGAGGAGCGAAGCGAC
>CAVSOS010000081.1:0-18667 GCA_963729395.1 uncultured Pseudomonadota bacterium | reverse complement strand
TCCAGCGTGCCCAGCGGCACGTAGCTCTCCTCGACAATTTCTCCCTTGTAGTCGTGCTTGAAACCGGCCGCGGAGTCCTTGCCGGCCTGATAGTTCGGAACGATCACATAGACGCGCTTGTAGCCGCGTTCCTGGGCGACCTTGCCGAGAACCTCGTGCACCTGATCGTTCTGGTAGGACGTTACGTAGAAAAACGGGCTGCAGTTCTTGCCGGCATAGCTCGAGGGGCCGGCATTCGGACTGATCAGGAAGGTCCCGGAATCCGTCACCGGCTTGTGGATCGCCAAGAGGATATTGGAGAAGATCGGTCCCACCACGAAATCGACCTTGTCGCGCTCAAGCAGCCCCTTGACCTTGCTGACGGCGACGTCCGGCTTGAGTTCGTCATCGGCCGTCACGACCTCGACATCGCGGCCCGCCATCTTGCCACCGAGATCCTTGATGGCGAGCGCAAAGCCGTCGCGGACCTGCTGGCCGAGCGCTGCCGCCGGACCGGACAAGGTCACGATCACGCCGATCTTGAGCTTCTCCTGCGCGACCGCCTGATTGGCCGTCACACCAAGCAAAATCGCCAGTCCGGCCCATTTCAAATGTTGCTTCATGACTTCTCCCCCGATCGGCGCGCTATGCGAAGCCGCAACCCATGCCAGGCCCAATCCGAATTTCGCGGCCAGTCTATTCCCGAGACCAGCTTATTCCGATGACGGCAGCCACCGCAAGCAAAGCCACGACAGGCCCGGCCAAAAAGCCAGGGCATGCAAGGCGCCATGCAAGCTGCGCGCCAATTATTTGAAGCCTAAAGAAATGCGGCCAGGCCGCCGCCGCCTGCGTTTTGACTTGCGGCACCTCCTGAATTATTTGAAGGTATTCGCGCCGTCCCGAGCAGATATGATTGCATCATGATCCTTGATTCCGAGACCAAGGCCGTCGAACTCCCGGAAGACCACGGCAATGAAATCCGGCTGTGGCTCCGCCTGCTGACCTGCACGACCTTGATCGAGGGCGAGGTGCGCAGCCGTCTGCGCGAGCGCTTCGATGTCACGTTGCCGCGCTTCGATCTGATGGCGCAGCTCGACAAGGTACCGGACGGCATGACGCTGTCGGATGTCTCGAAGCGGATGATGGTCTCCAACGGCAATGTCACCGGGCTGGTCGAGCGTCTGGTCGAATCCGGGCATCTCGACCGGCGAACATCGGAATCCGACCGCCGCGTGCAGATGATCCGGTTGACCAAGGCCGGCCGCGCCGAGTTTCGCAAAATGGCCGCGGAGCATGAATTGTGGATCGCCGACATATTTTCCGATCTGGGTCCGAAGGATGTCCGCGAATTGATGCGTTTGCTGGCCAAGACCAAGGCCTCGGCGCAGAAATCCGCGCAAGCGCGGGCGTCGTAGGTCTTGAACGCGGGCATCGACTACGAAGTTGAATACAACAACCGGGCGCGGGTTCCGGAGAACCCTGCGCTGATCGCCGGTTGGGCGCGGGACGCTGCCGCCTATCGCGCGCGGCACACGCCGCGTTCGATCGCTTACGGTCCCGGCGCGCGCAACACGATTGATCTTTTCGCCGGTGACCGCGATGGCCCGATCGTCGTTTTCATTCACGGCGGATATTGGCAGGCGCTGGACGGTTCGTTCTTCAGCCATCTCGCCGGCGGGCTGAATGCCCACGGGATCGGCGTCGCCATCCCAAGCTACGACCTTTGCCCCGATGTCACCGTCCACCGCATCATAGAGCAGATGCGGATGGCGTCGCGCGAGCTGGCGCGGCTGGGCCAGCCGCTGGTGATCAGCGGCCATTCCGCGGGCGGCCATCTTGCCGCCTGCCTGCTCGCGACCGATTGGCCCGCCTTCGATGCGTCGCTGCCCGCCGACCTCGTGACGGCGGCCTACGCTATTTCGGGCCTGTTCGACCTGGAGCCGCTGGTCGAAACCTCGATCAACAAGGCGCTGCGTCTCGACCGGGCGGCGGCCAGGGCGGCGAGCCCGCTGTTCTGGAACGCGCCGTCGCGCGGAAGCCTTGATGCGGTCGTCGGCGAAAACGAAAGCGCGGAATATCTTCGGCAAAGCCGCACCATCGTGGAACGCTGGGGTGCGGCCGGTATTGCGACGCGGTTCGGCACGGTCCCCGGCGCCAATCATTTCACCGCGATTGCGCCCCTGGCCGATCCAAACGCGCCGATGGTGCTGCGCCTCAGGGAGTTGGCGGCGCGCTGAGGCCCGCTGCTCCACCATCCGCGCGCGTCTATAAAGGCGCTGGACGGTTCGGATTTGGGCACTTGCGCCAAATTACTTTAAGTATAAAATGATTGCGGATCAGGCCTTTCATCCCGAAACGAGGGGCGATGAACATGTCAGACAGAATTCCAAACCTTGGCCCGTCGGGTCATGTTGACGATTTTGCGCGGCGCAACCTTCCACCGTTCGAGCAATGGCCGGAATTGCTGCTGGACCGGCCGGAGTTCAGATATCCGGACTATCTCAATGCCGCGGTCGAATTGACCGACCGTATCGTCGAGAAGGGACTGGGCGATCAGGTCGCGCTGATCGGCAACGGTCGCCAGCGCACCTACAAGGAACTGACGGACTGGTCGAACCGGCTGGCGCATGCGCTGGTGGAGAATTACGGCGTCAAGCCAGGCAACCGCGTGCTGATACGCTCGGGCAACAATCCGGCGCTGGTCGCCGCCTGGCTTGCGGCGACCAAAGCGGGTGCGGTCGTCGTCAACACCATGCCGATGCTTCGGGCCGGCGAATTGAGCAAGATCGTCGACAAGGCAGAGATCGCGCTGGCGCTGACCGACAGCCGCATCGCCGATGAACTGGTGGCGTGCGCGAAGACCAGCCGGTTCCTCAAGCAGGTGGTGAATTTCGACGGAACCTCAAACCATGATGCCGAGCTCGATCGGGTGGCGCTGAGCAAGCCGGTCCGGTTCGATGCGGTCAAGACCGGCCGCGACGACGTCGCCTTGCTGGGATTTACCTCGGGCACCACGGGCGAACCCAAGGCGACGATGCATTTCCATCGCGATCTCATGATCATCGCGGATGGTTATGCCAAAGAAGTCCTCAACGTCACGCCGGATGATGTCTTTGTGGGATCACCGCCGCTGGCCTTTACCTTCGGGCTCGGCGGTCTCGCCATTTTTCCGTTGCGGTTCGGCGCCACTGCGACGCTGCTGGAAAACGCCGCGCCCGGCGAGATGGTCAAGATCATCGAAACCTACAAGGCCACGATCTGCTTTACCTCGCCGACCGCGTATCGGGCGATGATGGCCGCGATGGATCGCGGCGCCGATCTGTCATCGCTGCGTCTGGCGGTTTCGGCGGGCGAAACCCTGCCGGCGCCGGTGTTCGAAAGCTGGACCCGCAAGACCGGAAAGACGATTCTCGATGGGATCGGCTCCACCGAGATGCTGCATATCTTCGTTACCAACCGGGTCGGCGACTCCGCCGCCGGAACGACGGGGCACCCGGTTTCCGGCTATGAGGCCAAGGTCGTCGACGATAACATGAACGAATTGCCGCCGGGCACCGCGGGCAAGCTTGCGGTTCGCGGGCCGACCGGATGCCGCTACCTGGCAGATTCGCGGCAGTCGAATTATGTGCGCGATGGCTGGAATCTGACCGGCGATACCTTTGTCCGCGACGCGAGCGGCCGCTTGTCTTTCGTGGCCCGATCCGACGACATGATCATCTCGTCCGGCTACAACATCGCAGGCCCCGATGTAGAAGCGGCATTGCTGAGCCATCCGGCGGTGGCCGAGTGCGGCGTGGTTGCGGCCCCCGATGCCGCGCGCGGCATGATCGTCAAGGCCTATGTGGTCCTCGCGCCGGACTTCACCGGCGATGCCGCGCTGACGACGGCGTTGCAGGACCACGTCAAGCGCACGATCGCGCCCTATAAATATCCGCGTGCGGTCGAATTCGTCGCCCAACTGCCGAAGACCGAAACCGGCAAGCTGCAGCGGTTTGCCTTGCGACAGATCGCCTTACGCACGGCGGCCGCGACATCGGCAGGGATGGCCGCAGAATGAAAAAACAAATCGTCATTGCGAGCCACCGGGTCGCGCGGAATGCGCGCCCGATGACAGGCTCCGCGAAGCAATCCAGCTTTGCCTGGAGAAGGCTGGATTGCATCGTCGCTTCGCTCCTCGCAATGACGTCTGAAATGAAGGAGAACAGGTCGTGAGCACGCCAAAGGGGCCGAGCCTTGCAGTGCTGCCGATGGCGGACAACGAAACTTCGGCAGCCGGCCTGCAGATCTTGCAGCCGGGCGGCTGGCCGGCGCCGAAGGGATACGCCAACGGCATGGCGGCCGATGGCCGCATTGTCGTGACCGGCGGCGTGATCGGCTGGAACACCCTTGGCCATTTGCCCGCCGATTTCGTGGCGCAGGTCCGCCAGGCCCTGAGCAACATCGCGGCCATTCTGGCCGAGGGCGGAGCGCGGCCGGAGCACCTGGTTCGGCTCACCTGGTATGTCGTCGATATGGACGAGTATCTGGCGAGCCTGAAGACGTTGGGACAGGTCTATCGCGATATCTTCGGCACGCATTATCCCGCCATGGCGCTGGTCCAGGTCGTGCGCCTGGTTGAAAAGGCGGCGCGGGTCGAGATCGAGGCGACCGCCGTGGTGCCGCGCTGACGCGCGTGCAAGATTTTCACCCCGGTCCGATGGTCAGCGGCCGGGGCGTTTGCGCCGCGGCCTGTTGATTCCGATAGCCTGTTAATTTCGATAGGTTGGATCGACGCGGTCGAGTTTCCGCAGCAGCGCCGGCCAGGCAAGGTCGCCGTTTCGGCTGGCGTGGCCCGGGCGCGGCTTCATCTTGTCGTAAGTCGCTTCCAGAACGTCTTGCGGCGGCTGCACCAGCTTGGTGTTGCAGGACAGCGCCATGATCTGCACCTCGCAGGCGCGTTCCATGCGCCACAGCACATCGAACGCCGCCGGGATGGTCCGCCCGACCACCAGTAGTCCGTGGTTGCGGAGAACCATGGCTTCCTGATCGCCGAGGTCGGCCACCAGCCGCTCGCGCTCGCCGACATCATCGGCGATGCCTTCAAAGTCATGGTAGGCGACGTGCAGAAACCGCATCGATGTCTGCGCCAGCGGCAGCAACCCGCATTCCATCGCCGAGACCGCCATGCCGGCAGGGGTGTGCGTATGCGCGACGCAGTCGACATCATGCCGGGCCATATGAATGGCGCTGTGAATGACAAAGCCGGCGGCGTTCACGCCGTACTCGGAGGCATTGAAGAGGGTATTGCCGTCGAGGTCGACCTTGATCAGGCAGGACGCATCGATTTCCTCATAGAGCATCCCGTAGGGATTGATCAGGAAATGATCGGGCGATCCCGGAACCCGGCAGGAGATGTGGTTGGCGATCATCTCGGTCATGCCGTACAGCGCGGTGAGGCGATAGCAGGCAGCGAGATCGACCCGGGTTTGCCATTCCTCCGGGCTGACCTGTTCGCGGACCGATTTGACGATCTTGATCGCAGGTGAGCTCACGGGAGGGGTCATGGATTGGCTCCGTTGCAACGGGTCATGTTCAGGGGCGAACTCTGAGCGCCAGAATACCGGCAACCCCTGTTGCGCCGCAAGGCGGCTAGTTGGCCATCGCTGCAATGCAGCTATCGCCAAACCGCTGTGGCGAGGCTGCGGGTGCAACGGGCACGCGGCATTCCCCACGCCCTCCTGGGGCGGATCACTCCTGCCCAACTCGGGCGCATCGCGCCGCGGGAATGCGGACTCCTATCCGAAATTGGAGTGACGCATTGGAGCCACCGGGTCGGCGCAAAGCGCCGCCCGGTGGCTGCTCGCAATCACCGGGCACCCTCGTTGTCGTTCCCGCTATTCGGCGCTGCTTACCAGTTTGATGCGTGGTGCTGCCGTCCTCCGTCAGGCTGCGGTAGGCGGCGAGATAGTCGAGCGCCATGCGACGCGCGGTGAAGCGCGCCTCAAACTGCTTTCGGATCGGCGCCGCGGTTCAGACCGGCGAGCCGGCCGACAGCGGCGACCGCGCTGGTTTCGTCTTCGACGATGAAGCCGGTCAGCCCCTCATCGATGATCTCCGGAACCGAGCCGCGGTTATAGGCGATCACCGGCGTGCCGCAGGCCATCGCCTCGATCATGACGAGGCCGAACGGCTCCGGCCAGTCGATCGGAACGAGCAGCCCGATCGCGCCGCTCAGGAAATCCGATTTTTCGTGATCGCCGATCTCGCCGATATATTCGACCAGCGGGTGATCCATCAGCGGGCGAATGATTTCATCGTAATATTCCTGGTCGGCGCGATCCACCTTGGCGGCGATCTTGAGCGGGATGCCGCATCGGGTCGCGATCTTGATGGCGCGATCCACGCCCTTTTCCGGCGCGATCCGGCCGAGCACGGCCAGATAGCTGGGGGTCACCGGCCGCGGCGTCAGCAGCTTTTCCGGCAGGCCGTGGTGGATGGTGCGACCCAGTTGGCCTGCGGCACCGGACGCCGCTGCGCGTTCGAGATCGAAATCACCGGGACGGAAGAGAAGGTATCGAACACCGGCTGGTGCTCCGGCAGGTCGAGCCGGCCGTGCAAGGTGGTCAGAAACGGCGTCGGCTGCCGCGAGAACAGCGAGAACGGATAATAATCGAGGTGAAAATGCAGAAAGTCGAACTCTTCATCGTCGCATTTTTGCCGCACGCGTTCCAGCATCACCATGTGCAGCGCGTTGGGATCGCGGACCGATCCGTCGAGGCGCAGTGCTTTCGGCCAGGTCGCGTCAAGTTTTGCCGAAGTCTGGGAATCGCCGCTGGCGAACAGCGTGACGTCGTTTCCCAGCGCTACCAGTTCCTCGGTCAACCAGTGTACCACCCGCTCGGTTCCGCCATAAAGCTTGGGGGGAACAGCCTCCGTCAGCGGAGCAACCTGCGCGATGCGCATCTACCGTCTCCTGTTTGTTGACATGGGTGAAAAGCCCCCAGTCCGGCCGTGGCACCGGCATGCCGCGAAGGGAACGTTTCCGCATGTGCGAAGTTCCCAAGAAGGCGCGCACTTCTTCCACACCATGGTCTTGCTGATGCCATCACCCCCGATCAAACTTTTACCGTGCTGCTCGAATTGTTGCGCAGTAATGGCGGCGCAACGGGAACCTCGGCAGACGGTGTCGAGCATTCGATCAAACGGCAGACGTCCAGGCAAGGTCTTCCGTTCTTCTCCAACGGGTTTGCAGCAACATGGACAATCTTTCAGGATACGCCAATC
The DNA here is from genome assembly GCA_963729395.1 of uncultured Pseudomonadota bacterium. Lineage (GTDB taxonomy): Bacteria > Pseudomonadota > Alphaproteobacteria > Rhizobiales > Xanthobacteraceae > Bradyrhizobium. Next base: position 11,425 of record CAVSOS010000081.1, on the reverse strand, counting down.
GTCCGTTTCCCTTCGTGCTGCGCTACCTGCGCCAGCGTCGTTGCATCGCATGTCGTCATCCTCGCCGCCGTGGTTGCAGCGGTTGCCTGCTCGGTAGGCACGCAATATGGCGTGAAGTATCTGGTCGACGGCCTGTCGGCCGGGGCCGGCCCACGCAGGCAGCGTATGGCTGGCATTCGTTTTTCTCATGTCGCTGATTGCCGCGGATAATTTTCTGTGGCGGATCGCCAGCTGGACGGCGAGCTTCACCTTCGTGGGCGTGACCGGCGATTTGCGTCGCGACATCTTTCGCCATCTGACCGGTCACGCGCCGAGCTATTTCTCCGACCGGCTGCCGGGCATGCTGACCAGCCGCATTACCGCCACCTCCAATGCCGTCTTCACCGTCGAGAACATGTTCGTCTGGAACGTGCTGCCGCCGTGCATCGCGACAGTTGCGGCCATCGCCCTGATCGGAACCGTGAGCCTGCCGATGGCGGCCGGCTTGATCGTCGATCGCCGGCGGAATGGTGGTCGCGATGTTTCATCTGGCAGCCGCCGGCAAGCCCCTGCACGACGATTTCGCCGACAAGGCCGCGGCCGTCGACGGCGAGATGGTCGATGTCATCAACAATATGCCGCTGGTGCGGGCGTTTTGCGGCCTCAGCTTCGAGCACGACCGTTTTGACGCCACCGTCGACCGGGAACTGACGGCGCGGGGACGCAGCCTGCGTTATCTCGAAAAGCTGCGGATCACCCATGCCGCGATCACCGTCGTGCTGACGATCGCGTTGCTGGCCTGGGCGATCATGCTTTGGCAGCGCGGCGGCGCCACCACCGGCGATGTCGTGCTGGTCTGTACGTTGGGACTTTCCATTCTGAACGCGACGCGCGATCTTGCTGTGGCGCTGGTCGACGTCACCCAGCATGTCGCCCGGTTGACCGAAGCGATCGCCACCCTGCTGCTTCCGCACGAACTGCGCGACCATCCGGAAGCCGAGCCACTGGTAAAGAGCGGGCGCAGCGATCGCCTTCAACAACATCTCGTTTCGCTATCCCGGCGGATCCCAGGTATTCGACCAATTCAGTCTTCGCTTCCAGCCGGGCCAGCGGGTCGGGCTGGTCGGTCAGTCCGGCGGCGGAAAATCCAGCCTGTTCGTGCTGCTGCAGCGGTTCTATGACGTCCAGCAGGGCAGCATCACCATCGATGGCCAGGATATCTCCCGGGTCACGCAGCAAAGCCTGCGCGAGGCGATTTCGGTGGTGCCGCAGGACATCTCGCTGTTCCATCGATCGATCATGGAAAATATCCGATATGGACGGCCCAACGCGACCGACGATGAGGTGCTGCGCGCGGCGATCGCGGCGCGATGCGATTTCGTCGAAACGCTGCCGGACGGGCTCGCGACCATGGTCGGCGACCGCGGCGTCAAGCTTTCGGGCGGCCAGCGGCAGCGCATTGCCATCGCGCGCGCGTTCCTGAAGGACGCGCCGATCCTGCTGCTCGATGAGGCGACCGCCGCGCTCGACAGCGAATCCGAGGAGGCGATCCGCGAAGCGCTCGCCCGCCTGATGCGCGGGCGCACCGTGATCGCCATCGCGCACCGTCTTGCGACGCTGCGCAATTTCGACCGGGTGGTGGTGCTGAAGGCCGGCAAGATTATCGAAGACGGTCCGCCGGATCGCCTGATGCAGGGCCAGGGCCCGTATCGCGAACTGGTAACGCAGGAAATGAGCCGCCTTGCGAACGCACGCGGCCTGAGCTGCGGCGGTGGTGTCGAGTACCAGTGCGTTCATCGCAACGCCTGGGGAACCGCTCGAGGTCACATGTCAGCCGAAGTCGTAACCCAGATCATCGACGGCCCGGACCATCGAACTCGGTCTCGGAATCGCCGTTCTATATTCCGATGACCGGGCCCGCGGCGCGGCCGCGGCGCTCGCTCAAGCATGACGATACGTTCATCGTGCTGGACAGCCATGGCGACATCGGTGCTTCCGCCGGCGGACCGGACGGCCTGTTCAACGCCGACACCCGCTATCTCGCGCGGCTTGAACTTGTGCTGGACGAAGTGCAGCCGCTGCTGCTCGGTTCGAATCTGCGCGACGACAATTCCGCGCTGACGGTCGATCTCACCAATCCCGACATCTATCGCAATGGCCGGATCGTGCTGCAGAAGGACATGCTGCACATCGTGCGCACGATCTTCCTGTGGCGCGGCACCGGCCTATCAGCGCATCGGTCGTGCAGAATCACGGCGAGACCTCCGGCGAGCTTCGACCTGACGCTGCTGTTCGACAATGATTTCGCCGATCTGTTCGAAGTGCGAGGCGAAAAGCGTCCGCGCCGCGGCGTCGGCTCCAGCAAACTGCTCGGCCCTGCCGATGTTGCGCTCGACTATAAGGGGCTCGACGGCAAATCGCGCAGCACGGCGCTGCATTTCGATCCGCGGCCGACGCGGCTTGCGGTCGAATGCCGCGACCTATCATTTCGATCTGGCGCCGCAACAGATCAGCTCGCTGTTTGTTGCCGCATCCTGCAACAAGCCGGCCGCGCCGTAAGCCGGCGCCGTTCTTTCGCGGATTGCTGGCGCATCGCCGCGAGATGCGCCGGTCGACCAGGGGCGCCGCCAGCATCGAGACATCAAACAATATCTTCAACGAGGTGCTGTGCCAGTCGATGGCCGACCTCAACATGCTGATGACGGATACGCCGCAGGGACGATATCCCTATGCGGGCATTCCCTGGTATTCGACGACGTTCGGCCGCGACGGAATCATCACCGCGCTGCAGATGCTGTGGATCGACCCGCGGGTCGCGCGCGGCGTGCTGAGGCGGCTCGCATTCTATCAGGCCAGGACGGTCGATCCGCTCGCCGATGCCGAGCCTGGAAAAATCCTGCATGAAATGCGCGGCGGCGAGATGGCCGCGCTGCGCGAGGTGCCGTTTGCGCAGTATTACGGCAGCGTCGATGCGACGCCGCTGTTCGTGCTGCTGGCCGGTCTTTATGTCGAACGCACCGGCGACGATCGAAACGCTGGCCGAGTTGTGGCCCGCGATCGAGGCCGCGCTGGGCTGGATCGACGGCGCCGGCGATCCCGACCGCGACGGATTCGTCGAATATCAGCGGGCGTCGGAACAGGGCCTGGCCAATCAGGGCTGGAAGGATTCCTACGACGCGATCTTCCATGCCGATGGCCGGCTCGCTGAAGGCTACATCGCGCTTGCCGAGGTGCAGGGCTATGTGTTCGCCGGCAAGCGGCTGGCGGCACGTTGCGCCTTGCGCCTTGGCAAGGCCGATCAGGGCGCGGCAGCTTGACGGCCGAGGCGCAGCGGCTTGCCGAGCGTTTTGAGGAAGCGTTCTGGTGCGAAGAACTCGGCACCTATGCGCTCGCGCTCGACGGCACCAAGCAGCCGTGCCGGGTGCGCACCTCGAACGCCGGGCAATTGCTGTTCACCGGCATCGTGCGCGAAGACCGCGCCCGGATGGTCGCCGCCGACCTGATGCGGCCGCATTTCTTCACGGGCTGGGGCATCCGCACCGTGGCGCGCGGCGAAGCGCGCTACAATCCGATGTCCTATCACGACGGCTCGATCTGGCCGCACGACAACGCGCTGATCGCGCTGGGGCTCGCGCGTTACGGCCTCAAACATTCGGTCGAGCATGTGTTCAAGGCGCTGTTCGACGCCGCCACCTATATGGATTTGCGGCGGCTTCCCGAGTTGTTCTGCGGTTTTCGGCGTGAGAAGGCAGCGCGGTCCGACGCTGTATCCGGTCGCCTGCGCGCCGCAGGCCTGGGCGAGCGCGACGCCGTTCACGCTTGCTGGAAGCCGCGCTCGGGCTCGAATTCGACGCTCGGCGCGGTGAAATTCGGCTGCGCAATCCGCGTCTGCCGGCGTTCCTCAACGAGGTGGTGCTTGCGCGAACTGCGGCTGGGCCCCTCAAGCGTCGATCTTCGGGTCCGTCGTCACGGCGATGACGTGTCGCTGGAGGTCTTGCGCACGCGCGGCCAGATCCAGGTGTCCATCGTTCTCGCGCACTGAGGACGGAGCGCCTTTATCGCGCACCACAGTTGAACTTTGATCGGCGATCCCGGTTGGTAACGGAGTGTCGCTGGTTCCACCGAAGCTGAATAGTGAGCGGCTGCCGGTCGGGCGTCCGCGTTTTCAACTGCACCCCTTTGATCGGGGATTCGGAGGCCGTATGCGCGCCAGATCTCAGTTCGCGTTCCTTGCCGTCGTTGTTGCAGCCTTCGGCCTTGCCGCCGCTTGGGCAGGCGATGACCCCGCTCGCCGCAAGCGGATCACAACCTGCCGCCGGCTCAGCAGCAAAATGCAGCTCCCCGGCCGCGCGAAGGCCGCGCCGAAAGAGGCCGCGCCGCCGCCCTCCGTCACCATCATCGGCGCCAAGGATGCACATGGCGTGCTCGGGCGCGACGTGCGCAGTCACGACCGACGAGGACATGGGACATATCGTCGACGTGATCGTCGATCGCACCGGCCGGTGCGCGCGGCCGTGATCGATTTCGGCGGCTTTCTCGGCGTCGGCAGCCGAAAAATCGTCGTCGACTGGAACGCGCTGCATTTCGGCGCAGTCGCCAACAAGGGCGACAGCATCACGCTTGAATTGACCAAGGACCAGGTGAAGGCGGCGCCGGAATACAAGGAAGATGCGCCGATCGTGGTGCTTGGCGCATCGGGCACCCTGCTGCCGCTGCAATTCGATCCCTAGACAAGTTGGAGCAATAGCCTGTTCGCGCGCTCGCCCAGACAGCCGATCGACCGAGATCGACCACGCAGCGGGCGACCGGTCGGCGACGGTAATCCGTCGCCGCCGGACCGGAGCCGGAGGTGCGCGGCGCCGGCGCCGTCGCGCGAGAGCTCGCGCGGCCTCGATTGGTTCATCTTTTTTCTTGCCGATGTGCAGACCGGATTCGGTCCCTTCATCGCGGTCTATCTGACGACGCAGAAATGGACGCAGGCCGAGATCGGCTTCGTGCTGTCGATCGGCGGCGTGGTCGCGCTGATCGGGCAGATGCCGGGCGGCGCCATTGTCGATGCCGCGCGTTCCGAACGGCTGGTTGCCGGCCTCGCCGTTGCGACGATCGGCGTCAGCGCGCTTGGCATATGCCGCATGGCCGATCTTTCCGGTGGTGGTGGCCGCCGCGACGCTGCATGCCGCCGCCAGTTGTGTGCTCGGTCCGGCGATTGCCGCGATCAGCCTCGGTCTGGTCGGGCCGCTGGCGATCGGCGAGCGGTTCGGGCGCAATGCCCGCTTTGCCTCGCTCGGAAATGGCGTTGCCGCCGCCGTGATGGGCACCTGCGGCTATCTGCTTGTCGAGCCGTTCGGTATTTCTTGTCACTTTCCTGCTGGCCATTCCGACCCTGCTCGCGCTGGCGCGCATCCGCGAGCGCGAAATCGATGCGGCCCGGGCGCATGGCGCGGTGCCGCGCGAGGTGCCCGATGCCAGTGCCAACCAGCGTTGTTGAGCCTGGTGCGCCATCGTCCTCTCCTGATCTTCGCCGGCAGCGTGTTGCTGCTGCAACTCGCCAACGCGGCGATGCTTCCGCTGATGGCGGGCGTCGTGACGACCCGGTCAAGCCAGTGGGCGCCGGTGCTGATCGCCGCGTGCATTATCGTGCCGCAAGCCATTGTCGCGCTGACGTCGCCCTCGGTCGGACGCAAGGCGCAGCAATGGGGCCGGCGGCCGCTGCTGCTGATGGGCTTTGCCGCGCTGGCGATTCGCGGCTTGCTGTTTGCCACCGTGAGCGATCCGTATCTGCTGGTCGCGGTGCAGGTGTTCGATGGCATCACCGCCGCGGTATTCAGTGTCATGGTTCCGTTGATTGTCGCCGACGTCGCGTTCGGAAGCGGCCATTTCAATCTCGCGCAGGGCATCGTCGGCACCGCGACGGGAATCGGCGCGTCGCTCAGCACCGTGCTGGCCGGCTACGTCAGCGACATTTTCGGCAGCACCGTTGCCTTCACGGGGCTCGCGGCGGTTGCGGCCACGGGCCTCGCCATGATCTGGTTTGTGATGCCGGAAACGCGGCGTCGCCCGGATTGAGCAGGCAGGGGGAGAAACAAACCTGTTGGCACTATGGCGACACCGCCTTTCGATAGAGGGCACTGTAGCAGGCTGCGGAAATGCCCCAGCTAAACGATCGCGACATCGCGTTGCGGCGCATGGAGTTGAGGCGATCCTTCGCCATGAAGGTCGAAAACGCGCGCCGGATGCCGCCGAGGAACGACTCGGTCGATGGCTTGGAGAACAGAAATCCGGTTTCGCCGTCGGTGATGGTTTCCGCCAGCCCGCCGGTCTGATGGCCGATCGGCAGCGATCCGAACTTCTGCGCGTACATCTGGCTCAGCCCGCACGGCTCGAAAGCGCGACGGCATCAGCGTAAAATCGCTGCCGGCGAAAATCCGCCGCGCCTGGCCGTCGTTGAAACCGATGGCGACGCCGATCGCATCCGGTCGGCGGCGATGCGCGTCGACCAGGGCCTGCTCGATTTCCGGGCTCGCCGCTGCCGGTCACGATGATCTGCCCGCCGGCATCGATGATCTCGTCCGCGGCCGACAGCACGAGGTCGATGCCTTTCTGGTGAACCAGACGGGCGACCAGGCCGAAGATCGGACCGCGCGACAGCGCCAGACCAAATTGCTGGCGGACGTAATCGGAGTTCGCCCGCTTGCCCTCCCAGTCTCCCGCGCCGAACGGCTGCGCGAGCTGGGCGCAGACGCGCGGATCCCAGCTCTCGTCGATGCCGTTCAATATCCCGGTCAGTTGTTCGGCGTCGGAGCGGCGGCGAAGCAGGCCCTCGAGCCCGCAGCCGAGTTCCGGCGTGGTGATCTCCCTGGCATAGGTCTCGCTGACGGTGGTCAGGTGGGAGGCGTAGACGATGCCGCCCTTGAGGAAGGATAGCTTGTCGTAGAATTCGAGGCCGTCGATATGGAAGGAATCTTCGGGCGCGCCGATCCGCCGCAGCGATTCCTTCGGCGAACAGGCCCTGATAGGCCAGGTTGTGGATGGTCAGGATGGTCGGGATCCTGACCGCGCTCCAGGCGAGGTAGGCCGGCACCAGCGCTGCCTGCCAGTCATTGGCGTGAACCAGGTCGGCTGCCCAATTCTTGTCCAGTGTGCCTGCCGCGAGCTGGGCAGCGACGGAGGCAAATCGGCCGAAGCGCACGTCGTTGTCCGGCCAGTCGCGGCCCGCTGGCGTCGCCATAGGGATTGCCGGGGCGGTCATACAGTTGCGGACAGAGCACGACGTAGACGGGCAGGCCATCCCTGGTCGATCCCAGCCCGAGCGAGCAGGCCGGCATCTCCGCCAGTGCCGGAGATTGGCCGACAATCTCGATGTGCGTGAATTGTTCGACGACCTCGCGGTATCCCGGCAGCAAAATCCTGACGTCGCTCCAGCGGCCGCAGCGCCCGGGGCAGCGCCGCTGAAACGGCAGCGAGGCCGCCCACCCGGACGAAGTCGTCCATTTCCGTGGTAACGAACAGGACTTTCAAGAAATGCCCTCCGCGTACCGAGCCTAATTGCCGACTATGCAAGAACAGGTCCAGTTTTCCGCTGCACTGGAAGACAATGTAGTATCCTGGACAGCGCGCCGATGGCCTCAGGCCTGGGTCCCATGCCGAGAATGCTTCTCCGGCGTAGCGGCAGCCCACTCTAGGGTACGCCGCGGCCCAACGGATACATGCAGGTCAAAGGGAGTTCTGGAATGACCATAATGGCAAGTCGATGAGGGGAATTCGACAGAGAGCTTCCAAGGCCTTCGCGTCCTCGATTTTTCGACCACGATTGCCGGCCCGCATTGCACGCGGATGCTGGCCGACATGGGAGCCGAGGTCATCAAGATCGAGCCGGCCGAAGGGGAGACGATGCGAACCCGTCCGCCGCTTCGCGAACAGATTCTCCAGCCGTGTTCGGCCAGCTCAATGTCGGCAAGAAGAGCCTCGTCCTCGATCTGAAATCGCCGCGAGGCCATCGAAGTGATCCGCCGGCTGGTCACGAGCGCGGATATCCTGGTCGAAAATTTCCGTCCCGGGGTGATGCGGAGGCTGAAGCTGGACTACGCCTCGCTGCGCGCAGCTCAATCCGGGGCTGATCTATTGTTCGATTTCCGGATACGGCCAGACCGGGCCGTCGGCGGAATTGCCGGCCTATGCGCCGGTCATCCATGCCGCCTCGGGCTACGACATGGCCCATTTGTCGTACCAGCCCGGGCGCAACCGGCCGGACTACTGCGGAATTTATCACGCCGACATCCTCACCGGCGTCTACGCCTTTGGCGCGATTTCGGCGGCGCTGTACCAGCGGAGCAGCACCCGGAAAGGTCAGCACATCGACGTCTCGATGCTGGAATCGATGCTCAGCCTGACGCTGAACGAAGTGCAGTGGTCGCAGTTCGCGGTGGCACCGCCGAGCCGCCCGATGTTCGGCCCGGTCGAGACCGCGGATGGATATGTGATGGTGGCGATCGCCAGCGAAAAGACGTTCCAGGGCCTGGTGACGGCTTCCGGCCATCCGGAATGGATCGGCGATCGCGCGCTTTGCGAAATATGCCGACCGGCGCCATCACTGGAAGGATTTGATGGACGGCGTCGAGACCTGGTCGCGCACGATCACGACCGCGAAATGCCTCGCTCGAATTGAATGCCCACGGCGTTCCCTGTTCCGCCTATCGCACGGTTGCCGAAGCCTTGCGCGATCCGCAGATCGCCCATCGCGGCGCGCTGGCCGAGGTGGAAGACGGCGGCGGCACATTCAAGGTGCTGAATCTGCCGTTCAAGATGTCCGGAACCCGCATCGCCGCCGGAAAGCGCGCGGCGACCCTGGGGGAACATACGCTCGCGCTGCTTCGAGAGAGCGGCCTTTCCGAAGATCAAATCGCGGCTCTGGTCGGAAAAACGCCGTTGGCGGAGCGCAGTTGACGGAACAGGCCGGGCCGCGACGGCGCAGGTCTTGCAGCCTTGCCGGAGCCAGACGGTTCCGGCCTATCTGAAAAAGCCAAGCATCGACGGGAGAGAAGCGATGAAGAGTTTCAAGGTCGCCGATTTCAATGCGCCTTTGCAGGAGGTGGATCAGCCGACGCCGCAGCCGTCGGGAACGCAGGTCCTGATCAAGGTGAAGGCGGCCGGCGTCTGCCACAGCGACCTGCACATCTGGGAAGGCGGCTACGATCTCGGCCATGGACGCAAGCCGCTCTCGCTGAAGGATCGCGGCGTGTCGCTGCCGCGCACCATGGGCCATGAGACCGTCGGCGAGGTGCTGGCGTTCGGACCCGATGCCAAGGCCGACACCGGCGGTCTCAAGGTCGGCGACGTCGCGCTGGTCTATCCCTGGCTCGGCTGCGGCAAATGCGAGACCTGTCTCGCCGGCGACGAAAACATGTGCCTGAAGCCCGCACTCGCTCGGCGTCTATTGCGACGGCGGCTATGCCGATCACATGATCGTGCCGCATCCGCGCTATCTCCTGGATCTCAAGGGCCTCGATCCCGTGACGGCCGCGCCTTACGCCTGCTCCGGCGTCACCACCTACAGCGCCCTGAAGAAGGTCGAGAGCTCGCTTTCAACACGCCCGATCGTGATCTTCGGCGCGGGCGGCCTCGGCCTGATGGCGCTGTCGCTGCTGAAGGCGATGGGCGGCAAGGGCGCCATCGTCGTCGATATCGACGCGCGCAAGCGCGAGGCCGCCGAGCAGGCCGGCGCGCTCGCGACCGTCGACGGCAGCGCGCCCGACGCGCTGGAGCAGCTGGCCAACAAGGCCGGCGGGCCGATCCGCGCCGTGATCGATCTGGTCGGCAACGCCAAGACCACGCAACTCGGCTTCGACTGCCTGACCAAGGGCGGCAAGCTCGTCATCGTCGGCCTGTTCGGCGGCGGCGCGCCATGGGCGTTGCCGCTGATTCCGATCAAGGCCATCACGATCCAGGGCAGCTATGTCGGCAATCTCCGGGAGACCCAGGAACTGCTCGATCTCGTGCGCGCCAAGAAGATCGCGCCCGATCCCGGTGACGCCGATGCCGCTCGCCAAGGCCAATGAAGCGCTGGTCGATCTGCAGAAGGGCAGGCTGGTCGGCCGCGCGGTGCTGACGCCGTAGGCATCGTTCGTCATTGCGAGAAGCGAAGCGACGAAGCACCAATCCATGCAGTCTTTCCGAAAGTTCGATGCTTCGCGGAGCCTGGATTGCGCTTCGCCCGTTCGCTCGCAATGACGAACTCATTCATCGTTCCTCTTTTCGACTTCCAGAGGAAATCCCATGTCAGCTAACAACGCGCTCCATATCGCCGTGCTCGCCGGCGACGGCATCGGCCCCGAAGTGATGGCGCCGGCGCTTGAAGTCCTGCGCAAGATCGAGGCGACCACGGACCTGAAATTTCGCTTCACCGACGCGCCGGCCGGCGCCAACCATTATCGCGAGACCGGCAAGTCGATGCCGGAAAGCACGGTGCGGCTGTGCGACGAGGCCGACGCGATCCTGCTCGGCGCCTGCGGCCTGCCGTCGGTGCGCTATCCCGACAACACCGAGATCATGCCGCAGGTGGAACTGCGCTTTCATTTCGACCTCTATGCCGGCGTGCGCCCGGCGCGGCTGATCCCGGGCGTGCCGAGCCCGATCGTCGGCGCCGATCAGCGCGGCATCGATCTCGTCGTGATCCGGGAATCCACCGAAGGCCTGTTTGCCTCGATGGGCAAGGGCGTCGTCACCGATAACGAAGCGCGCGAGACGCTGGTGATCACGCGAAAGACCTCGGAGCGGCTGTTCGAGTTTTCGTTCCGGCTGGCCGAGCGCCGCAAGGCGCGCGGCAGGCCGGGCGCGGCTGACCTGCGTCGACAAGGCCAACGTGTTCAAGGCGTTTGCGTTCTTTCGCGAGATGTTCGACGAGGCGGCCAAGCGTCATCCGGACGTCAAGGCCGACCGGCTCTATGTCGATGCCTGCTCGGCGCTTCTGGTGAAGCGGCCCTGGGATTTCGACGTGATGGTGATGGAGAACATGTTCGGCGATATCCTCTCCGACATGACCGCCGGCCTGATCGGCGGCATGGGCATGGCGCCGTCGGCCGACATCGGCGACCGCCATGCGGTGTTCCAGCCGTGCCACGGCACCGCGCCCGACATCATGGGGCAGGGCAAGGCCAACCCGACCGGCATGATCCTCTCGGCCGCGATGATGCTGGACTGGCTCGCCGACAAGCACGGCCTCGAAGCCGCCGCCGAAGCCGGCGAGCGCATCGAGCGCGCGGTCGACAAGGTCTATGCCGACGGCATCAAGCCGATGGAATTCGGCGGCAGCAACGGCACCGCGGATATCGCCAAGGCGGTGTTGGCGGCGCTGTAGGCAAAGGTGCACCGTGGCGGATGATGATGGAAAGTAAGCCGTCATTGCGAGCGGAGCGAAGCAATCCATAAGGCACCAAGGAAGCAAGAGTGG
>CAVSOS010000080.1:0-34709 GCA_963729395.1 uncultured Pseudomonadota bacterium | reverse complement strand
GGAGCCTGTCATCGGGCGCGCATTCGCGCGACCCGTTGGCTCGCAATGACGGCCTGAAGACCGCATCACTGCGTTTTGGCGACGCGCGGCGGCGTCGCCGTGGTGATGAACTGGGTGGCTTCCAGCATGGCGGTGCCGAGCGGCGTCGGAATCATCATCCGGAACGGCACCAGGATGCGGGTTCCGGCGACCGGCGCGAACGCGATTTCGATGTTGCGCTGCGCGGCGAGGTATTTGATCACGACGCGATCGGGGATGTAGCCGGCGATCGGCGAGAAATAGACCGCGCAGACCACCACCGGGCCCTGATAGCCCTTCTCGGCCTTTACCGTTTCCATCCGCTTGAAGTCGAGTTTGAGATCGTAGCGCATGCGGCCGTCGAAAATCGCAGCGCCGGTGCGGCAGGCCTCGGGGCTGAGCGGATCGCCCGAACCGGGGACCCGCAGCATCGATCCCGTCATCGGGTCGACGACGCCGCGGCGATGCGCGTCCGTCACTGGAATCCGATCCGGATCGACCGGCGGCTCCGGCTCGATCGCGTATTCGCTTGAATGTTGCCGCCGGATAAACACCATGTGGATCGCTTCGGTTTTCTTCGACGTCGTGGTGCTGGCGGAATAATTCGTCGCCACCAGCGCGCCGTTGACGACGCGTCCCACCGAGGCCCCGGTGCCGGTGCCGCCCGCGAACGCCTTGAGCAATCCGGCGGTGCCGCCGGAGGCCGTGGCGGTGAACTGATCGTCCGATATATCGATGGTCCAGGCGCCCTTGCCGACGGGGATGCCGGCCAGCGTCGCCTCATAGCGCGCGTCAAGCTTGCCCTGGGCGAGCGCGAAATGCGGGTGCGTCAACAGCAGCAATGCGCCGACGCACAGCCCGCCCAACAGCCGCAGTGGAAATTGGACCGGCCGGAGTGAAATCATGCGATATCTGATCACTGAAGGGCGGTCCTCAACTACGCGCGGGCAATGTGTCATTTAAGCAAAAATATCCGGCAAACAACGCGCGTTCCGCAAAAGCACGCCCGGACCGATCCCGGCGTGGATACCGGCTTTGCGAACAGCATACGCGCAAATCGATTTTGGTGCGCCTTTTTGAACAAATCCGCGCCACACCGCGGGAACAGTCGCGGCAGCCATGATGTCGTCGGCGAATACGCCGTTTATATGATGGCGAAGACCGCCCGAATGCCCGTTAAAAACGCCCTTCCCGGCGGGCCTTGCAGGCGGCGCAAAACCTTGACGCCTTGCCGCTCTCCCCCTATACGTCCGCGGTTCCCTGGATGGACGTGATTTTGAACCCTGCACCGCACCCTGAAAAAGGGACCGAGGGCCGGGACGGAAGAGGATTTAGCACGATGTCGCGGCGCTGTGAACTGACGGCCAAGGGCCCGCAGGTGGGCCACAAGGTAAGCCACTCCAATATCAAGACCAAGCGCCGCTTCCTGCCGAACCTGTGCAACGTCACCTTCATTTCCGACGCGCTGGGCCGCAACGTGCGCCTGCGGGTTTCCACCAACGCCATCAAGATCGTCGACCACCGCGGCGGCCTTGATGCATTCCTGATCAAGGCCAAGGCGACGCGAACTGTCGCCCCGCGCGCTCGAACTGAAGCGCCAGATCGAGAAGAAGACGGCGGCGGCAGCCCCCACGGCGAAGGCGAGCTGACGGTTTCGTCGAACCGGCTCAGTGCCGGAGCGGTTTGAATGGCTGGGTCACACGACCCGGCCATTTGCGTTTTGGGCCGTGCGCCGGCCGACCGTCGCAGCAAACGCCGCCGCAGATTATCTGCGCTTGGAGCCAAACCGATGTCCCCAACACGATCTCCCCGGAGACCGGCACCGGGCAGGGGCGTGCAGCTCGAGGCCAATTCTCGCATATGCGGTGACGAATTCCTTCAGCGTCGGTGCGGGCGGTCGCTACTGGGCGATGTGGGCGACCGATGGCTATACCAACGCATTTGGTACGGGGTGCCCCTGTCGGACATTGCCGGCCCGAACCGAACGCTACGGCGCGTTCCTGCAGGCATCGTACAAGCTGAACGGAGCCAAATAGCCATTTGGCCCGTGGACATGTTCACGGGCCGCCGGGACGGCGGTTTAAAATCCGCCGCCCTCATCGTTATTGGGTGCGTCACGCCGCGCGGACAAGGTCCCCGTTGAGGTGCTTCAGCCGCGGCATCACTTCCTGTTTCAACAACCTGATGGAATTGTGCCAGGCCTCGGGCTTGTGCTTGTAGTCGAACCCGAACACCAAGAGCGTGCCGAAACCGCCGACCTCGCGATAGATGGCCTCGATCTTCTCGGCGACCGTCGAGGGCGAGCCGACGAGCCAGTTGCGGCGGGCGCAATATTCGACTGTGACGTCGCTGTCCGGCACGTCGGGGGCGTGCTCGAGATAATCCTTGAAGCCGAAATGACCGAGCAGCGGCAGGAAGTACTCGCCCTGCATGCGGCCCATCATGTCGCCAGCCGAGAGCTTCCAGGCTTCCTCATCGGTATCGGCCACGCACACCTCGCGCACCAGCCGCCAATCCTGCCGGCGTGGCGTGCGTCCGGTCTTGGCCGCACCCACCTCGACCGCGTCCCAATGGCTTGCGACATAGGCCGGGTTGAGGTTGAGGCTCATCGGAATGTAGCCGCGTTCGCCGGCGAGCTTCAGCGTGTCGGAGTTCTTGCTCAGGCCGGCAACGCCGATCGGCGGATGCGGCGCCTGCAGCGGCTTGAGGTGCGGCTTGAGGAAGTCGAACATCGTGTCGGGCTTGTTGACGGTCCAGAATTTGCCTTTGTAGGTCCACGGCGCATCCTCGGTCCACATCTTCAGGATGATCTCCAGCGCCTCGCGCGTCATGTCGCGGTTTTGTCCCGACATGCCATCGACGTTGAACATCGCCCAGTCGCTCGGCAGGCCGGAGGCCGCGACGCCGAAATTCAGCCGACCGCCGGAGAGATGATCGAGCATCGCCACGCGGTTGGCGAGTTCGGCGGGATGATGGTAGGGCAAGAGGAAACCGCCGGGGCCGAGACGGATGTTCTTGGTCTGCAAGAATGCCTGCGCCAGCAGCAGGTCCGGCGCGGGATGCGGTTCCCATGGCGCGGTATGGTGCTCGCCGATCCAGGCTTCCTGGTAGCCGAGTTCATCGAGCCATCGCAGCACCTGAAGGTCCCAGTCGTGACCCTCCTTCAGTCCGCATTCCGGCGGATGCGAAGGCATGGTGAAATATCCGATTTCCATGGGCTTTCCTCTCGTCGTTTCGTCTCCTGTGACGCGTCTTGATGCGCGCCCGCGTGGACTATAGCACGCCAAAGCCTGTCCATCACCGGCCGCGCTTACGGCCGAATTGTGACCCGAGAAAAAGCCGATAAAATTCGCCGCGCTTACCGCGTGCCGAACGTCGTGGTCCCGAACAGATCCTTCTGCTCGTGCGGCGGGGCGCGCCAATAGGCCGGCGGCGCATCGACATGGCCGCCGAGTTCGGCCGCGGCGTGCCAACCCCAGCGCGGGTCGTAAAGCATGCCGCGCGCCAGCGCGACCATATCGGCCTTGCCCGATGCGACGATCTCCTCGGCCTGCCTTGGCTGCGTGATCAGGCCGACCGCAATTGTGTTGACGCCGGTCGCTTCCTTCAGGGCTTGCGCGAACGGCACCTGATAGCCGGGGCCGAGCGGAATCTTCTGGTGCGGCGATACGCCGCCGGAGGACGCATCGATCCAGTCGACGCCGCGCTTTTTCAGTTCGCGGGCGAATTCGATGGTCTGCGCGATGTCCCAGCCGCCCTCGACCCAGTCGGTCGACGAAACCTTGATGCCGACCGGCTTGTGTTGCGGAAACGCCGCGCGCACCGCCTCGAACACCTCCAGCGGATAGCGCAACCGGTTTTGCAGGCTGCCGCCATATTGGTCGGTACGCCGGTTGGAGATCGGCGACAGGAACTGATGCAGCAGGTAGCCGTGCGCGCAGTGCAGTTCGAGACCGTCGATGCCGAGCCGCTCGGCGCGTTGCGGCCGCCGCCGCGAACGCGTCGCGGATGCGCACAAGCCCCTGCGCATCAAGCGCCAGCGGCGGTCGCTCGCCCTCCTTGTGCGGCACGGCGGAAGGCCCCTCCGCCTGCCAGCCGCCTTCGGACAACGGGATCAATTGGCCGCCGTCCCATGGCGTATGGCTCGACGCCTTGCGGCCGGCATGGGCGAGCTGCATCGTGACGGCGATCTTCGAATGCTTGCGTACCGAGGCCATGATCGGCCGCAGTGCCGCCTCGGTGGCATCGTTCCACAGACCGAGGCATCCCGGCGTGATGCGGCCGGTCGCTTCCACCGCCGTGGCCTCGATGCAGAATATCGCCGCACCCGACAGCGCCAGATTGCCGATATGCACGAAGTGCCAATCAGTGGCCTCGCCGTTTTCGGCGGAATACTGGCACATCGGCGCCACCATGATGCGGTTGGGAAGCGCGAGCCCGCGCAGCTGGAACGGCGAAAACAGGACGCTCATGTGGAATTTCCGTCTCAGGAGGGATGGGTTGGCGAGCACTTTAGGTCGCGCCGCGGCGATTACCAACTCCCGACAATGCGGGTGGCCCAGGCGAATGCCGGGGCGACCGCGGAACTACCTTAGCAGCGTGAACTGCAGCAGCAGCGTGCGCTGGATCATCGAGAAATTGTCGTCGGAGACCATGGTCAGCACGGTTTCGCCCTCCGGCGTGACGTGGGCGTCGATACCTTCCATGTTGTCGATCTCGTGACCCAGATCGGCGTCGAAGATCGCTGGGGCCGTCGACCACCGCGCCCGGCGCCACCGAAGCGAGCGCGATGCGCCGGATGCGGATGCCGACGCCGTCGAACAGCGAAAACTTCCGCTCCAGCAGCAGAAGCTCGCCTGAGGGCAGCAACACCGCGTCGCTGACATCGAAACTATTGGTGCGGCGAACGCTGAACTGCCCCGGCGTCGGACCGCCGACCAGAAAGGCGATCAGATTGCCCTGCGCATCGAGGCCGCGCTCGGAAATCGCGATCAGCGTGCCCGCGAGGGGCAGACCCTTGGGCACCATCACCAGCGCTTCCAACCCCTTGTTGAACGGCAGCTTCCGCGCCGCCGGCGGCAGCGGCACCACTTCGCCGCGCGAACGGATGAACCCCTTGCTGAAATCGAAACGAAGCACCTGGTTGACGCGTTCGAGGCCGATATAAACAAAAGGACCGTCGAGCGCGATCGACTCCGAATCGAACCAGCCGCGCGCGGTGATCGGCTGGCCGTCGGGGCCCAGCATCGGCGCGGCCTCGACGTCGTCAAGCCCGGTCATCGCGCGGCCTTGATAGACGATGCGGCCGGTAAACCACGTCCCCTTGTCGCTGAATGAGATGAAGCGCTCGCCTTTGGCGTCGAGCCGCAATCCCGACAGTCCGCCAAAACCGGGAAACCGCGACGTCAGGGCCAGGCCGCTGCGGTATTCCAGCGACCCGAAACGCACATGCGTGCGGTCGCTTCGATCGAACGAGGCGATCGGCCGGGCGTTGACCTCGATCGATACGGGGGCGGCGAGCGAATATTCGTCAGCGACGACGGGCTTCGGCGGCGGTTCAGTTGCGGATTGCGCCCGCCCGATCCGCGGCACCGCGATGGCCGAAAGTCCCATCGCGCCGGACATCAGGAAGCGGCGGCGGGTGAAATCGCGAGACACCGTCGTCATTCCGGGATGCGCCAATTGGCGCAGGAATGACAATTTCATATGCTCAGGAATGCAAGCGGCGGCGGCCTGACGTCGCGGGTGCCGCGCCGTGGGTCTCGCTGAACAGTTCGGCAAGCTTTTCGGTGATGGCGCCGCCGAGTTCTTCGGCGTCGACGATGGTGACCGCGCGGCGATAGTAGCGCGTGACGTCATGGCCGATGCCGATCGCGATCAGCTCGACCGGCGAGCGGGTCTCGATTTCCTCGATGATATGGCGCAGATGGCGCTCCAGATAATTGCCGGGATTGACCGACAGCGTGGAGTCGTCGACCGGCGCGCCGTCGGAAATCATCATCAGTATCTTGCGCTGCTCGGAGCGCCCGAGCAGCCGCTTGTGCGCCCAGTCCAGCGCTTCACCGTCGATGTTCTCCTTGAGCAGGCCCTCGCGCATCATCAGCCCGAGATTCTTTCGCGCCCGCCGCCACGGCGCATCGGCGGATTTGTAGATGATGTGGCGCAGATCGTTGAGTCGTCCCGGATTGGGCGGCTTGCCGGCGGCAAGCCACGCCTCGCGCGACTGCCCGCCCTTCCAGGCCCGCGTGGTGAAGCCGAGAATCTCCACCTTGACGCCGCACCGCTCCAGCGTCCGCGCCAGAATATCCGCGCAGGTCGCCGCCACCGTGATGGGGCGTCCGCGCATCGAGCCGGAATTGTCCAGAAGCAGCGTCACCACGGTGTCGCGGAACGTCGCTTCCTTTTCATGCATGAACGACAGCGGATGATAGGGATCGGTCACCACGCGCGACAGCCGCGCCGGATCGAGAATGCCTTCCTCGAGGTCGAACTCCCAGGCGCGGTTCTGCTGCGCCATCAACCGGCGCTGCAGCCGGTTCGCCAGCCGCGCGACGATGCCCTGCAGATGCGCCAGCTGCTTGTCGAGATAGCTGCGCAGCCGCTCCAGTTCGTCGTGGTCGCAGAGATCCTCGGCCGCGATCACCTCGTCGAATTTCGGCGCGAAGGCGTGATATTCCGGCCCGCGCGGCTCGTTGGCGCCACGGCGAATTCGGCCGCGTCGCCTCGCCCGGGGTTTCATCGTCGCCGAGTTCGCCATCGTCGAAAGTGTCCGATGTGGAAGCCTGCGCGCTCTCCATCGCGCTTTCCGACATCTCGTCGGTGGAAGCCTGGGCCTGGTCGGCGCTCATTTCCTGCGCGGCGTCGGAGTCGGGCGACCCCTCCGCGCCGGACTGGTCGTTCTCGCCGTCGCGGTTGTCGTCCTGGTTCTCGTCCTCATCGGCCTCGGCGTTGCGGTCGTCGCCGAGTTCGAGCGCGCTCAGCAGATCATGCACCGCGTCGCCGAATTTCGCCTGATCCTCGGCGAGGCGATCGAGCCGGTCGAGCCGCGTGCCGATCTTGTCTTCCAGCACCGGGCGCCACAGGTCGACCATCTTGCGCGCCGCCGCGGGCGGCGCGAGGCCGGTCAGGCGCTCGCGCACCAGCATCGCCAGCGCATCGGACAACGGCGCGTCGGCGCGGTCGGTGATCTCGTCGAACTTGCCGCGATGGAAATGGTCGTCGAGCATCGCGGTGAGATTCTTGGCAACGCCCGCCATCCGCCGCGAGCCGAGCGCCTCGACGCGGGCCTGTTCGACGGCTTCGAATACGCCGCGCGCCTGCGGATTTCCCGGCATCAGCTTGCGGTGCACTTTCGGATCATGGCAGGCGAGCTTCAGCGCGATCGAATCGGCGTGGCCGCGCACGATCGCGGCATCGCGCCGGGTCATCTTGCGCGCCGGCTCCGGCAGCCGCGCCTTGCCCGGCGCAAGGCCCGGTCGCTCGGCGGCAAACGTCACCTCAAGTTCCGGCTTTTTCGCGATCGCGCGCAGGCAGGCCGTCACCGCGCGCTTGAACGGCTCGGTCGGCGCTTCCTTCGATCCGGTGCGGAATTTGGTATTCGACGTCGTCATCGTGGCCTCACCGCGCGGGGACGCCGCTGTAAGCTCAACGCCACGTTCACCGCGGATTCCGCAAGCTCGGCATTGAAGCAGCGCTGATAGAATTCGGCGACCAGCGGCCGCTCCAGCTCATCGCATTTGTTGAGGAAGGTGACGCGGAACGCAAAGCCGATGTCGGAGAAAATCTCGGCATTCTCCGCCCAGGTGATCACGGTGCGCGGGCTCATCACCGTCGACAGGTCGCCATTGGCGAACGCGTTGCGGGTGAGATCGGCGAGCCGCACCATCTTGTTGACGATGTCGCGGCCCTCGGACGTGCGGTAATGATGCGCCTTGGCCAGCACGATCTCGACTTCCTCGTCATGCGCCAGATAATTCAGCGTGGTGACGATCGACCAGCGGTCCATCTGGCCCTGGTTGATCTGCTGGGTGCCATGATAAAGGCCCGAGGTATCGCCGAGCCCGACCGTGTTGGCGGTCGAGAACAGCCGGAATGCCGGGTGCGGCTTGATCACCTTGTTCTGGTCGAGCAGCGTCAAGCGGCCGGAAACCTCGAGCACGCGCTGGATCACGAACATCACATCGGGCCGACCGGCGTCGTATTCGTCGAACACCAGCGCGATATTGTGCTGCAGCGCCCATGGCAGAATGCCGTCGCGGAACTCGGTGACCTGCATGCCGTCCCGCACCACGATCGAGTCCTTGCCGACCAGATCGATACGGCTGATATGGCTATCGAGGTTGACACGCACGCACGGCCAGTTCAGTCGCGCCGCGACCTGCTCGATATGGGTCGACTTGCCGGTGCCATGATAGCCGGTGACCATGACGCGGCGGTTCTTGGCGAATCCGGCGAGGATTGCCAGCGTGGTGGCGCGATCGAAGCGGTAATCCGAATCGATGTCCGGCACATGCGGATCGACTTCTGAATAGGCCGGGACCTCAAGGTCGCTGTCGATGCCGAACACCTGCCGGACCGACACCTTCATGTCGGGCAAACCGGTCGGTTTCCTGCGCTTTGGTCATGGCGGCGGTCGTCATTAATCCTCCGAGGTCCCGGGCGCTCCCGAAACCAGATTTGCGGTGTGGCTGCGGATGGGTGCTGGAGTGAACCTATCAGAGAGCAATGGCCGGCAGAAGCCCGCGGCACAATCAAAGTTCCGTTGCCTTATCATCAAGATAGGTGCTGGGTCCGGTTTTTGGAAGGCTGCCCTGCGAATCACGCCGTACTTTCGCCGGACAATTTGTCGACCCCTCCCGGCGCGCAAGCCCGATGGCACTTTTCACCCTTGTCGGGAGTTATGTTAGGTCTGCGCCCGACCGGGATGGCGGTACCCAAATAGGAAATTTGTGACTTCATTCATCGATCCCTTGATCAGTTTCGTCTCGGCGCATGCTTGGCTTGCCTATCTCACGCTATTCCTCGCCGCCCTGCTGGAGGCCGTTCCCGATTGCAGGCTCGGTGATTCCGGGCTCGACCATCATCCTTGCGCTGAGCGCGCTGGTGCCCGGCGGCGAGTTGCGGCTTGAATGGGTGCTGGCGGCGGCGATCGCCGGCGCCTGGCTCGGCGATGGATCGGCGTTCTGGATCGGACATCGCGCCCAACGCGATATCCTCAACGCCTGGCCGATGGCGAATTACCCGCGCGTGGTGGCGCAGAGCGAGGCGTTCTTTCATCGCTGGGGCGTACTGGCGGTGTTCTTTGCTCGCTTCGTGCCGCCGATTCGCGCCTTCGTGCCGATCACGGCCGGCGCGCTCGGCATGCCACCGCTGCGCTTCTACCCCGTCAATGCCGCGGCGATCCTGCTATGGGCGCCCGCGCATGTGCTGCCGGGCATCCTTGCCGTGTCGGCACTGGAACGCTACGGCGGATGGCTGGGCCTCGGCGGCACAGCCAAACATTACTGGATGCCGCTGGTCATCGGCGGTGCGCTGATCCTGGGGCTGGCGATCTGGGTGATCCGGCGCCGCAATGGCGGAGGCATGATCGAGCCGGCAACCGCCGCCGCGCGGAAGGATTCCCGGCGGTTCAGATCCGGCGGATAGTCGGTTCATGGCTTGTTGAAAGCCGCGCTTCGCCCCGTTGCCGGGCCGATATAGCGGGCGCGGGGGCGTATCAACCCGCCATGCCGCAATTGCTCGCAGGCATGGGCAATCCATCCGACCGTGCGCGCCATCGCGAACAGCACCAATTCGTTGCCGGGCGGCAGGCCCAGCGTATACACCAGCACCGCGAGCGCGTAGTCGATGTTGACGAATTCGCCGGTCGCTTCCGCGATGCGTTCCGGAATTTCCCGGGCAAGCTTTTCCGAAGCACCGGCGCGCGCCAAAGCGTCGAGCAATGCGTGGGCGCGCGGATCGCCGAGCTTGTAGACGCCATGGCCGAAGCCGGCAAAGCGCTCGCCGAGCGCAACGCGCTCCCGGATCACGGGAGCCACATCGCCGTCAACCAGAGTCCGCACGAGCTGCGCTGCGAGGACGCCCGCCCCGCCGTGTTTTGGGCCTTTGAGCGCCACCAGGCCGGCAATCATCGCATCATAGAGATTCAATCCGGTCGAAGCCGCACACCGCACGGTGAAGGTCGAGGCGTTCAGTTCATGATCCGCCAGCAGCACCAGCGCGCGACGGATCAAATCGGCGGCGTGCTTGTTGGCCGGCGCCCATGTCCTCGCGATCTGCAGATGCAGCGGTTCGGCCGATGACGCGCCGTTCAACATAGTCGCGACCACCAGACGCAGGATGCGCGCGCCGACCATCGCGCGTCCGTCGGCGGCGCGGGTAAAAGCTCGCGGATCGGCGCTCGCAGCCAGCGCCAGCACGGCGATGGTGCGATCGATCGGCGCGGCATTGCGCGCGGCGGCAGCGACGGCGCGCATTTCGGCCGACACCAGCGGGCAATTGTCATGGGAAAACGGATCGACGCCGGTCACGTCCCACAGCAGCGTCGCGGCATGTTCGAGCGTATCGATCTCGGCAAGCTCGATGCAATTGACGCCACGATAGATCGGGCCGTCCTCGGTGATGGTTGCAATCGCCGAATCCATCACCGGCAAATCGGCATCGAAACTGCGCAGGCCGCGCGGCTCCAGCGACGGGGTGCGCCGTTCCTTGAGGTTGCGGACATCCTCCGCCCGGTAGCGATGACTTCGCGAATCCGACGAGGGCTCGGAGCGGATCAATCCGCGGCTGACATAGGCGTAGAGCGTCGCCGGCGAGATCGCGAGTTCGGCCGAAGCCTCGCGGGCGGACAGGTAAAGCGCGGCGGATTTTTTCATATTGATTTACATAATCAAGATTGATCAATCTGTCGAGAAGGTCGACGTTTAGAGCCTCATCAGGAGGCCGACCATGAACATGCAACTTTCCAAAACCCCGATCGGGCTGGACGGCATTGCCGCCGCCGAAACCGTGCTCAGCCATGTCGATGGCGAGCGTGGCGAACTGATCATCGCCGGCGAGCGGATTGGCGACCTCGTGCGCCAGACCGGCTTCGAAGGCGTGACCGCACGGTTGTGGAGCGGAGGAACCGGCCAGCCGGTCGGCGAGGCCAGCGTGCGCGCCGCCTTGGGCGCGGGCCGCGAACGCGCCTTCGCCCGGCTTCCGGACTTGCTGGGAAGCACACGCGGCCTGTCGATCGTCGACGGTTTCCGGGCCGCCATTGCCGGATTGCGGGCGGAAAGCGGATTGCCGCATGAGGCGACGATTGTCGGTGCGTTGGCCGTGATCGCCGGCGCGCTGGTGCAGCGCGCGGCCGGCTCCGACCCCGTCGCGCCCGATCCGACCGCGAGCCATGCCGCCGATACGCTGTCGATGCTGCTGAACCGCAAGCCCGACGCACGCGAGGTCGCCGCGCTCGACGCCTATCTCGTGACGGTGTGCGACCACGGCATGAATGCATCGACGTTCGCCACGCGCGTTGTGGCCTCGACGCAAGCCGACCTGTTCGCGTCGGTGACGGCGGGATATTGCGCGCTGACAGGGCCGCTTCACGGCGGCGCTCCGGAGCCGGTGCTGGAAATGCTCGATGCCATCGGCAGCCGCGAGCGCATCAAACCGTGGGTCGACAGCGCGCTGGCGCGCGGCGAGCGGCTGATGGGTTTCGGCCACCGTATCTATCGCGTCCGCGATCCGCGCGCCGATGTGCTGAAAGGCGCGATCGAGCGGCTCGCCGTCAACGGCACCGACCTTCCGTTCGCGGGCGAAGTCGAGGCCTATATCCGCGAGGCGTTGCGGCGGGAAAAGCCGGATCGTCCGCTCGACACCAATGTGGAGTTCTTCACTGCCATCCTGCTCGACGCATTGGCGATCCCGCGGCAGGCCTTCACGCCGATCTTCGCGGTGGCCCGCGCCGCGGGTTGGACGGCGCACGCCCGCGAGCAGCAACGCGGCGGCCGGCTGATACGGCCAAGTTCGGCCTATATCGGTCCGGTGCCGGATTGAGACCCGCGGCTCGACGATTGCTTGGCGAGATTCGCCTGGAACGCGCGGTCGCGGTCAGCTTGCGCCGCGCACCACGGTCTTCAGATAATTATAGGCCTTGATGATTTCGATCAGACGGTCTTCGGTGGAGCGGTCGCCGCCATTGGCGTCGGGATGATGCTGCTTCACCAGCGCCTTGTATTTTGCCTTGACCACTTCAAGCGTCGCATCGGAGCCGAGCCCCATCACCTGCAGCGCCTTGCGCTCGGCGTTGAATATTTTCCGGGTTTCGACCTTGGCCTCGGCGCCCGGACCCGGCCGCCAGCTGCCGCGGCCATTGAGCTCGCTGAACATGCTGAAGGGATCGGACGCGCCTTCGAGATCGGCCTCGGGGCTGCCCTTGCCCTTTTTCGCGCTGGTGTTGGCGCCCATCTTCCAGGTCGGGCGGTGGCCGGTCAGCGCATCCTTCTGGTACCGCGCAACCGCATCCGCGTTCATGCCGGAAAAGAAATTGTAGGACTGATTGTATTCGCGAACGTGATTGAGACAGAAGTGCCAGTATTCCTTGTCATTGGCGCGGCCCTTGGGCGCGCGATGCGGACCCTTGTTCTTGCAGTCGGGCCATTCGCAGATGGCGGATTCTTCGCGCGCCTGGGCCTGCTGCTTCGCGCTCAGCTTGTTGGGCTTGATACGGATGGAGTTGAAGAATTTTGAGGAATCAATCGGCATTGGCGGACTATGACAACGCTATGGACAAGGCTTCAAGTCTTGACATTGCGAAACCCTCACTCTCGATGCGCCATTGACGAAACACGGTCACGGACGTATTGCCCCGCCATGAGCGTTCATCAAACCGTCAAGCACACTATCACAAACAAGTTGCGTGAAGCTTTCGCGCCGGAAAGCCTCGACGTCACGGATGAATCACATCTGCATGAGGGCCACGCCGGCCACAGGCCGGGCGGCGAGACGCATTTCAGGGTCTATATTGTATCGACCGCCTTCAAAGGGAAGAGCCGGATCGAGCGCCACCGCATGATTAATGCATTGCTGGCGGCGGAACTCGCCGGCTCGGTGCACGCCCTGGCGATCAAGGCGCAGGCGCCCGGGGAAACCGGGGACACCGGATAGCCCGCCCGGCTCACCCTGGAAACGTCGGCCGGTACGCCGGAATATCCTGCTCGCGGAGGCGCTAAACTTCATGCGCTGAGATTTCCGCGCCTCCGCCACGTTCGGCGGCGCTGCTGACCCTTATTTTGCCTTTATGACGGAAGTATCCCGGTCGTCTGGAATTCCTACGCCACCCCTCATCATATTGGCTGCAGAAACCAGCCAGCGACTGGCTGGCCATCCTGTTCATTTTGGTGCGGTCATGAAAGATCATTCTCAAGGGGATAATATTGCCGATCCATATTCCCCGCTGATGTGCATCCTGCTGCTTTTAGCGACTGGAATCGTCGTCAAAATCGGGATTGGAGTCCACCTGCCTCTAAATTGACGATTGCGACTCGCAGGACAGCTGGCCGGAAAAATCGCAATCGTGGATAATAATGATCCCGCAGGCGATTTGTGATCGACGAGTTCATGCCCTTCCCGCGAGGCGCGTTCCGGTTGCCGGATCGCGGCGAACCGTCTGCGGCGGAGCGCGGGGGCCCATCCTCAATCGACAATCGGGCTATATCCGCTATGTCGATCTCAATCGCCTTGTCGCCCTTGCGAAAGCCTACCAGATTTGCGTACATCTGGGGCGCCGCGTCGGCCACTTCGTTCCATCAGGCGTTCCGCTACGAAGCCCGGCGCCTAGAATGACGTCCCCGCCCGCTTCGGCTTTTTCTCCTCGACCTCGGCCTCGCGCGGCACCGCCACGATCCGAAGGGCGGTGATCCGGTTGCGCTCGCGGCGCAGTACACGAAAACGGAAGCCGTGGAACGTAAAGCTCTGGCCGCGTTCCGGGATCGAGCGGGCCTCGTGAATCACAAGACCCGCGACCGTGGTCGCCTCTTCGTCCGGCAGATGCCAGTCCATCGCGCGATTGAGATCGCGGATCGGCACCGAGCCGTCGACCACCACCGAGCCGTCGGGCTGGGCGCGGACGCCGGCCACCACCACGTCATGCTCGTCGGAAATGTCGCCGACGATCTCTTCCAGAATATCCTCCAGCGTCACCATGCCTTCGACTTCGCCATATTCGTCGACCACCAGCGCGAAGTGGGTTTTGCGGCGGCGGAACGCCTTGAGTTGTTCGGACACCGACCGCATCTCCGGCACGAACCATGGCGGCAGCGCAATGGTCGAGACGTCGATCTTGGCGGTATCGCCGTCCGCGGCACGGATCGCGCGCAGCAGATCCTTGGCGTGCAGCACGCCGATGATATTTTCGGGTTTCTCGCGCCACAGCGGAATCCGGGTGTATTCGGTGGCCAGCACCTCGCGCACCAGTTCCTCGGGCGGCAGGTCGGCGTTGATCATGACCATTTCGGTGCGATGAACCATCACGTCGGAGACCTGAAGCTCGCGCAGATCCAATAGCCCGCCGAACATATCGCGATCCTGCTTTTCGACCTTGCCTTCGTGATGCAGAAGGTCGACCGCGCCGCGCAACCGTTCGATCGGTGACAGGATCGGCTGGTTGTGACCGATCTTGATGCCGAGCACCTGCATCAGCACCCGGACGATCGCCTCGATCACGGTGAGCAGCGGTCCAAGCAGGTAGACCATCACCTTCATCGGCCGCGCGACCAGGAGCGAGACCCGGTCCGGCGCGTTGATGGCGATGGTCTTCGGCAATACCTCGGCAAAGATCACGACCATCACCGTCATCACACCGGTGGCGTAGAGCACGCCGACTTCACCGAACCACGCCGTAAAGATGCCGGTCGCCAACGCGGAGGCGCCGATATTGGCGATGTTGTTGCCGAGCAGCAGCGCGCCGATCACCCGCTCACGCATCGCAAACAGGCTGGAGACGACGCCGGCCTCGCGATTGCCCTGCTTCGACAGTCGCAGCATGCTGGCGCGCGACGCCCCGGTCAGCGCGGTCTCGCTCGCCGCAAAAAACGCGGAGACCAGCAGAAAGGCGATGACAATGGAGAATGCAAACCAGTCCATGAGGTACCGATCACTTCATCTATCGTTGCGGCATGATCTTTTTAAGAGAGCCGGTTTTGACTTTTCGGATCGTGCCTGTTCCCGATCATTGCTCAGGTTTTGCGGGCCAGCTTGACGCCTAGAAAATCGCGCACCCGCGCAGGCTCGACGTCGGGAACGATGACCGCGCGGCCGATCGCCCCCAGCAGGATGAAGGTGAGCCGGCCCCGCTTGACCTTCTTGTCCTGCGCCATCAGCGCCATCAGCGTATCGGCATCGCCAAGCCCTTCCTGGGCAAATCCCGCGATGTCCTGCAAATGGGTCGGCAGACCCGACCCCGGCAAGGTGATGTTTGACGCGCGCGGCATCCGATTCCGAAATCATTCCGAGTTGCGCCGAAAATTCGGCCGCCAGCACCATGCCGACCGCCACGCCTTCGCCATGGAACAACCGGTCGGAAAAGCCGGTCGCAGCCTCCAGCGCGTGACCGAAAGTATGGCCGAGATTGAGCAGCGCGCGCTCCCCGGTCTCGCGCTCGTCGCGCGCCACGATCGCCGCCTTGGCGCGGCACGAGGTGGCGATCGCGTGTTCACGCGCCGCACCCCCGGCGAAAATATCGGCGTGGTTGGCCTCCAGCCAGGTGAAAAACGCCTCGTCGCCGAGCACGCCATATTTGGCGACCTCGGCATAACCGGCGCGGAACTGGCGCGGCGACAGCGTGTCGAGCACGCCGGTATCGGCGACAACCAGGACCGGCTGATGAAACGCGCCGAGAAGATTCTTGCCGTGCGGCGAATTGATCCCGGTCTTGCCGCCGACCGAGGAGTTGACTTGTGCCAACAGCGAGGTCGGGACCTGCACAAAATCGACGCCACGGCGCAGGATCGCGGCGGCGAAGCCGGCGAGATCGCCGATCACGCCGCCGCCGAGCGCGACCACCAGATCGTTGCGCTCGATCTTCGCCGATATCAGCGCTTCGCTGACCTGTTCGAGGCCGGCATAGGTTTTCGAGCCTTCGCCCTCATCGACAATGATTTGCGAGGTGGCAATGCCGGCCTCCGACAGCGAGGCCTCGGTCTTCCCGAGCCAATGCCCTGCGACATTGCGGTCGGTGACGATGGCGGCGCGCGCGCCGGGCCGCAAAGCCGCGACACGGGCGCCCAGCGATGGCAGCACGTCGCGGCCGATGACGATGTCGTAGGCGCGGCTGCCGAGCGCGACATCGACCGTGATCGGATCGGAATGTTTCAACGGTGCAGTCATCGCGTGGCGCCCAGCGTGCCCGGCGCTTCCTTGGCCGCCGAGGCCGTACCGCCGGCACACAGCCAGCTGTGCAGGGCATCGATGCATTCATCGACGATCTTCTCGTGCGGCACGTCGCGCGACCAGATCGTCAGATCGGCGTGCTGGTAGATCGGTTCACGTTCCTCGATCAGACGCCCGACGGTTGCCGCCGGGTCAGCGGTCTGCAGCAGCGGGCGATCGACGCGGCGCTTCACCCTGCGCATGATGATATCGGCATCGGCCTTGAGCCAGATCGAAACGGCCTGGAGGCGAATGCGGCTGCGCGTCTCCTCGCGCATGAAGGCGCCGCCGCCGGTGGCGATCACCGCCGGACCGCTGTCGAGCAGCCGCGCGATCACGCGCGCCTCGCCGTCCCTGAAATGCGGCTCGCCATGGGTCTCGAAAATCTCGGGGATGGACATGGCGGCGGCCGCCTCGATCTCGATATCAGCGTCCAGAAACGGCAGCCGCAGCCGCGCCGACAGCCGTCGTCCGATGGTGGACTTTCCCGCACCCATCATCCCGACCAGCACGACCGAACGTGTTCCCAGCGCGGCCGTGATTTCGGCCTCCGGGGATCCGCCGGCACCGGCTGTTGAAACTGTCTCAGGCATCGATCGCTCTGCCGCCGCGGATTGCGACGTTTCTAGGCAACCTATACTACCCCCGCCGATACCGTTGCCAGAGACTCTTGCAACGGAGGGGCGAACATGTTGGTAGTCGGGGTTAGCTATCCCCGATGATTTGACTGGTTAATTCGCCGCCTGAGGCTCGCCGATGCCCAGCCTGTTCCGCTTTCTGACGGTGGTCGCCGTGATCGGCGGCATTGTCTATGGGCTGATTTTCGCGCTGGCGAATTTCGTTAACCCGAAATCGCGGGAAATGACCTTCACCATTCCGGCAGACAAGTTCCTCAAGAAATAGCCGATAGATTTTGATTTCGCGGGTGGGCGCGCGCGCCCCCTTCCCCGGGAGGAAGCATCCATCCGCCGTTGCGAGACTTGAGAGACCCATGCGTGCCAAGACCTCAGATGCCGGGCTGATCCATCTGTTCCTCGACATGCTCGCGGCGGAACAGGGGGCGGGCGACAACACGCTCGATGCCTATCGCCGCGATCTTGAGGATTTTTCCGAATTTCTCAGCCGCAACGGCCGAGGCTTTGCCGGCGTCGAAACCCAGGCGCTCCGGGACTATCTCGCCGATCTGGACGCGCGCGGCTTCAAGTCGTCGAGCGTGGCGCGCCGGCTGTCGGCGATGCGGCACCTGTTTCGCTTCCTGCTGCACGAACGGATTCGCAGCGACGATCCGGCGGCGATCCTGTCCGGCCCGAAGCGCGGCCGCGGCCTGCCGAAGGTGCTGTCGATCTCCGACGTCGATCGCCTGCTGGTGCGCGCGAAGGCGCTGGCCGATGCGCCGGAAGCCTCTGCGCTGCAGCGGCTTCGCGCGCAGCGCATGTATTGTCTGCTCGAGGTGCTCTATGCCACCGGCCTGCGGGTATCCGAACTGGTGGCGCTGCCGCTCTCGGCATCGCGTCGCGACGCCCGAATGATCGTGGTCCGCGGCAAGGGTGACAAGGAACGGCTGGTGCCGCTGAACGAGCCCTCGCGACAGGCGATGGCCGACTATCTCGCGGCGATGCAAGCGCTGAAGCCGGAGAAAAAGAGCAGCGGCCCGGCATCGAAGAACAGCTCGGCCTCGAAATGGCTGTTTCCCTCGTTCGGCGAGAGCGGGCATTTGACCCGGCAGCATTTCGCACGCGACCTGAAGGAGCTGGCGGCGGCCGCCGGTCTGGCGCCGCGGCTGGTCAGCCCGCACGTGCTGCGCCATGCCTTCGCCAGCCATCTTTTGCATAACGGCGCCGATTTGCGCATCGTGCAGACACTGCTCGGCCATACCGACATCTCGACCACGCAGATCTATACCCATGTGGTCGAGGAACGGCTGAAGAGCCTGGTGCGCGATCTGCACCCGCTGGCGGAGAAGTAGGCCATCACCGTCGCTGCTCCGCTCCTGGCACTGCGCCTTGACTTCGGCGGCTTCTGCCGTGAAACAACCGCTCCCGCCCGCGATCTCCTTGCGCGCCTGGCAAGACGGTCTCATTTTGCGTCAGAATGCGCGCTAAATGTCTGAAAATACGTGCGTTTCCAGCGAACCGAAATCCGCTTCGCCTGCAAGCGGGTTCGTCCTTATATTGAATTGATGCCGGATCCCATGCGCAGCTATCTCGATTTTGAAAAGCCGATCGCCGAACTCGACTCCAAGGTCGACGAATTGCGCGCGCTGGCGACGTCCGGCAGCGATATCGGCGATGAGATTTCGCGGATCGAGGACAAGGCCGCGCAGGCGCTGAGCGATCTCTACGCCAACCTGACGCCGTGGCAGAAAACCCTGGTCGCGCGCCACCCGCAGCGGCCGCATCTGACCGATTTCATCGGTGCGCTGATCACCGAATTCACGCCGCTGGCAGGCGACCGCAAATTCGGCGAGGACGAGGCGCTGATGGGCGGATTCGGCCGCTTCCGCGGCGAGAGCATCTGCGTGATCGGCCAGGAAAAGGGCGCCACCACCGAGATCCCGCATCAAGCACAATTTCGGCATGGCGCGTCCCGAAGGCTACCGCAAGGCGGTTCGGCTGATGGAGATGGCGGAACGATTCGGCATCCCTGTGCTGTCGATCGTCGATTCCGCCGGCGCCTATCCCGGCATCGGCGCCGAGGAACGCGGCCAGGCCGAGGCGATCGCGCGCTCCACCGACGCCTGCCTCTCGCTGGGCGTCCCCAATATCGCGATCATCACCGGCGAGGGGATGTCGGGCGGCGCCATCGCCATCACCACCGCCAACCGCGTGCTGATGTTCGAGCACGCCATCTACAGTGTGATTTCGCCGGAGGCGGCGTCCTCGATCCTGTGGCGCGACGGCACCAAGGCCCAGGAAGCCGCCACCAGCATGAAGATCACGGCGCAGGACATGCTGCGTTTTGGCGTGATCGATTCCATTCTGAGGGAGCCGGCGGGCGGCGCGCATCGCGATCCCAGCACCATGATCGCGACTACCGGCGACGCCATTGCGCTGGCGCTGAACGATCTGCGCAATCTGGCTCCGGACCTGATCCGCAACCAGCGGCGGCAGAAATTCCTCGATATCGGCAGAAAGCTGGGTTGAAGTCGGCCTCTTCGCGGAAAAAGCCGCCATAGCCGCAGCCCGAAGCACCCTTGGGCTTTCCAAAATCGGCCATTTTGGCCGCAATTAGGCCGTGTCGCCGATATTTAACGTCTATTGACCATGCTCGGTATGGACCCCGCCGCGACGCCTTGGTTGGCTTGCGGGCGCGGGGGCCAAAGGATAGTATTTTAGTCAATGGCTTCAGGGCATGAACGCTATAGTTGGGGCGCGAAGATTGCCCGTTGGGTGTGGAGCTTTGCATTGATCGATCGCTCGCTGTTTCGCGCGCTCATTACCTCGGCCGTGCTCGCCGCCGGCGCGGTGTTGGCCGGCTGCAACAGCGATGAAATCTCGCTGGCGAATAACGCCAAGGCCAACCAGCCCGTCCCGCCAAAACTGCTCGCCGAAATGGTGTCGAAAGACATGGACCTGCAATCGCCGATTCTGGTTCGGCTGTTCAAGCAGGAAGCCGAGCTCGAGGTCTGGAAGCAGGATCGCTCCGGCCGCTTCGCGCTGTTGAAGACTTATCCGATTTGCCGCTGGTCGGGAGACCTCGGGCCCAAGGTCAGGGAAGGCGACCGTCAGGCGCCGGAAGGCTTCTATTCGATCACACCGGCGCAGATGAACCCGCAGTCGGCGTATTATCTTTCGTTCAACACCGGCTTCCCCAATGCCTACGACCGGGCGCTCGGACGCAGCGGCTCGCAGTTGATGGTGCATGGCGACTGCTCGTCGCGCGGCTGCTACGCGATGACCGATGAACAGATCGCGGAAATCTACTCTTTGGGGCGAGAGTCCTTTTTCGGCGGCCAGCGCGCGTTCCAGTTCCAGGCCTATCCGTTCCGGATGACGCCGATCAACATGGCCAAGCATCGCAACAATCCGAACATGCCGTTCTGGAAGATGATCAAGGAAGGCTACGACGATTTCGAGGTGACGCGGCAGGAGCCGAAGGTCGATTTCTGTGAAAAGAGATATGTCTTCGATGCCGTGAAGCCGCCGAACGCGACGCGGGATCCGGTGTTCGAGGCGTCGGCCAAGTGCCCCGCTTATGTCATCCCGGACGAAGTCGCCAGCGCCGTCCGCGAGAAAGAACAGGCCGACGAGGCCGAGACTGCCAAGCTGATTTCCCGCGGAACACCGGTCGCCCGGTTGAACACCGGCATCGACGGCGGCATGAACCGGGTGTTCGCCGCAGCGTTACCCAACGGCAATACCGGACTGTCGGAGAGCGGCGAAGGCCGGAGCCTGTCGCTGGTGCGCGAGCGGTTGCCCGGAACAATCCCTATGGATCACGTCAATCCGCCGCGAGGGCCGGTGACGTCGCCGGATGAGCCGCTGGTGGCCTCGACCACCTCCTCCACGCATGTGGCGTCGGCGGCGCCCGATGCGCCGTCTGGCGGCTTCTTTAGTAATCTCGCCCGCAAGGTGGGGCTCGGCGGCGCAGCGGCAGATGCCAGTGCCAGCGTGCCGCCCCAACCCCAGCCAGTGGCTTCGGCGAAGCCCAGAGTTAACGAGACCAAGCGCCACGAGCCGCAGCACCCGGAAGCATCGGCGAAGATGGCAACAGCTCCGAAGTCGGATACCAAACAGGCATCCGCCCGCCCGCCGTTGAAACCGTCGCTCTCGGGCAATTCGGACGCGCCTGCTGCCGCGACGAACGACAGCGTCGCCGGTTCGCAGCCGATCGTACAGGCCAATTCGTTTGAGAGCCGATTCTCGGCGACGCCGAAGTAAGCCCGCCCTATCCGCGCGCCCCGTGCGATTTCCGATTTGAATTTCAAGCAGCCTGCCGGCGCCCGGACCTTCTGGTTCGAGACGGCGCTTGCACGTTCCCGATTATTGATCATTCTGTCGGCCTTCGATCCATAGAACGGCCGACCGACGGCCGCGGCAGGGGATCACCGGGAGGAGCAAGAAACATGGCAGGCATTCACCTGCTCGATCGTACCATCGGCAGCGAATATCCGATTCTGGCCACGGACGCCGACGTCCGCGCCTTCGAACAAATTCCCTATCTCGACCGCATCGCGGCGGCGAGCACCTATGACGCGATCAGGCTCGGCGCGTCCCACAATCCCGATGCACCCGCGATCCAGTTCCTGCCCAACGCCGACCCGGCCGACGCGCCGCTCGTCATCACCCACCGAGACTTCTTTGCGCGGCTGACGCAAGCCGCCAACATGTTCCACGCGCTCGGCGTCCGCAAAGACGATGTCGTGAGCTTCATGCTGCCGCTGTTGCCGGAAGCCTTCATCACGCTGTTCGGCGCCGAAGCCGCCGGCATTGCCAATCCGGTCAACCCGCTATTGGAGCCGCATCAGATTGCGGAAATCCTGGAAGCCGCGGGCACGACGGTGCTGGTGGCGCTCGGGCCGGTGCCGGGCACCGACATCTGGCAGAAGGTCGAGCAGGTGCGCAAACATCTTAAGCACCTGAAGGCGATCGTACAGGTCGGCCCCGGCGACGCCGCGTCAGGAATTCATTCGTTTGGAGAGCTCATCGCGACGCAGCCGTCCGACCGGCTGGTGAGCGGCCGCAAAATCTCGGGCGGCGACATCGCCGCGTATTTTCACACCGGCGGCACCACCGGCACGCCGAAACTGGTACGCCACACCCACACCAACCAGGTCTACCAGGCCTGGGTCATCAACCTCGTGCTGAAGTCGCAGCCCGGGATCAATCTGTTGTTCGGCATGCCGCTGTTCCATGTCGGCGGCTCGCTGACGCAGGCGCTCGCCACGCTGGCGGGCGGCGGCTGCCTGGTCGTGCTGTCGCCTTCGGGATGGCGCAATCCAGCCTCGGTCAAGAACATCTGGGGCCTGGTCGAACGCTTCAGGCCGCACGCGCTGTCGGGCGTGCCGACGGTCTTGGCGGCGGCGCTCGGCATCCCGCCCGGCAACGCCGACATCTCGAGCCTGCAGTGCGCCGCCGCCGGCGGATCGGCGATCCCTGTGGCGGTGGGCAAGGCGATCCAGGACAAGTTCAAGCTGCCGGTGCTCGAGGTCTACGGCATGACGGAAACCTCGAGCGTCCATACCATCGCCTATCCGGATCGTCCGATCCGGATAGGCTCTGCCGGCCTGCCGGTGCCCTACAGCCGGGTCCGCATCGTCAAGCTCGACGCCGACGGCCGCTTCGAGCGCGACTGCGCCACCGACGAGATCGGCGTCGTCACTATGGCGGGACCCGGCGTATTCGGCGGCTATCTCAATGAAGCGCACAATGTGGGCGCCTTCGTCGACGGCCAATGGGTCAGTTCCGGTGATCTCGGCCGCCTCGATGCCGACGGCTATCTCTGGATCACCGGCCGCGCCAAGGACCTCGTGATCCGCGGCGGTCACAACATCGACCCCGGCCCCATCGAGGACATCATGTTCCAGCATCCCGCCGTGGGATTTGCCGCCGTGGTCGGCCAGCCCGACGCCTATGCGGGCGAACTGCCGATCGGCTATGTGCAATTGAAGCCGGGCGCGAGCGTGCAGCCCGGTGTACTCGAGGCATGGGTGCGCGAGCGCACGCCCGAGCGGGCCGCCGCTCCGACGCAGATCATCCCGATCGATCCGATGCCGCTGACCGGCGTCGGCAAGGTGTTCAAGCCGCAGCTGCGCTGGGACGCCGCAAGACGCGTCTTCACTGCCATCCTGGCGCCGCTTCGCGATCGCGGCATCGATTGCAGCGTGAAGGTCGGCGCGCACGGAAGCCACGGCAGCATCGCGACCGTCACGCTGCTGGGAATCCCGGAGGATCAACGCGAGCCGATTGCGAACGAGGTGCACACGCTGCTTGCGCCGTTCGTGATGCGGCACGAGGTGGCTTTTGGGTAGAGAGGCTGCCTACCGGGCACACGTCACGAAGCGGCGTCCCATTTCCGATTCACGTTCGACCTTGCCGGCGCTGACCGCCTGCTTCAGGCATATTTGCCGTGGCAGTGCTTGTACTTCCTGCCCGAGCCGCAGGGACAATCCTCGTTGCGGCCAATCTTGCCCCAACTCGCCGGATTTTTGGGATCGCGGTCGGCGGGGGCCGCGGGCACCAGCGAAGCATTGGCGAACGCCATCTCGTCCTCGCCGGTGGTCGGATCGAGCTTGTGCGCTTCCATAGCCGGCAATACCGGCTGCCGATCTTCCGGCGGCACGATTTCGACGCGCATCAACTGCGCCGTCACCGCCTCGCGCAGATGCGCGATCATGGCCTCGAACAGGCTGAATGCCTCGGACTTGTACTCCTGCAGCGGATCGCGCTGGCCGTAGCCGCGCAGG
The DNA here is from genome assembly GCA_963729395.1 of uncultured Pseudomonadota bacterium. Classification (GTDB taxonomy): domain Bacteria; phylum Pseudomonadota; class Alphaproteobacteria; order Rhizobiales; family Xanthobacteraceae; genus Bradyrhizobium. The sequence goes on along the minus strand of CAVSOS010000080.1, from coordinate 10,876 downwards.
CCGATCACCTGCCGCAGATGATCCAGCATCACCAGATGCTCGCGCCACAGATGATCGAGGGTCTGCAGCAGAATGGTCTTTTCGACGTAACGCATCACGTCGGGACCCCACTGCGCCACCTTCGCCGCCATGTGTTCGTCGACGCGGCTCTCGATACGCGACAGCAATTCCTCGTCGGCGATGCCTTCTTCCTTGGCCCATTGATCGACCGGCAGGTCGACGTCGAGCACACGCTTCAGCTCTTCCTTCAGCTCGGCGACGTGCCACTGCTCGGCATAAGCGTGTTCGGGCACATGCTTGGTGACGACGTCCTCGACAAAGGCGCGGCGCATGTCGGCGACGGTTTCGGCGACGCTATCGTCCTTCATCAGATCGACGCGCTGGTCGAAGATCACCTTGCGCTGGTCGTTCTGGACGTTGTCGAATTTCAGCAGGTTCTTGCGGATGTCGAAGTTGCGGGCCTCGACCTTCTGCTGTGCCTTTTCCAGCGCCTTGTTGATCCAGGGATGGATGATGGCCTCGCCATCCTTCAGGCCGAGCCGCGTCAGCATGGAATCGAGTCCGATCGGAGCCGAAAATCCGCATCAGATCGTCTTCCAGCGACAGGAAGAATTTCGAGCGTCCGGGATCGCCCTGGCGTCCGGATCGGCCGCGCAACTGGTTGTCGATGCGCCGCGATTCATGCCGCTCCGAGCCGATGATGTAGAGCCCGCCCGGCCGGGTCACGGTCTTGGCAGGCTTCGATCCCTTGGCGGGCTCGACCTCGACCACATCCTCGGCCTTCAGCACGATGTGGCGGAAGCGCTCGACGTCGGCCTTGATGCGTTCGATCTTCGCGGCCTTCTCGGCCTCGTCGGTGATGCCTGATGTCTCGTGCAGGAGACGCATTTCGAGCGAGCCGCCGAGTTTGATGTCGGTGCCGCGGCCGGCCATGTTGGTCGCGATCGTGATCGCGCCGGGCACGCCAGCCTCGGCAACGATGTAGGCTTCCTGTTCGTGGAAGCGCGCGTTCAATACCGCGAACAGCTTCGCCGGCTTGCCGGCGCGGGCCGCGGCGTAAAGCTTCTCCATCGCGTTTTCGTTGCCGAAATCGATCTGCTTGTAGCCGTGCTTTTTCAGGTACTCGGCGAGCACCTCGGATTTTTCGATCGAGGCGGTACCCACCAGCACCGGCTGCAGCCGCGCATTGGCGCGCTCGACCTCGGCCAGGATCGCGGCATATTTCTCGTTCTGGGTGCGGTAGACCTCGTCATCCTCGTCGAGGCGCGCCACCGGCACATTGGTCGGGATTTCCACCACCTCGAGCTTGTAGATGTCGAACAGTTCGTCGGCTTCGGTCAACGCCGTGCCGGTCATGCCGGCGAGCTTTTCGTACATCCGGAAATAGTTCTGGAACGTGATCGAGGCCAGCGTCTGGTTTTCCGGCTGAACCTGGACGTGTTCCTTGGCTTCCAGCGCCTGATGCAGGCCTTCGGAATAGCGGCGGCCCTGCATCATGCGACCGGTGAACTCGTCGATGATGATGACCTCGCCGTCGCGGACGATGTAATCCTTGTCGCGCGCAAACAGCGAATGGGCGCGCAGCGCCTGATTGATGTGATGGACGACCGAGACGTTCTCGACGTCGTAGAGCGAGTCGCCCTTGAGCTGGCCGGCGTCGCGCAGCAGCGTCTCGATCTTTTCCATGCCGGCTTCGGTCAGCGTCACCGTGCGCTGCTTCTCGTCGACGTCGTAATCGGTCTTGTCGAGCTTGGGAAAGAAGGTGTCGATAGTGTTGTAGAATTCCGAGCGGTCGTCGAGCGGGCCGGAGATGATCAGTGGCGTGCGCGCCTCGTCGATCAGGATCGAATTGACTTCGTCGACGATGGCGTAGAAGTGGCCGCGCTGGACCATGTCCTCCAGCCGGTACTTCATGTTGTCGCGCAGATAGTCGAAGCCGTATTCGTTGTTGGTGCCGTAGGTGATGTCGCGTGAATAGGCTTCCTTGCGCTCGTTGTCGTCGAGACCGTGGACGATCACGCCGGTGGTCATGCCGAGGAAACCGTAGATCTGCCCCATCCATTCGGAGTCGCGCCGGGCGAGGTAATCGTTGACGGTGACGACATGGACGCCCTTGCCGGCCAGCGCATTGAGATAGACCGCAAGCGTGGCGACCAGCGTCTTGCCTTCGCCGGTTTTCATCTCGGCGATGTCGCCTTCATGCAGCACCATGCCGCCGATCAGCTGAACGTCGAAATGCCGCTGGCCGAGCGTGCGCTTGGCCGCCTCGCGCACGGTGGCGAAGGCCGGAACCAGGATGTCGTCGAGGGTCTTGCCGTCGGCGAGTTGTTTGCGGAATTCGGCGGTGCGCGCTTTCAGCGCGTCGTCGGAAAGGGCTGAGAGCTCGGGTTCAAGCGCATTGATGGCGTCGACGCGGGACTGGTATCCCTTGATCCGCCGGTCATTGGCGGAGCCGAAAAACTTGCGGGCGAGCGCGCCGATCATGCCAAATTCCTGTCGTTGCGGTTCGGCGTTGCAGCCATGACGTGGTCCACCAGTCTGCCTATCAACTCATCGTGACGCGTCGCTGAGCAGGCCCCGATCCGGGAGCATCCGCCAAATGAGTGGGAATTCAGCAATCCAAGGTTCAATAGGCAAAAACGCTGCCAAATACGCGCTATCGCCATTGACCCGGCCGAGGACAGATATGGCTGGCCCACAGCCTTGTCAACGGCGGCCGGGGCCACCGATTTGAAGTCCCGCAGCGGTCGCGGCGCGCCCGTTCGAGGGGCCCCAAATCGAGCAGCGGCCCAGGGAACCCCGATCCTTTTTGCGCAAACCCCCTTGGTTGCCAAAATCCTGATCGGAGTGCGCTGCAATGGACCCCGAAATCGGAAAGCATGACGCCAGCCTTTCAAGGATTTCATCATTTTGACAGACTTTTCGCGTTGCCAAGGCCACCTGATTGGGCGAGTGTCCCGCCGCTCCAAACAGCCCCATCTTTCAGGATAAGGATTTTCCATGACCACCTCGTTCCCGGAAACGAAAACCGGACTGCGCTTCGGCCTCGCTTCTGCCGCCCTGGCAGGCTGTCTTGCGATGGTTCTGCTCGCCGGGCTGCCGGCACGCGCCGATGACGCGAACCCGGTGCTCGCCAAGGTGAACGGCGCCGAGATCCGCCAAAGCGACATGGCGCTCGCCGAGGAGGAACTGGGCCCCAGCCTCGCGCAGATGGACCCCGCGACCAAGCAGGAAAACGTGCTGTCGTTCCTGATCGACATGAAGATCGTCGCCAAGGCCGCCGAAGCCAAGAAGATCGAGGACCGCGACGACTTCAAGGCCCGTCTCGCCTTCGCGCGCAACCGGCTCCTGATGGACAATCTGCTGGCGGTCGAGGGCAAGGCCGCGACCACCGACGAGGCCATGAAGAAGGTCTATGACGAGGCCGCCAAGCAGATTTCCGGCGAGCAGGAAGTTCGCGCCCGGCATATCCTGGTCGAGACCGAGGACGAGGCCAAGGCGATCGAGGAAGAGCTCAAGAAGGGCGCCGATTTTGCCGAGCTCGCCAAGAAGAAATCCAAGGATCCCGGCGCGTCCGATGGCGGCGATCTCGGTTTCTTCACCAAGGAACAGATGGTACCGGAATTCTCCGCCGTCGCCTTTACGCTCGAGCCCGGCAAGATTTCCGATCCGGTGAAGTCGCAGTTTGGCTGGCATATCATCAAGGTCGAGGAAAAGCGCGACCGCAAGCCGCCCGACTTCGCCCAGGTCAAGGCCCAGATCGAGACCTATGTGACGCGCAAGGCGCAGGCTGACTACGTGGCCAAGCTGCGCGAAACCGCAAAGGTCGAGCGCATGGACAAGCCCGATGCGGCGGCGACGGACGCCAAGCCGGATGCCGCCAAGCCCGCCGACAACAAGATGGCGCCGCCGAAGAAGTAACAATCTGCTGTCACTTCCCCGAAGCCAATAGTATCTACGATGGTGATGGCCGGATTGATTCCGGCCATCACGTCTTGCGCCGTACGGCGAGAAAGACGTGCGAGAAAGACTTGGATGGCCGGAGTCAATCCGGCGATCACGATCTGTTTAGTCCTGCCGCTTTTTCGGATTTTGCCCCATGGCCAGCGCTGTCTCTCCTCTCGCTCCGACCCACGTCCCCGATATGCCGGCGATCTCGGGCGTGAAGCTCGCGACGGCTGCAGCCGGCATCCGCTACAAGGACCGCACCGACGTTTTGCTCGCGGTCATGGACAAGGGCACCACGGTCGCCGGCGTCTTCACCAAATCGAAATGCCCGTCCGCGCCGGTTGAATGGTGCCGCGCCAAATTGAGCCGCAGCGGCTCTTCCAAGGGAGGATCGGCCCGCGCGCTGGTGGTGAATTCCGGCAACGCCAATGCCTTTACCGGCAAGACCGGACGGCAGGCGACGACACTGACGGCTTCGATCGCCGCCAAGGCGCTGGCGTGCGGCACCCATGAGGTGTTTCTCGCCTCCACCGGCGTGATCGGCGAACCGCTCGACGCCACCAAATTCAATGGCGTGCTCGGCACGCTGGCGGAAAACGCCGCACCCGGCGAATGGATGAGCGCGGCCAAAGCGATCATGACCACCGACACCTTTCCCAAGGTCGCAACCGCTACGGTAAAGCTCGGCAAGGCGATGGTCACGATCAACGGCATGGCCAAGGGCGCCGGCATGATTGCGCCCGACATGGCGACCATGCTGGCCTTCGTGTTCACCGATGCGCCGATCGCGGCGGGCGCGCTGCAATCGCTGCTGAAGAACGGCGTGGAAGACACCTTCAATGCCGTCACCATCGATGGCGACACCTCGACCTCGGATACGTTGCTGGCGTTCGCCACAGGTGCGGCGGCCGCGAATGGCGCGCCGAAAATCAGCCGCGCCAACGATCCCCGGCTGACCGGTTTCGCCAAGGCGTTCCGCGCCGTGCTCGCCGATCTTGCCGAGCAGGTGGCGCGGGATGGCGAAGGCGCGCGCAAGCTGGTCGAGATCATCGTCGACGGCGCGGTGTCGAAAGCCTCGGCGCGCAGGATCGCGATGTCGGTGGCGAATTCGCCGCTGGTGAAGACCGCGATTGCCGGCGAAGATGCCAATTGGGGCCGCGTGGTGATGGCGGTCGGCAAGGCCGGCGAGCCTGCCAACCGCGACAAGCTCTCGATCTCGTTCAACGGCATCCGCGTCGCTAGCCGAGGTGCGCGCGATCCGTCCTATAACGAGGCCGAAGTTTCGGCCGCGATGAAGAACCCGAAAATCCAGATCAAGATCGCGCTCGGCCTCGGCAAGGGGCGCGACCGCGTCCTGACCTGCGATCTCACCAAGGAATATGTCGCGATCAACGGCGACTACCGGTCGTGAGCGACCTTCGCGGCAGTGCGGTTAATTCCTCGCACTGTTACTGACCTCCAGAGCATCTGCAGCACATGGCGGACATCAAACTCACCCTCGTGGTTGCCTGCGCGCTGCTCGACGCCGACAAGCGCGTGCTGATCGCGCAGCGGCCGGAGGGCAAGGCGCTGGCGGGGCTATGGGAATTTCCCGGCGGCAAGGTCGAGCCCGGCGAGCGGCCGGAGCAGACGCTGATCCGCGAACTGCACGAGGAAATCGGCATCAGCGTCAGCGAGGCCTGCCTCGCGCCGCTGACCTTTGCCAGCCATGCCTATGATGACTTTCATCTGCTGATGCCGCTCTATATCTGCCGGCGTTGGGACGGCGAGGTGATCGCGCGCGAAGGCCAGAAACTGGCCTGGGTCCGCGCCAACAAACTGCGCGACTACCCGATGCCGCCGGCCGACCTTCCGCTGATCCCGCATCTGATCGATTTGCTGATGTGAATTTGTCGTGCCCCGGACGCTGCGCAGCGCGCCGCGCTTGCGGCGTGATGCGCTGCAGTTCCGGGGTCCACACTTCGCGACGGGCCTCGATGGGTCCCGGCTCTGCGGAGCAGCGTGAAAAACGCTGCACCGCGTCCGGGACACGATCAGTCGCGCTTTAGCTTCCTCACCGCCTCCGCCAGACTCGCTTTGGCCGAGCCCGGCTGCAGCGGCTTTTGCTGGCTGGGATGCGGTGCCCAGCCCGACAGCCAGATCACATCGAAGGTGGCGCGGATGCGGCCGTCGGAATCGGCAAAGCGTTCGCCGTAGACCTGCGCCATCCGCAGCATGGTGGCCCGACGGGTCGGCGTCCGCCGCCGTTCGACCAGGATGTTGGTCGCGCCCATGCGCCGCAGGTCCTGCATCAGCGCAAAGGCGCTGTCGTAGCGCACCACGACGCGATCGACGTCGGTAACCGGCAGCGCAAAGCCCGCGCGCTGCAACAGCGCGCCGACGTCGCGCAGATCGGCAAACGGCGCGACACGGGGCGATACGCCGCCCTCGCATTCGGCTTCCGCCGCTGCAAAGCATTGCCGCAGCTCGGTCAGCGTGTCGCCGCCGAGCATCGCCGCCAGCAACAGCCCGTCGGGCCGCAGCGCGCGGCGGATCTGCGAGAGCACGCCGGGAAGGTCATTGACGAACTGAAAGGCGAGCGCGGAGACGACGAGGTCGAGCGAATTCCGGCTGGAGGGAAAGCGCTTCCCGCCCCGTCTCATCCAGGCCGACCGGCCTGACCGCTTTGAAACGATCACGGGACGTTTTTCGCAAGATGTCGCCCGGCGTCCATATATCGGCGGCGTCAGCAAACTCCCGCAGCACCGCGTGCAACCGCTCCTCCATATCCTCGGCGACGCGGTCGAGCAGGAAGGTCGCAGTTTCGCCGCGCCGCGCGCGATCCTGCCGAGCCCGCAGCATGGCGCGGTCGAACAGGATCGGCGCGGTGGTCGGAGTTGGTGTCATGCGGCTTGGTACGCCGGTCTCGCCGCTTTTGGCAATCCGAGTAATGCGCCGCTGCCCTTTGCCGCTTGAGCCCATCCTCACCCGGCGCTAGCCTCGCTTCATGGATGCCGAGACCTCACCATCCCGTTCCGTCGCGACCCACCTGCGCGGTGCGCTGAAGGCGTGCCGCGGCGCGTGGTCGCATGCGGCCAAACTCGCGCTCGACATCGCGCTGCCGACGCTGTGCGTCGCCTGCCGCGAACCTGTAGACGGCGAAGGCGTCTGCGCCACCTGCTGGGCGAAGCTGTCGTTCATCGCGCCGCCGTTTTGCCCTCGACTCGGCATTCCCTTTATCTACGATCCCGGCCCCGGCCTGTTGTCGATGGAAGCAATCTCCGATCCGCCAGCCTATGCGCGCGCCCGGGCCGCGGTGCGCTATGACGACGTCGCGCGTACGCTGGTGCACGCGCTGAAATACCAGGATCGCACCGATCTGGCCCCCGCCATGGGCCGCTGGATGGCGCGCGCCGGCCGGGAATTGCTGGACGAGGCCGAATTGATGGTTCCGGTGCCGCTGCACTGGCGGCGAGGCTGGAGCCGCCGTTACAACCAGTCCGGGGCCTTGGCGCGCGCCATCCAACGGCAAACCGGCGTGAAAGTGGCATCGGAAGCGCTGCGGCGCGTCCGCCCGACCCAGCAGCAGATCGGGCTGTCCCGGTTGCAGCGCGCCAGCAACGTACAGGGCGCGTTCAAGGTCGCGACCGACCGGCAGCACCGGATTCAGGGACGCCACGTGGTCCTGGTCGACGATGTCCTGACCTCCGGAGCCACGGTCGACGCCTGCGCGCGGGCGCTGCTGCGCGCCAAGGCCGCTTCGGTCGACGTGCTGGTGTTCGCCCGGGTTGTGGATGCCCATAAAGCTACCATATAATCGGGCATCTTCTTGAAAGCGCGACATGACCGCTGCCATCGAAATCTATACCCGTCCGGGCTGCGGTTATTGCGGCGCCGCCAAGTCGCTTTTGACGCGCAAAAAGGCGGCATTCACTGAATTCGACGTCGCCACCGATCCAGGCTTGCGTCAACAAATGTGGGATCGCGCCGGCGCGGGCTCGACCTTTCCGCAGATTTTCATCGGCGAAACCCATGTCGGCGGCTGCGACGAGCTGTACGCCCTCGACCGCTCGGGTAAGCTCGATTCCATGCTCGCGGGCGACAAGGCCAATTCATGAGCGCTGACCTCAGCTTCACCGCCGCGATGGTGCAGATGTGCACCGGGCTGTTGCCGCAGGCCAATCTCGAGCAGGGCACCAGGCTCGTTCGCGAGGCCGCCGCCCAGGGCGCCGATTATGTACTCACCCCCGAGGTGAGCAACATGATCCAGTCCAACCGCCAGGCGATGTTCGAAAATCTCGCCGCGGAAGAGGACGATCTTTCGCTGAAAGCGTATCGCGCGCTGGCGGCGGAACTGAAAATCCATCTCCATATCGGCTCGCTGGCCTTGCGCGCCTCGCCCGAACGGGCGGTCAACCGCTCGTTCCTGATCGGGCCGGATGGCATGGTGATCGCAAGCTACGACAAGATCCATATGTTCGATATCGATCTGCCTGGTGGCGAGAGCTATCGCAAATCCGCCAACTACCAGCCGGGCGAAACCGCTGTCATATCGGACCTGCCCTGGGGCCGCATCGGCCTCACGATCTGCTACGACGTGCGTTTTCCGGCGCTGTATCGTGCGCTAGCCGAAAGCGGCGCGTCGTTCCTCACCATCCCTTCCGCCTTCACGGTACGAACCGGTGAAGCGCATTGGCACACGCTGCTGCGCGCCCGCGCCATCGAGAATGGCTGCTTCGTGTTCGCCGCCGCCCAGGCCGGAACGCATGAGAGCAAGCGCCAGAGCTACGGTCACTCGCTGATCGTCGATCCCTGGGGCACCATCCTCGCCGAAGGCGGCGCCGCCGAGACCGGCGTCTTCCTGGCGAAGATCGATCCGGCGAAAGTCGAGACCGCGCGCAAGACCGTGCCCTCGCTGCAGCATGGCCGACGCTTCAGCGTCGCCGACCCCAAGGCCGGTCCCGAGCATCTGCACCTGGTGCGGGGATCGGCATGATCCGGTATAATTTGCGCTGCGAGCGCGGCCACTCGTTCGAAAGCTGGTTTCAGAGTTCCCAGGCCTACGAAACCCAGGAAAAACGCAAGCTGGTGAACTGCCCTTCTTGCGGCTCCGCCAAGGTCGAGCGGGCCATCATGGCCCCGCAGATCGTGAGCAAGAAGGGCCGGGATCGCGCGTCATCCGAACCCGCGGTTGCCACGGAAGCCGCGACCCCCGCTTCGACACCCCTGATGATGGCGCAGGAGCGCGAGTTGCGCGCCAAGCTCAGGGAGTTGCGCGATCATATCGTGAAGAACGCCGACAATGTCGGCGAACGTTTTCCCAACGAGGCCCGCAAAATGCACTACGGCGATATCGAGCATCGTCCGATCTATGGCGAGGCGTCGCCGGAAGAAGCGCGCTCACTGATCGATGAGGGCGTCGAGGTGTCGCCGCTACCGATATTGCCGGACGACCGGAACTGACGAAAATTCCCGTCATTGCGAGCGAAGCGAACAATCCATGGATTGCTCGGCAGTTGGATTGCTTCGTCGCGGAGCCTGTCCCGGCCGAAAGGCCGGACCCGTTGGCTCCTCGCAAAGATGGGGTGGACGGCCCCCGACGGCATCGATGTGCCAGACTGGTGGTGTTGATTCGACCAGACAAGGAGACCGTCCATGACGAAGATTAGCACGATTGGTTTGGATTTGGCGAAGAACGTGTTTCAGGTTCACGGGGTTGATGCAGCGGGAGCGGTGGTGCTGAGGCGTCAGCTTCGGCGCGCAGCTGTTGAGAGGTTTTTTGCCCAGCTTGCGCCGTGCCTGGTGGGGATGGAGGCCTGTGGCAGCGCCCATCATTGGGCGCGGGTGATCGGCCGCTACGGCCACGAGGTACGGCTGATGCCGCCGGCCTATGTGAAGCCTTACGTCAAGCGCAACAAAAACGACGGTCGGGATGCGGAAGGAATCTGCGAGGCGGGGGGCCGTCCATACATGCGCTTCGTGCCGGTGAAGAGCGTGGAGCAGCAGGCGACGCTGGTCGTTCATGGCACGCGCGCACTGTTGGTTCGGCAACGCACGATGATAGCGAACGCGCTGCGGGCGGCGCTGAGCGAACTTGGGATCGTGGCAGCGCAGGGATATCAGGGTTTGCGCGAGCTGATGGCCAGGCTCGAAGAGCCGAGCGACGAGATCCCGGAGATGATGCGAGGTGCACTGGTGCTGCTGGCCAAGCACTGGCAGGCGCTCGATGCTGACGAACGGGTGCTGGAGCGGCAGATCGCGAAGTCCGCTCGTTGCGATCAAGACGCCCGGCGGCTGATGGAAGTCCCAGGCATCGGCCCGATCATCGCCAGCACGGTGTTGGCCAAAGTGCCCGATGCGAAGGTGTTCCGCTCCGGACGAGACTTCGCAGCCTGGATCGGGCTGACCGGTCGCGATCACGGCACCGGTGGCAAGCATCGCCCGGGACGCATCTCCAAACAGGGGGATCGTATGCTGCGGACGCTGCTGATCAGCGGAGCCAGCGCCCATCTGCGGCAGCAGAAGACGCGTGGCGTCAGCGATCCATGGCTGCGCGATCTGCTCGCGCGGCGACCCTACAAGGTCGCCATGGTGGCGTTCGCCGCCAAGACCGCGCGCATCATCTGGGCCATGCTGGTCAAAGGAGAACATTACCGCGACCGCGCCAGCGCGCCGGCTGCTGCCTGTTGAGGGGCGACAGCCGCCGCGCTCGCGCTCATCCAATCGGAAGGGCAACCAAGGTGTGATGGCAAATGGTCTGGAAACCGGGATCGAAACACTCCGTATCGTCATCGCGCGTCACAGCGCGCCGCAATGATTGGAATTCGGTCCGCGATCTCCATCAGGGCCCGCGGTCAATGGCCGCTTCTCGAGGGCGTATACATGACCGCTCCCCGATCAACTTGCCGAAACACCAAAAAAGCCCTTGCCGAGAGGGGGGCCGTCCATA
>CAVSOS010000079.1:0-26791 GCA_963729395.1 uncultured Pseudomonadota bacterium | reverse complement strand
TCGTCGCGGGGCCGGTGGGCGCGGGTTTCAACACGCTGAGCCGCCTCGAAGTGAAAAGCGGGAAGCTGCAATCGTGGCATTCGAACAGGCCGGTGACGGTCCAGGAGGAAGTGCACATTCCGTCGAAGCAGCCGGGACACGAGGGCTATCTCGCGCTGGTCGCCGACCTGCACGACCAAACAGCTCTCGGACCTTTTGGTCTTCGAAGCCGCGCACGTCTGTCTGAGAAGGGGCCGATCGCGACGGCTCATTTGCCGCTGCGGCTGCGCAATCAGGTGCACGGCAACTGGGTGCCGGCGGAAGACCTGAAGTAGATTTCACGGGCGCGCGGGGGGCGCGCCTTCATTCCAAAAGCAAGTGAACGCGCGCAAGTCAGCTGGCGGGTGTGGCGCCGCGGATTGCATCGCTGGTGCGGCGATGCCCGGCAAGGAGCCGGATGCCACAAAAGTCGGAATTTTACGGCTGGAAGCTGCTCTCTGGCGGTTTTCTGGCTGATTCTTTTCACCAACTTCGCGTTTCCTCTTTACGGCGCGAGCGTCATCAACGCGTACATGGCCGCCGATTTGCACATGGATCGCGCGGCGCTCGGCGCGGCCTACGGGCTGTTCCAGTGGATGGTCGGGCTGCCCGCTCCCCTTGTCGCAATCTGCATCAATAAGAAATCGCTTCGTCCAGGATGATGATGGCGTTGGTCAGGGTGCGGCCGCGCATGAAAGCAAGCGGCGCGATCTCGATCTCGCCGGTTTGCAGCGCGCGCTCGACGATCCGCGAATCCATCAGGTCGTACAATGCATCGTAGATCGGCCTTAAGTAAGGATCGACCTTCTCGCGCAAATCGCCGGGCAAAAAGCCGAGCCGCTCGCCGGCCTCGACCGCCGGACGCGACAGGATGATGCGATCGACTTCCTTGCGTTCGAACAATTGCGCGGCCTGCGCCACCGCGAGCCAGGTCTTGCCGGTGCCCGCGGGCCCGATGCCGAACACCAGTTCATGCTTCTTGAGGGCGCGAATGTAGGAATCCTGCGCCGCCGTGCGCGCCCGCACCGGGCGTTTGCGAAGATTGATGGTTTCGAACGACGTCTTTGCGGTCTTGGCATCAAATTCGAACAGCGAGCCCTGCGCGACGACGGCGCGGATGGCGCCCTCGACATCGCCCTGCGCTAGATCGTGCCCCTGGGTCGCCTGTGCGTACAGCGTTTCCAGCACGCGCCGCGCGGCATCGCAGCCGTCGCGGGATCCTGCGATGGTGATGTGATTGCCGCGCGAATCGACCACGACGCCGAGTCGGCGCTCGATCAGCGCCAGGTTTTGTCCGTAGGGTCCGACCAGTGCCGACACCGCGCGATTGTCATCGAAGTCGATGACGACTTGCGTTTCGGGGGGATTTGCAGGTCGCGGTCAAGTTTGCGGCTGGGAGCGAGCGAAGACGAATCCGATGCACTTTTTGGCAAGGGTTCAGGCTCCCGTGATCATTTGAGAAGAATTGGTCATTTGAGTAAAAGCAGGCTGCGCGTCTGCTGAAGGCGCTAGTTCGCCGAGCAGGCTGTAGCGCTCGAGGCTCGCAATCGTGACCGGGAGCACCTGTCCGATGATATCGGCCGAGGCCATCACATGCGCCGGCTGCAGATAGGCGGTGCGGCCGACGATCTGGCCGGGATTACGGGCGGCGCGTTCGAACAGCACATCGACGGTGTTGCCAATCGTCGCCACGTTGAAGGCCGATTGCTGGCTGTCGATCAATTCCTGGAGCCGTACCAATCGCTCATCCATATCAGCCGCTGACACCATCTCCTGCATGTCCGCCGCCGGCGTTCCGGGCCGTGGCGAATATTTGAACGAATAGGCGCCAGCGTATCCGATTTGTGTGACCAGTGCGAGGGTCGCGGCGAAATCTTCCTCGGTCTCGCCGGGGAAACCCACGATAAAATCCGATGAAAATGCAATATCTTGCCGGGCATCGCGAAACCGGTCGATGACGCGGCGGTAGTCCGAGACGGTATGCCTGCGGTTCATTGCCGCAAGAATCCGGTCGGAGCCGGATTGGACCGGAAGGTGCACGAACGGCATCAGCGCGGTGAGATCGCGATGGGCCGCGATCAGGCTCTCGTCGACATCGCGGGGATGGCTGGTCGAGTAGCGCAGGCGCACGATGCCGGGAATGCCGGCGAGGCGATGCAGCAAGGCGCCGAGCGACCAGATCCGGCCGTCGGGCCCTTCGCCGTGATAGGCGTTGACGTTCTGCCCGATCAAGGTGATCTCGCGCACGCCATTGTCGGCGAGCCGGAGCACGTCGTCGACGATCCTGGCCACCGGCCGCGACACCTCGGCGCCGCGCGTGTACGGCACCACGCAGAACGTGCAGAATTTGTCGCAACCTTCCTGCACGGTCACGAAAGATGAAATGCCGCGCGCGCGGATCGCATTGGGCTTCGGCGGGGCTAAAAATCCGAACTTGTCGTCGACCGGGAATTCAGTCTCCAGCGCGCGGCCGTGGCTTTTGGCGCGGGCCAGCAGTTGCGGCAGGTGATGATAGCTCTGCGGACCGACCACGACATCGACCACCGGCGCACGGCGGATGATCTCATCGCCTTCGGCCTGCGCGACGCAACCCGCTACCGCGATGCTCATCTGACGGCCGTGGCGCGCGGCTTCATCCTTGGCGACCCGCAGCCGTCCCAGTTCCGAGTAAACTTTCTCGGAAGCTTTTTCGCGAATGTGACAGGTGTTGAGAATCACCAGGTCCGCATCGTCGACGCTCGCGGTCTCGACAAAGCCTTCGGGCGCCAGCGTGTCCACCATGCGTTGTGCATCGTAGACATTCATCTGACAACCATATGACTTGATATGCAGCTTGCGCGGCGGCGTCATGGAACCTGAATGCTGGGCTGACTGGCGCCAATGCGGCGCGGGGTTCAATTATAGGCTAAAGCGCCGAAAATCCACCCTCTAGCGGTCATTCCGGCAACGCCGGGCGCCGAACCCGGAATATCGAGATTCCCCGATGTGCAACTGCACATCTGAGGTTCGGCTCTGCGATCCGTCCCGGAATGACTGCCGCCGCGAAAACCGAGCCTTATCGTCTCGGCGCCGCAAGCCATGCCGCGATCAGGATTTGTCGTCGTCCAACGGGACGCAATATAATTCCAGCCGGTGATCGACCAGCTTGTAGCCGAGCTTGCGGGCGATTTCGGCCTGCAGCTTCTCGATCTCCTCGGAGGTGAATTCGATCACCTTGCCGTCGCGCAGATTGATCAGATGGTCGTGATGGCTGTCGCGCATCTGCTCGTAGCGGGCGCGGCCCTCGCGAAAATCGTGGCGCTCGATGATGCCGGCGTCCTCGAACAGCTTGACCGTCCGATACACCGTCGAGATCGAGATCTTGTCGTCGACGGCGACGCAACGGCGGTACAATTCCTCGACATCGGGATGGTCCAGCGCCTCCGCCAGCACGCGCGCGATCACGCGGCGCTGTTCGGTCATGCGCATGCCGGTGGCGGCGCAACGCGCTTCGATGCCGGTGGCCTTGAGCGCGGGGGTCGGATTTCAGTGCGGTCATGGTCTTGGGTCTCTTTATCACAGGCGCCTGTTCTGCCACCGCGCGCGGGTTACGACAAGTCGCGACGCATCAGAAGCGCGTTCAATTGTTCCCCGCCGGGCTGCTGGTAATAGCGTTCGCGCCGGCCGACAACACGCAAATCCGGCCCGTTCGTACAGCCGCCGGGCCGGCTGATTATTTTCCTCGACCTCGAGGAACACGGTACGCACGCCGCGGCCGGCCAGATGGCCGAGATGCGTCAGCAACAGATTGCGGGACAGGCCGCGGCCGCGATGGCTCGCAGCAACCGCGATCGACAGTATTTCGGCCTCGTCCGCCGCGATGCGCGACACCGCAAAGCCGACGATCTTGCGCCCGAGTCTCAGACGGTGAACCAGCGTGTTGCGCTCGGACAGCATGCTCTCGAATTCGCCTTCGCCCCAGCCGCGATGAAACGATGCGGCGTGAATCTGCGCGAGCTTGGGCGCGTCGCGCAAGGTCGCGGGCTCAACCAGCGGCCGCGTCGCCGCCCCACAATTCGGTGAGCCACGCCATCATGACGCGGACGGCTGCGGTGCCTTGTGCAGCGGGTCCTTTGCAGGTTTGGCGTCGGGCGCGCGCAGGTAATAGGGCCGCGCCGGCGCGGTTTCCGGACTGACCGCGGCGCCGAGCCACGCCAGCCAGGCAATATCCGGCGCGGGTTGCGGATCGACCTTGAACGGCGGCATCGCATCGGCCGGCCAGCGGTCGGCGAGAATTTTGGCGGCGTTGCCGACCAGATGCGCCGCGCCGAACCGCGCTGCGCCAAGCGCCTCCTCGACGGGGGCGACGCGCGGCCGCATCAACGAGCCGCCATCGCCGCTAACCACTTGAAAATAAACCTGATCGTGCCGCGCATCGATGGCGGAGATGACCGGTTGCGCGGCGTTCTGGCCGACCACCGGTGCGGCATAGGCGGTCAATGTAGAGAGCCCGACCACCGGTTTATTGGCGGCCAGCGCGATGCCGCGTGCGGCCGACAGTCCGACCCGCAGCCCGGTAAAGCTGCCGGGACCGGTGGTCACCGCGATACGGTCGAGGGCCGCGAACGCAATGCCGGCTTCCCTGATCACGCGCCCGATCAGCGGCATCAGAGCCTCGGCATGGCCGCGCTTCATCGCCTGCGATTCCTGCGCGATCAGGCGGCCCGCATCGGTATCGAGAACGCCCGCGGCGCAGGCATCGAGGGCGGTGTCGATGGCGAGGATCAGCATGGCGAAGTTATATCAGCCGTAAGCGACGAAGCTAGGCTGTCGAACCATGAGCTGACCGAATGCACTTTGCCGCGCTCATCCGGGGATGAAGGTCACATCGGCCGGACTTCGACCACGTCGGGCACAAAATGCCTCAGCAAGTTCTGGATGCCATGCTGCAGCGTCGCGGTGGATGACGGGCAGCCGGCGCAGGAGCCCTTCATGTTGAGATAGACGATGCCGTCCTTGAAGCCGCGGAACGTGATGTCGCCGCCGTCATTGGCGACCGCCGGGCGCACCCTGGTTTCGATCAGGTCCTTGATCATCTCCACCGTCTCGGCGTCGGCCTCGTTGAAGAACTCGTCGTCCGTATCGGCTGCCTCGTCATTGGCGGCGCTGCCGTCGGCGAGCAGCGGTGCACCGGACATGTAGTGTTCCATGATGGCGCCGAGGATCGCCGGCTTGAGATGCTGCCAGTCGCTGCCGTCCTTGGTGACGGTGACGAAGTCGGAGCCGTAAAACACGCTGGTGACGCCCGGCACGCCGAACAGCTTCTCGGCAAGCGGCGAGCGCGCCGCGGCCTCGCGGTTGGCAAATTCCAGGGTGCCGCTGTCGAGCACGGTGCGGCCGGGAATGAATTTGAGGGTCGCGGGATTGGGGGTGGCTTCGGTCTGGATGAACATGTGATTTCTCCGGCGTCGCCGGTTCAAGGCCGGCGCGTGGCGTCTTACTAGCAGATGGCGACGGCAAACGCACGGTCAAGCCCGGGAATGGCTGCAATGCCCGCTATTTAGGCCTTCTCCGGGCGCTTCCTACGACAGCGCGTCGATATCCTGGTCGCTCAAATCACCGGGCACGATGGTCACCGGAATCGGGAACGAACCGACCGTCTTGGCCATCAGGGTGATCAGCGGGCCGGGGCCTTCCGCCCCGGGGTTGGCGGCCAGTACCAGCATGGTGATATCGACGTCCTTGTCGATGACGTCGAGGATCTGCTCGGTCGGGTCGCCTTCGCGGATCACGCGCTCCGGCGTGATCGCGGCGATGCCATTGGCGCGGCCGGAGGCGCGATCGAGCGCAGCATTGGCGTCCTCATGCGCTTCGGCGCGCATGATATCGGCAACCCCGAGCCATTGCTGGTTCTGGTCCTCGATTTCGATGATGCGCAGCATCACCACGCCGCCGCCGACGCGAATCGCCCAGCGGCTGGCGTAGTAGACGGCGCGGTCCCATTCCGCGGTGTCGTCAACGATGACAAGACATTTTGGCTTGTGACCCGTCTCATAGCTTCGTCGCTGGGTGGTCATGCATGTCCCGATGCTGCGCCAGACAGGCCGCATGGTGCCACGGCGCAGCCGTCCTCGACAAGCGGCGTTGCCGGCTGCGCGCATTCCGCAAGAGTGTACCGGTTGCGATCAGAATGCGCGCAAAATAATAGAGTGCGCTGCGTCAATTATGGCTGCGCTCGGAAAGCTAGCGGTCGCGGACGAAACCGACGATATCCTTTGTCGCCTTCATGGTTTCGGCAGCGATGGCGCGCGCACGGTCGGCGCCGTCGACCAGAATCGAATCGACATGGCCGGGGTCCGCTACCAGCCGCTTCATCTCGGAGGCAATCGGCGACAGCTTGGCGACGCAAAGTTCCACCAGCGCATTCTTGAAATGGGAAAACTGCCCGCCGCCGAATTCGCCGAGCACGTCGGCCTTGGCACGGCCGGACAGCGCGGCATAAATCCCGACCAAATTGTCGGCTTCGGGACGCGTCTCAAGGCCCTTTTCCTCCGACGGCAATGGCTCCGGATCGGTCTTCGCCCTGCGGATCTTCTGCGCGATGGTGTCGGCATCGTCGGTGAGATTGATCCGCGAATTGTCCGACGAATCCGATTTCGACATCTTCTTGGTGCCGTCGCGCAACGACATCACCCGCGTCGCCGGACCGGTGATCAGCGGCTCCGGCTGCGGAAAAAACAATCCGTCATTAAAGCCGTTGTTGCGGATCGAGTCGCCGAAATCATTGTTGAATTTCTGGGCGATGTCGCGCGACAGTTCGAGGTGCTGCTTCTGGTCCTCGCCGACCGGCACATGGGTGGCGCGGTAGAGCAGAATGTCGGCCGCCATCAGCACCGGATAGTCGTAGAGGCCCGACCGAGGCGTTCTCGCGGTCCTTGCCGGCCTTTTCCTTGAACTGGGTCATGCGGTTGAGCCAGCCGACCCGCGCCACGCAATTGAAGATCCATGCCAGTTCGGCATGCCCGGACACCTGGCTCTGGTTGAAGACGATGTGGTTTTTGGGATCGATGCCGGAGGCGATGAAGGCCGCGGTGACTTCCCTGGTATTGCGTGCAAGCTCCGCCGGGCCGCCCCAGACCGACACCGGTTGGGTGAGCGCGTGCATATCGACGACGCAATAGAGACAATTGTGGGTTTCCTGCAGCTTCACGAAGTTGACGATCGCGCCGAGGTAATTGCCAAGATGCAGATTCCCGGTCGGCTGCACCCCCGAAAAAACCCGTTCAACCATGGCCATTATACGTTTCCCGCTGTTTCGCGCCGTCGTTTGCCACGCGCGCTTTACGCGCGCAAGTCGCCCGGCGGGGTTTGCCTGATGGCACCGAGCGCCTCGCGCCAGCCGGTTACCCCGAGCAGGCTGAGCAGCAGACCATAAATCGCCATTCCGCCCATGATCAAAGCCAGCAGCGCAGTGGCCTGTGTCAGGCCGTGGAGGCCGGCATTTTGCGTCAGCACAAACCGCGTTGCCGCCCACAACAATCCGCCCATCGCAAGCGCCGCCACGCCGATCCGCGGCAGCCGCCGGCGCGCCGCGACATCGATCGAAAATCCAAAACCCGCCGCGATGCCGCGGGCCAAGGTGAACGCGCTAACCCACGCCCCGAGCGCGATACTGGCTGCGATACCGCCGGCGCCGTACACATGACCGAGCACCACGCCTAAAACGAGGGTGACCGTGAATCCCTTGAGGGTTGCCATCAGCGGCGTCGACGTATCGTCGCGCGCGAAAAATGCCGGCGACAACGCCTTGACCAGCACGTGGGCGGGCAAAGCGAGCGCGAGCAGCATGAGCGCATGCGCGGTGCCAGCGGTATCGGCCGCGGTGAACAGGCCGTGTTCGAACAACATCCGCACCACCGGTTCGCTGAGCACGATCAATCCCAACATTGCCGGCAGGGCCAGTCCGACCGCGAGTTCGAGACCGCGCGACTCAGCGTGTGCGGCGGCGATCCGGTCGCCGTTACGCAGCGCGCGCGTCAGCTCGGGCACCAGCACAGTGCCCATCGCAACACCGACAATGCCGAGCGGCAGCTCGATCAGCCGGTTGGCGAAATACAGCCACGACACCGCCGATGGCGATGACGAGGCAATGACGGCGCCGGCGACGACCAGCCATTGCGGCCCTGCGCTGGCGATCATGCCCGGGATCGCCTTGCCGAGGAAACCGCGCATCGGCGCGTCGAACGAGATCCGCAGCGGTGTTGCGGTGTTGCCGCCGCCGCGTCGCCCGATCAGGATCAGCAATTGCAGCAGCCCGGCGATGCCGACCGTGGCCGCGATCGCTAGCGCGGCGAAAGTCGCATCCCGCCGCAAGAAGAGCAGGACGATCATGACAGCGATCAGCGCGATGTTGAACAGAAGCGGCGAGAACGCGGTCAGGGCGAAGCGCGCTTGCGCGTTCAACAGCGCCATCATCACCGTCACCGGGCCGGCGAAGGCGAGATAGGGCAGCATCAGGCGGGCATCGTTGATGGCGAGCTGCAGGGTCTCGTGCCCGGCAAACCCCGGCGCCAGAGCGGTCACGACCAGCGGCATCAACAGGCCGAGCAATGCGGCCACCGCCAGCAATGCCGCGCTGACGGTGCCGAGAACGCGGCCTGCGAACGCGGCGGCAGCATTGGCGCCCTCGGCCTCGCGCACGCGCAACCACGCCGGCACCAGGGCGGCATTCAGCGCGCCCTCGGTCAACAGCCGCCGGACGACATTGACCAGTTGAAACGCCACCAGGAACGCATCCGCCACGGGGCCCGCGCCAAGCAGTGCGGCGATCATCGAATCGCGCGCGAATCCCATCAGCCGCGAGGCCAGTGTTCCCGTCGATACTGTGAGGAAGGAACGGATCATGGGGGGCTTCTATCATGGTGCGGCTTGCTGGCCCTAGTGTCCCGGCTCCAACATTCGCACTCCGTTGCGGCGGGCTAGCTTGCGAATGTTGGAGCCGGGACACTAGAAAAAATATGGTTCTCGTGCCGCTTTCGATTTGAAGTTCCTGTTGCGGACTCGCGGCATCCGGTGCAGGAACTTCAAATCGGCGGCACGATGTTGATCGTGATAGGCCGCTGCATCTTCCAGCCGACTTGGATCGGATTTTCCCCGCAATCGCAATGCCGCAACAGGACTGATCGATGACAGAAGCGAAATATGACGTTCTCGGGATTGGCAACGCGATTTTCGACGTGCTGGTGCAGACCGACGAAAGCTTCCTCGCCGCCCATGCCATGACCAAAGGCGGCATGGCGCTGATCGACGAGGCCCGCGCTGCCTCGATCTACCGGGATATGGGGCCTGCGGTGGAGATGTCCGGCGGTTCGGCGGCCAACACCATTGTCGGGATCGCCGGGTTTGGCGCGCGGGCGGCCTATGTCGGCAAGATCAGGGACGACCAGATCGGCGGCTTGTATGCCCATGACATCCGCGCAGCAGGGGTCGCATTCGAGACCCGGCCCGCGCCGCAAGGCCCGGCCACCGGCTGTTCCTACATTCTGGTGACGCCGGATGGCGAGCGCACCATGAATACCTATCTCGGCGCGGCGCAGGAACTGACGCCCGACGATATCGACGCAGCCCAGGTCGCAGCCTCTGCGATCGTCTATCTCGAAGGCTATCTGTGGGACCCCAAAAGCGCGAAGGAAGCCTTTGTGAAGGCATCGACCGTCGCGCATGATTCGGGCCGCCAGGTGGCGCTGACGCTGTCGGATTCGTTTTGTGTGGATCGCTATCGCGGCGAGTTCCTGGACCTGATGCGCCAGGGCACCGTCGACCTGATTTTCGCCAACGAGGCAGAACTGCATTCGCTGTACCAGACCTCGGATTTCGACACCGCGCTCGCCCAATTCCGCAAGGACACCAAGCTCGGCGTCGTCACCCGCAGCGAGAAGGGCTGCGTGGTGGCCTCGGCGGACGGCGTCGTCGCGGTGCCGGCATTTCCGATTCAGAAGCTGGTCGACACCACCGGCGCCGGCGATCTGTTCGCCGCCGGATTCCTGTTCGGGCTGGTGCGCGGCGCCGGTCATGAAAATGCCGGGCGGCTCGGCGCGCTGGCGGCGGCTGAAATCATCCAGCACATCGGCGCGCGGCCGCAGACCTCGTTGAAGGAATTAGCGCAGGGCAACGGGCTGCCGGTTTAGGCAGGAGCCGGAAAAACCAGAGCCATCGTTAGGGAGAAACTCCCCACTCGGGTAGTGGTGTGCGGCCCGACACCTGCCGCGATATTCGCTGTTCGGTCGGTATCAAGGGAAAAGCGGACACGACGCGTACATCGTCAAACCGACGCGACGTATCTCGGCCCTCGTTGGCGGTTATGTTTTATATCATCGGATTTGCACTTTTCACCGCTTGCAACCCGCCGGAGGAGGACGGCTGCGGAACGCTGATGGCTACTGCCGCTCCGCCAAGGCGGCACGGCTGGCGAGGGACAAGCGGGATTCCCGATATCCTTGGCCGCCACGCGACAAGCGGGCATGCTGCTCCCGGATGGTTGCCCCCAATGCAGGCAAACTGTCGTAAGCAGCGCAATCCGGCGGAGAAAAAGTCGTTATGAAAACAGCCTCCCCAAACAATCGACCCGCGCCGGCGCCGACGAAGTCCCCAAACCCAGACCTCCCTGACATCGCCGCCGCGTCGATCTCCGACACGCTCGCGGCACTTCATGTCGACCCTGACGCCGGGCTGACCCTGGTGGAGACGAGCGCTCGCCGGAAGGAGTACGGCTACAACGAGGTGGCGGAGAAAAAGCGCCACCCGCTCCTCAAATTTCTCGCAAAATTTTGGGGAATCTCGGCGTGGATGCTCGAACTGATCATGGTGCTGTCAGCCGTGCTCGGGAATTACCCTGATCTCGCGGTGGTCGGCGCACTGCTGGTTGTCAACGCCGTGCTGGGCTTTATGCAGGAGCAGCGCGCTGCCGGTGTCGTTGAAGCCCTGCGGCGACGGTTGCAGGTCAGTGCGCGCGTGCGTCGCGATTCAAGCTGGCAGGTCGTTCCTGCCCGCGAACTGGTCCCCGGCGATATCGTTCGGCTGCGATCCGGCGACATCATCCCGGCGGACGTGAAGCTCCTCAGCGGAGCGTTGAGCGTCGACCAGTCGGCGCTGACCGGTGAATCGAAAGACGTGAATAAGGCGCCGGGCGAAGTGCTTTCGTCGGGGTCCGTCGCCCGGCGGGGCGAAGGCAATGGCGTAGTGATGCTGACCGGAGCGAAGACCTATTTTGGCCGCACTACCGAACTTGTGCAGGAGGCGCGCCCGAAACTTCACATCGAAGAGGTCGTAGCCAACGTCGTCCGCTGGCTCTTCGTCATTGTGAGTGCGCTGTTAGGCTTCGTCGTCGTGCTGTCGCTGGTTCGCGGCGCGCCACTCATTGAAATGATCCCACTTATGCTTGTTCTGCTGATGAGCGCGGTGCCGGTCGCTCTTCCGGTCATGTTCACGGTCAGCATGGCGCTCGGGTCGAAGGAGCTGGCCAAGCGCGGCGTTCTGGTCACCCGCCTTAGCGCGGCCGAGGACGCTGCGACGATGGACGTACTCTGCGTGGACAAGACGGGCACTATCACGATGAACCAGCTCAGTGTCACCGGCGTCATCCCGCTGGCTCACGCGACAGAAGCCGATGTGTTGTTCGCGGGGGCTCTTGCATCGCAAGAAGCCAATCAGGACCCGATTGACCTCGCATTCCTCGCAGCCGCGAAAGCGCATCGCGTGTTCGACGGCCTTCCCGCCGTCACACCTGTCTCATTCGCACCTTTTGATGCGAAAAGCCGGCGGACAGAAGCCGTGGTCGACCAGAACGGCCGGCGGCTGCGCGTGATGAAAGGTGCCGTGCGCACCATCGCCGAAGCCTGTGGACTTCAGACCTCGGAAGTCGAGGCGCTGGAGGTGCGCGTCAGCGCGGCGGCCGCGAAAGGCTACCGGACGCTGGCGGTGGCACTTGGCCCCGATACAGGCGCCCCGGTCTTGGTCGGACTGGTGTCGCTGTATGATCCGCCGCGGCCCGATGCCAAGCAGCTCATCGCCACACTTCTCGAGCTCGGTGTTCCGGTAAAGATGCTCACTGGCGACGCACTGCCGGTGGCGCTTGAGATCGGCCAGGGGGTCGGGTTGCCCAATATCCGGCGCGTGGCCGATCTGAAAGCGGCGAGCACTGTGGCCGGCAACGAGGCCGTTGACTTGCTAGCAGGTGCGGATGGTTTCGCCGAGGTATATCCGGAGGACAAGTACATTGTCGTGCAGCACCTACAGGCCGCAGGGCACGTAACCGGTATGACGGGCGACGGCGTCAACGATGCACCGGCCCTTCGGCAGGCCGAAGTTGGAATAGCCGTCAGCGCCGCGACCGATGTGGCCAAGGGGGCCGCGAGCGTCGTTTTGACCGAGGCCGGTCTGACGAACATTGTCGCGCTGGTCGAGCAGGGGCGGACAATCTACCAGCGCATTCTCACGTGGATCATCAACAAGATCAGCCGAACAATCCTCAAGGCTGCCTTCGTGGCCATCGCATTCGTGGTGACCGGCAAGTTCGTTGTCTCGGCCTTCGCGATGCTGCTGTTGGTCTTCCTGACGGACTTCGCGAAAATCTCGCTTGCCACCGACAATGTTCGGCCATCCAGGAAGCCGGAAACATGGAACATCGGAGGCTTCATCACCGTGTCGGTCGTGCTAGGTGTTGCGATGGTCGCTGAAACGCTCTTCCTGTTATGGATCGGCTGGACGAAATTCGGTTTGGCGACCGACAACAATGCCCTCCACACCTTCAGCTTTCTTATGCTGCTCTACTTTGCTGTATTTTCGGTCGTGTCCGCACGAGAGCGCCGCTGTTTCTGGGCGACGTTGCCGAGCAAAACCTTCATGACGGCGCTCGCTGCGGATGCCATCACGGGCACCGTCCTGACATGGGTGGGACTGCCCGGGCTGATGCCCTTACCTTGGTGGCAGGCGCTCGTAGTATTTATTTATGCCATGGTCTCGTGTCTGGTTCTGAACGACGCCGTGAAGGTCGCGATGATCAATTGGCGCGTTCCAGCCAGCTCCGGCAAATTGGTTGCCGCATAGCGGTAGCGAGAAAAAAAAGCGCATGTGCCGAAGTCGATGTGATCTGCGGTCAGACGAGCCATTCAAGCAATCTTGAATCAACCGGTCCTCTGTCAATCGCTCTTGAATCAAGCCGTTTTCGCCGCCTTCAATCCGAGCCGCGCCTCGACCGCGTCGCGCATCACGAATTTCTGGATCTTGCCGGTGACCGTCATCGGAAACTCGTCGACGAATTCGATATAGCGCGGGATCTTGTTATGCGCGATCTGCCCCTGACAGAACCCGCGGATCTCGTCGGCGGTCAGGATCTCGCCGGTTCGCACCCTGATCCAGGCGCAGAGTTCCTCGCCGTAGCGATGGTCGGCGACGCCGAAAATCTGGACATCCTGAACCTTCGGATGGCGGTAAAGGAATTCCTCGATCTCCCGCGGGTAGAGGTTTTCGCCGCCGCGGATCACCATGTCCTTGATGCGGCCGACGATGTTGCAATAGCCCTGCTCGTCGATGACGGCGAGATCGCCGGTATGCATCCAGCCATTGGCATCCACGACATCGGCGGTCTTTTCAGGCTCGTCCCAGTACCCCAGCATGACGCTGTAGCCGCGGGTGCACAGTTCGCCGGACACACCGCGCGGTACGACACGGCCTTCGAGGTCGACGATCTTGACCTCGACATGCGGATGAACGCGCCCGACCGTCGACACCCGGCGCTCCAGCGGATCGTCCGTGGCGCTTTGGAAGCTGGCCGGGCTGGTCTCGGTCATGCCGTAGCCGATGGTCACCTCGCGCATGTTCATCTGTTCATTGACGCGCCGCATGATCTCGACCGGGCAGGGCGCGCCGGCCATCATGCCGGTCCGCAGCGACGACAGATCGAATTTGGCGAAGTCTGGATGGTCGAGTTCGGCGATGAACATGGTCGGGACACCATAGAGCGTCGTGCATCGTTCCTGCTCGACGGTCTGCAGCGTTGCCAAAGGATCGAAACCTTCCCCGGGATAGACCATGGTCGCGCCGGAGGTGAGGGAAGCGAGATTGCCGATCACCATGCCGAAGCAGTGGTAGAGCGGAACGGGAATGCAGATGCGGTCCTGTTCGGTCAGGCGCATCGTGCGGCCGAGGAAATAGCCGTTGTTGAGAATATTGTGATGCGTCAGCGTGACGCCCTTGGGCGATCCGGTGGTGCCGCTGGTAAACTGGATATTGATGGGATCGTCGAACTGCAGCATCCCGGCGAGCGCAGCGAGCGCGTTGCGGTGGCGTGCGCCGCCCATCCGTGCAACCTCTTCGAACGGGATCGTGCCGGGACAGGCCGGGCCGCCGATCTGGATCACGGCGCGCAATTGCGGCAGCCGCGCGGCGTGCAGATCGCCCGGAGAGGCTGTCGCCAGTTCCGGCAGCAGCATGTTCAGCATCTCCATGTAGTTGGAGGTCTTGAACGCGGTGGCCGTGACGAGCGCGGCGCATCCGACCTTGGCCAGTGCGAATTCGAGTTCGCTCAGGCGATAGGCGGGATTGATCGTGACCAGGATGAGCCCCGCCTTGGCGGCGGCGAATTGCGTCAGCGTCCATTCCGGCCGGTTCAGCGACCAGATGCCGATCCGCGCGCCGGGTTCGAGACCGAGCGCAAGAAAACCTGCAGCCAGCGCATCGACCCGCTCGCGCCAATTCCCGCCAGGTCCACCTGACGCCGTGGCTCGGCGAAACCAGCGCCTCGCGATCGGCCCAGCGCTGGGCGGCCCGGTCGAGGCTGCGCCCGATGGTGTCGCCGAGCAGCGGCGCATCGGCGACGCCGCACACATAGCTAGTCGGTCTTTTCTGTCAAAGCTGCTCCTCCATGCGTCGAAGCATGTACGCGGGGGACATTATGCGTCAAGGCCGGATAAACAAGGCAAGTCGTTTGGGCTATTTCCCGGCGCGGCCGGTTCGACCGCGCCGGGAAAGCCGAAGCCGGCTACGCCGCCTTCTGGCCCGCATCGAGCCCGGCATAGACGCCGCGCTCGAAGCCTGCGAACGCTTCCAGGCACTTCTTGTCCGCGAACGGCAACACCTGCATCAGGATCACGCCGGCGATGTCGCGCGACGGATCGATCCAGTAATAGGTGTTGGCGAGGCCCGCCCAGGCGAGGCTGCCGGGGCTGCGGCCTTCCGGCGTCTTGGCGGTGTTGATCAGGAAGCTGAGCCCCCATTTCTTCGCCATGTCGGGATAGAGATCGACATCGTTGGTCGCGAACGCCACCGCCGAGGTCATCCTGGTCATGTTGAGTTCGCCGATATGGTTCTCTCCCATGGTCGCGACGGTCTCGGCCTTCAGCACCTGGTTGCCGTTGCCGCGACCCTTGTTGAGGATCATCTGGGTGAATTTGATGTAGTCGCCCGCGGTGCCGTAGAGGCCGCCGCCACCCATGTGAAATTCCGGATTCTGCTCGAGTTCGAACGGGATCGGCGCCAGCGATCCGTCCTCGCCACGCGAATGCATGCCGACCAGCCGCTTGCGCTGCGCCTCGCCGATCTTGAAGCCGGTGTCGGACATGCCGAGCGGCGCGAACATATGATCGCGCAGATAGGCATCGAGCCTCTGGCCGCTGGCCGCTTCCACCGCCTTGCCGACGAAATCGATATTGGTGCCGTATTCCCAGCGCGTGCCGGGGTCGGTCATGATCGGGGTCTTCAAGGCGGCGTTCGTGCAGGAGGTGATGCCGGGTGTGCCGGTCTTCTCCAGATATTTCACCATGTCGCCGTTCCACATGTCGTAGGCAAAGCCCGCGGTGTGGGTCATGAGATGACGCAGCGTGATCGGCTTCTTCGCAGGCCGAAGTTTTGGTTCGCCATTGGCATCGAAGCCTTCGAGCACCTGGGGTGTTGCGAGATCCGGCAGCACCTTGCCGATCGGCTCATCGAGCGAGAGCTTGCCTTGCTCGACCAGTTGCATGCCCGCCGCCGCCGTGATCGCCTTGGTCATCGAGGCGATCCAGAACACGCTGTCGACCGTCATGGCGTCGTCCTTGGACAGGTCGCGTTTGCCGAACGCGCCCTGATAGATCACCTCCTTAGCCGTCGCGGCCATTGCGACCACGCCGGGAATCTCCTTGGCTTCGCTTTTCTGGCGCAGCACCTGATCGATCTGAGCTTTGCTCTGCATGGGGTCTCCTCCTGGTTTATTTTTTGAAGTCAGCGATCTTCCTACCGGTCGCGGCCGCCCGCAAGCTTGGGTAGCTCGCCGAGACGCGACGGTCGCGTGCTCGTGATCATCGGCCGTAATCGGCGGAGGATCGAATTCTGGCGGCGGCGCGGCGAAACGGCAACATGGGCCACAATTTGCGGTGAATTGGCCCCCAATGTCGGTGACCGCTCTCGATATCCGCGGTATCGTGACCGGAGCCGGACAGGCGGCCGCGATTGTTGTGCTAAGGTATTCCGATTACAACGAAAACGCCGCTTCCGAGCTGATTGATTTGAGACAAATGATTGCGGTGCAAGACGGCGGAAGGCGTGACAAATGATTTCGACCTGGAGCGAATGGAAACGGTACCCCCGGGCCGCCCGCGGCGAAAATATCGAAGCGCCGATCAGCCCCGGTCTCTATGAGGTCCGTTTCGCCGGAAGCGGCGCACTGCACTCGTTCGAGGCGGTCGATAACGTCGCCCAGGCCCTTTCGATGCTGGCGGTGCCGTCGAAATCATGGTTCGCGCGGCGCGAACCCGTTGAAATGCCGGACCTCGAATATCGCACCTGTGCCACCTCTTCCAAGGCGAACGCCAAGGCCGCAGCCGAACGCATGATCGGCCGCCGCGAAACCTATATGAGCGGCGCGGCCTGAACGCCGTCCCCGCAACTGTGTCGGATGCGGGCGGGAACCTCCGGCGGCATCCGGATTTACCTTGAAAACGCCGCGAGCGGATCGCGCCCAAGCGATGCAAAGCGGCCTTTTTGGGCCTATGATCGGGCTTCCAGCCAGGAAAGATCCGAAACAACACCTCAAGAAAAACCCGAGGAGTAACGCCATGTCCCCGACCGCCGCCGCACGCACTTCGCAAGCGTCCTCGCCATCGCTCCGCGAACGTCTGAAGGATGCTTCGCTGTTGCGCGACCGCTGCTACATCGACGGTGCCTGGATCGGCACCCCGGCCAATCCCGTGACCAATCCGGTCAACGGCGTCGAGCTTGCGAAAGTGCCGGTCATGAGCACGGCGGAAGCTACCCAAGCCGTGGAAGCCGCCGAGCGGGCGTTTCCGGCCTGGGCCAAGCTTACCGCCAAGCAGCGCTCCAACATCTTGCGCAAATGGTTCGAACTGATCATCGCCAACCGCGAAGACCTCGCGCTGATCCTGACTTCCGAGCAGGGCAAGCCGCTGGCAGAGGCGCTGGGCGAAGTCGACATCGGCGGCGCCTATGTCGAGTTCTTCGCCGAGGAGGCAAGGCGGGTCTATGGCGAGACGATCCCGGCGCAGCGGCCTGACGCCCGGCTGCTGGCGATCCGCCAGCCGATCGGCGTCTGCGGCGCGATCACGCCATGGAATTTTCCCTGCTCGATGATCACGCGCAAGGTCTCGCCGGCGCTGGCCGCCGGCTGCACCGTCGTGCTGAAGCCCGCCAACGAGACGCCGCTGACCGCGCTGGCGCTGGTGGCGCTGGCCGAGAAGGCGGGCGTGCCCAAGGGCGTGTTCAACATCCTCACCGGCAAATCCTCGGAAATCGGCAAGGTGCTGTGCGAACATCCCGCGGTGCGCTTCGTCGGTTTCACCGGATCGACCGAAGTCGGAAAAATCCTGTTTCGGCAGGCCGCGGCCGGGGTGAAGAAGTTGGGGCTCGAACTCGGCGGCAACGCCCCGTTTGTGGTGTTCGATGATGCCGATATCGACGCCGCGGTGGACGGCGCCATGGTCTCGAAATACCGCAACATGGGCCAGACCTGCATTTGCGCCAACCGCATCTACGCCCAGGACAAGATCTACGATCAGTTCGTCGAGAAGCTCTCGAAGAAAGTCGCCGCGATGAAAATCGGCGACGGCACCGAGCCAGGCGTGACGCAAGGCCCGCTGATCAACATGGAGGCGGTCGACAAGGTCGAAAAACATATCGCCGACGCGGTCAAGTACGGCGCCAAAATCGTCACCGGCGGCAAGCGTCACGCGCTCGGCGGCACCTTCTTCGAGCCGACCGTGCTGTCGAACGTCGCGCCCGATGCGCTGGTGTCGCAGGAGGAAACCTTCGGGCCGCTGGCGCCGGTGTTCCGCTTCAAGGACGAGGCCGACGTGATCGCGATGTGCAACAACTCGCCGTTCGGTCTTGCCTCGTACTTCTATTCGCGCGATCTCGGCCGGGTCTGGCGGGTGGCCGAAGCCCTGGAGTCCGGCATGGTCGGCGTCAACACCGGGCTGATCACCACCGAGGTCGCGCCGTTCGGCGGCGTCAAGGAAAGTGGCCTCGGCCGCGAAGGCTCGCATCTCGGCATGGAAGAATATGTCGAGATCAAATATGTGATGATGGCGGGGATTTAGGCGTTTTTAGTTTCCATTAACTCCGACCGCGAGAAATCGGCAACCTGCAGGTTCGTCATGCCCGGCCGAAGCGATTAAGATTGCGCAGATTGCGTAAACTTATCTGCGCCGCCGGGTATCGACGACTTTCTTCTTGCGCAACCTTGGAGGATTTATTCACGCCGGCGCTTTCCGACGGCGCCGCATCAATTTACTGCTTCTTACACTATTACCGCTAGACCTTCCCGCAATCTCGGCGTCCCGCCATTGCGGAATTGCAACATGTTTAAAATCTACAATTGCATCGCCTACGCGCACGATTTGAGGCTTGTCGGCCTCGCGGCCGTGATCTGCATCGTGGCGTCATTCGCAGCGATTAATCTGCTTCATCATGCGCGCAAATCGAGCAGCCACATGCGAGGCGTCTGGCTCGCCGTATCGGCAATATCCACCGGTTTCGGCATCTGGGCAACGCACTTCGTTGCGATGCTTGCGTTCACGCCGGGAATTCCGAGTGGCTACAATATTACATTAACCATCCTGTCGCTGGTCGCGGCCATCCTGCTGACCGCCGCGGGCTCGCGGTATCGCTCATTCCGAACTGGCGCCACGGACCATGGATCGGCGGCGCTATCGTTGCGGGCGGCATTGCAGCAATGCACTACACCGGCATGGCGGCGTTTGAAATCGCAGGCATCATCCTGTGGGATCCCACGCTTGTCGTGGCCTCGATCGTGCTCGGCGCGGTAATCGGCGCAGTCGCGCTTCCTGTTGGTCTTCATAGCAAGGAAGAAAAATGGAAGATCGGCGGCGCCGTGCTGTTGACGCTTGCGATCTGCAGCCATCACTTCACCGCCATGGGCGCAGTGTCGATCATTCCCGATCCCAACCGATCGAGATTTCGCAATCGGCGCTGCCTGCCGGATGGCTTGCAGTGGGCGTGGCGCTTGCGAGCTTCGCCATTATCGGGCTGGCCCTGGCGGGCGTTGTACTCGATATCCGCGACCACCGCCGCTCAGAACTTGAAGTCGACCGGATGCGCGATCTCGCCAATGCGTCAGTGGAGGGGCTTCTCGTTTGCGACGGCGAAGCGATCGTCTCCGTCAACACAAGTTTTCGCTGCCCTGACCGGCTTATCCGCTTCCGATCTGGTCGGTGCAAGGCTCGAAAGCTGTTTTCCCGACAAGGTTGCGCGCGCCAGACTGCTGTCCGGCTCCAACCTGCCGGTTGAAACGGATTTGCATCATCTCGACGGATCGACCACCCCTGTCGAGTTGATCTTGCGGCCGATCGTTTTTGCCGGACGGCCCCATCACGTCGTCGCTGTTCGCGATCTGCAAGCGCGCAAAGAGGCAGAGCAGCATATCCACTATCTCGCACATCACGACGCGCTGACATCGCTGCCCAATCGTAGCCATTTCAACGAGCGGATCGACCGGGAAATCGCCGCCCTGGCCAAGGGCGAAAGTCTCGCCGTGCTCTGCCTCGACCTCGACCGGTTTAAGGAAGTTAACGACTTGTTCGGTCACGCCGCGGGGGACACAGTGCTACAGACCGTGGCTTCACGCGTTACCGCGGTGCTTGACGAGCGTCAGGTGATGGCGCGTCTGGGGGGTGACGAGTTCGCCGTTCTGATGCCCGGAGTTGCCAATCCCGCTTCGGCAAGCCAGCTTGCCGAAACTATTCTGGAAGTGCTGCGTACGACAAGCGATACGCCGGAGACCAACAGCATCTCGACGAGCATCGGCATTGCGCTCTATCCTGACAATGCGATGGACCGTCAGGCGCTTCTCAACCACGCCGACACGGCCCTCTACCGTGCCAAAACCGAAGGCCGCAATACTTATCGTTTCTTCGAAGCAAGGATGGGCGCTGAGGTACACGAACGCCGGATGCTGGAACATGATCTGCGTCTCGCGATTGCGCGCGACGAGTTGCGGCTGGTGTATCAACCCCAGAAGGAAATCCAGAGCGGAACCGTCACCGGCTTCGAAGCGCTGCTGCGCTGGAAGCACCCGACACGCGGTGATATTTCTCCTGCAGTTTTTATTCCGATTGCCGAGGAGACTGGCGCGATCCTGGAGATCGGGGACTGGGTGCTGAAGACAGCCTGCCGCGAGGCCGCAACATGGCCGCGGCCGCTAACCGTCGCTGTCAACGTCTCGGCCGTGCAACTCTATAATGCTGACTTTGTGAAGGAGTTGCACCAGATACTGCTGGAAACCGGCCTGCCGCCCCGCCGTATCGAGATTGAGATCACCGAGACCGCGCTTATTCGCGACTTCAGCCGCGCGTTGGCCACATTGCGGCGGATCAAAGCGCTCGGTGTTCGCATCGCCATGGACGATTTCGGTACCGGCTATTCCTCGCTCTCAAACCTGCGCGCGTTTCCGTTCGACAAGATCAAGATCGACGGCTCGTTCATCAAGTCAGTCAATTGCAACGACCAGGCCGCGACCATTGTCCGTGCAGTGCTGGGTCTCGGGCGTGGGCTTGGTTTGCCGGTGTTGGCGGAAGGAGTCGAGACCGACGCCGAGCTTCAATTCCTGCAGGACGAACTGTGTGATGAGGTGCAGGGCTACCTGCTTGGGCGTCCGGCCGCTATCGGTAGCTTCCGCAATTTCACGCATCCGGAAATTGGATTGGACGTGAGCGACGATCTTGTTGTGTCGCGGGCAAAAAGCGCCTGAGAGAGGAAATTGGATGCCACGGAACGCGAAGATTTGGCCGTGAATGCGACCAGAGCGTTTTCCAGCGAAGTGGATACCGGTTCGGGTGAAGAAAACGCGTCAAAACATAGAGATAGAGCCTCCGTTCCGATTTAATCGGAACGGAGGCTCTAGAGATGGCGCTTGAAGCGCTGGGCCAATCGACGGATCGCTTTACGTTCGGCGTTCCCTCGGACGACAAAACTACCTCCGCAGCACCGCGATCGTGCGGTTGGCGAAACTCAACCGTTCGGCCATCACCGAGACGAAATAGGTCAAAAGCTTCTGGCCGAGCGCGGGATTGTCGGTCTTGATGGCCTCGAACTGATCGGCGCCCAGCACGTAGAGAATGCTCGCGACCTCCGCCTCGATCGTCGCGCTGCGCGTCGCATGCGAGACGAGGCCCATCTCGCCGATGGTGGTATAGCGGCCGAGGCTTCGCACCCGGGTGGTGCGGCCCTCGCCGGCGTCGATCTTGATACCGACGCGCCCGTCCAGAATGAAATGCATCGAATTCGGCGGCATCGCCGGCGTTGACGATAATCTCGCCGGCGTCGACCTCGATGCGCTGGCAGCGGCGGATCAATTCGTCGGCGTCGTGCCCGGTCCCGAAAATCTGGATGAACCAGTCGCGCAGGCTGGCCTCTTCCTGCTCGAGCTCCTGATGCTGCATGATGATCTCGTGCTCACACCATTCGAGCGCGTGATCCAGTTCGGCCACGACCCGCACCTCCTCCGAGATGAACTCGC
This sequence comes from uncultured Pseudomonadota bacterium, assembly GCA_963729395.1. GTDB lineage: Bacteria > Pseudomonadota > Alphaproteobacteria > Rhizobiales > Xanthobacteraceae > Bradyrhizobium. The sequence goes on along the minus strand of CAVSOS010000079.1, from coordinate 4,773 downwards.
TCGATCGCAAGACCTTCTCTGCCGCGGGCGGAAGATGGACCAGCACCAGATTGATGCCGCGGTCATGGGCGGTGCGCTTGATCTGGGCGAAGCTGTAGGCCGCCGAGGAATCGATTCCGGTGACGAGTTTGAAATCGAATACCAGAAACCGGCACTCCGGGCTGCGCTGCAGCAGCGTCTTGACGTGCTGGTAGAGCCGGTTGGCCGAGCCGAAGAACAGGTAGCTCTGCAGGTTCAGGCCCTGGATTTTGCCGCCATGGGTTGCCAGCACCGCCAGATCGTCGCGCGAGCGATCCAGCGAGCTGCGATATTCCGAGCCGTCGAAGCTGTATTTGATGGAATTGATTCGCGATGCGCTCAGCGCGAAGGTCGCGCAGCCGATCACGACGCCGATCAGGATGCCGGCGATGAAGCCCCATTGCACGATGATGACGATGATCGCCAGCAGCGACAGATATTCGACCGACGAAAGCCGCCGCCGCGACTGGATGATCCATCGATAGAGCTGGTCCGCTCCGAGGTAGATCAGCAAGCCGCCGAGAACGAATTTCGGCATGTAGCCGAGCAGCATTGGCGCCACCGCCAGCATCAGCACCGAGATCGCCGCAACGGTCAGGCCGGACAGGCGACCGGTTCCGCCGCTATTGAGGTTGAGCACGGAACGGCTGACGGAAATGCACCCGGTATAGCCGCCAAGCGCGCCCGACAGGATGTTGGCGATGCCGGTGACGTTGAGCTCGCGCTCGAGGTCGGCTTCGCGATGGGAGGCTACTTCGATGCCCGCGGTGTTGAACAGGGTGCATGACGCGGTGACGAAGATGACGGCGACCAGGTTGCCGGCAAGATCCGGCAAGGTGTACCAGGGATAGCGGCTGAATTCCTGCGCGTTCCAGGGCAGCATGAAGGAGATGTGTGGCGGCGGCTCGAAGGTCCAGCCCGAAGCCTGCGCCGCCGCCGGGGAGATGCCGGCCAGCCAGAACGCGACATGCGCGGCGATGATGCCGCCGATCAGAATGGCCGGCAGTCCAAACGAGCTTCGGGACCGGTGCCAGGTCAGATAAAGCGCGAGGGCCATGACGCAGGCCGCCGCCAGTTCGTACAGCGTCTGCGGATTTGCGAACCGGTCGAGCGTCGCAAAGTGAAAGCCAAAGCCGGTGATGACGCGAATCGCGCCGAACACGATCAGGCAGCCGGTCGCGCCGAGAAATCCGCCGACCACCGGGTAAGGCACGTAGCGGATGGCGCGGCCCATCCGCGTCATCCCGAAGCCGCACAGCATGAGACCGGTGGCGACGGTTGAAAGGCCAAGCGTGATCAGCACCGGCGCCAGCAGCGGCGCGGTGGGATCGGTCAAGGCCATTCGTTCGACCAGCGACGACGCCAGTATCCCGGTCATCGCCGCGGTGGAACTCTCCGGACCTCCGATCGCGAACGGCAGCGAGCTTCCGACCGCGAGGATGGTGGCAAGAACGGTGGATGAAATGAAAGTGGCGGCGACGCCGTAGGACAGATAGGGCGCCAGCGGGCCTGCAAAGATCAGCAGCGCGTAGGATAATCCGAACGTAATGTTCAGGACACTGGCGGCGCCGCCGCCCAGAACGTCATGGAGTGCGCCGCGGAATTTTGGACCGAGACTGACAGGCTGGCTGACCACGCGCGAATGTGTCCCTGGCACAATGCTTAGTGGTAGACGACGCCCGCTCTTCAGGACAACAGGTTTTTTATGACAGTGCGGAACGCCGGGCGGAACCGGCGCCGCCAGAACTCGAAGGGGTCAACAATCCTCAACGCGACGATCAGCTAGCCCTTTGGGCTGTCCGCGCCGAACGCGCCGTGACGGCCGACGCCGGATGCAAAGCGCGCAGCACCGGACAAAGTCTCGCCGGACGCAATGACCTCCAGTCCGCCGCGCATTTCGTTGGCGATGGCGTCTTCCTCTTCGAGATCCCATTGCCGCAGCGCCGACAGCCGGTCCGCGCGCAGGCAGGTTTGCGGGAAGCGCGCGATATCCCTGGCGAGCTCAATCGCCTGCGCGCGGGCCTCGCCCCTGGGCACCAGACGGTTGGCGAGGCCCATCCGCAGCGCTTCGGAGCCGCCGACCGGGCGTCCGGTCAGAATGAGATCGATCGCCTGCGAATGACCGATCAAGCGCGGCAGCCGGATGGTGCCGAGATCGATCAGTGGCACGCCGAAGCGGCGGCAGAAGACCCCGAACGTGGCATCCTCGGCGACCACGCGCATGTCGGCCCACAACGCCAGTTCCATGCCGCCGGCCACCGCGAAGCCCTCGACCGCCGCGATCACCGGTTTCGACAGCCGCAGCCGGCTCGGTCCCATCGGCGCGATCGAATCGTGGCCGCCGATCTCGCGTTTCTTGTTGGGATCGCCCGATGCCACCGCCTTGAGGTCGGCGCCGGCGCAGAAATAACCGCCGATGCCGGTAAACACCGCGACCGAGGCCTCGGCATCGGCATCGAAGGCACGAAACGCATCGAACAGCTTGCGCGCCGTCGTGCCATCGACGGCGTTGCGACAATGCGGACGATTGATGGAGACGATGGTCACCGGCCCATCGCGTTCGACAAGGACGGAATCGGCTTCGGTCATGGTTTCCTCCCGCGCTATTGTTTCTGGATATTGTTTTGCTGGAGCGTTTTCCAGCGAAGTGGATACCGGTTCGCGTAAAGAAAACGCGTCAAAATAACAGTGAGAGCCTGTTCCGCTCTTTCATGATCCGGCTCCCTGGACCTTCAACGCGGCGCCGGTGATGCGGCGATAGGCGTCGAGATAACGCTGGCTGGTGGCCTCAACGACAGCGGCGGGCAAGGCCGGTGGCGGGGCTTCGCCGTTCCAGCGGCCGGCGCGCCGCTCGGCGTCGAGATAATCGCGTAAGGGCTGCTTGTCGAAACTGGGCTGTGGCCGGCCGGGCTTGTAGGCATCCGCCGCCCAGAACCGCGAACTATCGGGGGTCATCACCTCGTCGATCAGGATGATGCGCCCATCGCGATCCCGGCCGAATTCGAATTTGGTGTCGGCGATGATGATGCCCTGGCCGCGGCTGGTTGTCTCGCCGAGCGCATAGACGGCGCGAGCCATGCGCTCCAGCGCATCGGCCACCTCATCGCCGACAATCTCGCGCATCCGCTTGACCGTGATGTTCTCGTCATGGCCGGTTTCGGCCTTGGTCGCCGGGCTGAACACCGCAGGCTCGAGTTTGGCGCTTTCGACGAGGCCAGGCGCGAGCTTCTCGTCTGCGAGCGTGCCCTGCGCGGCATATTCCTTCCACGCCGAGCCGGAAAGATAACCGCGGATCACGCATTCGATCGGAAACACCGTGGTGCGCCGGCACAGCATCGCCCGTCCGGCGAGCGCGGCGCGATGGGCCTTCAGGACCGGCAGTTCGGCGACGATGGCATCGGCGTCGGCGCTGATCATGTGATGCGGCACCACGCCCTTGAGCCGATCGAACCACCACGCTGAGATCTGGGTCAGCACCGCGCCCTTCATCGGGATCGTCTCGGCCATGACTACGTCGAAGGCGCTTATGCGGTCGGTGGTCAGCAGCAACACCCGATCCTCGCCGACGGCGTAGATATCGCGAACCTTGCCGCGCCCGATTCGCGGCAAGGGCAGGTCGCTGGCGAGCATGGTGGTCATCGGCCGAGACTTTCAAAAAGATCGCTGTCTCGCAACCGCGATCGACAGGGCGAAGGAACGGGATGATTCATTCCGGCAGCGGAATGAACTCGTGCTCGTTGGGAACGTGGGCGAAGCGGCCGGTCTTCCAGTCCTGCTTGGCCTGCTCGATCCGCTCCTTGCTGGAGGAGACGAAATTCCACCAGATATGGCGCGGACCTTCCAGCGCATCGCCGCCGAGAAACATCATCCGCGCCGGGCTCAATGTCTTCACCGTAATGCGATCGCCGGGCCGGAAGATCAACAGCTGCGGCCCCTGATAGCGTGCGCCCGCGATCTCGATCTCGCCGTCGATCACATAGATCGCGCGCTCTTCATGGTCGGGATCGAGCGGCACGCTAATGCCCTGCCTTGCGGTTACCTCGATGTAGAACCACGGCGACACCATTGTCACCGGCGAGGAGGCGCCGAACGAACTGCCGGCAATGACGCGCGCGGTGAAGCCGCCGTCGTCGACGGTCGGCAGGTCGGCGGCGGCGTAGTGCTGAAACGACGGCGCGATTTCCTCGGATGCGGCCGGCAGCGCGATCCAGCTTTGCAGGCCGAGCATCTTCTGGCCGTCGCGGCGCTGCACGTCCGGGGTCCGCTCGGAATGGGCGATGCCGCGGCCCGCCGTCATCAGGTTCATGGCGCCGGGCTGGATTTCCTGGATATTGCCCTCGCTGTCGCGGTGCATGATGCTGCCGTCGAACAGATAGGTGACGGTGGCGAGCCCGATATGCGGATGCGGCCGCACATCCATGCCCTTGCCGGACATGAACTGCACCGGCCCGAAATGATCGAAGAAGATGAAGGGCCCGACCATCTGGCGCTTGCCGTGCGGCAGCGCGCGGCGCACCTCGAATCCATCGCCGAGGTCGCGGGTCCGCGGCACGATGACCAGTTCAAGCGCGTCACACGATTGCGGATCGCCGAGCACGGGATCGTTGGAGGGAAGCCAGCTCATGTTACCTCCGTTGGATGTTGGACGGCATTATCTTGCGCCATCGCCGGTGTGACAAGCGTGATCGGCAGCCACTGAACTAGCACCGTCATTGCGAGCGGAGCGAAGCAATCCATTGAGCCAAAAACAAGGAT
>CAVSOS010000078.1:0-23980 GCA_963729395.1 uncultured Pseudomonadota bacterium | reverse complement strand
CTACGCTCGCAATGACGGACAGTTCAACCCAACGTTAGGAACTTCGTATGGACATCTCCGTGATCGAGGATCGCAAGGCGCGGGCGCAGACCTGGTTCGAAGCCCTGCGCGATGACATTTGCACAGCCTTCGAGCGACTGGAGGACGATGCACCGGCCTCGCTCTATCCGGATGCCGCGGGCCGTTTCGCGCGCACGCCATGGAACCGCACCGACCATACCGGCCAGCCCGGCGGCGGTGGCGTGATGTCGGTGATGCACGGACGTCTGTTCGAGAAGGTCGGCGCGCATTGCTCGACGGTGCACGGCGAATTCAGCCCCGAATTTCGCGCGCAGATTCCCGGCGCTGCCGACGATCCGCGCTTCTGGGCGTCGGGGGTTTCGGTGATCGCGCATATGCGCAACCCGCACGTTTCGGCCGTGCACATGAACACCCGCTTCGTGGTCACGACGAAGGCATGGTTTGGCGGCGGATCGGATCTGACCCCGGTGCTCGACCGGCGGCGGACCCAGGAAGACGCCGACACGGTCGCGTTTCATGCGGCGATGCGGGCGGCTTGCGGTGGCGCCAACAGCGTGGCCGATTACGACAGGTACAAGAAGTGGTGCGATGACTATTTCTACCTGCCGCATCGCAAGGAAGCCCGCGGCGTCGGCGGCATTTTTTACGACCACCATGATTCCGGCGACTGGGATGCCGACTTCGCCTTCACCCAGGATGTCGGCCGCGCGTTTCTGAAGATCTATTCCGAACTGGTGCGCAGGAATTTCAATACGCGCTGGACGCCGGAGGATCGCGAGGAGCAACTGATCCGCCGCGGCCGTTATGTCGAATTCAACCTGCTCTACGACCGCGGCACCACTTTCGGCCTCAAGACCGGCGGCAATGTCGATTCCATCCTGTCGTCGATGCCGCCCGAAGTGAAATGGCCGTAGCTCGGGTCGTGGCGAGCCAACGGCGCGGCAGATACCGGCGAAGCCGCAACGAACTCACAGCCTTTGGTCGCGGGTAAAGCGCGTGACGGTTTGGTCGGCGATGGCCTTGAGCGCCAGTTCATCGAGCGGAAAATCCGCCGCGAGCCAGGCGTCTTCGGCGAGCGCGAGCACATGGCCAAGCGCCGGGCCTTCGGCAATTCCGCGGGCGACGAAATCACTTGCCTTGAGCGGAAATTTCGGCGCGCTCCAGCGCTCCGGCAGGGTGGCAAGCTCCCGCCATGGCGCCGAAGGGGTCGCCCCGCCTGCCCGCGCCCATGCCAGCATCAGCCGGTCGCGGTAGCGGTCGGCGCCGAGCCGATAGAGCCGTCGCCGCGCGGTCGCCTCGTCCATCCCGGCGAGCCGCCACCAGCGATGGCCCATCGAATCGAGCGCCCTGGTTTCGCTGTTGCTGAGCCGCAGCCGCACCGCAAGCCGCCTCGCGTCCTCGGTGACGGCAACGCCCAGCGCGGCGAGGCGGCGAACCGGGTCAGCTTCAAGTCCAAGCGAGCGCTCCGCGGCGACCATGGCGGCAAACGGCCCGGTATAGGCGACACCGCCTAAAATCGACAGCAGCAATCCGCCATCCGCCATCGCCACGAGCGCGCCGACCGCACCTTCCGCAACCAACAGCTTCAGCATTTCCATGCGCACGCGTTCGGCGGACAGGGTCGCAAGGCCCGCGCGCGCGTCAATGCAGGCGAGGTATCCCGCGCGGTCGGGGTCGCCTCTGCCATAGGCGGCGTGAATGCGAAAAAACCGCAGGATGCGCAGATAATCTTCGGCGATACGCCGGTTCGGATCGCCGATGAAGCGTACCCGCCTTGCAACGAGATCGTCATAGCCGCCGACGTGATCGTGAATGACGCCGCCGGCATCGACCGACAGGCCATTGATGGTGAAGTCGCGCCGCTCCGCGTCGCGCACCCAGTCGCGGCCGAACGCGACCTTCGCCTTGCGGCCGAACGTCTCGGTATCCTCGCGCAAGCTGGTGACCTCGAACGGCCGGGCATCGACGACCAGGGTCACGGTGCCGTGTTCGATGCCGGTCGGCACGCTCTTGATGCCGGCCGCCCGGGCGCGGCGGATCACTTCGGCGGGCAGCGCGGTGGTGGCGATATCGATATCGCCGATCGGAAGCTTTAGCAGCGCGTTGCGCACCGCGCCGCCGACCACGCGGGCTTCCTCGCCATTGGCGTTGAGCAATCCGAGCAGCCGGGCAGCCGGTCCGGAGGCGAGCCAGGGCGCGTCGTCAAGCACGCGCGTATCGCTCATTTTTCGACTCCGGGAACGAGCTTGCCGTTCTCGATGTGCGCGGGAATGTAGGTCGAATGCGGCGCCCCGCCGGAAAAATGCGCCAGCAAAATGAAACTGATGACGACCAGTATCAGCGAACCGAGCAGCAGTTTGCCGATCAAATGCAGCGGCCATGACGACTGCACCAGCAGTCCGGAGCGTGTCCCGATCAAAAACAGCGCATAGACCACAAACGGGATCAGGAAAATTCCGACTTCGCTGAAAGCCGGACGGATCATGGCAGACAGATCCGCTCATACAGCACGCGCAGAATCCCCGCGGTCGCGCCCCAGATATAACGCTCCTCAAATGGCATGGCGTAATACGCGCGCTCCATGCCGCGGAATTCCTTGCGGTGAAGCTGATGGTTCGCGGGATCCATCAGGAAGGCCAGCGGGACCTCGAACGCGTCGTCCACTTCGCCCTCATTGACGCGCAGTTTGAAGCCGGGCCGTACCCGCGCCACCGTCGGCAGGATACGAAATCCGAAACCGGTTGCGTAGAGATCGAGATAACCGATCGGATCGATGAATTCGCGATCGAGGCCGATCTCTTCTTCGGCCTCGCGCAGCGCGGCATCGAGCGGCGAGGCGTCGGTCGCATCGATCTTGCCGCCGGGAAAGGAAATCTGGCCGGCATGATCGTTGAGGTGCGCCGAACGCTGCGTCAACAGCACGGTCGGCTGCGCGTGATCCACCACCGGGATCAGCACCGCCGCGGGGCGGATCGGCTGTTCCTGCGCGATGATCTTCAGCATCCGGTCGGTGCCCTGATCGCCGCTCGGCGGCACCACGCTGGCGTCGGTCAGGCCGGCGGGAATGTCGAAGCGCAGCCGCGCGCGGGCCCGATCGAAAAACTCCGCCGAACTGATCGCAGCGGGTTCGGTCTTCAGCATCGGCTCGTTCAAAGCGCGCCCCTCACCTGTTCGGCATCCGCCATCGCAAAAAACTCGCCCGCCGATGCGACCCCGAACATGGGGCGACTATCGACCATCCGCTCCTCGCCCATGTCAACCAGATCATAGTAAAGTGCGCGCGTGACCTTGGCCCACAGGTCGGCGCGGACGTGAAGATAGGGCGTGAGCCCCCCGTCGGCGGCCGCCTCGAACCGCAGCCGGTGCCCGGAATCGCATGGCACCCAATCGTCTACGTTGGTGCGGAACCGCAGCAGCAGTTCCCGCCCATCGGTTTCCTTCTGCATCTCGACCGCGAGGAATGGCGCATCGTCGACCCGGATGCCGACCTTCTCGACCGGAGTCACGAGAAAGTGCTTGCCGTCCTCGCGCTTGAGTATCGTTGAAAACAGGCGCACCAGCGCCGGCCGACCGATCGGGGTCCCCATGTAGAACCACGTGCCATCGCTGGCGATTCGCATGTCGAGATCGCCGCAGAACGGCGGATTCCACAAATGCACCGGCGGCAGGCCCTTGCCGGCGGTCGCAGCGTCCCTGGCGGCGGCGGTCAGCCCGTCGAGGCCCTGATCGGGTGTCTGCCCTTGCTTCGCCATTGTTTGCCCTGACTCTGATCTTGTTTGGCATGATTGGTGCAAGTCTTCGGACCGGATTATGTGTGAAACGCGAAGCAAAAGTCGCCACTTCGTGATGCCGTTCTTACCCCGAAACGCCGATAATGTGGGGATAGTTTAATTCAACGAATACATGCCCTTCGCATAAGTTTAGCATGGGGTTGGTGGCATGACGACGCAAGCGGCGGCGTTTCAGGCAAGGAGTGACCGATGACGGGCGTAGAGATGGCAAACGTTGCTGGGACAAACGGCGTCGAAAAACTTGAGGACGTAATCGTCCGCTCGGCCGAGCAGGTTGCCGGTCAAATCCGTGCCGCCAGGGAAGCGATTTCCACCGTTATTTTTGGTCAGGACCGGGTGGTTGAAAATACCCTGGTGACGATCCTGTCCGGCGGTCATGCGCTTCTGATCGGCGTTCCCGGTCTTGCCAAGACCAAGCTGGTCGAAACCCTCGGGATCACGCTCGGGCTCGACGCCAAGCGCATCCAGTTCACGCCCGACCTGATGCCCTCGGACATTCTGGGCGCCGAGGTGCTCGACGAGAGCAGTACCGGCAAGCGGTCGTTCCGTTTCATCTCCGGGCCGGTGTTCGCCCAGCTTTTGATGGCCGACGAAATCAACCGCGCCAGCCCGCGCACCCAGTCGGCGCTGCTGCAGGCCATGCAGGAACAGCACATCACGGTCGCCGGCGCGCGCCACGATCTGCCGAAGCCGTTCCATGTGCTGGCGACCCAAAACCCGCTGGAGCAGGAAGGCACCTACCCGTTGCCCGAAGCGCAACTCGATCGCTTCCTGATGGAAATTGACGTCGATTATCCGGATCGCGACGCCGAACGGCGCATCCTGTTCGAAACCACGGGCGCCGAAGAGACGCTCGCCAAGGCCGCGATGAGCGCCGACATCCTGATCACCGCGCAGCGGCTGGTGCGGCGCCTACCGGTCGGCGATTCAGTCGTGGAAGCGATCCTCTCGCTGGTCCGTTCCGCGCGTCCAGGTCCGGAAGGCGGCGAGAGCGGCAAGCTGATCGCCTGGGGACCCGGTCCCCGCGCCAGCCAGTCACTGATGCTGGCGGTTCGCGCCCGCGCATTGCTCGACGGCCGCCTGGCGCCGTCGATCGACGACGTGCTCGACCTTGCCGAGCCGGTTCTCAAGCATCGCATGGCGTTGACGTTTTCCGCCCGCGCCGAAGGCCGCACCATTCCCGACGTCATCAGGCAATTGAAGACGCGGATCGGTTGATGGCAGCGGAGACCACGCACGCAACCCGGGAGATCGCAGCAGTCCGACGTGCCGATGGCGAAAGCCGATCGCTCGCCGCATCGCTGCCGCGCCTCGTGCTTGAAGCTCGCCGTATCGCCGCCAATGTGATCCACGGCCTGCACGGCCGGCGGCGCGCCGGCGCCGGAGAAAGCTTCTGGCAATACCGCCGCTTCGTTTCGGGCGAGCCATCGCAAAGCGTCGATTGGCGGCGCTCGGCGCGTGACGACCATCTTTACGTTCGCGAGCAGGAATGGGAGGCCGCGCACACGGTGTGGTTATGGCCGGACCGCTCGCCGTCGATGGCGTTTGCCTCCGCAGCCTCGCGCGACAGCAAGCTGGAACGCGGCCTGATCGTGACCTTCGCGCTCGCCGAACTCCTGGTCGCGGGCGGCGAACGCGTCGGCATTCCCGGCCTGTTGAATCCCACCGCGAGCAGCAACGTCATCGACAAGATGGCGCAGGCGTTGCTGCATGACGCCGCCGCCCGCCTCAGCCTGCCGCCGTCATTTGTGCCGTCGGCGCTCGCCGAGATCGTGGTGCTGTCGGATTTCTGGTCGCCGATCGGCGACATCAAGAGCATGCTCGCCGGATTGTCGGCATCGGGCGCGCACGGCGCGTTGGTCCAGATCGTCGATCCGGCCGAGGAAAGCTTCCCCTATTCCGGCCGCGTCGAATTCGTCGAACCGGAAGGCGGCGGCGTTATCACCGCCGGCCGCGCCGAAAAATGGGCCGGCGATTATGTGGCGCGCGTGGCGCTGCACCGCGACCAGATTTGCAGCGAGGCGGGCAAGCTCGACTGGCTGTTCTCGACCCATACCACGAGCCGCTCGGCCGCCGAACTGCTGCTGTTCCTGCATGCGGGCATGATGGTGAACAAGGGCAGCGCGCGCGCCACCACCGTCAAGGCGGGGCGAAGCGCATGATCGCCGGCTTCCCTCTTACCTTCGCCGAACCGCTTTTGCTGCTGGGTCTGTTGGGCCTGCCGCTGTTGTGGTGGCTGCTGCGGGTGATGCCGCCGCGGCCGCGGCGCATCGAGTTCCCGCCGACGCGGCTGTTGTTCGATATCGCGCCGAAGGAGGAGACCCCGTCGCGGACACCATGGTGGCTGACCGCGTTGCGCCTGCTGGCCGCGGCCCTGCTTATTCTGGCGGCCGCCGGACCGATCTGGAATCCGCGAGCCGGTATTGCCGGCAGTCATGCGCCGCTCGTGATCCTGCTCGACGACGGCTGGAGTGCGGCTTCCAGCTGGGATGTCCGGATCAAGGCCGCGGATGAATTGATTGCCAATGCCGACAACGACCGGCGCGGCGTCGCGCTGGTTCCGCTGTCCGAGCCCACGCGCGACATCACGATCATGCCGGGCGGTGCGGCGCGCGTGGCGTTGCGCCAGCTCACGCCCAAACCTTATTCGATCGAGCGGGTTGAAACCCTCGCCACGATCGGACGTTTCCTGAAAGCAGCCGGCGACTGTGAAATCACCTGGCTGTCGGATGGCGTCGATACCGGACGCGGAGCCGAATTTCTCGAAGGCCTGGGTAAAACCATCGGGGACCGCGCGTTGATGATTTTTGAAGGCGGCGCTCCTTCCGCGCTCGCATTGGTGGCCGCCGAAAATGCCGCCGCGAAGATGACCGTGAAGGTGCTGCGCACCGGTGGCGGCGCCGCCTCTGGCGTTGTGCGTGCGATCGACTTGAAGGGTTCGCCGATCGGCGAAGCCCGCTACAGCTTTGCGCCGCAGGATCGCGAGACCGAGGCCGCGTTCGATCTTCCGGTTGAATTGCGCAACGACATCGCACGGCTTGAAATCGCCGGCGAGCGATCTGCCGGCGCCGTACAACTGCTCGACAAGCGATGGCGGCGCCGTGCGATCGGCGTCGTCAGCGGATCGAGCAATGATACCGCCCAGCCTCTCTTGGCATCAACATTCTATCTCACCCGGGCGCTGGCGCCGTTCGCCGATGTGCGGCTTGGCGATCGCGGCGCTCCGCAACAGGCGATCACACAGTTTCTCGACCAGAAGCTGCCGATGATGGTGCTTGCCGATATCGGCACGCTGTCGCCCGAAATTCGCGAACGCATCAACGCGTGGATCGAGCAAGGCGGCGTGCTGGTGCGCTTTGCCGGCCCGCGCCTGGCGCAGGCGGATGACGACCTTGTGCCGGTGAAGCTGCGCCGCGGCGGACGCAGCCTCGGCGGCAGTCTCACCTGGGAAAAGCCGCAGCACCTCGCGGCGTTCTCAGCCGACGGTCCTTTCGCCGGGCTGGCGATGCCGAAGGACGTCACCGTCAACCGTCAGGTGCTCGCCGAACCGGATGCGGTGCTGGCGACAAAGAGCTGGGCTTCGCTGGAGGATGGAACGCCGCTGGTAACCGGCGAACGCCGCGGCAAGGGCGTGGTGAGCCTGTTTCATGTCAGCGCCGATATGCGCTGGTCCGATCTGCCGATGTCTGGCACCTTCGTCGAGATGCTGAGGCGCATCGTCGATATGTCAGGCTACACGTCGACGCCTGGCGCGGGCGTCGCCAGCGAAGGAACCGCCGAAACGGTGGCGCCGCTGCGGATCCTGGATGGCTTCGGCGCGTTCGGACCGCCGCCCTCGACGGCCAAGCCGCTCTCGGCCGATTACCGGGACCGGGCGAGCGTCGACCATCCGCCCGGATTTTACGGTCCGGCTGACGGACCGCTGGCGGTGAATGCGCTGGCGGCGGCCGATCGCATTGCGCCGCTCGATACCTCGGCCTTGCGCGCGCGGCGTGCCAGCTACACCAACTCCGAACCGTACGACCTGCGTGGTATCCTGTTGTCATCGGCGCTGGCGTTATTCCTGATCGACGCGATCATCGTGGCCCTGCTCGGCGCCGGCTTCGCGGCATTGCTGCGACGGCGCGCGGCACCGGCCGCGCTCGCATTCGCTTTCCTGCTGGCTGCGATGCTGGCCACGCCATCGCCGTCCCGCGCCGACGACAAGGACGATTTTGCCATCAAGGCAACCTCGCAAACCCGGCTGGCCTATGTCGTCACCGGCAACGCCGACGTCGATTCCATCGTCAAGGCGGGCATGGCCGGACTGACATTGTTTCTGGCGCAACGCACCGCGCTGGAAGCCGGCGACCCGATCGGCGTCGACCCGGCGCGCGACGAACTGGCGTTTTTTCCGCTGATCTACTGGCCCATTGTCCCGGGCGCGTCGAAACCGCCGCAGGACGCCATCAACCGCATCGACGCCTATATGAAACAGGGCGGCACCGTGTTGTTCGATACCCGCGACGCCATCGAGGCGCCGCCGGGAGAAGGCGGCGCGTCGCAGACGCCGGGAATGCAGGCCTTGCGCAACATCCTTTCCTCGCTCGACGTGCCCGAGCTAGAGCCGGTGCCACGCGATCACGTGCTGACCAAGACCTTCTACCTGCTGCGCGATTTTCCCGGCCGGTTGACTCAGGTCAGACCTGGGTCGAAGCGCTGCCGCGCGAGGAAGAGGACGAGGCCACGGCGCGGCCCGCCCGGGGCGGCGACGGCGTCTCGCCGATCATCATCACCTCCAACGATCTTGCCGGCGCCTGGGCGATACGCCCGGACGGCCAGCCGATGCTGCCGTTGACGCAAGGCGAGCCCCGGCAGCGCGAATTCGCCTTCCGCGCCGGCGTCAACATCGTGATGTACACGCTGACCGGAAACTACAAGGCCGACCAGGTGCACGCGCCGGCGCTGATCGAGCGGCTGGGGCAATGAGACGCGCCTGATGAACATGAGCGCTTCCCACAAACACACCGTCATGGCCGGGAATAGCCGTCAGAAAGACGGCCTCGCTTCCGCTCGCCTATGCCCGGCCATCCACGTCTTGGCAAGCGGCAAGGAAGACGTGGATACCCGGGACAAGCCCGGGCACGACGAAGTTGACAGGTGCGCGCCATGAACTACGGCATCGCGTTCACACCGCTGGTCCCCTCGCTCGTGCTTTGGCTCGCGCTCGCCGTTATCGTTGCGATCGCCGGATTGCTGCTGTTCGCGCGCGCGCGCGGTGCGGCAATCCGCGTGACGGCGCTGGCGCTGGTGCTGCTGGCGCTGGCCAATCCGTCATTCACCCGCGAGGAGCGTGAGCCGTTATCGTCGGTGGTCGCGGTCGTGATCGACAAGAGCCCCAGCCAGAACTTCGGCGACCGCACCCGGGAAACCGCGCAGGCGCAGACAGCGCTGGTCGACAGCCTCAGGAAGATCAAGGGGCTGGAGGTGCGGGTCGTCGAGGCCGGCCAGGCCGACGGCGAGACCGATGGCACCAAATTGTTCGGCGCGCTGTCTTCCGCGCTGTCGGATGTTCCGGTCGATCGCGTCGCCGGCGCCTTCATGATCACCGATGGGCGGGTGCACGACATTCCTGCCAACGCCGCGGCGCTTGGATTTCAGGCCCCGGTGCATGCCCTGATCACCGGACGCAAGGACGAGCGCGACCGCCGCATTGCGATTTCCGCCGCCCCACGGTTCGGCATCGTCGGGCAGACGCAGACCATCACCTACCGGCTGGACGACCAGGGCGTCAGCGGCGAGCGCGCAAAGATCGTGGTGCGCCGCGACGGCGAAGTAATCAACGAACGCACCGTGATGAGCGGCCAGACCGTCAATATCGATGTCGATATCAAGCACGCCGGCCCGAACATCGTCGAGATCGAGGCCTCTCCGCTCGAGAACGAACTGACGCTGGTCAATAATCGCGCCGTGGTCGCAATCGACGGGGTGCGCGACAAATTGCGGGTGCTGCTGGTCTCGGGCGAGCCACATTCCGGCGAGCGCACCTGGCGCAACCTGCTGAAATCCGATGCCAGCGTCGATCTCGTGCATTTCACGATTTTGCGTCCGCCCGAGAAACAGGACGGGACGCCGATCAACGAATTGTCCCTGATCGCGTTTCCGACCCGCGAATTGTTTCAGCAGAAGATCAACGAATTCCAGTTGATCATCTTCGACCGCTACGCGCGCCAGGGCGTGCTGCCGATCGCGTATTTCGACAACATCGCGCGATATGTGCGGGCCGGCGGCGCGGTGCTGGTGTCGGCAGGCCCCGATTACGCGTCGACCACGAGCATCTGGCGCACGCCGCTGGATTCGGTGCTGCCGGCCGAGCCGGTCGGCGTCACCGAGAAGCCGTTCTATGCGCATCTGAGCGACGCCGGCAAACGCCATCCGGTGACGCGCGGTCTCGAAGGCTCCGGCTCCGAGCCGCCGCACTGGAGCCGGTTCTTCCGCACCGTCGAGACGCGCAATGCGACCACCGCTCCCGTGATGACGGGCGCCGATGGCAAACCGCTGCTGCTGCTGTCGCGCTACGGCGAGGGTCGCGTCGCATTGCTGTCTGTCGGACCATATCTGGCTATGGGCGCGCGGCTATGAAGGCGGCGGACCGCATCTCGATCTGCTGCGGCGGATGTCGCATTGGCTGATGAAGCAGCCTGATCTCGACGAAGAGGCGCTGCGCCTGCAGGTCCAGGGCCACGATCTGGTGGTGCTGCGCCAGACCATGGCCGACAGCGTCACGCCGGTGACGGTGACGTCGCCGTCCGGCGCGACGCGCGAACTGACGCTGACTGCCAGCGAGCCCGGCACTTGGCGCTCGACCCTTCCGGCCAACGAACTCGGCCTGTGGCAGGCCACCGACGGCACGCTGAAAGCGCTGATCAATGTCGGTCCGACCAACCCGAAGGAATTTTCCGAAGTCACCTCCACGACCGAGATGCTGAAGCCGCTGGCGCAAGCCACCGGCGGCGACGCGCGGCGCGTGGTCGATGGCTCGAGCGTCGAGCTTCCACGCATCGTGCCGGTGCGCGCGTCGAGCGTGTTTCATGGCGACGGCTGGATGGGCGTGAAAATGCGCGATGCCAGCGTCGTCAGAGGCGTCGGCGTGCTGCCGATGTTCGCCGGCCTGATCGGTCTGCTGCTGCTGCTCGGCGCGTTTGCCGCGACCTGGCTGCGCGAGGGCCGCTGATCGAGCCGCGGCTCGCCCGCCGTTGCGTGAAATACACAGGCATGACGAATTGTCGCCGCACACAACCGGACTACGGTTGACATCCGCCCGGCATCCCTGATGTTATAATATAACGTTGGAGCGGCCGAGATGCCTTGGCCTTCCGATGCAGAGGCGCCTATCGGCATGAAGTGGTTCCGCTCGAACATCAAACATGGATCGCGGCTGGCGCTGTTGGCGCTGGCCATCCAGTTTGTGCTTTCGTTCGGGCATTTCCACGGCGTCGCCGCGCAGGCGGCACCCGCGATTCAATCCGGCCAAGCACAGTCTGACTCTTCCTACGCCGGTGGCCTTGTTGCGCCGGATTCGGTCGGTCAGGCGGGTCAGCAGAAGCCTGCGTCCGACCACGATTCCGACGGGCATCCGAATGACATTTGCTCTATCTGCGCCGTCATGGCTCTCGCCAACACGGTGTTGTTTGCAACGCCACCGGTGCTGCTGCTGCCGCAAGCCGTCGAATTTCTTTACCGGACCACCGACGCCGAATTCGTCCATCTGAATTCCGCTCGCATCGTTTTCCAGCCTCGCGCTCCCCCGATCTCCTGACATCGATTGATTGAAGATCCCGATGGGGTCGCCGCGTCATGCGTGGCTGATCTCACCGGTATCCATCGAAATCATTCCGTCCGACGCGACGGCAGGCGCATCCACGTCGTCGACAACGACGAACTGGGCCGCGACCTGATGGGAATCGGGAGAAAGTCAGTGTTCACCAAGCCAATGTTGGCCGCCTCCGGCGCGGCCTCGCTTCTACTTTGCAGTCTGGGCAACCCGGCACTATCGCAGACGCCGGCGCCGGCGCCGGCGGGAAATGGCACGACGGCGCTTCCCGACATCGTGGTCGAGGCGCCTAAGCAAGTAGCCGGGAAACCGAAGCAGAGGCCGAAACCCCACGCGGTTGCCGGGCGCGCAGTGTCCCCGCCGACAGCGTCGGCCCAGTCGGCAGCGTCGCCGACGCCAGTCTCGCCAGCTGCGCAGCTTGCCGCGAAAGGCAACGTATTCGATCAAGCGCGCAGCAATATATTTACGACGATCGGCACGACCTCCAACACCATCAGCCACAACACCATCGAGGACCTCCCCCAGGGCCCCAATGCCACGGTCGAGCAAGTGCTGCTGCAGGCCCCTGGGGTCTCGCAGGATTCCGCGGCCAGCGGCTCACTTCACGTCCGCAACGATCACGCCAATGTTCAATACCGGATCAACGGGATACTGCTGCCCGATGGCGTCACCGGATTCGGCAGCATCTTCGACACCAGTTTCATCGGCAGCATGTCGCTTGTCACCGGCGCCCTGCCGGCCGAATACGGACTGCGCACGGTCGGCCTCGTCGACATCACGACCCGCACCGACCTTTTCAACAACAGCGGCAGCGTCAGCATGTACGGCGGCAGCCATGGCACCATCACCCCGAGCATCGAATATGGCGGCACGTTCGGCGGCAACTGTCCCGCGACCACGACGACCACGCCGGGTAGCGTCAAGGCGCTGCCTGCCGCCACCGATTGCTTTGCCGGTGTCCAATATTACTTCACCGGCCGCTATCTGCAGAACACGGTAGGGATTGAGAATCCGACGCCCGCCTACAATGCGATCCACGATTTCACCCAACAGGAGAAGGGCTTCGCCTACATGTCCGCGTTCGTCGACCCGACCACGCGGGTCAGCCTGATCGCGGGAACATCGGTCAACAACTTTCAGATTCCCAATAATCCCGGTCAGCCGATTGGACAAAATGGATTTGTCACCAACGCATTCGGTGCGACCAGTTTCAACTCAGCGCTGCTCAATGAAAACCAGGTCGAGACCACCCAATTTGCCGTGCTGTCGGCGCAGAAATCCTACGAGGGCTTCGACGGGCAATTGTCCTATTTCACCCGCCACAACAATCTGCAGTTCACGCCGGACCCGACCGGCGATCTACTGCTAAACGGCATCGCCTCGAATATCAGCCGCACCTCCCTCACCAACGGCATCCAGGGCGACGGCTCGTATCAGGTCAATTCGGCCCATACGCTTCGTGCCGGCTTCTCCATCAGTTCCGAGCAGGTGTTCACCGGCAACACGTCGCTGGTCGAGCCCTGCACTCTGTGCGACGGCTCCGACAATGGCGCGCCTATCAGCATCACCGACAACGTATCTAAACTTGGGTGGCTGGCGGGAGTCTATGTTCAGGACGAGTGGAAGGTCACCAGTCAATTTACGATCAACGCCGGCTTGCGCTTCGATCAGATGGATCAATTCGTCAGTGCCAATCAATTGAGCCCCCGCTTGAGCTTTACCTATAAGCCCTTCGAGGATACCACGTTCCATGCCGGTTATGCGCGCTACTTCACCCCGCCGGTACTGGTGGAGGCGGCTCCCGCCAACATCGCCTTGTTCAACAATACGACTGGAGCGGCGTCGGCCGGCGCGGCCAACGACCCGGTGTTGCCGGAACGCTCGCATTATTTCGATGCTGGCGTCGATCAAAAGATCAAATTCGGATGCGCTTCAGACGGAAAAACCTGTTCCAAACTCGATCTCGGCGTCGATGCCTACTACAAGATCGCGACTGATCTCATCGACAACGGGGTTTTCGGCCAGGCCCTGGTGCTCAGCGCCTTCAATTATGCCCGCGGATACAACGAGGGCATCGAATTTCACGCCAGGTATAATAGCGGCAACTTGCAGACCTACGCGAACGTCGCCGTGGCCCAGCAGCGAGCGACCGACCCCGTGTCGAACCAGTTTTTGTTTGACAACACCATACCGCTTGCGGACCTCGGCGGCTTGACCCGGCTTCAGTACGTTCAGACAAACTTTATCTATACCGATCACAACCAGTTCGTCACCGCCTCGGCGGGGGCCGTTTATCAGTTCTGCGGTCGGATCGCCACCGTAGCGGAAACGTTCGGTGAAAATGGACTATCGTGGTGCGGTACCAAGCTGAGCGCCGACATGATCTACGGCAGCGGCCTGCGCAGCGGTGACGCCAATATCCGCACGGTGCCGCCCTACACCCAGGTCAATGTCGGCATCAAGCGCGAATTCCTGCTGCCCAACGATCCCCTGCCGATGACGGTTCGTTTCGATGTCGTCAACCTGTTCGATACCGTCTACGAAATCAGGGATGGAACCGGGATCGGCGTGTTCGCACCGCAATACGGCCCGCATCGAGGCTTCTTCCTTGGCCTCTCAAAGAAGATATGAGATGTGCAGCGCCGAACCAACCCTCGGCGCCACGCTTCGTCGCAAGCCCGTGCGACACCATGCGCGACATCAGGAGGACTCCGGCATTGTCACGCCGACGCCCGGAGTTCGTACCGCGGCGCGGCTTCTATTTCGGCATTTCGCAGAAGCTATGAGCGACCGCATGGTCCAGCGTCTCGGAGTTCTAGCGCGCCATGCTCCAGTCCGGACGAATCGCGCCGGAAACGTTGGCGAAGGCGCCATCGACAAGCTCCGCCACCAGCAGGCGACTGTAGTCGACCGGTCCCGGCATGCTCGCCCGTCCCTCCGGAATGGCCTTGAAGCCGACCCGGCTGTAATAGGCCTCGTCGCCGACCAGTACCACGAGCCGATGCCCCTTGGCTTTCGCGTCCTTCAAGGCGCGATCCAGCAGGGCGCGGCCGATGCCGCGGCTGCGAAACGGCGGCTCGACCGTCAACGGCCCCAGCAGCAAAGCCGGCGTATCGCCGACGCAGATCGGCAACTGGCGCACCGAGCCCACCAGCAGCGTCCCGATCCGGGCGGTGAACGAAAGATCGAGCAGGTGGTCGACATGTTCGCGAATCCGGTAGGCGCTCAGAACAAAGCGGCCGGGCCCGAACGTGCGCTGGTGCAGCCGTTCAATCGCCTGGGCGTCATTAGCGGTTTCGGCCATGATGATGAGAGAGAGGTCGCTCATGGCTTGTTCATAGCGGGCTGGGACAAATAGGCCAGCAACTTCATCTCGCGGCGTCCGCGCGTCACGGTGTCGAGCACCAGCCCCGACGACACCGAAAGCACCGCCAAGATCATCAGCCCCATCGACAGCACCGCGGTCGGCAGGCGGGGAACCAGACCCTCCTCAAGATAGGTGACGATGATGGGGATCGCGAGGCCGATCGAAACCAGCGTGAGAAACACCCCGATGGCCGTGAAAAAGCGCAAGGGCTTTTCCGACCGGTAGAGTTTCAGGATCGTGCCGAAAATCCGCAAACCGTCGCGCCAGGTGTTGAGCTTGCTGAACGATCCCTCCGGACGGGCGTAATAGGGCGTTTCGATTTCGGCGACCGGCAGCGCCAGCTCGAGCGCGTGGACGCTCAACTCGGTTTCGATCTCGAAGCCATCCGACAGCACCGGGAAGGATTTGACGAAGCGCCGCGAGAACACGCGATACCCGGAAAGAATATCCTTGAAGGTCTGGCCGAAGACCGAGGAGAGAAACCCGGTGAGCATCCGGTTGCCGGTGCGATGGCCGGGCCGATAGGCGCTTTCAACCTGATCGACGCGAAAGCCTACGACCATGTCGAGATGATCCGATAACAGCCGATCGATCATGCGCGGCGCGCTGGCGGCGTCGTAGGTCGCGTCGCCATCGACCAGCACATAGATATCGGCGTCGACATCGGCGAACATTCGCCGGACCACGTGGCCCTTGCCCTGGCGGCGTTCGCTTCGCACCTCGCGCGCCTGCGTCGCGCGCGACCGCGACGGTGCGGTCCGACGAATTGTTGTCGTAGACGAAGATGTCGGCCGACGGCAGCGCCTTGCGGAAATCGGCGACGACGGTTGCGACCGCGGCTTCCTCGTTGAAGCACGGCACCAGAACCGCAACCCGCATCGACGATATCGTCATCGCTGGCACGGCCGCCCGACCTGGTCTGTCAATTCTGTTTCCCGCATGATGGTCAAGCTCTTGCTGGCCGCCCTGGAAAATCACCCTCCACCGCTTCGGCCGATTGCATCAAGCCAGCAAACAGCAAACTCCACAGCGAAAGCACGGCCACGGGGATCGTATAATAGGGCGTGAAAACGGGATGGCTCATGAAGAAGGCCAAATTCACCAGCAGATTTCCAGCCGCGACAAGAGCAGCTTTTGTTATGCCGTTACCGCGATTCAAACGCAAGATCAAAGCCGTCCACGCACTTGCGAGCGCCAGCAAAACGAATTGCATGTCCGCGACATAATGCCAGATGATGCTAACGTTGAAATCAGGCGGCACGGTATCGACGGCTCCGTAGGTGGTAGAGAGCGCGCTGCCGGCATTGATCGCATTTGCGAGCAGCGTCGGCACCATCCCGGCCAGAAATGCTGCTCCGAACAGCATGCCCTGAACGGCTGTCTCGATTTTACGGGATATTAAAAATGAAACGAAGAAAAATACGAAGTATCCGGAGGAAAGAAACAGGTTCGGCAATCTGAAATCGACAGCCAGACCGATCAGGAATCCGACGAGCGCCGACAAGACGAACCGATTTCGCCGCTGCTCCGTCGCAAAAAGCCTTGCCGTGAAAAAGGCCGCGAGGACGCAAATCACCATCGTTGGCGCCATCGAATAGCTCGCCTTGGTCGGGTTGATCATCAGGTAAAGCGTCAGGCAGCCAAAGGCCGCCGCCAGCAGGATGGCGGGCCAGGTTCGCGCCAGCGAAATGGCAAGCAGCACAAAGCCGAAAACAATGGCGGTCGCCAAAACGTAAAGCGGTATCGCCTGGAATCCGGCAGGAAACAGCGCCAGCACAAAACCGGTGCCCGGCGGGTATTGCATCACCCGCTTTTGCGTCGCCGGCATCAGGCTGTGGCAGGGAGCCGTCGCCGGATCGCTCCAGGTCGGGAAGCCGATCTCCTTCAATTTTGAAGCCAGATAGTGATCGTGATCCCGGGAAATATCGGTGTTCAAACCGTCAAGTCCGAATTCCCGGAAAAGATGAGCCTGCCGCAGATAGCAGATATCGTCGTAAACCCCCCTGCTTTCACTCCACCGCGAGATCGTCCAGACATTGCTGACGAGAATCAGAAAACAGACCAGGCCGCAGAGAATCTTCGCCGTCTTCATCTTGCTTTCATCGGACGCATTCGATGATGTGAAAAAATCGACCAGCACAGTGGATTTCCTAACGGCAAATTTCTAAGCCGCGCAAGATTTCTAACGCCACGTCGCAGGGGGCGGCCGGCTCTCGAGCACTTCCGATATCCGCAGCCGCGTACCCTCGGTGGTCTCCGCCGGCAGCGCTCCGGCATCGAAGAAGCCGCAGTCGACAATCTCGCGGTTCGGCTCGGGCAGGCGATCCTGCCGGAAATGCCTGACAATATAAACGGCGACATGGTCCCGGCGGGAGACATGACTGTTGAAGAACAGGCCATGCAGGCCGGGTTCGCCGACGAGTTCAATTCGTCCCTCCTCGGCCAGCTCGCGCCGCAGCGCGTCGCCGAGGGTCTCGCCGACTTCGACCCCTCCGCCCGGCAGGTGCCAGCCGGCAACATAGCTGTGCTTGACCAGAAACACCCTGGCGCCTCCGTCCAGCACCACGGCGCGGACCCCCAGCGTCATGCCGCGGGCGAAGCGCCAATAGAGATGGAAAAACCACCGCAGCACCGGCTCAAACCTCATCCGCAGGTCCTGCCGGTTCATCGCCGCCGTAGCCCCCGAGTTCCAGCCATCGTTGTTTGATCCTTTGATCCTTGCGTCGCGGCAGCCAGCTTGCCAATACATGGCTGGGTATAACAGGATATCATGAGATGATCGTGCAGGGGTTCTGTCTCGCCG
Source organism: uncultured Pseudomonadota bacterium (assembly GCA_963729395.1). Taxonomy (GTDB): domain Bacteria; phylum Pseudomonadota; class Alphaproteobacteria; order Rhizobiales; family Xanthobacteraceae; genus Bradyrhizobium. Next base: position 6,185 of record CAVSOS010000078.1, on the reverse strand, counting down.
GCAGCCCGACCGGATCGGTGTGATGGCGGCATTCACGCTGGCCCACCTCTCCGACCCGCATTTGGCACCGCTGCCCGCGCCGCGGCTGCGCGATCTCGCCAACAAGCGCGCGCTCGGCTACCTCAACTGGAAGCGCAATCGCCGCAAATTCCACCGGCGCGACGTGCTCGATGCGCTGGTATCGGATATTCGCACCCAGGCGCCGGATCACATCGCGGTCACCGGCGATCTCGTCAATCTCGCGCTCGAAGCCGAGTTTGCGCCGGCGCGGGCATGGCTGGAGAGCGTCGGTGCGTCGGACCGCGTCACCGTGATCCCCGGCAATCACGACGCCTATGTTCGCGCCACCCAACATCGCTTTGCGGAAGCATTGGGAAATTATCTCGATGGCGACGACGCGCCGGATGCCGGCGCCGCATTTCCTTTCCTGCGCCGCCGCGGTCCGCTGGCGCTGATCGGCGTATCGTCGGCGGTCCCGACGGCGCCGCTGATGGCGACGGGATGGCTCGGGCACACCCAATTCGATGCGCTGGAGCGGATCCTGACGCGCCTGTCCGCCGAGCAGGCGTTTCGCGTGCTGCTGATTCATCACCCGCTGCGTTCGAAATCACACGCCAAGCGATTGACCGATTCGGATCGACTGCTCGCGCTCCTGAAACGGCACGGCGTCGAATTGATCCTGCACGGGCATGATCACGTGCATTCGACGATGTGGTTCGAGGGACCAAAGGGCGCAATCCCCGCGATCGGCGTGCCGTCGGCTTCCGCGGTCGCGCATGGCCGCTCACCTGCTGCGGCCTATAATCTGTTTTCGATCGAACGCGACGGTGAGGCATGGCGGTGCGAACAGACGGTGCGCGGCATCGACGATGCGCTTGGTGTCCGGCAATTGCGGCAGGTGCGGTTATCGTAGCCGGCGCGCGCCATGACGGTGTCAAAAACTCAGCAAGCTTGCGAGCAGCGCGAGGCCGAACAGCGCCAGCGCACCGACGACGAATCCGAACACGAAGGTCCAGAACCGGCCGCGCCGCCGCGGCTCTGCGGCAGCGGGTTCGGCCATCGGGGTCGCGACCAGCGCGTGTTCGCGCTCGATCATGCGGCGCGCGACATAATCGGTAACGGCGTCGACGATGTCGGCGACCTCGTGGGATTCGGCGATCACGATGCGGCCGAAGCGGGTGTCCTGCACGAAGCGATAGATGCGCTTGTCGCGCCCCATCATCACATGCGCCACCACGTCGATCCACAGCCGCGGCGTATCGCCCTGGCTGATGCCGCGATCGAACAGGTCGACCTGGTCCGGCATCTGCGCAAACAGCGGATCCAGCGCCTCGTTGAGAATTTCGAGCCGGGCCACTTCGGCGTCGCGCAGATCGACGACGACGCCGGTGCGATCGGCGGCCTCGATCCGCGCCTGCCGCAAGCGCATCGCGCAGCCGGATCGGGACGCGTTTCGCCGACCGCTTGCTTCCGGTATTTGGCGCGTCTGACATGCCTGGATCGGCCTTTGTCCTGATGGGTCGCGAACGCCGTTAACCTATCAGTAACCATCCGCCCGCAAAGGCCGTTTGTTCCCAATGGCTTGCACCTTTGTTAGGCCTCCATCCCGACCCTCCCCGCAGGCGGGAGCGGGGAAAAGACGCGAGCGGCCCCGCCCGGGATAGCCGGATGGGGCCGCTGTCGCCCTTGGACGTCTTCTTATTAGGTTGATGTCGGCTGCTGGCAACAGGTTTCAGGCTGAGACGCGCGAGGGCTCTTCCACGATGGAGAAGCGCACGCCGGCCTTGTGACGGTTCTCTTCCGAGACCACGCGCCAGGCATCCTCGGCTTCCTTGCGGGTCTTGAACGGACCCTGAACCTGGGCCGAGCCTTCCACGAGCTTGTGGAAGTTCATCGAACCGAACTCGCCGCCAATCACCCAGAAATTGCTGCCTTTGGTCATGATAGTCTCCTGTTGACCGCATTCCACGTTAGCCGAACTGGTTCATCGTGTTGTGGGCGCCGCCCGCCTTCAGCGCGGCCTCGCCGGCGAAATATTCCTTGTGATCGTCGCCGATGTCGGAGCCGGCCATGTTCTGATGCTTCACGCAGGCGATGCCCTGGCGGATCTCCTGGCGCTGAACGTTCTTCACGTAGCCCAGCATGCCCTGCTCGCCGAAATACTCCTTCGCGAGATTGTCGGTCGACAGCGCCGCCGTGTGATAGGTCGGCAGCGTGATCAGGTGGTGGAAGATGCCGGCACGCTTTGCCGCATCCGCCTGGAAGGTGCGGATGCGCTCGTCGGCCTCGATGCGCCAGCGGCGTGTCGTCGTATTCCACGCTCATCAGCTCGGCGCGGTTGTACTTGCTGACATCCTTGCCGGCTTCCTTCCATCGCGTCGTACACCTGCTGGCGGAAATTGAGCGTCCAGTTGAACGACGGCGAGTTGTTGTAGGCCAGCTTGGCGTTCGGAATCGACCTCGCGAATGCGGTCCACCATGCTCGGCGATCTGCTCGACATGCGGCTTCTCGGTCTCGATCCACAGCAGGTCGGCGCCGTTCTGCAGCGAGGTGATGCAGTCGAGCACGCAGCGGTCCTCGCCCGTGCCGGCGCGGAACTGGTAGAGGTTGCTGGCCAGGCGCTTCGGACGCATCAGCTTGCCGTTGCGGTTGATGATGACGTCGCCGTTGCTGGCGTTGGCGGCCGTCGACTTCCTCGCAGTCGAGGAAGCTGTTGTACTGGTCGCCGAGGTCGCCCGGGCTTGTGGCTGACGGCGATCTGCTGGGTCAGGCCGGCGCCGAGCGAGTCGGTGCGGGTCACGATGATGCCGTCTTCGACGCCCAGTTCGAGGAAGGCGTAGCGGCAGGCGCGGATCTTGGCCAGGAACACCTCGTGCGGCACGGTGACCTTGCCGTCCTGGTGGCCGCACTGCTTTTCGTCGGAGACCTGGTTTTCGATCTGCAGCGCGCAGGCGCCCGCCTCGATCATCTTCTTGGCGAGCAGATAGGTCGCCTCGGCATTGCCGAAGCCGGCGTCGATGTCGGCGATGATCGGGCACGACGTGGGTCTGGAAGTTGTCGATCTTCTCGATCAGTGCCTTTTCCTTCGCCTTGTCGCCGGCCTTGCGGGCGGCGTCGAGGTCGCGGAAGAGATCGTTGAGCTCACGGGAGTCCGCCTGACGCAGGAAGGTGTAGAGCTCTTCGATCAGCGCCGGCACCGAGGTCTTCTCGTGCATCGACTGATCGGGCAGCGGTCCGAACTCGGAGCGCAGCGCGGCGACCATCCAGCCGGAGAGATAGAGATAGCGGCGATCGGTCGTGCCGAAATGCTTCTTGATCGAAATCATCTTCTGCTGCGCGATGAAGCCATGCCAGCAGCCGAGCGACTGGGTGTACTTGGTGGGATCGGCGTCATAGGCCGCCATGTCGCCGCGCATCAGCGCCGCGGTGTAGCGGGCGATGTCCAGGCCGGTCTGGAAGCGGTTCTGCAGACGCATGCGCGCCACGGCTTCGGCGGTGACGCCGTCCCAGGTCGGCTTGGTCTTGAGGAGCGCCTCGGCAGCTCTCAATCTCGCTCAGATAGGAAGCCGGTCCCTGGATAGCCTGGTCACTGATCCCACGTGGCTGGTAGTTCATCTGCGTGATCCTTTCTGCGACGGCAAATCTGCGGCGTTTGTCTTCGCTACTCGTTGCAATCGACATTCGTGACAGTGCATTGCGAAACGTGGCGAGAGCTAAACGCTAAACTTCCGAATTCGTATAGATGGACTTGTCATTCGAATGGTGATGTCATGTAACATCACGACTTGTCATAGTTGTCATTTTGTAATTTTTGTCACAATTACCGGTCATTCCGGGGCGTGCGAAGCACGAACCCGAAATCTCGAGGTTCCGGATCGCCGCTCCGCGCAGTCCGGAATAACGACAAGGCGAGCGAGGCGGCCATGGCAAGCGATTCGGGAAGAAACTGTTTGTCGGCCCCCGGTTCCGGCGGATCCGGCAGCAATTGGGGCTGTCGCAGACCCAGATCGCCGAGGGCCTCGGTATTTCCCCGAGCTACATCAACCTGATCGAGCGCAACCAGCGCCCGGTGACGGCGCAGATCCTGCTGCGGCTGGCGGAGGCCTATGACCTCGATCTGCGCGACCTCGCCACCGCCGACGAGGACCGCTTCTTCGCCGAGCTGAACGAGATCTTTTCCGATCCGCTGTTCCGGCAGATCGACCTGCCCAAGCAGGAACTGCGCGATCTCGCCGAACTGTGCCCCGGCGTCACGCATTCGCTGCAACGACTGTACGCCGCCTATACCGAAGCCCGCCGCGGCGAGACCCTGGTCGCCGCCCAAATGGCCGACCGCGACGAGGGCGCGCGATTCGAGGCCAATCCGATCGAGCGCGTCCGCGACCTGATCGAGGCCAACCGCAATTATTTCCCCGAACTCGAACAGGCCGCGGAAAACCTGCGCGACGAATTGAACGCAACCGCCGAGGACCTGTTCGCGACGCTGAGCACCCGCCTGCGCGAAAAACATTCGATCGTCACCCGCATCATGCCGGTCGACGTCATGCGCGAGACGTTGCGGCGGTTCGATCGGCATCGCCGGCAACTCCTGATTTCGGAGCTGGTCGACGGACCCGGCCGCGCGTTCCAGCTCGCCTTCCAGATTGGGCTTGCCGAATGCAGCGGCAGCTTCGAGACCATTGTCGGTCGGGCCGGTCCCCTCGACGACACCCCGCGCCGGCTCTACCGGATTACGCTCGCGAACTATTTCGCGGCCGCCGTGATGATGCCCTATCAGCCCTTCCACGCCGCGGCGGAATCTCTCAGCTACGATGTCCATGTGCTGGCGCAGCGTTTCAATGCCGGCTTCGAGCAAGTCTGTCATCGCCTGACCACACTGCAGCGGCCCAACGCGCGCGGCGTGCCGTTCTTCCTGCTGCGCGTCGACAATGCCGGCAATGTTTCCAAGCGATTCTCCTCGGGCACCTTTCCGTTTTCGAAATTCGGCGGCACCTGTCCGTTGTGGAACGTGCACTCGACGTTCGACACGCCGGACCGCCTGCTCAAGCAGATCATCGAACTGCCCGACGGCGCCAGGTATTTCTCGATCGCGCAGATGGTGCGCCGGCCGGTGGCGCCGCACCCGCAGGCCCAACCGCGTTTTGCCATCGGCCTCGGCTGCGAAATCCGCCACGCGGCAAAGCTCGTCTATGCCACCGGCATCGATCTCGAAAAGGCCGAGGGCACGCCGATCGGCGTCAACTGCCGGCTCTGCGAGCGCGAAAATTGCAGCCAGCGCGCCGAGCCGCCGATCACGCGCACTCTGATTCTGGACGAGAACACCCGGCGGCTGTCGTCGTTTGCGTTCAGCAATGCCAGGGAGTTGTGAGGTTACTTTCACCGTTGATGTCTGTGGTCGAGCAATTCGAGGTAAGCCGTCATTGCGAGCCAACGGGTCGCAATGACGTGGATAATCCACACACCTTCACATTCCCGCGGCGCGATGCGCCCGAGTTGTGCCGGAATTTTTCCGCTCTCGAAAAACGAGGGCGCGGGGAATGCCGGGTGCCCGTTGCACCCGCAGCCGCGCGTGTAGTGTAGAAAGCACGCGCGTTAGTCACCACGGTCGCACCGGGATCAACCGGCATTCCCGCACGCAATGGTTTTAACGGTTTCCTCCGCGCTCTCCCCGGTGACCGGGCTTGTTTGCCACCGTCATCTCGCGGATGCTTCCGCGAAACTTGACGCCAGCGTCGGGGCGTCAGGACCACACGACTTCGCCGTCCGCAAGGAAAGCGCTCTCGTCAGCAGCGCCGCTTGCGTCCATCGCATCCCCTGCCCTACGTCCGTGACGATCGCGAAACGCCCCTCTGTGTGGGCCGGGATGGCGAGAGATGTAGAAGTGATTTGGGCCTGAAGTGAACAGAAATGTTTTTGCAAAGGGGGCTGGACAGGCGAACCACTGATTTGCCCGGCGGGCAACCATGTCTTCAACGATTGTGCTGGCGTCGGACGTTTGCTCAATGATTTCGCACGGTGTCGCGAAGCTCGTCATCCCCAGCCGTCTGCCGGCAAGGGTGTCATTCGATATACATGGTGAGCAGGTGTTTCCGCTGTTGGCACGTCGCCTCAGCGGCGCGGCGACATGTCCGGAGTTGGGTGTAAACCGGAAGTGACCGGCTCTCATCTGAAGTGACGCGATTGA
>CAVSOS010000077.1:0-36700 GCA_963729395.1 uncultured Pseudomonadota bacterium | reverse complement strand
CGCTGCGCTCCTCGCAATGACGAGTAAGTCCGTGACGGTGCGCTACCCGATCGCCACGCCGCCGCCGATGGTGCGGTTCAGCACCTGCGTGGTCTTCTCGATGCGGTCGGCGGCGGAATTGAGCGCATTGGCGACCGCGTTCTGCGTCGCCCGGGCGCGGTCGGCGGCTGCGGTGCGAACGCCGCGCAAGGCATCGAGCTCCTCCTCGAGGCTGCGGATGCGATGACCGGCGTCGATCAATTCGTCGCACGCCGTCAGCGCCGCCATCACCGTCAGGCGCGCGTCACCGATCTCGCCGAACTTGCCGCGCAGGTTGCCGATCCGCGCCTCGAAACCCTCCGCAAGTTGCAACAGCCGCGTCTCCTGGCCAGGCTCGCAGGCCATCCGGTATTGCCGGCCGTTGATGGTGACGTTGACATGGCTCATGACGTCTCTCCCGCATCGAGCACGGAGCGGATGGTGCCGATCGCCGCGTCCAGCCGTTCGGCGATCTCGCGATTGGCGCGCTCCAGCCGGCGCGATTTCACCAGCGATCCGTCGAGTTCGTCGGCCAGCCGCGACCGATCGGCGCCCAGCGCCTGAATCCGCGACGCCAGTTCGTTCTCGTCGCGATCGGCCTCGCGCCGCCGCTCCACCGCGCTTTCCAGCGCGTCGAGCGCCGCCATCAGCCGCCGCGTCGCGGCGTCGAGATCGACGGAGGCCGGCTTGGCGGTGCCGGAACCGTTGGCAGGACGATCGTTCATGCGGACAGCGCGGACCTCATCTGAGCCGGCCGCGCACCCCGGAAATTCGCGGCTCGGCAAGCGTTTAGGCGCTGAAATTTACGTGGCAAGCGAGGCCAGCGCAACGCCGCTGCGGAACTATGCACTGCAAAGCAACTTTTCGGCGTTGCCGCGCGTTGCAGCGGCTTGGACCGATCCCTGGACCTAAACCTTGGAGCAGACCCTGGACACGGCCTTGCAGCCGGCCCTGGAGCCGGCCTTGGACTCAGCGAATACAGATGCTATCCAGCCCTGACTTCCGGTTCCCTCCCAGGCTCGTGCCCAGACGTTCGCCCACCGGGCGGATCGCCACCAAGCATCTCATTTCAGACGGATTTTCATCATGACGAGCGTCGATCATTCCCGTATGGCCAATGCGATCCGCGGGCTCGCCATGGATGCCGTCGAGAAGGCCAAATCCGGCCATCCCGGCCTGCCGATGGGCGCGGCCGACATCGCCACCGTCCTGTTCACGCAGTTCCTGAAATTCGACGCCGCCGAGCCGAACTGGCCGGACCGCGACCGTTTCGTTTTGTCGGCCGGTCACGGCTCGATGTTGCTGTATGCGGTGCTCTATCTCACCGGCAACAAGGACATGACGCTCGACCAGATCAAGCACTTCCGCCAGCTGGGATTGCTCACGCCGGGGCATCCGGAGAATTTCCACACCAAGGGCATCGAGACCACCACCGGTCCGCTCGGCCAGGGCATCGCCACCTCGGTCGGCATGGCGCTCGCCGAGAAGATGCTGGCCGCCGAGTTCGGCAAGAAAGCCGTCGACCACCACACCTATGTGCTGGCCTCTGACGGCGACCTGATGGAAGGCGTCTCGCAGGAAGCGATCGCGCTGGCCGGCCACTGGAAGCTCCACAAGCTGATCGTGCTGTATGACGACAACGGCATTTCGATCGACGGCCCGACCTCGCTCGCAGACTTGGTCGACCAGGTGAAGCGCTTCAAGTCCGCCGGCTGGCAGGCCGAACTGATCGACGGTCAGGACCAGGCGGCAATCGCGGCCGCAATCACGCGGGCGCAGAAGTCCAACAAGCCGTCGCTGATCGCCTGCAAGACCACGATCGGTTATGGCGCCCCGACCAAGGCCGGCACCAACAAGGCCCATGGCGAGGCGCTCGGCGCCGAGGAGCTCAAGGGCGCCAAGGAAAAACTCGGCATCTCGCTGGAGCCGTTCTCGGTGCCCGACGACGTGCTGAAGGCCTGGCGCGAAGCGGGCAGCCGCGGCGTCGGTGCGCGCAAGGAATGGGAAGCGCGGATGGCGACACTGTCGAACCGCAAGCGCGCCGAATTCGACCGCCGCCTGCGGCATGAGCGGCCGGCGGTGCTGGCCAAAACGCTCAAGGCGCACCGCAAGTCGCTGCTGGAAACGCCGCAGAACATCGCGACCCGCAAATCGTCGGAATTGGTGATCGATGCGATCGCCACCGTGATGCCGATGGAATTCCTCGCAGGCTCTGCCGATCTCACCGGCTCCAACAACAACAAGGCGAAGACGGCGGTGAACTTCTCGGCCAAGACGCCGAAGGGCCGCTTCATCCATTACGGCATCCGCGAGCACGGCATGGCGGCGGCCATGAACGGCATCTTCCTGCATGGCGGCTTTGCGCCCAACGGCGCCACCTTCCTTTGCTTCACTGATTATGCCCGCCCTGCGATGCGGCTCGCCGCGTTGATGGGCACCGGCGTCGTCTATGTAATGACCCACGATTTGATCGGGCTCGGCGAAGACGGACCGACCCATCAGCCGGTCGAACATCTCGCGGCACTGCGCGCCATTCCCAACATGCGCGTGTTCCGCCCCTGCGATGCGATCGAGGTGACGGAGTGCTGGGAGCTGGCGCTGAACCGGATCGACGGCCCGACGGTATTGGTGCTGACCCGTCAGAACCTGCCGCAATTGCGTACCTCGGCGCCGCCGGAAAACCCATGCCGCCACGGCGCCTATGAGCTGGTCGCCGCCCAGGGCGAGGCCAAGGTGTCGTTGTTCGCCTCCGGCTCCGAGGTCGAGATCGCGGTCGCCGCCCAGAAGCAACTCGCCGAGCGCGGCATCGCGTCGCGGGTGGTGTCGGTGCCCGCGCTGGAATTGCTGCTGGCGCAGCCGGCGGAAAGGCAGAAGGCCATCATCGGCGACGCCCCGGTCAAGGTGGCGATCGAGGCCGCGGTGCGGTTCGGCTGGGACGCCGTGATCGGGCATGACGGCGAATTCATCGGCATGCACGGATTCGGCGCCAGCGCGCCGGCCAAGGATCTTTTCAAGCATTTCGGAATTACCGCCGAGGCCACGGTCAACGCCGTCCTGAAGCGGGTCTAGCGCGTCTCCGACGGTTGAGATTGCCCCAAAAAAGGGTTACCTAGCCGTCATATGGTCCGTTCTCGCCCGGCCGAACCGGGCGATCCGCAACAAGCACCTCCGTGGATGGCACAGCGTCATCCGCGGAGATGACATCAGCTATTAAGGGAGAACCACGTCATGGCAGTCCGGGTCGCGATCAACGGATTTGGCCGTATTGGCCGCAATGTCTTGCGCGCCATTTACGAAGCCAAACGCAACGACATCGAAGTCGTCGCCATCAACGATCTCGGCCCGGTCGAGACCAACGCCCATCTGTTGCGCTACGATTTGGTGCATGGCCGCTTTCCGGGCACGGTGACGGTGGACGGCGATTTGATCAGCCTCGGCCACGGCAAGATCAAGGTCACCGCGCACCGCGATCCTAATACGCTGCCGTGGAAGGACCTCGGCGTCGACATCGCGCTGGAATGCACCGGCATCTTCAGCGCCAAGGCCAAGGCCTCGGCGCATCTGACCGCGGGCGCCAAGCGCGTGCTGGTGTCGGCGCCTTCGGACGGCGCCGACATGACGATCGTGTACGGGGTCAATCACGACAAGCTGACCAAGGATCATCTGGTCGTTTCAAACGGCTCCTGCACCACCAATTGCCTGGCGCCGGTGGCCAAGGTGCTGAACGACACCGTCGGCATCGAGACCGGCTTCATGACCACGATCCACGCCTATACCGGCGACCAGCCGACGCTGGATACGTTGCACAGCGATCTTTATCGCGGCCGTGCCGCGGCGATGTCGATGATCCCGACCTCCACGGGTGCCGCCAAGGCGATCGGCCTGGTGCTGCCGGAACTGCAAGGCAAGCTTGACGGCGTCGCGATCCGCGTTCCCACCCCGAATGTCTCTGTGATCGATCTCAAGATCGTCGCCCAACGCAAGACCGAGGTGAAGGAAATCAACGAAGCGATGAAGCGCGCCAGCGAGCAGCAGATGAAGGGCATCCTCGGCTACACCACCGCGCCCAATGTCTCGATCGACTTCAACCACGATCCGCATTCCTCCACGTTCCACATGGACCAGACCAAGGTGCAGAACGGCACGCTGGTGCGGGTGATGTCGTGGTACGATAATGAATGGGGTTTCTCCAACCGCATGGCCGACACCGCCGTGGCGATGGGGAAGCTGCTGTAAGTCTCGTGTCCCGGACGCGGCGCAGCGCCCTTACGCTGCTCCGCAGAGCCGGGACCCATACACGCCGTGACCAGTAACATGGGTCCCGGTTCTGCAGCGCACCGCTTCGCGCTGCGCAGCGCCCGGGACAAGAGTAAAAAATGTCCAAAACATTCCGCACCCTCGATGACGTCGACGTAAAGGGCAAGCGCGTGCTGCTGCGCGTCGACCTCAACGTACCCATGGAGAACGGGCACGTCACCGACGCCACCCGGCTCGAACGCATTTCGCCGACCATCACCGAGATATCCGACAAGGGCGGCAAGGTGATCCTGCTCGCGCATTTCGGCCGGCCGAAGGGACGCGAGCCAAGGACTCGCTGAAGCCCGTCGCCGCCGCGCTGGCGCAGGTGATCAAAAAGCCGGTGGCGTTTGCCGATGAGTGCGTCGGCGAGGTCGCGGCCAAGGCGGTCGCCGGCATGAAGGACGGCGACATCCTGTGCCTGGAAAATACCCGCTTCCACAAGGAGGAAGAAAAGAACGACCCGGCCTTCGCAGCCGAACTGGCAAAGCTCGGCGATATCTGGGTCAACGACGCCTTCTCGGCGGCACACCGCGCGCATGCGTCGACCGAGGGCCTCGGCCACAAGCTGCCGGCCTATGCCGGACGAACCATGCAGGCCGAACTCGACGCGCTGGCTAAGGCGCTGGAAGCGCCGACCAAGCCGGTGATCGCGATCATCGGCGGCGCCAAGGTCTCGACCAAGATCGACCTTCTGGAAAACCTCGTCACCAAGGTCGATGCGCTGGTGATCGGCGGCGGCATGGCCAATACCTTCCTGCATGCGCAGGGCGTCGGCATCGGCAAGTCGCTGGCGGAGAAAGACCTCGCGGCTACCGCGCTGCGGATCATCGACAAGGCGGACGCCGCCAACTGCGCCATCATCCTGCCGGTCGACGCCGTGGTGGCGTTTCATTTCGCCCCCAATTCGCCGTCCCATGCCTATGGCCTCGATGCGATCCCGCCCGAGGGCATGATCCTCGACGTCGGCCCGCAATCGATCGCGCGAATTCATGCCGCGATCGACGACGCCGCGACATTGGTCTGGAACGGCCCGCTCGGCGCCTTCGAGATGACGCCGTTCGATCGCGGCACCATGGTGGCGGCGAAACATGCGGCGAGCCGGACCAAGGCGAAAAAGCTGATTTCGGTCGCCGGCGGCGGCGATACGGTGGCGGCGCTGAACCAGGCCGGCGTTGCCGGCGATTTCACCTATGTTTCGACCGCAGGCGGCGCGTTTCTTGAATGGATGGAAGGCAAACCATTGCCGGGTGTCGAGGTATTACGGGTACGCTAGATGCCCCAACGCGGAGAATAGATAACATGGCTCGTATCACGTTGCGTCAATTGCTCGACCACGCGGCGGAACACGACTACGGCGTGCCGGCCTTCAACATCAACAACATGGAGCAGGCGCTCGCGATCATGGACGCCGCCTCCAGCCTCGACGCGCCAGTGATCATCCAGGCCTCGCGCGGCGCACGGTCCTACGCCAACGACGTGATGCTGAGGCACATGATGGACGCGGTCACCGAGATCCATCCGCAGATTCCGGTCTGCGTGCACCTCGATCACGGCAACGAACCCGCGACCTGCATGACCGCGATCCAGGCCGGCTTCACCTCGGTCATGATGGACGGCTCGCTGAAGACCGACGGCAAGACGCCGGGCGACTGGGACTACAATGTCGGCGTCACCAAAACCGTCACCGACATGGCCCATCTCGGCGGCATTTCGGTGGAGGGTGAACTCGGCGTGCTGGGTTCGCTCGAGACCGGCATGGGCGACAAGGAGGACGGCCACGGCGCCGAAGGCAAGCTCTCGCACGACCAGTTGCTCACCAATCCCGACGAGGCGGTCAAGTTTGTCAGGGAGACCAAGGTCGATGCGCTGGCGATCGCGATGGGCACCTCCCACGGCGCCTACAAATTCACACGCAAGCCCGACGGCGACATCCTGGCCATGAACGTGATCGAGGAAATTCACCGCAAGCTGCCCAACACGCATCTGGTGATGCATGGTTCGTCGTCAGTGCCGCAGGACCTGCAGGACATCATCAATGCCAATGGCGGCAAGATGAAACCGACCTGGGGCGTGCCGGTCGCCGAAATCCAGCGCGGCATCAAGAACGGCGTTCGCAAGATCAACATCGACACCGACAACCGGATGGCGATGACCGGCCAGATCCGCAAGGTGCTCCGCGAGGATCCGGCCGAGTTCGATCCGCGCAAATATCTCAAGCCGGCGATGGAGGCGATGACCAGGCTTTGCAAACAGCGGCTGCAGGAATTCAATACCGCCGGTCAGGCCAGCAAGTTCAAGAAAGTGCTGACCACCGCCGAGATGGCAAAGCGCTATATCAAGGGCGAGCTCGATCCGAAAGTCGCATGACGATGCCGCCGCGGGTATCGTCCTGCCCCTTTTTTGGCCGCAGTCCGGGGGCATCAAGCCGACATCATGGCCACTAAACCTCCGCCGCGCCCCGTGCCGCGTCTCTATCTGGCGACGCCGGTCGTGGACGATCCGTCACCATTGACGGCAAGCCTGCCGGGCTTGCTCGCCGGCGTCGATGTCGCGGCGGTGCTGGTGCGGCTCAAGCCGACCGACCAGCGCACCATGATCTCGCGCGTCAAGGCGCTGGTGCCGGCCGTGCAGGACAGCGGCGCGGCGCTTTTGCTCGACGGTCATGTCGAACTGGTCGCCCGTGCCGGCGCCGACGGCGCCCATCTGACCGGCTTGGCAGCCATGGAAGATGCGCTGCCGACGTTGAAACCCGACCGCATCCTTGGCGTCGGCGGCCTCTCGACCCGGCACGATTCGATGGCCGCGGGCGAAGCCGGCGCTGATTATGTGCTGTTCGGCGAGCCCGATGCGAACGGCCAGCGGCCGTCGGTCGAGGCGATCGCCGAACGCCTGCAATGGTGGGCCGAGCTGTTTGAGCCGCCCTGCGTCGGCTTTGCGGCATCGCGCGAGGAAGCTTACGAATTTGCCGAAGCCGGCGCGGATTTCGTTCTGGTCGGCGATTTCATCTGGGCCGATCCGCGCGGCGCGGCGGCAGCCCTGGTCGAGGTCGAGCAGGCGATCCGGCAGGCGCACGCCGCGAGTTCCGGAAAAGCCAAAGCCGAACTGGGATAGCGCCGGAAATGAAGATCCCGCGCCCGCTTTCGACCTTCTCGATCCTGGCAGGTTGCCTGCTGCTGGCAAGCACTGCTGCGGCACAAGTTTCGCTGGCGCCTCCCGGCGCGCAACCCCCGCCGGCGAGCAAGTCGGCCGCCAGGCCGAAGGTGAGGCCCCACGCGATCAAAAAGCCCGCGGCGTCCGCCGCAACGCCTAAACCGGCGGCCACGCCGGCCGCGACCGTGACCCCTGCTCCCGCGCCCGACGATCCCAATGTCGACCTGGTGTTCGGCGCCTACCAGCGTGGGCAATACAAGACCGCCTTCGATCTTGCGACCCAGCGCGTGCAGGAGAGAGGCGATCCGAAGGCGATGACGATGCTCGGCGAGCTCTATGCCAATGCGATGGGTGTCAAGCGCGACGATGCGAAGGCCGTGGAATGGTACCAGCGCGCCGCCGACGGCGGCGACCGTGAGGGCATGTTCGCGCTGGCGATGCTTCGTCTCGCCGGCCGCGGCGGTCCCGTCAACCGCGAGGAAGCCGTCAAATTGCTAGCGTCCTCGGCCAAGCTCGGCGAACCGAAGGCAGCCTACAATCTGGCGCTGCTCTATCTTGACGGCCAGACCTTGCCGCAGGACGTCAAGCGCGCGGCGGAATTGCTGCGCATCGCCGCCGATGCCGGAAACCCGGAGGCCCAATACGCCCTTGCGACCTTCTACAAGGAAGGCAACGGTGTTCCGAAGGACCTTGAAAAGGCGGTACGGCTGCTGCAGGCGGCATCGCTCGCCGACAATGTCGACGCCGAAGTCGAATACGCCATCGCGCTCTATAACGGCACCGGCACGCCACAGAACCAACCCGCCGCGGTCGCGCTGTTGCGCAAGGCCGCCCGCCAGAACAGTCCGATCGCGCAAAACCGTCTCGCCTATGTGCTGCTGAGCGGAAAGGGCGCCCCGATGGACAAGATCGAGGGCCTCAAATGGCACCTGATCGCGAAAGGCGCCGGCAAGGGCGACCCCGATACTCGACGAAGCGTTCGCGGAACTGAGCCCGGAGGACCGCGCCAAGGCCGAGGCGGCGGCGCGCAAATGGCTCGGCAGCAAATGATGCGCCTTGACGCCACCCCAACCACAGGGCACCCAGTCCAGGGTCGATTTGCCAAGGCTCGATCTCCAAGGCCCGATTTTGCCATCGGGCCGCCGTCTCACCTCTCCGCGGCGGGGAGAGGGAGCGCGTTTTCACCGTCGAAACGTCAATCGCAAGCCGGGATCATGCTGCATTCAGCCCTCATCAACGTCATGGTCAAAGCCGCGCGCCGCGCCGGCCGCAGTCTCAAGCGCGATCTCGGCGAGGTCGAGAATCTCCAGGTCTCGCTGAAAGGCCCCGCCAATTTCGTCACCATGGCCGACCGGCGCGCCGAGGAGATGCTGTACACCGACCTCATCAAGGCGCGCCCGGGTTACGGCTTTATCGGCGAAGAAGGCGGCACCCGCGAAGGCGAGGACAAGAGCCACACCTGGATCGTCGATCCGCTCGACGGCACCACCAACTTCCTGCACGGCATCCCGCAATTCGCGATCTCGATCGGCCTGCAGCGCGAGGGCACCATTATCGCCGGCCTGATCTACAATCCGGCCAATGACGACCTCTACATCGCCGAGCGCGGCAAGGGCGCCTTCCTCAACGACCAGCGGCTGCGCGTCGCCGGACGCCGCAAGCTCGACGAATGCGTGATGGCGTGCGGGCTGCCGCATATCGGACGCGGCGACCATCGACCTGTGGCGCGCCGAGATGACCGCGATACAGGCGAAGGTCGCGGGCCTGCGCCGGTTCGGCTCAGCCGCGCTCGACATGGCTTTCGTCGCCGCGGGCCGCTTCGACGGCTATTGGGAGCGCAATCTGAAGCCATGGGACATGGCTGCGGGCCAGATTATCGTGCGCGAGGCCGGCGGCATCGTCAGCGGCTTTGCGGGGGACGACGACCCGCTCAAGACAGGCAATGTGGTCTGCGGCAATGAATTCGTCCACGCCGAGCTGTTGAAGATTCTGAAGACGCTGGGGAAGTAGGCCGCCGTCTCCGAACGCGGCAGGGCCCAACTGTCATGGGTTTACCTGCCACGGGTTTACCTGCCACGGGTTTACCTGTCATGGGTTTACCTGGCCTGCGTTGCCGATGAAGGCATTTTCGATCACGTCGCCGATCGGCTGCCACGCGGTTCCGTCAAACTGCACCAGACGCATCTGCTTGATCGGATGGAAATCCGTCGACCCGGTGCTGATCGTGATGCCCGGCAGTACAATCGAGTTATGGTAGGCCTTCAAGGAAGCGGACTGTTTCATAATGTTCTCGCGGGAAAGATCGTCTCCGCACTGGCTCAGCACGTGAAACAACGTCTCGGCTGCCGCATATCCGAAGGCAACGTTGCCATCATCCCTGTCTCCGTCGGGATAATATTTGTCCATGAAGGACAAGAAGGCCTTCATAGCCGGATCATCTGCCCATTCAGGGTCGGCAGCATCCTTCAGGAATGAAGTCGAGATGACCCCCGACGAGTTCTGAAGACCAGCCGGCCTCAGCGCATTCGCGATCGACGCGGAGGCGTTGTCGAGAAGGGTAACCGGGTGCCAATCGAGTTCGGCTATTTTCCGTAACGCGCGAGCAGCGAAAGCCGGTGCGACGTCGAGCAACAATATGTCAGCGCCGGAACTCTTCAGAACCTCTATCTGCGCGTCGAGCGAGGTGGATTCCGAAAGATCGAACGTCGTGTCGGCAACGATCATCCGCGCCCAATCCCCTAGCCCATCTTGCAGCCCTTGGAAAAGGTTCCTGCCGAATTGATCGTCTTGCCAAAGCACCGCAATCTTGCGCTCTGAATAGTCGGCTTGAATGTAGTTCGCGTAAATGCGGCCCTCGACCCAAAACGGCGGTTGCCACCCCATCGTCCAGCCGAATGCCTTGGGATTGGCGAACTCGTTATCACCGGAAGCCACAAAGAGCTGAGGAATCCTGCGATCATTCAGATACGACCTTGTCGCCAGATTGTCCGGTGTACCGAATGAACCGAACATCAGGAGAACCTTATCGGTTTCGACCAGCTTCCGGGTCAGCTCGATGGCCGCCGCCGGATCGGAACTGTCATCGTAGGAAATGAACCTGACCTTGCGGCCGTTGATCCCGCCATTTTCGTTGATCATGTCGAAATAGGCGGCTTCGGCCTTTCCGATTGTCGCGAACCCTGCCAGCAGGCCGGTATAAGGCATGATGTTTCCGATGCGGATCTCGGTATCGCTTGTCCCGACGCCCGAGATTTCGTCAGCATCGGCAGTCCCCGGTGCACCGATCATCCCCGCGAGAAGCAGTATCGCCAGAGCATTTCCTCTTGTCCGCCACATCGCCCGATCCCATTTTGCAAGAACCGATCTTGTCGACTGACCTGTATGTGGATCCGCGTCCGCAACCTTGCAAGCGGCGCGAACCGCCAACTATTTCGATAACGGACATCAAAATCGTCGATCGATTGCGGTGGATGTTTCAATCATGCGACCAATTATTGGCAGCCTGCTCAACAAGACGCTAGTAATCCCTCGCTCCAAACGCGACACGCACCGTCCGTCAGGGCGACGACAACTACTACTACTACACCGCCTTCATCCTGAAATGGCTGACGCCCCATTCGATGCCGTCGGCGTAGCCGAACAGTCCTGATGTGGCGAGGAAGAACCAGCGCCAGCGGCGCATCCACAACGCGGTGTCGCCACCGTAGAGGTCACGAAGAATGCCCTCGACCTCGTCGCGGCGGGCATCGAAATTGGCGAGCCAGTCGAGCGCGGTGCGCTGGTAATGGGTGCCGCTCCAGCGCCATTCCTTCTCGACCTCGAACAAATCGGAATATTGCCGGATCAGATGATGACTTGGCATCACACCGCCGGTGAAGAAATGCTGCGCGATCCAGTCTTCCCGGTCGGCGCGATCGAACAGATAGGCGCCAGCACGATGGGTGAAGATGTGCATGAAGAAGCGGCCATCCGGCGCCAGCCAGGATTTCACCCGCGTCATCAACTGGCGCCAGTTCATCATGTGCTCGAACATTTCGACGGATACGATGCGATCGAACTGCCGCCTGGCGTCGAACACATTCATGTCCGCGGTCACCACGCTCAGATTTTTCAATCTGCATGCCACGGCCTCGCCCTCGATATATTGCCGTTGCGACTGCGAATTCGACACGGCAGTGATCTCGGACCTTGGAAATCGCCGGGCCATCCATAGCGACAGCGAGCCCCAGCCGCAGCCGAGTTCGAGGATCGACTGGCCGTCGGCGAGACCGGCATGCTCGACGGTCTGGCGCAGCGCCTCTTCCTCGGCCTCCTGCAGCGTGGATTTGGACTCCTTGTAGAAACACGCGGAGTATTTGCGGTTCGGCCCGAGCACGCGGGCGAAGAATGCCGCCGGCACTTCGTAATGCTGGGCGTTGGCCGCATCGGCATGTTCGGCAATGGCGCGCGCCGCCATCTCATCGGCAAACGAGGCATCGCTTTCCGCATTGCCGCCGGCGAGCCGCGTCGCGGTGCGCGAGCACAGCCGCTGGATGGCGGCGCGGATCACGAGATCGGGCAGCGGCACCCGTTCGGCGGCGCCGATGATTCTGGAGACGACGTTCATGTGACCCCTTCCTTTTGCGGTGGCAGCGGAAAGAACATGCTGGTTCGCGACTGATAGTCGCGATAGCGCTCGCCGCGCGAACGCAGCATCTGCTGCTCGAGCGGCGGAATGCCGGTGACATGCACCAGGATCCAGTACATGAAGACCGGCGCCAGCAAACTGGCCCAGCCCCAAGGATAATAAAAAGGATAAGACAGCGGATCCTGGATCGAGATCGCGATGACGGGATAGGCGAGCCAGCCGAACCATTCGAAGAAATAATTCGGATGGCGCGACCAGCGCCACAGGCCGACGTCGCATACCCGGCCCTTGTTGGCGGGGTCGAGGCGGAAATTCGCCAGTTGGGCGTCGGCGAGCGCCTCGCCGGCGATGCCGCTCAAAAGGATCAGCGCGCCGAGATAATCATGAAACCGCAGCGCGGCCTGCGGAAACCGCGCCGCCACGAAAATCGCAAACACCAGCGGAATCGATCCGAAGCCCTGGTTTTGCAGGAACACGAACATCCGGCGCGGCGAATCGGCGCCCCATTCGCGGGCGAAGGCGGCGTAGCGCGGGTCGTCGGCGATCCCGGCCGTGCGCACCGCAATATGGAGGCCAAGCCGGACCGACCAGATCGCCACCAAAGCCGCAACCAGCCATTGCCGGGCATTCGGGGCGGCAGCGGCCACCGGCCATAGCGCACTGCCGGCGCCGACCAGCCCGACCGCGAACGTCCAGATGGTGTCGACCCAGCCGGAATTGCCGGTTCGCCGCTGCACCATCCAGGCGCCGGCCATCAGGATCGACAGGGACAGCGCCATCGCGGCCAGCGCCTCAAGATATAAAATAATCATGCAAATGCCTGTTAAGCGGCTGTGGCGTCGAAGCTTTGTGAAATACGCTACAAGCGTAAGCGCGGTTTCACGCCGAAGTTCCATGCTTCTGCCCCTCAACCGGTCTTAACTGGCCTTTTTTCCCGGCACCGCTGTGCCATATTGGTGCCCGAAAGCGTTCCCCCCGCAACAGGTGACGATCAGCCGATGCCTTCAGGCCCCCCTTCCCGTTCCACGATGGAAATCGAACTGAACAAGCTGTCCTCTCCACGGATCTTCCTGGTGCGGATGCTGGTGTTCCTGGTGCTGTGCGCGCTGCTGACGGTGGTGCTCTACAAGCAGATCATTCTGGCGTTCTTCGCCAATCCCGGCCTCAACGCGCTGATCGGCCTGGTGCTGCTGGTCGGCACCATCCTGTCGTTTCGCCAGGTGATCCGGCTCTACCCGGAAGTCGCCTGGGTCAACAATTTCCGCATCGCCGATCCCGGCCTTGCCGTCGAACGACAACACCCCAGGCTGCTGGCGCCGATGGCGGCGATCCTCGGCGGCGAACGCACCGGCCGGATGACGATCTCGCAGCAGACCATGCGGCATCTCTTGGATTCGATCGCCACCCGGCTTGACGAGGCCCGCGACATCTCGCGCTACATGACCGGCCTCCTGGTATTCCTCGGGCTGCTTGGCACCTTTTGGGGCCTGATCGAAACCGTCGGCTCGGTCGGCAAGGTGATCGACGGCCTCAAGGTCGGCGGCGACGCCGGCGCCTTGTTCGACACCCTGAAGGAAGGTCTGGCCGCGCCGCTCGGCGGCATGGGCATTTCGTTTTCGTCGTCGCTGTTCGGCCTCGCCGGTTCGCTGATTCTCGGCTTTCTCGATCTGCAATCGAGCCAGGCGCAGAACCGCTTCTATACCGATCTCGAAGACTGGCTCGCCTCCACGGTGCGCGGCTATTCCGGCGACGCCGCCGGCGGCGACCTGCAGAACGCCATCGAACGGTTGCGCGCGACCATGGAGGAAGGCGGCAGCAGCCGCGGCACCACCGCGGCGATGGCCAACCTCGCCGAAGCCATTCAGGGACTGGTCGCGCATATGCGCAGCGAGCAGCAGATGATCCGTGAATGGGCCGACGGCCAGGGCGAGCAAAACCGCGAGATCAAGAAACTGCTCGAGCGGATCGCGCGCCAGCCCGAGAATAATTAGGGCGGCACATGAATTTGAAATCGAGCGGGCGACGAACTCGGTCTTACCTCTCCCACAGGGAGAGGTAAGACCGCTGTGATCTGGGTGAGGGGATTACGGTCTAACGATGGATCGTAACCCCTCACCCAACCCTCTCCATCGAAGTCGGATATATCCGACTTCGACAATTTGGGATGCCCAGCTCGGGTAGACCCGAGTTGGGTGGGAGAGGGAGCGCGGTCCCGATGCCGCGACGCTTCTGTTTGATGGAGAACTCTCGATGGCCCTTGCACGTGCACGCCGCAACGAAGCCGGTTTCAACTACTGGCCGGGCTTTGTCGATGCGCTGTCGACGCTGGTGCTCTCGATCGTGTTCCTGCTGTCGGTGTTTCTGGTGGTGCAGTTCTTCCTGTCGCAGGAGGTCACCGGCAAGGACAAGGCGCTGGAGCAGCTCAACGCCAAGATCGCGCAGCTCAACGACCTGCTGTCGCTGGAAAAACTCGGCAAGCTCAATCTCGACGACCAGCTCGCGCAGTTGCGCGCCGGGCTCGCCACCGCCGAAGCCGAGCGCGACCGCGTCAAGGGCCTCTATGAAGGGCTTGCCAGCGCCAGCGCCGGCGGCGATGCCGCCGGCCGCGCCACCGAACTCAACAAGGCGCTGGATTCCGAAAAGCAGGTATCGTCGCGCGCGCTGGCGCAGATCGAGGTGCTCAACCAGCAGATCAGCGCGCTGCGCCGCCAGCTTGCGGCGCTGGAAGAAGCGCTCGACGCCTCGGAGAAACGCGACAAGGAATCGCAGGGGCGGATCGCCGATCTCGGGCAGCGCCTGAACGTGGCGCTGGCGCAGCGGGTGCAGGAATTGTCGCGCTACCGTTCGGAATTCTTCGGGCGCCTGCGCACCATCCTCGGCAACCGGCCGGATATCCGGATCGTCGGCGACCGCTTCGTGTTCCAGTCGGAAGTGTTCTTCGACACCGGACAGGCGCTGTTGCTGCCCGAAGGCCGCGCCGAACTCGACAAGCTGGCGACCGCGCTGATCGATCTCGACAAGCAGATCCCGAGCGAGATCGCCTGGGTGCTGCGGGTCGACGGCCATACCGACGTGCGGCCGATCAACAGCCCGCTGTTCAAGTCGAACTGGGAATTGTCGTCGGCGCGCGCGATCTCGGTGGTGCAGTATCTGATTTCGCTCGGCGTGCCGGCGCAGCGGCTGGTCGCCGCCGGCTTCGCGGAATTCGAGCCGCTCGACACCGCCGCCACCGAAGAGGCCTACAAGCGCAATCGCCGCATCGAGCTGAAGCTGACGGAACGCTGACCGTCATGCGGGCTCGCCATCGCCGCATTGTGCTTGAATGAGCATTCCCTTTCATTTGCGCCCCTATCGCGCCGACGACGAAGATGCCGCCATCGCGCTGTGGCTTGCGACCTGGCAGCGCGCCTATCCCTCGATCGATTTCGTCGCGCGCGTGCCGTGGTGGCGCGCGCGCTGGCGGAACGAGCTGGTGCCGAACGCGGCGATCATGGTCGCGGAACAGGCCGGCGCGCTGATCGGGTTCGTCACCATCGATCCCGATGGCTATCTCGATCAGCTCGTGGTCGCGCCCGACCAATGGGGTTCGGTGCTCGGCAATGCGCTGGTGACCGAGGCCAAGCGATTGTCGCCGGATCGCATCACGCTGCTGGTCAATTCAGACAATGCCCGCGCCATCCGCTTTTACGAGCGCAACGGTTTTGTCCACGCCGGCCAAGACATCAATCCAACCTCCGGCCGGCCGGTGCTGCGGATGCAGTGGAAGGGGAAGCTGGAAAGCTCAGGTAACAGCGGAGAAGTCCGATGACGCGAACCGAACTTGCAGCCGGCTCGGCAACGTTTATCGCCGTTGTCGCCGCCGGATGGCTGTCGGCGACCTCGCTCGACCGGCACTTCGCCGCCGCCATCGACAGCAGCGTCGCATCGGGCGACCGAGATCACGCACAGACGCCGTCCTCGACGGCTTGCGTCGGCGCCGGATGGCTCTTGGAAAAACTGGGTGTGGGCCAACGTCCCGATGCTTTCGCCGAAATGCGCACCGGATCGCTGAGCCTCACACCCCTTCGAACTGCAGCCTCGCCAGCCGTGCATAGAGCCCGCCCGCGGCGACCAGCGAGGCGTGGGTGCCCTGTTCGACGATGCGGCCCTGATCCATCACCATGATCCGGTCGCAGGACAAAACGGTGGCGAGCCGATGCGCGATCACGAGCGTAGTGCGGTGGCGCATCAATTCCTCCAGCGCGGTCTGCACCAGCGTCTCGGATTCGGCATCGAGCGACGAGGTGGCCTCATCGAGCAGCAGCAGCGGCGCGTCGCGCAGGATCGCGCGCGCGATGGCGATGCGCTGGCGCTGGCCGCCCGACAGCGTGACACCGCGCTCGCCGAGCTGCGCCTCGAAACCGCCCGGCAGGCGGTTGATGAATTCGGTGGCGTGGGCGAGCCCGGCGGCACGCTCGACTTCGGCGTCGGTGGCGTCGGGCCGTCCGAACCTGATATTCTCGCGCGCGGTCGCGGCGAACGCCACCGCGTCCTGCGGCACCAGCGCGATGCGCGAGCGCACCTCGCGCGGATCGGCGTCCCTGACCGGGACGCCGTCGATCGCGATCGAACCTTGTGCCGGATCATAGAAACGGAGCAGCAGATGAAACAGCGTGCTCTTGCCCGCGCCCGACGGGCCGACGATCGCGACCTTCTCGCCGGCGCGCACCGACAGCGAAACGCCGTCAACGGCCCAGGCGTCCGGCCGGGTCGGATAGGCGAAACGGACATTCTCGAAACTGACGTCGCCGCGCGCCGGCACCGGCAGAGCCCGCGGCGAAGCCGGCGCTGTTATCGCCGACTTGACGCGGAGGATTTCGAACAGCCGTTCCGATGCGCCGGAGGCGGCCGAGATCTCGCCCCAGACTTCGCTGAGCTGGCCCAGCCCGGTGGCGGCGAACGCCGCATACAGCACGAACTGGCTGAGCCGGCCCGGAGTGATGGAGCCGGTCAGCACGTCATGCGATCCGACCCAGAGGATCAGCACTACGCTGGTAAAGACGATGAAGATGATGATCGCGGTCAGCACCGAGCGCGCGCGGGTGGAACTGCGCGCCGCTTCATAGGCCTGTTCGACCTCGCCGCCGAAACGCGCATTGGCCAGCCGCTCGCTGGTATAGGCCTGCACGGTGCGGATGGCGCCGATCAGTTCGGAAGCGTAGGCGGTCGCATCCGCCAGCGTATCCTGCGCGCCACGCGATAGCCGCCGCACCCAGCGGCCGAACGCGACCAGCGGAATCACGATCACCGGGATCGCCAGCAGCACGAAGCCGGAAAGCCGCGGGCTGGTGATCACCATCATCGCCGTGGCGCCGAAGAACAGCATCAGGTTGCGCAGCGCGATCGATACCGACGCGCCGACCGCGGATTTGATCTGGGTGGTATCGGCAGTGAGACGCGAGATCAGTTCGCCGCTGCGGGTCGAATCGAAGAATGCCGGCGACAGTGAAATCAGATGAGCGAACACGTCTCGCCTGAGATCGGCGACGATGCGCTCGCCGATGGTCATCACCAGATAGAACCGCGCCGCGCTGGCGCCGGCGAGCACCGCCACCACCGCGATCATCACGCTGAAATAGCTGTTGATCAAGGCGATGCCTTCGGGAGTGAACCCAAAGTCGATCATGCGCCGGACTGCGACCGGCACCACCAGGGTCGTTATCGCCGCGATCGTCAGCGCGATCAGCGCCAGGATCGCGCGGCCCCGGTAGCGCGCCACATAGGGCGCGAGCTCCAGCAGCGGACGCAGCCGCGCGCCGCCTTTGGCCGCCTGCTCGGTCAACACGGCCTCGATCGCTGGCACCTCCGTCGGGGCCGGATCGTGCCGCACCGGCGCGTCGCCATGCCGGCCTTCAACTTGTTCCGCAGCACTCATGAGATCTGACCAATCGCTATTGCCACCCCCCAGATAGGCCCCGCCGCCTGCGCTGGCAAATCGGGATTACGTGGCTTGTTTTGCAGGGCTTGCTGCGTTATAGAGCGGCCCAAATCCGTCCCCACAGCCATTTTGAAGACGGGCGCCAGCGCGCCGAAGGATCTGCCATGAAAGCCGAAATTCACCCGGAATATCATATGATTACGGTCGTGATGACCGATGGCACCGAATACCAGACGCGGTCGACCTGGGGCAAAGAGGGCGACAAGCTGAACCTCGATATCGACTCCAAGTCGCACCCGGCCTGGACCGGCGGCGCCCAGCAGATGCTCGACCGCGGCGGCCGCGTGTCGCGGT
This sequence comes from uncultured Pseudomonadota bacterium, assembly GCA_963729395.1. Taxonomy (GTDB): domain Bacteria; phylum Pseudomonadota; class Alphaproteobacteria; order Rhizobiales; family Xanthobacteraceae; genus Bradyrhizobium. The sequence goes on along the minus strand of CAVSOS010000077.1, from coordinate 18,335 downwards.
TCCAGAAGAAGTTCTCGGGTTTCCTCAAGAAGGATTGAGGGCGCGTAAGCTCTTTTTGTTTGCGGCAAGATCCCAAAACGCCCCCGGTTCGTCCCGGGGCGTTTTTGTTTTAAAGCCGGCCACGCGCTTTCGCTGCTGTCACAGCGCGCCCTGTTGCGACTTCAGCATGATCTGCACGCCAATCGCGACAAAAACAGCGGCGCCAAGACCGATGCTGATGCCGACGCCCTGTTCCAATGGAAATCCTGCGAAACAGGCCGCTGCGGCTAGCACGCCTGCCAATCCCGTCAACGCGCCCGCGAGCGCGACGGGCCTGCTCGCCATCGGCACCGCCGACCGCATTTCATTCGTCAATGCGAGCGTGGCGCCGGCTCCGAATGCCGTCGTCCCCAACAGAAACAGCACGTCAAACAGACGCTTGAACCCGGTAAATGCGGCGGCGGCATCTTTCATTGCGGCAACGGGGCCCAGCACATAGCCCACGATCGCATCGACAAACGTAAAGACGACAACACTCAACAGGATCGCGATCCAACCGGCGGCCGCGATACCCCGTCCGCGCCGTGCCAATTCAGACGCGACAAGAAGCGCGCCCACCGCCATCACGATATCCGAGAAAATGCCGACAGTTCCGGCCTCAAACATGGTTCGCGCGCCGGCGACAGCCCCGGTCAGGGCCAATGCGTCATCGAACGGCTGCGCCGGCAGGGCCGCGGCAGGCGGTGAAAGCGCATAAAGCAGGCTCGCCGCGGTAACACCGAGGGATCCCAGCGCGACCGCCGCGCCGCCTACCGTCAGGCTCGAAACCCTCACGTCCCTCTCCCTTGTCGCGCCGAAAGCAAGCGCCGCTGGGCTGGCGTCAGTCATTTCCAACTCCTGTTGCGTGGCCGCAATTTTGGTTGCACAGTGAAACCATAAATCAAAAGGTTTCACTGTGCAACCATGCCTGGAAAGACGGATCTATCGAAACTGAACTGTTCGCTGGCGAGGACGCTGGAGGTCGTGGGGGACTGGTGGACGCTGTTGATCATTCGCGACGCCTTCCTCGGCGTGCGCCGTTTCGGCGACTTCCAGAGGAGCCTCGGAATCGCAAAAAATATTCTGGCGATGCGGTTGGAGCGTCTGACCGTGAACGACATCCTCAAGCGCGGCGGGTCCGAAAAGCGTCCCGTCTATCAACTCACCGAAAAAGGTCATGCGCTGCTGCCGGCCATGATCGCCCTGATGCAGTGGGGCGACACCTGGTTATCCGCGGAAAGGCCGCCGGTCCTGGTGACCGACAAGGAAGGCCGGCCGGTGTCGCCGTTGCGTTTGAAGAGCGGTGGCGATGAGGTGAGCGCTGAAACCGTGCGGTTTCATCCGGGTCCCGGCGCGACGACGCGAACACGCGCATTCTTTAGCGAGCTGTCACTGTGCAGTGACGCCGGCGTCGCTTCCGACAGCGCCGAAGTCAAAAGCGCCAGCCGACGCAGGCCGCGCCGGCGGCAATGATGCAGCACGCCGCGATCCGCAAGCCCGTCAGGCGCTCGCCGAGAAACGCAGCCCCGAGCAAGGCCGCGAACACCACGCTGGTCTCGCGCAGCGCCGACACCGCCCCCATCGGGCTTGCCTGCATCGCCCAGATGATGGCGCCATAGGCCGCGAGCGAGATCGCGCCGCCGCTGGCCGCCTTGCCCGCTTCCGCCAGCGATACCGCGAACATCGGGCGCCTGCCGCGCGCCAGATAAAATAGCGGCATGGCGAGAAAGAACGCGAACACGCCGCCGGTGTAGGCGACCCAGTTGCCGGAAGCACGCACGCCGAGGCCGTCGACGACGGTATAGGCGGCAATGCTGGCGCCGGTCGCCAGCGCTGCCGGCAAATTCATCGCATGCAGGCCGACCGCTTTCTGCAAGGCACGATCGGAGGCAGAGCCGGATGGCTGTCTTGCCGAGCGCGCCCGGGCTGCCGCCAGCATGAAAATACCCGTACAGACGAGGCCGATGCCGGCAGCGCCGATCAGGTTCATCCACTCGCCGGCGAACAGGCTGCCGCCGAGCGCGACCAGCGCCGGTGATGAGCCGCGCGCCACCGGGTAGGTCTCGCCGAGATCGCCGCTGCGATACATCCGCACCAACAGCGCATTGTAGACCAGATGAATCAGGCCCGAGGCGACGACGTAGACGGCGCTCGCCGCCGGCGGCAGGCCGGCGAAGGCCATCATCGCCAGGCCGATGACGCCGACGGTGACGTTCATGATCAGCATCGACTGCGCACGATCCGCGCCGCCGCGCAGCAACGCATTCCAGCTCGCGTGCATGAGCGCGGCCGATAGCACCAGCAAAACGGAAAAGGGGGTCAGCAAAGCCGGATGATTCTCACGTCGATGGTCGACGCAGGCGGCTTAGCGCAGGGGCGGCTAACGATCCAGCGCCAGAGCGTTTTCGAACGAAGGCCTGCCCTACACTTGATGCGGGGGTATCGCTTCGCGCAAGGAAAACGGTTCAAAAAACGCGTCGAAACGAAAGACTAGCGCTCGAACGCCGCCTTGAGGCGATTGAGCTGCGGAACCAGCGGATTGCCGATCGCGGCACGCTCCGCCGCCGGCGCATGGATGGTGATGTCGAGACGGCGGACCTTGGCTTGCAGCGTCATCGAACGCGCAATCAGTTCCTGCAACTGCGGCGGCAGCTTTTCGATCATGTCGTTCGAGCCGGGATCGGCGGCGCTGAGCTTGACCTTGGTCTTTTCGCGATTGGCCTGGGTCAGCGTCATCTCGCCTTCCTTGACCGCCCGGTGCAGCAACAGCCAGGACGCCAACTGCATCAGGCGGGTGGTCAGCCGCATGCTTTCGGTCGCATAGGTGAGACTGACGGAGCGGTCGAGCGCCTTGGCCTCGGCGCGGCCGACACCATCGAGATAGGCGGCGGTCTCCTCGACCAGATCCATGCCTTCCCGGAACAGGTTGCCGAAGGCCGCTGAATTGGTCAGCCGCTCGCTGAATTGCACCAGAGCGGTTTCGCCTTGCGAACGGTCCGACATGGTTAACGCCTCACGCCACTATTTACCCCGCCGGCCCTGGAGCGCGGCAGCTTATGATGAACAAATCATTGCGCGGCCGTGGACGAGAGTCCAGCCGCAAGACTCTTTATGGTTTCCAGCCGGGGCGGCGGGCTGCCGAAGACGCCAAAAAAAGAGCCGCCGTTTCCGGCGGCTTTTGAAGTTGATAACAGGGAGGCGTCAAACAGAGTGGACAGGAGCCACTCGGTGTCCAAAGAGGACGATCCCAGTCATAAACGAGAAAGCTTAATTGATCGTAAACGAAGGATTTTCTTCAGCCTTCGTTTGCCATGTCGGCCATTGGCCTATCTCGTCATCGTCATGGCCGGGCTCGTCCTGGCTCGTCCCGGCCATCCACGTCTTGCTTTGGTTGCCGGACCAAAGACGTGGATGCCCGGCACAAGGCAGCACAAGGCCGGGCATGACGGAAGAGGCGTTGGTACGTTCATCTCACGATTTGAAAAAATTGTTCGCGGCGTCCCTGGAGGCGCGCTTCCTGGTCATGGCCGCCTGCAGCCGATCGATTTCCGAAGTCATCAGTGCGATGCGCTCGGCGAGTTCCTCGACCGACAGCAACGACAGATCCTGTCCGATTTCGTGGCTGATTTTCTTCCTCGGTCTGTCGTCGTCCTCGATGGCCATCCGTTGTCCTCCGTGCTCAACGATCTGTGAAGCGGTTGCCAGCGGGGGTGCGGCTGGCTAATCAGGTGCCGCTCTGCGAATTCTGAGCCTTTCACAAGGAAAAACCATGGAAAAGCTGCCCGCGCAAATGACCGTCATCGGCATCAGCAAGCCCGGCGGTCCGGAGGTGCTTTTGCCCGAGACCCGCGCGGTGCCGGCGCCCGGGCCAGGCGAAATCCTGATCAAGGTTGCCGCCGCGGGCGTCAACCGTCCCGATGTCATGCAGCGATCGGGCGCCTATCCGCCGCCGCCCGGCGCCAGCGATCTGCCGGGCCTTGAGGTCGCGGGCAAGGTCGTGGCGGTCGGCCCCGGCGCCGTCAGGCACAAGCTCGGCGACAAGGTGATGTCGCTGGTGGCCGGCGGCGGCTACGCGCAATATTGCATCGCGCACGATGGCCAGGCGATGGCGGTGCCCCCGGTGCTGTCGATGCCGGAGGCCGGCGCCATTCCGGAAACGCTGATGACGGTCTGGCACAATGTGTTCGAGCGCGGCGCCTTGAAGCCCGGCGAAACCCTGCTGATCCATGGCGGCTCGTCCGGCATCGGCACCATGGCGATCCAGCTCGCCAAGGCCTTCGGTTCCAAAGTGATCGTCACCGTCGGATCGAAGGACAAGGCCGATGCCTGTCTCAAGCTCGGCGCCGACCGCGCCATCAACTACAAGACCGAAGACTTCGTCGCCGAGGTCAAGAAGGCGACATCGGACGCCGGCGCCAACGTCATTCTCGACATGGTCGGCGGCGATTACATCGAGCGCAATTACGAGGCGGCCGCGGTCGATGGCCGCGTGGTCCAGATCGCCTTTCTCGGCGGCCCCAAGGCAAATGTTAATTTTACCAGGCTGATGGTGAAAAGACTGCACCATACCGGCTCGACGCTGCGCCCGCGCAGCAATGCCGACAAGGCGGCGATGGTCGCCGCGATCGAAGCCAAGGTGATGCCGCTGTTGCGCGAAGGGCGCGTCAAGCCCTTGATGGACAGCACATTCCCGCTGGAAAAGGCCGCCGATGCGCATCGCCGCATGGAGACCAGCGGACATATTGGCAAAATTGTGTTGGTGATTTGATGCTGCCGACCGAAGGCGGTCCGGAAACCCTTTGATTTCCCTTACATTCATGTCATTTATCGCGCCACGCCGGGCGGTTCGCTCCGCCCGGATATGCTGTTGATCGCGGAGAACTGACATTGCGTCTGATCAGGTGCCTTGCGCCCCTCGCGCTGGGCCTCATGATTTTTGCCGCCGCGCCGCCGGCGCGCGCCATCGACGCAGTCAGCGTCCGAAGCGACGCGCCCGCGATCGACTTGACCGCGATCCTCGATCATCAGCACAGCGACACTGACCGCATTCAGGTCTCGACCGCGCCCGGCACCGACGGCATCGTCCGCCGCATCGAAGTCCGCGCCCGCGAAGGCGGGCAGAACTGGGTGGTGTTCGCGCTCGCCAACAACACCGACGACCAGCTCGACCGCCTGATCGTCGCACCTCATTATCGCATCGTGTCGTCAGGGCTGTTGTGGCCCGATCTTGGACTGTCGCGCATCGCCACCATCACGCCGTCGACCGGCGACCGCCCCGAACGCCAGGAGAGCGCGACCGCGGACATCTTCCGCATCACGCTCGATCCCGGCGCCGTCGTCACCTTTGTCGCGGAATTGCGCACCGATAAATTGCCGCAGCTCTATCTGTGGGAACCCGACGCCTACAAGGACAAGGTCAACTCGTTCACGCTCTATCAGGGCATCGTGATCGGCATCTCCGGATTGCTGGCGCTGGTGCTGACCATCCTGTTCGTGGTCAAGGGCAGCATCATGTTTCCCGCCGCCGCGGCGCTGGCCTGGGCGGTGCTGGTCTATATCGGCGTCGATTTCGGGTTCTGGGGCAAGGTGCTCGACATGTCGAACAATGCCGAGCGGGTGTGGCGCGCCGCCGGCGAAGCGATTCTGGCCGCGACGCTATTGGTGTTCTTGTTCGCCTATCTCAATCTCAGCCGCTGGCATGTCCGCTACTCCCATATCACCGTCGGCTGGCTTGCCTTTCTCGGTTCGCTGGTGGCGCTGGCGTTGTTCGATCCCGCGGTGGCCTCCGGCATCGCGCGCATATCGCTGGTGCTGATCGCCTTCGCCGGCTTCGCGCTGATCGTTTACCTGTCGACCCATGGCTTCGATCGCGCGGTGCTGCTGATCCCGAGCTGGTTCCTGCTGGTGGTCTGGGTGATCGCGGCCGGCATGACGGTCGCGGGAAGCGTCACCAATGACATCGTCGGCCCAGCACTGCTCGGCGGCCTTGTGCTGATCGTGATGCTGATCGGGTTTACGGTCATGCAGCACGCTTTCGCCGGCGGCGGCGCGACCACCGGCGTGGTCTCCGACGTCGAGCGCCGGGCGCTAGCGCTGACCGGCTCCGGTGACCTGATCTGGGATTGGGACGTCTCCGCCGACAAGGTCTTCACCAGCCCCGAGACCGAAAGCCTGCTTGGACTAAAGCGCGGCACGCTGGAAGGCCCCGCCGCGAAATGGCTCGAGGTGCTGCACCCGCTCGATCAGGATCGTTTTCGCGCCGCCCTCGACAGCGTCCTCGACCAGCGCCGCGGCCGGCTGGTGCAGGATTTCCGGCTGCGCACGCCCGATGGTCATTTCATGTGGTTCGCGTTGAAGGCCCGACCGGTGGTCGGCTCCGACGGCGAAGTCTCGCGCGTGGTGGGCACGCTGACCGACGTCACCGAATCCAAGAACGCCGAGGAACGGCTGCTGCACGATTCGCGTGCATGACAATCTCACCGGCCTGCCGAACCGCAAACTGTTCATCGACCGCCTCAGCGCGGTCGCCAATTTCGCCAAGACCATGCCGAACCTGCGGCCGACGCTGATGGTGATCGATCTCGACCGATTCAAGCAGGTCAACGATTCCGTCGGCATCGCGGTCGGCGACTTCGATCCTGCTGACGCTGGCGCGGCGGCTGACCCGGATCCTCAAACCGCAGGACACGCTGGCCCGCCTCGCCGGCGACCAGTTCGGCCTGATCCTGATGTCGGAACAGGATCCGGCCCGCATCACCGCCTTCGCCGAAACCATCCGCAAAACCATCCGCGCGCCGATCGCGTTCAACGACCGCGAGATTTTTCTCACCGCCTCGATTGGCCTGGCGCTGAGCGATCCGCAAACCCAATTGTCCGATGAGATCATCAAGGACGCCGAGCTGGCGATGTATCACTCCAAGCGCATCGGCGGCGACCGCATCGACGTCTACAAGCCTGCGATGCGCGCGCGCAAGACCGACCGGCTGACATTGGAATCCGAACTGCGCCGCGCCATCGAGCGCGAGGAAATCACCATCCTGTATCAGCCGATCGTGCGGCTGGAAGACCGCTCGATCGCCGGCTTCGAGGCGCTGGCGCGCTGGGATCATCCGAAGCTCGGCCGGATGTCGCCGGTGGAATTCATCGCCATCGCCGAGGAGATCGGCCTGATCGTCGATCTCGGCATGTTCGTGCTGGACCAGACCGCCAAGCAGCTCGCGATCTGGCAGCGCGCGATGCGCTCGCGCGAACCGATCTTCGCCAGCGTCAACGTCTCCTCGCGGCAATTGCTGCGGCACGATTTGATCCACGATATCCGCACCGTGCTGTCGCGCTCCTCGGTGGCGCGCGGTACGCTCAAGCTGGAATTGACGGAATCGCTGGTGATGGAAAACCCGGAACATGCCGCGCAGATGCTGACGCGGATTCGCGAACTCGGCACCGGACTGTCGCTGGACGATTTCGGCACCGGCCACTCGTCGCTGGCCTATCTGCAGCGCTTTCCGTTCGACACCATCAAGATCGACCAGTCGTTCGTGCGCACCACCAGCCGCGGTACCCGGCCGGTGATCCTGAAATCGATCATCGCGCTGGCGCACGACCTCGGCATGGACGTGGTCGCGGAGGGCGCCGAGACCGATTCGGACGCGGTCGAACTCTATCAGCTCGGCTGCGAATACGCCCAGGGCTTCGCGTTCGGCGAGCCGATGGACGCCGACGCGGCGATGCGGCTGCTCACCGAAGAACGGCTTGAGGCGGCGAGCTAACCCGGATTGGCGAGCTTTTCGAGCGCCCGTCGCACAATCGGGCGGCGCTTTGTATCAGTAACATGCGCGTCGGTTCGATATCGTAGCGAAATATTGATGTTCGCCCGACGTCGCCGTGTGAAGCTTCGGGATTGCCTTCTCCGGTTTTTTCATCAAAAATTTGATCCGCTGATCGTCGTTACGATTCCGCATTCGATTTTTAAAGTCATTGACGGACGTCTTCCGCAGCATCCCGAGGAGTTCGCGCATGCGCCGCTGCCTGGTCGCCATGTTCCTGATGCTAGCGGCGGTGGTCTTTGCAGCGACCTCGGCCGATGCCGGCGTGCGCCTCGCGCTCGTCATCGGCAACGGTAAATATGTCAATGCGCCGGCGCTGGAAAACCCCGCCAACAACTCAGCCGATCTCGCCAAGGCGCTGCGCGGCGTCGGCTTCGAGGTCATCGAGCAGCAGGATGCGTCGCGCGAGGCGATGACCAAGGCGCTGCGCGAGTTCTCCGCCCGCCTGCGCGGCACCGAGGTCGCACTGTTCTTCTATGCCGGCCACGGCATGCAGATGAATGGCGAGAACTATCTCCTGCCCGTCGACGCCGACATCCAGAGCCCCGCGGACGTGCGCTTCAACACCGTCGATCTTACAGACATCCAGCAGGAGATGGAGGGCAACGGGCGCGTCAACATCATCATCCTCGACGCCTGTCGCAACAATCCCTTCGCCGACCGCCTTGCCCAGAGCGGCCGCGCGGCACCCTCGCGCGGCCTCGGCCGGATCGACGCGGCGGGGGAAGGCTCGCTGATCGTCTATTCGACGCAACCCAACAACGTCGCGCTCGATGGCGCCGGGCGCAACTCTCCCTTCACCGCCGCATTGCTCAAGCATGTCATCACGCCCGGGATCGAGGTGCGGCAGATGCTGTCGCGCGTGCGTGGCGACGTGCTCGCCGCGACGGATCGGCGCCAGACGCCGTGGGATAGTTCCTCGCTCACCGGCGACATCTATCTTGCCGGCGCACCGTCGGCGCAACCGGTGGCGAGCACGCCGGCGCCAGCCGCGCCGCCCGCGCCGGCACCAGCCAAAAGCGAGGTCGCCGACGGCTTCCGCACCAACGGCCAGCTCGCCGCAATGACCGGCGCCCCGCCGCCGGCGCTCACGGCGGGGCCAAAACCGGACGCGCCGCCGCAAAACGACTGCGATGCTGACCGGCGCGCCGCCGACGAAGATAGACGCGTTACCTGGATTTGCGGCCGGACCCGCGGCTGAAGGGATCGATGACCGCGACTCCCGTAGGCTCGAAATCCGAGACGTTGCGCGTTACCACGGTAAGCCCGTGTTCGAGTGCCGTCGCCGCGATCATGAGATCCGCACTGTCATTGCCAAGAGCGGCGCTCAGGGCGCCCCAACGCCGCGCGGCTCGCAGGTCGAATGGCACGACCCTTTCGGCATAGAGGGTCAGGACCCGGTCCAGCCAGTCCGCAAGAGCGCCTGCAAAGCCGGGATCGGTAGCGCGCTGTCGGGCAATGCCGCGCTCTATTTCGCCAATGCTGATGACGCTCAGGAAGAGATCGGTCGCGCGCTGCTGTTCGAACCACTTCACGACCATCGGATCACGCTCCCGCTTGCGCAGTTCGGATAGCGTGACGGTATCGATCAGGAACATCAGAGATCGAGATCGCGCATCCGCACACTGCGACGCGGAAATTCCCCGTTGTCCTGCGGCATGGCGAGCAGCACATCGGCAAAAGACGGCGCCTGTGCGCGTTCGAGACGGCGCAAGCGCTCGTACTCCGCCACATCGATGACGACTACGGCGGGTTTACCGTGCTTGGTGACCGTCTGCGGCATGCGCCTCGCGGCGTCGACGACCTCGCTGAAGCGATTCTTCGCGTCTTGCACCGACCAGTTGCGCCGAACCATGCCCATACCCTCAAATTCTAGCCAGAATATCTAGCTAGAATATGATGAGAAGTCAAGGCAAACGGCCCACGGGCTGGGCAGCCGACAGAAAACGCTCACTTCATCCGCTTGAACCGCACGCTCTTGCCGTCGGCGAGCCGGGTGGCGACGTAGCCGCTGGCGAGGCAGGCCTCGCGCTGCGGCATCTTCTCCTGCGGGCTGCGCAGCGTTTCCCACCACGAGGCGCGGTGCGCCGCGCGCGGCAGTACCGCATCGATGATCTCTTCGATCTCATCGAAGCGCAGCACGAATTCGGGCCGCGTCTGCTTCTTCAGATAATCGCGCAGCGCGTCGTAATCGTTCACGGGCGGTCCAGATATGTCTTCATCTCCGCGCGCAGGCCGTCGCGCAAATCGGCGCGCGCCAGGCCGAACGCGATGTTGGCGCGCAGGAAACCGGCCTTGGAGCCGCAATCGTGCCGCTCGCCCTCGAACTCGACGCCGTAGAAGCTTTGCGTCTTGGCCAGCCCGATCATCGCGTCGGTGAGCTGGATCTCGCCGCCGGCGCCGCGCTCCTGGGTTTCCAGGATCTTGAAGATCTCCGGTTGCAGGATGTAGCGCCCGGTGATCGAAAGATTGGACGGCGCGGTGCCCTTGGGCGGCTTTTCCACCATGCCGTCGACCTCGAACACATGGCCCTGTTCGAGGCGCTTGCCGACGCCGCAAATGCCGTATTGATGGGTGAGATGCGCCGGCACTTCCTCCACCGCGATCAGGTTGGATCTGTCGCCGAGCTTGCCCGCAGCCTCAATCATCTGGGCGAGACAACCCGGCGTGTTCAGCACCAGTTCGTCCGGCAGCACCACCGCGAACGGTTCGTTGCCGACGATGTCGCGGGCGCACCACACCGCATGACCGAGGCCGAGCGGCGCCTGCTGCCGGGTGAAGCTGATGGCGCCGGCCTCGGGCTGGTCGCGCGCCAGAACCTCCATCTCGGCCTTCTTGCCGCGCGCGGCAAGCGTCGCATCGAGCTCGAACATCCGGTCGAAATGATCCTCGATCACCCCCTTGTTGCGGCCGGTGACGAAGATGAAATGTTCGATGCCGGCTTCCCGCGCCTCATCGACCACATACTGGATCAGCGGCCGGTCGACGATGGTCAGCATTTCCTTCGGCATCGCCTTGGTGGCGGGCAGGACGCGGGTGCCGAGACCGGCGACCGGGAAAACAGCTTTGCGGATTTTCATGGGGATGTCGTGATACCTTCAGCGGGCAGGTGGAACATAGCGGCTTGATCGCCTGTTGGTAGCCGGTTTGCCGGCCGGAACAAAGGCGGATTCACCGCCTCCGCGGACAAGAATCACGCGACAAAAAACCGCCTTGTTAAGCTATTGGAAACCTCGACGAGGCCTCCTGAAAGCGGGATGTTCAGGGACGGTGCAGGCAGAACATGACGGGATCGATGGCACGATGGGCGAAACTGCGAACCGGCGCGGTCATCATGACAGCGGCGCTGTTGCTGTGCGGCGAGACGCACGCGCAGTCCTCCGGCGGCCCGTTCAGCTTCTTCGATAACGTCTTTACCGGCTCGCTGTCGAAAGGCAGCCAGACCCCGCCGTCGGGGCAGCGGCCGGGAACCTCTGCGCCGGCGCCCGCCGCGAGCAGCGCGCCGCAGCCGTGGAGCGGCGAGGACGGCGCCTCCGGCCATCCATTGATGACCGCGAGCGCGATCCGCGAGGCGGCGGCGAATTTTGATCATTGCGTGGCCTCGATGTGGCCCGACGCCGCACGCCGCGGTATCTCGCAACAAAGCTTCGAGCGCTTCACCGCCGGCCTGACGCCCGATTTGCGCATCATGGATCTGATGGATTCGCAGCCGGAATTCACCAAGTCGATCTGGGATTATCTCGACATTCTGGTCAACGACAACCGCCTCGCCAAGGGCCGCGAAATCCTGGCCAAATACAGGCCGCAATTCGACGCGGCGGAACGGGCCTACGGCGTCGATCGTTATGTGGTCGCGGCGATCTGGGGCATCGAATTCGAACTACTCGACCCAGATGGGCGATCGCAGCGTGCTGCAATCCACCGCGACCCTGTCCTGCATCGGCCGCCGCCAGAGATATTTCAGGGACGAGTTCCTCTCGGCGCTGGAAATCCTGCACCATGGTGATCTGCGTCCCGAACAGATGCACGGTTCCTGGGCCGGCGCGTTCGGGCCGACGCAATTCATGCCGACGGCGTTCAAACGTTACGCGGTCGATGCCGACAGCGATGGCCGCCGCGACGTGGTTGACGACCCCGCCGATCTGATCGCTTCCACCGCCAACAACCTGAAAAAGGACGGCTGGCAGCCCGGCCAGACCTGGGGCTTTGAGGTCGTGGTGCCGCCCGGGTTCAATTACATGCTGGCCGACCGCGCCAGGGCGATGACGGTGGCGCAGTGGGAACATCTGGGGCTCAAGCGCCCCGGCGGCCAGCCCTTCCCCCATCCGGCCGAAAAGGCCTATCTGCTGGCGCCCGCCGGCGCCGAGGGCCCCGGGTTCCTGATGCTGCAGAATTTCCGGGTGATCATGAAATACAACCCGGCGGAAGCCTATGCGCTGGCGATCGGCCACTTCGCCGACCGGCTGCGCGGCGGGGCGCCGTTCGTACAGCCCTGGCCGCGGCAGGAGCGGGAATTATCGCGTGCCGAGCGGCTGGAACTGCAGCAGCTGCTGGCCCAGCGCGGCTTCTATCGCGGCGTCCCGGACGGCCAACTCGGGGGCCAGACCAGGGATGCGTTGCGCAGCTTCCAGGCCTCGATCGGGGCCGCAGCGGACGGATTTGCCTCCTCCGACGTGCTGGAGCGGCTGCGCGGGCATTGAAACACGGCCCCACGCCCCAAAAGTAACCTTGAAGATGACAATGCCGCGGCAGCCTTGACGGCGGCAGCGATGCCCGGCTTATGGCGGAGAATCTGCCCGCTTGCGGCCTGATTCCGCTACTATAGCGGTTGCCTGATCTGCCATGACGATCGAAACGCATGCCAAATCCGAAGTCCTTTTTCCGGGTTTTCACCGAAAGCGGCCCGCTGATCGCGTTGGCCGTCGCGGTGGGGCTTCTGGCCGGGATCGCCGGGCCGGCATCGGCGCAGTTTTTTAATTTCGGCTTCGGCGGACCGCCCCGGCCTCCACAAGGGCTGCCGCAACGCGGCGGCGCACCTGGCGGATTTGGTTGGCCGGGCGGCGATCTGTTCGCGCCATTCCAGCAGCAGGCGCCGAAACGTATCCGCGAGGATTATTCCCGTGCGCCGCCACCGGAGAAGCGCGAGACCGTGCCGGAGCGCAACGTGCTGGTGCTCGGCGACGCCATGGCGGACTGGCTCGCCTACGGTCTTGAGGACACCTATGCCGATCAGCCTGATATGGGCGTGATCCGCAAGCCAAAGACCTACTCCGGTCTCATCAAATATCAGCCCAGGGGCGATCCGGCCGACTGGGTCGCCGCCGCCAAGGGCATCCTCGCCACCGAGAAACCCGAAGCCATCGTCGTCATGCTGGGGCTCAACGACCGCATCTCGATGCGCGAGCCTGCGGTCGATAAGTCCGACGCCAAATCGACCGACAAGAAGGACGCCCGCGTCAAACCGGAGGCCAAGCCTGCGGATGCCAAACCCGGCGTGAAGCCGGACGACGCCGCCGGCAAGCCTGGCGAAAAAGCCGTCGACACCGAATTGCCGCCGGACGATGCCGCCGACAGCGACGCGCCGCCGGTCACCGCGCCGGAGAAGAGCACGCGCTCGCCGAACGGCCTCTATGAATTTCGTGAGGAGCGCTGGGTCGAGCTCTACAACAGGAAAATCGAGGAACTGATCGCCGTCTTGAAGTCCAAGGGCGTGCCGGTGCTGTGGGTCGGACTTCCCGCGGTGCGCGGCACCAAGACGACTGCCGACATGCTGTTCCTGGATTTGCTGTATCGCGAAGCCGCCGGCAAGGCCGGCATCACCTATGTCGATGTCTGGGATGGCTTCGTCGATGAAGCCGGCCGCTATTTGCAGCAGGGCCCGGATTTCGAGGGCCAGATTCGCCGGCTGCGCTCCTATGACGGCGTGTACTTCACCCAGGCCGGCGCCCGCAAGCTCGCGCATTATGTCGAGCGCGAGATCACGCGGCTGTTGGCGGGGCGTTCCGCGCCGATCGCGCTGCCGACCGAACCGGCTACCCCAGACGCCAATGCCAAGCCCGGCCAGCCGGCGCCGCGTCCGCTGGCGGGACCGATCCTGCCGCTGGTGGAATCCTCTGTCGGCACCGATCAACTGCTCGGCGGTCCGGGATCGCGCCCGGCCGCGGTCGACCCGCTCGCGGCGCGAACGATGGTCAAGGGCGAGCCGCTGGCGCCGCCCGCCGGCCGCGCCGATGATTTTGTCTGGCCGCGCCGCGAGATCGGACACGAACAGGCCAAGGGCGAGACACCGGTGGCTTCCGTTTCACCGGATGGAACAGCGGCTGCCCCCGCGCCGGTCGCACCGCCGAAGCCGAAAAAGCCGCGTCCGATTCAAACCGGCGCCCCGTCGATCCGCGACTTCTTCGGCTTTGGAACTGCGCCGCGCCAGCCTCAACCGCCGCAGCCGGTGGCACCGCGGCCGCAGCGTCCCCCGGGCGACCTCGGACGCGCGGCGTCGGTTCCGGACTTCTTCACGCGCTGACACTTTTAGGATTTCGAGGCGTCGAAGTTCACCGACCTCTCCCATGGGGGCCCCATGGGGGAGAGGTCGGATTGCGTAGCGATCCGGGTGAGGGTCGCGGCCTGACGATAAACAATAACCTCTCAGCCCAACCCTCTCCCTTTGGGCCCCAGAGGGAGAGGGAGCGCGCATCCGCTGTCGGAATGCTGTGCCTTTGCCCTGAAGATTCTTAGCCCTGATATCGCCAGCGCGGCGGCGGCCGGCGCGGCAGACGCGTCATCAGCAGCGCCAGCGCAAAGCCGATGGAGCCCGCGATCAACAGCGCGCCCGAGCGGATTGTCCTGCACCTTCTTTGCCACGGCTTGTGAGCCGTCGCGGAAAGTGTCGCCGCTGTTCTGATAGGCATTGTTGTAAGCCTCCTTGGCGTAGCTCCCCGGGTGAGGCCGGATTCGGTTCCGGAACGCCACAGCCGGGTTTCCGCTGGAATCAGGCCCCGCGCCCGCGATGCTTTTTTCATGCGGTTTGACCTCTCGCGGGATCGATGCCAGCCTTATCGATACAAGCCTTGCCGATCTTGGCATGACACCATTCAGCGAGCATTCAATGTCGGATTTCAAACAACTCAGCCGGTCGGTCGCCGGATTGACGGTTCTCGTCACCGGCGCAGCCAGCGGCATGGGCCGCGCCACCGCGCGGGTATTCGCGGCCGAAGGCGCAAACGTTGCGGTGACGGATTTCGTTGCGGGAGGCGCAGAGGCCGTCGCCGCCGAAATCGTTGCGAACGGCGGTACCGCAAAGGCCTGGAACCTCGACGTGGCAAACCTCGACAACATCAACGCCGTCGTCAACGAGATCGCCAAGCATTTCGGCGGACTCGATATCGTCGTCAACAATGCCGGCATTTCGGTCGCGACCCGATCGACGGCGATGGCTATGACGCGGCCTGGGAAAAGAGCATCGCGGTTCTGCTCACGGCGCATCCGCGCATCATCCGCGCCGCGTTGCCCTACCTGCGCAAATCCCGCAGCCCGCGGATCGTCAATATCGCCTCCACCGAAGCGCTCGGCGCTACCGCATTGCACAGCCCCTATTCGGCAGCGAAAGCGGGCGTGGTGGGCTTGACGCGTTCGCTTGCGGTCGAGCTCGGCCGCGACGGCATCACCGTGAACTGCATCTGTCCCGGCCCGATCACCACCGGCATGACGGCGCGGATCAATGACGAGCACAAGGCGATCTATGCACGGCGGCGGACCGCGCTCGGCCGCTACGGCGACCCCGAAGAGGTCGCCCACATGACGCTGAGCCTGTGCCTGCCCGCGGCCTCGTTCCTGACCGGCGCCATCATTCCGGTGGACGGCGGCCTGATGGCCCGCAATGCCTGAGGCGTTCCCCGGACGCTGCGCAACATGGAATGTTGCGCTGCTGATCCGGGGTCCAGGGCAGCCATGTGGGTCCCGGCTCTGCGGCGCACCGTCAAGAGAGGCTGCACCGCGTCCGGGACACGGATAACGCAAAGCCGTATGTCCTGCGCAGCGTTGACATCGCCCGATCGGAGCGTAATTTTTCAGGCAAATGAGCGGGGCAACCGCTCGCCCCGACCAGGAGAAACGCCATGACTGTCTCGATCCGGCAGCTTCATCCGCATTTTTTCGGCGAAGTCTCCGGCGTCGATTTGCGAAAACCGCTGACGCCGCAGGAGGCCGCCGATATCGAAGCCGGCATGGACAAATACGCCGTGCTGCTGTTCCGCGGGCAGGATATCACCGACGAACAGCAATTGGCCTTTGCCCTGAATTTCGGCGAGCGCGAGAATGCGCGCGGCGGCACCGTCACCAGGAAGGAAGACTACCGGCTGACATCCGGACTGAACGATGTCTCCAACCTCGGCAAGGACGGCAAGCCGCTGCCGCGCGATCACCGCACCCATCTGTTCAATCTCGGCAACTGCCTGTGGCATTCCGACAGTTCATTCCGGCCGATCCCGGCGAAGTTTTCGCTGCTGTCGGCGCGCGTGGTCAATCCCAAGGGCGGCAACACCGAGTTCGCCGACATGCGCGCGGCCTATGACGCGCTCGACGACGAGACCAAGGCCGAGATCGAGGACATGATCTGCGAGCATTCGCTGATGTATTCGCGGGGTTCGCTGGGCTTCCTCGACTACACCGAGGAAGAAAAGCAGATGTTCAAGCCGGTGTTGCAGCGCCTGGTGCGGACCCATCCGGGTCACGGCCGCAAATCGCTGTACCTGTCGTCGCATGCCGGGGGCATCGTCGGCATGACGGTGCCGGAGGCTCGGCTGTTGCTGCGCGACCTCACCGAGCACGCCACCCAGCGCGAATTCGTCTACGTCCACAAATGGACGCTGCATGACCTCGTGATGTGGGATAACCGCCAGACCATGCACCGGGTGCGCCGCTACGACCAGTCGCAGCCACGCGACATGCGCCGCGCAACGGTGGCCGGCACGGCGCCGACCGTCGCGCAGCAGGCGGCGGAGTAGATCCGAAAATGCCGTCGTCCCCGCGAAAGAGCCTGTGAACCTATCTGAAGGCGGGCGCCTGCGGGCGGCGGGTAATGTTGGGGAGGCAATCCGGTTTCACGCTGCGGAAGCAGGCATTGCCCTCAAGCGCAGGGCAATGATGAGGTTGTGGGCGAGCGCGTGCCACAGCCCGATCGCTTGCACCTTGGCAAGTCCTCGCACCAGAAGCGTGCCGAAGCCCCGGTTCTTGAGGTTTGCGTTGACCCGTTCGATCCGTCCCCTCTTTTTCATGATCGCCTCTGCCTCGTTCGTGGTCATCCGCTGCCGCCAGTCCTTGATCGTCTGCGGCTCTTTTTCTCGCTGCTTTTGCCGCGCCAGCAGCGTCTTTGGCTTGACGTCGGTGCGATCCCTGGGTGGATGAATGTAGACGCCGACGGGCGTTTCAGGCCGGTTGCTGAGGGTTGCAATATCATCGATCTGCGCGAAGCCGGTGTCCGCCAGCACGCGTTTGATCGGCCGCCCGAGCCGTTGCTCGCTCGCCTCGAACATGGGCCGCACCAGACCGCTGTCGTTGCGCCGGTCCGTCGCCATGATCGCGGTGACGAAGCCATGATCCGTCGTTGCTGCAATCTGCACATTGTAGCTCGCCCGCACCGCTCCGTCCGCGCACCGCATGCGCCGCGCCTGCGGATCGGTGAGCGACGCCCGTGCCTCTTTTTGCTTGGCTACCTCTTTCGGGCTCTGCTTGGCGCGTTTGGCTTTCTCCGCTTCGATCTCGGCCAGTTTGGCACGTGCCTTTTCGATCCGCTCCTGCGTCTCGCGCAGGCCTCGTGCCCGCGCCGCTTGGGTGCGCTTGGAACTCGCCGCCGGGTCCGCATCGACCTCGGCTTTCAAGGCGACGACACGGGCCTTCGCGGCCGCCTCCGCCTCGTCCAGACGCAGCGCGCGCTTGTACGAACTCTTGCCCGCAGAAGCTTTGATTTTGGTGCCGTCGACAACGATCTCGTCGGCGTCAAACAGTCTCTCCGCCATGAACACTGCCAGCGTTTCGGTGAGCAGAGCGTCGAGCACATCGGCATGCGCCACCCGGAAGTCCGCAAGCCCGTGGTAGTTGACCGGCACGCCGCACGCGACCCAGCGATAGGCCAGATCCTGGCTGGTCAACCGGTCCAGTTCCCGCGCCAGCCAACCCCGTCCATCGTCGCCAAAAGCCACAACGCAAACAGCACACGCGGGTCGGCGGCAGGCCGACCCGCCGTCCCCTCACGCGCTTCGACCTTGTCGTAAAGCACCGTCAAATCGAGCGTCTCGACGAACCCCACCACCAATCGCGCACGATGGTCCGGTGCCAACCAGCCATCCGGATTGATCAGGTCCCACGACAGTTTGGCCCGGTTCGCAACCACAACCCGAGCCTTGCCTCGTCCCGCCATGTTTCTGATCCATCAAAACTGTCGCTGCCCACACCTCCAGTGAATCACAGTTCGTCGGAAATTGAGACGATTTCTTCACAGGC
>CAVSOS010000076.1:0-32988 GCA_963729395.1 uncultured Pseudomonadota bacterium | reverse complement strand
CAGTTCGCGCGCCCAAGCGATCAGCGCCTCCTTGCCGGAGGGTTCCTTGCAGATGGCCTGTAGCACCGAGGAAAGATTCTCCCCTTTGTCGCCCAAAATCGTTTGGCCGGGAATCGAGGGCCGACGGAGCGACTCCGGATCAAGATCAAGAAAACGCATGGAGTTGATAGTGCGACGGAATGCCCGACAATCCTTGGGAACCTCCATCAGAGTTTTCATTTCCTCAAGAACGGCCTCCGCCTCTGGGGGGAAGTTCAGGCTGGAAATTTGGGTCAGCGCGGGACGGTCAGCCCTCAAGTGGTCGGGTTGCAATGGACCAAATCCTGGGATATCGATCACCATTCGGCCAGCTCTGTCGACACTGCAAGCGAAGGTCCGCTCCTCGTGCTGAGAAAACTTGAGCCATTCTTCTTCGACCACAGGTGGGCGATCCTTATCCCCCGTATCAACCGTAATCGAGTATTCGGCTTCGTCCCCTCCATCAACGGGATGTAGTTTTGTCCGAATGGCGATGGTAAACTTTGAGTTTTCCGGCTGGCCGTTCCTGGTGACGGTTTCCCGCACACCTCCGCGAATGCCTTTCCATTGCAACTGCCCGCCCTCGCCATATTTTTCTCCGATCGCCTCGGCCAAAGTGTAGCCGCGTGAAATTCCATGAATAAAGCGGAGCGCATCCCGGATGTTGCTTTTGCCGCTGGCGTTGGTGCCGATGAGGAGACTCAAGATCGCGGCGCCGTTCGATCAGGGGAGCGAGACGGAGAATTTCTGCTTCGAACAAGCGGCCTATTGTAGGATTGTCCCGTGCGAAGCTCTTTGTCACGACCGACTTGCGGTGGGTGCGGTCGGTATCGGTGAGGAATATGGCGAGATAAGCATCGACTTGCGCGGCGCCGGTGAACACCAGTGCACTGCGCAGCCGCGACGCCTGATCCTGATCGGATTTACTGCCGCTGTCGAGCACGGTCGCGATTTCGCTCCACCCGGATCGTCTGAGATAAGGACCGTCGACAATCTCGCGTTCGATGTCTTCGATCCGCTCATCAGGATCGACGCCGAGCGCGGAAGACATTTGCGCGGCCGCGGCATCGGCGCTGCCGGCGGCGTCGGTCCATGCCATGAAGTGATCGCGGCTGAGGCACGCCTCGCGCACCACGTCCTTGAAGGTGACATCGGCCGCGCTCGCCATCGCAATCCGGAGCGCGCGTCCGGTCGGGCATTCCGGATCGCGGGAAGCGTCGAGCAGCACCGCCAGATTGGCCCGCTCCATCATCTCGTTCTGGTCGCGGTCGTCGAGCACCGAAAACCGCGCAGGCACATTGGCTTCGAACGGAAATTGCTGCAGCAGGCGCGTGCAGAGCGCGTGGATGGTCTGCACCTTCAACCCGCCGGGCGTCTCCAGCGCGCAGGCGAACAGCTCGCGGGCGCGCCTTCTCAAGCGTGCGTCGGGCCGGGCGATCCCCGCGTCGCGTATCGCGGCATCGAGTGCGGCATCTTCCAGCGTTACCCAGTCGCCGAGGGTGGAGAACACCCGTTCGGCCATATTGGCGGCCGCGGCCTTGGTGAAGGTGATGCAGAGGATTTTTTCCGGCAACACGCCGCTGAGCAACAGCCGGATCACCCGCTGCACCAGCACATGGGTCTTGCCCGAGCCGGCATTGGCGGAGACGAACGCCGATGAGGCGGGATCCGAGGCGCGCGCCTGGGTGGCGCGGACCGCGGCGGGGATCGGGCGCGGCGCTTTTACCATTCCTCGATCCCCAGGCCGCCGGCCGCGGACCATTCCTTGATGCGGGCGAGATCGTCGTAGCTGCCGTAGCGGTTCGACCACATCGACAGGTTGAGCGACCGATAGGGTTCGTCCTCGTTCTCGAATTTGCGGATCAGGGCCTCAAGCTGCTGTCGCGCATGGTCGGCGGCCGCGTCGGGAGGCTGCGGCGGATCGCTCGGTTTGATCTTCAATTCAAGCGATCGCTGTTCGCCCGGCGGATTGTTGCCGCTCAGCCTGACATAGACGAGTTCGCTGACGGACGAGCCGGCGTCGATCCCGGCAAAGCCGCCCTCGCGCAGGATCGCCGCCTCCAGCGTCAGCTGCGGCGACAGACCCATGCGGACTTGCTTGGCGGTCGGCGGTTGTCCGGTCTTGTAGTCGAGAACAGCAAACGTTCCGTCACGGCGGCGCTCGATCCGGTCGGCGCGCGCCGACAGCACAAAGGTGCGTTCATTGTCGAGGCGGATGGAGATTTCGCCTTTGATCTCGGCGTCGATGCTGCTGATATCGCCGCGTCGCGCGATTTCCCATTCGGCGAACCATGCCGCGATGCGCTGGAAGCGCGGCCACCACAATGCCCTCGCCTCCGGCCGCTCCATCAGGGGCGCGAAAAATTTCTGACCGATCCCGCGCAACGTGCCGGCGGGATCGTCGGGAAGCGTCGTGGCGAAAGTTTGGGTAAATTCGCCGAGCGCGTCGTGGATCGCCGAACCACGGTCGGCGGCCGACAGCGGCATGTCGACGGGATCGAGCGGGGCCAGTTTCAGAATATATTTCGCGTAGATCGTATAGGGGTCGCGCAGCCAGTCTTCGATGGCCGTGACCGACAGTTTCAACGGCCGGGTCGCGCGCGGCGGCTTTGGCGCCGGCTGCGGGATCGGCTCGATCTTGTCGGGACGGTCCAGTTCATCGGCGAAACGCGCATATTTTTTACCGGCTGATGTCGCAGCCTTCCAGCGCGTCTCGCCGGCGACCGCCTCCAGCCGGTGCAGGAAACGCGAGGCCACCGCCGGCGCGCCGCCGACTTTGGCGGCGTGACTGAGGATGACGTCGTCGGCGCCGAGCAATTGGGCGAAGTCATGCGCCGAAAGGCCGATGCGCCGCTCCGGCAAATCAAGACCGAGCTGGTGCCGCATCGGCCGGCTCAGCCACGGATCGATCCGTGGCGCGGGTGGCCACACGCCCTCCACCAGCCCGCCGATAATGACGCGGTCGGACTGCGTCAGCCGCGCCTCCAGTGGTCCGTATATTCTCAGATGGGCATGGGCCAGCTCCGGCCGTCGCACCATCCGGTCGCCAAAGGCGGTCTGGAACACCTCCGGGTAATCGCCGAGCTGGACCATCAGCCCGCCAGACCCGTGCTCGTCAAGCAGATCGTCGAATGCGGCCGCCAGCGCCACTCCCTGCGGCCCCTCGAAGGCCGCCGCGACGCCATGCTGGTCGCGCGACAGCGCTATCAAGACGTCGCGATGGCGTTCGGCGAGTTCGGCAAAATCATGCGGTTTGGCCGGACCAAGACTTTCCATTGGCGCCAGAGCCAATCGCAATTGCGAAATCAGGTGATGGGCGCGATCGAGCTCGTCGTCCTTGAGCGCGGTCCGTGGTTCGGCGCGGTGCAGCGATGATGTCTTGCCACCCTTGAGCTTGCCAAGCTCCCTCCGGAAGCCGGCGAAGTCGCGCGCGAGGCCATGGCTTCCCGCTTGCGGACGCGTGCCGCGCAGCAGTGCCAGTTCGAGCGCCGCGATGGCGTCCTTGAAGGCGCCTGGCGCGCCATCGAGCCGGCAGAGCGGGTGCTTCAGCAACGCCAGCAGTGTCGGCGGTTCGAGCTGTTTGGCCACCGCCTCCACGGCGAGCCGCGCGAAAATTCCCGCCGGCGTGTCCATCAGCGCGTCGCCGCCGGAATCGTCGAAGGCGAGGTTCCAGCGGCCAAGGGCCGCCATCACGCGACGCGCCAGCGCGCGATCCGGCGTCACCAGCGCCGCCGTTTTGTCCTGATGCCGCGCCTCGCGCATCGCGACCGCGATCGCCAGCGCTTCCATCTCGGGATTGTCGGCTTCGATAACGGCGAGATTCGTCATGCCGTTCGAAATCTTCTCCACGATTTCCGGCTGAGCCAGCCGTTGGTGCCATTGAGCGGTCGCGGTCGAGGGTCGCATCGCCTCCGAAACCAGCACGTCGCGCCCGTGCGGCGCCGGTGGCCTGAGGATTTCGACATCCGGTCGCTTGATTCCGAAATCGATGCAGCAATGCATGCATCGCAAACTGCGGGTGGTTCGATGCCGGCGGCGTGGTGAATTGACCTTGCGGGTCGCGGGTGCCGCCGATCAATCGCCATGCGTCGTCGTCGAGGTCGGTATCGAGCCCCGGCAATATCACCGCGCCCTGTGGCAGGGCGGCAACGGCGTGAAGGAATTTTGCCGTTGCCGGCATCGAGCCGGTCGAACCTGCCGCGATCACCGGACCGTCATGCCGGGCGGTCAGCCGCGCGGCTTCCGCCTCGATCAGCAGGTCGCGCCGCGCCGCCGGCTCGATCTTGCCGTGTGCCTCAAGAATCCTGGGCCAGGCATCCTTGGCGATGTTGAGGAATTGCAGCGTGAGTTGCCAGTATTGGTCGAGCGCATCGGGTACCAGCCCGTCAAGCGCGCGCCATTTGACCCCACGGGTGACCATGTCGTCCATCAGACGCGCCAGATCGTCGGCCAGCGCCAGCGTCGATGCCGGACCGCCGACCACAAGCGGGGCCTGCGAGGGATCGCTCGGCCTGATTTGCTTCGCCCATGCCGCGATCAGTTGCGCCAGCAGCAGGCGGCGCTGCAGGCCCTCCATCGCTGGCGGCGTTTCCAGCGTGCTCAGCCCCGCTTCGGAAGCGGCCTGTGCGAATGCCAGCTCGTCTTCATCGATATCGCCGAGTGCGACGATGCGCGGCAGCAGCACGGCGTCGGCTTTCAACTCGTCGAGAAAGATTTCCCGCGCCATGCGCCCGGCGCGGCGGGTCGGCAGATAGAGAGTTGCCTGCGCCAGTTTTTCAGGGTTTGCGCGGGCCTCGAAGCCTTCGATCAGCCGGCCATCGACCAGCGCGCCGATAATGGTGCGCAGGAACGGCGCCGAGACTGGAACGCTGAAAACACGCATGGGCTTCCTGATTCGAAGGTCAGGCGGCATCATGGCATGGGCAGTAGTGCGGAGGGAATCGAAGCGTTCAGGCGACGCTGGCGAGAAACGCCTCTTCCGCCGCGTGGACCGCGTCGGGGGTTCCCACATGCATCCACACCCCGTCGAGCCGCAGGCCGAACAGCCGTTCCTGCTCGTTGGCGCGATCGAACATCTTCGTCAGCGAAAATTCACCCGATGGGGCGTCGGCGAACAGCGATGGCGACATGATCGCAGCACCGGCATAGACGAATGGGACGACCTGGTGTTCCTTGCGCTTGCGCAGGGCACCGTCCGGCAGCATCGCGTAATCGCCGCGTCCGCCATAGCCGATGCTGCTGGTCGTCGGCGCCATCAGCAGCAGGATATCCATCCGCTCAGGGTCGAAGGCTTCGGCCAGCCGCGCCAGATTGGGCCGCACGCCATCGATCCATAACGTGTCCGCGTTGACGTGGAAAAACGGCGCCGGACCGAGCAGGGGCAGCGCCCTGACGACGCCGCCGCCGGTGCCGAGCACCTCGTCACGCTCATCCGAAATGATCACGCGGGGCCGCGCGCGTGCCGCGACATGATCGATGATCTGGTCGGGTAAATAATGCACGTTGACGACCGCCTCGCTGATGCCGGCCTCGCCAAGTTTGTCGAGCACATGGTCGAGCAGCGTCCGGCCTGCCACCCGCACCAGCGGCTTTGGCATCCGGTCGGTCAGAGGGCGCATCCGGACGCCGAGACCGGCGGCAAGGACCATGGCTTTGGCGGGCTTGACGGGCATTTCAAAAACTTCTCGACCCATGGTTCCAGCGCGCGGCTGCTCCAGCGCGCCCTTCGCAACATACTGATCTGGCGATCAGGATACGCGAAAGCTGCAAAATATCGCGCCGATCATATCACGGTGATTCGTAACGCGCATCGATGGTTCATCGCCATAGCCGCCCGACATGACGGTTGTACGACCGCACCGAGTTCAGACTTCGGCGCCCTGCGTCGCGCCGCGCCGCGTCGACTTTTTCTTCTTGTCGCCCTGCTTCAGGAAACTGACGCCGATTTGATCGCCGTTGACCCAGGCGAGTTCGCAGCGGCGGTAGGCGAGGCCGGTGGACGACAGCAGCAGGAAGAATTCCTTGAGATGCAGCCCCTCGATGGAGCCTTCGACGGTGAGCTTGGCGCCGGTCTCTGAAATATCTTCCATCGTGCAATCGCGCCGCCAGGTGCCGTCGATGCCCATCATATGCGCGCTGATGCCGTGTTCGAAGGTGACACGCTCGCCCTTGCGCCGTTCTGTCGCCATGATGTTGCTCCAGCCCTCAAGCCGCCGCCCGCGTCCCCAGGCGGCTCTGCCGCAGTTTAAAGCGAGGTTGGCTAACAAGTGGTAAATCAGGCAACTGGCGGAGGAACGTTGGCGGAATACC
Organism: uncultured Pseudomonadota bacterium; assembly: GCA_963729395.1. Lineage (GTDB taxonomy): Bacteria > Pseudomonadota > Alphaproteobacteria > Rhizobiales > Xanthobacteraceae > Bradyrhizobium. Next base: position 26,661 of record CAVSOS010000076.1, on the reverse strand, counting down.
ACGCCCGGATGCCCGAGAGCGCGGGGTGGGCCAGCGAACGGGTGAGATAGGTCCAGATTCGGGGCAGGTGACGCAAATATTGCGGCTTGCCGTCGCGCCGGTTGAGCCGCGCAAAGATGCCGAGCAACTTCGTGTTCCGCTGCGCCGACATGATGGCGTAAATCTCGGCGAATTCAGCCGGATCGAACGCGTCGTCGGATGCCCGCCGCGCCTTGATGTAACGCTTCAGCAGCGCGAGCTCGAGTTGCTCGGGCACGTCGAGCCGCGCGTCCTGCAACAGCGACGCCAAATCGTAGGCGGCTGGACCCAGCACGGTATCCTGAAAGTCAATGAGGCCGACTTTCGCTGTCCCGAGCCGTTGGTCGAGCCAGATCAGATTGGGGGAATGAAAGTCGCGCAGCACCCAGGTTTTCGGTCCTGCAGCGGGCTTGCTCAACAAATCGCGCCACATCGCGACGAATTCGGCGCGCAAGTCGCGGGTTAGCTCAACCCCGCGGTCGGGCAGATACCATTCGGGCATCAATCCGATCTCGACCAGCAGCGCATCGGTGTCGAAGGCGGGAATGGCGTAGGTGACGTGCGGCGCCAGCGGCAGAATTTCAGGCAATGGTTCGCGATGCAGCGCCGCCAGCATGTCGGTTGCGGCCTGATAACGTTCGGCAATCGGCCGGGGCGGATCGCCTTCGATAAAGCTCGCGTTGCCAAAATCCTCGGTGATCAGGAAGCCGGCGTCGAGGTCGGCGTGATGGATCGACGGAGCCGAGAAGCCGCGCTCGCGCAGGCCATTGGCAATGGCAACGAACGGCTTGACGTCTTCGGCCAGATGAGCCGCCGCGCTATACGACTTGCCGTCATAGATAGCCGGTCCATCGGGACGCCGCGGCGAGTTCATCAGGATGACAACGCCATCATGTCGGACCAGCCGTGCATAGGAACGCGTCGATGCGTCGCCGGCCATTCGCTGGCGTTCGGCGTCGGCATAGCCCGCATCGGTGAGAAACTGCCGCAGCGCCTGCAGTCTGGCGACCTGCGCGGCCGCCTTTCCGTAACCGGTGATTTCTGCGGCGCGCGCGGTGGATCCCAGCGCCGGACGATAGCTCAACGCGATGTCGATCCGATCGGCGGGAAGCGCTGCAGGCGCCCGCTCCGGCCATTCGATCAGCGCCAGCGTGCCCTCGGGCAAGGGCGACAAGCCGATCTCTTCCAGTTCCGCCGGATCGTTCACGCGGTAGAGATCGGCGTGAACCAGCGGAAACGGCGGCAGGTCGTAGGTTTGCGCGAGCGTAAAGGTCGGACTTGGAACTTCGAGCGCGTCGTCGCCGGCGAGATACCGGATCATGGCGCGTGCGGCTGCGGTTTTCCCCGCGCCAAGGTCGCCCGAAAGCGTGATGACATCGCCCGGGCCGGTCAGCAGCGCGAGATCGGCCATCAAATGCGCCGTCGCGGTCTCGTTCGGTAGTGCAAGCGTGAATGTCGTGGGATCGGTCATTCCGCGGCGTTGCGATGCACGGCCTGATCGATCGGAAAGTCGCAGGTGACGGTCGTGCCCTTGCCGACGATCGAATTGACGCGCACCTTGCCGCCATGCAGTTCGACAAAGGAGCGCACCAGCGACAGGCCGAGGCCGGCGCCGCGATGCCGCGACCCGTTGGAATGACTCTCGAACCAGTCGAATACCTTGTCCTTGACGTCGGGCGGAATGCCCGGGCCGGAATCGGTCACGGTGAAAATGACGCTGTGCTCGGTTCGCCTGGCGCTGAGGCCGACCGTGGCATCCGGCGGCGAAAATCCGACGGCATTGGCCAGCAAATTGTACAGCACCTGCACCACGCGGCGTTCGTCGCCGACGAAGTCGCCGATGTCGGGATCGACATCGACCTTGAGTTCGATGCGATCGGTCGCGAGCCGGTCCTGGATGCCCTCGGCGGCGGCTTCGATGGTCTTGCGGATATCGATCGGGCCGAGATTGAGCGACATCGCGCCGGCGTCGATGGTCGCAAGATCGAGAATGTTGTTGATGATCGCGAGCAGCGCATTGGTCGAGGCCGTGATGTAACTGAGATATTCGGCCTGCTTCGGCATCAATGGACCGGTCACGGGGTCGCTGAGGAAATGCGCGAAGCCGATGATGGTGGTCAGCGGCGAGCGCAATTCGTAGGACACGTGGTGGACGAAATCGACCTTCATCTGGTCGGCGGTCTCGAGCGCCTCGTTACGCTCGCGCAACGCCCGCTCGACGTTCTCGGTGTCGGTGATGTCCTGGAACGTCAGCATGGTGGCGCCGTCGGGCAGCGGCATGGTCATGCAGTCCAGCACACTGCCATCCTTGCGCTCCAGCTTCAGCGGCACCTCGACCCGGTTTTCGATGGCGGTAATCGCCTCGCGCAGCGTCCGCCAGATAGCCGCGTCATCGAACAGCGGTCTGCACCAGGCTTCCACGGTCTCGATGTGGGGTTGCTTCTGCAGCTCTTCGGGCGACAGCTTCCACATTTTCGCGAATGCCGGATTGAACAATTGTGCGCGGCCGTTGCTGCCGAACACCGCGACCGCCTCGGCGAGATTATCGAGCGTCTCCCGCTGTACCCGGATCAGGCCGTCAAATCGCCGCGCCAGGTCCAGGCTCTCCGTCACATTGTCGAACAGATAGGTGACGCCGCCTTCCGGATTGGGCGTGGTGACGACGCTGACGGCACGTCCGTCGGGCAGATACCAGGTATCCTTTTCGGGCTCGACGGCGCGATAGGCCTCGTGCAGCTTCGCCTTCCAGGCCCGGAAATCCGGCTGCTCGGGGAGTTTGCGCGCGGCGCGCAGCCGATCGAGCACGCTCGAATCGTCGGGATTGTTGTCGAGAAAGGCGCGGTCCAGGTCCCACAGCCGGCGGTAGGAATCGTTGTAGAACGCCAGCCGCCGCTGGCCGTCGAAAACCGCGACGCCGGACGAAAGCTGATCGAGGGTGCGGCGGTGCGCCTCCGCCATCCGGACCAGCGCCGCCCCGAGCGCCGCCGCTTCGCTGGCGTCGATGGCGATGCCGACGCTGCCGCCAGCGACATTGCGCGCATACACATCGTAGATGCGCCGCTCGCCACCGACCACGATCGGCAACCGCGCATTGAAAGCCGCCGTCTCATTCAGCGCGTGGTCCATATCGCTGCGGCCGGCGCTATCGAGCAGTCCGAGGTCGCGATCGATCGCATCCGCGACGCTGACGGCCTCGGTTGCCCGCGCATAGGCGGCATTGGCGTAGTTGAGACCGCCCTTGGCGCTCTTGACCCAGATCGGCCACGGCGCTCCGGCCGCGAAACCGTGCAGCATCTCGGTTTCTTCCAGAAGCGCCTTGTGCCGGAGGTTGGTCTCGGCAAGTTCCCGGCGCAGCCCGCTGAGTTCGCGAATCCGTACGATGGCCTGACCGCCGATGGCGCGGCCCATGGCCTCGAAGGCGTGTCCATTCGAGCTGGTGAGATTGAGCAGAAAACCCTCGCCGGCCTCGCGCAACGCATCGACCGCATGATCCATCCGCAGCGCCGGTTCCGGCGGCAGCCAGGTTCCGAAGGCCAGGATGCGCTGCGGCTGATATTGTGGGGAATCCGGCGGCATCAGCAGCGAGATGTCGCCGCTGATTTGCGGGCGATTGTCGCCCGCCGCCCACGAGATCAGGATCTGCGGCTCGGCGAACAACAGCGCGCGGAACCGGTCGGCCTCGATTTGCAGGCCTTGGATGTCGGAGCGCAGCCGCGCCTCGTTGTTGGCGGCGCGGACACGCGCGCGCATCAGCAGGATCGCCGCCATCACCGAAAAGCCGAGCAACGCCAGCGCCGTCGCCAGCACCGCGATTTCCTGGCGATTGAATCCGAAGAAGGTCGAAATGGTATGCTCGACGATGGTTAGATCGCTGGCCTCGGCCGGCGCGATCGCCGCCAGTGCGCCAATTGTTGCAGTGCCAAGGGCGATCAGGCCGTTGCGCGCCAAGGATGTGCACGACAGCAAGGTCTGACGCATCGCCGCGATCACGTCCGACATGGTTTGCCCCAAAACCGCACGACTTTGCGCCCGGAACGCGTTCGAACGCAAAGCCGGTACCTATTTTCCTGCCGATCGCGCTCCGGTTCGCGAATCGAGTGACAATATCCTCAACGGGAGTCGGCCGGTAAGAGTCCAGATCGTGAACGCAAAACCGCGCCACGAAAAAATGCGGTATTAAACTTTATCGGCACAATTTTTATGAAAATGAGATCCAAATCAGCGCCCGGTCGAACCGAAGCCGCCACGGCCGCGATCGGTCGCGGAGAGCGACGCGGCGGCAACGAGTTCCGCGCGGATCACAGGCGCAATCACCATTTGTGCGATACGCTCGCCGCGCCGGATCGGGAATGGCGCGTCGCCATGGTTGATCAGCAGCACGCCGATCTCGCCGCGATAATCGGCGTCGACCGTGCCCGGCGCGTTCAGCACGGTGATGCCGTGCTTCGAGGCGAGGCCGGAGCGCGGACGGACCTGCGCCTCATACCCGGGAGGTAGCGCGATCGTCAGCGCCGTGGGCACCAGCGCATACCGTCCGGGCATAAGAACGAGCGGCGATTCCTCGGGGACCGCGGCGAGCAGATCGAGCCCGGCAGCGCCGGCACTCTGATACGCCGGCAGCGGCAGACCTTCGCCGTGCGGCAATTGCCGGATATCGACCTTGACGGTGGCGCTCACGGTCGGTTCTCCGCCTGGCTCGCGATGCGCGCCACCAGCGTGGTGGCGACTTCTTCCTTGGTCATCACCGGCCAGGATTCGATCTTGATGTCGACGCCATTGGCATCCCGGGTCAGCAGGTGAACCGTATTGCGGTCGCCGCCCATCACGCCCGACGCCGGCGAAACGTCGTTGGCGACAATCCAGTCGCAGCCCTTGCGCGCGAGCTTGGCCTTCGCATTATCGATCAGGTTTTCGGTCTCGGCGGCGAAGCCGATCACCAGAGCCGGCCGCAATTTCTGTCAACTTCGAGATCGTGGCGAGGATATCGGGGTTCTCCACTAGCTGCAGCGGCGGCATGCCTGCCGGTGTCTTTTTCAGTTTCTGCTCCCCTTCACGGGCAACGCGCCAGTCGGCAACGGCGGCGGCAAAGATCGCGATATCCGCCGGAAGTGCTGCTTCCACCGCGTGGAGCATCTCGCGCGCGGATTCCACATGCTTCACCGACATGCCGGGAGGATCGTCCAGTTCGACCGGACCCGAGATCAGGATGACATCGGCGCCGGCGGCCTGTGCCGCGGCAGCGATAGCGTAACCCTGTTTGCCGGAGGAACGGTTGGCGATGTAGCGCACCGGATCGATCGGCTCATGGGTCGGACCTGCGGTAATCAGCACCCGCTTGCCGGTGAGCGGGCGCGGCTGCGGCGGGCGCAACAAGCGTTCGGCGGCGGAAGCTATTTCGATGGGCTCCGCCATCCGGCCGATGCCTGCTTCGCCGGCTTCGGCCATTTCTCCGGCATTGGGCCCGATCATGGCGGCGCCGTCGCGCTCGAGCTGCGCGACATTGCGGCGGGTCGCCGCATTGTTCCACATCAGGGGGTTCATCGCCGGCGCCAGCAGGATCGGGCGGTTGGCCGCGAGCAAAATCGCGCTGGCCAGATCATCGGCATGACCCTGCGCCATCTTTGCCATCAGGTCGGCGGTCGCGGGCGCCACCACAATCAGATCGCAGTCACGCGCGAGACGGATATGGCCGGCATCGAACTCGCTCTCGGCGTCGAACAGATCGGTGTAGCAGCGCTCGTTCGACAGCGCGCTGGCGGCCAGCGGTGTAACGAATTGCTGTGCCGCCTTGGTCAGCACGCAGCGGACATGAATGTGGCGCTCCTTGAGCCGCCGGATCAGGTCCAGCGCCTTGTAGGCGGCGATGCCGCCGCCAATGATCAGGGTGACGCGCGCAAGACCCAACAGCGCCGTCCTGCCAGCCGGGGGCGTCGCCGCGGCGGCCCGGGAAGCCTCCACGGAGGCGGCCGCCGGCCACGTGGAGCGGTTTTGCGACGCTTCGCGCAGGATCACCCGCACCTCATCTTCGACCGAGCGGCCGTTACCGGCCGCGCGGAGCCGCAGCTGATCCCGGATCGCATCGTCGAGTTTTCGGATCGTCAGGCTGGCCATGGTATTTCCCGGTTTATTTGATGGCAATGCTAGCAAGTTATGACCGCACTGCAATCATAATTGTCGGATGGCCGACAAGAATCCCGATGAACGTCAAGGCGATGACCCAAAGCGCCAGCGTCCGCCACCGGTTCTTGCGGCCCTCGGTCCGTCCCATCGCCGCGATCGTCTCCGGCGACAGCGTCAATCCTTCCCGGGTCATGATCTCCAATTGCTCCAGCACGGCCACCGATCGCGAGGCGATCGCTGGAAGGCCCGCCAGCACGCGCGCGAGTTCCCCGGCGCCGGACATCGCTCCCTGCACGCGTCCGACCGGGCCGAGATTGCGCTCGACCCATTCGCGCACTACCGGATCGGCGACCTTCCAGATGTCGAGTTTGGGATCGAAGCTGCGCGCCACGCCTTCGACCACCACCATGGTCTTTTGCAGCAGGATCAGTTCAGGGCGGGTCCGCATGTCGAACAGGCCGGTGACCTCGAGCAGCAGCGTCAACAGCTTCGCCATCGAAATCTCTTCGGCGGTGCGGTTGTGGATCGGTTCGCCGATGGCGCGGATGGCCTGGGCAAAATTCTCGACCGAATGATGCGCCGGGACGTAGCCGGCTTCAAAATGCACCTCGGCGACGCGGCGATAGTCGCGGGTGATGAAGCCCAGCAGAATCTCGGCGAGGAAGCGCCGCTCCCTGATGCCGAGCCGGCCCATGATGCCGAAGTCGACGGCAACAAGCCGGCCGGCATCGTCGAGGAACAGATTGCCGGGATGCATGTCGGCATGAAAGAATCCGTCACGCAGCGCGTGGCGCAGGAAACTTTGGATCACCTTGCGCCCAAGCTCGGGCAAATCGACCTGCAATTCGGCAAGACGCGCATGGTCGCTCAGCGCGATGCCGTCGATCCATTCCATGGTCAGGACGTTATGCGTGGTGCGATCCCAATCCACCATCGGCACCCGAAAATCCGGATCGTAGCGGGTGTTCTCGGCCATCTCCGAGAGTGCGGCAGCCTCCAGCCGCAGATCCATCTCCATCGCCACCGAACGCGACATCGTGTTGATGACCTCGATCAGCCGCAGCCGCCGCGCTTCCGCCGAATAGATTTCGGCCTGATGCGCGACAAAGAAAAAATCGGCAAGGTCGCGGCGGAAGCGCGAGGCGACGTTGGGCCGCAGCACCTTCACTGCGACCGACGTGCGCACGCCGTCGCGCTCGGTTTCGCCGCGATGCACCTGGGCGATCGATGCCGCGGCGACCGCGGGACCGAAGCTCGCAAATGCCTGCGCCAACGGGCGTTCCAGCGACATCGCGACGGCGGCCTCGGCCTCGCTTTGCGAAAACGGCGGCAGCCGGTCCTGCAGGCTTTCCAGATCGCGTGCCATCGCCACGCCGACGACGTCGGGCCGCGTCGCCAGAAACTGTCCAAGCTTGAGATAGGCGGGTCCCAGCCGCGTCAGCGCGCGCGACAGCCGCGAACCGGATTTGGCGCCGGGGCGCTCGACCAATCGGGCGATGCGAAGCGCGAGCTGTCCGGGCGGCGGCACCAGGCTCGGATCGACGACGCCAAACACGCCCTCGCGCGCGAACACGAAACCGGCGCGGACCAGCCGCGCGGTGTGGGTTATGGCAGAAATCACAGGCGCCAGCCCGAATGCAGCGCCACGATGCCGCCCGAAAGGCTTTGCCAGGACACCCGCGAGAAACCCGCAGCGCGAATCATTTCGGCAAAGGCGTTCGGCCTCGGAAATTTGCGGATCGACTCGACGAGGTAGCGATAGGATTCGGCATCGCCGGTGACCGCGCGGCCGAGCGGTGGAATCACCTTGAACGAGAACAGGTCGTAAATTCGATCGAGGCCGGGCATGTCGACGGTGGAAAATTCCAGGCACAGAAACCGGCCGCCAGGCTTGAGCACGCGAAATGCTTCGCCGAGCGCCAGATCGATCCGCGGCACGTTGCGGATACCGAACGCGATGGTGTAGGCGTCGAAAGCATTGTTGGGGAACGGCAGCGCCTCGGCATTGCCCTCGACAAATGATACCCGATCGTCGAGATGCCGAGCCGCCGCACGCTCGCGGCCGACGCCAAGCATGTCGGAATTGATGTCGCAGACGGTGGCCCGAAACCCGGGGCCTGCCGCCTTGGCGGCGCGAAAAGCAATGTCGCCGGTGCCGCCGGCAACATCGAGCAGCGCGAACGGCTTGTCGCCTCGCGGCGGATTGAGCGCGTTGATCATCAGGTCTTTCCAGACCCGGTGCAGACCCATCGACATCAGATCGTTCATCAGATCGTAGCGCGAGGCCACGCTGTGAAACACGTCGTTCACCAGCGTCTGCTTGTCCTCCAGGGCAACGTCCCTGAAGCCAAAATGCGTGGTTTGGTCTGGCCGATCCATCAACTCTACTCCGCCGCCGGACCATAGCGCGCCCGCCGCAATGGCGCTATCACGTCAACACCTAAAGGTGAATGACATCAGATGCCTGAATTGCCCGAAGTCGAGACCGTCCGCCGAGGATTGCAGCCCGTCATGGAGGGTTCAAAGATCGTGCGGGCGGAGGTCCGGCGCAAGAACCTGCGGTTTCCGTTCCAGAAGGACTTTATCGCACGGCTCGAGGGCCAGACCGTGACCGGTCTCGGCCGTCGCGCCAAATACCTGCTGGCCGATCTCGGGTCGGGCGACGTGCTTTTGATGCACCTGGGCATGTCGGGTTCATTCCGTATCATCAAGGACAAGGGAGAGAAGGCGCCGGGTACGTTCCATCATCCGCGATCTGCGGATCAGGCGCATGACCATGTCGTGTTCCACATGTCGTCGGGCGCGTCGGTCGTGTTCAACGATCCGCGCCGCTTTGGCTACATGAAGATCGTTGCTCGCAGCAAGCTGGAAGAGGAACCGCTCCTGAAGGGCCTCGGCCCCGAGCCGCTCGGCAATGAATTTGACGCCGCCATGCTGGCGCGATCCTGCGCCAACAAGAAGACCAGCCTGAAAGCGGCGCTGCTCGATCAGCGCGTGGTCGCAGGCCTCGGCAACATCTATGTCTGCGAGGCGCTGTTCCGTTCGCATCTGTCGCCGCGCAGGTTGGCCGCGACACTGGCAACCAAAAAGGGTGAGCCGACCGATCACGCGAAACGTCTGGTCGCCGCGGTTCACTCGGTTTTGAATCAGGCCATCAAGGCCGGCGGCTCGTCGCTGCGCGATCATCGCCAGACCTCCGGCGAACTCGGCTATTTCCAGCATTCGTTTCAGGTCTACGACCGCGAAGGCGAAAAATGCCAGACCGCGGGGTGTGGCGGAATTGTGCGGCGATTCACCCAGAACGGACGCTCGACATTCTGGTGTCCGAAATGCCAGAAATGACCTTCAACAACAAGAAAAAGGCAATCCAGCACCATGACCGGTAACTGGCGGGATCGCGCAGGCACGGCTTTCGAGTGCCAGAAACAACCGGCATCGGGCAGCCGCGGCATGGTGGTCAGCAATCATCCGCTCGCCTCGGCCGCGGGGATGGAGATGCTGGCCGCCGGCGGCAACGCCATCGATGCGGCGATCGCGACCTTGTTCACGCTGACCGTTGTCGAGCCGATGATGGTCGGAATCATCGGCGGCGGAATGGCGCATATCCGGCTCAGCGACGGCAGCCACCGCTTCATCGATGGCCAAAGCACCGTGCCAATGAGCGTCCGGCCTGACACCTACCGATCAAAGCCGGGCGCGGCGCATGATGTGTTCGATACCGTCGACGATGAAAATCTCACCGGTCCGAAGGCGGTCGCCGTGCCCGGCTCGCTCAAGGCCTGGTGCGAGACGCAGCAACGGTTCGGGACCATGAGTTTGGCCGATGTCATGCAGCCGGCGATCAGGCATGCCTCGCGCGGCTTCGCCGCCACGCCCTATCTGCACGAATGCATCGTCGATGCCGCGCCCGAGATGCTGAGGGACAAGGCGATCTCCGCGATCTACCTGCCGCACGGGACGCCGCTGAACGCCGGCGACCGCGTCGTGCAAGCCGAATATGCCCAGACGCTCGCCACCATCGCGCGCGACGGCGAAACGGCGCTCTATCGCGGTCCCCTCGGTGACATGCTGCTGGATTACATGAAGGCGCATGGCGGCTTCATCACGCGCGAGGATCTCACATCGTACCGGACCGTCGAGCGCGCCCCGATCCGGGGAGACTACCGCGGCTGGGAAATCCTTGGCCCGCCGCCGCCCGCGGCCTCCGGTGTGCACATCGTGCAGATGCTGAATATTCTCGAGGGCTACGACATATCAGCCATGGGATTCGGCACCACTGAGACCATCCATCATCTGGCCGAAGTGCTGAAAATCGCTTTTGCCGATCGCGCCGCTGCGAGCGGCGACCCGGACTTCATCAAGGTGCCGGTCGAGCGGCTGATCTCGAAGGATTATGCCAGCGAGCGCCGCCGCGCAGTCGATTCCAGCCGCGCGCAACGCTGGGGCGCCGGCGTGCAGCAATTCGAAGGCGCGCACACCACGCACATGACCGCTGCCGATGCGATGGGAAACGTGGTCGCGACCACGCAGACCATCAACAATCTGTTCGGCGCGAAGTTTCTGATTCCGGGCCTTGGCACCGTACCGAACAACTACATGAACCTTTACGATCCGAGGCCCGGCCGTGCCTTGTCGCTGGCGCCGGGCAAGCGCGTCACCACTTCGATGTCGCCGATGATGGCGCTGCGCCATGGCAAGCTCGTCTATGCGCTCGGCCTGCCCGGGGGAAGCGGATTTTTCCGAGCGCGTTGCAGGCGCTGGTCAATCTGATCGACCACGGCATGAGTTTGCAGGAAGCGGTGGAGGCGCCGCGGGTCTGGACCGAAGGCAACGCGCTCGAGGTCGAACCGGCCGTTCCGGAGCGGGTGCGCGCCGATCTGGCGGCGCTGGGTCACGAAGTCGTTGCGGTGCCGACGGTCGCCGGCGGCATGAATGCGATCCAGTTCCATGCCGACGGCTCACTGACGGGCGCCGCATGCTGGCGCGCGGACGGCACGCCGATCGGTCTTGCCGGAGGTTTGGCGCGCGCGGGCGTTCGCTTCGACCTTGCCTGATCGGGCAGATCTGCCAGCCGCGTCGGCATACCGATCTCGATTGACACGACACGGCAGGGGGCAGCATCCTGCGATCTGCGTTCGCCTGATCTGGATTGGGAGTGGCGCGTGCCGGAATATTCGGCTGGAAAAGTGACTGATTACGCCGATGGCGACCGCAAGGTCATCGACTGCGCCGAGTTGGAAGTCGGCGTGTTCAAGATCGATGGCGAATTTTTTGCGTGGCACAATCGCTGCGCCCATCGTGCCGGACCGATCTGCCAGGGACGCATGATGAAACGCGTGACCGAGCCGGTGGCGGACGATCGCACCGTGCGTTCGCAGGCATATGACCATTCCGAGACCAACATCGTCTGCCCCTGGCACGGATACGAATACAACATCAAAACCGGATGCCATCAGGGCAATGACCGGATTCGATTGCGCAAGGCGGAGATGACGATCAGGGACGGCGAAATCTATGTTCGGATCTGAGACAGACCGCAAGAACGATTGCTACGGCTGGATCGACACAGCTGCGCCCGAACTGCTTCGCGCGTCGCGCGAGCTTGTTGAGAACAACGAAGCCGGCCGTGTTTCCGATCAGGCCGTAGCACAGATCCTGACGGCCGCCATTCGTCTCTACGTCGCAAAGTCCGACGGCGAAGAAAGAACGTTTCCGCCGATCGCCGGTGAACGGGACAGCGAAATGACGCCGACCGAACTGCTGTCGGCGGTTTCCGAAATGCTGCGCGCGCTGCATCTCGGCCCGATGGAGCTGGCGCTGTGGTATCGGCGCCGTCCCGACGAGGACGTCTATTTGCCGGGAGAAAAGTCATGAATATCCAGGGCAGGATCGGGCCGCAATATTCGGCGGTACAGCAGATCGACGTCCATACCGACACCCGCGACGTCCTCGCACATGCCAGGCGCAACGCGATCCGGCGGGGCCTGCAGGACTGGTTCATTTGCGATATCGATGCCCACCACGTCGAGACCGTGTCCTGGAAAGAGGTGGTAACCTACATCGAGGACCCTGTCGTTCGCGACAATGCGATGCGATTCCAGGCCGAGCGACTCGGCGCGCCGCCATACGGACTGAATGGCGATCTTGGACTGCGATATCAATCGGTAGGCGGACGCATCCCGCATCAGGACGGCCAGCGCGAAATCGTCGAAGAGACCGATGTCCATCGCGACGTCATCCTGACGCGCCGGGCGATGGATTTGCTCGGCATCGACAACATGGTGGTGTTTCCGACGCCGATGCTGTTTCTCGGCATGCATCCGCAGCCGGAAATGGAAGTGTGGCTTGGCGGCGCCTACAATCGCTGGCTGATCGAGCGAATCCTGTCCGGGGACGACCGGATAAAATCCCTGATCTACCTGCCGTTCAACACGCCCCGGGAAGCCGAGCGAACGGTCGAGGAACTAGCCGACAAAAAAGGCGTGATCGGCTTCTGCGTGACCAGCACCCGCTACAAGCCGGTGCATCACAATGATTACATGCGCCTTTATTCCATGATCGAGGAGCGCGGCAAGCCGCTGGCGTTCCATGCAGGCTATCATTGGCAGGATCCGTCGCTCGCGACCGTCAACCGCTTTCTCGGCATGCACGCGCTGGGCTTCGTCTGGAGCAACATGGTCCATATGACGAACTGGATACTGAACGGAATCCCCGAGCGCTTCCCCAAGCTCAAGACGCTGTGGGTGGAAAGCGGATTGGCCTGGGTGCCCTTTCTGATGCAGCGTCTCGACGATCAATATCTGATGCGTCCGTCCGAAGCGCCCCAACTCAAGCGGATGCCCAGCGAATACATGAATCAGAACTGCTTCTACACCACCCAGCCGATGGAAACGACGCACCCGAAGGCGCTGGAAAATACCCTTGAGATGATCAAGGCCGAGACGCAGCTGATGTTCTCGTCGGACTGGCCACATTTCGATTTCGATTTGCCCCAGGAAATATGCGATCTGCCGTTTTTGAACGAGCAGGCGAAGCGCAATATTCTGGGCTTGAACGCGGCGAGGATATTCAATCTCGATCCGACGCCGGTCAAGAAATTGATCGTCCCGTAGGTTCGGCGCCGGGACGCGCGGGCGTTCGATTACAGCCTTCGAGAACGCAACGATTCCGGACGCAGCGGCGACGCATGCATTTCGCTTGGGGGTGGCGCTGGTGGCCCCAACGCTATCGCGGCAAGCACACCCCCTGCAGGCATAGGTCCATTATTTCCTCACGCAGATCACCCGAACCACCGACGCCTTGGCATCCGACGATCCATCGGACGCATTCACGCCATTGGCTTTGAGAAATTCGCGCACCGTATCGGCCGGGATCAGTACGGCCTGTGACGCCGGTGTGGCGCTCGCCGGCCCGGCGACGATCACGGGCTTCAGCAGCGCGATACCGGCGAATTTTCCGTCGGCGTCGAGCGCTGCCGCGCCGGAAAAGCCAATCGTCGGCGCCGGCGACAGCGCAAGTTCGTTGCCGCTGCCGACGGCAGCGACCGATGCCTTGACGCTGCTCGCCGCGCCGCCGCCGCCCTGGCTCTGCGGATCGACGATGCCGGTGAGGTCGACGCCGGATTTCGCCGCGCCACTGGCCAGGCCGAGCGGCTTCAATCCGCGCGCGCCGTAAATGCGCAGCAGCGCAAGGTCATGCTCCTTGTCCTCCGCGATGCGATCGGCATTGCCGTAGCCGGCAATCACGATCGCCAGGCAACCATCGGTGATCTGGCGGTCGGCCACGATGGCGCCGTCTTCGCCGACGACCACGCCGGTACCATATTCGACGGTCTTGCGCGGCGGCGGGCCGGCGATCTGTGCGCCGGTCGGAAATGGATTGAACGCACTCGACATCGCGATTACCACCGGCTCCACGGTGCCCTCGGTGGCCTGGTCGTACAGGATGGTGAGGATGCGAACCTCGTCTCCCTTGAACGTTCCGCGCAAATAGAATTTCTTCAGGCCTTGCATGCCCGACAGCACGAAGAAATCGGGCTTGACCACCGTGTAGTCGATGGTGCGCCCCGGCGGGTCCTTCTTTTCCCGCTCGGCGAGTTTCGCTGTGGTGGGATTGGCTTCCTTGCGTCGCGCCAGTTGAATCTGGATGGTGCCGGTGGAGGAACTCCATTTGGCGCCATTGGCGTCGCTGGATTGCTGCGGCACCAGCTTGGTCGGCACGCCAAGCCGCGCCCCGGTGCCTGGATCGGTGACGATCTTCCAGCCGACATTGTCCTGCCGGCGCTTGGCGGTTTCGGCAAGCACGCTGCGCTCCTGCGGGTTGAGCACGCCGGTCTGCTTGCCGCCCCGGGCTTTCTGAAACTCCTTGATGGCGGCGACCATGCGGTCGCTGACCTCGCCGGTAATGGCGCCGTTATATTGGCCGACCCAGGCCAGATCCGACTGGATCGCCTGGCGCTCGCCCTGCGCCATCGCATTGGCGGTATCGGCCGGGGTCTGCAGCGCCGGCCTGATCGGAACGGTTGCCACCGTTTTCGGCTTGGTGCCCGCCGTGGACGGCGGCGTCAGCTGGGCTTGCGCGGAAGCTCCGGCGGCCACGAATATCAATGTTGCCGTCAGCATCGATCTCATGACAAGTCTCGGTGTCCAGGTTCTGGGGTCATTGACGTGCCGGCAATTAAGCACATCTGCTTGGTCGGCACCAACTGCGCGATGGTTCAAGCTGGCTCGACCCGACGGAGACCGCAGCACATGGTACAAACGATGCCGCATATTCAGGACATGACCGCGCCATGCTGAGTGCTGACGAACTCGAGCGGTACGCCCGCCATATCGTGCTGCGCGAAGTCGGGGGCCCCGGCCAGGCTGCGTTGAAGGAAGCCTCCGTGCTGGTGATCGGCGCCGGCGGCCTTGGCGCGCCGGCGCTGATGTATCTCGCCGCCGCCGGCGTCGGCGCGCTCGGCGTGGTCGACGACGACATCGTGTCGCTGTCCAATCTGCAGCGTCAGATCATTCACGCCACGCCGGATATCGGCCGACGCAAGGTCGACACCGCAGCGGAGCGAATTTACGGCCTCAATCCTCACGTCAGGTTCGCGGCGCACGCCACCCGGCTTGATGCCGACAATGCGATGACGCTGATCGGCGGTTACGACCTGGTGCTCGACGGGTCCGATAATTTCGAAACCCGCTATCTGGTGTCCGACGCCTGTTTCCTCGCCGGCAAGCCTTTGGTCACCGCAGCCCTCGGCGTGTTCGATGGCTCGCTGACCACGATTCGCGGGCATGAAAGAAACGCCGAAGGCGAGTTCAATCCGACCTATCGATGCCTGTTTCCCGAACCGCCGCCGCCGGGCACCGTGCCGGCCTGTGCCGAGGCCGGCGTGATGGGCGCGCTGGCCGGCGTGCTGGGATCGATGATGGCGCTTGAAGCGATTCGCGAGATCGTCGGCTTCGGCGAGGGCTTGGTCGGACGGTTGCTGATGGTGGACGCGCGCGCGATGCGGTTCGAGACGCTGCGCTATGCGCGCGATCCATTGAATCCATTGAACGGCGATGCGCTTGTCATCACCGATCTGAGCGGACATCGCTGACGTCCCCATTGCTGGCGGGGGCGTGTCAAATTCAGCCCCAGGACGCTTATGCGCACATACGCTCTCACAGCATGCTCGGCAGCACGCGATCCGGCGGCTTGTGATTGTCGAGAAAGGTCCGGATGTTGATAATCACCTTTTCGCCCATCTCGACGCGGCCCTCGATCGTGGCCGAGCCCATATGCGGCAACAGGGCGACCTTGCCGGCCTTCGCCAGCCGCACCAGTTTCGGATTGACCGCGGGCTCGTGCTCGAACACGTCGAGGCCGGCGCCGGCGATCTCGCCGGCTTCGATCAGCTTGGTCAGGGTTTCCTCGTCGATCACCTCGCCCCGCGCGGTGTTGACGATATAGGCGTCCTTGCGGATCAGTTTCAGCCGCCGCGCCGAGAGCAGATGAAAGGTGGCCGGTGTGTGCGGGCAATTCACCGAGATGATGTCCATCCGCGCCAGCATCTGGTCGAGGCTTTCCCAATAGGTCGCGCCCAATTCGTCGGCGATGCGCGGCGCCACGGGTCGGCGGTTGTGGTAATGAATCTGCAGGCCGAAGGCGTGCGCCCGGCGCGCCACCGCCTGGCCGATACGGCCCATGCCGATGATGCCGAGCCGCTTGCCGCCGATGCGATGGCCGAGCATCCAGGTCGGCGACCAGCCGGGCCAGTTCTTGCCCTCAGTGAGGATGGAGGCGCCTTCGATCAGCCGGCGCGGCACCGCCAGGATCAGCGCCATGGTCATGTCGGCGGTGTCCTCGGTTAGAACTTTCGGCGTATTGGTCACGGTGATGCCGCGCGCATGCGCGGCGATGACATCGATGTTGTCGACGCCGTTGCCGAAATTGGCGATCAGTCTCAGCTTGCAGTCGGGCTGCTTGAGCAGCTCCTCGGTGATTTCGTCGGTGACGGTGGGGACCAGGATATCGGCGGAGCGGACCGCCTCGGCGATCTGCTCCGGCGTCAGCGGCGTATCGTCGAGATTGAGCCGGGCGTCGAACAGCTCGCGCATGCGGGTCTCGATCGAGTCCGGCAGCTTGCGCGTGACGACAACGAGAGGCTTCTTCTTAACCGACATGTCCTGCTCTCAAGAGGCTTTTGGTTGGCAGCGGCTTCGCGTTCAGGCCCCATTAACCCGGTTGTTCGACACTGCGCGGCGTGCGTTCCCTGCGTTTCCTTGGGTTCCCCGATATTTCCCCCGGATTTCCCGGGAGAGGTTCGGGCGTCGTCTTGGTTCTTGGCGTTCCGTCCTCTCTAGCAGAAGGCCGGGCCAAGACAAGAACCCCGAAATGACAGGCGAGGGCAATCGGGGCGGGCTGCAGGGGCACTGGAGGTACGGCGTTCGCGGTACTTCAGCTCGAAGAATTTGAGTCGGTATCTCGGCGGGAGACGGGTCTATGGCGTTGAGGGGTTTTTGTTCCGCGGTAGGACTTGCGGGCGCGTTGCTGGGCGCGTCGGTCAGCACGGGATTTTCGGCAAAGGATTCGGCCACCACCGCCAGCGGCTTGCCGGTGCCGCGTTATGTCAGCCTCAAATCCGATCACGTCAACGTCAGGGCCGGCCCGACCAAGGACAACGACGTCGCCTGGGTCTACACCCGCTCGGGTCTGCCGGTTGAAATTACCGCCGAATTCGAGAACTGGCGCCGGGTGCGGGATTCCGAGGGGGCAGAGGGCTGGGTCTATCACTCGCTACTGTCGGGTCGCCGCACTGCGGTCGTCACCATGAAAACCAAGGACGAACTCGCGCCGCTCTATGATCGTGCGGATCCAACGAGCGCGGTGGCCGCGCGCCTGCAGGCCGGCGTCGTGGCCCAGGTCAAGCGTTGCGCGGCGGGCTGGTGCCACATCAGCGGCAACGGCTTCGACGGCTGGATCGAACAGCAACGGCTGTGGGGGGTCTACGCCGACGAGAAAGTGGATTAGCTTTTCTCGCCTCGGGGCACGGCTTCACATTATCCCGGCATTCGCTGGACGAAGCTCAGCGCTTCTTGCGCAGTCGCACGACCATGTCGACACGGGCGATCTCGTAGCCCTCGGGCACTTCCGGCATCTTCTGCAGCACCAGATGCGGATCCGGGATGTCGACCAGCTCGTGATTGTTTTCGAGATAGAAGTGATGATGCGCCGACACGTTGGTGTCGAAATAGGTCTTGGTGCCGTCCACGCTGACCTGGCGCAGCAAGCCGGCATCGGTCAGCTGGTTGAGCGTGTTGTAGACCGTGGCCAGCGACACCGGAACCTTGGCGAGGGTGGCTTCCTCGTAGAGCATTTCCGCGGTGAGATGGCGGGCACCCTTGCCGAACAGCAGCCAGCCCAGCGCCATGCGTTGACGGGTCGGACGTAGACCCGCGGCCTGCAGCATTTCGTTGACGTCGTGCCATGGACAGCCGGTCAGCGCCGGTTGCCGCCCCGCCCCGTGAATCCCGGGAATGATCGTATCATCGTTCAAAATCGAAGCGTCGCTCTTTTCCACTTCAGGCACCACACTCGTTATCTCGGCAAGGTTAGACCAAATATAGGAAGGAAAGACGTTAGATGCAAGTTTTTCGCAACTAGCACGGACCCAAGGTTCCGAAACAGGCCTAAGGTCGGAGAAATCGGCGCCGCTGACGCGGCGATTTAGCCTGTCGGGGTGCTTTGCCCGCTGCTGGGGCCTGTGATAGAGAGCGCCCGAACCCGCTGGTGCTAGTCCGATAAAGATGAGCGCCGGTTGCCGCAGGGGGCATCCTGACCCGCGGTATTCGCGCCAATCCACGAAAATGGCACGCTTTCGATGCGAAGCGGGTTCATTTTACTCCAAACGCTCCATCGGGATCTTTAAAGAGGCTGGCACTATGCTCGATCGGCGCGGCGGTTACGAATATGAGGATTTGCTGGCGTGCGGCCGCGGGGAACTGTTTGGTCCCGGGAATGCGCAACTACCGCTGCCGCCGATGCTGATGTTCGACCGCATCAGCGAAATTTCCGAGACGGGCGGCGAGTACGGCAAGGGCCTGATCCGCGCCGAACTCGATGTGAATCCGGACCTCTGGTTCTTTGGTTGCCATTTCAAGGGTGATCCGGTCATGCCGGGATGCCTGGGCCTCGATGCGCTCTGGCAGATGGTCGGCTTCTTTCTGGGCTGGAGCGGCGGCGAGGGACGCGGCCGGGCGCTGGGTCTCGGTGAGCTGAAGCTCGCCGGTCAGGTGATGCCGAACGTTCGCAAGATTGTGTACAACATCGACATCAAACGCGTGATGCGTTTAAAGCTCGTGCTGGGCATCGCCGACGGGTGGCTTTCGGCCGACGACGAGATTATCTATCGGGCGAAGGATTTGAAGGTCGGGCTGTTCAAGCAGGATTCCGCACCGCAGCCGGGAGCGTAGGTTATTGGCTCTGGCCGACGAGGCGGCTTCGATTTGACCATGGCCCTTAAACAAAACTGGCCGTCACACAAAAGCGCTATGCAAAAACGAAATGACAGGGCGAGGCGATCATGAGGCGGGTTGTCATCACGGGGATGGGAATCGTTTCATCCATCGGAAACAACACCCAGGAAGTGCTTGCTAGCCTTCACGAGGCGAAGTCCGGAATCACGCGCGCGGAAAAATATGCGGAGCTCGGTTTCCGGTCCCAGGTGCAGGGCGCGCCGACGCTCAATCCGGCTGACGTCATCGACCGGCGCGCGATGCGCTTCCTCGGCGAGGGTGCCGCGTGGAATCATGTCGCGATGGAGCAGGCGATCCAGGATTCCGGCCTGCAGCCCTCGGAAGTTTCCAACGAGCGCACCGGAATCATCATGGGCTCCGGCGGGCCGTCGGCCCGCACCATCGTGGAAGCGGCCGATATCACCCGCACCAAGGGGCCGAAACGGGTCGGCCCGTTTGCGGTGCCGAAGGCGATGTCCTCCACCGCGTCCGCAACGCTGGCCACCTGGTTCAAGATCAAGGGCGTGAACTATTCGATCTCGTCGGCCTGCGCGACCTCGAACCATTGCATCGGCAACGCCTATGAGACCATCCAGATCGGCAAGCAGGATATCGTCTTTGCCGGCGGCTGCGAGGAACTCGATTGGTCGCTGTCGGTGCTGTTCGACGCGATGGGCGCGATGTCGTCGAAATACAATGATACGCCCGCGACCTCCTCGCGCCCCTACGACATCAGCCGCGACGGTTTTGTGATCGCCGGTGGTGCCGGTGTGGTCGTGCTGGAAGAGCTTGAGCATGCCAGGGCGCGCGGGGCGCGGATCTACGGCGAAATCGTCGGCTATGGCGCCACCTCCGACGGCTACGACATGGTCGCGCCGTCTGGCGAGGGCGCCGAGCGCTGCATGCGGATGGCAATGGCGACGGTGAATACCAAAATCGATTACATCAATCCGCACGCGACCTCGACGCCGGCCGGCGACCCGCCGGAAATCGAGGCGATCCGCAAGGTGTTCGGGACCGGCGACAAGTGCCCGCCGATTTCGGCGACCAAGGCGCTGACCGGACATTCGCTCGGTGCCACCGGCGTGCAGGAGGCGATCTATTCGCTGCTGATGATGAACAACGGTTTCATCTGTGAAAGCGCCCATATCACCGAGCTCGATCCGGCATTTGCCGACATGCCGATCGTGCGCAAGCGCATCGACAATGCCAAGCTCGGCACCGTGCTTTCGAATTCCTTCGGATTCGGCGGCACCAACGCCACGCTGGTGTTCAAGCGGATGGATGCATGAGATTTTGTTTTCGGGTGAGGGGTGGGGCACTGCATTCGTCGCAAATTCGGCATTCGCGGGCCGGAGAGCCCCTCACCCCAACCCTCTAAGAGCGAGCTTCGCTCGTCTCGGCCCCGCGAAGTGCGGGGCGAGGGAGCAGACCGAGCGTGTAATGAGATACGGGGCAATATGAACGAACTGATGAAGGGCAAGCGCGGGCTGATCATGGGTGTCGCCAACGATCATTCGATCGCCTGGGGCATTGCCAAAGCGCTCGCGGCCCAGGGCGCGGAACTGGCTTTCACCTATCAGGGCGAGGCGCAGGCCAAGCGCCTCAAGCCGCTGGTGCAGCCTCTGGGTTCCGAGATCGTATTGCCCTGCGATGTCGAGGACATCGCCGGCGTCGACCAGGTTTTCGAGGCGCTGCGGACAAAATGGGGCCATCTGGATTTTCTGGTTCATGCGATCGGCTTCACCGACAAGAATGAACTCAGGGGCCGTTACGCTGACACCACACGCGAGAATTTCTCGCGCACGATGCTGATCTCCTGCTTCTCCTTCACCGAGATTGCGAAGCGCGCCGCCGAATTGATGCCCGCGGCCGGCGGCTCGATGATTACCCTCACCTTCGGCGCCTCGATGCGGGCGATGCCGAATTACAATGTGATGGGGGTGGCCAAGGCGGCGCTGGAGGCTTCCGTGCGCTATCTTGCGGCCGACTTCGGGCCGCAAGGGATCCGCGTCAATGCCATCTCGGCCGGTCCGGTCCGCACCCTTGCCGGCTCGGTGATCGGCGACGCACGCGCGATGTTCGCGTACCAGCAGAAGCATTCGCCGCTCGGGCGCGGCGTGACGCTGAGTGAGATTGGCGGCTCCGCGCTGTATCTGTTATCGGACCTTTCGGGCGGCGTTACCGGTGAAATTCACTATGTCGATTCCGGTTACAACATCGTGCTGCAGCCGCGACCGGAACACCTGCCCGAGTGATGATCAGCCCGCCGCGATGACGCCGGCGCGCTGGAACGCCGGCCGTGCCGCGCAGCGATCGATGTAGCGATCGAACGACGGGCGCGACGGCACCATCTTGAACAGCCGCACCGCGAAATTCAGCCCCGATCCGATCACGATATCGGCGGCCGAGAAGGTTTCGCCGAGGATCCACGGTCCTTTCGCCAATGCGGCGTCGAGCACGTCGAACACCCGCTGCGCGTCGCCCCAGCCGGCAGCTACCGGATTCATCTCGATCTTGGTCGCGACCTGCACCATCGCGGGCTCGATGCAGCCCGGCGCAAAGAACAGCCAGTAAAGATACCTGGCGCGCAACGGATCGCCCAATGGCGGCGCCAGTTTCGCCTCGGGATAGCGTTCGGCGACATAGGCGCAGATGGCGGCGGCTTCCGCCAGCGTCGCCTCGCCATCCTTGAGCGCCGGCACCTTCGCCATCGGGTTGATCGCCAGGTATTCGGGTGTCTTCTGCGCGCCGGTCGAAATATCGGTCAATACGCGCTCGTATGGCTGCCCGGTCTCTTCCATCAGCCACAGCGACGAAAACGAGCGTGAACGCGGAGACCAATAGAGCTTCATCATCGGCCGGTTCCTCCTTCTTTCATCGGGCGTATTTCATAACAAATCCGGTCGTCGGCTCAACCTCTTCTTTCTTTTCGTCTTCACGCACAAAAAAGGGCGGCTGAAAAGCCGCCCTTCATGGTCTTCGATTGCTGCGAGGCCTACTCGCCGGCGGCTTCGCGCGGGGCTTCCGTCTTCTGCTTGGCCTCGAGGTCTTCACCGGTCACCTGGTCGACCGCCTTCATCGACAAGCGCGTCTTGCCGCGATCATCGAAGCCGAGCAGCTTGACCTTGACCTTGTCGCCTTCCTTGACGACGTCGGAGGTCTTTTGCACCCGGTTGGCCGCGAGCTGGCTGATGTGGACGAGCCCGTCCTTGGCGCCGAAGAAGTTCACGAACGCGCCGAACTCCATCACCTTGACCACGGTGCCGTCATAGATCTGGCCGAGTTCCGGATCGGAGGCGATCGACTTGATCCACTTGATCGCGGCCTTGATCGATTCGCCGTCGGCGGAGGCGACCTTCACGGTGCCATCGTCGTCGATGTTGACCTTGGCGCCGGTCTTCTCGACGATTTCGCGGATCACCTTGCCGCCGGTGCCGATCACTTCGCGGATCTTGTCGGTCGGGATCTTGAAGGTCTCGATGCGCGGCGCGTATTCGCCGAGTTCGGCGCGCGCGGCGGTCAGCGCCTTGGACATCTCGCCAAGGATGTGGATGCGGCCTTCCTTGGCCTGGCCAAGCGCGACCTTCATGATCTCCTCGGTGATGCCGGCGATCTTGATGTCCATCTGCAGCGAGGTGATGCCGTGTTCGGTGCCGGCGACCTTGAAGTCCATGTCGCCGAGATGATCCTCGTCGCCGAGGATGTCCGACAGCACCGCGAAGCGCGAGCCTTCGAGAATGAGGCCCATCGCAATGCCTGCCGTCGGCCGCTTCAGCGGAACGCCCGCATCCATCAGCGACAGCGAGGCGCCGCAGACCGAAGCCATCGACGACGATCCGTTCGACTCGGTGATCTCCGAGACGACGCGCACCGTGTAGGGGAACTCGTGATGCGGCGGCAGCACCGGATGGATGGCGCGCCAGGCGAGCTTGCCGTGGCCGATTTCACGCCGCTTGGTGCCGCCCATGCGTCCGGTTTCGCCGACCGAGTAGGGAGGGAAATTGTAGTGCAGCAGGAACTGCTCCTTGTAGGTGCCCGACAGCGAGTCGATGTACTGCTCGTCCTCGCCGGTGCCGAGCGTGGTCACCACCATCGCCTGGGTTTCACCGCGGGTGAACAGCGCCGAGCCGTGGGCGCGCGGCAGCACGCCGACTTCGGCGATGATCTGGCGCACGGTCTTGGAATCGCGGCCGTCGATGCGCTTGCCGGTGTCGAGGATGTTCCAGCGAACGATCTTGGCTTCCAGTTCCTTGAACACGCCAGCGATACGCAGCTTGTCGTATTTCGGCTCCTGGCCTTCCGGGAAATAGTGCGCCATCACCTTTTCCTTGGCCTTGCCGACCGCGGCGTAGCGGTCCTGCTTGACCGGAATGGCATAGGCGGCGCGCAGATCGGTCTCGATCAGCCCGAGCATTTCCTTTTCCAGCGCGCTTTCGTCGACGATCTGGACGTCGCGCGGCTCCTTTGCGGCCTTCTCGGCGAGTTCGATGATCGCGTTGACCACCGGCTGGAAGTGCCGGTGCCCGAACATCACCGCGCCGAGCATGATGTCTTCGTTGAGCTCCTTGGCTTCCGATTCGACCATCAGCACGGCGTCGGCGGTGCCGGCGACGACCAGATCGAGCTGGGTCTCGACCATTTCGTCGAGCGTCGGGTTGAGCACGTATTCGTCATTGATGAAGCCGACGCGGGCGGCGCCGATCGGGCCCTTGAAGGGCGCGCCGGAAATCGTCAGCGCCGCGGAGGCGGCAACCAGCGCCAGAATGTCGGGATCGTTTTCCATGTCGTGCGACAGCACGGTGACGATGACCTGGGTCTCGTTGCGCCAGCCATCGACGAACAGCGGACGGATCGGGCGGTCGATCAGGCGGGAGACCAGCGTTTCCTTTTCGGTCGGGCCGGCCTTCGCGCTTGAAATAGCCGCCGGGAATACGGCCCGCGGCATAGGTCTTTTCGCTGTAGTCGACGGTCAGCGGCAGGAAGTCGACGCCTTCGCGCGGCGCCTTGGCGGCGACCACGGTGGCGAGCACGACGGTCTCGCCATAGGTGGCGAGCACGGCGCCGTCGGCCTGACGGGCGATCTTGCCGGTTTCAAGCCTGAGGGGACGGCCACCCCAGTCGATCTCGACGGAATGAATCTTGAACATTGCGATCTTCTTTCATGGGTTCACGGAAAGAGGACGCCTGAAACGCAAAAACCATGCGCAAGATTGCGGGACGCTGAGCGCGAGAGTGTCGCGGTCCAGCGTCCGGCGATCCTGCCATGGTCTTCATGTTTCGAATGGCGTCCATCCTTCCGATGGTACGGGCATCTTACCCGTTACGCCCAGCCGCCGGATTGCTGCTGGACACGCCGCGCGGACATTTCAAAGCCCGCACGCTGGTAGACGCATGATCCTGATCGGAAAACCGGAACACCAATTTTCCGGATCATGCGAAAGCGCGCGCAAACAGCGCGCGCGAACTTTTGCTCAGCGGCGAATGTTGTGCTTTTCGAGCAGTGCCTTGTAACGCGTCTCGTCTTTTCTCTTGATGTAATCGAGAAGCGAACGGCGTGTTGCGACCATTTTCAAAAGCCCACGACGCGAATGATTGTCCTTCACGTGGGATTTGAAATGGCCGGTGAGGTTATTGATGCGTTCCGACAGGATCGCGACCTGAACCTCGGGCGAGCCGGTGTCGCCGGCCTTGTTGGCATTCGTCTTGATGACTTCCGCTTTGCGTTCTGCGGTAATCGACATCGTCAAACACTTTCGTTGCGGCCGGAACTGGCAGTCAGTCCGGTCAGGTTGAACACGCGCTTGGGGATGAGTTCGCCATTGCCAATTTCGGCGAGGGCCAGAAGCCGGCCTGCCACCGTGACATAGACTGCGCCGCTACAATTGGGCGCATCCCGTCCGCGCAACAAAACGGCCTGGCCCCGGTGGAGCCTTGCCGCATCAGCCCGTGTGACGGCCAGTGCCGGGATGTCGTCCAGCGCGGTCTCAACGGGCAAAAGCGCGTCGGCGAGGCTGCCCTCGCCAGACGCGGCTCTATCGCACAAAGCCTCCAACTGTTCCAGCGGAATCATGTCCGCCTCGCCAAATGGGCCGACCAGCGTCCGCCGCAGCGCGCAAATATGGCCGTAACAGCCGAGCAGCCGGCCGATATCGCGGGCCAGCGCCCGCACATAGGTTCCCTTGCCGCACTCGGCCTCGAACACCGAATGGTCTCTATCTGGTTGTTCTACAAGGGTTAAATGGTGAATCTCGACCGGGCGCGGCTTCAGTTCGACGATTTCGCCGTCCCGCGCCAGATCATAGGCGCGCTCGCCCTGGACCTTGATCGCCGAGTATTGCGGCGGGGTTTGTTCGATCAGGCCGGTAAATTGCGGCAGCAGCGCGCGAATCGCCGCTGCGGAGGGCCTGCTGTCGCTGGTCTTGGGTAACGCGCCCCTCGGTATCGTCGGTATCCCGTTCCTCGACCCCAGCAAACCGTGAAGCGATAGCGCTTGCGGCCGTCCATCACGAAAGGGACGGTCTTGGTGGCTTCTCCCATGGCGATCGGCAGGCCACCGGAGGCGAGCGGATCGAGCGTGCCGGCGTGGCCCGCGCGCTTGGCCTGGAACAGCCGCTTCACGACCGCGACCGCATGGGTCGAGGTCATGCCGATCGGCTTGTCGAGCACGACCCAGCCGTGGACGTCACGCTTGTCGCGCCGCGGCTGGTTGTTCTGCCGCGGTTGCTTGCCGGCGCGCGGACGCGTCTCGTCTCGATGCGCATCGGTCGAAATATTTTCTGCAGCGCGGTCCGAAATCACCGATCGGTGGTTCGATCACGCTGTTGGCGGTGGTCACGGTCATCAGCTCACTCTTCCGAATCTGGCGAATTTTTTTGCGGATCTGGTGCGAGGTCTCTTTGCACCGCAGGTGTTCTCAATAATTTCTCTATTCGTTCCGCTTCGTCGAATCGTTCGTCGACGCGGAAGCGAATATCAGGCGCAAATTTTAAGTTAACGCGCCGCGCGGTCTCGCCGCGCAGGAACTTCTTGTTGCGCTCCAGTGCGGCGATCACCTTGTCGGTGTCGCGGCCGCCGAGCGGCATCACATAGATGGTCGCAAGCTTGAGGTCCGGCGACATCCGCACCTCGGGCACGGTGATGATATGGCCTTCGAGGTCCGGGTCATGCACGCCGCCTTGCGAAAGAATTTCCGCGATGGCGTGGCGCACGATTTCGCCGACGCGCAACTGACGTTGCGAGCCGCCGGGAGCGGAAGCCTTCTTGTGATGGCCGGGCATTATGGTCTCTCAAATATAATTCGTCATGGCCGGGCTTTGTCCCGGCCATCCACGTCTTCGAGCTGATGGCATTTTAAGTCGTGGATGCCCGGGACAAGCCCGGGCATGACGGCAAGTATTGTTGGTCTTACGGAGCTGTAAGGCTCGAACTTACAAGCTGCGCTGGATCGTCTCCACGCGATAACACTCGATGACGTCGCCGGCGCGCATGTCGCCGTAATTCTCGAACGCCATGCCGCATTCCTGGCCAGCCG
>CAVSOS010000075.1:0-92637 GCA_963729395.1 uncultured Pseudomonadota bacterium | reverse complement strand
CGAAGAAGGAGCCACGCGGATCAGGTTCCGGCGGCGATGACGCCGGCGGAGCAACCCGCGACCAGTGCCATGCCGGCTGAACCCGAAGAGACCGCGAAGCCGGCTGAACAGGAAGTCGCCGCGATGCCGGTTAAATCGGAAGTCGCCGCGACAGCGGCCGGACCCGAAGTCACCGCAGCACCGAGCGAACCCGAAAAGACGGCCGGGCTGGAGCCGGAAAAATCATCAGAGCCCAAAACCGCCGAACCCGAAACACCGGTTGCGGAAAGTCCGGCCCAGCAAGAGCCGGCGTCGCCGCAAGCCGTTGCGCCCGCCGCCACTGACGAGACAAAGATGGCGACACCGGCATCGGCATCGGCATCGGAAGAAGTCTCCCCGGTAGCGAGTGAAGCGACCTCGGCAGCGCCGGAACAAGCGAGTTCGCCCGCTTCAGCAGACGCCGACAGCGCCTCGACCAAAATCGCCACGCTGGGCGGCCCGCCCGTCACGATCGAAGCTGCGCCGCCGGTGAAAACCATCGTCGCAAAGCATGACAAGAACGTCATCAGGAAGCGCGTGGAAGCACGTCGAACGGCGAAGCATCGCCGGACCGCGTTGCGGGCAAGCGTCGTGCAGCAACTACCTCAGCAGCCGACCGACCCGTTCGGTCAACCGTTTGCCGCTGCGCGACGTCGCTGAAGCTTCAGGCCGGGCCGGTTGCGACCGGCGGACCGTCGGGCAGACCCCATTCCGCCCATGAGCCGTCATAAAGCGCTGAATTTTCGCACGCCGAGGCGATAGAGCGCGAGCGTCAGCACGGCGCCGAAACGCCGGAGCCGCAGCTCGTCACGATCGGCTTCGCGACGTGTCGACGCCGGCGCCGGCAAACGCCTTTCGCAGTTCGTCGAGCGGCTTCATCGCGCCGGTCGCGGCATCGAACAGGTTATTATAGGGAAGACTGCGGGCGCCCGGGATGTGACCCGAGCGCAGCCCCGGCCGCGGCTCCGCCACGCGGCCCTCGAAGCGCTCGCCGGCCCGCGCATCGATCACCTGTTCGGCCCGGCTTTCCACATTCGCAATCATCTGCTGGATGGAGCGGACGCGCCGTGCGTCGTAGCTCGCCTTGAAGGTCGCCGGCTTCGTGTTGACCTCGCCGCTCTCGCACCGGACGTCCCTCGGCGCGCCACTTCTTCAGGCCGCCATTGAGCGATGCGAACGTCGCGATGGCCGTAGGAAAGGAACATCCACCAGGCGCGCGGTGCTGCGACCCAGCCGCCGGAATCATAGAGCACGACGGTGTCGCCGTTGCCGATGCCGAGCGCGCCGACGTCGCGGCCAAACTGCTCAGCGGTCGGAAACATGTGCGGCAGCGGATTGGCATGGTCCGACACCGCATCGACGTCGAAGAACACCGCGCCCGGAATATGCGCCGGCGAGATAATCGTCCTTCGGCAGCGGCAGCACGCCCGGCATCTTGAACGTCGCGTCGACGACCTTGACCTTGGGATCGTCGATATGGGCGGCGAGCCAGTCGGTCGAGACGAGCGGATCGTCGGTGGTGGTCATGGACCTGGCAATCTCTGTCCTGTCGTCATTCCGGGCATGCGCCGCAGGCGCTGAATCCGGAATCCAGACGTCATCTTCTCGAGATTCTCGGGTTCGCGCAAGTCGCGCGCCCCGGAATGACGAGGAGACTTCATCCCTTCTTCTTCGGCTCCCACTTCTCGACCGGGCCGCCGGCGTCGCGCCAGGCGGCGAAGCCGCCGCCGATATGCGCGACCGGCTTCAGCCCCATGTCCTGCGCGGTTTTGGCCGCCAGCGCCGAGCGCATGCCGCCGGCGCAATGGAAGATGAATTTCTTGTCCTGCTGGAAGATCGGCTTGGCATAGGGGCTTGCCGGATCGATCCAGAATTCCAGCATGCCGCGGGTGCAGGAGAACGCGCCGGGAATTCTGCCCTCGCGCTCGATCTCGCGGGGATCGCGGATATCGACGATCACGACGTCGTCGCTTTGCGCGGCCTTGATGGCATCGGCGGCGCTGACGGTCTCGATCTCGGCATTGGCCTCGTCGATCAGGGCCTTGATGCCGCGATGGATGGTCTGGGGCATGGCTTCTCGCTTCGTTCTATTGTCACGTCATTCCGGGATGGTCCGAAGGACCAGACCCGGAATTCGCTGGATCGAGATTCCGGGTTCGCGCTGCGCACGCCCCGGAATGACGCGGATTGCTTACCGCACCAGTTCCTTCATCGCGCCTTCAAGACCCTCGATCGTGATCGGGAACATGCGCTCCGAAAACAGCCGGCGGATGATGGTGGTGGATTCCGAATAGTCCCAGTGCCGCTGCGCCACCGGATTGAGCCAGACCGCGTGCGGATAGGTGCGCGGTGATGCGCTCGAGCCAGACCGATCCCGCCTCCTCATTGACGTGCTCGACCGAGCCGCCGGGCACCATGATCTCGTAAGGCGACATCGAGGCGTCGCCGACAAACACCACCTTGTAGTCGTGCGGATATTTATGCAGCACGTCCCAGGTCGGGGTGCGATCGGTAAAGCGGCGGCGGTTCTGCTTCCACACGCCTTCATAGAGGCAGTTGTGGAAGTAGAAATATTCCATGTGCTTGAATTCGGCCTTCGCCGCGGAGAACAATTCCTCGACCTGTTCGATGTGCGAATCCATCGAGCCGCCGATATCGAAGAACACCAGCACCTTGACCGCGTTGCGCCGTTCGGGGCGCATATGCACGTCCAGATAGCCGTGATTGGCGGTCTCCTTGATCGTGGTGTCGAGATCGAGTTCGTCCGGCGCGCCGGTGCGGGCGAATTTGCGCAGCCGCCGCAGCGCGATCTTGATGTTGCGGATGCCGAGTTCGACATTGCCGTCGAGATCCTTGAACTCGCGCTTGTCCCACACCTTGACGGCGCGGAAGTTGCGGTTCTTCTCCTGGCCGATGCGGATGCCTTCTGGATTGTAGCCCTCCGCGCCGAACGGCGAGGTGCCGGCGGTGCCGATCCACTTGCTGCCGCCCTGATGCCGGCCCTTCTGTTCCTTCAAGCGCTGGCGCAAGGTCTCCATGAGCTTGTCCCAGCCCATCGCCTCGATCTGCTTCTTCTCTTCCTCGGTGAGATATTTCTCCGCGAGCTTCTTCAGCCATTCGGCGGGAATGTCCGCCTTCTCCATGGCGTCGAGCAGGCTCTCCAGCCCCTTGAACACGGTGCCGAACACGCGATCGAACTTGTCGAGATTGCGCTCGTCCTTCACCAGCGAGGCCCGGGACAGGTAGTAAAAATTCTCCACCGTCTGTTCGGCGAGGTCGGCGTTGAGCGCCTCCATCAGCGTCAGATATTCGCGCAAGGTCACCGGGACCTGCGCGTCGCGAAGCGATGTGAAGAATTGCAAGAACATGGACTACAGATTGCCCGCCGGACCGCGAACGTCAAGGGCCTCCGCAGGGCACAGAGGCCTAGACCTGACGGGTTTTTCAACTAGAATTGAGCCGTCAGGGCTGGTCAGATGGGGCATTATCGATGGGTATTATAGCTGCGCTCGTGATTGGCGCGATCGCCGGCTGGCTCGCCGGCCTGATCGTGCGCGGCGCGGGTTTCGGGCTGATCGGAAACATCGTCGTCGGCATCATCGGCGCGCTGGTCGCAAGCTGGCTGCTGCCGCAACTGGGTGTCAGCCTTGGCGGCAGCGCATTGCGCGATATTGTCAATGCCACGATCGGCGCCATTGTCGTTCTCGTCATCCTGTCGCTGGTCAGACGCGTCTGACCGCCTCCTGATTCCCGCAACAACCGCCGATCCAGCGGTCGTTTTCACTTTCGGCCGAGGCGCACCCCTGCGCACAAGAATAAGCAACAAGGCAAATGCTCGATGAAATTTACCGGAACCAAAGACTACGTCGCCACCGATGACCTCAAGATCGCCGTCAACGCCTCGATCGTGCTCGAGCGCCCGCTGCTGATCAAGGGCGAGCCCGGCACCGGCAAGACCGTGCTGGCCGAGGAAGTCGCCAAGGCGCTCGGCGCGCCGCTTCTGACCTGGCACATCAAGTCCACCACCAAGGCGCAGCAGGGCCTGTACGAATACGACGCGGTGTCGCGGCTGCGCGACAGCCAGCTCGGCGACGACAGGGTCTCCGACATCAGCAACTACATCAAGCGCGGCAAGCTGTGGGAGGCCTTCACCCACGACAAGCGCCCGGTGCTGCTGATCGACGAGATCGACAAGGCCGACATCGAGTTCCCCAACGACCTGCTGCTCGAGCTCGACCGCATGGAGTTCTACGTCTACGAGACCGGCGAGACCATCAAGGCCAAGCTGCGCCCGATCGTGATCATCACCTCGAACAACGAGAAGGAGCTGCCGGACGCCTTCCTGCGCCGCTGCTTCTTCCACTACATCAAGTTTCCCGACGCCGACACCATGAACCAGATCGTCGACGTGCACTTCCCCGGCATCAAGAAGCGCCTGGTGGCCGAGGCCCTGCGGATCTTCTTCGAGGTGCGCGAGGTGCCGGGCCTGAAGAAGAAGCCGTCGACCTCCGAGCTGCTGGACTGGCTGAAGCTGCTGCTGAACGAGGACATGACGCCGGAAATGCTCAGGGAGCGCGATCCGCGCAAGCTGATCCCGCCGCTGCACGGCGCGCTGCTGAAGAACGAGCAGGACGTGCATCTGTTCGAGCGGCTGGCGTTCCTCAGCCGAAGAGAAGTATAGGCGCATTCGCGGCCGATATGGCCAGGGTTCCGGCATTCCGCGTCCGCCGCGGATGCCATGGACGAAAAAGATAAAAGAAGATAAGGTCCGATGAACGTTCAAGAGCAAATTCGCGCAGCGCCGGCTGACAGCACGGAGCATTTCGACGTGCTGATCGTCGGGCGCCGGCATCTCCGGCGTCGGCGCCGCCTATCACCTGACCACGCAATGCCCGGGCACGAGCTTCGTCGTGCTCGAGACGCAGGAGAGCTTCGGCGGCACCTGGCGCACGCACCGCTATCCCGGCATCCGCTCCGACAGCGACCTCCACACCTTCGGCTACCGCTTCAAGCCCTGGACCAGCGCGCCGATCGCGACCGCCGCGGAGATCCTGCAGCTACATGGGCGAGGTCATCGAGGAGAACGACCTCGCCCGCCACATCCGCTACCGGCACACCATCTCCTCGGCGCCGCTGGTCGAGCGCGGACAATCTCTGGACCATCGAGGCCGTCAGAACCGACACCGGCGAGACGGTTCGCTTCACCGCGAACTTCCTCTGGATGTGCCAGGGCTACTACCGCCACTCGGAGGGCTACACGCCCGAGTGGACGGGCATGGACGAGCTTCAAGGGCCGGATCGTCCATCCGCAGACCTGGCCCGAGGATCTCGACTACAAGGACAAAAAGGTCATCGTGATCGGCTCCGGCGCCACCGCGGCGACGCTGATCCCGGCGATCGCCGGCGACTGCGCCCATGTCACGATGCTGCAGCGCTCGCCGACCTATTTCCGCACCGGCCGCAACGCCATCGAGATCGCCGACGACCCTGCGCGAGCTGCAGGTCGA
This sequence comes from uncultured Pseudomonadota bacterium, assembly GCA_963729395.1. GTDB lineage: Bacteria > Pseudomonadota > Alphaproteobacteria > Rhizobiales > Xanthobacteraceae > Bradyrhizobium. The sequence continues at coordinate 87,112 of CAVSOS010000075.1, read as the reverse complement.
CGAGACCTGGATCCACGAGATCGTGCGCCGCAAGATCCTGCACGACCAGGACGCCTTCACCCGCACGCACGTTCGAGCGAGCCCGAGGCGGTCAAGCAGGATCTGCTGGCGGCGGTCGCGCGCCTATCTCGGACCCGACTACGACATCGCCACCCACTTCACGCCGAGCTACCGGCCGTGGCGGCAGCGCATCGCCTTCATTCCCGACGGCGACCTGTTCCAGGGCATCAAGTCGCGGCAAGGCCTCGGTCGTCACCGACGAGATCGACCGCTTCACCGAGACCGGCATCCTGCTGAAGTCCGGCAAGACGCTGGAGGCCGACATCATCGTCACCGCGACCGGCTTCAATCTCAGCGTGCTCGGCGACATCGAGTTCGCCATCGACGGCAAGCCGCTGGATTTCGCCGACACCGTGACCTATCGCGGCATGATGTTCACCGGCGTGCCGAACATGGTCTGGGTGTTCGGCTATTTCCGCGCGAGCTGGACGCTGCGGGCCGATCTGGTCGCCGACTTCGTCTGCCGGCTGCTCAAGCACATGAAGACGAACGGCGCGCGCGAAGGTGACGCCGGCGCTGCGGCCGGAAGACCAGCAACATGCACGCTGCTGCCGTGGATCGATCCGGAGAACTTCAATCCCGGCTACCTGATGCGCGGCATGCACCTGCTGCCCAAGCGCGGCGACAAGCCGGAATGGCAGCACACCCAGGACTACTGGGCCGAAAAGGACGAATTTCCGGCGATCGATCTGGACGACCGCGCCTTCGTCTACGAATAGGCGTCTACGAATAAACCCTGCGCCGGTTTTGCTGGCAGACGCGGTTTCCGGCCGGCAATCGCGCAAGCCGTCCGTTCAGCTCACAATCGCCGCTTCCGGCGGACTGCGGCCACGGATCAGATCCGACGCCTTGTCGGCGATCATCATGGTCGAGGCATTGAGATTGGCCGAGATCATGCGCGGCATGATGGACGCGTCGACCACGCGCAGGCCTTGCAGCCCGTGCACGCGCAGCTGATCGTCGACCACGGCCCATGTGCTGTCGGCCGGACCCATGCGGCAGGTGCAGCCGGGATGAAATGTCGTTGTCCCGCGCTGGGTCGCCGCGGCGAGAAATTCGTCGTCGGTCTGCACGCCGGGCCCGGGAAAATCCTCATAGGCATAATAGGGCGCGAGCGGCGCCGATTGGAGCAGCCGCCGCGCCAGCTTCATGCCGGCGACGACGATGCGGCGATCGAGTTCGGCGACCAGATAGTTGGTTTGGATGATCGGCGGTTCGAACGGATCGGCCGAGCGGGCGCGGACATAGCCGCGGCTTTCGGGCCGCTGTTGCCAGGAGGCGACCGTCATGCCGGGCTCATCCTCGAGCTGGCCCTGCACGCCCTCCTTGTAGCTCGCGGGCGTGAACGTCAGTTGCAGATCGGAGCTCTCGGTGGTCTCGCCGGAGTGCCAGAAGCAGTAGACCATGGTCGGCGACAGCGAGAGCAGGCCGCGCCGCGTCGTCGCCCATTTGATCGCCTCCATCGCCAGACTGAGGCCGCGCCGGCGCTCGTTGATGGTCTTGATGTTCTTGACGCGGGCGACCGAACGCGGCGCGTAATGGTCCTGCAATCCCTCGCCGACGCCGGCCAGCGCGTGGCGCACCTCGATGCCGAGCGAGGCCAGCAGCTCCGGCGAGCCGACGCCCGACAATTGCAGCAGCTGCGGCGAATTGTAGGTGCCGCCGGCGAGGATCACTTCCTTGGCCGCGCGCACCTCGTGTCGGCGTGCCGCCCCTCCCGCCCTTGACATAGCGCACGCCGACCGCGCGCTTGCCCTCGAACATGATCCCCGTCGCATGCGCATGCGTCCGCACATGGACGTTCGGCCGCTTGCTGCGCCGGATGCAGGAAGGCGGTCGCCGCGCTGACGCGCAGGCCATTTTTGATCGTGCGCTGGGCGTAGGATACGCCTTCCTGGATCGCGCCGTTGTAATCGGGGTTGCGCGGAATGCCGAGGCTCATCGCGCCGGCCATGAACGCCTCGCAGAGCGGATCTCTCCAGTCCATGGTGGTGACGGTCAGATTGCCCTCGCGCCCGCGATACGTGTCCTCGCCCTCGCCGATCCGCCGCTCCAGCCGCTTGAAATAGGGCAGCACATCCGGATAACCCCAGCCGCGATTGCCGAGCTGCGCCCAGGTGTCGAAATCCTGGCGCTGGCCGCGGTTGTAGATGTGCCCGTTGATCGAGGAGGAGCCGCCGAGCGTCTTGCCGCGCGGCGCATAGATGCTGCGGCCGCCGGTCCAGGGACCCGGCTCCTGCTGGTAGGCCCAGTTGATGCTCTTCATGTGAAAGGTCTTGATGAAGCCGGCCGGCAGATGGATGTAGGGATGCCAGTCCCTGGGCCCGGCTTCGAGCACGCAGATGCTGGTGCCGGCGTCCTCGCTCAGCCGGTTGGCGAGCACGCATCCGGCGGAGCCCGCGCCCACGATCACATAGTCGAATGTATCCATTGCTTCAGCTTCTCCGCGGTACGCTACCGCGGCTTGTCGTTCAGTTGATAATTCAGATGCGCCTTCACCGTCGGCCATTCGGCGGCGATGATGCTGTAGACGACGGTGTCGCGCAGCGTGCCGTTCGGCGCGATCTGATGGCTGCGCAGGATGCCGTCCTGCTTGGCGCCCAGCCGCTCGATGCCGCGCCGGCTCTGGTGATTGAAAAAATGCGTGCGGAATTCGACCGCGATGCAATCGAGCTTTTCGAACGCGTGCGTCAGCAACAGCAATTTGCACTGGGTATTGAGCGCGCTGCGCTGCACGCGCTTGGCATACCAGGTCGAGCCGATCTCGACGCGCCGGTTTGCGCGCATCGACGTTCATATAGGTCGTCATGCCCGCGATCTTGCCGTCGGCATCGAACACCGTGAACGGCAGCATCGCTCCCGCCGCCTGCAGGCCGAGCCGGCGATCGATCTCCTTGCGCATGTCTTCGGCGCTGCGGAATGGAAGTGTACCAGAGCTTCCACAGTTCGCCGTCCTTCACCGCCTCGGTCAGCCCGTCGCATGATCGTGCGACAGCGGCTCCAGCCGCGCATGCGGGCCGCTCAGCGTCACCGGTTCAAGCCAGGGCATTGGGTTCCTCCTTCCGAGCTCGTCATTCCGGGTGATGCGAAGCAACCCAGGATCCCGATTCGGCTCGGATTGCTTCGCTCGCCCGCAATGACGGCCATATGCACGTCGACCATCACTTGTTCAGAAAATTCAGCGGCAGGCCGGGCCGCGCCCAGTCCATCGCGACCAGCTCGCCCTTGCCGGACAGCGTGATGTAGGCGGTCTTCAGCTCAGGCCCGCCGAAGGCGATGTTGGTGGTGACGCGGTCGCCGGTCGGCACCTGCTCGACCAGCGTGCCATCCGGGCGCGATCACGGAAATGCAGCCCGAGATCAGGGTCGCGACGCAGACATTGCCGCACGCTTCCACCGCGAGCGAATCGAACATCTGGTAGCCGCCGAGCCCCGCGATCGGCTTGCCGCGCTCGCCGCGATAGATCACGTCGCGCGGCTTGACCGTCGCCGGGCGCGGACGAGATCGAACGCCCACAGCCGCGCCGTCGGCGTCTCCGCGACATAGACGGTGTTCTCGTCCGGCGACAGCCCGATGCCGTTGGCCGGCAACATGCCGAATGCACCCCCTCGACGATCTCCGTCATGCCGGGCTTGATGTAGTAGAACGCGCCGACATCCATGTCGCGGGCGCGGCGCTTGCCGAGATCGGTGAACCAGAGCCCGCCGTGCCGGTCGAACACCAGATCGTTCGGCCCCTTCAGCGGATGCTCGCCGCATTTGTCGAACAGGGTTTCGACCTTGCCGGTTGCAAGATCGACGCGCTGGATCGAGCCGCCGATATATTCGTGGGGCTCCGGCGCGCCCGGCATCATGGTGCCGCGCGACGGGATCCAGCTGAAGCCGCCATTGTTGCAGATGTAGCATTTGCCGTCGGGACCGATCGCCGCGCCATTGGGGCCGCCGGGAATTTGCGCGACCACCTCCTTGCGACCGTCGGGCCACACCCGCGTCAGCCGTTGCCCGCGGATTTCGACCAGCACCACCGATCCGTCCGGCATCACCACCGGCCCTTCCGGAAATTCGAGATCGGTGGCGAGAACGCGAACATCGGGCATGAAATCCTCCCGGCTTTTCAGGCTGCAGGCGGATTCCAGGTTGATTCCGCACGCGCAAGCATTTCGTTGCGCGACGTTATGGCAAAGTCGCTATCGCTTGCCAAGCAATCACCGGGATCGGACCGCGCAGGGCAGCCAAGCGCGTGACGGACCTATTCCTTGACCGGTATCCAGATCTCAAGCCCGCCATCGCCGGTCAGCGGATCGAAATTCTCGTCGTAGCGCTCGAAGTTGGGCGCGTCGGCCGCTTTCAGGCCGGACGCCGGCAACCAGTGATTCCAGATCGTGTTGACGGTGCGGCGGATGGTCGAGATGTGGTCGCGGTGGGTGAACACCGCGTATCGCTGCTCGGGAATCCGAACGCGGCAGAATTCGCGCGGCAGATCGGAGAAGTCCGACACCTCGACGCCGGCGATGTAGTCGAAATTGCCGGCATCGTCGCCGTTGCAGCAGACGCCGTAGGCCACCTTCCCGATCCGGCCGGGAATGTTCTGCGACCGACTGGTGGAAGCGATGCCACTGGCCGGGAATGCCGGCGCCGTTTTCGCTGGTGATGCGCTCGCCGAGGCCGGCGACGAGAAATGGCTTGCCGGTCTCAAAACGCGGCGGCTGAAGATTGTCGATTGCGGTTGAGTCCATGACTGGATCGGCTCCTGAAGTCTTGAGGTGGTCGATGCGCGTCGAGGCCGCGGACCGCTTCGGGCGTGACCCCGAAATGGTCGCGGAACGCGCGGGTGAACGCTTCGTGAGAGCCGTAATCCGCCTCCAGCGCCAGGGCGAGGATATCGGGCGCGCCGTCGGCGAGCGCACGCGCCGCTTCGCTGAGGCGCCGGGCGCGCACATAGCGCATGACCGACAACCCGGTCGCCGCGGCGAACGCCCGGACCATGTGGAAGCGCGAGACCCCGGCGATCGCCGGCGATCTCATCGAGGGTCAGCGCGTCGGCCAGATGGCTTTCGATGAACCAGAGCGCCTTCTGGGCAGGATTCATGGACGATGAGCCTTCATTCGAAGCAAGCGCATCATGATGGCTTCGCAAGCGCTCATTTGACAGTCCTTGCTCTTGTTACGCACCAAGCCGGCCCGGACGCTTTGAGGTGACCTCTTCCGCTCTGCAAAAAATATCAGCTAAGGCATCGCTCGTTACGGAACGGACGGCCAAATCGCCTCTTCCTCCGGGGTTATCGTGGCGACCTTGTCGGGAGGAATAACCGCAGGCACATTGGAAGGATTGTACGGCGTATTGGGCCGGCCCAGCATAGTGCAGGGCTGACCGAGCTTTTTCAAAACGCTCCAATGGATGCGCTCATTGATATGCTCCTGATCGGGATTTGCGGTATTGAGAAACGCTCCGTGCTCGATCGCATCGGGCGATAGAACCACCCGGTAATGCGGGCAAGTTTCATCGACAATCCAGCCCTTTGAGGAATCGTAAACCTCGCCGTTCACATTGGCGGCCTTGGTCGCGGCCTTCACGCCCACCGGATCGAATGCAAGACCGGTCAGGGCCTGCATTCGCGCGATGATCCAGATCAGAGCCTCATCGGAAAGACCGCTGTCCGGATAACCGCCGCCGACATTGCAGTGAACCCCGGCAAACCAGGTCTGCTCGACGTGCCCCCGTGGCGGCTGCCCCTTGGGCGCTGTCCAGAACGTCGGCACAAACGGGCGGCGATGCTCATCGACGCCAACAGCATGAAGCCCGACGTCGATATGGTCGCCAAATTTGGTGTCGTTAAAGCCAAGGACTGCCAACGCAAAATACCGGGCCAAAGGTGCAAGGCCGATACCGGCCGGAATTCCGTATGAACCGACCGTATCGAACACCGCCACGCATTTGATTGATCGGTCCGGGTGAAAGTCGTTTCGCGAAGCCGCCGCGTTGAAGGTATCGATGGCCTGCTTATCGCCTGAACTGGCGGTTTTCGCACCGGCTCGAACCGCAGGATCGATCCGATAATGGTTCCACGCGACGTCGAACCCTTGCTGGCTTGGCTGACGTTGAATTCCCGATGCACCAATAAGTCCGGCGAGCGCACGGGCCGCATAGGCGCCGCGGGAAAAACCCACGATGTAAATCTCGTCGCCATGCTCGTAATTTTTCACCAGCGTCTGATAGGCGTCCTGAATGATCTGCTTCAGCCCAAGCCCGATCGCGCCCCCGAGCAGATGTTTTAACAGGTCTGATTCGGCGCCAACGCCCTTGTGATAAAAGGCCATTTGCGCAATGCCGGCCGTTGAGTTGGCCAATATCAGCGGGGTGCCAGCGCCGGCATAAGCAGGGTCAAGCTTCGCAATGTTGGTGTCATTGCCTTGGCCTTCCTCGTTCCATGTTCCGTCGATCAAGATGACGATGCGTTTCATCGCTGTTCCTCCGAAGGAGAGGGAAGCGAGCTGGCGCTCGTTTGACCTCTCATGTCATGCGATCGTCCTGCAATGGAGCGTCATTTTCTTCTTGTTACTTCTTCACGTCTTTCGCGGCCGGCGCCGCATTGTCCTTGGCCGGCGGTGTGTCGGCCTTCTGCTCCTCCATCGTCTTTTTCTGCGCCGCCCGCAGGTCGTCCACGATCTTCTGCAGGCCGGCGACGGCACCCTTCAAGCCTTCGATCTGCCGGTTCGCGGCATCGAGCTTCTGCTGTTGGTCGATGCCAAGCTTTGTGATCGTCTTTTGCAGGAAATCGACATTGCTCTGCAGGCAACTGGTCCGCCGCTCCATGGTCTTTTCGACCGTGCAGATTTCGATGCCGGGCACGTCCTGTGCGCGGGCGGCGGCGGATAGTCATCATGCACCGCGCCAGCACCACGGATGTCACGAGCGCGATCCGGCCGAGCGTCGAAATCTTCATGCGAGTAGCGCCCCATCATGGTCAATTTGTTGCGAGCCTGATACCAAGACGTCGAGGATATCATACTGAAACCTCATTCGCGCGTTGAGGTTTGCAATCGGCACGCCGTTAAGGCGGGGAATGGCGCGCGATCGGCAAAGGCGGCATCCGGTTTTGCCGCCGATCTCGCTTTAAACTATTGAAAGAGCGCATGATCTTTTTCGCTTATCGGCTGACATCCTTGGGGTAGGCCCCAGGGCGGATCAAGCGCCGGGCGCAGAACGCAATCAGGCGGTTTTCGCGTCGCGGCAACGGAGACCAGAAAATGGCAACGCGGGAACGACGTCTGGCTGAATTCGATGGCAAGGGCGAACCGCCGCCGGATCAGCCGGTCCAGGTGCTTTGCGAAGACCACAGCGGCACCTATCAGTTGCCGTTCGCCTGCCGTTTCGTCGATGGCGAATGGCGCAATCAACGAATCGGGCGGCACCGTCGAAGCGACCGTGGTCGGCTGGCGCCTGAGCCGCCGCTGAGCCCAAGCGCACGCCTTCAGGCGCTGCCGCTCGCGAGCGGCGCACTGTGCCAAAATGCGACGGGAATCGGTGCGGCCTTAAGGTCCGGAACGCGGCCGGAACGAACCGCGCCCGAATCAGCCGTTCTCGTGCTCCGTCGCCGCGTTCACGGCTATATGTCGGCGCTGACGGCGATACGCCGCACCATATCCAGATCAGCCGCTCGGCGGTGGCGCCGGCCCCGGCTTCAAACGTTAACGCCACCGTGACCGCGATACAGACTATTTCCAGGACGTCACCGGGAGCCGGTGCTTACTCGTACAAATACCCGACCGGCTTTCCTTCGGTACGCAGCGGACGAATATCCTTCCGTGTAATGATCTGACCGGCCAAGCCGTCAATTTCGTCACGCTGCGTCGGCGTCCAACTGCGAAGATTCTCCATGCCTTTCAGCAGGCCCAGCCGGAGGATCTGAGTATTTTCGCCTACCCCGAGGAGATTTATCGCGTTCTTGCCTGCCGTAACCGTATCGCCGGTCGCAAGTTCAAAATTCTCGCCCGCGCTATTCTTGAATTCGGCTGTGCCGCGAATGACGCGATAGATCACGACCTCGCCTTTCTCGAGAAAGCCGGTATCCGCTGCTGCCGATGCGCTCTTCGGCAAGAGCGATTGGCCACGCGGGTCGGTCGCTATGATGTGTCCAGTTGTCAGACGACCGCTCGGAATTTCGATTCCCGATATCGCGCACATAAACAGGCCCGGCGGATTTGACGGGCGCACCAGCCGCCAGCGGCTTGTAGAGCGCTTCCAGCTCCAACGGATCCTGAAGCCAAAAGCAGGCATCGGATCGGCGATCATGCAAAGGGTGGCTCCAGGCCACACGCGGCGTTTCCGCTTCGTCGATGTGATCCGGACCCACCACGGTCGGGTTGGGGAAGGTCGTCGGATCGGTAATGAAGCCTTCAAGAAACTTGCCGGAATAACCCATGGAAATCGGATCTGGCACCACCGTCTGCGGCGTTTTCAGATTCTCCTCAGTGGACAATCCCGACCAGGTGTAAAAGAGCTGGCGATGAACGATCGCGCTCTGCAGCATCACCGCACCAGGGCCGACTGCGTAATATCGGCCATCGTAATCGAAGGTAAACATGCCCGACGTGACCAGCACGAGCTGGTAACCACCCGGTGGAAGGTGAAGATGGAAATCGGTGGGGCCCGTATCGGGACGGTAAATCGGCAGATTTGTCGAAACCTCGTGGAGCAGGAAGGTTTCGTTGTTCGCATGAAAGCCTTCGTTCGCGCGGTTATAGAGTGCCTGCGGGCGATAAGTCGCCTCGTACGAAGCATCCCGGTTGCGATCGATGGCCACGAAATTCTTGTTGTTCAGGTGAAGAGGATCGCCGTTCGGGTGAGTGAGGCCAAGCCATTTGGGATCGACCACGGCATGCATATTCATGACACCCTCCGATCTGAGTATTTCGGCCGCGACGATCGCCCAGCCGTCCAATTTTTTGGCAGCCGCAGATCGCCGGCTCACAGCTTCATTGTGCCATGCGAAAATCGCGCCAGCCGCGCTGCACTGCGGCGAAATCGTTTATTCGTCGCCGTGGAAGACGCCGAAGCCGCTGGACGAAAGCCGGAATTTCGGGAGTGCGATTTTTGCGCGTTGTCGACGGTCCCGACGGACAGGCCGTACGCGCGCCTCGGGATGGCACGAAGTTAAGCAAGGCGTGCCCGGAGCTTAAGCCCCACAAACAGGCAGCCGATGGCCTGCGCTGCCTAATATTCGACCTCGAGCTCTTCGATGTCGGCGGGCTCGGCCTTGGCGGCTTCGATCCATTGCTGCATTTCCGGCAGCGCCATGATCATGTCGGCATAGGCCTTCAGCCGCGGCTCCAGCTTCACGTCATAGGTCATGAAGCGGGTCACGACCGGCGCATACATGGCGTCCGCCATGGTGCGTTCGCCGAACAGGAACGGCCCGCCCGACTTGGCCAGGCATTCGCGCCAGATCGTGCAGACCCGATCGATATCGGCCTGCGCGCGCGACCAGATCTTGAAGCCGGGGAAATGACCCTTCAGGTTGACCGGCAGCGAGGCGCGCAGCGTGGTGAAGCCGGAATGGATTTCACCGCAGATCGAGCGGCAATGCGCCCGCTAGATGCGATCCGCCGGCAGCAGGCCGGCATGCGGCATGACCTCGTTGAGATATTCCGCGATCGCCAGCGTATCCCATACGGTGGCGCCCTCGTGCCGCAGGCACGGCACCAGGATCGACGACGACAGCAGCAGGATTTCGGCCCGCGCCGAGGCATCGTCGGGCGAGGTGACGATCTCGTCGAACTCCAGCCCGGAGAACCTGGTCAGCAGCCAGCCGCGCAGCGACCATGAGGAGTAGTTCTTGCTGCTGATGGTCAGTGTCGCTTTCGCCATATGGCTCTTCCCTCACGCCTGAACGCCCACCGAGGGCCATGCGGACCCCGCTTTCTGCCAAGCGGCCCGCCGCAAAGTGCCCATGGCTTGTGCTTCGCGCATTTTATACAGCAAGCGACGTGCCAGTTTGCGAGGCCGTTCGACTCCGCTTTGGCTTCGATATTGCATGGCAACATGGGCAGGGGCGGATCCGGATGATGTCGATGATGTATCAAGCCTATCAGAACCACATGGACCTGACGGCGCCATGGCGGACCGGGGCCGCGCAGGCGCTGAAATACCTCAACCTCGTTCCGCAGGGCGTCTCCGACAAATTGTTCGGACGGCTCGCCGCAGCGCTGGAGCTGATCTCGCGCACCTCCCTCACCTATACCCGCCCGCCCTACGGCATCGACAAGGTGCTGGTGGGCAACCGGGAACTGGAGGTGACCGAGGAAGTCGTCTACGCGACGCCGTTCGGTTCACTGCTGCATTTCAAGAAGGAGAATTCGCCGGAACAGCCGCGCATGCTGCTGGTGGCGCCGATGTCCGGCCACTTCGCGACGCTGCTGCGCGGCACCGTGAAGACCCTGCTGCAGGATCACGACGTCTACATCACCGACTGGCACAATCCCCGCGACATTCCGCTCGATCAAGGCAAGTTCGGCCTCGACGAATACACCGAGCACCTCATCACCTTTCTCGATCAGCTCGGTCCGCGCTCGCACATGGTGGCGATCTGCCAGCCATCGGTGTCGGCGCTCGCCGCCGCCGCGATCATGTCGGAGGACAATCACCCGGCCCGGCCGGCGACGCCTGACCCTGATGGCCGGCCCGATCGACACCCGAATCCAGCCGACCAAGGTCAACGAATTCGCCAAGAGCAAGCCGCTCAAATGGTTCGAGGAGAACCTGATCAACTACGTGCCGTTTCAGTGCAAGGGCGCGTTCCGGCAGGTCTATCCCGGCTTCGTGCAGCTCACCGCCTTCGTGTCGATGAATCTCGAGCGCCACATCAAGTCCGCACATCGATCTCGCCGATCATCTGGCAAAGGGCGAGAAGGAGAAGGCCGAGACCATCAAGACGTTCTACGACGAATATTTCGCGGTCATGGACCTGCCGGCGGACTTCTACATCGAGACCATCCGCGACGTGTTTCAGGAACACCTGTTGCCGCAGGGCAAGCTGACCTATCGCGGCCGGCCGGTGAACCCCGCCTCGATCAAGCGGATGGGCCTGATGACGGTCGAAGGCGAGAAGGACGACATCTGCTCGATCGGCCAGACGCTGGCAGCGCAGGACCTCTGCACCGGCGTGCGCACCTATCGCAAGGTGCATCACATGCAGGCCGGCGTCGGCCATTACGGCGTATTCAGCGGCAGGCGCTGGAACAACGAGATCTATCCGCTGCTGCGGGACTTCGTGCACGTCAATTCGTGAACTGACGTTGCTTCGTTCGCCTCCCCGTCATTGATCTGGCCCCCCGTCAGTTTGCGGGTTACGCTTGCTCCCAAAGGATGACCGGTCAAGAGTTGCCGCGGGAGGAACGATCGATCGTGAGATTGAAATCCGCAAACTTTCGCGCGCTTGCGCTTGGCTTGGCAGGCGCGCTACTGCTGGCCGGTGCGGCAAGCGCCGCCGAGGTCAGGGTGATGATCTCGGGTGGCTTGACCGCGGCCTTCAACGCGCTGGTTCCGGAGTTCGAACGCTTGACCGGCAACAAGGTGCTGACGGCGTATGGGCCATCGATGGGGACCACCGTCAATGCGATCCCGATCCGGCTGGAACGCGGCGAACCGGCCGATGTGCTGATCATGGTGGGCTATGCGCTCGGCGACCTCGTCAAGCAAGGCAAGGTGATCGCCGGCAGCCGCGTCGATCTCGTGAAATCTCCGATCGGCATCGCGGTACGATCGGGCACGCCGAAGCCGGACATCAGTTCCGCCGACGCGGTCAGGCGCGCGCTGCTCGCGGCGAAATCGGTCGCCTATTCCGACAGTGCCAGCGGCGTCTACGTCTCGACCGAAATGTTTCAGCGCCTCGGCATCGCCGACGCGATGAAGGACAAGGCCAGGAAAATCCCGGCCGAGCCGGTGGCCGGCGTGGTGGCGCGCGGCGACGCCGAGATCGGCTTTCAGCAGATCAGCGAAATGCTGCCGGTGCCGGGTGTCGATATCGTCGGGCCATTGCCGCCGGAGTTGCAGAAAATCACGGTGTTTTCGGCCGGCATCGTCACGGCATCCGAGGAGCCCGACGCCGGCCACGCCCTGATCGCATTTCTCGCGTCGCCCGCCGCCAGTGCGGCGATCGTCAAGAGCAGCATGGAGCCGATCCCGCCCAACGCAACGAAGTAGCCGAAACATAGCTCGCGCCTATTTCACGCGGATCGGTGTACATCACCGGCGTCGCCGGCAGAACTTTGGCGGATGTTGTTACAGCACGCTCTATTGTTACAGCGCGGTCACGACCGGAGCAAACCCGTCACGATTAGCCTGCCATGCGCGCTGGTATTCCATGATGCGCGCCGTCTCATCGGCGACGTGCTGGCCGAGCATGGCGGCAAGCAGATACAGCGTGGTGTCGATGCAGAGCGAAACCCCACCGCCGGTCACCAGCCTTCCCCCTCGGTCCACCAGCATGGCCTCCTTCACGTCGATCTGCGGATAGGCGGCGCGCATCACCTCGAGCGGTGAAATTTCGGGCGGCACCACTTCGCGCTTGGTGGTCGCCGGACCATCGTTGAGGATGCCGCTCGCAGCCAATATCATGCTGCCCGTGCATACTGATGCGATGCGGCTCGATGCATGCACGCGACGGATGTATTCGAGCGTCGCCGGCGCGGCTGCCTGGGCGGTCCAGCCGGGGCCTCCGGTGACGATGACGACATCGCAGGTTGGCGCATCGTCGATGCCGTAATCGGCGATCAGCTTCAGCCCGCCAGGGTGATCGTTCCCGCATGGGGCGCGATGGTGCAGATCTCGATCTGCGGCGCGATCCGGCGCGCCATCGACAGCACGCCGAATGTCGCGAGATCGATCGGCTCGACGCCATCGTAAAGGAAAATGCCAAACTGCACGAGGCCCGATCCATCCTGTTTAGGTCAACGATCCTCCCCTGGTCTCATGCGCCGCCAACGCGGCCGCCAGGGTCAAGAGCGCGAGGACGATCATCATGATCGACACCCCGGTGGTGCCTCCGAAATATCCGACCATCGCGGTTGCCATGATCGGCGCGAAGCCACCGCCGATCGCCGCGGAGACCTGAAATCCGAACGAAGCACCGCTGTAGCGGACATTGGGGCCGAACAGTTCGGGAAAGTAGCAGGACTCGGGCCCGAACATCATGCCGTGACCGAAATTCATCGCGATCATGATGGCGGTAAAGATGAGCGCGATGCTCTTGCTTTCCAGCATCCAGAACAGCGGGAATGCAAACACGATCGTGAACAGGGCGCCGAGAATATAGAGCGGCCGCCGGCCGATGCGGTCGGACAGCCAGCCGAACAACGGCAGGCTGACGAGTTCCAGTAGCGCCGCATACAACACGGCATCGAGCATCAATGGCTTGGGCAGGCCAAGCTTGGTGGTTGCGTAGGCGACGATGAACACCGTGAGCAGGTAAACCCAGGACACTTCGGAGAGTTTCAATCCGACGGCGATCAGAAATGTCGTGGTGTTCCTGCTGACGGCTTCGACCACCGGATTTTTCGATAAGCCGTCGCGCATCTTGAGCTGTTCGAATACCGGCGTCTCGGGTACGCGGGATCGAACGAAGGTTCCGATGGCCAGCAGCACAATGCTGAGCAGGAACGGGATGCGCCAGCCATAGGCCGCAAAATCGGCGTCGGGCAATTTGGTCACGAGTGAGAACACGAGGCTCGCCAGCACCAGTCCGATCGGAAATCCGATCTGCACGAAGCTGGTGTAAAAACCGCGTCTGTCGGCTGGCGCGTGCTCGAGCACCATCAGCGAGGCGCCGCCCCATTCGCCGCCGAGGCCGACGCCCTGGATCACGCGCAGCAGGATCAGCAGGATCGGCGCCAACACCCCGATCGAGGTATAGGTAGGCAGCAGGCCGATGCAGAAGGTGCTCACGCCCATGATGAACAGCGTCAGGACCAGCATGGATTTGCGGCCAAGCCGATCGCCGAAATGACCAAATAGCGCGCCTCCAAGCGGCCGCGCCAGAAAGCCGACGGCGTAACTGCCGAGCGCGGCCAATGTCCCCGCCAGTGGATCGAAGGTCGGAAAGAACGCCTTGTTGAACACCAGTGCGGCGGCAGTCGCGTAAATCAGGAAATCGTACCATTCAATGATGGTGCCGAAGCAGCTTGCAAACACGATGGAATTGATCCTCGTGCGTTCGGTGCCGGCGATCGGCGCCGTTGCCATGATGGTCATTGAAGCCTCCGCTGCGTCCCCCGAAGCGGGGCGATAACGAGCCCGGAGGATGCAAGCAGCATGCCGGGCTGGCAAGAGCGGGTCAGGTGTTTATCGCGATCAGTTCGCGCCCGCCGCAGGCACCTTGATCTCCGTCGGCAGGATGATCGCCGCCGCGATCACCAGCAAACATAATCCCGCGAACGCATGCAGCATCGTGACGAAGCCGCCCTGCTCGTACAGCCACGCCACGAGGCCAACCGAGGCTCCTGCGGCGGTGAAGCCGATGAAATAGCGCACCGCATAGGCGCGCGAGCGCCATTCCTCGCTGGTGTATTTGCCGACCATGGCGTCGTTGACGGTGACCTGGCCGAACGCGCCCATCACGATGCCGATCGCAGCCACGATCAGCGGCAGGTTGGACAGCGTGGCTGCCAGGTACAGGAACGGCGCCAGCACGAACGACAGCGGCAAGCTGACGGCCTTCAGCGAATGTCGGTCGATCAGCTTGCCGATCGTGTACTGCGTCATCGCGCCGAACACATAGACGCCGGCCGCGATCACGCCGAGCAACGCCGGACTTTTGGTCAGGTCGGTCAGGCGCTCGGCGAACAGCTTCGGCAACGCCATCGTCACCGCGTTGAAGGTGGTGGAGATCGCGATGACCACGATCAGCAACGCCACGATCACCCGCCACATATCGTTCTTGGCAACGCGCGCCTGTGCCGCGGCCTGCTTGAACCCGGAGCGATCCTCATGAACCACCGACCGCATGAAGGCGACGCCGATCAGGATCGTGACGGTACCAGGAATGATAAAGGCCCAGCGCCAGCCGAGATACTGGCCGACCACACCGGTGACCAGTGCCGACGACGCCACGCCGAGATTGCCCCAGACGCCATTAAGGCCCATCTCGCGGCCGAGCTTGCCGGCATAAGACACGATCATCGCCGTGCCGACCGGATGATAGATCGACGCGAACAGCCCGATCGAGAGCAGCGCGGCGCCGAGCTGCAACCGGTTCTGCACCAACCCGACGGCGATCATCGAGGCGCCGATTCCGACAAAAAAGATCACCATCATGTGGCGGCGGCTCCAGCGATCCCCGAGCCAGCCGGTGAGCAGGGAGCCGGCGCCGAACGCGACAAAGCCCGGCGTGGCGTAAGGCAATAGCTCGGAATAGCTCATGCCAAGCGCCGGCCCCATGACGATGACGGCGGCGGCGAAAATCAGCATCGAATAGTGGTCGATAAAGTGGGCAGCGTTGACGAAGCCGATCACCCGGGCGGGGTTATTCATGGACGATTCCTGTCATTTTCCGGGGTAGGTTATAGGAAATTGTCCTGACGGGATGTCGCCAATGAGTATCGCCGAGACGCCAATCGCTGCCATCCAGGGAAGCCGTCGCGCGGCCGTCGATGGTGTCCATCTGGTGGCGCGCCGTTACGAAAAAGGCGTCCGGCTCGACACCCACATGCACCGCGAGGCGCAACTGGTTTATGCCGCCAGGGGAACGATGCAGGTCACGACTCCGAAGGGACGCTGGCTGGTGCCGCCCGACCGCGCGGTGTGGGTGCCGGCGCGGCTTGGACATTCGATTGACGTGCTCGCCGACATCGATATGCGCACCCTGTATTTCGATCTGGCGTGGCTGGCGCAAGAAGAGCGCAGCGCGACCCTTGATGCGGAATTCGTCGTGCGGGTGTCGCGGCTGTTGCACGAGGCGATCCTCGCGCTATTCGACGGCCGCAATGATCCCGACCGCACCGGCCTTCTGATCAAGTTGGCCCTTCTCGAGCTGCATCACGCCGAGGGTTCCACGACGTTCATCCCGCTGCCGCATGAGCCACGTTGCCGGCGCGCCGCCGATATTGTGCTCGGCGATCCCACCGGTTCGTATGAAATCGAGATGCTGGCGCGCGAAGTCGGCACCTCGGCGCGGACGCTGTCGCGGCTGTTTTCATCGGAGACCCAACTGAGCTTCAAGAGCTGGTGCCAGCGCGCGCGCATCGCGGCCGCGATCGAAAAACTGTCGATGGAGGCCAATGTCTCGGTCAAGCAGCTGGCATCCGATCTCGGCTATGCAAGCGTGCCGGCGTTCTCACACGCTTTCCGGCAGGTTACCGGCAAGACGCCGACAGAGTTTGCGGAAACCAAATAAGGCCGGCGCTATCATGGACCGTGGGAGGTGAAATCCGGGACGGCAAGGCTCCCATAATCCGGGCCTCCATCATCCAAACTTCCGTCATCGATGTGGCTTGATTGTGATCCACGCCGCCTTAAATCCATGTAACAATTCCGCCCGAACTGGATCAACCCGGCCGACATGAGCAGCAACGCCTTCTTCTCCGGTCTTCTCGCATCGATTTCCGAGCGCGGCCGCACCCTGCTGCGTCGCGCCGGATCATCCGGCGCCAAACAGGATGCATTCGAGTTGATCGAATTATGCGAGGCGTTGTTGTCCGGGCGGGGCGAAGCTTCCGGCACCGCGATGGCGCGCGAAGTTCTCGACCGCTACCATAATCTCGACGAAACCGGCCGGCTTTCCTTCTTCGAGACGCTGACCCGCCATTACGGTCCGGACCGGGAAAAGCTTGCCCATGCGATCGAGACCTGGCGCGCGCAGCCGAACGACGATGACGCCAGCGACCTGCATTTTGCATCCGAGCCGCGGCGCCAGGAATTGATCCGTCGCTTGAACCGCACGCCGGGCGGCACCGGCGAACTGGTGGCGATGCGCGCCGATCTGCTTTCTGCCGTGAAAGACCACAAGGATCTTGCGGCGCTCGATCGCGACGTCGTGCATTTGCTGGCTTCTTGGTTCAATAGGGGGTTTCTCGTGCTGCGCAGGATAGACTGGTCGACGCCCGCGAACATCCTGGAAAAGATCATTCGCTATGAGGCGGTGCATGAGATTCGGGACTGGGACGATCTGCGCCGACGTATCGATCCGCCGGACCGCCGCTGTTATGCGTTCTTCCATCCGGCAATGGTCGACGAGCCGCTGATTTTCGTCGAGGTGGCGCTGACTGAACAAATTCCGGGTGCGATTGCGCCGCTGCTTGCCGTAGACCGGCAGCCGGTAGCGGTCGAGCGCGCCCGCACCGCGGTGTTCTATTCGATCTCGAACACGCAGCGCGGCCTTGGCGGAATTTCCTTCGGCAGCTTCCTGATCAAGCAGGTGGTCGAGGAATTGCAGCGCGAACTGCCGAAGCTGGAGAATTTCGTGACGCTGTCGCCGATGCCGGGCTTCATGCAATGGCTGAAGCAGGCGCCGGATGTTCCAGTATCGGACGAGGATCGCGCGGTGCTCGGCCATCTCGACCGGCCGGACTGGACAGAGAACGCCGAACTGACGCAGCAATTGCGTTCGATTCTGGAACCGCTGGCGGCCTATTATTTTTTGAAAGCACGCACCCCGAAGGGCCGGCTGATCGATTCGGTGGCGCGCTTCCATCTCGGCAACGGCGCGCGGCTGGAACGGATCGACTGGCTCGGCGACCTGTCGCCAAAGGCCCTGCGTGAATCCGCTGGCATCATGGTCAACTATCTCTATCGCCTCGATGATATCGAAAAGAACCACGAAGCCTACGCCAACCGTGACGAGATCGCCGCGTCGAACGCCGTGAAGAAATTACTCAAGACCGAAGGCCGGCGATTGCTGGATGTACGGCTCTCGTAACCTGATGCGTCAGCGGCGAGATCGGCCCCCGATCAGGCTTTATCGCGAAAATACGGCTCTACCGGACCGTGAACCTTGATGGTGAGCGGGTTGCCGTAGCGGTCCCTGGCCGCGCCAGCCGTCACGCGAACCCATCCCTCGCTGACGCAATATTCCTCAACGTTGGTTTTCTCGATGCCCTTGAAACGAATGCCTACGTCGCGCGCGAGCACATCGGCGTTGTAATAGGGGCTCTTCGGATCGGTCGAGAGACGGTCCGGCAGTTGGTCGGTGGTCGCGTCAGTTTTATCGTTCACAGCAATGCCTCGATTTCCTTTGTCAATCCTTCCGGCTTCACCGTCGGCGCATGCCGCGCAACCACCTTGCCCGACCGGTCGATCAGGAATTTGGTAAAATTCCATTTGATCGACGAGCCGAGCAATCCGGATTTCTGCGTTCTTCAGATATTGATACAGCGGATGAGCGTTGCTGCCGTTGACGTCGATCTTGGCGAACATCGGAAAGGTAACGGCATAGTTGGTGGAGCAGAATTGCTCGATTTGCCTGGCGTCACCGGGTTCCTGGCCTCCGAACTGATTGCAGGGAAATCCCAGAACGGAAAAGCCGCGTGGCGCGAGCTCCTGATGCAGCGCCTCGAGGCCCCTGTATTGCGGGGTGAAGCCGCAGGCGCTGGCGGTGTTGACGATCAGCAGAACCTGGCCCTCGAACCGCTTCAGCGGAATGTCCTCGCCGGCAAGCGACTTTGCCGTGAAATCATGAATGCCGGACATCGTGATTCTCTCAGCCTCGTTGGAAACTCGTTCAGCGGACGGGATCGACCGGCATGGGTGGTGTTCCCGCCGCTTCGATCGCCTCGCCGGCCAGCAGGCACAGATCCTCGCGATAACGGCCAGATACCACCTGAACGCCGACCGGACTGCGCCCCACCAACCCGGTGGAAACCGTTAGCGCAGGTAGGCCCATGAAGGGAATGGCAATTTGCGGCAATTGCGCGCGCCACACCCGGGCGAACGAAGCGTCGTCGCGTAGATCGAGCCCATCGGGGAACGGCAATTCGGCCGACACCGGCATCAGCAACACCGAATGGGTCTCAAAAAACTGCAGCCATTCTCGGGTCAATGTCGCCCGGCGAGTCAAGGCCTTCGAGAGCGACGCCGCGTCGAACGGATGGACCTTGGATCGGTTGCCGCGCAGGCAGGCAAGTGCGCCTGGATCGCCTTCGCGCTCGGCGGCTTCCAGTTGCGCCTCATATCCATCGCCGAGCCATAGTTTGGTCTGAAGATCCGCGGCCTCCCGCAGCGGCGGCGTTGTCTCGATCTCTTCGACCACCCATCCGGCGCGCTGCAGGCGCTTGGCCGCATCTGCAGACCGCCGCCTTCACTTCGGCGACCGGTCTCAAGCCCGTCGGGGCGAGAAACAAACGCCGCCCGCTTCGGCATCGGCCGGCCCTTCCAGCGGCGCCGGCACCCACCAGGGATCGCGGGCGTCTTTGCCGGACATCGCTGCCAGCGCGATCCTGAGATCGCCGATGGTGCGCGCCAGCGGACCGGATACCGCGCTGATCTGCGGGCCCGATCGGGCGTTCGGGCAGCGACGGCATTGAAGGCCGCGATTCGGCCGACGGTCGGCCGCAGGCCATGAACGCCACAGGCATAGGCGGGATAGCGGATCGATCCCGCGATATCGGTGCCGTGGGCGATATGCCCGATGCCGGCCGCGACCGCGGCCCCCGCGCCGCCGGATGAGCCTCCCGGCGTGATGCCGGGATCGCGCGGATTTTTGGTGTCGCCATGGATCAGATTGGTGGTGAACCAGCGGTAGGAAAACGCCGGACAGTTGGTGCGCCCGAGAATGACGGCGCCCGCCTTGCGCAGATTATCGATCACGGGGCTGTTGGTGGTGGCAATGACATCGCGCTGAAGCTTGAGGCCGTTGGTGGTGGCGAAACCTTCCTGATCGATATTGACCTTGACGGTAACGGGCACGCCGGCGAGCGGGCCGATGTCTTCGTTCCGCGCGATCGCCGCATCGATGGCCGCGGCCTGTGCCAGCACATCTTCGGGACGATGGTCGACGACGGCGTTGATCGACGGGATTGACCGCGTCAAGCCGCGCCAGCGCCGCCGAGGCCGCCTGTTTCGCCGACACCTTTTTTGACCTGATCAATGCGGCGATATCAGCGGCCGACAGGCGCCAGAGATCTTCCATCGATAACAACTCCCGTTTGAACGCCCGTCTTGTAACGCCGCCCACGGCATAGCGCCATCCTGAAACGGCAGCGTCTGCGTCTGACAGCTCAGCGGATCCGGGCGAAAAAATAGGCGAGATCGGCGATCTGCTCCGGCGTGACGGGCTGCAGCACTTCGGCCATGGTGCCGTCATAGCCATGGCGGCTGTTGTCCTTGTATTCCCGCATGGTCTTGGCGAGATAATCCTCACGTTGATCAGCCAGCCGCGGAACGTTGTCGCGCCCGGAAAAGTCGGCGTTATGGCAGGAATCGCAATGATGCTGCTGCACCAGCGCCTGGGCACGCTGCAGCCGCGCCGGATCGCCGGCGTCGGCCGGCGGCGACGGCTTCGGCAAGGTGGCGATGAAATCCGAAAATGCGCGAAGGTCATCGTCGGTAAGCGTCTTCGCCATCTCGTTCATCGGCTCAAAGGTCCGCAGCTTTTCGCGAAACATGAAAAGCTGGATCAGCACGTAAGGCGCCTGCTGCGCGCCGAGCGACGGCGTATTTTCGGTCTCCGATTGTCCTTTTTCGCCATGACAGGCCAAACAGGGCGCGGCGCGCTCTGCGATCGTCTCCGCTCGCGCTGACGATGCGATCAGGGCGAGCAGCAAAGCCGCGATGGTTTTACGCATGGCGCAGTCTCGACGTTTTCGTCATTGCGACCCAGCGGATCGCAATGACCTGTTCTTGTGACCTGTTCTGATTTACTGCGCCGCGACGTTGGGCTTGCCGTAGGTGATGCGATAGACGGCGCCGTTCCAGTCGTCGGAGACCAGGAGCGAGCCGTCCTTCATTTGCAGCACATCGACCGGCCGGCCGAGGTAATTGTTGTTCTCCAGGAAGCCGGTCAGGAACGGCTCCATCGACTTGACCGTGCCGTCCTTGTTCAGCTTGACGACGACAACGTCCCCGCCAATTTTCCGGGACCTGTTCCACGACCCGTGCCGGGCCACAATGATGGCGTTCTTGTAGTCCTTCGGGAACATCTTGCCGGTATAGAAGCTCATGCCGAGCGAGGCCGAATGCGGGCCCATCAAACCGACCGGTGCGGTGAATTCGCTGCAGGAATGTCCCCAGCCGAATTCGGGATCGGAGATATTTCCCTGGTAGCAATAGGGCGCGCCGAAATCTTCGCCGGTTTTGGTGACGCGATTGAGCTCGTCCTGCGGCACGTCCTCGGACATCCAGTCGCGCCCGTTATCCGTGAAGTAGAGCTGCTTGGTTTCCGGATTCCAGTCGAACCCCACCGAATTTCGCACGCCGAGCGCCACCACTTCGGCACCGGTGCCGTCGAGATTGATCCGCCTGATCTGACCATGCGCGTCGTCATGCAGCACGTTATTGCCGGGCTGTCCGACCGGAATGTACAGTTTGTTGTCGGGTCCGATGGCGATGAATTTCCAGCCGTGGGCTTCATCCTTCGGCAAATTGTCGTAGATGACGGTTGGCTTCGGCGGGTTGTCGAGATTGTCTTCGACGTTGTCGATCTTGGAAATCTTCGAAAGCTCGGCGATGTACAGCGTGCCGTTGCGGAATGCGACGCCGTTGGGCCGGTAGAGGCCTGAAGCCAGCACCTTGACCGTCCGCTTGCCGTCCTTGTTGACGACGGCATAGACCTTGTCGACGAGGCGGCTGCCGACAAACACCGTGCCCTTGTCGCCTTCGGCCAGCGACCGCGCATTCGCCATGCCGGCCGCGTAGACTTCAACGTTGAAGCTGGGCGGTACCTTGAGCTTCGCCGTCGGCAATTTATCGACCGCGGCCGCAATCGGTGGCGGCGCAACCGGCGCGAGCTTTGCCGCTGCTTCGCTGGCGGGCCGCCCGATCAAGGGCGACCCCGATGGCTGCGCCGGCGCCGCAGTCTGTGCCGCCGCAGCGGGTGGATTGGCCGGCTGCTGCGCAGCAGCGTCGAACGTAAACGCGCCGATAAAAGCAACGGCGAGCGACAAGTTGCGCAACCTGATCATCATCATGTTCTCCTTTGTGCGGAAGCCTTATCCAGGCATGAGCAAGCACGCCGGTGACTTTCTTGAGCGATAGTCTTCAATACTTTTCCGCCGCTGCGCAATCGGAAACATCTTTTGCAAAAGGTCGCCGGAATAGACGCGAGCCCGCGGTGCTGCCCGGCGATGGCAATCGACCTGCGCATGGTCATTCCGGGATGCCCATGGCAAATCGAACCATTGCGCTTGTCGTCAATGTTTTGTCACCGGTTGGTCGGAGGCATCGAGGATGGCTTCGGCAAAGGGAAATTCGAGCACGATCTCACCTTCATCGTCGGTCACTTCGAGAGTAGCATTCAAAAGACCACGCTCTGCGTCTTCGGTCTTCAGCAATTCCCGGATCATGGCCCGCGCGATCTCCCATGCCCGATCCGGATTCCGCAGCTCTTCGCCTTCTGGATCGGTGATCAATTCGTCGCCGATACGGGTGTTGAAAAAATATCGCGGCATGGTGAAAACGACTTTCGTCGAGGGCTTCGGCAGGGAGCCGGTTGTTCTCGCAGGTTATTTATTTGGAACTGACCGCACCAGTTTCGAATGGGCAGCGGCATCCGGCGACAGGACTGACCTTGAACCCGTTGATCCGTCATTGTTTTGACGGCGGACCGCAAAAAACCGTGAATTTATCTTGCATTGCAGCATAAAGAGGCGACGGATTTATCCTCAAAGATTTCACTGGCGAACTTTTTGTTCGACGTTAGGTTATGGGCAGGGCGGATTTCGTCCGGTTTGAATGGAGAGCCACAATGGCCTGGAAGACCCCAAAGATCGTCGAAGTGTCGGTTGGCATGGAAATCAACATGTATGCGTGCGCCGCCCGCAAGTAAGCGGTAGCGTTAGCTTCACGTTTGACGCAGGTGGACCTCCAGGCGTGACACGCCGCCCAATTGCGGGGTCGTGTAGCTTCTGGTGTCCACCTTCGAAGCTTTTGTAGTTGAAGTATTGGAAATGCCAGGAGACGGATCATGCTTCGGGTCGTCGTCCTGGGCGCCGCGGCGGGTGGTGGTGTTCCGCAGTGGAATTGCGGCTGTACGGTTTGCCGGGAGGCGCGAAACGAGCATCCCGAATTCAGAAGAACCCAGGCTTCGATCGCAATCAGCGCCGATGGCGATCACTGGTTCCTGATCAATGCGTCTCCCGATCTGCGCCAGCAACTGATCGCGACGCCGAAGCTTCATCCCAAGGCCGGGACGCTTCGTCATAGTCCGATATCGGGCGTCATCCTGACCAATGGCGAAGTCGACGCGGTCGCCGGGCTATTGTCGATGCGCGAAGGTTCGCCATTCACGATCTATGCTCACCGCAGGGTGCTGGCGATCCTCGAAGACCAACAGCATCTTTAACGTGCTGAACGAAAAGAACGTGCGACGCCAGCCGATCGAGGTGGACCAGGCGTTCGAACCGGCCCTGCCCGATGGTTCGCCTTCCGGCATCGAGATCCTGCCATTCGCTGTTCCGGGCAAGGGCGCGTGGTACCTGGAGGGTAAGGCTCATCCCGCGGGCGACGACGGCGTCGGCGACACGCTTGGGCTTCGAATCGATGACAGAGCGAGCGGCAAATATATGTATTTTCTGGCGGCCTGTGCCAGCGTAACCAACGATCTGCGGGCCCGGCTCGCCGGCGCCTCCGCGATCTTCTTCGATGGCACGGTATGGCGCGATGACGAACTGATCGCAGCGGGCCTTGGCAACAAGACCGGGCAAGGCATGGGACATATTGCAATGTCAGGCGATTCCGGCGCGATCGCGGCTCTTGCCAACCTCGATATCGACAGGAAGATATTTCTGCATATCAACAATTCCAACCCAGTGCTGCTGCGCAACTCCACCGAGCGCAAGACCGCCGAGCACGCGGGCTGGCAAATTCCCGAACGATGGAATGGAGATCGTGCTTTGAACGCCATGACAGCCTTTTCTATTGGTGAAAGCGCGCCCGCTGACGAGCGCCGAAGACCTTGAAGCCGCACTGCGACAGATCGGCGCGACGCGCGTATCACAGTTTGCATCCGTTTCACCGGCTGCTGCACGGCGGCAAGCTGAACAAGGGGCAGGTGCAGGCCTGGGCGCTGAACCGCTATTATTACCAGAGCACCATTCCGATCAAGGACGCGGTCGTGATCTCGCGCTTCCGCGACCGCGGCATCCGGCTCGAATGGCGGCACCGAATCGAAGACCATGACGGCGATGTCGGCACCGAGGGCGGCATCGAGCGCTGGCTGAAGCTGACCGAAGGACTTGGGCTCGACACCGCCTATGTCGAATCGACCGAGGGCATTCTGCCGGCGACGCGCTTTGCGGTGGAAGCCTATGTCCACTTCGTCCGCGACAAGACGCCGCTCGAGGCCATCGCCTCCTCGCTCACCGAGCTGTTCGCGCCCAGCCTGCATGAGGAGCGCATTTCGGGAATGCTGGCGCATTACGACTTCGTCAATCCCGACATCATGAGCTATTTCAGCCGGCGGCTAACGCAAGCGCCGCGCGATGCCAATTTCGCGCTCGATTTCGTCAAGACCCATGCCAGGACGGCTGCGGAGCGCGAGGCGGTCTGCAATGCGCTGATTTTCAAGACCAATGTGCTATGGGTTCAGCTCGATGCGCTGTACCATGCCTATGTCGAAGGCCACGTGCCGCCGGGAGCGTTTGTTCCCAAAGAAAGTTAGAGCGAAATTTAAGAGGCCAACCAGAGACGAACGATGGCAGCCCCGCAGAGCCGCAATATCACCGTCAGCAAGACCAGCCGGCCGCGGCTGCCGCGGCATGCCAAGCTGAAATTCGACGAGACACGGCAGCGCTGGGTCATTCTGGCGCCGGAGCGGGTTCTGGCACCGGACGAGATCGCGGTGGAGGTCCTGCAACTGTGCGACGGCGCCCGCAGCGTCGAACAGATGGTCGATCAGCTTGCCGAAAAATATGCCGCCGACCGCGACGCGATCGGCACCGACGTCATCGCCATGCTGCAGGACCTGGCCGACAAGGGTTTCCTGACTGAAGCTCGCGAGAAGACATCATGAGTCCGACCCTCACCGACGCCGGCGTCGCGGCGAACGCTCCCTCGGACGGCCTTGCGGTGCTGGAATCGCGCGGCTCGACGGCGGAGACCTTCGGCATTCCGCTCGCGGTGCTCGCCGAGCTGACGCATCGCTGTCCGCTGCAATGCCCCTATTGCTCCAATCCGGTGGAGCTGGATCGCAGCGGCAGCGAGCTCACCACGGAGGAATGGAAGAAGGTCCTCACCGAACTCGCCGAAATCGGCGTGCTGCAAATCCATTTCTCCGGCGGCGAACCGACCGCGCGCAAGGACCTGGTCGAACTTGTGCAGCACGCCAGCGATGTCGGACTGTATTCTAACCTGATTACGTCGGCCGTACTGCTGACCAGGGAAAAACTTTCAGCCCTGGCCGATGCCGGCCTGTGTCACGTGCAGATCAGTTTTCAGGGCAACGAGCCCATCGTCGCCAATCGCGTCGCAGGCCTGAAAAACGCGCACGAAAAGAAACTTGAAGTCGCCAAATGGACGCGCGAGCTGGATCTGCCGCTGACCGTCAATGCGGTCATGCACCGCCAGAACCTGTTCCAGCTTGCAGACATCATCCAGATGGCGGTCGATCTCGACGCCGACCGGCTCGAGGTGGCCAATGTCCAATATTACGGCTGGGCGCTGAAGAACCGCGCTGCGCTGATGCCGACGATCGAACAGATCGAGGAGACCAGCCGTATCGTCGAGGATGCCAAAGCGCGGCTGAAAGGCATTATGGCCATCGACTTTGTGGTGCCGGACTATTATGCGCTGCGGCCGAAAAAATGCATGGGCGGCTGGGGCCGGCAGTTCTTCAATATTTCGCCCGCCGGCAAGGTCCTGCCCTGTCACGCCGCCGAATCCATTACCGGGCTCGAATTCGAATCGGTGCGCAGCAATCATTCGATTGCCTGGATCTGGAAGAACTCCGAAGCCTTCAACCGCTATCGCGGCACCGGCTGGATGCCGGAGCCGTGCCAGAGCTGCGAGTTCAAGGAAATCGATTTCGGCGGCTGCCGCTGCCAGGCCTTTGCGCTGACCGGCGATGCCGGCAATACCGATCCGGCCTGCACGCTATCGCCGCTGCATGAGCAGATTTTCAAGTTGGCCGAGTCCGAGGCGGCGGCCGACAACAACCGCTTCATCTATCGCAATTTTGCAGGCGGTACGCTGGAGACGGACGGCGAACATGGCGCCTGACGCCGATGCGGGTAAATCTTCTGGCCATCGCTCCGACCCATTCGCGCCACTGACCTCGCAACTGCTGCCGGTCGGCGACGGCCACGAGATCTACGTCGAAACCGTCGGCCGTGCCGATGGCATCCCGGCGGTCTATCTGCACGGCGGCCCCGGCAGCGGCTGCCAGCCCGATCATCGGCGGCTGTTCGATCCGGAGCGTTTCCATACGGTCTTGTTCGACCAGCGCGGCGCCGGCCGAAGCCGCCCCACGGGCCGCCGCGAAGACAATACGCTGCTACATTTGATCGCGGACATGGAAATGATCCGCGAGCAATTTGGCTTCACACGCTGGATGATTGTCGGTGGCTCCTGGGGCGCGACGCTTGCGCTGGCCTATGCGCAGGCGTATCCGCAGCAGGTCTCGGGCATTGTGTTGCGCGCCACTTTCCTCGGCACCCGCGGCGAGCTGGACGGCGCCTTTGGCGATGTGCTGCCGCGCTTTTACCCGGGCCTCGGCGATGATTTCCTGAGTGTGCTGCCCGCTGATGAGCGCGCCCGGCCGCTCGACGCTTACTGGCGCCGTATCCTCGACGCCGATCCCGCCGTGCACGGCCCGGCCGCCCGCGCCTGGCATGACACCGAACGGATCCTTTCCGAACACGCCCCGTCGCGGGTCCGGCTCGATCTTGGCTCGCTGAACTCAACGCGAGCCTTGCCCTCCACGCCATTCATGGAAGCGCATTACTTCCAGAACGACTGCTTCATGAGGCCAGACCAGCTTCTGGCGGAAGCCCGCAAGCTCGCGGGCATACCCGGGATTATTGTGCAAGGCCGCTACGATCTGCTTTGTCCGCCAGCGACCTCGCATGCGCTTGCCGCCGCGTGGCCCACGTCCGAAGTTCGCTTCGTCGAGGGTGCCGGCCACCAGCTTTACGATCCAGGCGTCAGAGACGCGGTAATAAAGGCGATCGCGGACCTGGCTTCCAGCGCCACCCGATAAGGCGACGGCCCTAAGCGTGACGTCCGGCGGCTTGATTCCGCCATACATGCGCCGCGCATGCTGCACTGCCGCAATTACAGGTGATGACGTTAACGTTACGGCCCTTCGACCAATGAAGGCTGTCGATCAAGCAAAAATGGCTTTGTGGATCGCATTAATTGGTCCTAATAAGACAACCCTATGATCCAATTTGAAAACCACAAGAACGCCACCTGAGCGTTCGCCGGAAAAAGTAAGGCCGCGTCATTCTTCATCCCGGCGCGGGCAAGGCAGGAATGAAACCGACCGATATCTCTGCGCCCGATTACTTTCACAAAGTCGTCGATTGCCAATGGGCGTGTCCCGCACATACGCCGGTTCCCGAATATATCCGCTTGATCGCTGAAGGCCGCTATGGCGACGCCTACATGATCAATTGGAGATCGAACGTGTTTCCCGGAATTCTGGGACGCACCTGCGACCGTCCGTGCGAGCCGGCATGCCGCCGCGGCCGGGTCGAGGAAACACCGGTTGCGATCTGCCGGCTGAAGCGCGTCGCCGCCGACTTCAAGGACGACGTCAAGCACCGCATGCCGCAACCCTCGGCGAAAAACGGCAAGCGCATTGCAATCGTCGGCGGTGGTCCGGCCTCGCTCACGGTGGCGCGCGATCTCGCGCCGCTCGGCTATCACTGCACCGTGTTCGATTCCGATCCCAAGGCGGGCGGGATGATGCGGACGCAGATTCCAAAATTCCGGCTGCCGGATTCGGTGATCGACGAGGAAACCGATTACATCCTCGATCTCGGTATCGAGTTCAAAGGCGGTCATCACATCGAGAGCCTGAAGAAGCTGCTGGCCGACAACTACGACGCGATCTTTGTCGGGTCCGGCGCGCCGCGCGGCCGCGAGCTTGAGATTCCCGGCCGCAAGGAAGCAGCCGCCAATATCCACATCGGCATCGACTGGCTTTCCAGCGTGTCGTTCGGCCATGTCGAGAAGATCGGCAAGCGCGTGATCGTACTCGGTGGCGGCAATACCGCGATGGATTGTTGCCGCACCGCGCGCCGCCTCGGCGGCGAGGACGTCAAGGTGATCGTGCGCTCCGGCTTCGAGGAGATGAAGGCGTCGCCCTGGGAGAAGGAGGACGCCATCCATGAGGATATTCCGATCCTCAACTTCATGGTGCCCGTCGCCTTCACCCACGACAACGGCAAGCTCACCGGCGTCACCTTCCAGAAGGTGAAGGCCGAGTACGACGCCAAGGGCCGGCGCACGCTGATACCCTCGGGCGAACCGGACCAGACGATTGCCTGCGACGATGTGCTGGTGGCGGTCGGCCAGGAGAACGCGTTTCCCTGGATCGAGCGCGACTGCGGGGTCGAATTCGACAAATGGAACATGCCCAAGGTCGACTCCAAGACCATGGGCTCGACCAACCCGAAGGTGTTCTTCGGCGGCGACGCCGCATTCGGCCCGAAGAATATCATCTGGGCGGTCGCGCACGGCCATGACGCTGCGCTATCGATCCACAAGCTGCTCTCCGGCGAGGACATCAGCGAGCGTCCGCTGCCCGAGGTGCAGATCTCGTCGCAGAAGATGGGCATCCACGAATGGAGCTACGACAACGACGTCTCCAGCGACAGGCGCTTCAAGGTGCCGCATCGCGACAAGGTCATTGCGCTAAAGGACATCCGTGCCGAAGTCGAACTGGGCTACGACCTCAAGCTCGCGCTCGGTGAGGCCCAGCGCTGCCTGAACTGCGACATCCAGACGGTATTCACGGCGCCCTTGTGCATCGAATGCGATGCCTGCGTCGATATCTGCCCGATGGATTGCATCACCTTCACCGAGAACGGCGAGGAAGCCGATCTGCGCGGGCGGCTCAAAGCGCCCTCGCCGCATCTCGACCAGGACCTTTATGTCGCCGACGGTCTCAAGACCGGGCGCGTGATGATCAAGGACGAGGACGTCTGCCTGCATTGCGGCCTGTGCGCCGAACGGTGTCCCACCGGGGCCTGGGATATGCAAAAATACCTCATCGATATGACTCACGCCGGTACATCATGTCAGTCCAAAGCCCGATCAGCAGCGTAAACGACTTCGTCGTCCGCTTCGCCAACGTCAACGGCTCCGGCTCGGCGAGCGCCAACGAGCTGTTCGCCCGCTCGATCCTCCGCCACGGCGTACCGGTCTCGCCGCGCAACGTCTTCCCGTCCAATATCCAGGGCCTGCCAACCTGGTACGAGGTGCGCGTCACCGAGGACGGGCATCTCGGCGCCCGCGGCGGCGTCGACATGATGGTGGCGATGAACCCGCAGACCTGGGACAAGGACCTCGCTTCGATCGAGCCCGGCGGCTACCTGTTCTACGATTTCGACTAAGCCGATGCCGTCATCGAAATTCCGCGCCGACATCACCGTGATCGGCGTGCCGCTGACCGCCATCACCAACTCGACCTATACCGATCCGCGCCAGCGCCAGCTTTTCAAGAACATCATCTATCTCGGTTCGCTGTGCGCGCTGCTCGACATGGACCCGAAGCTGGTCGAGCAACTGATCGGCGAGCAGTACAAGGGCAAGGAAAAGCTGCTGTCGTCGAACGTCCACGCGCTGCATCTTGGCCGCGACTGGGCCTTGCAGAACCTCAAATGCCCGATCGGCTTGCGGGTCAAGAAATCCGACAAGGTCGGCGACCGCATTTTCATCGAAGGCAACAGCGCCGCCGCCCTTGGCGCGGTGTATGGCGGCGCCACCGTCTGCGCCTGGTATCCGATCACGCCGTCGTCGTCGCTCGCCGACGCCTTCACCAGCCATTGCAAGAAGCTGCGGCACGATCCCAAAACCGGAAAGGCAAAATACGCCATCGTTCAAGGTGAGGACGAACTCGCCTCGATCGGTATCGTGATCGGCGCCTCATGGAACGGCGCGCGCGCCTTCACCGCAACCTCCGGCCCCGGCATCTCGCTGATGCAGGAGTTCATCGGCCTGTCCTACTTCGCCGAGATTCCAGCCGTGATCATGAATGTGCAGCGCGCCGGCCCGTCGACGGGAATGCCGACCCGCACCCAGCAATGCGACATCATTGCCTGCGCCTATGCCTCGCATGGCGACACCAAGCATGTGCTGCTGTTTCCGGAAGATCCTGCCGAAGCGTTCGAATTCGCCGCGCAGTCGTTCGATCTGGCCGAACGCCTGCAGACCATGATCTTCCTGATGCTCGATCTCGACATCGGCATGAACCATCGGCTCAGCCGTCCGCTGAAATGGGATGACGCCAGGCAATATGACCGCGGCAAGGTGATGACGGCGGAGATGCTCGACGACGGCCGCGATTTCGGGCGCTATCTCGACGTCGACGGCGACGGCATTCCCTACCGTACCTATCCCGGCACCCACCCCACCAAGGGCTCGTTCTTCACCCGCGGCACGTCGCGCGACCGTTACGCGCGCTATTCCGAAGAAGGCGCCGTTTACGCCGACAACATGCAGCGGCTGGTGCGCAAATTCGAGAGCGCCCAGGACATGGTGCCGCGGCCGCTGCAGGCCAATGCCGCCAAGCCCACCAAATATGGCGTGATCTATTTCGGCTCAACCGCGCCGGCCATGGATGAGGCGATCGGGATGCTGGAAGCACGCGGGCATCAGCTTGACCGGCTCCGCATCCGCGCCTTCCCGTTCCATTCCAGTGTCGCAAGCTTCATCGCCGACCATGATTTTGTTTATGTGGTCGAGCAGAACCGCGACGCGCAGCTTCGCTCGCTGATCGTCAACGAGAACGGCATCGATCCGGTCCGGCTGGTTCCGGTCCTGCATTATGACGGCACGCCGATTACCGCGCGCTTCATCGCCGGCGCCATCGGCGACCATCAGGATCAGCTCAAAGTGACCCCGCTCCGCAAGGTTAAGTCATGACCTATATCGCCAAGCCGAAATTCCAGCATCCCGGCCTTCCGAAAAACGATCTCGGCAACACCCACCGCGATTACGAGGGCAAGATTTCGACGCTGTGCGCCGGATGCGGCCACGACTCGATCACGGCATCGATCATCGAGGCCTGTTACGAGCTTTCGATCGAACCGCACCGCGTCGCCAAGATTTCCGGCATCGGCTGCTCCTCGAAGACGCCGGACTATTTCCTCGGCAATTCGCATGGTTTCAATTCGGTCCACGGCCGCATGCCGTCGGTCTTGACCGGCGCCAATCTGGCCAACCGCGACCTGATCTATCTCGGCGTTTCCGGCGATGGCGACTCGGCCTCGATCGGCTTCGGTCAGTTCGCCCATTCGATCCGCCGCACCGTCAACATGACCTACATCGTCGAGAACAACGGCGTTTACGGTCTCACCAAGGGCCAGTTCTCGGCCACTGCCGACCGCGGCTCCAAGAACAAGCGCGGGCTGATGAACAACGACAACGCTATCGACCTCGTGGCGATCGCGCTTCAGCTCGGTGCGAGCTTCGTGGCGCGCAGCTTCTCCGGCGACAAGACCCAGCTGGTGCCGCTGATCGCCGGTGCCATCCAGCACCAGGGAGCTGCGTTCATCGACGTGATCAGCCCCTGCGTCGCCTTCAACAACCACGCCGGCTCGACCAAAAGCTTCGACTATGTGCGCGAGCACAATGACGCGGTCAACCGCCTCGACGTCATCACCGGCCGCGACCCGATCACGGTCGACTACGCGCCCGGATCGGTAACGGTGGTCGAGCAGCACGACGGCACCAAACTGGCGCTGCGCAAGATCGATGCGGACTACGACCCGCATGATCGTGTCGGGGCGATGTCGTTCCTGCAGAAGCACGCCGCCAAGGGCCAGATCGTCACCGGACTTCTTTATGTCGATCCGGAGTCGGAAGACCTGCACACCCATCTCAACACCGTCGAGACGCCGCTCAACGCGTTGGGCGAGCAAGCGCTGTGTCCGGGCTCGGCCGCGCTGGACAAGATCAATGCCAGCCTGCGCTAAAGCGTTTTCGATTCTGATTGACTGAGAACCGCAGCTCTAATCTTTGTCTGGACGCGTTTTCTTCACGCGAACCGGGATCCACCCCGCATCAATTGCGGGGCAGGCTTTCGCTCGAAAACGCCATGGACTATTCGTCCGGCTTGTCGTTGAGGTTGACGATCGTGCATCTGGCCGCGGCACCGGGTACGCGCGGCCATCGCAGCAAGCGACCTATCTTTCGCGCAGCCGGTGGCAAAAAACGCGTCACAATTACGAAATAGAAATCTCTGTTCCGATTTCAAAGGGAATGGAGCCTCCGAGGCGATATCATATTGGCGTCGATCGCAGCCCTGTCGGTCCACGTCTCGCACGTCAGAAAACGGCAAGGCTGGATTGCACTTCAAGCAGAAATTGCTGTTCCGCTGTCATTAGAACCGCAAGATCGCCGCTAAATAGCCAATTCTCAGGGATCGAAATGATGTGAGTGGCGTTATGCCGTGGAGAAACCCATACTCCCACGGTCAGTATCTTCCCCGCGGGCTTTGTTGACAAAATCCGGCTTCTCGCGAGAAAACGTCCCGAAAGCTGCAAATGAACCAACCCGAACGGAAACAGGCATCATGAATCCGGTCAAAGCACTCGAAAATCACGGTCAAGCGGTCTGGTTGGATTTCCTGGCCCGCGGTTTTGTTGCCAAAGGCGACCTGAAAAAGCTGATCGACACCGATGGCGTCAAGGGCGTCACGTCGAATCCGTCAATCTTTGAAAAGGCGATCGGCAGTTCCGACGAATATGACGGCGCGATCGGCCAAGCATTGAAAGGCGGCGACCGCCCGGTCGCAGAGCTGTTCGAGCATCTCGCCGTCGAAGATATCCAGCATGCGGCCGATGTGCTGCGTCCGGTTTATGATCATCTCAATGGACACGACGGTTTCGTCAGTCTCGAAGTCTCGCCTTACCTGGCGATGGATACCAAAGCCACGATCGTCGAAGCCGAGCGGCTTTGGAAAGAAGTCGACCGCAGGAACCTGATGGTCAAGGTACCGGCGACGCCGCAAGGCCTGCCCGCGATCCGGCATCTGATCGGCGAGGGTATCAGCATCAACATCACGCTGCTGTTCTCGCAGAAAGTCTATGTGAAGGTCGCCGAGGCCTATCTCGATGGACTCGAGAAATATGTTGCATCGGGCGGCGATCCCTCCCGCGTCGCCAGCGTCGCCAGCTTTTTCGTCAGCCGCATCGATAGCGCGGTGGACAAGCAGCTCGATGAGAAGATCGCAAGGGCGAATGACCCCACCGAGAAGGAACGCCTGACGGCCCTCAAGAGCAGGGTCGCGATCGCCAACGCCAAGCTCGCCTATCAGGATTACAAGCGGCTGTTTTCCGGGGCGCGTTGGGAGAAGCTGGCAGCCAAGGGCGCCAGGCCGCAGCGATTGCTGTGGGCCTCGACCGGCACAAAGAACAAAGACTATCGCGACGTGCTTTACGTCGAGGAGTTGATCGGTCCCAACACCGTCAACACCGTGCCGCCGGCGACGCTCGACGCATTCCGCGATCATGGCAAGCCACGTGACAGCCTTGAGGAAAATATCGAAGAGGCCAGGCACGTTCTTGCAGAACTCGATAAATCCGGTATCTCGCTCGATGTGATCACGGCCGAACTGGTCAAGGACGGCGTCAAGCAGTTCGCGGATGCCGCCGACAAGCTCTACGGCGCGGTCGCGCATAAGCGCGCGGCGTCGCTGGGTGGCGGCATCGATCGGCAGCAATTGGCGCTGGGCGCCGCCATCGGCAGCGCCGTTGAGAAAAGCACCGAGGACTGGCGGGCGTCCGCCAGGATCCGGCGCCTCTGGCAGCACGACAAATCGGTCTGGACCGGCACCGACGAGGACAAGTGGCTGGGGTGGCTCAGCAGCGCGGCATCAGCCGATATCGCAGACTATGAAGACTTCGCGCAGAAGGTGAAGGGACAGAACTTCACCGACGCGGTGGTGCTCGGGATGGGCGGATCGAGTCTCGGCCCGGAAGTGCTGGCGCAGACCTTCGCAAAGAAGCCCGGCTTCCCAAAACTGCATGTGCTTGATTCAACCGATCCCGCCCAGGTCCGCAACCTTCAGGCTTCGATCAACGTCGCAAACACGCTTTTCATCGTCTCCAGCAAGTCCGGCGGCACCACCGAACCGAACGTGATGAAGGATTATTTCCTGGAACGCGTGTTCGAGACAATTGGAGCCGACAAGGCCGGCCATCGGTTCATCGCGGTAACCGATCCCGGCTCGTCGCTGGAGAAGGTTGCAACCCAACAAGGCTTCGCCCGCATTTTTTATGGCGATCCAACAATCGGCGGACGTTACTCTGTGCTGTCGCCGTTCGGGCTGGTACCCGCCGCGGCTGCGGGCATCGACCTTCGCACCCTGCTTGCGCACGCCATGACGATGGTGCGCTCCTGCGGACCGGATGTGCCGCCGCATGAAAATCCGGGCGTGCAGCTCGGCCTCGCCATGGGCCTTGCCGGGCTCGAAGGCCGCGACAAGGTCACCATCCTGTCGTCCCCGAAAATCGCCGATTTCGGCGCTTGGGCCGAGCAGCTAATTGCCGAATCAACCGGCAAGGACGGCAAGGGCTTGATCCCGATCGATGGCGAACCCCTGGGCGACGTGACGCTGTATGGCAAGGATCGGTTCTTCATCGATCTTCGCACCGAAAGCGACACGGCGCATGACGACAAGCTTTCCGCACTGGAAAAAGCCGGACATCCGGTGGTTCGCATCGTCCTCAAATCGATCGACCATATCGGCCAGGAATTTTTCCGGTTTGAGATGGCGACCGCGGTCGCCGGCGCAATCCTCGGCATCAATCCGTTCAACCAGCCCGACGTCGAGGCCGCCAAGATCAAGACCCGGGAATTGACCGCGGCGTTCGAAAAGACCGGTTCGCTGCCCAAGGAGCGTCCGGTGATCTCAACCGCCGAGGCCGATATCTATACCGACGACAAAAACGCCGCGGCCTTGCGCAAGGCCGGTGCCAATGGCGATCTCGGTTCCTGGCTGAAGGCCCATCTTGGGCGCTCCGGCGCGGACGATTATGTCGCGCTGCTTGCCTATATCGAACGCGACCATGCACATATCGACAGATTGCAGCAGATGCGGCTTGCGGTGCGCGACAAGCGGCATGTCGCGACCTGCGCCGAATTCGGCCCGCGCTTCCTGCATTCCACCGGACAGGCCTACAAGGGCGGACCCGACAGCGGCGTATTTCTGCAGATTACGGCCGATGACGCCAGGGATCTCGCGGTGCCCGGCCAAAAAGCCAGCTTCGGCGTGATCAAGGCCGCACAGGCCCGCGGTGATTTCGATGTGTTGACCGAGCGCGGCCGCCGCGCGCTGCGCGTGCATCTCAAGGGCGATCTCGAAACCGGACTAAAGATGCTCGGCACGGCGATCACTGCAGCTCTGAATTAAGGGTACAACCATGCAGCTCGGCATGATCGGGTTGGGGCGAATGGGCGGCAATATCGTCCGGCGCCTGATGAACCACGGACACACGACCGTCGTTTACGACAAGGACCCCAAGGCCGTCGCCGCCATCGCCGCCGATGGCGCGCTCGGCGCCGGCGCGCTGGAAGATTTTGTCAAGAAACTTCAGAAGCCTCGAACCGCCTGGGTGATGCTTCCTGCCGGCAAGATTACCGAGGCGACGACCGACGCGCTGGCAAAACTGATGGAGAGCGGCGATGTCATCATCGACGGCGGCAACACGTTTTGGCAGGACGACGTCCGCCGCGGCAAAGCGCTCAAGGAGCGAGGTATCCACTATGTCGACGTCGGCACGTCGGGCGGCGTCTGGGGCATCGACCGCGGCTATTGCATGATGATCGGCGGCGACAAGGCGGTGGTCGACCGACTCGACCCGATCTTCGCGGCACTGGCGCCGGGTGTCGGCGATATCGAGCGCACCGGGGGCCGTAAGGGGCGCGATGCGCGCATCGAGCAGGGTTACATTCACGCCGGCCCGGTCGGCGCGGGACACTTCGTCAAGATGGTTCACAACGGCATCGAATATGGTCTGATGCAAGCCTATGCCGAAGGTTTCGACATTCTGAAGAATGCCAATATCGATGCCCTGCCCGCCGAGCACCGGTTCGATCTCGAGATCGCCGACATCGCCGAGGTGTGGCGGCGCGGCAGCGTCATCCCGTCCTGGCTGCTCGATCTGACGGCCTCCGCGCTCGCGAAAAATCCCGCGCTTGATAACTATTCGGGATTCGTGGAGGACTCCGGCGAAGGCCGCTGGACCGTCAATGCCGCTATCGACGAAGCGGTCCCGGCCGAGGTGCTGACCGCGGCGCTGTACGCCCGTTTTCGCTCGCGCAAGCAGCATACTTTCGCCGAAAGGATTCTCTCCGCGATGCGTGCCGGCTTCGGCGGCCATAAGGAGCCGCAGCAGCAGGGTGCGCCTGACACCGTCAAGCCAAAGGCCGGCCGCCCGTGATGGAGGCTCCTACAAATCGGAAGAAGCCTGATCCTTGTTGCTTCGTCATCTTCGGCGCAACCGGCGATCTGGCGCACCGGCTGGTGATCCCCGCGCTCTATAACCTCGCGGCGACAGGCCTGCTGCCCGACGAATTCTGCGTCGTCGGTATCGCCCGCAAGGCAATGTCAAGCGACGCGCTGCGCGACAGCCTGATGAAAGGCTTGCGCCAATTTGCAACCCGTCCCGTGGACGAGGCGATCGCCAAGCGCCTGCTGGAATGTCTCACCTGCATTGCCGCCGATCCGAGCGAGCCGGTCTCGTTCGATTCGATGCGGGAGCAAATCGAAACGCTGGAGGCGACGCGGAAAACCGGCGGCAACCGCCTGTTTTATCTGGCGACGCCACCCGATGCTTTTGCGCCGATCAGCCGCGAACTCGGCCGGACCCGCTTGCTGAGGGAAGAAAACGGCGCGTGGCGACGGTTGGTGGTCGAAAAACCATTCGGAACCGATCTCGCCTCGGCCAGGGCGCTGAATGGCGAATTGCTGAAAATCGTCGATGAACACCAGATCTATCGAATCGATCATTATCTCGGCAAGGAGACGGTGCAGAACATCTTGGTGCTGCGCTTCGCCAACGGCATGTTCGAGCCGATCTGGAATCGCAATCACATCGATCATGTACAGATCACCGTCGATGAAAAACTCGGCGTCGGCCACCGCGGCAGCTTCTACGACACCACCGGCGCGCTGCGCGACATGGTGCCCAATCATCTATTCCAGCTGTTGTCGCTGATCGCGATGGAGCCGCCGGCGCGATTTGACGCTCACGCGGTCCGCTCGGAAAAAGCCGAGGTGCTGGCGGCAATTCAGACCCTGAGCGAGGCCGAGGCCCTGCAGAATTCCGTTCGCGGCCAATACCAGGCCGGCAAGATCGGCGACACCGAGATCGAGGACTATCGCAAGACCGTGAACGTCAAACCCCGCAGCACCACCGAAACCTATGCCGCGCTGAAACTGACCATCGACAACTGGCGCTGGGCCGGCGTTCCCTTTTATCTGCGCACCGGCAAGGCGCTGGCCAGCAAGCGCACCGAAGTGGCGATCAAGTTCAAGCAGGCCCCATTCGCGATGTTTCGCGACACACCGGTGGATCGCCTGTCGCAGAACTATCTCGTGATCGGCGTTGAACCCACCGAGGGCATTACGCTTCAGTTCAACACCAAGGTGCCGGGACCGTCGATTTCCATCGACGGCGTTGAAATGAAATTCCGCTACAAGGATTACTTCAGGGCAGAGCCGAGCACCGGCTATGAGACGCTGATCTACGACTGCATGATCGGCGACAACATCCTGTTTCAGCGTGCCGACAGCGTCGAAGCCGGTTGGCAGGCGGTGCAGCCGTTCCTCGATGCGTGGAAGAAGGCTGGCGCCAACGGCCTGGAAAGCTATAAAGCCGGCAGCGAAGGTCCGCCCGACGCGAACGCGCTGTTGGCGCGCGACGGCCGCAGCTGGAGGAAGTTCGGTTAGCATGGCCTCGAACGATCATCACCAGTTGAACGCCAGGGTGGTCACGGTTTCGGATCCGGCAGCGCTCGCGAAAGCTGCCGCGGAACGAATCGTGGCACGGATCGCGGCGAACAGCGGTCGCGTGGCGATCTGTCTCGCCGGCGGATCGAGCCCGAAACAGCTCTATCAACTGCTTTCAACCGAGGCCTATCGAAGCCGAATCCCGTGGGACCGCGTGCATTGGTTCGTCGGCGACGAGCGCTTCGTCGCCGCGGCCGATCCGCTCAGCAACATGGCGATGGCGCGCGGCGTCTTTCTGGACCGCTGCGCGCCGGCCGCCAACATCCATCCGATTCCGACCGATAGCGCCGATCCGAAAGAGGCGGCGCGCCGCTACGAGCGCGAGTTGAAATCATTCTACTGCGCCAATGAGCTTGATTTGGCCCGGCCGCTGTTCGATGTCGTGTTGCTGGGCGTCGGGCCTGACGGCCATACCGCGTCGCTGTTTCCCGGCTACCCCGCCGTGGAAGAGACCGGTCATTGGGTGATCGAGGTCCCAAAAGCGCATGTCGAGCCGTTCGTGCCGCGGGTCACGCTGACCCTGCCGGCGCTCGGCTCTTGCCGCGAAATGCTGATCGAGGCCAGCGGCGCGGGAAAACGCCCGATCCTGACCCGCGTTTTTGCTGGCGAGGACTTGCCGGCGAACCGCGTACATTCCACCGGCGAGACCATCTGGCTCGTGGACGCCGCGGCGTTGCCGGAGAATCTTCGTGAGCGATGACACTGGCAAAATGCCGTGCGCGCTGATCGTGATGGGCGTGTCCGGCTCCGGCAAGAGCACGATTGCGGACAAGCTCGCCGAACGACTAGGCTGGAGCTACGAGGACGGCGACAAATTTCATCCCGCGAGCAATGTCGCCAAAATGAGCGCCGGCCATCCCCTCACCGACGAAGACCGCTGGCCCTGGTTACGGGCGATCGCCGACGAAATCGACCGGGTCTGCAGGACCGGCGAGCATGCCGTTATCGCCTGCTCGGCGCTCAAGCGCACCTATCGCGATGTTCTCGTGCATGGACGCAGCGATGTTCGTATCGTCTTTCTCCGGGGAACGCAGGAGTTGATTGCCAACCGTATGGCCGCCCGCAAGAACCATTTCATGCCACCTGGCCTGCTGGACAGCCAGTTCAAGACCCTGGAGCCGCCGGACCCACGTGAAAATCCCGTGACGGTGTCGATCGATGCCCCGGTCGACGCGATCGTCGATGACATCATTCGCGGACTGAGGCCAAGACCGGCGGTTAGCGATGCCAACAGCAGGAACCGACCATGACCCGTATCGCCCTCGTCGTCTCGGATGTCGACGGCACGCTGCTGACCAAGGACAAGACCTTGACCGAAGGCGCAAGGCACGCCGTGCGGCGCCTGGAGGAGCGCGGCATCAGCTTCACCATTACCTCCAGCCGTCCGACGATCGGCATGCGGTTCCTGATCGAGCCACTTCAAATCACGCTGCCGGTCGGCGCCTTCAACGGGAGCTCCATCGTCGATGCGCAATTGAACCCGATCGAACAGCATTTGATCCCCGCGTCAGCGGCGCAACGCAGCATAGATATATTGGACGAATTCGGCGTCGACATCTGG
Source organism: uncultured Pseudomonadota bacterium (assembly GCA_963729395.1). GTDB lineage: Bacteria > Pseudomonadota > Alphaproteobacteria > Rhizobiales > Xanthobacteraceae > Bradyrhizobium. Next base: position 47,168 of record CAVSOS010000075.1, on the reverse strand, counting down.
CTGTTCACCAACGAGCAATGGCTCGCACGCAGCGATGACGGCGCATATGTCCCGCTTGAAAGGCGCACCATCAAAGCCGATCCGGCCATTGTTCCGGATTTCGCGCCGTATCTGTCGAGCACCTGCAAGATCGTCGGTGCCAGCGCCGACGCGGCACTGCTGCAACGCTGCGAAAGCGCGATGCAAAAAGCATTGGGCTCACAGGCTACGGCGGTTCGGTCGCAAAGCTATTATCTCGACGTCACCCCGCCCGGCTGCGACAAGGGTACGTTCGTGCGGGCGATGGCGAAGCGACTTGGAATTTCAGCCGGCTCGGTTGCCACCATCGGCGACATGCAGAACGACCTGGCGATGTTCAAGACGAGCGGCATCTCCATCGCGATGGGTAACGCAACCGACGACGTCAAGAAGCTGGCCACGCATGTTACGGCCTCGAACGAGGACGAGGGTTTTGCCGGCGCAATCGATGTTATTTTGAAGAATAACGAAGCGAAGTAATGCCTCGCGTCGTTCCGGCATTCGCCGGCACGACGCGTCTGCTTTGCGCTCCTACTTCGACCGCTGCATCGCCGGCTTTTTGGCCGGCCTGTTTGCGTCGCTGAGATTGTGGGCAGTATTGATCAGCGCGATGTGGGTCAGGGCTTGCGGGAAGTTTCCGGTTTGACGCCCTTCACCGGAATCGAATTCCTCCGCCAGCAGCCCGAGATCGTTCGCCACCGCAACCACGCGATCGAACAGCGCCTGCGCCTTGGCGATCTCGCCGGCCAGCACATAGGCGTCGGCGAGCCAAAGGCTGCAGGCGAGAAATGCGCCTTCGATCGGTTGCCGTTCATCCGAGACCTTGCGGGGGTCGTGCCGCAGCACAAACCCGTCCCGGATCAGATATCTTTCGACGGCCGCGATGGTGCTACGAACGCGCGGGTCCGATGCCGGCAGGAATCCCACCGACGGCATCAGCAGGATGCTGGCATCGAGCACTTTCGAGCCATAGGACTCGACAAACGCATTCTGCCCGCGATCGAATCCCTTTTCACAGACGTCGCGATGGATGGTGTCACGCAGCCGACGCCACTGATCGAGCGGCGCGTCAAAGCCGAATTTCTCGGCGCTTTTGATGCCGCGGTCGAACGCGACCCATGTCATCACCTTCGACGAAACGTAGTGCCGTCCGTCGCCGCGGATTTCCCAGATGCCTTGATCGGGCTGGCCCCATACTTCAGCCAGATGCTCCAGCACCTTGTATTCCAGGTCCCAACTCCCCTCATCGAGATCCAATTTGGCCATGCGCGACTGATGAAACGCATCGATCAATTCACCGTAGACATCGAGTTGCAGCTGGGCATGCGCGGCATTGCCGATCCGAACCGGCCGTGCGCCCTCGTAACCCGGCAGCCAGTCGGCGACCCATTCCAGCAGGCGCCGCTGGCCTTTAATGCCGTACATAATCTGCATGTTTGCCGGCGAACCGGCGGCGACACGAAGCAGCCAGTTGTGCCATGCGCTAGCCTCCTCGGTATAGCCGCTGTTCATCAGCGCCAGCAGCGTGAAGGTGGCGTCGCGCAGCCAGCAAAAGCGATAATCCCAATTGCGGGCACCGCCGAGCTTTTCCGGCAGCGAAGTCGTGGGTGCGGCGACAATGCCGCCGGTCGGCGCGTAGGTCAGCGCCTTCAGCGTCAGCAACGAACGCATCACGAGATCGTGGTAGTCACCCTCATAGGTGCAATGGCTGCACCATTCGGTCCAGAACTCCTCGGTATCCCTTAAGGCCTGCGCCGGATCAATCGGCTCGGAAACCGGCAGATGCGAAGGCCCGTAGGTGAGCACAAACGGTATTGTCTCGCCGGCGCTCACCTCGAAGTCGGCCACCGTGGTCATGTCTTCGCCGCGCGTCTCGACCGGCGTTCGCAACACCGTCATATCCGGCCCGCAAATCGCAAGCAGCGCGCCGTCTTCGGTTCGCTTGACCCAGGGGATATCGACGCCGAATCCAAACCGGATCACCAGTTCCATCCGCAGCTTCGCCCGGCCGCTGACGCCGCGCACCAGCCTGATGACGTCGGAGCCATTGCCGCGCGGCGGCATGAAATCGATCAGGGCGACGGTGCCATTTGCGGTCTCGAAGCGCGTTTCCAGGATCAGCGTATTGTCCCAATAGCGGCGGGAGGACTTTGTAACGTCTTCCACCGGCGCGATGCGCCATCGGCCTTGTTTGGGTGTGCCGAGCAAGGCCGCGAAACAGGCGTCGGAATCGAACGCGGGCCAGCACAGCCAGTCGATCGATCCGTCGCGCCCGACCAGGGCCGCAGTTTCACAGTCGCCGATCAATCCATAGTCTTCGATTTTGCAGGACACGTTGTTATCGCCGGTTGAATGATTATGCGTCAGGTGCCGGCCCGTGCCCGGCTCGCGGTCGCGATCTTGAGCGCAGGCCGATCGATCGCCGACGCGATCTCATCGATCGCAACCGGCAGCCGCCGCCGCCAATTCGGATGCTCGTTCACAGTGCCGGGAATATTGGGCTGGTCGATCACGGCAAGCAGATCCTCGAGCGATATCGCGAGCAGCCGGGATTTGGTTCGCGCCAGAAAACCCACGACCGCGTAAAGATCATCCCCGTCGATGCCGTGATGGCGCAGTGCCTCGGTCAGCATGGCCAGCGCATGCCATCGCGCGTCGTCGCTTTCGCCAGGATCGATCCCCAGCGACCGTTTCAGCTTTAGATCGCTGAAGGAGCGCCACCCGGCATAGCTCGAGAGATCGTGGGTGTTGAAGGTGACGAGGGCATTGGGTGCATAATGATCGATACCACGAAACCGGCCATGATCGTCGCGCTCAAACATCATCACCTGATACGACCAGATGCCCCAATCCGCCATTTGTTCGCGAAAGCCTTCCGGCACGGTGCCGAGGTCCTCGCCGATGACGACGCAGCGATACGCCACGCTTTCCTGCGCGGTCGCCGCCAGCAGCGCCTCGAACGGCATTTGCACATAGACGCCATTGTCGGCGGCAAATCCGTGCGGCACGAGATAAAGCCGCTTCAGGCCGAGCACGTGATCGAGCCGGATCGCGCCGGCGTGACGCATCGACGCCCGAAGCATCTCCCGAAACGGCTCGAAGGACTTGATTTCCAGACCGGCGGCGTTGAACCCCGCGAGGCCCCAGTTCTGGCCTGACGTGTTCAACGGGTCCGGCGGCGCGCCGACAGCGAGATGGCGGGAAATCGCGGCCTGCTCGTTCCAGGCATCGAACCCGTCGGATTGCACGCCGACGGCCACATCGAGATAGAGACCGACTTTCATGCCAAGCCGGGTTGCGAGATCCTGGCAAGCCTGCAACTGCCGGTCCGCCGATCCATTGCACGAATTCGACGAATTCGATTTCGGCTGCATCGGGACCCTGCCGCAGTCCGGCGCAATTGGCCTTGTCGGGCTGCCGCCATGGTTCGGGCCACTCCCACCACGGTTTGTTGAATTGATGCCTGAGCACCTCGAAGCAGGCGAACCGCGACAGCAGACGGCTCGCGCTCGGCGCGAAAGCTGGCGAAATCCTGCCGGCGTTCGGGCGCCGCATCGGCCTTGAATCGTTCGAATGCCGAACGCAGCGCGCGCCATTTCAGCGCCGCGACGCCGGCATAATCGACGAGGTCGCCCTGCCTCAACCGGGCGATCGCGCCGGCGCTCGTCCGGGAAAGCCTCGGGCCGAAACTCCGGCAGCTTTTCAACATCGACATAGAGCGCGTTCAGAAACAGCCGGCTGTTAGGCGAATAGGGACTGCAATCGGCGGGGCGGTCATCGAACAACGCATGCAGCGGATTGAGGCCGATGCCGTCGGCTCCCAAATGATCCGCCAGTTCGATCAGCCCTTCGAGATCGGTGAAATCGCCGATGCCCCAATTGCGCGCCGACCGGACGCCGTAAAGCTGGACCGCCAGCAGCCAGCAGCGGTCGAAATCGCCGCCGAACGCCCTTGGCGGCGCCACGATCAGCGGCGCTTCGTCCGTGAAAGACGGACGCATCGGTCAGATGCAGGCGGTAGATGCCGATCGGCAAATCCGCCGGCCAGGCGATGATCCGTTGGCCGGTCTCGCCCTGCGCGATAACCTTAAGACCGGCAACGATTTTCCAGCGCACCGGGAATGTGGCAGCCTGTTCGAGTTCGGTCAGCGAGGGTTGACCGAAGCGCAGCACCACCGCCCCGCCGATAAGCCGGTGAGGAGCTCGAACCGGCAGGGCATCGAGGATGATCCTCAGCGCGGCTGCGTCTGTCACATGCCGGTGACCCTGACCGTCGATAAATTCGGTCTGGATTCCGAGCGTCTTTAGCTTTGGCGAAAAGGTCCATTCGGCACGCGGTTTGCACGCAACAGTGAGAGACCGTCACGAAATTCATTAGATGCAGGAAGAGGATAGCCGTGCTTAACTCATTACCGTCCCCGGTGTTCCCCGGGAACCAATGCGCGGCGAGCGGCTTTGTATATATGTCCGGAACGTCTCCTTTCCCGTACAGGAAACGGGACGTTGCTTCCATGTCAATGGCATCACCGTGAACAAAACAACTCAAACTGTCGAGAGCGCCGCAGCCGGCGGCGCTTTTCATATTGAAGATGTTTATCCGCTGATCGACGGCGGCCGCTTTCCTGTGAAGCGCGTTGCCGGAGAGCGCGTCGAGGTCTGGGCGGATATCTACCGCGACGGACATGAGGTCGTGAACGCTGCATTGGTCTGGCGCCGCGAGGGCGACCGCGAATGGCGCCGCGAGCCGATGACCCATCACAGCAACGACCGCTGGGGTGGATCGTTCGTCCCGGACCAGCCCGGACGCTATGTCTATGCCATCGAGGCCTGGACTGATGAATTCGCAACCTGGCGGCACGGATTCGAGCTGAAGCAGAAAGCCGGCGCCGATCTGACCCTCGACGCGATCGAGGGCGCTGGCATGCTCACCAAGGCGCGGGCCGGGGGCAACGCGGCTGCTGCGGTGATCCTTCGGCAGTGCGAGGATTTTCTGCAAACCGGTGACGCCGCACCGCTCCTGACCGCCGAATTGAAGGACGCCATGGCCGAGAGCCAGTTGCGGCCCGACCTGACGCGATCGCAGTTGTTTCCGTTGATGGCGGACCGGCCGCGGGCACGGGCCGGTGCATGGTACGAGATGGTGCCGCGCAGCCAGGGCCGGACTCCCGGCCAGCACGGCACCTTCAAGGACTGCATCGCGCGGCTGCCCGATATCGCGGCGATGGGCTTCGACGTGGTGTACCTGACCCCGATTCATCCGATCGGCCACACCAACCGCAAGGGCCGCAACAACGCGGTAACCGCGGCTGAAAGCGATCCCGGAAGCCCCTATGCGATTGGTGCCGCCGAAGGCGGCCATGACGCCGTGCATCCGGAATTGGGGACGCTGGAGGATTTCCGAAGCTTCGTCTCGGCCTGCAAGCAGCTCGACCTCGAGGTCGCGCTCGACTTCGCCGTGCAATGTTCGCCCGACCATCCCTGGCTTCAAGCAGCATCCGCAATGGTTCAAGCGCCGGCCGGACGGCTCGATGCGTTACGCCGAAAATCCGCCCAAGAAATATGAGGACATCGTCAATCCCGATTTTTCATCCGAGGACGCCGGTGCCCTGTGGAATGCGCTTGCGCGACGTGGTGCTGTTCTGGATCGAGCAGGGGGTCAGCATTTTCCGGGTCGACAACCCCCACACCAAGCCCTTCAGATTCTGGGAATGGCTGATCCATGACGTTCAGCTTCGCCATCCGGACGTTATTTTCCTGGCAGAAGCCTTCACGCGGCCGAAACTGATGAAGGGCCTCGCCAAGCTCGGTTTCACGCAGTCCTACACCTACTTCACCTGGCGGACGCAGAAGTGGGAACTGGAGCAGCATCTAAACGAGCTGACGGCTTATCCGGAGCGCGATTTCTATCGTCCGAACCTCTTCACCAACACGCCGGACATCCTGCCCTATCATCTGCAGAGCGGCGAGACCTGGATGTTCAAATCCCGCGTCGCGCTTGCCGCCACGCTGTCAAGCACTTATGGCATCTACAACGGGTTCGAGTTGCTGGAGCACGATCCGATTCCAGGCAGGGAAGAATATCTTGATTCCGAGAAATACGAGATCAAGGTGCGCGATTGGGACATATCGGGCAATATCAAGCCCTACATTCGCGATCTCAACCGCGCCCGCCGGGCAAACACAGCCCTGCAACAGACCGCCAATCTGCGCTTCATTCCGATCGATGACGGCAATGTCATCGGCTTTGTCAAGGAAGCGACCGACCATACCAACAGCGTCGTGGTGGCTATCGCGCTGTCGCGCGAGCCACACGAATTCTGGTTTCCGCTCGGCGACGTCGAGGTCGGCATCGCCGGCGACCGCCGCCACGTCGCCGCCGTTGAAAACCTGATCACCGGCGAACGGTATCCGGTCGAATGGGGCGGCATTCGGCTGCGGATAGACCCGGCGCGCGATCCCGCCTTGCTCTTTCGCTGCCTGGCGTGAGGGGCGCCGCCATGAACCTGATGCCGTCCATCGACGCAGACAAGTTGCCGGCCACTGCCGTCCGCGACAGCGACGAGTTCTGGTACAAGGATGCCGTCATCTATCAGCTTCACGTCAAAGCCTTTGCCGACAGCAACAATGACGGCATCGGCGATTTCGCCGGGTTGACCGAGAAGCTCGGCTATTTGCAGGACCTTGGAGTCACCGCGCTGTGGCTGCTGCCGTTCTATCCGTCGCCCGGCCGGGATGACGGCTACGACATCGCCGACTATGGCGCGATCAATCCCGATTTCGGAACGATGAAGGATTTCCGTCGTTTCATTGTCGAGGCCAAGCGGCGCGGCCTGCGGGTCATCACCGAACTCGTCGTCAACCATACTTCCGACCAGCACAACTGGTTCAAGCGCGCGCGCCGCAGCGATCCGAAGTCGAGTGCGCGCAACTGGTATGTGTGGAGCGACACCGACCAGAAATACGCCGGCACGCGCATTATCTTCACCGACACCGAGAAGTCGAACTGGACCTGGGATCCCGAAGCCAGCGCCTTCTATTGGCACCGCTTCTTCTCGCACCAGCCGGATCTGAATTTCGACAACCCGCGCGTCGTCGGCGCCATCGTCAAGGTCATGAAACGCTGGCTCGATGCCGGCGTCGACGGCTTCCGTCTCGATGCTATCCCCTATCTGTGCGAGCGCGACGGCACCAACAACGAGAACCTGCCGGAAACCCATACCATTATCAAGAAGTTGCGCGCCGAACTCGACAACTATGCCAAGGGCAAGGTGCTGCTGGCGGAAGCCAATCAGTGGCCGGAGGATGTGCAGGAATATTTCGGCCGCGGCGACGAATGCCATATGGCCTATCACTTTCCGCTGATGCCCCGGATCTACATGGCGATCGCACAGGAGGATCGCTTTCCGATCACCGATATCCTGCGCCAGACCCCGGACATCCCGAGCAGTTGCCAGTGGGCGCTGTTTCTGCGCAACCATGACGAACTGACGCTGGAAATGGTCACCGACGTCGAGCGTGACTATCTGTGGTCGACCTACGCCAACGATCCCCGTGCACGCGTCAATGTCGGCATTCGCCGCCGGTTGGCGCCGTTGATGGACAACGACCGCCGCAAGATCGAGCTGATGAATTCGCTGTTGTTGTCATTTCCGGGCACGCCGATCATCTACTACGGCGACGAGATCGGCATGGGGGACAATATTTATCTCGGCGATCGCAACGGCGTGCGTACGCCGATGCAATGGACCCCCGATCGCAACGGCGGTTTCTCCCGCGCCGATCCGGCGCGGCTCTACGCCCCGACCATCATGGATCCGGTCTATGGCTATGAATCGGTCAACGTCGAGGCCCAGTCGCGCAGCCTGTCTTCGTTGCTAAGTGCAACCAAACGACTGATCTCGGTACGCAAGTCCACGCTGGCGTTCGGCCGCGGCACCATGACGTTCATCCGCCCGGTCAATCGCTCCGTGCTGGCCTATGTCCGGCAATATGGCGACGAAGTGATCCTCTGCGTCGCCAACCTGTCGCGTTCCGCGCAAGCCACCGAACTCGACCTGTCGGCGTGGAAAGACCGCATTCCCCAGGAAATGCTCGGCCGTACCCACTTTCCGGCGATCGGCGAATTGCCCTACCTGATCATGCTGGCGCCCTATGGATTTTACTGGTTCCAGCTTCGAGAACGCGACAAATCCGAGCACGTCGAACCATCCGTGGTTCCTGAATTCGAGACCCTCGTGGTGCCGCTGGGTGCGACATGGATGTCACTGGCCCGCACCCGCACCGTATTCGAACGCGACGTATTGCCGGGACACCTGGCGCGAACCCGCTGGTATCCGGAGCGTTCGGCCAAGGAAATCCAACCGACGCTGACCTCGGCGATCCCGTTCTGCGATATTGGCGACAATCGCCCCTGGCTTGCTTTTTTTGAAACGACGCAGCGCGGTACGACGACACGTTATGTCCTGCCCATGCAGATCGAGTGGATGCGGTTCGATCGGGAGCGCTATAACCCTCGCGCCTTTGCTGCGGTACGCCAGGGCGCGCGGGAAGGCACCTTGCTGGACGTCGCGACAGATCAGATTTTCATCGCGCTTCTGCTGCGCAATCTGCGCCACTCCCTGACGGTTGAAGAGCAGGACGCGCGCCTTGAGTTCAAGCCGACCAGCCTGCTCTCGGACAGGCCGATCAAACTGCCACAACAAATCCGCGCGGTCGAAACCGAACAGTCCAACAGCACGGCGCTGGTGGACCATGACTATGTCGTCAAGGTCTATCGAAAGCTCGAACCCGGCATCAATCCGGAAATAGAGATCGGCCGGTTTCTGACCGAGGTCGCGGGTTTCGCCAACACTCCGGCGCTGCTCGGCAGCGTCGAGCTGGTCGAAGGCGACAAATCCAGCGCGATCGCCATCGTGCATGCCTTTGTCGAAAACCAGGGCGATGCCTGGACCGTGACATCGGCGTATCTCGACCGCTTTGTCGAAGAACAGCGTCTGCTGGCGAGAAGCGAACATCCCGGCGAAAGCGAAGAGCAGGTCCCCTATCTGCGTTACATGTCGCAGACCGGAAGACGCGTCGCCGAACTGCACATGGCGCTGGCTGGCAGCGAAGCGGATGCCGATTTCAGGCCAGAACCGACCCAGCCCGATGACGTGCAGCGCTGGATCGAAGATCTCAGCGCGCGCGCGGAACGCGTCTTCGACACCGTAAGGCAACGGCGCGAGACGGTAAAAGAATCCGATCGCCTGCTGGTCGACCAGGCGCTGGCACAACGCGCGAGCTTGCCTGATCGCCTGCGTGCGCTGCTTCCGCCGGATATCGACGGCATGAACATCCGCCATCATGGCGATTTCCATCTCGGCCAGATGTTGATCGTCAAGGACGACATCTTCATCATCGATTTCGAAGGCGAGCCCCGCCGCACCCTGGCCGAGCGCCGGCGCAAGGCGCCCGCGGCGCGCGACGCCGCAGGCCTGATCCGCTCGATCGATTACTCGGCGACCGCCGCGCTGGAGCGCGCGCTCAAAGTGACCCCCGACGAGGGCGGCAAGCTCAGCGTAGCCCTCGTGGAATGGCGAGATCGTTCGGTCGCGACGTTCCTCGGCGCTTACCGCGAGGTCATGACCGATCAGCGCCTGTGGCCAGCCGATCCAGATGCCGCCGGGCGGATGCTGGATTTCTTTTTGCTGGAAAAGGCGATCTACGAGATCGAATACGAATTGGCCTACCGGCCTGACTGGCTGCGCGTCCCGCTGACCGGGATGCTTCGGATATTGTCTCAGCATAGCAACGAGGCCTCATGACCAAACTGTCCGCGGAGGCCTATGCGATCGTGGAAGGCCGCCACTCCGATCCTTTTCACTACCTCGGCCTTCATACCGAGGGTGACAAAACCGTGGTGCGCGCGTTCCTGCCGGAGGCCTCGAAGGTCGATGCGATCGACGAGCATGGCGAAGCGGCAGCGCTGGCGCGCATTCATGATGCCGGACTGTTCGCCGGCGCGCTTCCGAACGGCTCCCGGCGTTACCAGTTGCGCGCCCGCTTCGGCGAGACCGTGGTCGACCTTGACGACCCCTACCGCTTTCCGCCGGTCTTGAGCGATTTCGATCTGTATCTGCTGGGCGAAGGCACTCATCAGCGGATTTACGACAAGCTTGGCGCGCATCCCATGACACTCGACGGCGTCGGCGGCGTGGCGTTCGTGGTGCTCGCCCCCAATGCGCGGCGGGTCAGTGTCGTTGGCGACTTCAACTTCTGGAATGCGCGGCGGCATCCGATGCGCGTCCGCGGTGTTGGCTATTGGGAGCTGTTCATCCCCCATGCCACGGCGGGCGATCATTATAAATTCGATATCATCGGCCCGCAGGGTCAGCATTTGCCGCTGAAGTCCGATCCGATGGCGTTTGCCGCGGAAGTCCGCCCAAGCACCGCGTCCATCGTGTTCGACGAGACCCGGCTGCCGCATCCGCGCCCCGCCCCTACGGGGGTCAACGCACTGGCTGCGCCGATATCGATCTATGAGGTCCATCTCGGTTCGTGGCGGCGAAAAGGCAACAACGAGTGGCTGACCTATCACGATCTGGCCGAGCAACTTCCGCGCTACGTCCGCGATCTCGGCTTTACCCACGTTGAATTCCTGCCGGTCAACGAACACCCGTTCGACGGCTCATGGGGATATCAGCCCACCGGCCTGTACGCCCCCACCAGCCGGTTCGGCGCGCCCGAGGATTTTTCGGCGCTGGTCGACGCCTGCCATCGCGAAGGTCTCGGCGTAATGCTGGACTGGGTACCCGGACATTTTCCTGATGATCCGCATGGCCTCGGTCATTTCGACGGCACCGCGCTTTATGAACATGCCAATCCGCTGCAGGGCCGTCACCTCGATTGGGGCACCCTGATCTACAATTACGGACGCACCGAAGTCGTCAATTTCCTGGTGTCGAACGCGCTGTTCTGGCTGGAACGCTATGCCATCGACGGCTTGCGCGTCGATGCGGTCGCCTCGATGCTGTATCTCGACTACAGCCGGCCCGCCGGGGGCTGGATCCCGAACAAATATGGCGGCCGGGAAAATCTCGAGGCCATCGATTTCCTGCGCCGCTTCAACACCGAGGTGTTCGCTCGGTTTCCGCAGGCCACCACGGCCGCGGAAGAATCAACTGCCTGGCCGCAGGTGTCGCGCCCGGTCGAATATGGCGGACTGGGTTTCGGCTATAAATGGAACATGGGCTGGATGCATGACACGCTGAACTACATCAGCAAGGACCCGATTTATCGCAAGCATCATCACGGCGATATCCTGTTCGGCCTGCACTATGCCTTCTCGGAGAATTTCATTTTGCCGCTGTCGCATGACGAGGTCGTGCACGGCAAGCGCTCGATCCTGGGCCGGATGCCCGGCGATGACTGGCAACGCTTCGCCAATCTGCGCGCCTATTATGCCTTCATGTTCGCTCATCCCGGCAAGAAGCTGATGTTCATGGGCTGCGAGTTCGGTCAGGAGCGCGAATGGAGTCACGATCGCTCGCTGGACTGGCACCTGCTCGACCAGAACAAGCACGCCGGCATCCAGTCCCTGATCCGCGACCTGAACCGCCTCTATCGCGCGATACCTGCGCTGCACGAGGTGGATTGCGACCAATCCGGCTTTGAATGGATTGTCACTGACGATGCCGGTGGCAACGTGTTCGCCTGGATCCGCAAGGGCAACGACGCCCGCGCGCGCTGTCTCGTGGTCATCAATTTTTCCCCGAACGTGTATCACAACTACCGCGTCCGGGTGCCGTTCACCGGCAAGTGGCGCGAGGTTCTCAACTCGGATTCCGCGCATTACGGCGGCAGCAATGTCGGGAACGTCGGCGAAGTCCGGACGTTGGAAGGCCTCGTTCCCGAACTCAATCTCACCATTCCGCCATTGGCTGCCATTTTTCTCGTACCGGAAAGCTGAGCATGCGACTGTCCGCCGGAACGTCCTCACGCCTCGGTGCAAGCTGGGACGGCCGGGGCACCAATTTCGCGCTGTTTTCTGCCAATGCGCAAAAGGTCGAGCTTTGCCTGTTCGACAGCCAGGGACGCCGCGAACTCGAACGCATCGAATTGCCCGAGCGCAGCGAAGATGTCTGGCACGGCTACCTGAACGACGTCTCGCCGGGGCAGCTCTACGGCTATCGGGTTCACGGACCCTATGAGCCCGAACACGGCCACCGCTTCAACGCCAACAAGCTGCTGCTCGATCCCTATGCCAGGCGCATCGCCGGAAGGCTGGTATGGAGCGATGCACATTTCGCCTATCGCACCGGCAGCGCGCGCGAGGACCTTTCGTTCGATCGGCGCGACAACGCACGCGGGATGCGGAAGGCCGTCGTCGTCGACGAGACCTTCAACTGGGGACGTCGCGAGTTCCGGCCGAATATCGCCTGGGAAGACACCATCATTTATGAAGCCCACGTCAAGGGCCTGACGCAGAAGCGTGAAGACGTGCCGCCAGGGCTGCGCGGCACCTATGGCGGCCTGTCCTCGCCGGCCATGATCGATCATCTCAAACGGCTCGGCGTTACCGCCATCGAGCTGTTGCCTATCCACGGCCTCGTCGACGATCGAACACTGGTCGAAAAGAAGCTGTCGAACTACTGGGGCTACAACACGCTGTCGTTCTTCGCGCCGGAGCCGCGTTACTCGCAGGACAACCCGCTCGACGCGTTCCGCACCACGGTAGCTCGGCTGCACGATGCGGGGATCGAGGTGATGCTCGACGTCGTCTACAATCATACCGCCGAGGGAAACCACATGGGCCCGACGCTGTCGTTCCGCGGTATCGACAACGCTTCCTACTACTGGCTGAAGCCGGATAATCCGCGCTTCTACGACGATTTCACCGGCTGCGGCAATTCGGTCAATCTCACCCATCCCCGCGTTCTGCAGATGGTGATGGATTCGCTGCGCTACTGGGTCGAGGTCTGCCACGTCGATGGCTTCCGGTTCGACCTCGCCACCACGCTGGCGCGCGGGCCGAACGGCTTCGACCGCAACGCCGCATTCCTGACCGCGATCCGGCAAGACCCGGTGCTCGCCGCGGCGAAGCTCGTCGCCGAACCGTGGGACCTCGGCATGGGCGGCTACCAGGTCGGCGCGTTTCCCTCGCAGTGGTCGGAGTGGAACGACAAGTATCGCAGCGCGCTGCGACGTTACTGGAGCGGCGAAGGCAGCCTGATCGGCGAAGTATCCAGCCGCATGACCGGCTCGTCCGATCTGCTCAACCATGATGGCCGTTCGCAGCGCGCCAGTGTCAATCATGTGACCGTCCATGACGGTTTCACGCTGGCGGACCTGTTCAGCTACAACGAAAAGCACAATGAGGATAATGGCGAGGAAAACCGCGACGGCTCGAACGACAATCACAGCAACAATTGCGGCCATGAAGGCCCGACCGACGACGCGACGATTGTCGCACTTCGCCGCCAGCTTCGAAAAAATCAGCTTGCATGCCTGCTGCTGGCGCAGGGCCTGCCGCTGATCCTGGCCGGCGATGAGGTCGGCAATAGCCAGAACGGAAACAACAATGCCTATTGCCAGGACAACGAAATCGGCTGGGTGGGCTGGGAAGGCCTCAACCGCGAAGGCGACGATCACACCGATTTCATCGGCCACATGACCGGCTTGCGAAAACGCTTTCCGCAAATTCGCTCGCATCACTGGCTCGATGGACGCCGCGCGGACGGATCCTATGGCGTGTTGTGGCTGACGCCGGCGGCCGAAGAAATGAAGGAGCAGGACTGGAATTTTCCCGAAGGCCGCTTTCTCGCGTATGTGCTCGGCCCCGCCCAACCCGGGCAAGCGCCGATCTTCATCGTGCTGAATGCCGCACCCGAGGCCATCGCGTTCAAATTGCCGAAAATACCGGAGTACAAGTCCTGGCAACAGGTGTTGAACACGGTGGACAGCCAACAGAAGGTCGTGGACTTGGCCTCGGGAAGCGAGACGAGCGCGCCTCCCCGTTCGGTGCTGGCTTTTGCGGGTTCAGCATGAATGAGCGACATTTCGGCGCCGAGCCGACAACGGAAGGCACGTCGTTTCGGCTGTGGGCGCCGGCGGCGAAGCATGTCGATCTGCGGCTCGAAGAAAAATCCTGTCCACTGCAGCGCGGCCAAGACGGCTGGTTTTCCGCCGACATCGCCGGCGCAAAGGCTGGCGCGCGTTACAAGTTCCGGATCGACGACGAGATCGATGTCCCCGATCCGGCCTCGGCATTTCAGCCCGATGACGTTTCCGGCGCCAGCGAGGTAATCGATCACGCCACCTACCCATGGCGCGCCACGGACTGGCGCGGACGTCCGTGGCAGGAAACCGTCCTACTCGAAACCCATGTCGGCACCTTCACGCCGGAAGGCACCTACCGCGCCATGATCGAGCGGCTCGATCATCTCGTGGCAACCGGCATCACCGCACTGGAATTGATGCCGCTGGCGGACTTCGCCGGCCGGCGCAACTGGGGCTATGACGGCGTGCTGTGGTATGCGCCGGACAGCGCCTATGGACGGCCCGATGATCTCAAGGCGCTGATCGATGAAGCCCATCTGCGCGGGCTGATGGTGTTTCTCGACGTCGTCTACAATCATTTCGGCCCCGAGGGAAATTACCTCGGCCGCTATGCGCCGGCGTTCTTCACGGAAGCGCAGACCCCCTGGGGCAGCGCGATCGATTATCGGGTGCCGCAGGTACGCGCCTTCGCCATCGAGAATGCGCTGTACTGGCTGCGCGAGTACCGCTTCGACGGGCTGCGGCTGGATGCGGTGCACACCATCGCCGAGCTCGGCGAAATCTCGATGCTGCACGATCTCAGCCGCGCCGTCGGCGATCTCGCCGCGGAAACCGGCCGGCATATCCATCTGGTGCTTGAAAACGACGACAACGCGCCAGCCTGCTGGACCCGGCGCAGGACCCGCCGCGCGGCAAATACCGCGCGCAGTGGAACGACGACTATCATCACGCCTGGCATGTGCTTGCTGACCGGCGAAACCCAGGGCTACTACCGCGACTATCAGCGAAGTCGCCGCTGCCGCGACATTGCGCGCGCGCTGGCCTCCGGCTTTATCTATCAGGGCGAGGCGTCGGCGCATCGCGGCGGCCAATTGCGCGGCGAGCCGAGCGGCAAGCTCGCCCCGACCGCCTTCATCAATTTCCTGCAGAACCACGACCAGATCGGCAACCGCGCGCTCGGCGACCGGCTCGAAAGCTAGCGTGCCTGCTGACGCGATCGAAGCCGCGCTGGCGATTACCTTGCTGGCACCGCAATATCCCGATGCTGTTCATGGGCGAAGAATGGGGCTCGACAGCGCCGTTTCCGTTCTTCTGCGATTTCGAGGGCGATCTCGCCGAGGCCGTGCGCAAGGGGCGGCGCCGGGAATACGCCTGGGCTTACGCGAAATATGGCGACGAGATTCCCGATCCGCTTCGAGCTTCGACCTTTCAATCCGCGGTGCTGGATTGGGACGCGCGCAACCAGCCTGCGGGACGCAGCCGGCTTGCGCTGGTGCAGAACCTTCTCGCCATACGCCGGCGCGAAATCGTTCCCCGGCTGGCGGGCGCGACGTTCGGCGATGCAGGCGCGGCGGACAACGGCCTGCTGACGGCGAACTGGCGCCTGGGCGATGGCGCAACGCTCCGGCTCACGGCCAACCTGTCGGACCGGCGCGATCGTCCGCGAGCGGAGTGCCCCGACCGGCACTCCGATCTGGGGCGGCGAGAGCCAGCGACCTGATCCCGCCATGGTCGGTGTTCTGGCATATCGGAGAGCGCTAATGCCTCCGGCCGTCCCGATCGCAACCTATCGCCTGCAGCTCACGGCGAACTTCGATTTCGACGCGGCTGCCGCCGTTGTTCCCTACCTGAAAGCGCTCGGCATCACCCATCTCTATGCGTCGCCCTTCATGAAGGCACGCAAGGGCAGCACCCATGGCTACGACATCGTCGACCACACCCGGATCAATCCGGAACTCGGCGGCGATGCCGGATTCGAGCGATTGAGCCGGACGCTGAAACAGAACGACCTCGGTCTGATTCTCGATTTCGTGCCCAACCATGTCGGCGTGCATTTCGCGGACAATCCGTGGTGGCTCGACGTGCTGGAATGGGGTCCGGCCTCGCCGCATGCGGTATCGTTCGACATCGATTGGGACAGTCCTGCCCTACCGCGCCCGCGGCGGTGTGCTGCTGCCGATCATCGGTTCGTCCTATGGCGAAGCGCTGGAAAAAGGCGAGATCGAACTTCGCTACGATCCCGACGAAGGCAGTTTCTCGGCCTGGTATTTCGAACATCGCCTGCCGATCGCGCCGGAACGCTACAGCGAGATCTTGCGCAGCGTCGTCAAGGAAGCCGCGCCGGAGGACAGCAGCGGCGGGCAAGCGCATTCTCGATCTCGCGTCGCGCTACAAGGCATTGCGTCATCCCAATCGCAAGGAAGCGCCCGCCTTCAAGGCCGAACTTCGCAGACATCGCCGGGGCCGCCGACATGATCGCGCGCGGGCTCGCCGCCTATCGCGCCGGCCCGGATCGCGCCACCCAAACCCTCGCGCTGCATCATCTGCTGGAACGCCAGCACTACAGGCTCGGTCACTGGCGGCTCGCCTCCAGCGACATCAACTACCGGCGCTTTTTCGACGTCAATACGCTGGCGGGATTGCGGGTCGAGGACGCCGGCACGTTCGACGCCGTTCATCGCCTGGTCAGAGAACTGATCGCAGAAGGTAAAGCTGCAGGGCCTGCGGCTCGACCACATCGATGGCCTGCGCGATCCCGCGCAATATTTCCAGCGGCTGCGCCGCCTGATCCGCGATGCACAGGGAAAGGCTGCCGCGCCGTTCTACATGGTGATCGAGAAAATCCTCGGCGAGCACGAAGTCCTGCATCCCTTTGCCGGCGTCCACGGCACCACCGGCTATGAGTGGCTCAACACCATCACGCAGGTGCTGGTCGACGGCACGGGCCTCGACCCGCTCGACGAGGTGTGGCGGCAGATCAGCAATATGCCGCCGAAGCTGGCGCCTGTCCTCAAGGACGCCAAGCGCCGGGTTCTCGAGACCCTGCTGACCAGTGAATTCACGGTGCTGACGCGGCTGCTCGCGCGTATCGCCGGCGGACACTACTCCACCCGCGACTTTTCCGCCGACAGCCTGCGGCAGGCGCTCGAGCTCTATGTCCTGCATTTTCCGGTCTATCGCACCTATCTGACTTCTGGCAGCGCCCGGCGGCGCACGACCGCGCGCTGATCTCGGAGACGATCGAAAAGGCGCGGGCGGACTGGTTCGCCGCCGACGAAGGCATTTTCGATTTTCTGCGCGATACGCTGACGATGGATCTGATCAAGCCCGGCCGCGCCTTGCACAGCGCGCCGCGGGTGCGTCGCTTCGCCCTCAAGGTTCAGCAGTTCACCGGGCCGCTGATGGCGAAGTCGCTGGAGGATACCGCGTTCTATCGCTATCACCGCCTGCTCGCGCTCAACGAGGTCGGCGGCGACCCGGCGGCGCAGGCGCTTTCGGTCGATGCCTTTCACGAAACCATGAAGGTCCGCGCCGCGCGAATGGCCGCACGGCATGACGGCGACCGCGACGCATGACACCAAGCGCGGCGAGGATGCGCGCGCCCGCTTGATGGCGCTGGCCGAGATTCCCGGCGAATGGGCCAGCTCCGTCGCGCGATGGAAAATCCTGAACGCGCCGCATCTCGTCATCGACAGGCGGAATGCGCGCGCCCTCTGCGACGTACGAATACATGCTGTATCAGGCGCTGCTTGGCGCATGGCCGCCGGACCGGCATGACGATACGCTTGCGGAGCGGATGCAGGCCTATGCCTTGAAGGCGGCGCGCGAGGGCAAGCAGGAAACCAGCTGGCTCAACCCCAACCAGGCCTATGAGGCAGGCATTGCAGACCTTTCATGGCGCGGATTCTGGACCGCTCGATCGCGGCTGAATTCCTGAATTCGCTGGACACGCTGGCGCAGCGCATTTCGCTGCTGGGAGCACTGAATTCGCTCAGCCAGGTCACGTTGAAGTCCATGATGCCGGGCGTGCCCGATTTCTATCAGGGCACTGAGTTCTGGGACCTGTCGCTGGTCGATCCCGACAACCGGCGGCCGGTGGATTTCGCGGAGCGCGCCGCCGTGCTCGCATCGGTGGAAGCGCCGGATTGGGCGGACCTCACACAGAACTGGCGCAATGGCCATGTGAAGCTGGCCTGGACCCGGCATCTGCTGAAACTGCGAACCGAACTCGCCGGCGTCTTCGCGCGACGGCGATTATCAGCCGCTTGCGGTCAGCGGTCCGCACCGCGATCATGTCATTGCCTTTGCGCGTCGCCGTGGCCGCGACGCTGCGATCGTCGCCGTCACCAAATCCCTCGCCGCATTCTCGCAAGGCGGCAGGGTCTGGCCCGATGCGGAAGCCTTTGACGGCACGCTGAGCCTCGACGGCTATTCCGCGGACGGCGTCGACGGCGTGGAATTGCCGCTCTCCAACCTTTTCCGGCAACTGCCGGTGGCGGTGCTGAGAGCCCGATTCGAAGGCGCCTTGAAGCCATCGCGAAAGCGCCTTCAGGCCTGAGGGCACCTCAGCTTTTCTTGGTCAGCAACAGATCGCCCCGATTCCTGATCGCGACCTGGCCATCTCGGCAAATCGCTGCAGCAGCAAAGGCAGTGTCACTTCCAGCCGGACATGATCGTCCGCCACATCGACATGACCTGACGCCAATTGCCCGAGCGCGCTGACGCGAAAGATCATCCGATCACCTTCCCATCGCGCCTCGTCGACGTTCAATACCGGCACGCTGGATGCGGCGCGTGTCAGCCCGTCCTTTAGGCGACGTGCAGCCTCGTCGCGGCCGAGGCGATGTGGAATCGAAACGATCAGAGGTGCGGGCATCTCGTTGATCCTAAATCTTTGTAACTGCACTGCATGTAGTCACGGATGGTTCCCGAAAAAAGAGGAGCGAACGAGCATTGGAAGCCACCGGAACCTTTCGAGTTCCCATTTGTTTTCAACCTCAAAGGCAGAGCAACAGGTGCCAACTGCCTCGGGCTGGAGGAGATTGCTACATGTCCATTGGAACAATCATTCTTATCATTCTTGTCATCGCTTTGCTCGGCGGCTTTAGCGGCATCGGCGGCGGACCGTTCTACGGCACCGGATATTATGGCGGCGGCGGCCTCGGCCTTATCATCGTCATCCTGCTGATCCTGCTATTGCTCGGAAGAATCTAGGCTTGGTAGCGTGCTAAACTTCGCGGAGCATTTCCACAACCGTCATCACCCGCGCACGCGGGTGATCCAGTAGTCCAGAGCGCCGGCGTCAATCATCAGCGCCCTGCGATACTGGATACTCCGCTTTCGCGGAGTATGACGACTAGGGCTGACGTCACCTTCATCTCCGCGCCGCCAACTTCTTGATCGCCGCCTTGATCGATGACGCTGCCTCGTCATAGCCTTCCCACGCCTTGGTCTTGCCGAGCAGCGCCGGCACGGTGCGAACCGTATAGCGCTTCGGATCGAGATCGCCGTCTTGCACCTGCGCCCATGTCAGCGGCATCGAGACGGTGGCGCCCTCGCGCGCCCGCGGCGACAGCACCGCGACCGCGGTCGCCATCCGATCGTTGCGCAGATAGTCGAGGAAGATCTTTCCGTTGCGCAGCTTCTTCGACATGTTGAGCAGATAGCGCTCGGGATCCTCGATCGGCCATCCGCTGGCAGACGCCTTGCGCAAAGGCCTTGGCCTCCTTCCAGGTCACGCTTGTCCCTTGCGCCATGCGCCAGCGGCGTCACCACGTGCAGCCCCTTGCCGCCGGTGGTCTTGCAGAAGCTTTCGAGGCCGACGTCCGCCAGCCGCTGCCGCATCTCCTTGGCCGCTTCGACGACATCGGCAGAATTCCGACGTCGGGCGCAGGATCGAGATCGAACACCAGCCGCCCCGGCACGTCGGGCGTATCGGGCGCGCAATTCCAGGGATGCAGTTCGAGGCCGCCGATCTGCGCCACCGCCGCGAGACCCTCGACGCGATCGATCTGCAGATAAGGCTTGCGGTCGCCGGAGACCTTCGACCAGTTCCAGCAGCTTCGAGATGCCCGGCATCGCATGGCGCTGGAAGAACCTGTTCACCGCCGATACCGTCCGGCGCGCGGACGATCGAGCACGGCCGGCCCTTCAGATGGCCGATCATCCAGCCGCCGACCGCCTCGAAATAGCGGGCGAGGTCGAGCTTGGTCACGCCGCTCGCCGTCGCCGCCGTCCGGCCACAGCGCCTTGTCGGGCTTGGAGATCACGACGCCCATCACCACGGCGGATTTGCTCGCCGCGCGCGGCTGCGCTTTGGCCGGCTGAGCGGACGCCGTCCTGCCGGATTTGGTCGTGCTGTTCCTGGCGACGGGTTTGACGAGTTTGGTCATGGCCGGCCGTTCCGCTTTGACCTCGCCGGCGGGCTTGTCCTGGCGCAATCCCTTGAACGCCGCCTGCCGGATGTTGCCGCCGTCGGTCCAGCCGGCGAATTCGATTTCAGCAACAAGCTCCGGCTTCAGCCAATGCACGTCACGGGTCTTGCGCGGCGCATCCTTGCCGCCAAAGGGATTTTGTCTGACTCCGCCGCCTTGAGGGCCGGCATGATACGCCTGACCGTGTCCTGCCCAAAACCGGTGCCGACGATCCCGACAAACGCCAGATGACCGTCGCGATGGACGCCGGCCATCAGCGAGCGGAATTTGCCGTTGGTGGTTTTCCACCCGCCGAGCACGACCTCCTGTCCGGCGCGGCATCTTGGCCTTGGTCCAGTTTACGGATCGGCCCGAACGATAGGGCGCGCCGAGCTTTTTCGAGATGATGCCTTCCAGCCCCAGCTTTGCAGGCGGATTGCAGAACGGCATCGCCGTCGTCCTCGAAATGCTCGACATAGCGGATCGATCCGGCTTTGCGCTTTGGCAGCGCCTCCAGCAATTGTTTCAATTGCTGCTTGCGCTCGCCGAGCGGCAGCGGGCGAAGATCCATCCCGTCCGCGAACAACAGATCGAACGCAAAGAAGATGAGCTGGTCGGTCTTGCCGTCGGCGATGGCGGCCTGCAACGTTGAAAAATCCGGCGTCCCGTGATGGTCGAGCGCCACGATCTCGCCGTCGATCAGTGCATCGGGCAGCGCGCTTGCTTCCTTGGCGATGGCCGGAAATTTATCGGTCCAGTCCAGCCCTTTCCGGGTCTTCAGCACGGCGTCACCGTGCTCGACGCGCAGTTGCACGCGGTAGCCGTCGAACTTGATCTCATGGCACCAGCCCGGCGCGCCGGGCGGACGGTCGACCGAAATGCAGAGCTGCGGCGCCACGAAATCCGGCATCGCCGCGGCCTTTCTGGCCTTCGCCGTCGCGGGCCGCGACACGCCGGTCCTGATGGCCGCGCGCGCCTCGGCGGCATCGCCGCGGTTCGAATGCCACACCGCGTCAGCCTTGGCGCGGCTCGACTTCGCCGTCATGAACGGCTTCGGCGCCTTGCCCTTGCCGGCGGCAATCTGATCCATCGTCCGTCCCGACGCGACGGATTTGTCGGCGTCGAGAACGGTATTGGCTTCGCCCTCCCTGGCAAAATCGTCGCGATGCTTGATCAGCAGCCAATTGGTTCGCTTGCCGCCGAAGCGGTCGTGACGCATCCGCACCAGCACCCAGCTTCCGCCGAGCTTTTCGCCGTGCAGCGTGAATTTCAGATCGCCCTTCTCGAAGCCGCGCGCCGGATTGTCGGCATCCCAATAACCGCGATCCCAGAGCTGCACGGTGCCGCCGCCATACTGGCCCTTCGGAATGGTGCCTTCGAAATCGCCGTAATCGAGCGGATGATCCTCCACTTCCACCGCCAGCCGCTTGTCGTGCGGATCGAGCGAGGGGCCGCGCGCGACCGCCCAGGATTTGAACACGCCGTCGAATTCCAGCCGCAGATCATAGTGCAGCTGCTTGGCAGCGTGCTTCTGGATCACGAACCGCCGGCGCTTCGAAGGCGCCACCCGCGCCTCGCCGCTGGGCTCCGCGGTCTTTTCGAAATCCCGTTTCTTTCGATAGGTGGAGAGGCTCTTTGGAGTCTACGGATCAATCCCACGCCGGTCGAATGACTACAGCTTAGAGCCTTTTCCCTTCCGATTGAATTGGAACGGAGGCTCTATTTCCTCATTTTGATGCGTTGACCCATACGCGCGCCACGTGGACCCCGGACCCGCTCCATGCCGCCGTCGTCCCCGCGGGAGCAGGGACGACGAAAAATAGGTCGTCATTGCGAGCGAAGCGAAGCAATCCATGAGGCAATAGAGAAGCGAGAGTGGATTGCTTCGTCGCTTCGCTCCTCGCAATGACGTGAAGATACACGACCGCCTTCCCGCGGCGCGAGACGCCCGGGTTGTGCAGGAATCCTTCGCCCAAGGAGGGCGTGGGGAATGCCGGGTGCCCGTTGCACCCGCAGCCGCGTGCGCAAAGTGTAGTAGCACACGCGTTAGTCACCACGGTCGCACCGGGACACCCGGCATTCCCGCACGCAATGGTTTTAACGGTTTCCTTCGTACTCTCCCCGGTGATCGGGCTTTGTTGTCACCGTCGCTGGTGAAATTTCTTTCACCAACTTGACGCCAACCATTGAGGCGTCAGGACCACACGACTTCGCCGTCCGCAAGGTCGCGCTCTCGTCAGCAGCGCCGCCTGCGTCCATCGCATCCCTGCCCTACGTTCGTGACGATCGCGAAACGCCCCTTTGTGTGGGCCGGGATGGCGAGAGATGTAGAAGTGATTTGGGTCAGAAGTGAACCGGAATATTTTTGCAAAGGGGGCTGGACAGGCGAACCACTGATTTGCCCGCCGGGCGCCGCTACTTTTTCGCCTTACGCTTCTTGGCCGTCTTCCTCTTCTTCGCCGCCTTTTTCGGGACTTTCGCGCCTGCGGCCCTTGCCTCGGAAAGACCGATGGCGATCGCCTGCTTGCGGCTCTTGACCTTCTTGCCGGATCGGCCGCTCCGCAGTGTCCCGGCCTTGCGCTCTTTCATCGCGCGCTCGACTTTGGCCGCAGCCTTCTTCGAATACTTCCGTGCCATGGTCTTTCTCCCGGTTACGGGAAATAATCTTTGCGAATGAAGATGGTTCCGTTTTTGGGAATAGCATCGCCGCGGTACACCTCTCCCATTGGGAGAGGTCGGCGCGTAGCGCCGGGTGAGGGGTTACGGCCTCTCGTAGTCTAACGCCCCTCACCCGATTTGCTTCGCAAATCGACCTCTCCTGGCGGGGAGGTAAAGTGAGAATCCTGTCCTAATCCGCCGCACGCAGCCGATAGCCGATTCCGGTTTCGGTCAGGACGAATTGCGGGCGCTCCGGATCGGCTTCGATCTTCTGCCGGAGCTGGCGGACATAGACCCGCAGATATTGCGCGTCGGTCAATTCATCCCACAGCTCCTTGAGCAGAAACCGGTGGGTCAACACCTTGCCGGCGTGCTGCACCAATACGCGCAGCAATTCGTATTCCTTCGGGGACAGCCTGACATCCTTGTCGCCGACCTTGACGATCCGTCGCACCAGATCGACCGACAAATCGCCCGAGCGAAACACCGGACGCTCGCCATGGACCTGCAACTGATGCCGCAACGCCGCGCGCATGCGGGCCAGCAATTCATCCATCCCGAACGGTTTGGTCAGGTAATCGTCGGCGCCGAGATCGAGCGCCTGGACCTTGCCGGCCTCGTCGCCGCGGCTCGATAGCACCACGATCGGCACGCTGTCGTTGCGGCCGCGGATCATGCGCAGCAATTCATGGCCCTGGATATCCGGCAGGCCGAGATCGAGGATGATCAAGGCCGGATCCTGGGCCAGCAATTCCAGCGCGATCTTGCCGTTGGAGGCTTCCGAGAATCTCGTAGCCCTGCGTGCTCAGCCCCATCCGCAGCAATTTTCGGATCGGCGGCTCATCGTCGATGACCAGGACCTTGATCGGCGTGGCGTTCATGCGGCGGTGTCCAGCGCTTCGACGGCAGCCGGAATCGGCAGCCGGATGGTCAGCACGGCGCCGCTGCGATCGGTGCGGTTGGCGGCCAAGATCGTGCCGTGCATCGCCTCGACAAAGCCGCGGGAAATCGCCAGCCCGAGACCGGTGCCGGGCCGAACATGATCGCCCTTCTGCGCGCGATAGAATTTGTCGAACACACTTTCGAGCTCCGCCGGCGGAATGCCCTCACCCTCGTCGATGATCTGCAGCAATGACCGAATCCCTGTCGCGCACGGTCCTGATCGATATCGTGGAGCCCGAGGGCGCATATTTCGCCGCGTTGTCCAGGAGGTTGAACAACACCTGCTCGAACAGCACCGCGTCAAGCTCCAGCATCGGCAGATCGGCGGCGAGATCGAGCAGGACCTTGTGACCTGCAAGCATCTTGCCGGCGCGCCGCAAGGCGCTGCCGATGATCTCGCCGATATCCTGGCGGGTGGTATTCGGCACGATGGCGCCGGATTCCAGCTTGGTCATGTCGAGCAGATTGGCGATGAAGCGGTTGAGCCGCTCGGACTCGTCGATCACGGTGGCGAGCAGATCGCGCTTTTCGGCGTCGGAGAGACCGGTCGAAAGATCCCGCATCGTGGAGGCGGCGCCCAGCACCGAGGCTAACGGCGTCTTGAGATCGTGCGAGATCGAGGTCAGGAGCGCGGAGCGCAACCGGTCCGACTCCACGGTGCGCTTGACCCGATCCATGTCCTCGACCAGTTGCACCCGTTCGATCGCCAGCGCCCCCTGGTCGACCAGCGCATCGAGCAGACGGCGCTGGTCCGGGGTCAATAGCGGACCTGTCCTGTCGTCGTCGATGCCGATGACGCCGATCGGTCCGCGTCCGGTCCGCATCGGCAGGAACAGCCGCTTGGCGCCCGGCAGCGTATCGGAGCCGCGCCCGGCGGTGCGGTCGTTGCTCCACGCCCAGTTCGCGGCGGCAAGATCGGCCTTGTCCAGTTGGTCCTCGGGCGGGTAACCGGCCTTGACGGTCAGGACTCCATCCTCGGGCAGCAGCAGCACCACCCGCACCTTCAGCATCAACGCGGTCTGATAGGCGGTCGCCCACAACACGTCGTCCAGCGTCGCGGTGCCCGCGAGCTTGCGGCTGAAGGCGTAAAGCGATTCGGTGGTCCGCACCCGGCCGATCGCGGAGTACGGCCTGGGTGCGCACCCGCGCGGCGACGTTGGAAACCAGGATCGCGATCAGCATGAAGAAGAAGAAAGCCGCGACATTGGTCGGATCGGTGATGGTGAAGGTGTAGACCGGCGGCAAAAAGAAGAAATTGTAGCACAGCGACGCCGCGACGCTGGCGAGCAGCGACGGCCACAGGCCGTAACGAACCGCCACGCCGACCACTGCCGTCAGGAACACAAGATCGACGTTCTCGATGCCAAATAATCGCTGGATCAGCTCGGCGGCGCCGAGGCCGAGGGCCACGATCAGCAGCGCCATCAGATACGGCTTGGGATCGAACGGCTCGGCTCGTTCGGCCGTGCGCACGGTCTTTTTTGGAACCGGCTCGGCGGCGAGTTCCTCGCCGGCAATCACGTTGACGCTGATATTGCCGGCGCGCCGCACCAGATCGTGCACCACCGAACCGCGCCTGAGTTCGAACCACCAGGAACGCGTCGACTTGCCGATGATGATCTGGGTCACGTTGTTGGCTTGCGCGAAGTTGATGACGTCGTCGGCGATGCGGCGTCCGACGCCTGGAATGGTGACCGCCTCACCGTCCGAGCGCTTCCGCCAGACGCAGCGTGTCGGCCAGCCGGTCGCGCTGCTCGTCGGTCAATTGCAGGCTGCGCCGCGTCTCGATGCTGATGGCGGTCCAGGGCGCGTGCAGCCGGTCCGCCAGCCGCTTGGTATAGCGCACAAGCCCCGCCGACCGCGGATCCTCGCTGATGCAGACCAGGATGCGCTCGCCTGCCGCCCAGGGACCGGCAATGGCGTTGGCCTGCATATGGGTGAGTAGCTGTTCGTCGACCCGCTCGGCGGTGCGCCGCAACGCCAGTTCGCGCAGCGCCGTCAGATTGCCCGGCGAGAAATAATGCTCGAGCGCGCGCTCGGCCTGCTTGGGGACATAGACCTTGCCTTCTTTCAACCGCTGAATCAGGTCGTCCGGCGTCAGGTCGATCAGTTCGATCGCGTCGGCGCGGTCGAACACCGAATCCGGCACGGTCTCGCGCACCCGCACATGGGTGATCTGGGCGACCACATCGTTGAGGCTCTCGATGTGCTGGATATTGACCGCAGTATAGACGTCGATGCCGTGCGACAGCAGTTCCTCGACGTCGAGATAGCGTTTCGGGTGGCGGCTGCCGGGGGCGTTGGTGTGGGCGAGTTCGTCGACCAGCGCGAGCTGCGGACGGCGCGCGATCAGCGCGTCGAGGTCCATCTCCTCGAGTACCTGGTCCTTGTACTCGAGCCGCTTGCGCGGGAGCACTTCAAGGCCCTCCAGCAGCGCTCCGGTCTCCGCCCGGCCGTGGGTTTCGACGACGCCGACGACGACATCGACGCCGGCCTTCAGCTTGGCACGCGCGCTCTGCAGCATCTCGTAGGTCTTGCCGACGCCGGGGGCGGCGCCGACGAAGATCTTGAGCCGTCCGGCCTGATCGTGCTCACGCCGCGCCGCCTCCAGCAGCGCATCCGGCGAGGGTCTTTTTTCAGGGTCGAGGCGCTGATTTGCCATAAGGCATTATAATCCTGACGCCCGATGCAGCCTAGAGCGCGGTTCTGATTGAAATCAGAACCGACGCTCTAGTTTTTTGTCTCGACGCGTTTTCTTTACGCAAACCGGTGTCCACTTTGTTCGAAAACGCTTTGGAGCCGCTATTTCGAAGCCGCCGCATCCAGCGCCAAATTCAGCGCCAATACGTTAACGCGGGGTTCGCCGAGCAATCCGGCAAGGCGGCTTTTGGTGTTCTCGGCGACCAGCTGGCGGAGGCGATCTTCCGGCATCTGGCGCGCCTTGGCCACGCGCGGCACCTGAAACAGCGCGCCCTCGGGCGAGATATCCGGATCGAGGCCGCTGCCGGAGGTGGTGACGAGATCGACTGGAACGGCGGCCGAGGCATTCTCGGCTTTCAGCTTTTCGACGTCCTCCTTGACCCGGTCGTTCAGCGCCTTGCTGGTCGGGCCGAGGTTGGAGCCGCCGGAATTGGCGGCGTTGTAGGGCGCAGGCACCGTCTTGGTCGAATCGGCGGGGTCCGGCGCGGTGGTGGCCGAAGGGCGGCCATGGAAATACTTGTCGTCCTTGAATTCCTGCCCGATCAGGGCCGAACCCACCACCTTGCCGTTCCGTTCGATCAGGCTGCCCTGCGCCTGCTTCGGGAAGATCGCGCCTGCGATCGCGGTCATCGCGAGCGGATAGGCGAGGCCCGTGATCAGCGTCAGCACCACAAGCACGATGATGGCGGGGCGAATTTCTTTCAACATGGTGTATCTCCTCAGAATGTAATCTTTCCGTCATTGCGAGGAGCGAAGCGACGAAGCAATCCATTCTTCCTGTGTAGCTCTGGATTGCTTCGCTGCGCTCGCAATGACGGTACTAGGCCAGGTGCAAGGCGGCGACCACGAGGTCGATGGCCTTGATGCCGATAAACGGAATAATGATGCCGCCGACGCCATAGATCATCAGGTTACGGCGCAACAGCGCGCCGGCCCCGATCGCCCGATACGCCACGCCCTTCAGGGCCAGCGGGATCAATCCGATGATGATCAGCGCATTGAAGATGATGGCCGACAGGATCGCGCTTTGCGGGCTCGCCAGATGCATGACGTTGAGCACGGCAAGCTGCGGATAGAAGGCCAGGAACATCGCGGGAATGATGGCGAAATACTTCGCGACGTCGTTGGCGATCGAGAATGTCGTCAGCGCGCCGCGGGTCATCAATAGCTGCTTGCCGATCTCCACCACCTCGATCAGCTTGGTCGGGTTGGAGTCGAGATCGACCATGTTGCCGGCCTCGCGCGCCGCCTGGGTGCCGGTATTCATGGCGACGCCTACGTCGGCCTGCGCGAGCGCCGGCGCGTCGTTGGTGCCGTCGCCGCACATCGCCACCAGCTTGCCCTTGGCCTGTTCGTCGCGAATGAGCTTCAATTTGTCTTCCGGCGTCGCCTGCGCGAGAAAATCATCGACGCCGGCTTCCGCCGCGATCGCCGCCGCCGTCATCGGATTGTCGCCGGTGATCATCACGGTGCGGATGCCCATGCGGCGCAATTCGGCGAAGCGCTCGCGGATGCCGCCCTTGACGATGTCCTTGAGGTGCACGACGCCGAGCAGACGACCGTCCTTGGCGACCGCCAGCGGCGTGCCGCCTGACTTGGCGATTTCGTCCGAAATCGACTTGATCTCCCGGGCGATGTCGGAACCGATCGAGGGCTGCACCGCGCGGACGGCATTTCCCGACGCCACGGCGCGCGTTTCGCCGCCGCCGCTGACATAGTTCAGGATCGCATCGACCGCGCCCTTGCGGACCGACGATGCGCCGGCATCGACGCCGCTCATGCGGGTTTGCGCCGTGAACGGAATGAAGGTCGCGGCCAGCTCCGCCATGTCGCGGCTGCGGATGCCGTATTTTTCCTTGGCCAGCACGACGATCGAGCGCCCCTCGGGGGTCTCGTCGGCGAGCGAGGCGAGCTGCGCCGCATCGGCCAGCTCCTGCTCGGTCACGCCGCGCACCGGCCGAAATGCCGTCGCCTGGCGGTTGCCGAGCGTGATGGTGCCGGTCTTGTCGAGCAGCAGCGTATCGACGTCGCCGGCGGCCTCGACCGCGCGGCCGGACATCGCCAGCACGTTGAAGCGCACCAGCCGGTCCATGCCGGCGATGCCGATCGCCGACAGCAGCGCGCCGATCGTGGTCGGGATCAGGGTCACGAACAGCGCCACCAGGATCACCACCGAGATCGGGCCGCCGGCATAGGCCGCGTAGCTCGGGATGGTGACGGTCGCGAACACGAAGATGATGGTGAGGCCCGCGAGCAGGATGTTGAGCGCGATCTCGTTCGGCGTCTTCTGCCGCTCGGCGCCCTCGACCAGCTTGATCATGCGGTCGATGAAGGTCGAGCCCTGCGCCGCGGTGATGCGGACGCGGATCCAGTCCGACAGCACCTGGGTGCCGCCGGTGACCGCCGAGCGGTCGCCGCCGGATTCGCGGATCACGGGCGCGGACTCGCCGGTGATCGCGGCCTCGTTGACCGAGGCGACGCCCTCGATCACCTCGCCGTCGGAGGGGATGTTGTCGCCGGCTTCGACCAGCACGATGTCGCCGACCTTGAGGCTGGTGCCGGACACCAGCCGATAGGTCTTGTCGGACCCGGTCAGCAGCTTGGCCTGGCTCTCGGTGCGGGTCTTGCGCAGCGACTCGGCCTGGGCCTTGCCGCGGCCTTCGGCGACCGCCTCGGCGAAATTGGCGAACAGCACCGTGAACCACAGCCACAGGATGATCTGGAAGGTGAAGCCGAGGTTCGCTCCGCCGGTCACGAGATCGCGCAGGAAGATCACCGTGGTCAGCGCGGCCACGACCTCGACCACGAACATCACGGGGCTCTTGATCATCACCCGGGGATCGAGCTTGACGAAGGCCGAGCCGATCGCGGGAATCACGATCTTCGGGTCGAGCATCGCCGAAACCGGCATCCGCTTATTCAATTTTGGACGACTTCCATGGAGGTAACTCCGAATGAGATCGATCAGAACAGGGTGTTGGCGGTCATCGCGAGGTGCTCGACGATCGGTCCGAGCGCCAGCGCCGGGAAGAAGGTGAGACCGCCGATGATCAGGATCACGCCGACCACCAGGCCGACGAACAGGCCGCCGGTGGTCGGCAGCGTGCCGGCCGATGGCGGGATCGACTTCTTGCCCGCCAGCGAGCCCGCCATCGCCATGGCCGGCACGATCATGAAGAAGCGGCCGACGAACATCGCGCATCCGCGCCGGTCACGTTGTAGAAGAAGAGTGTTGCCGGTGAGGCCCGCGAAGGCCGAGCCGTTATTGCCGGTGCTGCGAGGTATAGGCATAGAGCACCTCGGTGAAGCCGTGCGGGCCGGCATTGGCCATCGAGGCCACCGCCGGCGGATAGACAACGGCGACAGCGGTCCAGCCGAGATACATCAGCGGCAGCACCAGAATGGCGAGCATCGCCATCTTGACCTCGCGCGCCTCGATCTTCTTGCCGACATATTCCGGGGTGCGGCCGACCATCAGGCCGGCGACGAAGATCGCGATGACGACGAAGATCAGCATGCCGTAAAGCCCGGAGCCGACGCCGCCGACGATGATTTCGCCGAGTTGCATGTTGATCAGCGGAATCATGCCGCCAAGCGCGGTAAATGTGTCATGCATGGCGTTGACCGCGCCGCAGGAAGCGGCCGTGGTGATGACCGCGAACAGACGACGAGGCGACGATGCCGAAGCGGACTTCCTTGCCTTCCATGTTGCCGCCGGTCAGCCCGAGCGCCTCGAGCGCGGTGGTGCCATTGGCTTCCGCCCAATAGGTGACGGCGACGCCGGCCAGGAACAGCACGCCCATCACGGCCAAGATCGCCCAGCCCTGACGCTGGTTGCCGACCATGCGGCCGAACACATTGGTCAGCGCGGCGCCGAGCGCGAAGATCGAGATCATCTGCACGAAGTTCGACAGCGCGGTCGGGTTCTCGAACGGATGCGCGGCGTTGGCGTTGAAGAAGCCGCCGCCATTGGTGCCGAGCATCTTGATCGCGACCTGGGAGGCCACCGGGCCGACCGCGATGGTCTGCTTGGCGCCTTCCAGCGTCGTGGCGTCGACATAGGCGCCGAGCGTCTGCGGCATGCCCTGCCAGACCAGGAACAGCGTGTAGACGACGCAGATCGGCAGCAGCACATAGAGCGTGCAGCGCGTCACATCGACCCAGAAATTGCCGATGGTGCGCATCGAGGAGCGGGAGAAGCCGCGGATCAGCGCCACCGCGAGCGCGATGCCGGTGGCCGCCGACAGGAAGTTCTGGTGCGTCAGCCCCAGCATCTGCACCAGATAGGACAGCGTGCTTTCGCCGCCGTAGTTCTGCCAGTTGGTGTTGGTGATGAAGCTGATCGCGGTATTGAAGGAAAGAT
Source organism: uncultured Pseudomonadota bacterium (assembly GCA_963729395.1). Classification (GTDB taxonomy): domain Bacteria; phylum Pseudomonadota; class Alphaproteobacteria; order Rhizobiales; family Xanthobacteraceae; genus Bradyrhizobium. Next base: position 16,037 of record CAVSOS010000075.1, on the reverse strand, counting down.
CTTCGGCGACCGCGGATTGCTCGGCCGGATTGAACGGCAGCAGTGCCTGCAGGCGCATCACCGCATAGATGATCAGAAAGCCGCCGACATGGAACAGCAGCATCGCGACCGTATAGGTCAGCCAGTGCTGCTCGCGCTTCTCGTCGACGCCGCCGATCCAGTAAATCCCGGCCTCGACCGGCCGCAAGACCGGCGACAGGAAGGTGCGCTCGCCATTGAAGACGCGCGTCATGTACCCGCCGAGCGGTTTGACCAGCGCGACAATGATCGCGCAGTACAGAATGATTTGAATCCAGCCAATGGCGGTCATGGGGATGTGCCTTTTGGAATTTACGCGGGATGGGTGCACGAAACGGTCAGAACCGCTCGGGCCGCAGCAGAGCGTAGGTCAGGTAAAACAGCAGGCCCGCGGAGACGAGGCCGGCGAGTGAATAATCGAAGATCATGGTCGTTCTCCCAAAGCGGTTTTCGAGCGAAGCGGCTACCGGTTCGCGTCACGAAAACGCGTCAGAACTAGAGCCGTTCGCAGGCGTAGGCATAACCTATCCGCCGCCACGAAGAAGCCGAGGCCGAGGGCCAGCATGACGACGTCCCACATGAAAATGCTCCTTGCCGCGCTTGTTTCGGTGCGCACCTTCTGCGCGTTTGCGGGAAGGCCTGTTGCGATGGATCAATCCGGCGATCGGACTGCGACCCTGGCCCTGCCCGTATCTCAGTGGCGTGAAGTGCCACTCGGCGCATAGGTTTTCGAGACGAGAGCCGCGGCAACGTTATAGGAATCTCATAAAGGTGCGGCCGCCCGGATCCATTGTCCCGGCCAACGCCCGCCTATAACCCTCTGACTTTCCTATAACTCCTTGATGGTTGCCGGGAGAATGCGTCGGCCGCGCTGTCCAATCGGCGGTCCACGGCGCAGGGCAGCCTTGTCATTCGGCCGGCCAACGCCGGCATCCGTCGGCGCGGTCGTCGGAGGCGAAATGGGCGCTGGCGCCCCCGCGTGCATTTATGGGGCCTTTATATCTTGTCGCCCTGTCCTACCTCGTTTTCAAACGACGTTTTGACCATCTTACGGACCGCGGCCCTGCTTGATGTGAGATGACGCCATGCTGCCCCTTTCAGACCATCATGATTTCGACGCGCTCAACGATCGGCTCCGCGACGCCGATGTCGTGACGGCAAAGCTCATGTCCGAGCTCGTCGCCGCGACATGCCGGCGCTATCCGTCGATCGGGCAGGCCGGAAAGAGCGCGCGGATCGAACGCATTGATCGGCTCGCAAGCCTGGACCGACGCTGCACTCGCGCTGATCGACTTCGAACTGCCGCAATGGCAGGTTCGCCGCATCGCCTATGATGAGGGCGAATGGCACTGCGCGCTGTCCCGCGAACGCGAACTTCCCGAATGGCTCGACCAATCGATCGAAACCCGGCACGCGGATCTGGCGCTGGCTATTTTGAGCGCGTATCGTCGAGGCCCAGCGCACCAGCGCGCCATCGCGAGCCGACCAGCGTTCCCATCGTGCCGCGCGACGCCAACACCGTCTATACGCCGGTCTGCTGCGATAATTTCGCCTAGACGCCGCGAACGAACGTCGAACCACTTCGGAGTTTCGAGCCTTGTGGAGTTTCCAACCTTGGCGCAGTTTCCCGAGTCTACCGCGAGAACTGCGATCGACCCAGGTGGTCGTTCGCTTTTTCCTGCGAATGATCATTCTGGTCATTTTCGCGAGCTTTGCCAGCATCGGCTTCGGCAGAAGTCTTGGCGGCATTGCTGTGGATGTCCATCATCCTCAGCGCCGTCGTCGGCGCCATCAGGCGCGAGCCGCCGTTCGACGCCGCTCTCAATCACTGGGACGAAACGGCGGCCTATGCGGCGCTGTTCTGCCCTGCTCATCGCTTCAATCATGCCGTCCCCGTCTGAGACGGCCATCGCACGATCTCATACCGCTCCGATCTTATACGGCTCCTATGAGATCGCCGTTTTGCCGCTCTCGAATTCATATCCGCCCGCGAAGATATTGGCGAGAGCATGCACACATCGAACAGCGCGGTGTCTCGCGTCAGCCCTGTCACCAGAAGGAATGCCAACGTGAAGCTCGTCGAACCTCCATCGTGTAGCTCTGCATCCGCCATCGTCTTTATCGGCAAGACAGCCGCGGCAACTGGGTCGCCCAGGAACAGAACGGCCTCTATGGCGGCCTGTTCGTCAACCGTGCGCAAGCCATCCGCTATGCGCTGTTCGAGAATGGCCATCACCCCGAAACCATCGTCGAGCTCAAGCGCGCCATTGAACTCGATATGGGCGCCAAGCCCCCCTCCACCGCTCATCTGCCCGCCGCAAGCGCGCGGCCGCGGCGCGCCGCATGACAGCCGCCATCCGGGAGAGCAAGATGCTCCAGCCGCATTCCGCTGCCAACCGCGAGCAGGTCGCCGATACCATGATCGGGCTCACGCGTCTTTCCAATCGCATCGCGCCATTGTCGCCGGCAGCGATAGCCTGGAGCTGTCTCTCTACCTGCGGCGGCGCGGTTTCGTCCATGTGACCACCACCCACAAGCCGGATTCCGAGGCGGCAGCACGCCGTCGGCCTGGTCACGGGTCAAGGCTCGCTGCTCGCCATCGAAGCGGCACTCGCCCAGATATCGCAATTTCTCTGCCCCAGCGCTGCGATCGCCGTCCTGATCGATTCCCGCGAAAGCGGCTTCAGCCTGAAAGTCCGCACCAGGCTGGAGCAGATGGGCTTCCGGATCGAGGCCGGCGTCAGATGCCAGCAGGGCCTGGTGCTTTCGGCGTATCGGCAAGGCTTCGTCGAAATGGAAAACGCAGCGTGAAATCCGATGACCGCAGTTGCAACTCCCGCCATCTGGCTCGCGGGCTACATCGCCGATCTTCCCACCCCGTTCGATGATGACGGCCGCATCGATCTGGCGGCATTGGCCAGGCTTTGCGAACGGCAAATCGAAGCGGGCTCTTCCGCAATCGTGGTCGGCGAAACCGCCGGCGAGGCTTCGACCCTGACGCCGGCCGAGCACGACCGCATCATCCGCGCCGTCGTCGAAACCGCGCGTGGCCGGATTCGGGTCATTGCAGGAGCGGGATCGAATTCGACCCGGCAGGCTATCGAATTGACGCGGCAGGCCGAGGCGGCGGGCGCCGACGCGGTGCTTTCGGTCGTGCCTTATTACAACAAGCCGATGCAGGCCGGCATATACGCGCACTTTCAAGCGATCGCCGGCTCGACCGCCCTTCCCATTATCCTGCACGACATTCCCTCCCGAACCATCCGCGAACTTTCCGACGATACCCTCGTGCGGCTGACGAAATCTGGGCAGTTCATCGGATTGAGAGATGGCACCGGCGATATTACCCGCCCCATGCGCACGCGGCCGCAGTTGCCGCCTCGGTTCCGGCTACTGTCCGGAGACGACGCCACCGCGCTTGCCTTTGTCAGCCTTGGCGGGGATGGCTGCATATCGTCGATATCGAATGTCGCGCCGGGATTGTGCCAGGCTATTTTCTCGAGCTGCCGGCAAGGACGGTTGCAGTCTGCACGATATTTGCAAAACCGGCTGGCGCGGCTGACGGTTGCACTCGCCAAAGAGAGCCCGGCCGCCTTGAAATATGCGTTGAGCCTGCTTGGCTTGATGTCGCCCTATCACGCGCTTGCCGATCGTCGAACTGGCCGAACCTGCGAAGGCCGAAGTCGCGCGCGCCATCGCCGAGATCGGCGACGAGGATCTGGCCTGCTTGAGCGAAGGCTGGCACAATCGAGACCCTGGCACGGATTTGGCCGCTACCTCGTAGAGGCATTTCAAATGAGTGCAAGCGTTCTCGAGAGTGACTGGCACGCTAGAACACTGCGCGCCTGGCAATTGGCTCTTCTGCGCTTCGCCGTGACATTGGACAATGCCGATAGACTGGCGGTAATGGCCATCGCAAGCGAGATCGACAGGCTTGATCCGCAGCATGATGGCAAGCCGGATTTCAGCTTTTTTTGCCGGACCAGTGCGGCGCTATGCGCCGCCATTCTGCAGCCGAATGAATTCACTCCCACCATCTTGCGTCAATACCTTGCGCGGATCGACGATGATCGTCTCAAGCGCGCTTTCGCCGCAACAATTGAAGCTGACCAACCGAGGCCGTCTTCAGCCGGCAATCCGATTAAACACGACAACGTCCTGTGGAAGCGACTTCCTTCCCGCGGCAACCATCAGCTCTAACAAGTGTTTGAGTTGATGCGCGGACTCACGTGCTGCCGGCGGATCGGCGATCGAGAAGGTGCTTTTCGCGCCATTTTGGTCCGGGACCGCGCATGTAGTGATCGTGAGGCCGGTATTTCCTGCGCAGCCCATCCCAGGATGGGCCGAGAAACGTCAGCACGGCGTTGACAACTTTGCGCAGCAGGGAAACCAGAACGGATGCGGTGAACGACAGCTGTCGCATGTGACGCTCCACATAAAGAGATAAATGCGAAAAAGCGGGACGGATGGCCCGCTTTCTCATCGTTAGCGCTCGGTCGGGCGGGATTTACCCTCTGCCCCGCTCTCGTTCGACCGGTCGAAGCGAATGCCGCGGAGCTCGAGTTCGCGCTCCATGCGGCGCAGCTTCGCATTGGCGATCGCCTCGATCATGCTCGCGAAATAACCGTTGACGCGCCTCAAGGCGCTACGCGCGTGGACGCGAACGCGTTTTTCCCGCGTCCGACCAAAACGATAACCGCCAGGCGCGGCTCTATGCGCCATGAGATACGATCGATCATCATCGTCGTAGATCAGATCGCGATATTTTTCGTCGCCTGTAAGGAAGTAAGCCATCCTGCATCTCCACTGTCATCCCGGATTGCCAGCTCATTGGTGCGAGGATGCGCATCGCGGCATAGGAAATCGAGGCGGCCCCCCGCACTTTCTCATAGTCACGGTGTAAAGGCCTGGCGCGGAGGAGCGCGACGTCTTCCCCGTCCCCAGCATTCCTATATTTCTCTTATGAAACGCAACGGCAAGCCATCTGGCTTTCCTATGGCTTCGTCGGCACACCATGGCCGGTTAGAGTCGCGAGGAGGCCGCCATGGCCGCGATCACTTTCAAGGCCGCACATCAAAGAGAACAGGTTTGGGAACAGCTCACCCCCGTACTCACCGCTCTCCGCGAAATGCTTGATGCGTTCGTCAGCAACCGGATGCGGCGGGCGGCAGCGGAGGCCGGGCACATTCGTCCGCGGCGCTGCCAGGGCACGCAATCGCAATCGATAAACGCGCAATGATCGCCGTGCAGCTGACAAATCCAGACCTCTCGCCGCGGCAAATGCAGGCTCGTTCGACCGCCGAGATCGTTCGGGAAAGCGAGCATGCCGGCATCTTATCCGCCGATGCGCCCACAACCGTCGCCGCACAATTCCGGCCTCTCGATCCCGGCATCGTCAACGAGGCAATCCCCGCATTTTTCATCGGCCGCAACATGGATGACTTCTGGGTTGCCCGCGATGCCAAGGGACGGATCGGCGGAATTTTCCTGCTCAAGGACTCCGCAGTTTCGTTTGCGAGAAAGAATAGCCAGCCGGCAGGGTGTGCAACAATATTTCCATCCGAGAGGATTGAACTCGACCTGGAAAATCCGTGATATTGTGGACGTGCTAGAGGTTTGGGAGGCAATCTAATGAGCTTTGCGCAGATCAAGGGGAAACTAACATCGCGGATAGGGCGTCCTGTACGCTTCGGGGCACCACAAGACGTGCATGGAAAGGGCGGCGTCGCCGGTCAAGGAACAATCGTTGATGAAGCGTGGGTTGATACGAGTTCTCAATGAGACCGGTCCACATCCGCAACCATGCGATGAACATTGCTGGGGTGATTATTCATTTTGCAGCCAGTTGATTAAATGGAGCGACGGTGCACCCGATATGATCCGGCTTGCCTATTATCGACGCCGCTGCGGTGAAGATTTCTGGGAATACGCGAGCCAGATGACCGTCACCGCCGAGCCTACAATCGTTAAGACCCTGTGCGAGAAAACTCTCGCTAAAGAAGATTGGTTTCGTTCTGAGTTGCGCCACGATGTAGTGCCACAATCAAAGTAGCCCACCACCCGCTCGTCGCGCGGCTTGGTTGGTTGAAGCACCTTGCAAAGCGGTGCCGACAACGCGTGGTCGCCTTCATCGGCAAGATGACACAAGCGATGAAGCGAAACAGCTAATTCGGACCAAGTGAAAATTCACGTAGTTAAGGGCAGGACGAATTATTTTCACGATCGCTGATCATTTTTTTGCATTTCTGGCGATCAGCTAGCTGCCGGGTCAGCATGAATACCTTTTACCAGCTAACATGGCGTCGCTGCTAGGCTTTGGGACTACCTCTTCTTCCATGTTGGTGCTGCCGACGGTCGCCGAATTTCTTTTCGCGCTTTATCTGGCTTTGGCCAAATCTTTTGTTTGAAACCTCTCAAGGAGCCCGGGAGATTCGGTGAACTTCTAGAAATCCCACTTGTCGCCCAATATCAGCGGCCGCTGCGGGAACTTCGCCGCATCGCTATCCGGATCATGGTTCCCATGCGCGGCCGGCTCCGACGACCAGTCAGCACGGGAGCTGAAGGCGTCAATTGTGCGGTCGATGGCCCGTCGCACCAACGCGCCCAGCCGCTTTGGGTCCTCCTGCCGTGATGAAGACACGATCGGGGATTGGCTGAAGCCGGCCAGTTCGTGAAGCCTGTCCTGATGCGAGCAAAATGCGGTCATGCCGGATCTTCCAATATCCGGCGCAAGAGGCGCGCCGGTTCAGGTGCAAGATGCAGGCAGATCCATAGGAAATCGAGATGGCCGGCCGCGCTCCGTCATAAGCACGGCATAAGGGCGGCCCGGGCAAGGCATAAAGGTCTTGCTTCAGAGTCTAACTCGAAATGCGACCTGCGAAATAAGGCCCTTTATCGAAGCACGTCATGCCCGGGCATAGCCGTCCGAAGGACGGCATCGTTTCCGCTCCCCTATGTCCTGGCCATGACGAATGAGAGAATTGGGCTTTGGCTCAGCTTCGGGCCATGCAGTCTTCGATGTAGAACCAGCGGTCGTCGCCTTCCAGGCCCTTCGACTTCACCTCTTTGCGGCAAGCCTTGAGCTTGGGCCTGTTCTGGCTCCACTTCGCCCGCATCTCCTTGAGGCGCTCGACGGTCAGTTTCATCCTCGACATCTTCGGTTGTGGCGCGGGATCGGCGGTCTGTGCCGATGCCGTGACAAGCGTGCCTGAGACGAGGAGAACGGCGGCGAGGCAAACACTGATGCGAAACATGGGATATTCCCCGATCTTGTGCGTTGGATTGACCAGAAAAGACGAAAGCGCCGCGGGGCCGGCGAGATTTCCTGGCGCCCCCGCGGGCATGATGCCTGCGATCACAAGATCCTGGCCGCGCTCTGCAGCGTGATCCAGATACCCCAGGCCAGCGGAATGCCGACGAAGGCCCAGAACAGCGCGGCCCTGGCGTCGAGGCCGCCTCTTCCGATACCGAACGATCCGGAAGGAGCGCCGGCACCCGCACCGCCGGCTGCTGCCTGCAGTTTTGCAACATCAGCATCGCTCATGTGCCACTTCGGATCGACCGGCTTGATCAGATAGTTGCAGATCAATCCGGCGACCAGCATCGCGCACAGGATATACATCGTCGTGTTGTAGAGCTGGTTGCGCGGCACGCCGGCCGCGAGCTGGAACTCGCGGATGTAGTTGACGACCACCGGACCGATGATGCCCGCCGTCGACCACGCGGTCAGCAACCGTCCGTGGATCGCGCCCACGAACTGCGTTCCGAACATGTCGGCAAGATAGGCCGGCACGGTCGAGAAGCCGCCGCCATACATCGACAGGATGATGCCGAAGCCCGCAACGAAAAGCAGCTTCGAGCCCATCGCGGCGAAGGTCGGCGCCAGCGCATAGAGCGCGATACCAAGCAGGAAGAAGCAGTAATAGGTCCCCTTGCGGCCGATGCGGTCGGACAGCGACGCCCAGAAGAAGCGGCCGCCGATGTTGAACAGCGACAGCAGGCCGGTAAAGCCGGCCGCGATCCCTGCGATGGTGGCTTTTTGCGCGCCGCTCAGCGCGTTGAAGCCGACATCCGGCAGCCCTATCAATTTGCCGGCAAAAATTTCCTGCAACATCGGCGACGCCATGCCGATCACGCCGATCCCGGCAGAAACGTTCAAGGTCAGCACCCACCAGATCAGCCAGAACTGCGGCGTCTTGTGCGCATCGTCGAGATGTACATTGTTGTGGCTGATCATCCGGTGCTTCTTGGCCGGTGGCGTCCAGCCATCCGGAATCCAGCCCGCCGGCGTCACGCGATAGGCAAACGCGCCGATCGTCATGAAGACGAAGTAGATCACGCCGAGGGCGACGAACGCCTGCCAGACGCCGACCGAGGTCGGGGTCTTGAAGTGGTTAATCAGGATATTCGCCAGCGGCGCCCCGATCATGGCGCCGCCGCCGAAGCCCATGATGGCCATGCCAGTCGCCATGCCGCGATGATCGGGAAACCATTTGATCAGCGTCGACACCGGTGAAATGTAACCGAGCCCGAGACCGACGCCGCCGATCACGCCGGCCCCTAACCACATGATCCAGAGCTGATGGACATAAATGCCGAAGGCGCCGATCAACAGACCGCCGCCCCAGCACAAGGCTGCGACAAAGCCCGCCTTGCGCGGACCGGCCCGTTCGAGCCAGCCGCCCCAGATCGCCGCCGACACGCCGAGCAGGACGAAGAACAGGGTGAACATCCAGCCCATGCTGGCCACCTTCCAGTCACAGGTGGTGGTGAACAGCTCCTGAAGCAGGGTCATGTCCGGGCACGCCTTGGGCGCGGTCAGCCCGATGGCGCGCGACAGCGGCAGCCAGAACACGCTGAAGCCGTAGGCCATCCCGATGCACAAATGGATGCAGAGTGCGGCGGGCGGCACCATCCAGCGATTGAAGCCCGCCGTCGCGATGGTCCGCTCGCGATCGAAAATGCCCGCCCCGGCGCCGGTCATGGTTGCAGCGCCTTCAATTGTAGCCATTGATTCCTCCCCTTCAGCTGCCCTTGATGGACATGTCTGCCGCCCGCGATCCCCTTAGCCCCGTCGCTTTATCCTCAGCCGCTTCGCTGCGCGGCGCGTCAGCAAATTGCTGCCCCGCACCATTCCAAACGCGCCAGAATCACCCAAGCGCATTGGAAGATTCTAGCATATGACGCGACACATTGTGCCTGCGGCAAGACCCCACGCCCAGACGCCGGACGCGACGCGACCTCCGCGCCCTTGCGGACAGTGGAATTGGGGCAGAAGCCACCCCCGGTGTCGATAGGAAAAAGGTAGCGGGTCCGAACCCGAATGATGAACTTTGCCGCGTGCGCCGCGGAAGACCCCTTTAGTTAGATCTTTACCTGGCTTGCGAAAGCCGGCTGGTCTTTTCGATCAAGAACACGATGCGGTGCTCCGCGCGTTCGGTGATCTCGACCCTATCGCCGGTTTCCCGGACCAGATTGGGGATATCGATCACCGACAAGGGATCGGTGCAGTGAACTTCCAGGCGGTCGCCCGGCGTCAGCCCCTTCAGCGCCTTGCGCGTCCGCAAGGCCGGCAACGGGCACTTCAGTCCGGCGAGGTCGAGTTTGATCAATTGCGCCATTCTGCTTTCAGCTCTCAACCGGGTTTCGCGCCAGCATGTCCTCGATACTGGTGGCGAACCGGTGCATCATGGCGGCGACGGCCGGGATGTCGTCGAGATGGGCGCGCGGGAGCGCGGTTTCCACCGCCGCATCGGTGGCAAGGCCGACGATGCCGGGATCGTGCGGGAATAGCAGCGCCTTGCCATTGGCGGAGCGATGCACCTCGATCTTGCGATGCGGCTCCGACTTGAAGCCTTCGATCACGACCAGATCGACCCGCGACATCTTCGCCAACAATTCCGGCAGCAGCGGCGCGGCGGCGCCGCGCAATTCATGCATCAAGGCCCAGCGCTGACTGGACGACACCAGCACTTCGGCGGCGCCCGCCTGCCGGTGCACCCAGGAATCCTTGCCGGGAATGTCGACATCGAAACTGTGATGGGCGTGCTTGATGACGGAAACGCGCAGGCCTTCGGCATTGAAGTACGGGATCAGGCGGGCCAGCAGCGTGGTCTTGCCGGCGCCGCTCCATCCCGCAAGACCAATCACTTTCATGCTGTTCTCCGAGCCTCCGACGGAACCAGGCTGTGCCCGGCCGAAAGCTGCTTTATATCGGCCAACGGGCAATGTCATGCTATCGAGCTGGGCCATGACCAAAATCGTGAACACGCCGGCGACGCCAAGCGGCGCGCCGGCAACACCGGGCGTGCTGCTCGCCGGCGGGCTGGCGCGGCGGATGGGCGGCGGCGACAAGCCGATGCGCCAGATCGGCGGCCGCAGCATCCTGGCGCGCGCGATCGCGCGGCTGACCCCGCAATGCGATGGGCTCCTTCTTAGCGCCAATGGCGATCCGGCACGGTTCGCGAGCTTCGGCCTGCCCGTCATTGCCGACACGGTGCAGAACCATCCCGGACCGCTTGCGGGCATCCTCGCCTCCCTCGATTGGGCCGCGGCCCACCGGCCCGAGGTCGCGTGGGTCTTGAGCGTGGCGGCGGATTGTCCTTTCCTGCCGCGCGATCTGGTCGCGCGCCTGCATCGCGCGCGCGCCGAACATGGCGCCGAGCTTGCGGTTGCCGCCTCCGGCGGACGATCGCATCCGGTGATCGGGCTGTGGAACGTCGGCTTGCGCGAGGAGCTGCGGCAGGCGCTGGTGGTGGAAGATATCCGAAAGGTCGGCCGCTGGACCGCGCGCTACCGGCTCGCAACCGTGACCTGGCCGACGGAGCCGCTCGATCCGTTCTTCAACGCCAACACCATGGACGACCTCGCCGAGGCGGAGAGATTGGCAGAATTGGACGGGGGTTAGTCGGGCGGGGCCGACCTCCTAAACCAATCGGTCGCGTTGACGCCGGCCATCGAATGATTGCAAAAGGGCGGACCGGCCGAGCCAGGCTCCCGGTCAAGCAACAGGGCCAATGCGCCCGAGTGTCACGGGAGGGACCAGATGTTTGCCAGAAGAATATCCATGTTCGCCGCGTTGGTGGCCGCGCTGGTGGCGTCGCCCGCCGCGCGGGCCCAGATTTCGGACGACGTGGTCAAGATCGGCGTTCTCACCGACATGAACGGCCCGGCATCCACGCCGACCGGCCAGGGCTCGGTGACCGCGGCGCAAATGGCGGTGGAGGATTTCGGCGGCACGGTGCTGGGCAAGCCGATCAGCGTGATCATCGGCGATCATCAGCTCAAGCCGGATATCGGCGCCGGCATCGCGCGGCGCTGGTATGACACCGAGCAGGTCGACCTGATCGTGGACGTGCCGGTGTCGGCGGTCGGGCTCGCGGTTCAGAACGTCGCCAACGAAAAGAAGAAGCTGCTCATCGTCCACTCCACCGGCACCGCGGACTTCCACGGAAAATTCTGCTCGCCCTACGCCCTGCAATGGGTGTTCGACACCCATGCGCTGGCGGCCGGCACCGCGCAGGCGGTCGTCAAGCGCGGCGGCGACAGCTGGTTCTTCATCACCGACGATTACGCCTTCGGCCATTCGCTGGAGCACGACGCCTCCGCCGTCATTACCGGCCTTGGCGGCAAGGTGCTGGGCTCGGTGCGTACTCCGCTGGCAACCCCTGACCTGTCGTCCTTCGTGCTGCAGGCGCAGGCTTCCAAGGCCAAGATCATCGGCATCGCCGGCGGGCCGCCCAACAACATGAACGAAATCAAGACCGGCGCCGAGTTCGGCGTCTTCAAGGGCGGCCAGCAGATGGCCGCGCTGCTCGCGCTGATCACCGACATTCATTCAATCGGACTGCCGGCGGCGCAGGGCCTGCTGCTGACGACCTCGTTCTACTGGGACATGGACGACAAGACCCGCGAATGGTCGAAGCGCTACTTCGCCAGGATGAACCGGATGCCGACGATGTGGCAGGCCGGCGTCTATTCGTCGGTCATGTATTATCTCAACGCCGTCAAGGACTCTGGCACCGACGATCCGCTCAAGGTTGCCGCCAAGATGCGCGAGAAGCCGGTGGAGGATTTCTTTTCCCGCAACGGCAGACTGCGCGAGGACAATCTGATGGTGCATGACCTCGTGCTGGTGCAGGTCAAGAAACCGGAAGAATCGAAATATCCGTGGGACTACTACACCATCCTGGCCAGGATCCCCGGCGAGAAGGCGTTCGGTCCTCCCGATCCGGCGTGCCCCTTGGTGAAGAAGTAACCTGCAGCGCAGCAACGTTCTTTGCCCGTCATTCCGGCGCGCGGGTGAAACGAGCGAGCCCGGAATCCTTAACCACGGCAGGGATTATGGGCGCGATAGGCAAGTCCGATATTCTGTGAAAGCATGAGGGCGACACGGGAGAGATCATGATCGCCTTGTTGCGCGCCGCCCTGTACAGTCTTGTCCTTTGGGCGAATCTCGCGACCGGCGCCGCGCCGGCGGCCGCCGCTGACTATCCGAACCGCCCGGTGCGCTGGCTGATCGGTTTTTCCGCCGGCGGCCCGGTCGATATCGTGGCGCGCATCATGAGCCAGTGGCTGTCGGAACATTTCGGCCAGCAGTTCGTAGTGGAAAACCGCTCCGGCTCCGGCGGCAATCTGGCGGCGGCGGCGGCGATCAATGCACCGCCTGACGGCTATACGCTGTTGTTCGTCGGGCCCAACAACGCCATCAGCACCTCGCTCTACAAGAAACTTCCCTTCGACTTCATGCGCGACACGGTGCCGGTCGCCAGCATCATGCAGCTCACCAACATGCTGGTGGTCTCGAACGCGATGCCGGTCAAGACCGTCCAGGAATTCATCGACTATTGCCGGGCCAATCCGGGCAAGGTTTCCTACGCCTCGTCGGGCTATGGCACCTCGGTCCACATGTCGGCGGAATTGTTCAAGGCGCTGACCAGGATCGAGATGGTGCATGTGCCCTATCGCGGCTCGGCGGTCGCGTTTCCCGATATCATGTCCAACAAGGTGCAGTTGATCTTCGACAACCTGCCGTCGGCGCTGGAACAGGCCCGCGCCGGCAATGTGCGCGCACTCGGCGTCACCTCGCCGCAGCGCTGGCCCGGCGTGCCCGATATCCCGGCCATTGCCGAAACCGTGCCGGGATTCGAAGCGGTCGGGTTCTATGGCATCGCCGCGCCCAAGGGCACGCCGCCGGAGATCGTCGCCATTCTGAACAAGGCGGTCGGCGATGCGCTGAAAGATCCCAAATTGGTGGCGCGACTGACCGAAATCGGCGGAATCCCAAAGCCGATGACGCCGGCCGAGTTCGGCAGACTGGTCGCCGCCGAGACCGAAAAATGGCGCAAGGTGGTCGAATTCGCGGGGGTTTCGGTCGAGTAGCGAGGCCCGCTGACCCGGCATTGCCGGATCGCCAGCCAGCCTGTAAGGGGTGTCGGCACCGTTGCCTGCCGCGCCAGCGGCAAGGCCGGCGGGGCCTGTAGCTCAATGGTTAGAGCCGGCCGCTCATAACGGTCTGGTTGCAGGTTCGAGTCCTGCCGGGCCCACCATATTCATTACCCGCCGACGTCCGCTAGCGTAGACAATAGCTCTTATTTTGCAGAGGTCGCTTCATCTTTCGACGTCCTTCCATCCGACACCTCCTGGCTCATCGAGCCTGCTACAGGTGTCCATCAATTCGGAGGAGGTTCAATCACCACGGAGCGAATTGGAGCGCCGCCCTTAGCCGAAGCCAACAACTGATCCATATCTCGATCGCTATAGTCGACCGCCGGGGCCCCGGCGGGCGAGGGTCGCGCAACGGCGCTAGCTGAGATAGACTATGGCGATGCAACTTCTGCACATCCTGCAATTATTGGTGCTAATGGCGTTGGCGAACGGCACACCGATCATTGCGAAGAAGATTTTCGGCTCGCGTTTTTCGTTTCCACTGGATGCCGGAACTATATTTTTTGATGGGCGGCCGTTGTTTGGTCACTCGAAAACTATCCGCGGGACTGTGGTCTCGATCCTCGTCACCACCGCGAGTGCACCGCTAATCGGCATGGACCTGACGATCGGCGCCATGGTAGCGGGCGCGGCAATGGCGGGCGATCTGTTCTCCAGTTTCGTGAAGCGCCGCCTAAACTTGCCGTCGAGCGGCCAGGCGCTCGGGCTCGATCAGGTGCCCGAATCCCTATTTCCTATGCTGGCATGCCGCAATGCACTTTCATTGACGATCGCAGACATAGCGCTTGGCGTCGGAATCTTTTTTATTGGCGCGCTAATTCTGTCCCGTCTTCTATTCCGGGCCCACCTGCGCGACGAACCATATTAGCGGGACGTTAGCCCGAATGAAGGCAATGCAGGGTGATTTCCGGCGGACAGTTGAAACGAACAGGAACGACGCTCGATCCAGCTCCCACGGACGTGTAGCCAGTCATGTTGTGATACTGCCAAGCTCCCGCCCCCATCCGTCGAGGCAATACAGCGTCAAGTATGATCGGAATAGATCCTGGCAGACAGATCTGGCCACCGTGCGTGTGACCGCTCAGCAACAAATTGAAATTGGCATGAGCCGCCTGGCGATAGATTTCCGGTGTGTGCGACAATAAGATGGAGAACTTGCCAGACGGTATTTGCGCCGCAGCCTTTTCGATATTGTCGACCTTGAAGCAGTGCGCGTCATCAATTCCGGCTAGATAGATCTGCTGATTACCGCGCACGATCGCCTCGCTCTCGTTGAGCAGCATCCGTATTCCCATGGCTTCAAGCCCCGGAACCATTTGGATGGTATCGTGGTCGCCCATTACTCCATAAACGGGCTCCTTTAGATGAGCTCGCACTCCTGCAACGCCATCCAAGGTTGCCTCAAACGGTCCAAAATTCTTCCCTCGATAGTCGCCGGTTAGAACACATAAATCGTAACGCATGTCGCCGACGAGTTCGATCAGGCGCTGCATGGCACCTTCATTCATGTCCACATGCATGTCGCTAAGGTGGAGTATGGTGAAGCCGTCAAAAAGCGGCGGCAACTCCTCGAATATAATGTAATTGCGCTTGACGAGAATGCGTCCTGTATTCCGGCGTCCGCGCCAGTAGAGACCGGTCAGCTTCAGTGCGTTTCGAATGACAGAATGGACCGGATACCAGCTCTCTATGTGAAAGGAGAGCAGGCCTTTGCCGAAGATTTGCGCCTCGTGGTCCGTCTCGATACCCAATCGCTGTCTCGCGCGGAGCGGTCCGAGACGTTCCTCCAATTTGTGCAAGATATCTTCGTCCATGGGATAACTTCCTCGGAGATCGGCTCGACCTTCCATGGGGGGCATGAGGCTTCGCCAGACACTACAGAGTATTCCCTTCGGGCAGATAGCCCCCCCCAGTCCCTTAAGGGACGGTGCCAAAGCAGGGCAATTCATCAGGGCTTTGCTGCTTGATGTCCTAGGTAACCGGGCCCCGCACCCATCCCTTGCCGCCTGTATCGCCGAAGGAATTCCACTCTGGCCTTGGAACTGATCAAGAGCCGAATATCGTTACAGCAAGGCCTTGTGCACCCGCGAGGCCGGCTTATCTGCGAAGTGGCTAGCACTCGTTAGCCTCGACTGCTAGTCGACCCGAAAACAATAACAATCAGAGAAACATAGGAGGACCGCATGAAATTCCGTCCGCTTCACGACCGCGTTGTGGTCAAGCGCATCGACGCCGAAGAAAAGACAGCCGGCGGCATCATCATTCCGGATAGCGCCAAGGAAAAGCCCTCGCAGGGCGAAATCACCGCCGTGGGCCCAGGTGGCCGCGACGAAGCCGGCAAGCTGATCCCGATCGATCTCAAGGTCGGCGACCGCGTGCTGTTCGGCAAGTGGTCGGGCACCGAGGTCAAGCTCGATGGCGAGGAACTGCTGATCATGAAGGAGAGCGACATCATGGGCGTTCTCACCGATCTGCCCGCCTCCAAGAAGAAGGCCGCTTAAACGCCAGTCAGTTTTCCTTATCCTGGGGAGTCGGCGCAGCCGGCATCTCGAAGGATCAGGCCCGCAAGCTTA
>CAVSOS010000074.1:0-51946 GCA_963729395.1 uncultured Pseudomonadota bacterium | reverse complement strand
ATCGCCCGCGACACCAACACCCCGTTCAACGAGCCGAACAGCCGCGAAGGCTGGGGCCAGCTCGCCCACAAGCTCGGCGTCAAGGGCATCCATATCGCCGAGCGCGACACCCAGCGCTCGAAAAATCCGAAGCCGATGGACGTGTTCGTCAATACCTGGTCGGTCGAGGGCTTCGTCTCCGAAGGCATGCAGCCGGCCGAGCTCGGCTGGGGCACCCATGAAAAATGGCTGCCCGACAACGGCCGCAAGCACGAGACCGGCTGCGGGGCCGCGATCTATCTGCTGCAGCCCGGCGCCAACACCCGGGTGCGCTCGTGGTGCCCGACGCCGGGCGCGCAATATGGTTTTCTGGTCACCCACAACGAGTCGATCTCGATCGCCGATTATTTCACGGTGCGCGACGGCGGCAATGTGGTCTATCGCCCGACCTGCCACTACGCCTATCACCCCGCCAACGACGCGGTGCTGTCGCTGCACGAGATGTTCGGCGCGACCGGCAAGATGCAGCAGAAATGGCACATCCTCGACGAGAACGAGATCGTCGACGGTATCGACGAGCTCGGCGTGCTGCTCTACGGCCATGCCAAAAACGCCTATTGGTACGGCTCGCAGCTCTCGATCGAGGAGACCCGCGCGATCGCGCCCTACCAGAACGCCACCGGCATGCAGGTGTCGTCGGCGGTGCTGGCCGGCATGGTGTGGGCGCTGGAAAATCCGACCGCCGGCATCGTCGAGGCCGACGAGATGGATTTCCGCCGCTGCCTTGAAATCCAGCGGCCGTATCTCGGCCCGGTGAAAGGCTATTACACCGACTGGACCCCGCTCGCGGACCGGCCCGGGCTGTTCCCCGAGGATATCGACACCTCGGATCCCTGGCAGTTTCGCAACGTGCTGGTGCGGTAGATGCGCGCGAGCGAACCGCTCTCCCATGGTCATTCCGGGATGCGCCGCCTGGCGCAGGCCCGGAATCCATACTCCCTGTCGTGGTTAATGGATTCCGGGCACGCTCACTTCGTTCGCGCCCCGGAATGACAAAACGTCACTTCCCCATATAGTCGAACGCGACGCTGCCGAGCCCCAGCGTCAGATCCGCCTTGAAATGCAGCGCGGAGATCACTTCGCGCACCGGCAGCTTCGCCACGCCAGCGAGCGCATGCGGGAACAGGCCGAGTGCCGCGGGACCGGTCCAGGCCTCCTTCAAGATGATGTCTTCCAGCGAGAAGCGCACCAGCTCGCAGATCCGCGGGCTGCCATCGACATGCGGAATGATCTTCAGGATGAAATTCGGCGCCTTCATGCTCTTGAGCACGGTGTCGTGATCGACGGGACGATGCTTGTAGCCCATGGTGGCGGAGGCGCAGAGCACCGAGCCGTAATGCAGTGTTCCCACCAGCACGTCGCTCTCGACTTCGATCTTCGGCGTCGCGCGCTTTCTTCGGAAATCCCCATAGCTCGCGGCCGCCCGCGATCGGCGCATCGTCGTCCAGATACATCGCATGGGTATAGGCGCCCTCCTCGCCGTTGAAACGGACCGGGATCACCTGCCCGGTTTCGGTGTAATCGCCGAAGCCCGTTGAATCGGGCATCCGGATGAATTCGTATTTGACGACCGAATCGGTGACCTCGAGCGGCTCCGGCACCACCGCGGCGAGCGCTTCCGGATCGGTGCGATAGGTGATGACGAAATATTCCCGATTGAAGAATCGTACGGTCCCGGCGGAAACGACGGGCTGGTCAGCGGCATCGAATAGGCGGTTCGCCTGACATCGTCGATCTTCATCATCGGCCTCATGTGTTATCTGCTCGATAAGAGAGTATGGAGCAGCCAGATGACACAAGCGAGGCTGTAGAATCGGCAACGTCAGCCCAAGAGGGCGCTAGAGGTCAACGTCATTCCGGGATGGCCCGAAGGGCCAGACCCGGAATCTCGAGTGATTAAAGATGAAACAAACCCATCTCGGGATCCCGGGCTCATCGCTGCGCGATGCCCCGGAATGACGATGCCATCTTTGGACGCGACGCCCTCAGCGACAAGTGCCAAACGCTTTCAAGGAAGTCACCGTTCCTTGATGGGCGGAGCGATCTTTTCCGGCAGAGCCGGTGGCAATGCCGGGGCAGCACCTGTGGTCTGCGCCCCGCCATCGCGGTGAGCAGGCTCGGGCGCAGGCGTGGTCGGGCGCACGCCGCTGGGCTTCGACTCGGCAGGCGCGTCGTTGCGAGAAGCGGGATCAGGGGATGACTGCAACGGTTGCGTCGCCTGCGCCATCTGCGGGTTGTGAACGGCAATCACAGCCAGCGAAAAGCCGGATAAAGAAAGCCCCGCCGCGACCATCGCGGACGCGAGCAGAAGATCGTTCCTGTAACCACGCTTTCTGTCGTCCGGGGACATAGCGTTCACCGCGATTTGTTCGCGGGATTAACGGATGTCACTACACATCGTTCCCTCGGGAACCGTTGCACCCCGCATCAAGCGCGGGGCAGGCTTTCGCTGAAAACGCCTTACAACTCCAGCAACCCGGCGTCGCCCTCCTCGTCGGCAAACGCCAGCATCGTGCCTTTGCCATTCCAGGCCAGCGCCGAGACCGGCGCGGTGCCATTCCTGCGCACCAGAATTTCCGCGCCGTCGTTGATCCGCACCATCAGGATGGTGCCGTCGCCATATCCCGCGGCGAGGATATCCTGCTTCGGATGGCAGGCGACCATGGAGACCCGCGCCTGTAGCGGCGCCAACATCGCGGGCTCCTTGCCCATCGGACCATCCTTGCTGGCGAACGGCCACATGATCACGGTATCGGCGCCCGACGTCGCGAGCGCCTTGCCGCCGGCGCTCCACGACAGCGACCTGACGCGCCCGGGATAGCCGGTCATGTGCATATGCCGGTTGTCGGCCAGCCGCCAGCCATGCAGAGCCGGCTCATGCATCGAGGTCACCAGAAACTTGTTGTCGGGGCTGAACACGACACCGAGATGCGAGCCCGCCCATTCCAGAAATTCGGGATTGGCCGCCATGTTGGGAAACCACAGCGTCACGCCGTTATAATGCGCGACCGCGAGCCGCAGGCCCTTCGGCGCAAATGCCAGACCGCCAACGGTCGAGGGCATGTCGAAGGTTTTTTCCTCAGCCTTGCCGCTGCGGACGAAGGCAGTCTTGCCGGCCGACCAGGCTACCGCGCCATCGGGATGCAGTGCGACATTATCGATCCAGCGCCGCTTCGGATCGGTCGCCAGCAGCGCGACCTCGCCTTTTTTATCCAGCGCGACGAGCTTGCCGTCATCGCCGCCCATCACGATGCGCTGGCCATCGGATGCCACGGACAGGATGCCGCCGCCATGGACGGCAACCAGCGAAATCTCGCCTTGCCCATTGACCATGGCGACGTTTTCCTCGGCGCCGACAAAAGCGGCGTCATCGCCGAGAAAATGCACCGCGATGACGGGCATGCCGATCGAAAGCCGGCGCACCTGATCGGTGACCGAGACGATGGACGCGGACTTCGCCCGGATCGAATTCCTTCGTCACGTGGTGATACAGCGCTCGAAGCCGTCGCGGATGGCCTGTTCGGGCAATTCGCGGCCGATGAAGATGAGACGGCTCTGGCGCGCCTCGCCGTCTTTCCAGGCACGCTGGTGATCGCCCTCCAGCATCATGTGTACGCCCTGAAAGACGTAGCGATCGTCGTCGTCGCTGAAGGCGAGAATCCCCTTCGAGCGCAGGATCTTCTGGCCCTCGCTGGCGACGAGGTTCTGCAGCCAGGGCATGAATTTGGTGGCATCGAGCGGCCTGTCCGATCGCAGCGACAGCGATTGCATGTCCTCGTCATGGTAGTGCTTCAGGCCGCCATGGCCATGATCGTGATCATGACCGTGGTGGTGATCGTGGCCGTCATGGTGATGATGATCGTGACCGTCGCTGGCATCGAGAAATTCCGGCTCGATCTCCAGAATACGGTCGAGATCGAAGGCGCCGCGCTCCAAGACGTCGGACAGCGCGACCTGGCAGCGCTCGGTGCGTTGCAGCTTGGCATAGGGATTGATGGCGCGAATTCGCGCCTCGACTTCGGCCAGTTCGGCCTTGGAAACGAGGTCGATCTTGTTGAGCACGATGACGTCGGCGAACGCGATCTGGTTCTTGGCTTCCGGCGCGTCCTTGAGCCGGTCGCTCAGCCATTTCGCATCGGCCACCGTCACGACGGCGTCGAGCCGCGCATTCTTCTGCACGTCCTCGTCGACGAAAAAGGTCTGCGCCACCGGCGCCGGATCGGCGAGGCCCGTGGTCTCGACGATGATGGCGTCGAATTTGCCCTTGCGCTTCATCAGGCCTTCGAGGATCCGCACCAGATCGCCGCGTACCGTGCAGCACACGCAGCCATTGTTCATCTCAAAGACTTCTTCGTCCGCGCCGATGATCAGATCGTTGTCGATGCCGATCTCGCCGAATTCGTTGACGATGACGGCGTATTTCTTGCCGTGGTTTTCGGACAAAATCCGGTTCAGAAGGGTGGTCTTGCCGGCGCCGAGATAGCCGGTCAGCACAGTCACGGGAATTTTTTGGGACGTCGATTCGGGCATAGTAACTCCGGAGCGGGACTTCGCGGCGCACCGGCAGCAGGGAGGCCCCTGCCTAATTCGCCAGCGCGCTCGTCAATGCCTTTATATTGTGCCTGACCAGTTCAATGTAAGTGGGGGCATCGCCCTTTTCGTCGCTCAAACTGTCGGAAAACAGCGTTCCGCCGATCCTCGCCCCGGTCTCGGCCGATATCCGGCGGATCAGCCTGACATCGCTGATATTTTCAAGGAACACGGCCGGGATTTTCTCGGTCCGGATCTGGGTGATGATACCGGCGATATCGCGCGCGCTGGCCTCGGATTCGGTGGAAACGCCCAAAGGCGCGATGAATTCGATGCCATAGGCGGCGGCAAAATAGCCGAAGGCGTCATGGGTCGAGATCACCTTGCGGCGCGCCGGCGGGATTTGCGCCACCGAGCTCCGCACCTCGCGGTCCAGCGCGTCGAGTTTTGCCAGATAGCCGGCCGCATTGGCGCGGAAAGCCGCGGCGGCCGCAGGGTCGGCGGCCACCAGCGCGTCGCGGATATTGGCGACATAAATCCTGGCGTCGGCCACCGATTGCCAGGCGTGCGGATCGGCAGCCTCGCCAATCTTGAGCGGCGTGATGCCGTCGGTCGCGGTCACGATCACGGCCTTGCTGCCCGAGGATTGCACCAGCCGCGGCAGCCAGCCCTCCAGACCGAGGCCGTTGACAACAAGGAGTTTGGCGTCCGCGATCTTCTTGGCGTCGGCCGGCGCCGGCGTATAGACGTGCACGTCGCCATTGGGACCGACCAATGTCGTCACACTGATGCGGTCGCCGCCGACATTGCGGACGAGATCGCCGATGATCGAAAAGCTGGCGACGACGTTGAGATGATCTTGCGGACCATCCTGCGCGCGCGCAGGCAGAGCCAATGTCGCAAGCAGCAGAAAAGTGAACCAGAGGTATCTCATCGACTACGAACGCTATTCTTTGGATTTGTTGGCATCGGACATCAATTTCCACATCGCAATGCCGAAATCCAGAATATGCTCCTTCTGACAGTTATCGCAGCGATAGGTGCGCAAGTCGTCGCCCGTCATTGTAAATCTCTCTATACAGATCATTTCCTTGCCGCATTGGGGACACGCCGTCGGTGACACCGGTTTGCGGCTGCGCACGAGCTCGAGCCAAGGGGGCCATTTCATCGAAGTTCTCCTGCGCGCGACCCGTCCTCAAGAGAGGCCAATTCATTCTAGGCTTCGAGATGGCGGCCCGGAAACAGCTGCCGGACCAGGCCGCCAACGCTGCCGAACAGCATCGAGGCGACGTTGAGCACAGCAGCCACCAGAATGATCGCAGGCCCCGAGGGGATCCTGGTTTGAAACGACAGCACCAGTCCGGCATAGCCGGACAGCATCGCACACGCCACCGCGATGCAGATCATGCCGGTGATATCGCGCGACCAGAACCGCGCGATGCCGGCGGGCAGGATCATCAGCCCTACCGCCAGCAGGGTGCCGAGCGCATGAAAGCCGTTGACCAGATTGACCACGACCAGCGCCAGAAACGCCAGATGCGCCGGTGCGCCGGCACGGCTCACGGTGCGCAAAAACACCGGATCGACACACTCGATCACCAGCGGGCGGTAGATCACCGCCAGCACGAGCAACGTAATCGTGGTGTTGAAGGTGATGACGAGCAGCGTCTGGTCGTCCATCGCCAGGATGTTGCCGAACAGCACATGCAACAAGTCGATATTGGTGCCCTTGATGGAGACGATGGTAACGCCGAGCGCCAGCGACACCAGATAGAAGGTAGCGAGCGAGGCGTCCTCCTTCAGCTCCGTATTGCGTGCCACCAGGCCCGCCAGAATCGCAACCGTGAAGCCGGCGATCAATCCGCCGGTCGTCATCGCGAACAGGTTGAGCCCCGACAGCAGGAAACCGATCGCGGCACCCGGCAGGATCGCGTGCGCCATCGCGTCGCCGACCAGGCTCATCCGCCGCAGCATCAAAAACACGCCGATCGGCGCGCCGCCCAGCGCCAGCGCGATCACCGCCGCCAGCGCCCGGCGCATGAATTCGAATTCGGTGAAGGGCGCAACCAGCGCGTCATACATCATCGCACACTCGATCCATATCGCTACCAATTCATGGGGCTCAGGCGGCCCGGGAGGGCAGATCGTCGACGGCGCAGGCGGCGGCGCTGTCGTCGAAAGCTTCGCACATCCGCCGCGCCTGCGAGAGGTTCTCCGCGGTCAGCACCTCGGCGGTCGCGCCCCAGGCCACCGGCGCGCGCGCCAGCAGCAGGGTTTCCGGGAAATTGGCGCGCACCAGGTCCATGTCGTGCAGCGCCGCCAGCACTGTGCGCTTCTCGGTGTGCCAGCGCTGCACCAGCGCCAGCAGGTCGGCAGAGGTCTTGGCGTCGATGGCGTTGAATGGTTCGTCGAGCACGATCATGCGCGCGTCCTGCAACAGCACCCGCGCAAACAGCATGCGCTGCATCTGGCCGCCGGACAGCGTGCCGATGGTGCGGTTCTCGAAGCCATTAAGGCCGACCGCGGCGAGCGCCCGGGCGATCCGGTCGCGCGCGGACTTGCCCATGCCGCCGAAAAACCCGGTTACGCGCCAAAGCCCCGTGCCGACGAAATCGAACACCGAGATCGGAAAGCTGCGGTCGATGTCGGCGGTCTGCGGCAGATAGGCGATATCCCTGACATCGAGATCGCCGGTCAGAATCGTGCCCGCCAGTGGCTTGATAATGCCGACCAGCCCTCGAAACAGCGTCGATTTACCGGCGCCGTTGGGACCGACGACCGCCAGCAGCGCGCCCGGCGCGACCTCGCCGCTGAGGTGATGCACCGCCGGATGCCGATCATAGCCGAGCGTCACGTCACGGAATTGCAGTTGCGGCGTCATGCTCACCTCATCGAAAGCCAAACCACCGTCCACAGGCCGGCGCTGACGGCAAGCGCCGCGCCAAGCCGGGCGATGACGGTCATGCGCAGGATCGACCAAGATGCGGCCTGCGCCGGATGCGGCGAAGCCGGCCCGTGGCTGTGGGCGTAGCCACGGCTGGCAGGGTGGTCATGGCTGTGGTCGTGGGGAGCGGAAGGGGTCATCATGGATGTTATATTATAACATAACGAGTATCCACAAGGCCCCCGCCGACCCTATCGCTGGCCAATCGCATCACGGTCGCCGCCGGCCGCCAGCGGGAATGGCAGCGAGGCGGCCGCGCACGCCAATTCAAATAATTCAAATAAATGGAAGCACGACGAAGACCCATGCGCGCCTCAGCGGCAGCCCTGCGGGATTGCCAAAAGAGGTTTCAGGTCAGATGGCGCACCAGCGCGAGGGCGGCGAACAGGCCTAGAATCGAAAACACCACCGAGCCCAGCACGTAGAACAACGCAAGCCCGATCTCGCCCCGCTCATAGAGCAGCGCGGAATCGAGCGAGAACGCCGAAAATGTGGTGTAGCCGCCGAGAATGCCGGTCATCAGAAACAGGCGCCATGGCTGCGATGCCTCGCCCTTGAACGCGAGATAGCCCGCGATCAGGCCCATCACGATCGAGCCGGTGATGTTGATGATGAACGTCCCGTAGGGAAACGACGTGCCGAGCCCGCGCGCGCACGCAACGTTGACGGCGTGGCGCAGCGTGGCGCCGAGACCGCCACCGAAAAAAACAAGGAGATAACCCATCATATGTTCCCGCAACGAAAAGATCAGACCACCGGCACGGCAGGTTCTGCCGCAAGCCCGCGATCCTCGCAAGCACCATGAAACGGCAACACAAATGAAAGGGCGCCAAACGAAAGGGCGGCAGTTGAAGCTGCCGCCCTCGAGATAGATGCCAGAGCTTGACGCGTCGCAAAGCTTAACGCGTCGAATGCGTCAGGCTTTCGAGAACAACTGGTCGACATACTCCCAGTTCACCAGATGATCGACAAACGCCTTCAGATAATCCGGACGGCGGTTGCGATAATCGATGTAATAGGAGTGCTCCCAGACGTCGACGCCGAGGATCGGCGTCGCGCCGTGCACCAGCGGGCTTTCGCCGTTGGCGCGTCTTGGAGATTTCGAGCTTGCCGTTCTTCACCGACAGCCAGGCCCAGCCCGAGCCGAACTGGCCGACGCCGGCGGCGGCGAAATCGGTCTTGAATTTCTCAAGGCCGCCGAGGTCCTCGGTGATCTTCTTTTCCAGGCGGCCGGGCAATTTGTTGCCGCCGCCATTCGGCTTCATCCAGTTCCAGAAATGGGTATGGTTGTAGTGCTGTCCGGCATTGTTGAACACGGCCGGATTCTTCCCGAACGACCCCTTGACGATCTCCTCGAGGGACTTGCCCTCGAATTCGGTCCCCTTGATCGCGTTGTTTCCGTTGGTCACATAAGCCTGATGATGCTTGTCGTGGTGGTATTCCAGCGTTTCCTTCGACATATGGGGCGCCAGGGCGTCGTGGGCGTAAGGCAGATTGGGAAGCGTGAAGGTCATGGGATGATGTCCGCGATGATGGGAGAACTGGCTCAGGAGATTGGGTTAACGGGAACCCTTATAGAAGGTTCCATCGGTCTTAAACACCGCAATTTGGGGCAAGCCTGCTTCCCGGGAAACCTACAATTGCAATATGTCGCATGATCGCTTTAAATCGAGATTATTGTTTGTAATTAAATGCTTAAAGGGGTGAAATTATGAAAACCAAGTTTTCCTTTACCCTCGCCGCACTTGCCGTTTCGATAATGATGATGATACCTGTTTCAGCGGAATCCGCGGGCAAAGCCATTCGCGGCAAGTTCAGCTTCGACGGAATTGCCAATTGCGAAAATCCGCCGGTACAGAATTTTCCGGTTCATACAGAGGGCACGGCGGTGTTGTCCACCGACCGCAACGCGTCACTCGACATGAATTCCAATTCGGAAGGAAGGGTTCAATTGAATGCGAAATTGGGAGGCAGGCCGACGGAAGCACCGGGCGGTTCGGCCTCCGTGAGCGTCGCGGGCAGGCATACGCTACGGGCGATACGCGACTATCCAAACAATTACACCGTCGTGAACCTGACGATCATCGGCAATTCCTGCTCGATGACGATTGAAAACAGGTTGAAGCCCGGCAAGCGGCAATACACCTTCTATACCAGTGTTGGCATTGCCTATTGCTCGAAACCGCAGATCACCCGGACCGAATGCAGCGCTTTCTGAGGGGCATTGATACAGGAAACGCCGAACTCCCGGCGCTGGGTTCTATTCGCAGAATGACGTGCCACCGTAGCTGAAGCATTTCCGCTTCGGCGAAGACGGCGCATGGTGCTCCCGTTGCGTCACCCTCGGCGCGGGCTCGGCTCGCTTCTGGCAGGTACCGTTCGATCCGAGGACGTAACCCTCGTCGCAGGTGATCTTCACGCAATGATCGCCGCTGGCGTGGAATCCGCGGTCGCAATCGAGCGGGCAAACCCGGCCGGTCTTGGCACGGACCGCATCCAGCGCTTCGAGGCTGGCAAGCTTCACGTCGAGTTTGGTCCCGGCATGGTCGTTGAAGGCCGACAGCGCCCGGCGGGCCGAGCCATTCCATTCGCCGTCGATCTCGCCGGTCTTGCACCCGACGCGCCGCAGTTCGGATTGCAGCAGCCGGGGAATATCTTGCAGCGCCGGCTGATCTGATTTGGGTGCTTTCGGTGCGGCCTGATCGGAGGGCGTTAGCGACGCGACCGGCGCATCGGCCGGCTTGCCGGCATTCGACCGGTCCTGGTTCGGCTGGGCAGGTTCGGTCGCGGCGACTTTGGCCTCATCGGGCTTTTTCGCCTTCTCGGCGGCCGGCCGGACTTTCTCGGCTTCCACGCGTTCGGTCTCGGCGGCGATCTTGTTGCGTTGCGCCTTGGCAAGGTCGGTGTAGAAGCCGGACGGATTGGCCGTCACAAACGAATCCCAGGCTTCAACGGTTCCGACCCGCTCGGCCAGTTCGTAGTCCCGGCGAATATCCGCGTTCGCGCTCGCGGCCGGCGCAGAGACGGGCGCGGGAACCAGCGCCACATCGTCGCCGCCCAGCGAACCATAAACGAACGGCTCCTGCTTGTTGGCGGTGGCGTTCATCACGTCGTCGCGCACCAGTCGGAACGCCTTGCCCAGTTCGAGGCCCGGCTTGGCGAGATATTTCAGCAAGGCCATGGTGAACGGACTGTTCTTGCTGTCACCATCCGAAGCGGTCGATCCGGCTTTGGCGGCAAACGCAATCAGGGTATTCGGCCGGGTCGGTTCGACGCCGGCAAGACCGCGGCTGAGCGTGCGCGACGCCACCGTCCGCTTCATGTTCTTCGCGAAGGGATTGTCGCGGCAGGCATCGAGAATGACCAGACGCAATTGCTTGGCCGGCTCGATCGCCTGAAGAATCCGGTCCAGCGAAATGGCTTCATCATAGGCATCGGTGTCGCGCTCAAGTACCGCGTCGACCGGAACCAGATAGTTGGTTCCATCCACCTCGATGCCGTGACCGGCGTAATAGATCACTGCGATATCGGCGTCCCGAGCCTTCTCGGTAAAGTCGCGCAACGCGCGCCGCATGTCGGCGTTTTTCAGATCGCGGCGGGACTCGACGACATCGAAGGCGGCCTTCTTGAACATCTCGGTGATCGCCGCCGCATCGTTGGCCGGATTGGCGAGCGCGACGACGTTCTGGTAGTTGGAGTTACCGACGATAAACGCAACGCGCTTCGCCGCAAAAGCGGATCGGTCGGCGAAACAAATGACTAAAACCGCAGATAAAAGGGCAGCCAGCCACCGCATCGAAGCCCCCTGGTCCCGATCAGTATAAGCCTATCATCCGGCATGATGACAGCAAAGCGCGGCTCGGTCTGTGATATCCGTCACCGATGAGGTGCCGCTGACGGCCCGGCATCCGGCGTTTGTCTGCCCTGGCGCCGGAATGGGTGACTTACCCTCGGCCCGGCGCGTATAGACGTGGCGCACAGGTATGAGCCCCATGAGCATCGAGATCGACGTCTTGAACGGAGACGCATCGTGGCCCCTGGCGGAACCGCTGTACAAGGCGGTTTGGCCGCCCGAAGTCGTCGAAAAGCTGCCATGGGCCGGCATCGTCTTTGCCCACGCCGATCTGCGGGTGCTGGTTCGGGATGAATCGGAGGACGTGCTCTGCCATGTCGGCATCTATCGCCGCGAGGTCACATGGAATGGGCGCAAGTTGCGCGCCGGCGGCATCGGCGCCGTCATGACCCGTGAAGATAGCCGGCGCCACGGCTACGCCAGCATTGCGCTCAATGCGGCGATTCAAACCCTGAAGGACGAAGGCGCCACGGATTTCGCGCTGCTGTTTTGCGAGCCGCACAACGCGCCGTTTTACATCGGCCGCGGCTGGAAGTCGTTCGAGGGCGAGATCTATGCCGACCAACCCGAAGGGCGGGGTCGCTTCGAAGCCATCGCGCCTTATGTTTATCACGTCATGCGCATGCCACCGCGGGGCGTCATCGATCTCTGCGGCCTGCCCTGGTGACCAGGCACGCCGTGCTGGGGGTCGGTACAGGGCACCCCGGATGCGGCGTTGCACAAATTTGATTTATTGCTATGCAGACATGTTGCTCCCGGGAGGACTCCATGGCTTGCAGACCAGGCTTCGTGCTTTTGATTTCGACGGCGCTGCTGGGCGCATCGCCTGCCAAGGCTCAGGCCGGCGGCGAGGTGAGCGGCATCTGGCTGACGCAGGCGGGCGACGCCAGGGTGCGTGTCAGCAAATGCGGCGGGGGAATTTGCGGCGTCATCGTCTGGCTGAGAGATCCGATCAATGCGGCCACCGGGAAGCCCGAAGTCGACGACAAGAATCCCAACCCGGCGCTGGCAAGACGTCCGATGATCGGGCTTCCGCTGTTCAGCGGCATGCGGCCAGTCGGCCCGAACAAATGGTCCGGCCAGATCTACAACGCCGATGACGGCAAGTCCTATGCGAGCAGCATCTCGGTGGCCGGCCCGCAGAGTTTAAGGTTGAAGGCTGCGTCGGCGCGCTTTGCGGCGGAGAGACCTGGAGCCGGGCGGCGCGATAACGCCCTGATTCTTTTATTTGACGCGTTTCCTTCACGCGAACCGCTCTGGTCAGGCCGGCGTCGCCTTTAGCGCCGTCGCCGCCGAGGCATAGCCGCCGCGCGCGCCGTCGATGAAATGCACGTGATCGCTGCGCATCGCCGAGGGCGTAAAGCAGGTCATCATCGCCGCATCCTGCCGGTGCAGGCCGTAGCGCGCGATTCCCGCGGAAGCCGCCGCCGCGAGGCGCTGCGTCAGCCCGCGTTCCAGTTCCGGCGTGCAATCGAGCATCATGCGCAATCCGTCGTCATATTTGCGGAAGTCGGAATTCTCCACCACCTGCTGCGACGTAGGTTTTCGGCACGAAGCCGCCGACGCTGATGCCGAAGCGCATCACCAGATAGGCAAACAGCGAGTAGGCGAGCACGAACGCCCGCCGCCTGAACAGCGATCCGCCGCGCGCGGCGCGCGCCTCGAAATCGGCTCCGGCCGGCGGCCACCGCAGCGGCGGGCCGCCCGGCGGCACCGGCCGCCCCGCATCCGGGCTGCGTTCGACCAGCGCGATGACGTCTTCGATCAGCTTGCGAAAGGCCCTGCGGATCGGCCGCCGCGCGCCGGCACCACCAGCACCGAGAGGATCACGCCGCGTGCCGATGGAATTTCCTCGAACCGGCACGATAGCCCGGTGAGGTCGGGCTGCGTGCCCGGCGGCGCGACCGGCACCGCGAACTCGCCGCGCTTCATCGCGGCTTCCGCCCAGCCGAGACCGCCGCCGGAAAACATCGCATAGGACAAATTCGGCGACGGACCGAACCGCGCCACACGGACGTCGAGGCCCTGCACCCGTATCGCGGCGACCGGCACCAGCGCCACCCGCATCACCAGGTTGAGGCTCTCCTCGACCCAGATCGCGGTCGCCGCGAGCGCCTCCCGGGCGCGATCGAGATCGTCCGGCGCGACCGCAAAACTTGCGCCGTCGCCGCCGAACACGAACGGAAATTCCCGCCCCTCCAGCGCATTGGTGGCGGCCGCGATCACCGAAGCACCGGCCATGTTGACCGCTTTGTAGCGCTGCTCGCGCGATCGCCTTGGTCGATTCCACGATATCGGCGATGCCGATGCTCCAGTCATCGGGCAGCGGCGAATAAAGCGCCGGGTCCATCAGGCTGGCAAAGCCGCGAAAGACCGGAATGCCGCTGTAGAATGTGTTGCCGGTGGCCATGGATGCTGATGATCCGGACGGGGGAATTTCAAATCGTCAAACAGATACGTTCGGCCCCAAACTTGGGTTCGAATTCCAAGCCTTGAATCCAGCGAAATTCGCACGACAAGGCAGGTTCAGGCCCGTCCAGATGACGATACAGTATTTGCACCGGCGATCTTGTCTAGCCGGTCTCCTTCGATATTCCGCGCAGCACCAGCTGATTGAGCCGATTTGCGAATGCAGCGGGATCCTCCGGCAATTCGCCGTCGAGGATTTGCGCCTGCTCCAGCAACAAAAACGACAAGTCCGCGGCCTGGTCTTTCGCACCGGCAATCGCCGCCACGAGAGGATGGCGCATATTGATCTCGAGGATCGGCTTGGTGACGACGCCCCGATTTTGCTGCGCCAGCAATCGCTCCAATTGCGGTCCCGCCCCTGGCCGCCGGCAACCAGGCAGGAAGCGCTGCTGGTCAGCCGCTGCGACACCCGCACGTCGGACACCCGGTCGCCGAGGGTATCCTTGATCGCGGCGATGGTCGCGGCCTCATCGGCGCCGGATGGCTCCTCGTTATCGGTCTTGTCGTCGAGCAGCGGAATCAGCCCGAAATCGACATCGCCCTGGCTCAGCGATTTCAGCGGCTTGCCGCCGAAATCCAGCGGCGCCGAGGTCCAGAACGCATCGACCGGATCGGTCAGCAGCAACACCTCGATGCCGCGGGCGTTTGCCGACTCCAGCTTGGGGTTCGACTTCAGCCGCTCGATGCTGTCGCCGACGAGATAATAGATCTCGGTCTGGTTCGGCTTCAAGCTCTCGGCATATTGCTTCAGCGAGCGCTTCTCGCCGACGGTAGTGGTGAAGCGCGACAGCGCCAGCAGTTTCTCGCGCCGTTCGAAATCCTCCCAGATGCCTTCCTTGATGACCGGCCCGAACGCGTCCCAGATTTTGGCGAAACTCTCGGGCTCCTTCTCGCTCGAGGCTTTCCAGTTCGCCGACCACGCGGCTCGGTCACGGCTTTCCGAATCTGCGCCAGTTGCGGGTTGTTCTGCAGCATCTCGCGCGAGATATTCAAGCGGCAGGTCCTCGCTGTCGATCACGCCGCGGATGAAGCGCAGGTAGGCCGGCAAGCAGTTCGGCATCGTCGGCAATGAAGACGCGGCGGACGTAGAGTTTCACGCGTGCCCTTGCGCGACGGCTCGAACAGGTCGAACGGCTTTGTCGATGGCGCGAACAGCAGCACGGCATAGGACTGACGCCCCTCGGCGCGATAATGCAGCGTCATCGCGGGCTCGTCGAAGGCGCCGGCGATCGACCGATAGGCCTGCTTGTAGTCTTCCGGCTTCAGTTCCGACTTCGGCCGCTGCCACAGCGCGCTCGCCGAATTGATCTGACGCGGCTCGCCCTCCTCCGGCTGACAGCTCGATCGGAAACTGGATATTGTCGGAATAGGCGCCGACGATGCGCTCGATTTCGTAGGTCTCCAGATATTTTGCGGCGTCCGGCTTCAGATGCAGGACGATTTCCGTCCCGCGCGTGACGCGCCTGGCGTCATCCTCGCTGGCCGGCGCGATTTCAAATCCGCTTCCGCCCGACGAGGACCAGGTCCAGACCTGATCGGTTCCCGCACGGCGGCTGGTGACGACGATGCGTTCGGCGACCATGAAGGCGGCGTAGAATCCGACGCCGAACTGGCCGATCAAGCCGGCGCCATCCTTGGCCTCGGTCAGCCGCGAAAGAAAGGATTTGGTGCCGGAACGCGCGATGGTGCCGAGATTGTCGATCAGCTCCTGCCGGTCCATGCCGATGCCGCTGTCGATCACGGTGAGCGTGTTGGCCTTCTTGTCCGGCACGATGCGGATTTTGGGCGGCTGCGCCGTCGGCGATCAGGTCGGGCGCGGCGATCGCCTCGTAGCGCAGCTTGTCGCAGGCATCCGACGCGTTCGAGATCAGTTCGCGCAGGAAGATATCGGTCTCCGAATAGACCGAATGCACCATCAGGTGCAGGAGTTCGGCAACCTCGGCCTGGAACGGCTGTGACTGGACGGATGTATCGGCATCAAGGGTCATGATCGAGCTCTCGCTGTCGGACGGTATGGCAGGTTTGGAAACCTCCGATATAGCGTGACCATGTCGGGTAGCAAGCTTCCCGAGGGCCCGCAGCGGGAAAACCGGAACGGGGCATCACACGAGTTCGCTGGCAATCCATTCCGTGATCGAACGATGCCGGGGCGCCCAGCTGAGAATTTCGGATGCGGCGGTGCCGCGCACACGGCTGTTGGAGCCGAGCGAGAACGTGGCCTTCTCGCGGCCCCAGGCCTCGATCGCCGCTTCGGCCGGCCAGGATTGTGCCGCGCCGAGACCCAGGCGTGTGGCGATGGCCTCAACCACCTTTCCCAACGCTTCCTCTCCGCTCTCGACATAGATGAAGCTCCCGGCCGGCGCTCTCGCGATCGCCAG
The DNA here is from genome assembly GCA_963729395.1 of uncultured Pseudomonadota bacterium. Lineage (GTDB taxonomy): Bacteria > Pseudomonadota > Alphaproteobacteria > Rhizobiales > Xanthobacteraceae > Bradyrhizobium. Next base: position 35,733 of record CAVSOS010000074.1, on the reverse strand, counting down.
CGCATAAAGGGCCGCGACATCGGCGATATGCACGTTGGACCAACGGTTCAGGCCGCGGCCGATGTAGCGCGCAACCCCGGATGTCCTGGCCTGCTGCGCCAGCACCGGGATCTGTACGCTCTGCGCCGGAGCCCCGAGCGCATGGCCATAGATCATCGAATTGCACAGCACGATCGAGCGAATGCCGGAGGCATCAAGCACCAGCCGGTCGATCGCGACCCGTTCGGCTCGCTCCGGCTCGGGCCTGATCGGCGTCCCCTCGTGGAATATTCGGTCCGAGGGCTCGCCCATCGCCCTGTCCGCAATGATGCTGGTGCCGCTGGCATGAATAAGCGGCTTGCCCGAGCCGGAAAGCCCCGCGATCAGCGCTTCGACCGCGGCGCGGTGACCGCTGTTCGCGGCATTGACGACACCATCGGCACTCCGCGCTTCGGCTTGCAGCAGGCTTGAATCGTCGAGCGAGCCGATCACCGGCTCGATGCCGTGGGCCCGAACCGTCTCGGCCTTGGCGCGGTCGCGAACCAGCCCGCGGACGCGGTGTCCGCCGGCGATCAAAACCAAGGCGACCGCGCCCCCGATAAAGCCGTTCGCGCCGGTGATAAAGATGCGCATGGTGGTCGTCCTTTGTTGCCGTCGCCGCTGAAGTGAAGCCTATCCTTGCCGGGCGCGACAGCTATTTAGCGCCTTTCGATCCATTCAACGGCTCCGGAAACAACGGACCGCGGACATGTGCTGGCCGATGAGCTGGCCTTACTTCGCGCGAGTTGCCACCCTCTCCGACTATCAATAATAAGAAATGAAAATGAATCGAGAGTGGCGATCTCTCGTCGATCGCGGATTCCGTAAAAGAACTTACTGCAAAAGAACTTGCTGCAAAAGAACTTGCTGCAAGAGAAACTGCCGCAAAAGAAACCAAGGGTAAAGGTCACCTCTATGGAAGCTCAGATCAACACGGCGTCCGTCTCGGCCGGCAAATGGTCGCCGTCGTCCGACGCAAGCGACATCGTCAAAAGCATTCATGCGATGCTGCATCCGCGCAATATCGTGCTGGTGGGCGCAACCGACAAGCCCGGAAACTACGCCGAGCGCATCTGGAACAATCTGATCAAGTATCAATTCGAGGGCGGTCTCTATCCGGTCAATTCAAAGCGCGAAACCATCTGGGGCGTTCCCTGCTACAAGGATTTCGCCAGCCTGCCGGAGAAGCCCGATCATGTGCTCGTGCTGGTGCCGGCGCGTTTCGCGGTTCAGGTGATCCGGGACGCCGCCGCGGCCGGCGCCCGTTCGGCGACCATCGTCACTTCGGGCTTCAGCGAATTGCAGGATGCGGAAAGCCAGAAGCTCGCTGGCGAGTTGCAACAGGCCATTCGCGAGACCGGGCTTGCGGTCACCGGCCCGAATTGCCTCGGCAATCTGAGCGCCGGCGAAAAGATGTTCACCAACATCGACGACCGCATCGTCACGATGGAGGCAGGCCCGGTCGCGATTGCCGGCCAATCCGGTGCGATCGTGATGGCGGTCCGCCAGGCGCTGGAGGATCGCGGCGTCGGCGTCGGCTACATGGTCACCACCGGAAACGAGGCCGGGCTCGAGACTCCCGATCTGATGGCCTATTTCGCGGCCGATCCCTCGGTCCGCGTCATCGTGGTCTACCTGGAAGGCGTGCGAAATACCCAGGGCTTCCGTAAGGCTTGCAAGGCCGCGCGCGCGGCCGGCAAGCCGGTGATCGCACTCAAGCTCGGGGCGTCCGAAGGCGGCCGCGCCGCCGCGATGGCGCACACCGGCGCGCTGGCGGGCTCGATCGAGACCTTCGATGCCATCTCGACGCGGGAAGGTGTGATCCGGGTTCGCGGTCTCGACGAATTGATCGAAACCACCGAATGCTTTGTCCATGCCGACCCGCCGAAGGGCAATCGGCTCGCCGCGGTGACACTGTCCGGCGGCAAGCGGGGCCTGCTGATCGATGCTTTCCATGCGGCGGGACTGAACTTTGCCAACCTTTCCACCAACGCCAGCGACAAGCTCGCAAAAATGCTCGGTCCCGGCAGCATCGTCGGCAATCCGCTCGATGCCGGTTTCGCCGCGGTGGTCGATCCATCGGTTTACATGCAGTCGATCCAGATCATGATCGACGACCCCGACACCGACATCGTCATCATCGACGCCGAATTGCCGAAAGCGCCGCATGAATTGCGCGAAAGGAATTTGCGCATCGTCAACGAGAAGGCCGCGGCCGCCAGCAAGCCCGTGGTCTACATCAGCACGATGTCGATCGGCTTTACCGAATTCACCAAGGCCTTGCGCAAGTCGCTGCCGCATATCGCCGTGATGCAGGGTCTCGACCGCGCGGTAGGCGCGATCAAGGCCTTGATCGATTACGCCTCGCTGCGCAAGGAAGTGCCCGACACCGTATCGAGTTCCACTACTTCGGCGCGCGCGACGCTGGAGCGGACGCTCAAGAACGCCAAGGGTGCAGCCCTCGACGAGGTCGCGTCCAAGAAGCTGCTGAAGGCCTATGGCATTCCGGTCTCGCAGGAAGCGATCGCGCAGACCGCCGCCGAGGCCGTCAAGATCGCCAAGAAGATCGGCTTTCCCGTCGTCGCCAAGGTGGTCAGCGCAGACATCCTGCACAAATCCGACATCGGCGGGGTGGTGCTGAACCTCAACAATGCGGCCGAAGTCAAGAAAGCGTTCAACGACATCACCACACGGGTCAGGAAGCTGAAGGGCAAGCCCAGGCTCGAGGGCATCCTGATTGCGCAACAGGTCAAGGCCGAACTCGAGCTGGTGGTCGGCGCCTCGCTCGACGCCGAGATGGGGCCGGTGGTGTTATTCGGCACCGGCGGTGTCGATATCGAACTGATGAAGGATGTCGCGCTGGCCGGGGCGCCGCTGGATGCGGCTGAAGCCAGGGAGCTGATCGATCGCACCAAGGCCGGCGTGAAACTGAAAGGCTATCGCGGCAAACCGGCGCTGCACGAGGCCTCCGCCGTGAAGGCCATCGTCGGGCTCTCCAACCTGATGGCGGACGCCCGCACGCGTATCGCGTCGATCGACGTCAATCCATTTCTGATCAATACCCGGACCGGCGTCGCCGTCGATGGCCTGATCGTTCTCAACAACGCCGCCGCCGACAGCGCCGCCAAGCATTGATGAAGCGCAGCGCGCCGGATCGAGCTGATCGAAGCCAGGCGTCCGACAAAGAACTTCAGATCGCGGCAATTCCAGCCCGGACGCGCCCGCTCGACCGGGATGGTCCCTGTAAGCGTGACGCACGTCGTATTAGGCCGAAGGTTACAGGTTTTCGCCGGGGTTATGATTGGCAAAAACGTTCCGGAAGGGTTACGCTGAGAGCCTGTAAGGGCATCGAAGAATGCCTGCCTTCAAGTTAGGCACTTGTCTGGGAGGACAGCATGGCTACCTCGCAACGATCCTGGCCGATCGATCGGCGAATTGTGCTAAAATCAGGCGCCGCCCTTGCTGCGCTGCAGTTCTCATCCCCCTACATCATCCAGGCCCGAGGTGAAACGCCGGTGCGGATCGGCATGGTCGATCCGCTGACCGGGGTTTATGCCGCGATTGCGCAGAACGAGGTGGTGGGAGCCAAATTCGCCACCGAGGAGATCAACAACAAGGGCGGCATTCTGGGCCGGCCCATCGAACTGCTGGTCGAAGACTCGGCCAACGATGTCGGCACCGGCGTGCAGAAAACCCGCAAGCTGATCGAACGCGACCAGGTCAGTTTCATCATCGGCGACGTGAATTCCGGCATCGCGATTGCGATGGCGCAGGTCACCAGCGAAAAGAAGACGCTTCATATCGTCTCGGGCGGCCACACCGATCCGATCACCGGCACGAACTGCTCGTGGAATGTGTTCCGGATCTGCAACTCCACCTCGATGGACGCCAACGCCATCGCCTCGACGCTGATGGAGAAGTTCGGCAAGAAGTGGTATTTCCTGACGCCGGATTACGCCTATGGCCACTCGGTGCAGGCCGGTTTCGAGAAGCTCCTGAGGGGCGCGGGCGGCACCTCCGCGGCGTCGCTGGTGCCATTGGGTACGCCGGATTATTCGGCTTACCTGATCCAGGCGAAAGCCTACAACCCGCAGGTGCTGATCAATGTCATGGGCGGCAACGACCAGGTCTCAAGCCTGAAGCAATTTGTCCAGTTCGGTCTGGACAAGGAAATGGCCGTCGGCGGCACGCTGTTCGAACTCGAAAGCATCCGCGCGGTGCCCGACGGCGCGCGCGTCGGATGGTGGACCATGGAGTGGTGGTGGGATCAGCCCGGCGTGCCGCATGTCGCGGAATTCAATGCATCCATGAAGAAGATCACCGGTCTCGCCGCCACCGCGCGCAACTGGTTCGGCTATGCGTCGGTGCAGACCCTGGCGACGATTGCGAACCAGGAGAAGACGCTCGACGCCGTGCAGCTGGCGCATGCGCTTTCCGGATTCAAGCTGCCGCCGGAGATCGCCCTGCAACCGGGAGCGCCGGCATTCCGCGCCGGAGACCATGAATTGATGAGCACCGTCTTCGTCGGCGAGGCGCATCCACCGCAAGGCGATCCGGACAATATGTTCGCGGTGCGAAATCCCATACCCGGCGAAAAAGCCGCCGGACTGGCCGAGGACACCGGCTGCCGGATACGATGGCCGACCTGACACCATGCGATCTGACGCCTGGTACCGCAGCGCACCGGGCGGCTGAGACTTCCAAAAAGAAAAACAATGACCAGGAGAATCCATGACATCGCAGACCTTCAACCCGAGACTAAACCGCCGCACGCTTGTGACCGGCGCCGCCGCGCTCGGGGCCTTCCAGGTGGCGTCCCCCTTTATCATCGCCGCGCGCGGCGAAACGGCAATCCGGATCGGCATGGTCGATCCACTCACCGGCGTCTACGCAGCGCCAGCCGGCAACGAGGTGATGGGAGCCAAGCTCGCGGTCGCGCAGATCAACGCCAAAGGCGGCATTCTCGGGCGACAGGTCGAATTGCTGGTGGAAGATTCCGCCAACGACGTCGGCACCGGCGTGCAGAAGGCGCGCAAGCTGATCGAGCGGGATCAGGTCAACTTCATGATCGGCGACGTCAATTCCGGCATCGCGGCGGCGATCGCCCAGGTCACCGCCGAAAAGAAAATCCTGCACATCGTTTCCGGCGGCCACACCAACTCGATCACCGGCAAGGATTGCAAATGGAACGTGTTCCGCGTTTGCAACACCACCCGAATGGAAGCCAATTCGGTATCGAGCGTATTGTTCAGCAAGTACGGCAAGAAATGGCACTTCATCACGCCCGACTATGCGTTCGGCCACACGCTATATGACGCCTGCACCGACGACCTGAAAAAGCTCGGCGGTACCGTTACCGGCAACGAGCTGACGCCGCTCGGCACCACCGATTTCTCCGCCTATTTGATCAAGGCGCGGGCCGCCAATCCAGACGTGATGATCCTGCTGGTGCAGGGCTCCGACATGATCAACTGCCTGAAGCAGGTGGTGCAATTCGGTCTCAACAAGCAGATCCACGTCGCCGGAACGCAGCAGGAACTGGAATCGCTCGCCGCGCTGCCGCCGGAAGCACGCATCGGGATCTGGATGTTCGAATGGTACTGGAAACAGCCGGGCATTGCCGGCGTCAACAAGTTCGTCGCCGACGTTCGCAAGGTCAATGGCGGCAAGGTCCCCACCGCGCGGCACTGGTTCGGCTATGTTTCGGCCATGAGCTTTGCCCTGATTGCCAACCAGGAGAAAAACATCGACGCGGTCAAGCTCGCGGCGGCACTGGAGAACTTCGATCTGCCTGAAGATGTCAAGCTGCAGCCGAACAAGTGTTACTACCGCAAGGGCGACCATCAATTGATGACTAGCGCCTTTGTCGGCGAGGCGCAGTCAAAGGGCACCGACGACCCGGAAGACCTGTTTCGGGTCGACGAGGTTATCCCCGGCGACAAGACAGCGCCCGCTGTCAGCCAAACCGGCTGCACCATTCAGTGGCCGGCATAGCATGAAGTCCGTTATTTCCATTTCCCTGACCCGGGAGTTGCCCCCCTCCCGGGTCGCGCACATGTTGTCCCTTTGCGGTGATCTATGACGCAACTCCTCCTGTTTAATGTCACCAACGGGCTCATCATCGGCGCGTTCTATGTGCTGATGGCCCTTGGCCTTTCGCTCATCTTGAACCTGAGCAACGTCATCAATTTCGCCCATGGCGGCTTTCTGGTGATCGGCGGCTATATCGCCTACGCGATCACCCCCTATGTCGGTTTCTGGGGCGCGCTGCTGCTGGCGCCGCCATTGACCGCCGTGATCGGTTTGGCCGTCGAACGTGTGCTGATCCGGCCGCTCTACGGACGCGATCCGCTTTATAGCCTGCTGCTGACCTTCGGCCTGGCGTTCATCATCGAGGACGGCACCCGCTTTATCTGGGGCGCACAGGGCAAGCCGGTCACCATTCCGACGTTTCTGGCGCAGCCGCTGAGCAATGATCTGTTTTTCATCACCGGTTATCGCCTGTTCATGGTGGCCGTGGTGATGATTGCGGTCGCGCTGTTGTTCCTGCTGCTGCGCTATACCCGCTTGGGCGTTCGCATCCGTGCCGGCACGCTTGATCTTGAGACCGTCGCAGCGCTCGGAATCAATGTGCGAATGCTGCGCACGCTCAATTTCGGGGTCGGCATTTTCCTGGCGGGCCTTAGCGGCGTTCTCGCCGCCGGGCAATTGGGGCTTGAGCCGACCATGGGCACCGGCCTGCTGATGCCGAGCTTCATTGCCATCATCGTCGGCGGCATCGGCAGCCTGCCGGGAACGCTGATCGGCGGCTTGCTGATCGGGGTGGCCTCGGGATTGACCGCGGTGTTTCTGCCGGCCGCCAGCGAGGCGGTGATCTACGTCATGATGGCGGTGGTGCTTCTGATACGCCCGCGCGGATTATTCGGCGAAGAAGGAATGATGAGTTGAGCGCCGAACAAACCCGCAAGCTGATCGCCTTGGCGGCGATCTGGGCATCGTTGCTGCTCGCCCCCTATTGGATGGTTCCGCTCGGCGGCTACACCGCGCTGGCGACCCGGGTCCTGGTGCTGGGCCTCGCCGCGATGTCGCTGAACTTCCTGCTGGGTTTTACCGGCGTGCTGTCGTTCGGCCACGCCGCCTATTTCGGCCTTGGCGCCTATGGCGCCGGGCTGACGCTGAAATTCCTGGCGCCGAGCACGCCGCTGGCGCTGCTGCTCGGAATGCTGCTGGGCGGCATCTGCGGCGCGATCCTCGGCACGCTGATCGTGCGACGGCGCGGCGTCTATTTCGCGATGGTGACGATCGCCTTCGGCCAGGTCTTCTACTACATCGCGTTCCAATGGAGTTCGCTGACGGGAGGCGACGACGGCTTGCGCGGCTTCTCGCGCCAGCCGATCAATCTTGGCTTCTTCAAATTCGACATCCTGTCCGACGAGAAGAACTTCTACTTCTTCGTATTGTTCTGCTTCGCCCTCGCCGTCGGCGCGATGGGATTCATTCTGCGCTCGCCGTTCGGCCGCACCATGATCGCGATCCGCGAGAATGAGCGCCGCTCGCGTTTCCTCGGCATTCCCGTGGAACGGCATATCTGGATCGCATTCACCCTGTCCTGCTTCTTCATGGGCTTTGCCGGCGCGCTCTATGCGCTGGTCAATAACTTCGCGGACCCGAGAGGCCTGCATTACAGCCAGTCCGGTGATTTCGTCATGATGGCCGTGATGGGCGGGATGCGAAGCTTTTGGGGTCCGCTGCTCGGCGCCGCAGTGTTCGTCGTGCTGCAGGATTATCTGTCGAGCATCACGGTCAACTGGATGTCATTCGTCGGGCTGCTGTTCGTCCTGGTGGTGCTGTTCTTTCCGCGTGGGTTGCTTGGCTTCCTGCAACGGAGCAAGGCATGAACGTTCTTGAAATCCAGAATGTCACCAAGCGTTTCGGCAATCTCGTCGCCGTAAGCGGTGTTTCGCTTAGCGTGGCGAAGGGAGAATTGTGCGCGATCATCGGGCCGAACGGCGCCGGCAAGACCACCTTCTTCAACCTGATCAGCGGATTCTTTCCACCGACCTCCGGCGCCATTACCTTCGACGGCCGCGATATCACCAGGCTCTCGACGCATCAGCGCGTTACGCTTGGCATGGCCAGAACGTTCCAGATTACCGAAATTTTCCCCGAACTCACCGTATTCGAGAATGTCCGCATCGCCGCGGAAGTGGCCGGCGGATACCGGTTGCGGCCCTGGATCAACCGCGCGGAAACCGCAAAAATCCATCAGCATGTCGAAGCGACACTCAAACTGGTATCGCTGGAAACCAAGACCGACCGGCTGGTCGGCGAACTCGCGCATGGCGACCAGCGCGCCGCCGAAATCGCCATGGCGCTGGCGTTGAATCCGCATCTGCTGCTGCTCGACGAGCCGACCGCCGGCATGGGCGACCAGGAAACCTATCAGATCACCCAGCTGATCCGCCGGCTGCACCGCGAGAGCAACTACACCATCGTGCTGATCGAGCACGATATGCGCGTGGTGTTTCATCTCGCCGACCGCATCTGCGTGCTCGATCAGGGCCGGATGCTGGCGCAAGGCACGCCGCAGGAGATCGCCGCCAACGAAACCGTTCAGGCCGCTTATCTGGGTAATGCCGCATGACCGCAGCCCTGACAGCCGAAGGCATCCACACTTATTATGGCAAGAGCCACATCCTGCATGGCGTCAGCCTTGAGGTTGCCGAGGGCAAGATCACCGCCCTGCTCGGACGCAATGGCGCGGGAAAGACCACGACGCTGCGCAGCCTGATGGGCCTGACGCCGGCGCGCGAAGGCAAGATTGCCGTGTTCGGCGAGGACACCACGCGCTGGCCGACCTTCCGCATCGCGGCGCTGGGCGTGGGCTATGTGCCGGAAGGCCGCCGCATCTTCGCCAATCTCAGCGTCGAGGAGAATCTCAAGGTCCCGCTGGAGCGCGACGGACCGTGGACGATTCCGCGGATCTATCAACTGTTTCCCCGCCTCGAAGAACGAAAGCTCAACCGCGGACGCCAGCTTTCCGGCGGCGAGCAGGAGATGCTTTCGATCGGCCGCGCGCTGCTGCTGAATCCGAGGCTGTTGATTCTCGACGAGCCATCGCAAGGGTTGGCGCCGCTGATCGTGCGCGAGGTGTTTCGCATCGTCCAGCAAATGAAGGCCGAAGGCATCTCGGTTCTGCTGGTCGAACAGAACGCCCGGATGAGCCTGGAAATCGCCGACAACGCCTATGTGCTCGACGACGGCATCGTGGTCTATTCGGGAACGGCCCAGGAACTCGCCGCCGACGAGGCCCGGGTCAGGGCACTCGCCGGCGCCAGCGCCGAGGAATGGACGCTGACCTGAGCTGCCTTACGCCCGGTAGGCGGTCTTGCCGGTGCCGCGATAAAGCACCTTCACCTGTTCTTCCGAAACTTCCTTGTGAAAGGCTAGGGCCTCGGGCTCGAGGTCCCGCTTCGGCACATGGGCGGGTTGAAAGTGGTGATACGTATCCTTGCCGCGCACCAGCGTCGCCCAGTCGCGCTGGCCGACCGCCTGCTTCAGGTGGGTCGGGATATAGCGGATCGCGAGGCCGATGCGCCGGTCGTCGGAGCGGTTCGGCTCCGATCCGTGGAACAGCAGCACGTGATGCAGCGAAGCCTGGCCGGGCTTCAATTCCACATAAATGGCCTTGGCCTCGTCGACATCAACCGCGATCTCCTGGCCGCAGGTGAGGAGGTTGTTCCGATCGAAGGTGTCGGCGTGCTGAACTTGTTGCCGGTGGGTGCCCGCAATGAATTTCATGCAGCCGGAAACTTTATTGGCCGGCGAAATGGCGATCCATGCGGTCGCGACGTCGGACGAGCTGAGGCCCCAATAGGTGGCGTCCTGATGCCAGGACACGAAGCCGGGATCGCGGGCTTCCTTGATGAAGAAGCTGGTGTTCCAGCACAGGATATTCGGCCCAAGCAGGTCCTCCATCGCATCCAGTATCTTGGGATGACGGACCATCTCGTCGATCCAGGTGAACAGCACGTGGCTGCGGTGGCGCATCTCCGCCTTGATCGGGCCACCGCTTTCGGCCTCATAATCCTCGAGCCTGCGGCGAAAATCGACCACCTCGCTGGCGCTCAGGGCATCGATCGGGAAGTGGTAGCCGCGATCGCGATAGTCAGCGACTTCATCCTTGCTCAGCATTTTCTGCACGGGTTTCCTCACTCTTCTTGTTTTTGGATCTTCTTTTTTGGTTGTCTTGCTTTTGGTCGTCGGGCGAGCCGGCCGGAATTGGACGAGGGTGACCTTGCGGTTTGGCGCTGTCAAGAAACTCCGCTTGACTTCGGCCTCGTCGCATCGGCCTTTCGCCCGACCGGCTTTGGCCGTACAATTGGCAGATGGCGAAGCGCACCAACCCTCTCACCCCAGCCCATCCCAGCCGGATCCAGGGATAATGGCGCGGGCAAGCAGTCTCGTGATCGGAACCTCGGCGCTCGCAGTCATCGTCGTGGCGTTCGTGGGTTTTCTCGGGTTCCGGAAAATTCACAGTATCCAGCAGCGCGGTCCGCTTCGCATCGTGTTCGAGGGTTCCGCCAGCGGCTTGGTCAAGGGCGGCAGCGTGAACTTCGATGGCGTTCAGGTGGGCGAGGTGACGTCGCTCAAGCTGGAAAGCCCTCGCAAGATTGTCGCCCTCGTGATGGTGGAAAACAGCGCCCCGATCCGCAAGGACACTATTGTGGGCCTGGAATTTCAGGGGCTGACCGGCGTGGCGGCGATATCGCTGAAGGGGGGCGACGCCGCAGCACCTCCAGTGCCGCTGGACGAGGACGGTGTTCCGACCCTGAAGGCCGACCTGACCGTGATCGAGTTCGATCCGCGACACCCTGCACAATGTCGACCGGATGCTCGTCAGCAATCAGTCGATCATCAAGGACACGATGCTCAATTTCGAGACCTATACCGCAAGCCTGGCGAGCCAGGGCGACGCGATTGACGCCATCCTGCGCAAGACCGACACCGCCATCGACAGCTTCGACGGCGCGGTGGCGAAAATTGATAATGTCATACCGGGCCTCGCCAACGGAAAGGACGGCGAACTGTTTCAGAAGGTGAAATCGATTCGCGAGCTGGCCGAAAGTTTCAACAAACGTTCGGCCGTCTTTATGGAAGAAGGCCGTCGCTCGCTGCTCGATATCAGCGAGGGCGCCAGAAAAGTGACCCGGAAATTCGACGGGCAAACCGAAAGCAGCGGCGATGCGCCCGGACCCGGTCCAAGAAGGCAACGGCAGCAGTGAGTCTCCAGAATTGCCGGCGTGATGCGCTGCATTTTTCCCAACCATTGAGACGTTGCCAAAGGCGCGATCGCGGTGTTCATATCCTCGACGAGCTATCAACGCTGCGCGTGAATACAAAACGCTGAATACAAAACATTTGGGAGAAATCGGACGTGAAAAACATCGTGTCGCTGGAAGGCAAAACCATTATCGTAACGGGAGGCGCGCAAGGAATTGGCCGGGCGCTGGTGGAGCTCTCGGTCGAGCTTGGCGCCAAGGTGGTCGCGGTTGACAAGAACGCCGAGGGCCTCGCCTCGCTGGATAAATCCCGCGGCGACATCATGACACTGCAGGGCGACATTGCCGAGCCGGCATTTGCGGCGGAGGCGGTGGAGCGGGTCACCCAGACCTTCGGCGCGATTCATGGCCTGGTCAACAATGCCGGCATTACCCGCACGGCGATGATCGAAAAAATGAGCTTTGTGCAATGGAGCGAGGTCTTGAACGTCCATCTCACCGGCTCGTTTCTTTGGACGCAGGCTGTCGGCAGAAGCATGCTGGCCCGCGCCAAAGCCGGCGAGAAGCGACCGGGCGCCATTGTCAATATCTCGTCGGACGCGGGGCGCGCCGGGACTATCGGTCAGATCAATTATGGCGCCGCCAAAAGCGGCATGCTGGGCATGACCATGAGCACCGCCAAGGAGTGGGCGAAATTCGGAATCCGCGCCAACTCGATTTGCTTTGGTGTCGTCGAAACGCCGATGACGGAAACCATTCGCGGCGATAAATTTCGCGACGGGATCCTCGCGCGAATTCCGATGGGATACTGGGCCCAACCCAATGAAGTGGTGCAGCCGGTTTGCTTCCTGCTGTCGGATGCGGCGTCTTACATCACCGGCCAGCATCTGGCGGTGGACGGCGGATTTCACATCTCGATCTGATTATTGGCTTCGCGCCAGACCCCACGCACTCTCGGAAAGTGCGTCACGATGCCGGGGCGCGGCAATGGCAATCATGCGCCGGGCGCGCTCCTTGAGCGCGCATCCGCGCAATTCTGCCACGCCCCACTCGGTGACGATGGCGTCGACATCCGCGCGCGGCGTCGTCACCGTTTCAACCCTCGCCACGATACGGCTGCCGCCCTTCGGCTCGGTTGCCGGCAGTGCGATGATCGCCCGGCCTCCCGGCGCCGCATTAGCGCCGCGCACGAAATCGAGCTGGCCGCCGATGGCGCCAACGGCCATGCCGTTGAGCGTCTCCGCGTTGACGCTGCCATCGAGGCCGACTTCCAGCGCCGAATTGATCGCTACCAGCCGGTTGATGTCAGCCAGGACGCGCTGGGCATGGGTGTAAGACGCCGGCCGGACCGAGACCGCCCTGTTCTGATGCACAAACCGATAGAGCCGCTGGGTGCCGATCAGCTGGTTGGCGATGGTGACGCCGGGATCGATGCCCTTGCCCGCATTGGTCACCGCGCCGCCTTCAATGAGATCCACCACCGCGTCGTTGATGAGGCCGGAGTGAATGCCGAGATCGCGAACATGCGACAGCGAGGACAGGATCGCATCCGGAATCTTGCCGATGCCGAACTGCAGCGTACTGCCGTCCGGAATCAGGCCTGCGGCATGTTCGGCGATGCGGCGCGACACATCGTCCGGTTTTGCCGCAGGCAATTCCAGCGGCGGCCGCGTCGCGGCGATACGCCAATGCGGCACGATATCCGTCGGCCACTCCGCGCCGAAGGTCCAGGGCGCGTCCGGATTGATCTCCGCGATCACCACACGGGCGCGCCGCGCCGCATCCGTGATGTAATCGTTCGACAGGCTGGCGCTGAGCCGGCCGTTTTCGTCTTCCGCCAGTTGCACCAGCACCACATCGGCGCGATGCCGTCCGTTGGCAAAGTCGGCACAAAATGCGCTGTAGTTGCTCGGGATCACATCGAGCTGCCGCGTCCTGGCCAGCGCGCGGCTATTGCCGATCACGCCGTAACTGCGGAACGCGATTCCACCGCTGTGCTCCGGCGCAAAGGTGTCGGAAAACACCGGACCAACGACGATCGTGAACGGCGGCAAGCGGTCTTTCTGCGCGACCAGCACCTCGGTCAGGGTGCGCGGCTCAGCGGTCGCCTGTCCGCACACCACGACATCCCCGGCCCGAATGATGCCGGTAAAGTCGAGCGAAGCGGTAGCGGCTCGCTCGCTCGTCACCAGATAGCCCCGGTTCGCATCATCGAGCTCCGCGTTTGCGAGATCAGTAGGACTTCGGCAGGCCGAGCACCTTCTCGGCGATGAAACTCAGTGCCAGCTGCGGACTGATCGGCGCAATGCGCGGGATCAACACCTCACGCAGATAGCGCTCGACGTGAAACTCCTTGGCGTAACCGAAACCGCCATGGGTCATCACCGATTGCTCGCAGGCCTGGAAACCCGCCTCGCCGGCGAGATACTTCGCCGCATTGGCGGCGGCGCCGCAAGGCATGCCGTTGTCATATTGGCACGCCGCCGACATCACCATCAGCCACGCCGCCTCAAGCTCGGTCCAGTTCTTCGCCAGCGGATGCTGGATCGCCTGGTTCTTGCCGATCGGGCGATTGAAGACGATGCGGGTCTTGGCGTATTCGGCGGCGCGCGACAGCGCCAGCTTGCCGAGCCCGACGGCTTCGGCCGCGATCAGGATACGCTCCGGATTCATCCCCTCCAGGATATATTCGAAACCACGCCCCTCCTCGCCGATGCGGTCCTCCATCGGAATCTCGAAATCCTCGAAGAACAATTCGTTGGAATCGACGATCTTGCGGCCCATCTTCTCGATCTCATGGACCTTGATCCGCTGGCGGTCGAAGTCGGTATAGAACAGGCTGAGGCCGTGGGTCGGCTTGCGGACTTCGTCCAGCGGCGTGGTGCGCGCCAACAGCAAAATCTTGTGCGCCACCTGCGCGGTCGAAATCCATACCTTCTGGCCGTTGACCACGTAGCGATCGTTCTTCGCCACGGCGCGCGTCTTCAACTGCGTGGTGTTCAGGCCGGTGTTGGGTTCGGTGACGGCAAAGCAGGCCTTCTCGCGGCCTTCGACCATCGGCGGCAGCATCCGCTGGCGCTGCTCCTCGGTGCCGAACACCACCACCGGATTGAGCCCGAAGACGTTGATGTGCACCGCGGACGCTCCAGACATGCCGGCGCCGGATTCGGAAATCGTGCGCATCATGATGGCGGCCTCGGTAATGCCGAGACCTGAACCGCCATAGGCTTCCGGCACGCAGATGCCGAGCCAGCCGGCATCGGCGAGCGCCTTGTGGAAATCGTGCGGAAAACCGCCCTCGCGATCCTTCTTCAGCCAATAGCCATCATCGAAGCCGCTGCAGATTTTCGCGATCGCGTCGCGAATGGCTTCCTGATTTTCCGTGAGCGCGAAGTCCATGTCGTGGTCCTGTCTTTTGCGTTATTGATCTGCAGGTTAGAGAAACCATACAGGCTCGCCCATGTGTCAATTTCCCATATGTGACGGCAGCCACAGGATGATGCTCGGGAACGCGACGAGGACCGCGATCGCGATCAAATGCGCGATGAAATGCGGGAACGTGCCGTGAAACACCTCCGAGACCGGCCGATTGGCATAGCGCGCCACAATGAAGCAATTGAGCCCGACTGGCGGCGTGATCATGCCGACTTCGGCGGTGACGATCTTGATGACGCCGAACCAGATCGGATCGAAGCCCAGCGTCTTGATCAGGGGAATGACGATCGGCACTGTCAGGACCAGGATCGCGATCTGGTCCATGAACGAGCCCAGCACGATATAGCCGCACAGGATCAGCGTGATAATGACCCAGCGCGAGGTCGGCAGCGATCCGACCCAGGCCACGAGATCCTGGGTGACGTGCGTCAGCGTGAAGAAATATCCGAAGATCGACGCACCGACCAGGATCATCACGATCATGCAGGTGCCGTGCGAGGCCCGCAGCAGCGTGCGATAGAGCGTGGCCAGGGTTATCTTGCCCTTGACGATCGCCAGCACAAGCGCGCCGAATGCGCCGAACGCCGACGCCTCGGTGGGCGTCGCGACGCCGAGATAGATCGTGCCGGTGACCACCGAAAACAGCGCGACCATCGGGCTGACCTGCCACAACAGCGAAAAGCGCTCGGACCACGGCACCGATACGGTGCGTGGCGCGCGGGAGGGATCCAGCCAGACCAGCAGATAGATGGTGGCCATGATGGTGAAGGTGATCAGGATGGCGGGTATGATTCCGCTGATCAGAAGCCTGCCGATATTGACCTCGGCAAGGAGCCCGAAGATCACAAGCGCGACGCTGGTCGGCAACAGCATCGACAGCGTGCCGGAAATCGCAACCACGCCGGCCGCCATCTTCGGTTCATAGCCCTGACGGATCATCGCGGGCAGGCTGGTCGACGACAAGGTAGCGGCCGACGCGGTGCTGGTGCCGCAGATCGCGCCAAATCCGGCACCTGCCAGCGCCGTCGCCATGCCGAGACCGCCCGGAATCCGGCCGACCCAGGCGGAGGCGGTTTGAAACAGGTCGTCGGCGACGCCGGACAACAGCACGAGGTCCGCCATCAGCAGGAACATCGGGATGGTGATCAGCTCGTAGGAAGACACCGTCGACAGCGGCGCCGTCTGCAGGATGCCGAACAGCGCCGAGGGCCCGCCCACGATCAACAGGCCGATCGAACCTGAAAATGCCATGGCGAACCCAACCGGCGTACCGAGCGCCAACAGACCGAACAGCAAGCCAAGAACCAGAATCGGAACCATCGGATACCGCCGCTATTCGAATGTCTTGGCTTCACCGATCCCGGTGATCGGCGGCAGCGGGTAGAGATCGCGGCCGGAGACGAGACTGAAGAGATTTCCAACGAGTTGCAGCGCGAGCCGCAACACGAGGACGCCGCAGCCGAACGGCACCAGCGCTGCGGATATCCAGGTCGGCCATGGAATGGCGCCCGCCAGAACGTCGCCCTGCTGGTAGTTGTCGAGCGCACGGTCGAAGCCGACCTTCGATATCAGCACGAACACGAACAGGCCGACCAGCGCGGTGACGATCTCCGACAAGCGTCGGCCCGCCGGGGAAAAACGATGCAGGAGGATATCGACGCCGACATGGGCATGCTCGCGCAGCGCGTCCGAGAGCGTGAGAAAGAACACGCCGGCCAGCAAATAAAGCCCGATCAGGTCATAGGTGAAGCTGAACGGCCGGTTTACGGCATAGCGCATGAATACGTCGGCAACCACCAGCACCATGATGACAAAGAGAAACATGACCGCGATCACCGTGAGCGCCCGCTCGATCGCGGCGAGAACATCTCCTGCCCGCTTGATCATGGGCGCACCCCCCACGCGATGGGATGCAGGACGGTTGAGCCGATCGGCGTGGCGATCATTTTTTCGCCTCGCCCGCCGCGAGCAGCGCGTCGAATTCCTCGAGCGCCGCCGATGCCGGCTTGCCGCGGCCGTCAAGGGCACTGGCCCATTCCTTGCCAACGACCTTCAGCTTCTCTTTCATTTGCGCACTGGTCTCTGGCGGGAGCGGCTCGAAGGCGACGCCCGACTGCTGGAGCTTTTGCCGAGAGTTCGACCTGCTCCTTGTCGACTTCAGCACAGACGCTCGGCTCGATGGCCTCGGAGGCTTCGTCCATCGCCTGCTTCACATCGGCGGGAAGACGATCCCAGACCGCCTGATTGATCGAGTAAGCCACGATGAAGCTGCCGAAGCTGACACCCTCGGTCGCATATTTGACGAGCTTGTCCAATCCGTAGGAGCTGACGCTCTCCATCGGAAACAGCAGGCCATCCATCGTGCCGCGCGAGAGCGATTCATAGGCATCCGGCGCCGACATCCGGACCGGCACCGCCTCGAGCGCGCGCAAGGTGAGGTCCTGCGCGCCGCCGGTGGTGCGCAGTTTCAAGCCCTGAACATCCTTGATAGTCTCGATCTTCTGCTTCACGGTGAAGATCTGATAGGGCGGAAGCACCACTTCCATCAGCAATCTGATCTTGTTCGGCGCATATTCCTGCTTGGCCAGAACGCCCGCTCGCGCGCTCTTCCAGTAGGCGAACGTTCCGGCGCAGCTGGTGTGGAAGGCTTCCGGCAGCTGGGCGACTTCCGACAGCGGCATCTTGTCGGACACATAGGATGGCCCGATGTAACCGATATCGACGACGCCGGATTGGGTCAGCCGCAGCATATCGGCCGCCTTGCCGATCTGCTGGTTGGGATAATAGCTGAAGGTGACAGCGCCGCCCGTGCGCTTCGTCACTTCATCCATCCACGGCTTCAGCATCAGGCGAACCAGATAATGTCCGGCGGGAAATGAGTCCGCCACCTTCAGCTCCAGTGCCCGCGCGGGGCTGTCTGCAAGCGAACCCGCCATCGACAGCGCGACAGCCGAACCGATCATGGCCAATGCTTTTTTCATTTTCTTCTCCCTGACGTGCTCGTCCTGTGCCGACGATTTCTAAAAGCGGCTATCGCGCGTTCGGACGCGCTCACAGCCATCGCGAATGTTCGGTTGTCGCGCCGGCTGGAATCGATCGCCTCGGCGGGAAGTCTGAATGGAATTGTTCGGGCGAAGCAGCCGTCGCGGATGGCGATCGAGATTGATCGACACTATCCAACGATATCCGACACAGCGCCGGTGCGGGCCCCGCCGGCCCTCCCTCCTTCGTTCTCAACTGCCCAATTTCTGTGTATGAGAAGTACAGGAGTATGAATTATGATGTCAATATTAGAAAGAAGGGGCCTAGCAGGCCGAAAACGGGCCGTTGACAGACCAATAACGTGAATTTTATATACACATATAGGAATAACGTCTTGCCTCAAGGGCTGGCTACAGCGCGGAAACGTCCATGGGTCCCCTCACCGGTCTTACGATTCTCGACTTGACTACCGTCCTGATGGGGCCCTACGCCACCCAGATCATTGCCGACATGGGCGCCAACGTCATCAAGGTGGAAAGCCCAGATGGCGACATCGTCCGGCAGATCGGCCCGGGCCGAACGCCGGGCATGGGCGGAATGTTTCTCAACGCCAACCGCGGCAAGCGCAGCATTGCGATCGACCTCAAGCATCCCGACGGGCGCGACGCGCTATTGCGCCTCGCGGCGAACGCGGATGCCCTCGTTTACAATGTGCGGCCCCAAGCCATGGCTCGTCTCGGTCTCGACTATGAGACCCTCGCCAAAGCCAATCCGAAGATCGTCTATGTCGGCGTATTCGGTTACGGCCAGAACGGTCCCTACGCATCGAAGCCGGCCTATGACGATCTGATCCAGGGCGCATCGACGATTCCAACCCTGATGGCGATGGCTGGCGACGGCACGCCGCGATACGTTCCGATCACCATGGCCGACCGCGTCGTCGGGCTGATGGCGGTCAACGCGATCCTGGGCGGATTGATGCATCAGCAACGCACCGGCATTGGCCAGCGCATCGATGTGCCGATGTTCGAGTCGATGACGGACTTCGTCCTGATCGACCATCTCGGTGGCCTGACCTATGATCCGCCGCTCGATCATGGCGGATATGCGCGTCTGCTGTCGCGCTACCGGCGCCCCTACAAGACCAGCGATGGCTACATCTGCGCGCTGATCTACAATGACAAGCAGTGGCGCAGTTTCTTTGCCGCCATCGGCCAGCCGGAATTCCTGGAGCAACCGCGCTTCGCCAGCCATGCGGCGCGGCATCAGCATATCGACGAAATTTACCAGGAGGTCGGTCGCATCTTCCTGGGTCGAACCACCGCGGAATGGCGCGAATTGCTGGAGCGCAGGGATATCCCCGTCATGCCGATGCATACGCTGGAAACGATCCTGGACGATCCGCACCTTGCCGCGGTCGGGTTCTTCAAGACCATCGAGCATCCCATCGAGGGCCGCATCCGGCAGATGCAGGTGCCCTCAACCTGGAGCGCCAGCCAGCCCGAAGCCGGCGGCCCGGCCCCGACGCTTGGCGAACACGGCAGGGATATCCTGCGCGAAGCCGGGTTCTTGGCGGAAGAAATCAAGCAGCTGGCGGAACGCAAGGCCGTGCACCTGACCGCAATATCATGATGCGGCCCGTCAATCACAGAAAGGCCACCTGATGCGCTCGATGCTGTTTGTCCCCGGTGACAGCCCACGCAAATTCGAGAAGGCCTCGCAAGGCAACGCCAGCGCACTGATTCTCGATCTCGAGGATTCCGTCGTGCCCGACAAGAAGGACGAGGCGCGCGGATTGACGCGAACCATGCTGGGCAGCCGGCGCGGCCGCCATGAGCTGTATGTGCGGGTCAACGCACTCGACACCGGAATGACGCTACAGGACCTTGCGGCGGTCATGCCGGCCGTGCCCGATGGCATCGTGCTGCCGAAATGCCGGTCGGGCGATGACGTCCGTCAGCTCGCGCTCTGGCTTGACGCCTTCGAGGCCGCCGCCGGCACCCAGGCGGGGACAACGCAGATCGTTGTTGTCGCGACCGAAACCGCCGAATCGGTATTCGGACTCGGCACCTACAAGGACAGTTCACCACGGCTCGCCGGCTTGATGTGGGGCGCGGAGGATCTGGCCGCGTCGCTCGGCGCCACAGAAAACGGCAGCGCCGGGACCTTCCACAGCCCGTACCGGCTCGCACGGGATATGTGCCTGATGGGCGCGGCGGCGGCCCAGATCGCCGCGATAGATACCGTTTACACCGACATCGAAAACCTTGCAGGTCTCGAACTGGAAACCCGCATTGCGCGCCGGGATGGCTTCTCGGCGAAAGCGCTGATCCATCCCAAGCACGTCGATATCGTCAATGCCGCGTTCGAACCCACCGCCGCAGAACGTGACTGGGCCGAGAAAATCGTTGCGGCCTTTGCGGCCAATCCCGATCTCGGCACGCTTCGTCTCGACGGCAAGATGATCGACAAGCCGCATTTGCGAGCGGCCCGGAAAATCCTCGGAATTTAGGAAATTTTGGGATTTAGGAAGTTTTGCAAACCATGGAAGTTTTCGAAATTAAATGCGTTTAGGAATTGAACGCAAATAGGTTACGGAGCGCACCGCCTCCTATCGGGATAGCCAATGATTGTTCGCCAGGCCGCGTATGTATTGGACATTTTTGAGTACTTCGCGCGGACCCGAAAGCCTGCCACGCTTGCGGAGGTGGCGGATCATTTCGGGTGGCCACGCTCCAGCACCTTCAATCTTCTGAGCACGCTTGCGGAGAAAGGATATCTTTACGAGCCGCGCCAGCGCGCCGGCTATTACCCGACCCCGCGCTGGCTGGCGATGGCAAAGGCGATTGCCGAAGTCGAGCCGCTGCCGGAGTGGACCCACGCGCTGATTGCCGAGCTTTCGGCCGAAACCGGCGAGACCGCAGCCATTGCAGCACCCGCCGGCGTGATGGCGGTATTCATCGACGTCGTGGAATCGAGCGCGGCGATCCGCTATTTCGCGCAAGTCGGGCATCGCGTGCCGATTCACGCCACCTCGAGCGGTCGCGCCCTGCTGCTTCAATACGCTCCCGAGGAGCGCAACGCGCTCTACCGCAAGATCGAATTCAAGCAGTACGGGCCGACAACCCCGATCAGCATCGATGCGGTCGAGGCCGAACTCCGGCAATCGATCGAGCGCGGCTATGGCCAGAGCTTTGCCGATTTCAGCCGCGATCTTGCCGGGGTTGCGCTGCCGCTCCCGATCGGAGATCGCCGTCTTTCTGTGGTCGTCGCGGGTCCCGAATTCCGGATGGCATCGAAAATGGCCGACGTCGCCGCCATCATGACCAAATCGATCCAGCGCAACTGCCCCAGCCCGGAACAATTGAAAGCGATCCTCGGCGTGCTGGCCCGCTGAACCCATGTTCGGCATTGCCAAACGCCTGACGTTCCGCAAGATGGTGGAAAGCTGATCGCTCGCAGTCTATTGAGCGTCGATAACAGGGGCGGAAATTCATGGCATCGGACGGCATCATCCTGGTCACCGGCGGCAGCCGCGGCATCGGCGCGGCCACAGCGGAGCTGCTGGCGCAAACCGGCAACAGGGTCGTCAT
The DNA here is from genome assembly GCA_963729395.1 of uncultured Pseudomonadota bacterium. Classification (GTDB taxonomy): domain Bacteria; phylum Pseudomonadota; class Alphaproteobacteria; order Rhizobiales; family Xanthobacteraceae; genus Bradyrhizobium. The sequence continues at coordinate 14,423 of CAVSOS010000074.1, read as the reverse complement.
TTGCGACATCGCGCCGGAAGCCCTGGACAATACCAAAATCACGCTTTGGCCGGAGCCGTTCGACGTGGCGCGCGAGGACAGTGTGGCCGGCGGCGTTGCGGCAATTGAAGCGGCGCACGGGCCCATCAACGGGTTGGTTCACGCGGCCGGCGTCTACGGCAAGATGCACAGCGTCGAACGCATCCGCATGGAGAACTGGGATCGCGAGGTCAATATCGACCTGCGCGGCACCTTTCTGGTCGCCCGCGCCGTCGGCGTGCGGATGGCCGAACGTGGGCGCGGATCAATCGTCAACATCGCCTCGGTCGCCGGCATGACCTCCGGTCCGATCCACGCCTACACCGCGGCAAAGGCCGGCGTCATTCAACTAACCCTGACGCTTGCCGCCGAATGGGGCCGATCCGGTGTTCGCGTCAATGCGGTTTCTCCCGGCTTCACCCGAACGGTGGCGTTGCAGGCCGGAATCGATTCCGGCGCCATGAACGAAGAGCAGCTGTCGCGCAATGCGGCGATGGGCCGTCTCGTCGAACCGAGCGAAGTGGCGCAGGCCATCGCCTGGTTGCTTGGACCGGCGAGCAGCGCGGTCACCGGAATCAATCTTCCGGTCGATGCCGGTTTCTTGGCCGGCGCGACCTGGGATGCCTATGGCGGACTGCGCGGCCAGAAAGCAAAATCGTAATCCCGAATTAGGCGATCCTGACGATCCACCCCAACCGAGAGCCACGATGATGAACATCGCATTGACCCCGGGCAAACATGACCTCGCCTCGGCAATCGCGGAAGCCGATATCCGCGTGCTGCTGATGGTTCTGGTTCACATGTCAGGCGACCTGCGCTGGCTCGAGCCGCCCTATGCGCCGCGCCGCGACGTGCGGCTGATTCCGGATCCTAAGGCAGGCCTGCCGGAAAGCATCCAGGACGAAATCCGCGCCGCCGCGCTGAAGCTGCTGCGCGATGGCGATGCGGAGCCGGTCATCACCGATCCCGGCGACGACCTGATGCGAAAGATGATGAGCGTGACCCTGGGCGAAGTTGTCGCGCCCGAATATGCGCCGCTGATCCGCGAGGAAATGGGCCTGATCGCACGCGACGCGCGGTGGAGTGCCGAGCAACCGCCTTCGGAGCAATTGCGCGAGCGGCATGTTCTGATTGTCGGTGCCGGCGTCTGCGCCATTGCGCTGGGCGTCGCGCTTGGCCGGCTCGGTATCCCCTATACGATCGTCGAGAAGAACGCTGAAATGGGCGGCACCTGGTACGTCAATCGATATCCGGGATGCGGCGTCGACACCCCCAACCATTCCTATTCCTTTTCCTTCGGACCGCGAAACCGCTGGACCCGCTATTTCTCGCCGCAGCAAGAAATCCAGGACTATCTGAAGAAGGTCGCCGAGGGGTTCGGCGTTCGCGCCAATATCCGGCTCAATACACGGCTGACCGGGTCGCGTTGGGACGAAGCCAGCAGGCGCTGGGTATCAACGCTGCAAACGCCGGCCGGCACCGAAACGATCGAAACGGCAGTGCTGGTCAGCGCGATCGGCCAGTTGAACGATCCGTCGATGGCGCGATTCGATGGCGCCGACGAGTTCGCCGGCAGGATGTTTCATTCGGCGAACTGGCCAACCGACCTCGACTTTGCGGGAAAACATGTCGCCGTGATCGGCACCGGCGCCACCGCCATGCAGCTGGTGCCGAGCATCGCCGACCAGGTCGCTTCCGTCACGGTGTATCAGCGTTCGGCGCAATGGTCGCGGCCGGTGGCCGGCTATTCCGATTCGATCAGCGAAGGCGCGCAGTGGCTGCTGGAACATGTGCCGTATTATGCGGAGTGGTTTCGCTTCAACATGTTCTGGCGCTACGGCGACGGCCTGCTGCCGTTCCTGCGCAAGGACCCGAACTGGCCGCATCCCGAACGCGCCGTCAATGCCGGCAATGACAAGCATCGCCAGGAACTGACCGCGTTCATCCTCTCCGAACTCGAGGGTCGCCCGGACCTGATCGAAAAATGCGTGCCGACCTATCCGCCTTATGGAAAGCGCATCCTGCTCGACAACAACTGGTTCCGGACGCTCCGCAAACCGAATGTCAAACTGGTGACCGACAAGATCGATCACATGACGCGCGGCGGCATCGTCACCGCCAGTGGGGAATTGCACCCGGCGGATGTGATCGTCGTATCGACGGGGTTCAAGGTCACCGAAATGGCCGCACGCCTCAATATCACCGGCCGCGGCGGCAAGAATCTCGCCGAGGCCTGGGCCGACGAAAATCCGACCGCCTATCTCGGCCTGACCGCGCCGGATTTTCCCAACTTCTTCACCATGCTCGGTCCCAATACCGGGCCGGCCCATGGCGGCAGCGTGATCTTCCAGGCCGAATGCCAATCGCGCTACATCACCGCCTGCCTGATCGAAATGATCGAGCGCCGCATCGCGGCAATCGATGTCGATGCCGGGGCGCTCGACGATTACGTCGCCAGGGTCGATCGCGAGCACGAGCAGATGATCTGGACGCATCCCGGCATGTCGACCTACTACCGCAATCGCCATGGCCGGGTGTTCTCCGCGATGCCCTGGCGCTTCGTGGACTACTGGGCCATGACGCATGATCCGGATTTCAGCCGGTATCGACTGACGCCGGCGATGTGACCTTCCGACCAGATATCTTCGAAAGAAAACGGTTAGGCAGGGATTAACTTTTGCAGGCAAAGAGCTTTCAGATTTAAGCATTCCTCAAGGCCCCGCGCTTTATGAATTCCGGACAACTCTCTTACGCGTTTGATCGCGAACGCGCGAAGGACCGTGGATGACCGTTGCCATACCCGCGCCGAGAACCGGAGTTCACACGACAATCCCTGCGTCGTTGCTGAATGCCTGTTTCATTTTGCTGGTCGTGAACGCGTCGGCCTACTTGGCGTTAAGCGCCTCTCATTCATGGATCCATGACGCGCAGGGCCTGGGCATCCCGACCGATTTCGTCAATGTCTGGTCGGCGGGAAAACTGGCGCTCGAAGGTCATCCGGCGCTGGCCTGGGACTGGGACATCCAGAAACAAATTCAGATCGCGGTGCTCGGCCAAACCTATGTCGGCAATTTTGCCTGGCACTACCCGCCGCCATTCCTGTTCATTGCGGCGTTACTGGCGCGACTTCCATACACCACGGCTTTCATTGGATGGGTGGCGGTCAGCCTGGTGCCGTACCTTGTGATGATGCGCGCGATCGTCGGACGGCCCTTTGGCTGGCTGCTGGCGGCGGCGTTCCCGGTGGTACTCGCCAATGCGATGGTGGGGCAGAACGGCTTCCTCACCGCCGCACTGATCGGTGGCACGCTCTATTTGCTGCCGACGCGGCCGATCCTGTCGGGAATTTGCTTGGGATTGCTCAGCTACAAACCGCAATACGGCCTGCTGTTTCCGCTGGCGCTGATCGCAGCATCGCAATGGACGGTGTTCATCACGGCCGGGGTCGTGACGGCCGCGATGGCGGCGATATCATGGCTCGCTTTCGGCACTGAGAGCTGGCAAGCGTTCTTTCACTGGATGCCGATGTTCTCTCAGGCTTTCTTCACGGAAGGCCGCGCCACCTGGTTCAAGCTGCAAAGCGTGTTCGGACTGACGCGTTCCTTCGGCGGCAGCGAGCAGTTGGCGTGGGTATTGCAGGCGGCGATGACCGGGACGGTTGCGGTCGCAATGGTGCTGCTGTGGCGGAGTAAGGCGCGCTATTCGCTGAAAGCTGCGGAACTCGCGACCGGCACGTTGCTGGTGACGCCGTATCTGTTTCTCTACGACTTGATGATGCTGGCGATCCCGATCGCGTTACTGGTACGAATAGCCCTCGCCGACGGATTCAGGAAACACGAACTTCCGGCGCTAGGATGTGCCGCAATTCTGCTTGTGATTTTCCCGCTCTTCGACGCACCAACCGGACTCGGCGCCACCCTGATCGTCGCGGCCCTGATCCTGCGCCGCGTTCCGGTATTCCGCAGGAAAGGCTCGGAACGGCCGATCCCTACCGGGCCGGACAAGCTTTCTTGCAAAGTGGCCGGAATTTAATCACCCGGCGTGATCTAGATGATCTCCTGCTTTTTCAGCGCATCCAGCTTGGCGTCGTCGTAGCCGAGTCTCGACGCCAGTATTTCCCTGGTGTTCTGGCCAAGCAATGGCGGCGCGCGATAATCCTTTACCGGCGTTTCGGAGAACGTGATGGGATTGCGGATCAGCGACAGCGCCGGTTCGAAGGGGTGCTCGACCTTGATCTCCATGCCGCGCTCGCGCACATGCCGATCGGCAAACACCTGCGCGAAATCGTTGATCGGTCCGCACGGCACGCCGGCCTTCTCCAGCTGTTCCAGCCAATAGCGCCACCGGCTTCTTCAGGAAGAGGCCAGCGAAGATCGCCATGATCTCCTTGCCATGAACGACGCGGTCGTTGTTTTTGACGAATTTCGGGTCGGTCGCGAGATCCGGACTGCCCAGCACGGCGCAGGTTCGCGCGAACTGCGCATCGTTGCCGACCACCAGCATCAGTTCGCCATCGGCGCAGCGAAATGCGCCCGCCGGCATGCCGCCATTGCCCCAGGTGCCGCGCCGCGGCGGGGTTGCGCCGTTGACGAGGTAGATTTGCGCGTAGTGCGACAGCGAGGCGATCACGGTGTCGAGCAGGCAGACGTCGATATGCTGACCGGCGCCGCCATTGGCCTTGCGATGATAGAGGGCGGCGAGGATGCCGATCGAAGTATTCATGCCGGTCATGTAGTCGACGATGCTGGGGCCGACCTTCATCGGACCCGCGCCGGGCTCGCCGTCGATATGGCCGGTGACGCTCATCAAGCCGCCCATCGCCTGGAAAATCGCGTCGTAGCCGGCGCGGGGCGCATAAGGCCCGGTCTGGCCGAAGCCGGTGACCGAACAATAGATGATGCCGGGATTGACGGCACGGATCGATTCATAGTCGAGCCTGTAGCGCTTGAGATCGCCGACCTTGAAATTCTCCATCATGATGTCGGAGGACTTTGCCAAGCTCGCGGATGATCTCCTGGCCTTCCGGCTTGGCGAGATCGACGGTGACCGACATCTTGCCGCGGTTGGCGCACAGATAGAACGAGTTGTTGTTGTTCTCCTTGCCGTCGGGATCGACCAGATAGGGCGGGCCGAAGGCGCGCGCATCGTCGCCGCCGCGCGGCCGTTCGATCTTGATCACCTCGGCGCCGAGATCGGCCAGCATCTGCGACGACAGCGGCCCGGCGAGCACCCGTGTCAGATCAAGAATCTTGATGCCCGAAAGCGGCAAACCCGACATGAACATTTCCTCCAAAGCCCGCGGCTTTGCCGGTCGGGAACAAGCCCGCGGCGCCGAACGAGACCTGCCGATACACTATTTTTCAATGGCGAGCATTGCGTTGACGGCATGAAGCCATGTCGCTCGGGGCTCAGCGGGCGTTCGTCAGTGTTCCAAACCAGTTTTGAGCTCGGATCAAGCCGGCACCGCGTTGCTGTGGCGAGCCTCGTCTCTGCCTCTTGGAGATCGGGTAGCATGTTGCGGATTGCCTGCTGCGTAGTAGGTTGAGCTTCATAGCATGATGGACATCGCGCCGGCATGGAAGGGAAATGACGTTGACAACAGGCAAGCAAGCCGATCGCGCCGGCGAGGCCGATGGTCCCGCATTTGCAGCGGTCGAACTGATCTATCACTCCTACCTCACTGGCCTGATCCTGATGCTTGTCTCGCGCGCGGGCGCGGCCAAGGCCGCAGAGGTTGTTTTCCGCACCTTTCGCCGTCAACAACTGGCAAAATTCCTGCCGGGACTGCGGAAGCTCGGTCTTGCTGATTTGCCGCACGCGGTCGCCTGCGCGCAATATCATTATTTGTCCAATCAGGTCGGCGGCGTGAAGGTCGAATACGTCCACGAAAACGATCGAAAGGCCTGGGTCCGATATCCGCCGCCGCGATGGATCTGGTTCGGCACGGCGATCTGCGGCATCCCCTCGGAAGTATCTCGCGCCATGCTGCGCGGTTGGCACGCCAATAACGGCGTCGTGCTCGGTAATCCGCGCCTGGGATTCGTCTGCACCGGGCAAACCGTCGATGGTCAGCCGGGACTCGAGGGGTACTACAGGGAGTGGGACCACGACCTTGCGCCCGAGGAGCGGCTGCAATTCTCTCCCGGTGAAACGTGCCCGCCTTTCCAGATCGAGCGAGCACCGCGCCTGGAGGCGACGGACTGGCCGAAACAGCGGCTGCAGAAAGTCCTTCGCAACTATTCGATGGAGTATATCACTTCGATCGTGCCGGAAACCATTGCGGTGCTTGGCCCGGATGAGGGCAGGCACCTCGCGGCTTCGGCCGCTCGCCTGGTTGGCATGCACACCTTCGATGATGTCGCGGCCCTCCTGGGAGGCGTTACTCCCGGACCGGCCGGATTTAAGACGGCGATGTTACGCCTGGCCAGGGGACAGGGAGACGACGCGGCTCTCGACGACAGCGTCGAGCCGTCGAACATCCGGCAGACGACCTGGAAACTGATGGCAGAGCGGTCTTCATTGTCTCCTGCGGTGTTCGATGCATGGAACGAATTATGGGTTGGCGCAGCGCTCGCCCACGACCGCTTTATTCGCCTCGAGGTGACGCAACGCCGGGACCGGGGTGACGAATTTTGGGAATGGCGGATCAGGTGAATTCGCCGCTATTTGACCTGCCGACCGAGCCCTCCTTCCGTGCCGCACAAGCGCTAATCGGCAAGCGCCTCCGTCTCAGACGATCGCATCGGCAAGATCTTTCATCGATGGAACCAGGATGTCCGGCTGGTGAGGCGTGATGCCGAACGGGCGGCTGCGCCGGTCGATGAAGGCGGTCCGCATGCCGGCGGATTTCGCGCCAATGCAGTCGAAGGCATGATTGGCGACAAACAGGATTTGATCCGCCTTGAGGTCTAGAAGTTCCGCGGCCCTGGTGTAGGTCGCCACGTGCGGCTTGAAGGAATTCGCTTCGGCGACAGATATCAGCCGGTCGAACGGAACCTTGTGATATTGCCGGGCCGTCTCGAGCATGTCGGGATCGCCGTTGGAGAGCACGACAAGCCGGTATTTTTTCTGCAACCGCGCCAGGGCTTCCGGCACCTCCGGAAACGGCTTCAGTTTTTCAATTTCGCCGACCAGATAGCGGACTTCATCCATCGTGAATTGGATGCCGGCGCGCTCCATCACATGGGCGACCGAGCGGTGACCGATCTCGCGATATGGCGTGTGCTCGCGGTGAAGCAGGGCATCGATCATCGAATTCTCAAAATGCGTCCGGCGCCACCAGGTCACAAAGGAGTTCGGATTGCCCTTCCAGCCCTTGTCCTTGAGAAACGGCGCGGCGACGGCCGTCAATCCGCCCTGCATGTCGACGACCGTTCCGTATTGATCGAACATGCACACCTTGACGTTGGTCCTGATCGCTTCGTTGCTCACTTGGCTTCTCCTGCTGGACGGATCGCATGATCCCCGCGCTAGCCCTGAAGGCTTCATTTGTTAAATGGATTTTTATTCTATAAATATCAATATTGTGAATAATAGTCCGAGAAATGGCGGCGATGATGGGAGAGCCCGTTGAATTTGCGGTCGGTGGACCTGAACCTGCTGGTGGCGCTGGACGCCCTGCTCTCCGAGCGGCATGTCACAAGGGCGTCCGAACGGGTCGGCCTCAGTCAGCCGGCGATGAGCAATGCCCTCAACCGCCTGCGCGGGATGTTCGGAGACGAACTGCTGGTCCGCACCGCCACCGGAATGAAGGCTACTCCCCGCGCCACCGAACTGGTTGAACCGCTCCGGCAGTTGCTGCGGCAGGTCGAACGCGTACTCGAAAGCGATTCCGGTTTCGATCCCGAGACGTCGGCGCGAACGTTCACCGTTCGGATGTCCGATATCCTGGCCTGCCTGATCCTGCCGCCCTTGATCGCGCGAACGCCAAGGTCGGGACAACTCGGTTTCAACATGCTGCATCTGCCGCCGGCGGCGACCGTCGACGGCCTGGAGCGCGATGAAATCGACATCGCGATCAGCATGGGTCTGGATCATTCCAGTTCGATCCGCGCCGAGCAACTTCTGACCGACCGCATGGTCTGCATCATGCGAAAGGCGCACCCGGTCGCCGGACGGCGGTTCTGCTTCGAAAACTTCATCGCGCAACAGCACCTGAAGATCTCCATGAGTTCCTGCCGACACGCGTTTTGTCGACGACGTTCTGGCCGAACTGGGGCATCAACGGAAGATCGCCCTGAATGTGCCGCATTGGCTGATCGTGCCCCATGTTCTGAAGCAGACCGACCTGCTTGCCGTGATGCCGGCCCAACTTGCCGCGGCCGTGATCGACGACGGCCTGCGCATGCACGAACTGCCGTTCAAATCCGCGCCCTTCGACTGGACGATGTATTGGCATCGTCGCCACGACCAGAGCAACGCAAACATCTGGCTTCGCGAACAGGTCCGGCAGGTCTGCGCCGCTTTGAGCTAAACCGGGTTTGTCAGGTCGCAGGGTTAGGCAGAGATTAACTTCCGGCAATCAGGCGACCGCTCCTCACCGGGCTCTGGTGCGGTTACGGCGCCGCCATGGCGCGAACGACCCGTTCAGAATTTGTTGGTGCGGATGGCGTAGGCTGATTTGCACCTCGAATGGCCCATGCGCGATAACGTCCATGGCGTGGTTCCAATCGGTGCGGTAACGACGGGAAGCATCATGAGAAACGTCGTCTGGCTCGTTATTATATGCCTGATCGGCCTCGGTGCGGTGGTCGCGATCATGATCGGCGCCGCCCCGCCTGAGGGCGCGAACGTCGATGGAACGAAGGTGGGGGCGGCGACGGGGCAAGACGCCCCGATCAAGGCCAACGACTTTCAGAACTGAGTTTTCCCAAGCTGCGCACATTGCGGATCATGCCGCGCCGTCGCATGACGTTCATTTGAGCCGGCCCGACAACAGACGAGACAATTCCGGGCCCACGTCGGATCGTCCCGGCGGATCGGCGCCGGCGCGTCCGCAGGTGAAGGCCGCGCAGTTCGCTGCAAAGGACAGCGCGCGGCGAAGCTCGTCGGCACTGGCCTGCGCGAGCAATTCGGCTTCGATCCGTCCGATGGCATGCAACGCGAACAGCAACGCAGCCTGAAAACTGTCGCCGGCACCGATGGTGTCCACGACCTCGACGATCGGCGCCTGCACTTCAATCGCGCCAGCCTCGCGGTGCCAAGCCTGAGCTCCCTGAATGCCGCGCGTCACCACCACGAGGCTGGCACCCGCCGCAAGGAGGGACTTCGCCCTCCCCGCATAATCGCCACCGCCATACAGGAACTCAAAGTCGACATCCGACATCCGCACGATGGCTGCGTTGGCGCCAAAAGCATCCATCCGCTCGACATAGCGAGCCTTGTGCCTGACGAGGTTGGGCCTGCAATTCGGATCGAACGAGATGGTGGCCGATCCGCGGGCGTCTTCGACCATCGCCAGCGTCTCGGTCGCGGTCTTTTCATCAATGAGGGTTGTCGAGCCGACATGGATGGCGTCGATCTCATCGAATGCAATGGAACCGCGGCGATACGTCCAGTTCCGCGATGCAGTCCCCTCGTCATAGAAGGCGTATTGCGGTTCACCGTCGACACTGCGCACGAATGCCAGCGTTGTCTGATGTCCGCTGCGCGTCGCATAGCGAAGCTCGACCTGCGAGGCCCTGGCATGGTCGGCAATCATGCATCCGAACAGATCGGTCGAAATTCCGCCCACAAACCCGGTTGCGGCGCCAAGACGCGCCGCGCCGACGGCGATGTTGAGGCACGACCCCCCGACCACGGGCACAATGGCATCGCGCCCATCCGTGGACCTCACGGGCAGAAAGTCGATCAAGGCATCTCCGCAGCTCAGCAGCATGGTCTCGATCTTCCGTCAGGACCGGCGATCAGATGCGACCCCGCGCATCGCATCACGGCTTTCCCGATCCAATTGGCGCATTAGTCCATGAACCTGCCGCTTCGACCGGTGAAAGTCGGCCATGCCCGGCGCGGTCGGCTCGCTCAGCCAGCCGATCGCCGACATCGAGGCCATGGCCTCACCGATCGACCGGTAGAGACCGCCCGCCACCGCACCCAGCATGGCGGCTCCGAGCAGCACAGGTTCCTGTGTTTCGGGAAGGGCCACCGTCAGGCCCGTGGTATCCGCCATGATCTGCCGAACAAGCGAGCTGCGCCCGGCGCCACCGCCAATCACCATCAGGTTGCTGTCGACGCCGTGCGACCGAAAGACATCGACGACATCCGCAAGACCGTAGGCAAGACCGCATAGTCCTGCCACGAAAAGCCGCGACATCGAGCCGATATCGGCATCGAGATCGAGCCCGGCGACGATCGCGCGCGAGTCGGGATCGGCGAAGGGCGAACGGTTGCCGAGAAATTCGGGCAGTACATGGACGTCGCGGGCAAGTAGCGCCGCCTCACCCGGGTTTGCCGAACCCGAGACGATCCGCCGCTCGAGAAATTCGAGAATTTCCGTGCCCGCACCGTGCGCCGCCGCGGCGACCTCGTCATACGCCGGGTGAGACCTGATGAGATGGTCGATGGCAGCACCAGCCGCCGATTGACCGCCTTCGTTGAGCCAGAAGCCGGGAACCATCCCCGAATAATAGGGTCCCCACACCCCCGGAACGAAGCGAGGCTCGACCGTGGTCGCCATGATGCAGGCCGAGGTTCCCATGATGTAGGCAAGACGGCCGCACACATCGACTGAATCATTGGACTTTACCCGTCCCCCGATCGTGCCGACGCCGCCGGCATGGGCGTCGATCAGCGAAGCCCCGACCGGCGTCCCCTCCAAGAGACCGAGGTCGAGCGCGGCCAATCCGGTCAAGCCTGCTCCCAGTGGCGTGCCCGGCGCGACGATATCGTTTCCGATCTTCGCGTAGCCGTCCGAGGCGAGATCGCCAAGACCGACGCGTTCGAAATAGCTGCCGCTCCAACGCTGTTCGTGCGCGAGAAAATTCCACTTGCACGTCACCGTGCAGGTTGAACGCGCGGTCGACCCGGTCGCCCGAAACGAGAGATAATCGGCGAGATCAAGGAAATGCCCGGCCGCATGATAGGTCGATGGCAGGTGCCGCTTCAGCCAAAGCAGCTTGGGAATCTCCATTTCCGGCGAAATCGAGCCGCCGACATAGCGAAGAACATCGTCATGCGTGTCATAGACCAGGCGGGCCTCGGCGGTCGCGCGATGGTCCATCCACACGATCACGTTACGGCGTGGGTCGCTCGACGTGCTGACCGTCAGCGGATTGCCGCCGGCGTCGAGCACCACCAGCGAGCAAGTTGCATCGAAACCGATGCCTTTGACGGCGGAAGCAGGAAGTGCGGCCTCCGCCATCGCTGCCCGCACTGAGGCGACACACGCCGCCCAGATATCGGAAGACGACTGTTCGACGACGTTGCCGGCCTCATGCCAGATCGTGATCGGATGTTTCGCCGTCGCCAGCAACATTCCCGACTCGTCGAACACACCGGCGCGCGCGCTCGATGTTCCAACGTCGACACCGATGAACGCCTGCTTCATTCCAGTCCCATTCAAGATCCGCGCAAGCCTACCAGCAGGTATAGCCTCCATCGACAAGAACGACGCTTCCGGTCATCAGGCTTGCGGCGTCCGATGCCAGAAACAGCACAACGGACGCAACTTCGTCGGGCTCTCCGAGCCGGGCCATTGGTGTACCGCCGATCCAGGCATCATACATCTTCGGATTGTTTTTGACGAACGCATTGAGGGGAGTTGTGACATAGGTCGGCGCCACCGCATTGACCCGTACGCCGCGGGCGCCCCACTCGGCCGCGAGCGACTTGGTGAGATGGTGCACTGCGGCCTTCGAGGCGTTGTAGTAGGATTGTTCCTGCGGCTTGTTGACGATGAAGCCGGACATCGATCCGATATTCACAATAGCGCCTGATCCTGCGTCAAGCATGTACTTGCCGAAGGCGCGGCAGCACCAGAACGTGCCGTTAAGGTTGACATCGACGACATTCAGCCAATGCTCGTCGGTTACCTGCTCGGCGGGTGTCTCGCTGCGCGCGATGCCGGCATTGTTGACCAGGATATCTATCTTTCCGTATCTCGCCGCGAGCTGATCCGCCACTTCGGAAACCCGCCCGGAATTGGTCACGTCCATGATGACGATTTCGGCGTCATAACCGATCGCCCTGAGCCGGGCGCAACCGGTCTCGGCCGCCTTCGGATCCCGATCGGCGATGATGATCCTGGCCCCCGCCTCGCCAAGCGCTTCCGAGCATGCGAGCCCGATACCCTGCCCGCCGCCGGTGACGACGGCAACGCGGCCGCCAAGTCTAAATTTTTCCAGATACATCTTCTTGTTCATCCTGTTCGCAAATAGGCCCGCAGCCTTAGGAGGCTGCCGAAGCGGCTACCCTTGTAGGCGCGGCCGCTCTTGTTTTCTTCTGGTCGCGAAAAATCCCTTCGAGACGGCTGACGCAGCGCGCCGGTCAGCCCTGAACGGCCTTGCCCTCCTTGTCGAAGCGGTGCAAGCGGGCGGGATCCGGCGCCAACCACACCCGGTCACCGGCTTTCAGATCGAGTTCGCCGACATAACGGCATGTGAGCATTCCGAGTTTGCCGGCATCGACATAGAGAAAAGTGTCGCTGCCGAGGTGCTCGGCAACCGACACGGTCCCGGGCCAGCCTTCATTTTCCTTGCCGATCTTCAGGTGTTCGGGCCTGATTCCGATGGTGGCGGCGCCATACTGGCTGGCCGCCTCTCCGGATACGAAATTCATCTTCGGCGAGCCGATGAAGCCGGCGACGAAGAGATTGGCCGGGTGTTCATAAAGTTCCAGCGGCGAGCCATACTGTTCGATGCCGCCCGCATTTAGCACGACGATCTTGTCGGCCATGGTCATGGCTTCGACCTGATCGTGCGTGACATAAACGGCGGTGGTCCCGAGTTGCTTCTGCAGCTTGGTGACCTCCATGCGCATCTGGACGCGGAGCGCGGCATCGAGATTCGACAACGGCTCGTCGAACAGAAAAGCCTTCGGCTCCCGCACGATGGCGCGCCCGATCGCGACGCGCTGGCGTTGCCCGCCGGAAAGATCGCGCGGCTTGCGGTCGAGATACGGCGTCAGATTCAGCGTCGCGGCCGCGGCCTGCACCTTGCGGTCGATCTCGGCACGCGACAGCCCGGCCATTTTCAAACCGAATGCGATATTGCCGCGGACGCTCATATGCGGATAGAGCGCATAGGACTGGAACACCATCGACAGGCCACGCTTCGCCGGCGGCACGTCCACCACACTGCGGCCGTCGATCAGGATCTGCCCGCCGGTGACGTCTTCAAGCCCGGCGATCAGGCGCAGCAGCGTGGTCTTGCCGCAACCGGAAGGACCGACGAAGACCACGAAGGAACCGTCCTCAATATCCAGATTCGCATCCTTGATGATATTGACCGGCCCGAACGATTTGCGGACTCCCTGGAGCGTGATCTGGCCCATGATGTCTAGCCCTTTCGCTGATCTATTTGACGGCGCCGAACGTCAGTCCGCGCACGAGCTGTCGCTGGGTGAACCATCCGAGAATGATGATCGGGGCGATGGCGAGCGTCGATGCCGCCGACAGCTTCGCCCAGAACAGGCCTTCGGGACTCGAATAGGACGCGATGAACACCGTGAGTGGTGCTGCGTCCAGCGTCGAAAGGTTAAGGGTCCAGAACGCCTCGTTCCACGCCAGGATGAAGTTGAGCAGCAGCGTCGAGGCCAGGCCGGGAATGGCCATCGGCGTCAGCACGTAAACCAGCTCGCGGCCGATGGTCGCCCCGTCCATCCGCGCCGCTTCGAGGATATCCTTCGGGATTTCCTTGAAATAAGTGAAGAGCATCCAGATCACGATCGGCAGATTGCCGAGACAAAGGATCAGGATGAGACCCGCGCGGGTGTCGAGCATTCCGAAATCCCGGTAGATCAGATAGATCGGAACCAGCACGCCGACCGGTGGCATCATCTTGGTCGAGAGCATCCAGAGCAGGATGTCCTTGGTCCGCTTGGTCGGCGCAAAGGCCATCGACCAGGCGGCCGGCACCGCGATCAGCATGGCGATGAGCGTCGATCCGCCGGCAATCATGATGGAATTGAGCGCATGGTGGAGGTAGTCGCTGCGGCTCTGCACGGCCGCGTAGTTCTCGGTGGTCCAATGAAAGAACAGCAGCGTCGGCGGCATCGCGAATGCATCGAGCTCGGTCTTGAAGCTCGTCAGGACCATCCACAGGATCGGCAGGAAAATCAGGAAACCGAAGAACCATGCAGCCCCCGTGGAGATCAGCAGGCGTCTCGAAGAAACTTTGCGTGCCATCGCTTACGCCTCCAGATTCCGTCCGATGATCCGCACCAGGAAGAAGGCCACGATGTTGGCGATC
>CAVSOS010000073.1:0-68430 GCA_963729395.1 uncultured Pseudomonadota bacterium | reverse complement strand
CGACCGTGAAGAACGCGCTTTTCATGTGGGCAACGATTTTGACTGCACGAAGAGCAGGGCCAGAACGAGGCGTAAAAAATCGTTCAGCCACCTGATGAGGCGGCGGAAGTTGTAACCGGCCGCGGCGAGGACAGCGTTGTTGGCGTCGCCGTGGCGTCCGGCAAGGTAGTTGCGGCCCATTCGGTGCTCCTCCTTGGTATGGCCGATGACGGGCTCGATGGCGGCGCGCCGTTTCATCTCTCGTTTGATGGCCGGCGTCACGCGACGCTTCTGCCTGGACGTGTAGACTTTGAACTTATATTCGGACGGCGCGTTGTGGCCGCGGTAACCGGCATCGGTGTGGGCCCGTTCGATGGTATTGCCGACGAGTTGCTCGATCGCCGGAATGACGGCGGCCAGCGTATGGCCATCATAGGGGTTGCCTGGCAGCGCTTGCGCATGGACGACGAACTGGCCGCCCTTGCTGTGCTTGAGGGTGGTGGTAACGCTGACCTTGACGCCGAACTCGTAAGGCTTGTGCGGCTTGCCCTTGCCGATGCATTCCACCTCGGGCGCGTGCAGGCTGTAGACCTTGGGGCCACGCTGTCCGCGCTCCTGAGCGCGCACACGCCGCGCCAGGCTCAGCAGCCAGGCAAATTTGGTTTCGAGACCGGGATCGCCGTCGATCTTGCGGGCAATGTCCCGGATGACGCGGCCAAGATAAGTCTTGAGCTTGCGCAAAGCCCTGTTGGCGCGTTTGAACTGCTTGGCATGGGCGTAACGCTGATGCTGGATCAGGGCGAACTTGCCGACCCGCGTGTAAGACTGGCGCAAATCGACGCCCAGCTTCTTGGCCAGCTTCACCAGTTTCTCACGGCCCGATTCAGAAGTTTGGCGTCGGTTGGGAAGGTGATGTTTTTCGGTTGCACCGTGGTATCGACAATGACGCGGGCGAGATCGCCGGCTTTCATCGCGCCAGTCCTGGTTGCGACCGCCAGGCTCTCCTGCAACAGCGCCTGCAGCCGCTCCTCGCCCATGCGGTTGCGCCAGTTGGTCATCGAGGAGCGATCGAGCGGCAGCCGGTGCTGGAAAAACTCCTCCCCGCAGAAGTATTGGTAGTACGGGTTCTCGATCCACTGCTCGCACACCACCTCGTCGCTGAGGTTGTAGGTGTGCTTGAGGATCGCAAGCCCCGCCATCAGCCGGGTCGGCAGCGGCGGCCGGCCAGTGCCATCGGCGTACACCGCGCCGAATTTCTCTTCCAGAAACCTCCAGTCGATCGTCCGCGCCAGCTTCACCAGCGCGTGGTCCATATTGATGACCTGATCGAGCCGCGACCGAAACAGATCCTGCTCGCCGCTCTCCCGACGCTCCCGTGGCCGCATCGAATCCTCCGCTCATTACCCGCGAAAGCAGAGAATCACGGCTTCAAATTCGTGGGAATCCCAAACTCGAATTTGCAAGAAAATCGCTGCCGAACCCCCAATTTCCGGCAAATCCTATTGCCGAAAATCGCCCGGTTTCCCTGCCCGATCAGGCGCTTCAGCATATTTCACGGTCGACAGATTTTGGTGCGACCGATTGAACTCAGCCGGGTTCCAAAGAGCGGGAGACTTTCCGCACCAGGGGCCGGCAGCAAGTTCCAGAATTAACCCGCGGCGCCAAGATTCAGCTTAACGCGCGAGTTTCGTTGCGGCGCGCTGATGAAATTCTATCGTCGCCGCAGTCGTGCTGGATTTGGCCGACGCCGCCAACGATCCGGCCATGCATTCCTCGCGATCAGGGGTCGCTGCCTTCCCTAGAGGCGGCGGCCCCGCCCAAAACGCAATCCTCCTGCGGCCGGAGCTTCTGTGTTGCTCCGCGAGTAACTAAACTTTTGTTCCTGCTTCGGAACCATTCATTTTCGATTTACCTCGGGCGCGTGGCCTTAGCTCCGACCATCAGGGCTGGGATAGGATTTCGTAGCAATAGATCTTTGAACCCGGCTAGCCGCAGCAGCGCGAAAATGCCTGCGGCTTTTTCATTCGGAACGGTGCAACCTGGGCGCTCCACCATTCCGCCAGCCGGCTCAGTAAGGTTGACGGGTTAGGTTAAACTGTAATCCGTGTTGCGCCCCAAGCTTTCATCTGCATCGATGGTCACCAGTTGAGTTTGGAGACTATCCGATGCTCAAAAGATATGTGAGGCTTTCGCTTGTTTCGATTGCGATTTTAGCTGCCGCCATTCCGCTGAGCGCGGCGGCCTATATTGCATTAGCCCTGATCGGTTTCTGACCTTTTTCATCGGTGTCCAACTTGCGATGACGCCCGTTAGAATGAAAATAGTTTTTCCAGACGCTTCCGAATGGCTGGACCACGGAATTCTCGTGGTGGTGAAGACCACTTTGGTGTTCGCCGCTATTGTTGCATTCCTTCCGTTGGTCGTTCGCGCGGGCCTGCGGCACTTTAGTCGGCGTCGCCACTCGGGGCGTTCGGTGGCTGACGAGAGGCGAATGATTGAATAAAGCCCGTGACTGCGAGGTCGGGCTGCCGGTGCGCTATTTCTGGTCAAGACCCCGATTGTGCCAGGCAACGCGGCAACCCATCCACGGCCGGGACCGCGTGCCCACCACGGGGAAAGCCCAAGCCCAGCGGCTTGCTGGGGATGTTTGAAGATGCCGGCGCAGAGTTTGTTCATCACGCCGTCGCGAAAATCTACCGCGACGCCGCCAATAGCAAACCAAACAGCACGAAGCTCGCGACGACTAATGTCAACATGCCATTGCCATTGGCGACCAGCGAAATTGCGAGTGCGGCGATTAAAATGCCAAGGCAGCCGATCAGAAGATTCTTCAAGAACCTCCCTTTGTGACGGGACGACCTATGCTTATGCGCTGCGCTCGAGCGCAGCGCCCAATTCTCCTGCAACAACTGGCGCATCATCGCCGCGAGATCGTTCAGATGATCGTGGGCGCTTTCGTAGGCCTGCTCGCATTCATCGGTCCAGGGCTCGCCGCGCTGAATTACGCCCTTGAGAAACATCAGGGTCTGGGGAAGCGTTAATCTGCCCGGCCATCCAACATAGGGTTCCAACTCTTGCTTGTTTTTACGTTGGGATGCGTCGTCGATCATCGCATCACCTGAAGAGATGATCGAAGGAACGCGTACCTTTCGTCGGAGCGGTCGGGAACCTTCGCAGGTATTTTTCAACCAGGATGGTCAACATCCGAGCCATTTAGGCGGCTTTTATATGGCAAGACCCTCGCTGCGTTCTCTTGCTGCGGCACAAAAAAACCTCAGCGTGCCAGAAAACTCAACATCGAATGTGCTATAAACTTGCATTAAGAACGCTTGTTGGCAGGGATGCTCTCATGGCAATGCTGACTGCGATAGCGGTTGCGCTGGCATTTGCCGCAGGCTTTGGCATGGGTTTCGGCGTTCGGGCGCAAATATCGGCTCGTCGGCGACGGGCAGCACGGCGTCAACTCGGCAGGAATGCGGAATCTTTCATCCTTCCGCCGCCCCACGATACGGACGATCGCTCGAAAAAGAATCCCCGCCCATCGCTCAGGGATGTTGATGCCCCCCAATGTAAATCGGCGGCGGCGAGTTCGAGAGGCAGGGCTTAGGGATGAAAGGCATTGATTAGCCGCCATCCGCCGCGCCGGCTCCTTGAGCGGCCGGCGCGCTCGAATCTGGGTGTGGGTGAAACGACCGCCGGCGACGATCTTCGACTTGAAATCAGTCCTAGCGTCCGGTGGCAGAGATGGCGACGACAGCTCGACGAGCGCTATCCATGTCAGGTTCCGATAGATTTCAGGCCGCTGGCCGTAAACCCGGGCGACCCGTTGTGCTTCCTGGGCGCTGACCGGCTCTCGCCTAGTTTGCGGCGCAGTCGGCTGAACTCGATATTGCCAAACGACTTTGATTTCAGATCCAGTAGCTGCAGGCCGAGCGCGATCCTCCTTTCAATCGCCGGGATTCGTGTCTCGGCGCGCTTCGGTTTGGGTGATGGCTTGGGCTCGGGCGCTGCCGGCACGACGTCCGGGCCGAAGATACTCCATAGCCTGCGCCGGATGCCCATCGCATAATGGTACCTAAGTTCCTTCTCGGGAAATAGGTCGAGCTCGCGCAGCTTGTTAAGGATGTCCACGAGGGGAATCCGATCAAGGGCGGCAATCCACTCAAGGCCCCGGCGGATCCAGATCGCGCGCATGCTCGAGGCGACCGCTACGACGACGGGCTCAATCAGCGCATCTTGGTTGCCCTCCGGCTCCAGGATCGTCCGCAACAGCAATGTGATGTTGCCACGGCCGTCGCTACCCGCGCCCATATTGCCCATCGCGTCGCCGACCGTGAATTCTCATTCCTGAACGAGCATTCATAAATATCTGTTTGACGCGAGCAGGTGCTTTCGCCATCATTTGCTCACTAGCTAAACCAGCCCAAGGAGCATTTTCATGAGAAAATTTGCTTTCGTTTTGGCCGCCATCGCCGCTGTCGCGTTCTCAGTTTGCGCGATCCCAAGTGCACAGGCGTACGTTCACCATCATATGCACCATCACCATCCCCACCACCACCACATGGGGTGATCTGAGAGACGCAGCAAGATGGATGGCCCCTTCAAGCGGGGCCATCTTTCTTTGCGATCTGACACATTGCTGACAACCAGCCTCAAGGGGCGGCCAACCACCATTGAGGAGTTGTGGAAAGCCAGCGCGGTGTGAGTTGGCGGCTCACTCGAGCAAGCCAGCGGTTCGGTCTACCAGATATTGCTGACGAAAAAACCAAACCGCGGCTGTTGGGCGACCAATACCGTCGGCGGGCCGTGGTGCTTTTTTGCAATCTTGCGTTTCCGGTGCGGTTCCGGCTTTTTCGGGACCGGGGGTCGGAGTTGCGCAAATGCGTCGCGCGCCTTGGCCGAAATGTCGGCAGCCGCGCCCGCCGCCGGAGGCGTGACAGCTTCCTCAGTCGTTGCGGTCTGCACCGGAGCGATCGGCGGGACGCTGGTATCGAAAGCGACGCGCTCCGGCCATTTCTGCTCGGAATTGATGCGCAGCAACGGTTTGTTGGTGCCGGTGTCCGCCGCCCTGTCAGTCGTCGGCAAACTCGGCAGCACCCAGTCCGAGATAAACAGCAGCGCGAGCAGCACTCCACCGACGAACAAAAAATACCGCGCCAAGGGCATTTCAGGACCACTCCATCCGCGCCAGGCGCGGATCAATCGCCTAACCTGCGATGCCGGAATTTGTTCCCGGCGCTGGCCAGTTCTGACAATGAAGTTACTGCGAGGTTATAGTCACACTGCAAATACTTCCGACTAGATGCGGTTGGCTGCGATCAGCGAGCATTTTGCTTTGTTGGCGTTGATATTGACAAAACCGACATGCAGGCGGGCAAAGGTTCTCCAGCTCTTCATTTTGACGGTATCAGGAATCGTGCGCGTCCGGTCGGTCAAATGGCTTCCGTCCCTGCGGCTGAAGGCACAGGAGATCTCGATATCCTTGACCGCGTAATCGTTGCCGTTGCGGAGCGTAAGCGTCACCTGGGCGTTCGAACCGAGCCCGCCCCTCCGCCAGGATTGCGATGAAATCCTGAGTGCATCGACCGGCGCCGCTTCCACCGGCGCAGCAGCCTCTTCGGCAGGAGCAACCAAGGTGGCCTGGGTCGGCGGCGTGCCGACCGGATCGGGTTGTGGTGCGTTTTGCGCCACCATTACGGAGGAACGCACCGTACCGCGTTCGCTCCCTGCGTCGCTCGGACCGGAAAGCATGCCCCACGTCACAAGTCCGATAAACATGACAACGGGGAACAGGACAAGACAGGTTCTCACATTCGCGAGGGCGGCCCATTTTGGATGGTCGCGACCCCTCAGCCGAATCATTTCGCCGCGAGACGGCTCAAACTGCGTTGCCATGGCCATGCCCTCGACAGGCGGCTAAACAGGCACCCCTGCTCTGCCGCATAGCAAAAAGCCGCGCGGGCGTGACACCGCGCGGCTCCTGAAACAACTGCCGATCTTGCGCGGTTCCGCCGTTGTCTCGTCAATCGACGAAGCCGGAAATGGTTGCATCGAAACGGAACAATATTGGAATGCGGTGACGCCGCGGTCGCGGGCCCCGAGGGATGGCCATACGGGAATCCGAGCCGCTAAATTGACCGCTGCATGCCACGACGGTCGCGCGGCTTCGCAACGCCAGAAAACAGCCAAGGGGAGACCGACGATGCCGATCGTGACCTGGGACCATGTTCATTTGCGCAGTCCAGATCCGGAGGCGATGGCCGCCTGGCTTGAAAATATCCTCGGCGGCGTGATCATCCGCGGCCCAGGGCGGATCGACGTCAAACTTGGCGGCGCCAACGTTTTCATCGCGCCGGTCGCAGCGGGGGACGGCGTCAACAGCCCGCCGGCAACGCCCTATCAGGGGCTCGATCATTTCGGACTGGCTGTGAAGGATATCGACGCGGTGGCCGCCGAGATCAAGGCCAAGGGTGTCGAGTTCACAAAGGAGCCTACGACCATTCGGCCGGGCGTACGCATCTGCTTCATCCGCGGGCCGCAGGGGATCTCGATCGAACTGCTCGAGCGTGACAGGAAGTATGGGTGAGCAAGAGCGGCGCGCCAGCGCGATGCGCCCTCTGGCTGGGTAACGGCAACTCGGGCCGACTGCCGACCGATCGGTCGTCAGGAGGCGTCATACGGTGATTTGAATAGCGCCCAACCTGCCCCTCTTTTGGGGGCCGAGGTCAACCTGTCGCGTTGACGCTGCGGGGCCGGGTTTGGCATAACAATTTACCTACTCCGCTGGGCCGGATACGGTAACCGGGGCACCATGAAAAACGGCCTGTACTCGATCCATGTCAGCCTGCAGGACGGTCGTTCCGGCAAGGGCAGCGGCGTTGTCGTGTTCCGGGATGGCAAAATTCTCGGCGGCGATGCCTATCTGTTTTACACCGGCACCTACACTGCGAAGGGCGATACCTTCAAAGGCGAAGTGCTGATCCAGCGCCATACCAGCAGCCCGGACGAGAACCCATTGTTCGGCGGGCCGAGCCCGGTCGGCGTCGGCGTTTCAGGCACCTTCACCGACACGGCGGCCGTCATGAACGGGACGGCTCTGGTCGGCAAGGCCAGCCAGATCTTCAAGGCGACCTTGCGCAAGCTGGCCGAGAGCGATTAGCGCAATCGGGCACATTATTCGGCGGCCTGCTCCAGCGGAGCAACCCGGGGAAGGATGATCTGGATTTGCGTGCCCTTCCCGGGCTCTGAATCGAGGTCGAGCCTTCCGCCCAGGCGATTGGTCACAATGCTGTAGACGATATGCAAGCCAAGCCCGGTGCCGCCCTGATCGCGGCGGGTCGTGAAGAACGGGTCGAAGGCACGGTGGCGGACGTCGAGGCTCATGCCGCAACCATTGTCGGAGAAGATGATTTCGACATTGTCCTTGCCGCATCCCCGAACCTCAATATGCACCTCGCCTGGCCTGCCGTCCGGAAAGGCGTGCGCCACCGAGTTAAGGAACAGGTTGGTGAGCACCTGTCCGTAAGGCCCCGGATAGCTGTTCATCGTGAGATTGGGTTCGCAATTGACGGTGAGCGTCAGATGGTGCTTTCGCAGTCCTGGCCGCAGGCTCATTACAACCTGCTCGGTCAGATCGCCGAGGTCGAAGCTGCGCTGATCCGAATAATTGCGGTCGGCGGCGACCTGCTTGAAGGACTGGATCAATTCAGCCGCACGATTGAGATTGGCAACCAGTTGCGACGACGCATCGCGACTGGTTTCAAGAAATTCATTCAAGGAAGATCGCCTGAGATCGCCGCGCGCCACTTCGGCGGTAAACAATGCAGTCTTCCGCTCCAGCGACGAGGCGACCGTCAGGCTGATGCCAACCGGGTTGTTGACTTCGTGGGCGACGCCCGCCACCAACCGTCCAAGTGCGGCCAGCTTTTCTGCCTCGATCAGTGAATTCTGGGTCTCGCGCAAATTGTGCAACGCCGCCTCGGCGGCGTCCTTGGCCTTCCGCATCTCCTGCTCGCCGCGCTTGCGCTCGCCGATATCGAGCGCGACACTGACGATGTTTTCGATCGCGCCGTCGGCGTCGAAAAGTGGCAGCTTGTTCACCAGCCATTGCCGCAGATTGCCGGCGGAATCCATATATTCCTCTTCGTAGAATCCGAGCCCCCTGCCGGCCTTCAAGACCCGCCGGTCATTTTCGTCGGTCTTTTGCGCGCCGTAGCGCGACATCAGGTCGGAGGTGGTGCGGCCGATCGCGTCGGCCGGCTCGATCCCGAAAATGCCGGCCATGTAACGGTTCATCAGCACATAGCGCAGGTTCTTGTCCTTGACATTGATCACCGCGGGCACGGTGTCGATCACCTGCTGCAAGAGCCGCCGGCCCTCGGCGATCGCATCCTCGGCGCGTTTCTGGTCGGTGATGTCGCGCACCGTGCCTTCATAGCGGATGACCTCGCCGGCTTCGTCGCGCACCACGGTGGCGCTGTCGGAGAGCCAGAGGATCGCGCCGCTGCGCTGACGCACCTGATATTCGAACTCGCGCACCATGCCGTCGCGCGCCATCAGCGACTGGTATTGCGCGCGCGCCGCCGGATGAACGTAGACCGCATGCGCGATATCGTCGATGGCGCGGATCAATTGCTCTGGCGTCTCGTATCCCATCATCCGCGCCAGCGCCGGATTGGCGTTGAGAAGTTTGCCGGCCGGCGTTGTCACATAAATTCCGTCGACTGAGCCCTCGAACAGTTTGCGATAGCTTTCCTCAGCGAGCCGCTGCTCGGCCAGCGCCCGAATGGCCGCCTCGCGCGCCGCGTCGGCGTCGACCAGCGAGCGGCGGAACACCTCGGCGGCGCGCGCGATGTCGCCGATCTCGTTGTCCACGTCGGTGGCGGGGATCGAGGTGTGCTTCTCGCCGCCGGCGAGCGCACGGATGGCCCCGGCGATGGCCTTGAGCGGACGAACGGTCCGCCGCACTACAAACAGCGCCGCCAGCACTCCGATCAGAACTCCGGTGATCCCGAGCACGATGCTCTGCCACTTGTCGTCGGCAAGGGTCCTTGCGAAATCGTTGGCAAGCACCCGCCCCCGACGCGCACTCGCAGCCCGCAGCAAATCGGTGACACGGCCGATCTCGCGGCCTTCGGTGCCGAGCACTTCCTTGTCGAGATCGGCGATCTGGCTTTCGGTGCTTGATATTGAAATGATGGCATCGGCGTAGGCATCGACCGCCGAGCGCAGCGCCGGTTCGTCTATCGTCAGCGTCCGCATGTGTTGCGCGAACTGCTGGGCTGCCGTGGGGTCGTGCGCGAGCAACGCCTCGGCAATCCGGTTTTGCGTCTGAAACAGATTGTTCGCGGCGGCCCGGTCGGTCACTTTGGCGATCGCTGCTTCGAACCGCTCGCGTACCGGCGGCAAGGCCGTAACCAGTTCGGCGCGGCGCGCAATCAGGGCGCTGACGCGCTCGATTCCGTCGCGGTAATTCGCAAGCCGTCGTGTGACCCCGTCGATCATATATTGCTGCTCGGGGGCTAGTTCGAGGCGAGTTTTCTTCAAGAGCGGGGTCAACGAGGCCGCAGCCTCCCAGACCTGGCTCGATGGAATTGCCGGATCGGTGACGAAGTCCCGCGCCGCGAGCCGCAGTTCGTTCATGCGCCGGTCGATCTCCTCCGCCAGATCGCCGACGCTCTCCAGGCGCTGCAGTTCGACGAAGGTCGCATCGGTGTGGCGGATGGCAACGACACTGGCGACGCTCGTCATCACGATCATCGCCAGCAGCAGCATGAAGCTCGCAAAGGTCAATTGACCGATCGAAAGCGAGAACAAGCGTATCCGTTGGGCGATTGCGGCAAAGGGCATGGGGTTCGGGACCGACTCCGAGCAGTCCACTTTTATACGCCGGAATCCGCCCCGGGGGGAACATGCCCCTAACCCCCGCGACCCGGGCGGCGTGGGCCCGAGGGTGTCTGCAACGGCAGCCGGCGGCGCACTTGCGACGCCGGCGCCGGTCAGTATGATCGCCGCCAATCAAGAAGGTGCATCGAGCGCCGGCGATATCAGGGAGAGCTTCATGAACGTCACCCAGGGCCTGCGCAGGGTGCTGCAGACCAATCCGGAGGGGATCGCGACCGTCGACGGCGAGCGCCGCCGCAGCTGGCGCGAGACCGGCGAGCGGGTCGCAAGGCTGGCCGGGGCGCTGCAGCACCTCGGCGTCAAGCGTGGCGACCGTGTCGCGGTACTGATGCTGAACTCCGATCGATATCTCGAACTCTATCTCGGCATCGCCTGGGCAGGCGCGGTCATTGTGCCGACCAACATCCGATGGAGCCATGCCGAGATCGAGGATTCGCTGCACGACTGCCGCGCCTCGGTTCTCGTGGTGGACAGGGCTTTCGCCGCAATGGGCGTCGAATTGGCGAACGCGGTTGCGATGAAACTGATTTATGCCGACGACGATGCCGGGCCGGCCGAGGCACAGGACTACGAGAAATTGATCGCCGCGAGCGAACCGGTCGCCGACGCGATGGCTCCGCGCGAGGATCTCGCCGGCATCTTTTACACCGGCGGCACCACCGGCCGCTCCAAGGGCGTGATGCTCAGTCACGCCAACATCGTCAGCAATGCGCTGCATATGCTGGCGAGGGCCTGCTGCCCGAAGGCACGATCTACCTTCAACGCCGCGCCGATGTTTCACCTTGCCAATGGCGGCGCCATGTTTCCCTCGTTGACGCGGCGGCGGCACCAACGTGATCGTCCGGACTTCAATCCGGAACTGGTGATGGCCGCGATCGAGAAGGAGAAAGTCACCGCCACGCTGATCGTCCGACGATGATTCAGATGCTGACCGATCATCCCGATTTTCGCACCGCCGACCTGTCGTCGCTGAAGCGGATCCTGTACGGCGCCTCCCCGATCAGCGAAGCGCTGCTGAACCGCGCCATGGCCGGACTGCCCGGCACGGAATTCCATCAGCTTTACGGCATGACCGAACTGTCGCCGCTGCGCGACCTCTGCCGCGGGATCAGCACACCGGCGAGGCCGCGCCGAAGGCCGGCAACGCGCCTCAGCGGGCCGCGCCGCCATCGGCTGCGAGGTCCGGATCGTCGATGCCGACCGCAAACCCGTTCCGCGCGGCGTGGTCGGAGAGAGTCGCCGTGCGTGGCCAGAATGTCATGATGGGTTATTGGGAGCGGCCGGAAAAAGACCGCCAAAGCATTATCGACGGCTGGATGCATACCGGCGATGGCGGCTATATGGACGAGGAAGGCTTTATCTCTCTCGTCGACCGCGTGAAGGACATGATCATCTCCGGCGGCGAGAACGTCTATTCGATGGAGGTGGAAAACGTCGTCGCGCAGCATCCCGCGGTGTCGCAATGCGCCGTGATCGGCATCCCCAGCGAGCAATGGGGCGAGGCCGTCCACGCCTTCGTGATCCCGAAGGCCGGCGCCCAGGTCAATGCCGCGGAGATCATCGCGTTCTGCAAGGAGAGGATCGCCGGCTACAAAAGTCCGCGCAGTGTCGATATCCGGACCGAACCGTTTCCGCTCTCGGGCGCCGGCAAGGTGCTCAAGCGCGAGTTGCGAAGGCTTCATGCCGAGAACGATGCCGCCGCCTCCGCGCAGGCAAAGGCGGGGTAGCTGCCGTCGCCCCCTCCGCATCACGCTGCCCGCCGGGCGAGCCAGTTCGCGGTCGCCGCGAACAGGCCTTCGCGCCCATGTTCGAGATGCATCAGATGGGTCGCGGCGGCAACAACGACGTCGGCCTTTTCGGTTGCGCCGAGTGCGTTCGTCAGCCATGCCGCGTCGGCATCGCGGCAAAGATTGTCCCATGCGCCACGCACGATCAGCGTCGGGGCAACTACGCGGCCCGGCTGGTATGACAACTGCCCGGACATTGCCGCGATGATATCGGCCTGCGGACCATTCGGAATCCTGACCGCCGGCGGCGTGCGCCTGCCGGCCTCGGCATCCGTTGCCAGATAGGCCGGGCCCCATTGCGCCAGATCCGGCTCGATCAGCCGCGGCGGATGACCTGATGGCACGTCCTCGATAAATCTCTTCAGTTGGTCCGCGATGGACACCTCCCGCCATGCGCCGATCCGCTCGGCCGGCGGCAATCCCTTCATCTGCCGTTGCGGGATCGGACCGAACATGACCAGACGGCCCACCGCATCGACGCGGTCGCCGGCGAAGCGCCCGGCGGCCATGGTGCCCCATGAATGGGCGACGATATGAACCCGCGCACCGCCACGTCGCTCGCGGATGTGATCGACGACGGCGCCGACCTGGCGCGCGGCTTCCGGCGCGCGCCCAACCGGTGGCGTTCCGGCGGCCGGCGCGTTCATCGCTGCGGGACGCGTCGAGCCGCCAAAGCCTGCGAAATCGAACGCCCAG
Source organism: uncultured Pseudomonadota bacterium (assembly GCA_963729395.1). Classification (GTDB taxonomy): domain Bacteria; phylum Pseudomonadota; class Alphaproteobacteria; order Rhizobiales; family Xanthobacteraceae; genus Bradyrhizobium. The sequence continues at coordinate 56,065 of CAVSOS010000073.1, read as the reverse complement.
ACGTCGAAGCCGTGGCGGTGGAGATGATCGGCCCATGACCGTCCATCGAACCGGTAACCCACCGACAGCGCCGACGGAAACGTCGCGCCGTGAACGTACAGCACCGGATCGCCTGAACCTTGCCATCGCCGGAGCAGCAAGGTGTCGGCGTCCTCGCCGCCATTTATTTTCAGGTGTGTTTGCGTCAATTCAGCCACGTCAATTCCCTCGGGGTTATGCCCAGCCCGGTTATTGACGCGGAAAATATCCGATTCATCGCTCCAATATTTCGTCAAACGTCGAAGTGTCGAAGTCGGCGTCAGTTCGCGTTGATTTCAAATAATTCGCCGTCGTAGCCGGCCTCCAGCGGGATGCGAAGCTGACGGCCGCCGTTCACCTTGGTCACCACCGGCATCACCGTCACGATCGGCCTGCCGCCGGCGTCATCGAGCGCGGCTCTGACGCCCGGCTGCTTGCCAAGTCTGATCAAATTGCGCGTAGTGGGAAACGGCAATTTGAACCGCCCGCTCTCGCCGCCGGCCAGCGCTTCGCGCGGCGACAGCCAGATCGAATCGGTGGATTCCTTGCCGTCATGGGCGCCGACCTGCTCCGGCGGCGCCGCCGCCAGAAAGAACCAGGTGTCGAACCGCTTCGGCACGCCCTCCGGCGTGATCCAGTGCGCATAGGGCACAAGTTCGTCGAGCGCCAGCAGGATTCCGCTATCGGTGAGCACCTTCCGGAAAGTGGTCTTGCCCTCGCACAATTCGGTGCGATGGGCCGCTTCGATCTCGCTCGCCCGCTTGGCATCGATCAAGGCCTTCGATCCGCGGGGGCGCGCGAGCAAGATCCCGCTTTCCTCAAACGTTTCGCGGATCGCGGCGATCCGGAAACTCAGGGCAGACGCGTCGAGTCCCTCGCCTCCGCCGTAAAGTTGGGGATTTTGGATGATCTCCTGATCGCCCTTGTCGACGCTGCCGCCGGGGAACACCAGTGCGCCGGAGTTAAAATCGATCTCATAATGGCGCACCATCATGAACACCTCGATCTCGCTGGCTGGGCCGTCGCGCAGCAAGAGAATGGTCGAGGCGGGACGCGGGACGACAACTTCGGCGGACATGGTCAACTCCTGATGACGTGCTCACGGCTCGAGACGGCGGCGCAGTCAAGTGTACGCAGACTGCGTAAACTTGTCTGCGTGCGCCTCCCCACCATGAGGAATTTTCTAACCCGCCGCACTGGACTGCGGCTTCAGGTTCGCGCGCCTGTCGACCCGCGCCACCCGTGACAGCAGATAATCGACCTCGGCCCTTGCCGCCGCGGTGAGGCTCGATCCCGGCTTGCGTTGTGCGCTGGAAGCGATCACGCCGCGCTTTTGCAGCACGTATTTCCGCACCGCCAATCCCGCGCCCGGCTGCTGCTCGTAGCGGATCAGCGGCAGATGCGCATCGAACAGATCATGCGCGGCGTCGCGCCGGGCCTCTTTCGATAGCCGCACCACATCGATCAGCAGTTCCGGGAAGGCGTAGCCTGTCATCGCGCCATCGGCGCCGCGCTCCATCTCGAAATCGAGAAACAGCCCGCCATTGCCGGTCAGGATCGACAGCGGCCGCAGCGAGCCGTCCTTCTGGAAGGCACGAAGTGCCGAGATCTTTTCCAGCCCCGGCCAGTCCTCGTGCTTGAGCATCACGCAGGACGGGTTGTCCATCACGATCCGGCGGATCACCGAAGGTGTCATGACCACCGTCAGCGTCAGCGGATAGTCCTGCAGCACCCACGGAATATCGCCGCCGATCGCCTCCACCGCCTGTTTGAAGTATCCGGTAATCTGCTCATCGGTACGCAGCTGCGGCGGCGGCGCGATCATCACGCCGGCGGCGCCGGCATCCATCGATGCCCGCGCCAGCGAGCGCATCGCGGCAAATCCCGGCGCGGAGACGCCGACGATGATCTGCATGTTCTTGGCGCGCTTGATAAACCGCTTCGCCACTTCTTCGGCTTCCGAAGCTTCGAGCTTCGGCGCTTCGCCGAGGATACCGAGGACGGTCACACCATCGCACCCGACTTCGGCATAGAAATCCGTCAGCCGATCGATCGATTTGTCGTCGATGCGACCGTCATCGTGGAACGGCGTCGGCGCAATGGCGAAGGTCCCGGCGGCCTTGTGGGTGAGTTTCATGATGAGCCTCTATTCGCTTGCGCCCAACCTTGCGAGCTAGAACCGCCGCGCCCCCATCTTGATCTCTTCCTCGGAGAAGAAAATCTCGCTGGCATGCTCGACAATGTCCTGAGCCTTCCATCCGGTATGCGGCGGCTTCCAGCCCGGTTTTTCCATCATCCGCATCTCGCGCACGCCGCGCGGACCGGAGACGCCGAGGATCTTGCCGGTCTGGTCGCCCGATAGATCGCTGACCATGTATAGCACGGCCGGTGCAATGCCGTCCGGCCCCAGCGCCGCATTCGGATTTTCGATGTAGCGCGGCAAATCGGCGGTCATCCGGGTCAGCGCGCCTGGCGCGAGGCACCACAGCCGGATATTGTATTTCCGTCCCTCGATCGCCAGCACGTTGGTCAGGCCGAAAATGCCGCCCTTGGCCGCGCCATAATTGGTCTGGCCGAAATTGCCGATCAGGCCGGATGTCGAGGACGTGTTGACGATGACGCCGCCGCCGTTCTCCCGCATCCAGCGAAACACCGGCTGAGTGACGCAGAACGTGCCCTTCAGATGCACCTTCAAGACCTCGTCCCACGCGGCTTCGGTCGCCTTGGCGAAGGTCTGGTCGAGCAGGATGCCGGCATTGTTGACCAGAATGTCGGCGCGGCCGAAATGCTTGATCGCGTCGTCGAACACCGACTGGCCGCCCGCCATGGTCGAAATATCGGCACCGTTGGCAACCGCTCGGCCGCCCGCCGCCTTGATCGCATCGACAACCTTCTGCGCCATCGAGGCGTCGCCGCCGCTGCCGTCACGGGGACCGCCGAGATCGTTGACCACGACAGCGGCACCCTCGCGCGCGAACAGCTTGGCATAGGCCTCCCCAAGCCCGCCGCCCGCTCCGGTGATCAGCGCCACCTTGCCATCGAGTAGTCCCATGAAGTCGTCTCCTTTGGCCGCTTATTCCTTACCTCGCCCCGCTTGCGGGGAGAGGTCGAAATTCAAGCGCAGCTTGAATTTCGGGTGAGGGGGACTCTCCGCGCGTCCCGACGTGGAGACTCCCCCTCACCCCAACCCTCTCCCCGCTGGCGGACCGCAAGCGGGGCGAGGGAGTGAACTGCCCTCTCCGCTCTATCCCAGCACCGTCTTGCCGCTCTTGATGACGGCGACGTTGCGCGCCTTCACCCTGGCCTCGAATGAAATCACGTTGCCGTCCTTCCACAAATCCATCGTCACGGTCTCGCCGGGATAGACCGGCGAGGAAAACCGCGCGGCGTGCTGCCGGAAGGCGGAAGCGTCGTAGTCGGCATAGGTCTGCAACACCCCGCGGCAGGTAATGCCGTAGGTGCACATGCCGTGCAGGATTGGCCTGGCGAAGCCGGCACGCTTGGCGGTTTCGGGATCAGAGTGCAGCGGATTGCGATCGCCGCAGAGCCGATAAACCAGCGCCTGATCCGGCCGGGTCGGGATATCGATGGTCCTGTCCGGTGCGCGGGTCGGCACCTTGTGCGGTTCAGGCTGGCCTTCGGAAGGCCCGCCGAACCCGCCATCGCCGCGCGCAAACCTTGAGGCGACCAGGGTCGCCAATGGCTCGCCCTTCTCGTCCTTCAGCACCGTCTGGTGCCGGATCACCGCACCCTTGTCCTTGCCCTTGTCGAAGGCATCGAGAACGGTCGAATCGGCCACGATGTGGGCATTAACCGCCAGTGGCTTGTGGAAGGTGATGTCGCGCTCACCGTCGACCACCATCAGGCGATTGAGATTCATTTCGCCGGGGCCGGCTCCCCATGCCGCGACCGAAGCAAAGGTCGGGACCACCTTCAAGGCGCGCGGCGTCGCCACCGCCTCGTTGACGAAGGCCAGCTCCTTCTCGTCCATCGGGTCGGCGCCCATTCCGATGCCATAGGCGTACAGCATCACCTCGCGGTCGGTGTAGGCGTATTTCTGACCGAGATTTTTCAGCGCCATCAGCTCGTCGTACTTGATCGGCATTGCGGTGTTTTCCTCCGGATCTTGTTTTTCTCGTCAGGCCCGCATCCTGTAATCACGGTCGCCTGCGTTTACTGGATCCCCGCTTTCGCGGGGATGACGGCTCCTTGCGTTGCGAGATGGGTGACCAACTCGTGCCTCACGCCGGCGTAAAGAACGGCAGCGGCGCGCCGTCGGTCGGCTTGAACACCACCTTGACCTTCTGGCCGATCTTCAACTTGTCCAGCTCGCAGTCGACGAAATTGGTCATGAGCGAAGGGCCTTCCTTCAGCGTGACCCAGCCGATCGCGTAAGGCCCGGTCGCGGATTTGCGCATCAGGCTGAACGTATAGATCTCGCCCTCGCCCTGGCTTTCTTCCCACACCGTCTTGTCGGAATAGCAAAACGGGCAGACCGAGCGCGGAAAATAGTGCGGCTCGCCGCAGGCGGTGCAGCGCTTGATCAGGAATTTGCCTTGCGCGGCGGCGTCCCAGAACGGCTTGGTTTCGGGATTGCCTTGCGGCGCCGGATATTTCTTGGCTTCTTTCTTGGCTTCGGCCATCACACACGCTCCAGAATGCAGGTTGAGGCGGCGTGACGCACGCCGAGCAGGCCGCCGGTACCATGGGCGACGGCAAGATCGCAGTTCGGCACCTGCACCTTCGGATGCGCCTCGCCGCGCAGTTGCCGCACCGCTTCGATGATCTTGGTCATGCCGCCGCGGTTGACCGGATGATTGCTGCACAGGCCGCCGCCGTCGGTGTTGAACGGCAGCTTGCCGACGCCGGAAATCAGGTTGCCGTCGGCGACGAACTTGCCGCCCTCGCCCTTCTTGCAGAAGCCGAGGTCTTCGATCTGCATCAGCACCGTGATGGTGAAGCTGTCGTAGATCGAGGCGTATTTGATGTCCTTCGGGGTGACGCCGGCCTCTTCGAACGCCCGGGGTCCCGACCAGACGCCGGCGGAGTAAGTCAGGTCGAGATCCTTGCCGCCGCGCGGTCCCTTCATGGCCTCGCCCTGCCCGATCAAGCGCACCAGCGGCTTCTTCAGGCTCTTGGCGATTTCCGGCGTCGTGACGATCAGGGCGCCGCCGCCGTCGGTGACGACGCAGCAATCCATCCGGTGCAGCGGATCGGAGATCATCGGCGAATTGAGCACGTCCTCGACGGTGACGACATCGCGCAGCATCGCGTGCGGATTGTATTGCGCGTGATGCGATGCCGCGACCTTGATCCAGGCCAGTTGCTCGCTGGTGGTGCCGTAGTCGTGCATGTGACGCATGGCACACATGCCGTAGGCGTTGTGGGTGGTGGCGCCATAGGCCGCCTCGAAATCGGCTTCGGCGCCCGCTGCGCGCGGCGGCATCGCGCTGGTGCGGGGCTTGCCGGCCAGTGTGATCAGCGCGATCGAGCATTTGCCGGCGGCAATCGCCTCGGCCGCATGGCCGAGATGGATCAGGTAGGAACAGCCGCCGGTTTCGGTGGAATCGATGTGGCGGACCTTGAGGCCGAGGTAATCGACCATTGGCCAGGCGCCGCCGGGAGCGTCACCGGCGCAGAAATAGCCGTCGACATCGGCCTTGGTCAGCCCGGCGTCTTCAATCGCGCCCTTGGCGACCTCGGCATGAAGCTGCGCTGTGGATTTATCCGGTGCATGCCGGGTCGGATGCTCATAAATCCCGGCGATATAGGCCTTGCCCTTGATACTCAATATTTCGCTCCGCTGGCGTTTCGTCCCGGCTTTTTTCTGGCCTTTCGGCGCAGCCTTGGCAAGCGCCGAAATATTCCGTCAGGCGAGACGAAAAGTGAGCCGTCATTCCGGGGCGCGAGCGAAGCGAGCGAGCCCGGAATCCATAACCCCTGCAGGGAGTATGGATTCCGGGCCTGCGCCAAGAGCGCGCATCCCGGAATGACGCGGATAAATTCATTTTCCAAACATCCGAGGTGACGCGCCTCCACATTCCCGCGACGCTCTTGCGCCCGGGTTGTGCAAAATCCTCTGCCCTTGAAAATCAGAGGGCGCAGGGAAAGCCGGGTGCCCGTTGCACCCGTAGCCGCGCGTGTAGTGTAGAAAGCACGCGCGTTAGTCACCACAGGTTCACCGGAACACCGGCCTTCCCTGCGCAATGGTTTTAACGGCTTATTTCGCGCTCTCCTCGGTGACCGGGCTTTCTTGCCACCGTCATCGGTAAAATTTCTTTCACCAACTTGACGCCAGCGTCGGGGCGTCAGGACCACACGACTTCACCGTCCGCAAGCCAGCGTCGTTCGTCAGCGACACTGCTACGTCCACCGCATCCCGCCTCAACGTCCGTGACGATCGCGATACGTCCCTCTTGTGAGGACGGGATAACGATGGATGTAGATGTGATTTGGGTGAAAAGAACACCGGAATCTTTTTGCGGCAGGGGCTGGACAGGCCGATCACTGATTTGCCCGTCAGGCACAATCAGTCGGCCCCGGCTGCCAATTTTCAAGTCCGGATCAAACCCCTGCGCGGTTCCGCCATCGGCCTGGACGGCGTAATAATAGGCGGGATCGCGGCGGTCCGACTTTCAAGATCGCAAGCGAAACGCCGAAGAAGAGCAAGACCGCCATGACCGATCATGCAGACATCAATCCCGCAGGCCCGCCCGAGCGCGACCTGCGGCTCGATCTCGTAAGAGGCATCGGGCAGTGGATGGTTTTCCTGGATCACATCCCCTACGACGTCGTCGGCTGGTTGACGATCCGCAATTACGGCTTCAGCGACGCCACCGAATTCTTTGTGTTCATCTCCGGCTATTGTGCCGGCTACATCTACGGTCCGGCGGTACGTCGTGGCCAGTTCGTCGCCGTGACCAAACGGCTTTTCAGGCGGGCCTGGCAACTCTACCTCGCCCACATTTTCCTGTTTCTGCTTTTCACGGCGCAGGTCGCCCGCACCGCCCGTCATTTCGACAGCCGATGTACGAACACGAATTCAATGTGTTTCGGTTTCTTCAGCATCCCGATGTGATGATCGAACAAGCGTTGACGTTGAGGTACAAGCCCGTCAACCTCGATGTGCTGCCGCTCTTCATCGTCTTTATGGTGGCGTCACCGTTCATGCTGTGGGGCCTGGTGCGCCGCCCGAACTGGTGCCTGTTCGGCTCCATCGTGCTTTATTTCCTCGCACGTTGGTTCGGCTGGAATTTGCCATCGTTCCCGCCCGGGACGACCTGGTACTTCAATCCCTTTGCGTGGCAACTGATGTTTGTCTTCGGCGCATGGTGCGCATGCGGCGGCGGTCTCAAGTTACAGTCCGTCATACAATCTCGCACTGTCACGATCCTCGCCGTCGCCATGCTGGTTTTTGCCTTCTGGATCGCGATGACCTGGCATTTCCCGAGCCTCGGGCGGTTCACGCCGGACTGGTTGCATCACGTGCTCTATCCGATGGGCAAGCCCAACATGGACCCGCCGCGCGTCGTTCATTTCCTGGCCGCTCTTGTTCTGATCGCGCGGTTTCTTCCACGCAATTCAGCGAAGCTCTCCTCGATGGTGCTGCGTCCGTTTATCCTGTGCGGACAGCATTCGCTTCCCATCTTCTGCTTCGGTGTCCTGTTGTCGTTCGCTGCCCATTGGTTCCTTGTTCAGGTCGCCGGCGGCGACGTCGCCCAGATACTTGTGAGCGTTGCCGGCATCATGCTCATGGTTGGGGCTGCCTGGTTGATGGCCTGGTACAAGAACCTTCCGGAGCTCTTCGAGGTTCCCAAAGCCGCTCCATCCGCGACGGAGAGCGAGCTTGCACGCTGACGAGCTCGCTCGATCGCGAATGAGCCGGTCGTTTTCCCGGTCGGCACTTATGCGAATCCGAAAATCGGCAAACAGGGCCGGCCCTCCACCTTCACGCCAGACGCAATGGCGAAGAGCCGTGTCGGATTAGGCGGCCTTGATGTCACTGAGGAAGGACTCGACCTGGCTTCGCATCGTCTCGGACTGCCTGGACAACTCGTTGGATGCTTCGAGAACCTGATGGGCAGCGGCGCCGGTATCGCCGGCAGCTTGCTGAACGCCGCTGACGTTCGATGTGATTTCATTGGTGCCGATTGCTGCTTGTTGCACGTTGCGAGCGATCTCCTGCGTGGCAGAGCCCTGTTCCTCGACGGCACTGGCAATCGCGGCGGCGATCTCGTTCATTTCATTGATCGTGGCGGTGATCCCCTTGATCGCGCCCACGGCTTCGCTGGACGAGGTCTGGATCGACAAGACTTGATTGCTGATTTGCTCGGTTGCCTTCGCGGTTTGTTCGGCGAGGCTCTTGACCTCGGCCGCCACCACGGCGAAGCCGCGGCCGGCTTCGCCGGCGCGCGCTGCTTCGATCGTGGCATTGAGTGCCAGCAGGTTGGTCTGTTCGGCGATTTCGTTGATAAGCTTGACGACATCGCCGATGCCGGCCGCTTCATCGCACAGGCCCTGAACCGTCGTATTGGTGCGATCGGCCTCGGTCACAGCGTTCCGCGCGATCGTCGCCGATAGCGCGACCTGACGGCCGATTTCAGTGACGGAACTGGCCAGTTCCTCGGACGCCACGGCAACGGTTTGAACATTTGCGGAAGCCTCCTCGGTCGCGGCCGCCACCGCCGTCGCCTGATGGCTGGTTTCTTCCGCTGTCGCGGTCATCGACGATGCCGTCGCCTGCAATTCTGTCGAGGCTGAAGCCACCGATTTCAGCACCGACGAGATATCCGAATCAAACCTTTCAGTCAAGTCGTTCACCCGTGCCGCACGGGCAACACGCTCGCTGATCGCTGCGGCTTCCTTGGCGGCAAGTTCCCTGGCCTTGATCATGTTCTCCTTGAAGATCAGAACCGCTCGCGCCATCAGCCCGATTTCGTCTTTCTTGTCGGTTGCAGGAATCTCGACGGAGTGATCGCCGCCGGCAAGCTGCCCCATGGCGTCGACCATCTTGAGAATTGGCGGCACGATCGAACGGTTGGTCAGGTACACCACGGTTGCAGCGATGCCGATGCCGATGCCCATCATTACCCAAAGCAGGGTCATGAGGAAATTGGTTTCGGCGAGAGCTGCCGCACCATCCGCTTTCAGGTCGTCCTGTTGACGCGTAACCATCCCGCCGGAACGCAAGCCCGCAGTGTTTTTCGCTCCCGCAAAGATATCGAGCAGCTTGTCGGCACGGGGGCTGGCTTCGTTGGTCAGGAACCATTGCGCCATGTTCCAGCGGTCCGATGCCCGGATCTCGAACATCTTCTGCGGCAGCGGAGCGAACTTGGCACGGGCTGCAACAAGCAATTCGAAGGCGGCCTGCTGATCGGGCGTCATCTCCGATTTCCGTTTCGACAGTGCGTCGAATTTTTTCTGATTGATCGCCCAGAGTTCAACGAACTCGGTTTTGAAGGCCTCGTCTGCGGTCAGAAGATAGGCGCGGATCGCGCCGATCGCCATCGCCATGCTGCCGCGCATGTCGGCAAAGTCGATCAACAGGCTCTTGCGCTTATCGGTCGAGGCAATATTGCCCTCTTCGTTGATAATGGACGTCGCTTTCTGCAGCATGAGGCTCGCAAGCGGAGCCGCCTCGGTCGCGAGGATCTTTGCCGCTGGCTGCTCGTCGATGGTGTGAGCGATCGCCTCGGCCTTGTCTTGCGCGTTGCGCAATTCGTCGAGCAACGGTTTGGCCCGCTTCCAGTCCGCCTCGTTCTGATCGACCGTCCAATGGCCAGAGAGACGATCCATGTCGGAACCATGCGCCTGGATCTCTTTCCAGAGCATCGCGCGCTCGGACTTGAACACGTCGTTGCCGGTGATCAGAAAGCCGCGCAGCGATGCGAGTGATGCATAAACCCCAGCGACCAAGTCGCTTGCCGTCATGGCGGTCGGAACCCGAAGGTTGACCGTCCGCTCGGTTGATTCGCTGACGGTCCGAACCTTGATGACCGTCGTGCCCACCACGGCGGCCAGCAGGATGCAAAGCACGCTGAAGCCAAGAATCAATCGTCCACGAATATTCAATTGCGCGAAGTTCAAAGTGAATTCCCCCATTGCGAGCAGTCTGCAGGCGTTCCCCGAAACAGAAATATCCATTAACTATAAAGATTCGAATAATCCGCGCTTGCGGGGGAGGGTTGGGGTGGGGGCGCTTCCGTAAAAAAAGCTGGTCGAAGGAGATAGGCTTTCCCCCACCCGCCGCGCTCAGGCGCGCAATTGCGCTGCCGAGCGCGTCGACCTAAGAGCGAGCTTCGCTCGTCTCGACCCCGCAAGCGGGAGAGGTAAGGTAGGCCGCAAAACTTACTCCGCTGCGATTTGCCGTGGCGCCGGCGGCGGATTGGCGAGGTCGGCGACGAGTTGCCGCTGGCGGGCGTGAGCGTCCTTGGCTGCCTTCTCTTTCACCGGCCCGTAGCCGCGGATGCGATCCGGCAGCGACAGCAGCTCGATGGCGGTATCGAGCGTGACCGGCGACAGCGCGGCGAGCACGGTGGCAACGTCCTTTTCGTAACCCGCGATCAGGTCGCGTTCCAGTCTGCGGTCGGCGCTGTAGCCGAAGATGTCGAAGGCCGTGCCGCGCAGGCCGCGCAGGCCGGCGAGCATCCGGAACAGCGGCATCATCCAGGCGCCGAACGCCCGCTTGCCCGGCCGCCCGAGGGCGTCGGGTTTGCCGGCCAGCAGCGGCGGCGCGAGGTTGAAGCTGATCTTGAAATCGCCGTCGAACTGGTCGCGGAGCTGCTTTTCGAACCTGCCGTCGGTATAGAGCCGCGCCACCTCGTATTCATCCTTGTAGGCGAGCAGCCTGGCATAATTGATCGCGACCGCGCGCGGCAACTCGTCGCCGAAGCCGGCATGGAGCGCAGCATCGCGCACCTGCTTCACGAGGTTGCGGTAGCGTTCGGCGAGCTTTTCGTTCTGATAGTCGGTCAACAGCGCGCTGCGGTGCGCGATGATTTCATCGAGCGACATCGCATCCTGCGTCTTCGGCGCGACCGTCTCGCCCTGGCCCTTCATCATGGCCACGAGCCGCGCCGGATCGACCGCCGCCAGACGCCCGAGCTGGAATGCCTGGGTGTTCATCTTGATCGCAACACCGTTGACCTCGATCGCCTGCTCGATGGCCTTGGCCGTGAGCGGCAACAGGCCCTTCTGATAGGCATAGCCCATCATCATCATGTTGGTGGCAATGGAATCGCCGAGCAGGATTTCAGCCGGCTTGGTGAAATCGAAGAACGACGAATCCTTGCGCAACGCCGTTTCCAGCACATGGTTGACCTGGCGGCTCCTGAAATTGAAGTCGCGGTTCATGATGAAATCCGCGATCGGAATGAGATGGGTGTTGATGACCCCAAAGGTGCGGCTGGATTCGCACAGCGAAATCGTGTCCTTCGCAACCGCCACGACTTCGTCGGCGGCGATCACCAGGTCAGCGGTGCCGGTGACGATGCGCGAACAGGTGACGTCGGCGGTGTGCTCCGACAGCCGGACATGGCTCAACACCGCGCCGCCCTTTTGCGCGAGGCCCGACATGTCGAGGATCATGCTGGCCTTGCCCTCGATATGCGCGGCCATGCCAAGCAGCGCGCCGATGGTCAGCACGCCGGTACCACCGACACCGCCGACCGCGATGTTGTAGGGCCGCTCCAGCGAGGGCTTCGAGGCCGGTTCGGGCAGATCGCCGAGATTGCCGAAATCGGCCGGCGCACGGCGGCGGAGCTTGCCGCCGTCCACCGTGACGAACGACGGACAGAAGCCCTTCAGGCAGGAATAGTCCTTGTTGCAGGAGGATTGATTGATGGTGCGCTTGCGCCCCATCTCGGTCTCCAGCGGTTCCACCGAAATGCAGTTCGATTGCACCGAACAATCGCCACAGCCCTCGCATACCGCGGGATTGATCAGCACGCGGCGCTGCGGATCCTCCAGCGTTCCCCGTTTGCGGCGGCGGCGTTTCTCGGCCGCGCAGGTCTGCACGAACACGATGGCGGAAGCGCCCTTCACCTTGCGCAACGTTTTCATGACCGCGTCAAGCTGGTCGCGATGCGCGGTCCTGGTGCCGGGCGCGATGTCGGAAGCCGGATAGGCGTCGGGATTCTCCGACACCAGATATATGTCGCGGATACCTTCCGAGTGCAGCTGGAAGGTGATCTGCTGCGGCGACAGTTCGCCGTCGACATGCTGGCCGCCGGTCATCGCGGTGGCGTCATTGTAGAGGATCTTGTAGGTGATGTTGGCCTTGGACGCGATCGCCTGGCGGATCGCCAGACTGCCGGAGTGGAAATAGGTGCCGTCGCCGAGATTGGCGAAGACGTGCTCCTCGTTGGTGAACGGCGCGATGCCGACCCATGGCACGCCCTCGCCGCCCATATGGGTGAAGGTTTCGGTGTTGCGGTCCATCCACAGCGCCATGAAATGGCAGCCGATGCCGGCGAAGGCGCGGCTGCCCTCCGGCACCTTGGTCGAGGTGTTGTGCGGACAGCCCGAGCAGAAATACGGCGTGCGGGTAATCGGCGCCACCGCCTGCATCTGCGTGGCCTGGCGGCCGTTGAACCAGTCGGCCCTGGCGCGCAGCATCGCGGCAATTTCGGGATTGAGATTGAGGCGCAGCAGCCGCTCGGTGAGCGAGCTTGCCAGCGAGGCGACGCTGAGCTCCTCGGCGAAGGGAAGGAAGCGCTTGTCGTGGTCGTCCATCTTGCCGATGATGCGCGGCCGCACATCGTCGCGCCAGTTGAACAGCTCCTGCTTGACCTGGTTCTCGACGATCTCGCGGCGCTCCTCGACGATGAAAATCTCCTCGAGGCCGACCGCGAATTCACGCACCCCTTGCGGCTCCAGCGGCCAGGGCATGCCGATCTTGTAGAGTCTCAGTCCGATCTTGGCGGCGACTTCCGGCGTGACCCCCAACTCGCGCAGCGCCTGCCTGATATCCTCGTAGCTCTTGCCGGATGCCATGATGCCGAACCGCGCGTTCGGGCGAATCCATGGTGATGCGGTTGACCTTGTTGGCGCGGGCGAAGGCGACCGCGGCAAAACCCTTGTAGTCCTGCAGGCGGCGGTCCTGATCGTAGCGATCGTCGGGCCAGCGCAGATTGAGGCCGCCCGGCGGCATCTCGAAATCGGCGGGAATGATGAAGGGCTTCATCTCGTCGGACAGGTCGATCTCGGCCGTGGTCTCCACGGTCTCGGTGATCACCTTCATGCCGACCCAGCAGCCGGAATAGCGCGACATCGCGATCCCGAGCAGGCCCATCTCGATCATTTCATGGATGCTGGACGGATAGAGATAGGGCATCAGCGCGGAGATGAAGGCATGGTCCGACTGATGCGGCACGGTGGAGGATTTGGCGCCGTGATCGTCGCCGGCAAGACACAGCACGCCGCCGTTTTTGGCCGAGCCCGCGGCATTGCCATGGCGGAACACGTCGCCGCAGCGGTCGACGCCCGGGCCCTTGCCGTACCAGATGCCGACCACCCCGTCGTGGCGGGCGCCGGGCGACAAGTTGAGCTGTTGCGAGCCCCAGATCGCGGTGGCCGCGAGGTCTTCGTTCACGCCGGGCTGGAACTTGATGTCGTATTGTTCGAGGTGCTTTCGCGCCGCCACCAGTTGCTGGTCGTAGCCGCCGAGCGGCGAACCGCGGTATCCCGAGATGAAGCCCGCGGTGTTGAGACCTGCGGCGCGGTCGCGGCGAATCTGGGCCATCGGCAGGCGAACCAGCGCCTGAATTCCGGTCAGGAAGACGTGGCCGGATCCTTGGGTGTATTTCTGGTCGAGACTGATCGGACCTTGGTTGATTCCCATTTCACCCTCTTAAACCTAGGCCCCAACGGCTCTTTTTTAGATAGTGGTTCAATTCGTTAGAACCAGTCTATGTCGCTTTCTGCAGCCGGCGCATCACAATTCTGGGCAATGGAGCCCCGCATCCGCAGATAGCAACTTCATGCCCGACAGGGCGGTGGCGCTTTTCGCTTTATGTCGCCGCGCGGGGCGCCTGCGAAACGACATGGCGCCCTCGCCGCCCCGATTTGCGCTATGTAATGCGCCAGGAAACGAGGCGCCGGTGCAGAGTCAAAATCAAACGATGCGAGCGATTCTTGGCAGCGTTCTTGCCAGCGTTCTCGGCAGCGTTCCTGGCGCCGTGCTTTTGTGCGCTGCATTCGCATGGGGGAAGGCGCAGGCTGCGCCCCCGGAGGCGGAGACCATCGCGCGCGGCAAGGCGCTGACTGAGGCGGCCGACTGCGCGGGTTGCCATACCGCCGATCCCGCAAAGCCATTCGCCGGCGGCAGGCTGATCGAGACCCCGTTCGGCGGGATTTATTCGCCCAATCTCACCCCGGATCGCGAAACCGGCCTTGGCGGCTGGAGCGACGATCAATTCTACCGTGCCCTGCATCAGGGAGTGGCGCCGGACGGCTCGCGCTATTATCCGGCGTTTCCCTATCCGAATTTCACCAAGCTGATCCGCGACGACGTACTGGCGATCCGGGCGTACCTTGCGACCCTCACGCCATTTCATAACGCGAGGCCGCCGTCGCACCTGCACTGGCCGCTGAACTATCGCGTCGTCATGCGGGTATGGAATTTCCTGTTCTTCCGGCCGGGCATTTTCGAGCCGGACCAGAACAAGAGTGCCGAGTGGAATCGCGGCGGCTACCTTGTTGAAGGTGCCGCGCATTGCGGCGCGTGCCACACGCCCAAGAACATATTCGGCGCCGACAGGCGTGGGCGGCGCTACGGCGGCGGCCGGGTGCAGGGCTGGTTTGCGCCGCGGCTCGACAATGCGGCGCGCAGCGGACTGCGATCATGGAGCGTCGATGACATCGTCGAATACCTGCAGAGCGGCCGCAACGGCCGAGGCCATGCCGGCGGCGCGATGGCGCAGGTCGTCGTCAACTCGACTTCGAAGATGAGCGATACCGATGTCCACGCGATCGCCGTCTACCTCAAGGGTCTCCCCGCAGGCACGCCGGAACCCGCCGTGAGCCCGCCGCCGCAGACGGACATGGCGGCGGGGGCGGCCATCTATGCCCATGCCTGCATCGCCTGCCACGAGGTCGGCGGCGAAGGCGCGCCGCGAATTTATCCGCCGCTGCCCGGCAACGCCAATCTGCAGTCGGCCGATCCCGCCAGCACGCTGCGCATCATCCTCGACGGCGCCCAGACGGTGACGACGCCGCGCGCGCCCAATACCGGATCGATGCCGGCTTATGCCAAGGATTTGTCGGATCAGAAGATCGCCGACGTCGCCACCTATATTCGCAATTCATGGGGCAACGCCGCGCCCGCGGTGACGCCGGAGCAGGTCGCCAAGGCGCGCAAGCAGCGTTTTCGAGCGAAGTGGATACCGGTTCGCGTGAAGAAAACGCTCAAATAAGGAAATCGAGCCTCCGTTCAAATCGGAACGGAACGGCTCTACGATCCCCGTTAAAGACGAATTTCGGCATCTCCCATTTGTAGCGGATGGCGAGCAGGCGAAACGACAGGCCGAGCACGAATGTCAGGGAGGTCCAGAGTTCATCATTCAACTTGAGGCCGAAGGCGGTGGCGTAAAACAGGCCGGTGACGACGGAAACGCTGGCGTAAAGTTCGGAGCGAAACAACAGCGGCACGTCGTTGCAGAGGATGTCACGCAACACGCCTCCGGCGCACCCGGTGATCATTCCCGAGACGATCACGATCGGCAGCGACATATTCATCTGCCAGGCGACGTCGCAGCCGGCCATGGTGAAGACCACGAGGCCGATCGCGTCGAGCACGAGAAATCCGACGCTCAGCCGATGCACGACGCGGGCAATCAGGATGGTCGCGAAGGCCGCTCCCGCCGTCAGTGCGAGTAAAGACGGATTTTGCACCCACAGCAGCGGATAATGGCCGAGCAGGACATCGCGGATCGTTCCGCCGCCGAGTGCCGTGATGCAGCCCAGCAGGCATACGCCGACCCAGTCCATGCTGCGCCTTCCCGCCGCAAGGGCCGCTGTCATCGCCTGGGCCGCCAGCGCCACCAGCGACAGCCCATACAGAACGATATCGCCTGGAGGCAGATCCCACACGGCAACCTCAGATACGGTTTTCAGAACCCCGTCATTGCCTTGCCACGTCTTCCTCACGCGAGCCGGGATCCACTTCGCTATAATCCGCAGGTTCCACCCCTGAACAGGTTGAAAAACAACGCCCGAACCGCCTTGCAATCCCGAAACGAGCCTGTACCTGAAACTTGCCCCGGTTTTCCGGAACCTCCTTCCGCGCCGGCGGTTGGTACGGGACCACGGAGGAACCCTCTCATGGCCAACCAACCCACATCCGGACGATCCCTATCGTTCTTCGGCCACCGACGACGACATCCGTCGTCAGGCCCGCCTCGACAATGAGCTGCAGCCTGGCCCTGAACTCGCCGAGGGTCGCGCCGGCGGCAGCAGGATTGCCCTGCTTCGCCGTCGCCATCGCCGTGATACTCGGCGCGGTGTTCTATGGCCTGAACAACTCGTCGGTCCATCAGGCCGGCACTTCGCCGACCGCCCAGAATACCGCGCAGGATGCGCCTCCCACAGCGCCGCCTGGCATGCGCGACGTCACACCTCGCTCCAATACCCAGCCGGGCACGACGACCGGTGCCGCTCCTGCGAAACCGCAGGCGCCGCCGGCAACAGCCACCTCGGGCGCGGCGAATAATGGCTCGAAGCAATAACGGCCAGGCGTCGCTAATCTGACGAGTCGTTGATCTGGTGATCGGCGTTGCGCCTGTGCCGGCCTGCGGCGCCGATCGCGCGTCAGCTGAACATCTTGTTCAATTCGACGCCGGAATATCCTTGTCCGAGTTGGACGAAGGTTCCCTTCTCTGCGATCTCGCGCGCGGCCTGCATGAAGCCGCCCCACGCCGCCCGCGCCAGCGAACCGCCGACACTGACACGGCGAACGCCAAGCTCGGCGGCTTCGGCGACGCTAATCCAGGGAGTAGCGACCAGGAGATTGACCGGCTTCGGATGCACGGCCTTCACGACCGCCGATACATGCTCCTTTGTCCGGATGCCCGGCGCATAAAGACAATCCGCCCCCGCTTCGGCATAAGCGATCAACCGGTCGATCACCATGTTCAGATCGGCCTGCCCGACCAGAAAGCCCTCGCAGCGGCCGGTCAGCAGAACACCACTTCTGTCGGCATCGATCGCAGAGCGCGCCGACTTGATGCGTTCGATCGCGAGTGCGCGGTCGTAAAGCGGCTTCGTCGCATCGCCGGTGGAATCCTCGATCGACAGGCCGGCGACACCGGTCTTCACCGCGCGCCCGACGTGGACAGCGACTTTCTCCGCCTCGTGGGCAAAACCGCCCTCGAAATCGGCGTTAACAGGCAGATCGACCGCGCCGCACAGCGCGGTCAGATGCTGCAACACGTCCTCAAGGGTGACGCGATTGTCCTGACGCCCGATCGACCATGCAAAGCCTGCGCTGGTGGAGGCGATCGCCTTGAAGCCGATCTCTGCAGCGCCCGCGCGCCGCCGACGTCGTAGGGGTTCGGCAACACGAAACATCCGGACTCGTGCATCTTCCGGAACGTCGCCCGCTTGTCTGTCGTCGATACCGGCATGGTCTCTCCCTGTTCTTATCTGGTTGCGTAACGATATCCACGCCCGGCTTTGAGCGCTGAGACCGACAACGTCACTTGACGCAGAAACGTTCGCTCCTCCGCCAAAATGAACCGGTTTTCCTCGGCGAAATTGAAATTCGCCATGCCCTCGCCGTCGGCGCGAAGCCGGGCGCGATAATTTTCGTAAGCGGCGAGACTTTCGAAGGAAATCAGTGCGAATGCGATGTTGTTGGTGCCTTCATGCGGCATCCAGTACCCGATCAGATCGCCGCCCGCTTTCGGGATGATGGTGAGCCAGCGCCTGGCGTATTGCTCGAACATCGCGCGCTTGAACGGATCGATCTGGTAGCGGATGAAAACGGTGATGGCCACGATAACCTCTCCGGTGTTTGTGCCGTCATTGCGAGACTGAGAATAGCGACTTGATCGACGTCGATGCTTCGGTTATGATCGAACTATGAAAGCAGGCCCCGATATCGCCATGGTCGCCGCACTGGTCGGCGATCCCGCCCGCGCCAACATGCTGACGGCGCTGATGACCGGCCGCGCGCTGACCGCGAGCGAACTCGCGCACGAGGCCGGCGTCACGCCGCAGACCGCAAGCTCGCATCTGGCGAAGCTGGAGGCCGGCGGCCTGATCGAGCAGGAAAAACAGGGCCGCCACCGCTATTATCGCCTCGCCGACCCGGATGTCGCCGGCGTGCTCGAGGGCCTTGAGGGGCTTGCCGCGCGCGCCGGCCACTTACGCGTGCGCACCGGCCCGAAGGATCCGGCGCTGCGCCGCGCGCGGGTCTGCTACGATCACCTCGCCGGCGATCTCGGCGTGCAGATGCTCGACAGCATGAAGAAGCAGCGGCTGCTGCGGCAGCGCAAGCACGATATCGAGCTGACCGCGGAGGGCGGGCGTTTCCTGGCCAAGGCCCTGCAGATATCGGCGGAAAGCCTGGCGCATCCGCGTCGTCCGCTGTGCAAGGCCTGCCTCGACTGGAGCGAGCGGCGCCACCATCTCGCCGGCACGCTCGGCGCCGCCTTGATGACGCGATTCACTGAACTGAAATGGGCCGCGCGCGATGCCACCCCCGGCAGCCGCGTCGTCCATTTTACCCGCAACGGCGAAAAGCGGTTCGCGGCGTTGTTCGGGGACAGCGAATAACGCTCCCCCTGAGCTCAGATCACTAACTTGTCGTCATGGCCGGGCTTGACCCGGCCATCCACGTCTTTACGTCCCGTTATGGGAAGACGTGGATGCCCGGCACGTAGGCGAGCGAAAGCGACGCCGTCGTTCGGACGGCTATGGCCGGGCATGACGAAAACTTGCTCTGGAGTTTTCGATGAACCGTCATTTCATTGCCGCGCTGTTTGCCCTCGCCGGCGTGCTTGCGCTGCCGCTCACCACCGCCTCCGGCGAGCAGCCATCGGCACCGCGCGAGCCCTACGGCATCGGCCTTGAAGGCTTCGCCTATCCCTACCCCGTCAACATGCTGCCGCTGGTCAATGACGGCGAGCAGGTGCGGATGGCCTATATGGATGTGGCCCCGGCGCAGCCCAACGGCCGCATTGTGCTGTTGCTGCACGGCCGCAATTTCCCGTCGAGCTACTGGGCCCCGGTCATCGAGACGCTGAATGAGGCCGGCTACCGCGTGCTGGTGCCGGACCAGATCGGCTTTGGCAAATCCTCAAAACCGTCGGCCGACCTGCACTTCGATACGCTGGCCCGCAACACCATCGCGCTGCTCGATCATCTGCAGATCGCCAGGGCCGATATCGTCGCGCATTCGATGGGCGGCATGATTGCCGTGCGCATCGCACGCGCCTATCCGGACCGGATCCAGCATCTGTT
Source organism: uncultured Pseudomonadota bacterium (assembly GCA_963729395.1). GTDB lineage: Bacteria > Pseudomonadota > Alphaproteobacteria > Rhizobiales > Xanthobacteraceae > Bradyrhizobium. Next base: position 36,586 of record CAVSOS010000073.1, on the reverse strand, counting down.
GCTGGCGGCGCCGATCGGGCTGGAGGATTACCGGCTCTATGTGCCGCCGACGCCGACCGAGAAAATTCTGGAGCACGAGGACAAGCTGACCGCCGACGGCTACCGCAAGCAGCTCGAGACCAATTATTCGCTGAAGCTGCCGCCCGGCCAGGTCACGCCGTTCATCGACGCGCGCTTCAACATCAAGGGCAGTTCGGAATATCCGCGCTGGCTGCGCGCCTTTGTCAGTTCGGCACAGATGATCTACCGCGAGCCGGTGGTGCACGAAATTCCGCTGATCACGCAACCGACGCTGTTCATCATGGGCGCCGACGATCACAACGCGCCGGGCCGGCCCAATGCGCCGGAGGCGCTGCGGCCGAAGATGGGCCAAAACGCCGACCTCGCCAGAGCACTCGCGGCCCAAATGACCAGCGCAAGGGCGGAGGTGATCCCCGACGCCGGGCATCTGGTATTTCTCGAAAAACCGCAAGTGTTCAACGAACTGATGCTCGGCTTCCTGGCCAAATAATTCTTGGCCAGACGGTTCTTGAGACGGTTCGCAAATTGCGGCCCCGGCGATGGCCGAGGCCGCAAGTTCTACCAGTTTCTAAAGCAACGCCGGCCGAACGGGCCGGAATGCCAGCCCGGCGGGCAGTTGTACATCGGGCGGCATCCGCCGTAGGGACCGCGGTGCCAGCCGGGGCCGCAACCACCCGCAACGCGGATGGTGTCGCTGGAGACGGACTGGTCGAGCGGAGCCACCGGCATCGCCCGGGATGCGGAGACTGCAGCCAGGCTGAGGCCGATGGCAAATGCAGATGCTGCGAACCTTTTAACAGGCATTTTTCTTCCTCCTGATTGGCCGCGATGCGGCAGGCTCAGATTGACGCAAACTCAGATTGACGAGAATAATTTGACTGCGTGGCAAAGCAGGATCGGATTACCAGTGGTGGTGATGCCAATGGTGGTGATGGTGCCAGTGGTGATGATGCCAGCGATGCCAGTGGTGGTGATGCCAGCCGTGGTGATGATGCCAGCGAACCTGTTCGGGCTTGAGGCGATCGACCTCGTCCTGCGCAACGACGGCGGGCTCCGCTGACGGTACCAGGCTCTGTTCAAGTGAAATCGGCGGTAGCGGCGCAGCCTGCGCGGTCGCGGCGAAAACTGCGACGCTCGCGGCGCAAAGCGAGCAGAAAGTGTCGGCGTTCCATAACATCTCCTCCATCGCATGAATGAACGGAGGGATTTTCGCTGCGTTGAAGTACGATCGCTGACGGGCGTTGCGCGGGCAAAACGGAGTCGTCCGATGTGTCATACCTGCGTAAGGCTCGCTGCTACAATGGAAGGATGTGTGCCTTCGTCCCAGCAGCCGGATGGGTGATTCATCGGCCGTCATTCCGGGACGCGCCACGCGCGAGGCCCGGAATCCATAACTCCCGGCGGTGGTTATGGATTTCGGGCCCGCTCGCTCGCGGCGCTCCCGGAATGACGAGGCCTATCGCATCCTCACGCCCCGAATTCCTCGGCCAGCACAAAGGTCTCGCGCGTGCGCGTGACATCCGGCCAGTCGCGATTGAAATCGGCGACCAGCCGTTTCATGTCGGCGCCATTCATGGCGCGGTCGAGCGCGGCCTCGTCGGGGAATTGATAGGTCGCCTGATGCAGGCCGGGATCGGCAAGGCTCCAGAACCGCCAGGCCTTCACACGCCGAACGACTTCGCCGCATCGGGCAGATGCTCCTTGCTGTACCACACATCAAACGCGGCGCGTTTGGCGGGATCGGGGACGGTGGCGCGGACAACGAAAAAGCCGCTGGCATGGGAAGATCGCTCAATCAAGCCCGAGGGATGGACGGTATCCTACAACGGCAAATTGTCGTGCTTCTTCACCGGCATCTCGACATGCTTGTCCTTCAGCATCGCCAGCGCGCGGGCGATCGCTTCGCCGCGTCGAATGCGGCATGATGACGTCGTCGATATAGCCGCGCTCGGCGGCGATGAAGGGCGACAGGAAGCGGTCTTCGTATTCCTTGGTGCGCGCGGCGATCTTGTCGGGGTCGCCATGTCGGCGCGGAAGATGATTTCGACCGCGCCCTTGGCGCCCATCACCGCGATCTGCGCGGTCGGCCAGGCGTAGTTCATGTCGGCGCCGATTTCCTTTGACGCCATCACGTCGAACGCGCCGCCATAGGCCTTGCGCGTGATCACGGTCACCAGCGGCACCGTGCATTGCGAATAGGCGAACAGCAGTTTCGCGCCGTGCTTGATCAGGCCGCCATATTCCTGGGCGGTGCCCGGCAGAAAGCCCGGCACGTCGACGAAGGTGACGATCGGGATGTTGAAGGCGTCGCAGAAGCGCACGAACCGCGCGGCCTTGCGCGAAGCATCGCTGTCGAGCACGCCCGCCAGCACCATCGGCTGGTTGGCGACGAAGCCGACCGTGCGGCCGGCGATGCGGCCGAAACCGGTGACGATGTTTTTCGCGAAGGCTTCGGAGATCTCGAAGAAGTCGCCCTCGTCCACGACCTTCAGGATCAGTTCCTTCATGTCGTAGGGCTTGTTCGGATTGTCGGGGATCAGCGTGTCGAGCGACATGTCGACGCGCTCGATGTCGTCGAAGCTCGGCCATTCCGGCACGCCGTCGGTGTTGTTGGAGGGCAGGAAGTCGATCAGCCGGCGCATCTGCAACAGCGTCTCGACGTCGTTCTCGAAGGCGCCGTCGGCGATCGAGGAGCGCGTGGCGTGCACCGAAGCGCCGCCGAGTTCTTCGGCCGTGACGACCTCGTTGGTGACGGTCTTCACCACGTCGGGGCCGGTGACGAACATGTAGCTGGTGTTCTTCACCATGAAGATGAAGTCGGTCATCGCGGGCGAATAGACGTCGCCGCCGGCGCACGGGCCCATGATGACGGAGATCTGCGGGATCACGCCGGAGGCAATGACGTTGCGGCGGAACACGTAGGAATAGCCCGCGAGTGCGGCGACGCCTTCCTGGATGCGCGCGCCGCCGGCGTCGTAGAGCCCGATGATCGGCGCCCTCGCCTTCATCGCCATGTCCTGGATCTTGACGATTTTCTGCGCATGGGTTTCGGACAGCGAGCCGCCGAACACCGTAAAATCCTTGGCGAAGACAAAGGTCTTGCGGCCGTTGACGGTGCCCCAGCCGGTGACGACGCCGTCGCCCGGCACCTTGGTCTTTTCCATGCCGAATTCGGTCGAGCGGTGTTCGACGAACATGTCGAATTCCTCGAACGAGCCCTTGTCGAGCAGCAGCTCGATGCGCTCCCGCGCGGTCAGCTTGCCGCGGGCGTGCTGCGCCTCGATGCGCTTTTCGCCGCCGCCGAGCTTGGCGCCGGCGCGCCGCTCCTCGAGGGTGTCCAGGATATCTTTCATGGGTTCCGCCCGTTTTGCTGCCAGATTTGAGCGGGTTCTAACACGGCATTTTGGCGGCGGGAAACAGCCCTTCCCGGCATCTGGTACCCCGCGCCGGCGCACGATATATCCGGGACGCCCCCAACGGAGGACGAGCCGATGACGGATACTGCAAGCACCGAACCACACGGCGCCGTGACAGGCGGGCTGCGCACGCTGCTCCGGCTGGAGGGGCTGACGCTGTTTGCGGGGATGACGCTGCTCTACGCGGTCTGGGGCGGATCGTGGTGGATCTACGCCATGCTGTTCCTGGCGCCCGATCTCAGCTTCGCCGCCTATCTCGCCGGTCCACGATTCGGCGCCATGATCTATAACGCCGCGCACTGCTATCTGGCGCCGATGGCGCTGATGGTCGACGGGATTTGGGATCGACGCGCCGCTGATGCTTTCGATCGCGATGATCTGGCTGGCGCATATCGGCATCGACCGCGCGCTCGGCTATGGGCTGAAATACAGTACCGGTTTCGGCTTCACCCATCTCGGCCGCATCGGCAAGGACGCGGCCAAGCCGGCTTGATGCTCATGGCGTTTTCGAGCGAACGCCTGCCCCGCACCTGATGCGGGGTGGGTCCCGGTTCGCGTCAAGAAAACGCGTCAAAGCCAGAGGCCTTATTTCTCGCCGGCCTTGAACGGCGGCTCCTTGCCGGGCGGCATGGTTTCCTCCGCCATCGCCAGCATCATCGCGACCATGACGTAATTGCCGGCGACCGCCGTCAAATCCACGATCTGCTGATCGTTGAAAACCTTCTTCGCCCGCGCAAAGGTCTCGTCCGAAACCTTCTGCGTGGTCGTGAATTCGGTGACGAAATCATAAACCAGCGCCTCGTCCTCGGCCATCTTCGACGGCCGCTGATTGGCTTTCAGCTCGGCGATGATATCGGCCGACAGTCCCGCCTTCGCCGCCAGTGGCGCATGCGCGAACCATTCGACCTGCGAGCGCCATTGCCGCCCGATGATCAGGATCGCGAATTCGTTGAGCCTGGTCGGGATCGAAGTTTCCCAGCGCAGATAATGAAACAGATCGAACAGCCGCTGACCCAGCACCGGACTGCGCATCAGCGGGTTGTATGGCCCGCCAAGTCCGACGCTCGAGACCTTCATCACCTGCTCGCCGAGCGGCTTTTGCGCCTCGCTGAGCGCATCCATGGTCAGTTGCGGAAAGCGCGGTTCCTTGCTGGTCGCGGGCTGTGCGAACATCGTGGCCGCGAGCCAGCCGCCAGCCGCGGCGACTGTGAGCGATGACATCCAGAGCGCGGATTTCATGGTTTCCTCCATGGTTTTTTACAAGTCGGCAGAAGCTATTCCAGCCACGTATCCCGCGCCAGCCTGCCGGCAGATCAAGGCGGATCAGATCGCGCCGATATCGCCGAGGCATTGCTGCGTCAGCTTCATGCGGCCGGGGATATGGCGCGGCTCGCGAACGTCGAGATTGAGCGCGAACACCGTCTGGGCGGTGTCCTTCTCGGCCCAGCCGACCATCCAGCCAAGTGACGGCTTGCCGATTTCAGCCCCCAGCAATCCGCTCTTGGCGCGGATGATCGAATCGCCGACCTTAGTGACCGGCAGGATGTCGCAGACCAGTTCCTGGCTGCGTTTGGACACCGGCAGCGCGCCGCGCCGCAGACGGTCGACGAAATCGACCTGCTGGACCGGATCGATACGCAAATTGCCGGTCAGCCAGAACTGGTCGATGCCGCCACCGATATCGCGGTTGCCATATTCGAACAGATCGACGAATTTCTGCATTCGCTCCGCGCCGATGCGCCGGGCGATCTCCTGATAGACCGGCACGGCGGAGGCGGCGATCGCCGAGCGCATGGTGTGGTCCCGATTCCAGGCCTCGATGCTCCTGACCACGCCGTCCCATTTGAAGACGTCCTTGTCGGGATCGCTGACCACGCCGGTCTCCAGCGCGATCACCGAATTCGGAATCTTGAAGGTCGAGGCCGGCAGCTTCGCTTCGCCGGAACGATCCCTGTCGCTGGCGATGACGAGATAGTCATCGACCTTGTAGCCGACGAAAGTGCCGACCGTTCCCGCATCGGTGAAGTGCTTGGCAAGATCCTCGCGGATCTCGCTGCGCTGGGGTGCGACGTCGGCAAAGCCGCGCGAAGGCAAAGCACTCGCGGCGGCCAGCAGACCGAGCACATGGCGGCGATTGATCAAGGCTGCGTCCAATGCTCAAGAAAATTCGGCGGCAACGATGCGAACGGCATCGTGGTTAAACAATGACACTCGAACACCACGCTAGCGAATTCGGCCCGACAGCCGCAGCACGAAAATCAGGACTTCCGCGACCGCCTTGTAGAGCTCCGCCGGAATTTCGTCGCCGAGTTCGACATTGGAGAGCGCGCCGGCCAGCACTTCGTTCTCCTCGATCGGGATGTCGTGGGCCTTGGCGACCTCGATGATCTTGTCGCCGATGCTGCCCCTGCCCTTGGCGACGACGCGCGGCGCACCCGTCCTGTCGTAATGCAGCGCGACCGCGAGCTGGGTTTTTGCTTTCGACGCTCATAGCGCGCGATCCAGAAAATGCCCGGCAGGCGCCGAGGCCGATTGCGCCGGCGCGCCGTCGCGGACCACGATATCGCCCGGCTGCAGTTCGGCGCGGCTCAGTGCCTGGCTGAGCTGCGAGACGCCGGCGCGCAATTGCGCGGCGGTCGCGGGCCGTTCCGCCCACATCCGCACCGACGTCCGCTCGCCTGCGAGCGACACCAGCGCATGGACCGGGCCGGCCGGCTCGACGTCGAGCGAGAACCGCGCCCGCCAGACCCGCTTGGCGGCTTCGGCTTCGCTGCCGGCCGCCGTCGCGCGAAATCTCGAACTGCGCCATCGCGGTGCCCTGCGGCGTCGCGAACGGAATTTCGAAATTCCAGCGCGGCACGGTCGGATCGAGCCGCGACGCCGTCGTATCGGTTTGGCCCGGCAGCGAGGCGACCTGCAACAGCGTCTGCCGCGCGATGGCGGCGTCGGTACCGTCAAGCAGATGCTGCACGCTTGTTGCGAGCGGCGCACCGGATGCGATCGACGGCGAGGCAACGGGCTGCGCCGATGGCAACGCGCCGCGAAACGGCGGCGGCGGCGTGTTGGTATGGACCGTTACGTCATCGTTGCGGCCGTCATTCGGCATCGCCGATGCCAGTGAGGGGCTGCCGATTTCCCTCAGGTTTTCCTGCAGATTTCCTTGCAAGTTTCCTTGCATCACTTCCTGGAGCAGATTGAGCGCCGCACCGGCCGTCGCCGCGCGCGCGCCTGTGTCCAGCAATGTTGCTGACGACACGATCTGCGGCAGAAGAATTTCCTGCGCCTCGATTTCGGGAGACAGCGATGGCGCAGGCGTCGTTGCCACGGCCGCGGCATGCGGCATGGCGGGCTCATTCGAAGCGACGATATCGGGAACACCTGGCACTGCTGACTGCGGCACGGCGGCTGCTCCCGTGGCCGGGGTATCCGCGGTGCCGAGCGATGACAGCAGCGTTTGACGAAGCACGATCAATGCCGCCTTGAGATCGGGTAGTCCGGATGCGGTCGAAGCAGAACCCGACGCCAATGAGGCCTCCAGAAAAAGCCCGGAGCTTTCAAAGGCATTCCTGACGTCGTCGCCGCTCAGGTTTTGATCGAGGCTGGGCCGCTGCGCCAGCACTTGCGCTACCGCCTGTTGCAGTGCCGGCGGCAGGCCGCCGGACGACGCGACGACGCCGAGATTTGCGAACAGCGGCGCCAGGCTTCCCTGCTGTGTGACCGCGGTCTGCACCGCCGCGGAGACGGCCGTTCTCTCAAGCGGGGTCAGTACATTGATCGGCGAAGCGGCGCTCACGGGCGGATCCGTCACGGCACCGGCAGATGCGGGGGTCGCGGATGCAAGGGTCGCACCCGGTGCCAAGGTGACGGTGTCCGCGGTCGCGCCGCCGCTCGCCGCACCGGCGCCCTGCCCGACCACTGCGAGCCTGATGCCGTCTTGCGTCTGCGACACTGCCAGCTGCAGGTTCTGGCCGGCTTGAAGCGGAATTTGCGAGACAACGTCGATCGCCAGATTGGCGATCGCGATCTGCACCAGATTATCAGCGAGGATCTTCAGCACCTGGGCGTTGATCACGGTCCCCGGTTGCAGCACGACACCGGACGCGACGCCCTGGGCCGTGATTACCGGAACGGTCGGATTGACGGAAATCGGCATGATGGCGGTCTCGCTGGGCTGTGAACGCTAGCCGAGCGGCGTAAACCTCTCGTTAAGATAGTGATCCGTCAGACGCCCCGCGAAACATCGGTTGACCACTGGACCGCGTCGTTGCCTGTCCGACGACAAGGAAGTTGGGCATTAATTTCCCTGTACTTGCGCTTCAAATTGACGTCGGCAACAATGCCCGGCGGCGGGGAGCGTTACCGATGAATGCCGTGATTCATGACATTCGGATGTCGCTGAAGACGGCGCTATGCTGCGCCGTGCTTCTGATAGCGTCGCAACCTTCAGACACGTGGGCCCGGTCGTGCGGCGCCGCTGCCGGCGTGGATTGCAGCAAGATCGCCTTCCTGTCCGAGCCTCGCGAGGAGGCGACGCAACCCGAGGAAACAACGCCGCGCTCCGCACCGGAAAACAGCACCAGTTTTGACGGGGCATGGACATTCACCAGCGCCGGATGCCGGCACACCGGCTCGCTGCCTGCCATGATCACCGGGGGCAAGATTATCGTCAAAGGCGGCAGCGGCCAGGTCGATCCGGACGGCACGTTGCATTCGGTCGGCGCGGGCGGCGGCATGACACTGACAGCGGTCGGACGCTTGTCGGGCAATACAGGGTCCGGAACATTCAGCCGATCCGACGGCTGTGTCGGCAGCTGGATCGCCATCAAGCACTAGATCATGGTCCGATCGGATTGAATTGGATCACGATCTAATCTCTTCGTTTCAGCGCGGTGAGAATGGCGGCGGCGGCTCTGAAATCGACCAGCCGCGCCGCGCGCCGTGCGGCGACCTCTTCATCCACGCCCCATTGATCGATGTTCCAGTCCTCGTCGACATGGGCAGCGGTCCACACCTGATCGGGATCGAGCACGCCATGCATCAGCGCCAAGGCGAGCAGCGCCGAACCGGTCAATGTGGTGACGACATGCAGGGCCGCGATCGACCAGGGGTCCGCCGGAAATGTCTCCCGCATCGCGGCGATGGCGGTATCGGGCTGCCGGACATGCACGATCCCTTCGGCCAGAATGAAGTGGGCGCCGAGCGCATCGGCCGCCCAAAACAATACCGGATCCCAGAGTGCTGCCTCCCGCGCCACCAGCGCCTCCGGATGACCGGCGCGATAGAACAGGAGATCGGAGCCAAGGTATTTGGCAACGTCGTCGGCTACAGCCTCGACCCGTTCGACCACGGCATCGACGCTGTTTCCGAACCGGGTCAACGGCATGGTCAGGGGATCGATGGTCTCCTGCTGGGCCTCCCACTCCGCCGACATCGCGTCGGCGATCTCTCGGGTCGGCGCAACCAGCGCACGTCCGGACGGCGTGCGGATCGGCTTGTCATCGAGGGTAATGACAAATCCGTCCGGCGATTTAGCTACGCCGGCACCGGTGTAAAAACGCTTCCGGCGCGCCGCGCGCGTGCTGCGCCTGACCGCTTCCTCGGCATCGAGCGGGGATTTTCCGGCAACTTCATCGAACAATTCACGCATGCGGTCTTATATCGCTTTTGCGCGACGTCGACACCGGGTCGCACAAAGAAAACGCATCAGCCGGTGTTGCCATCTGACCGGCCCACGGCGCCGCCAAGGTAGGCAGCGCTCACGGCTTGCGATAGATCACCTCGCCCGCGCGAATGGTGTAGGCGACTTTGGCGAGGTTGCGAATGTCGGCCATCGGGTCGCCATCAAGGACCGCGAGATCGGCGTCAAACCCCTTTTCGACCTTGCCCTTCTTCGCAGCCTTGAAATACAGGGCAGGATTCGTCGTGAGCGAGGCGAGTACTTGTCTTTCCGAAAGCGCCCGGTGCATGAGTTCGTATTCGACCGAAGTGTCATAGATCGTGGTGAAGCCGACGTCGGTCCCAAACAGCACGGTGCTGCCGTTTTCTGAAAATGCCTTGAGCTGACTGACGCCGGAATCGACCAGCCGGGCAGACAAAGCAGGGCCGCCGATTGTCTTCGCAAACAGCGAAAGGGTCGGGATCAATGCGGTCCCTTGCGATTTGAAATCGCGCCAGTTGCTCGGGGTTATAGCCTGGTTCTCCCGGCGTGATGTGGGCCAGCACATCGACGCCAGCCTCGATCACCGTCTCCAGACCCGTCCTGTTTTGCGGGTGGGCGAACACCGGCTTGCCCTGGGCATGTGCGACATCCACCGCAGCCCTGGCGATCGCCACGTCCATATTCACCACAGGCTTGTCGCCCTTGTAGACGCCGGTGAAAAGCTTAATGCCGTCGAGGCCCTTTTCAAGATAAGTTCGCGACATTTGCGTGGCTTCGTCTGATGTGGCGGCTTCGGGGAGTTGCACTTCCGCCGGCAGGTAGACGGGATGCCCATCCTTCGGGAAAATGCTCGCCGGCAAAGAGAATATTCGGACCCGGCACTTCGCCGGAATTGACGCGCTTGCGGAGAGGCAAGGAGTCCCTGGGGTCGGAACCAAGATCCCAAACGGTGGTGAAACCCCATTGGGTCAGCATCTCCTGCATATGTTCTTCCAGCGGCGCGGCCGGCGCGCTGGCGGCGTTTCTCCATACGGCTTGCGTGAAATGAACATGACTGTTCCAAAATCCTGCAACAACGGTCTTGCCGCTACAATCAATGACACGGGCATCCGGGGGGACCGGAACGTCGCTGCGGCTGCCGATCGCGGTGATGACGCCACCGGAGGTGACAACGACCGCATCGGGAAGCGGAGCGGCGTCCGGCGACGCATAGACACTGCCTCCGAGCAGGACGAGCGTTTGCGCATTTGCGGTGGCGCTGAAGCACCCGGATCCTCCGAGAGCAAAACAGCAAAGCGCGGTGCGGAGCAGATTCCCCATCATAGGTGGATCCTTCGAATGTTCACGGGCAGTCGGCTGCCGGGACAGACCGGAACCGAGCGATACCTGACCAGCTCGCCCTTGATTTGATCGTTGTTGCGCCTTCCGGATGAAATCGATGGCAGCGCATGGCATCATGCCCCGAATTTATTCTTCCGGCGCGTTCTCGATCGGATCGAACCTGTCGGCCTCGAGACCGAGCAGGTTCCACGATTGCAGCATATGCGGCGGCAGCGGCGCGGTCGCGTCGATAAATCCGCCGCGCGGATGCGGGATCACGATCCGGCGCGCCAATAGATGCAGCCGTTTCTGAAGGCCGCCCGGCAGCTGCCAGTTTTCCTTGTTGAAATATTTGGGATCGCCGACGATGGCGTGGTCGATATGCGCCATATGCGCGCGCAACTGATGGGTGCGCCCGGTGACCGGCTTCAGCGAAACCCAGGCGAGCTTCTGCGCCGACGTCTCCACGACCGCATAATAGGTGACCGCATGGCTGGCGCCCTCGTCGCCATGCGCCGCGATCCGCATGATGGTGTCATCCTCGCCCTCTTCCTTGGCGAGATAGGTCGAGATGCGGCCCTGCTTCGGTTTCGGCACGCCCGCAACCAGCGCCCAGTAAATCTTGCGCGCCGAACGATGGCGGAACGATCCGGTCAGCGCAGTCGCGGCAAATCGCGTTTTCGCGATCAGCAAACACCCCGCCGTCTCCTTGTCGAGCCGATGCACCAGCCGCGGCTTCTGGCCCTTCGCATCACGCATCGCTTCCAGCATCTGGTCGACGTGCCGCGTGGTGCCCGAGCCGCCCTGCACGGCAAGGCCGGCGGGCTTGTTCAGCACCATGACGTCGGCGTCCTCATAGAGGATCATGTCCTTGAGGGCGGAAAGCGTCTTCGTCGCGGCTTCCGAGAGCTCGCCTGCGACCCTGGGCGCGTCGAGCTTCAGCGGCGGAATGCGAACGCTCTGGCCCTCTTCCAGCCGGTCCTTGCTGTCGGCGCGCTTGCCGTTGACGCGCAGCTCGCCTTTGCGGACGATGCGCTGGATGTGGGAGAACGACAGGCCGGGAAAGCGCGCCTCGAGAAACCGGTCGACGCGCATGTTGTTCTCGTCCGCGGTCACGACCACGGTCTGGACTTTGGTCGGGAGCGGCGCGGGCTCGGCCACGGTCTTGGCCGGTTCCTCGGCAAAAGGCGCGGGCCTCGGCGCGCGCGGCGTTGACGAGGCAAACCGCGCAGGCTTGCCGCCGGGACGATGCGACTTTGACTGTGACTGCGGGCGCTCCGCCTGCGATCCCCGAAAGGGACGCGCGCCCTTCGGGCGATCACCCGCCGCGCGGGACTTCGCCAGTGGTCTCTTGACGCGACGGCTCATGGTGGTGGTGGCTCCGGAGGTAAACCGTTGGGTAGCGCAAAAGCCGCTGATCGTCACGGCGAAATCAGTACAATTTCGACACCGGACCGGTCATGCTGGGCCAAACAAAAGGGAGGATTCCGGATGGCATTGCCGAAGCTCGCTCTAGCAGCTCTTGCGACGCTGATGATGGCCGTGACGGAGGCACCAGCCCAGCAAGGCCCGATGCCGGCCGATATCGCCGCCAGGCTGCTTGAGCTCGGCCGCGTCATCGATCCGCCGAAGACGGCCCTGCTCTATACGCCGCTGCAGGAAAAAGAGCCCTACCCGGGCGTCAAAATCGAGCGCGATGTCGCCTACGGCCCTGCCGACCGCAATCTGCTTGATGTCTTCGGGCCGGAGACGGCTTCTTCGACCCGGCCGGTATTGATCTTCGTCCATGGCGGCGCCTTCGTGGGGGGCAACAAGCGCGCGCCCGGCAGCCCTTTCTATGACAACATCATGCTGTGGGCGGTCAAGAACGGCTTCGTCGGTGTCAACATGACCTACCGGCTAGCCCCGCAATCACCTTGGCCGGCGGCCGCAGAAGACGTGTCCTCCGCCGTCGGGTGGGTGGCGGCCAACGTCGCTGCGCGCGGCGGAGACCCAACCCGCATCTACCTGATGGGCCATTCGGCGGGCGCGACACATGTCGCGACCTACGCGTCACATCCGGAATTTTGGAGATCAAAAGATAGCGGGCTTGCAGGCGCCATTCTGGTATCCGGTCTTTACGATCTCACCGGCATGCCGTCGGACGCCGGACCGAGTGCTTATTTCGGCACAGACCCAGCGCTTTACGCGGAACGTTCGTCGGTCAATGGTCTGCTGAAAACAAAAACGCACCTCATGTTCGTAGCGGCCGAACTTGATCCGCCACGGTTCGTCGAGCAACTTAATTTGCTGAAGGACGGCCTCTGCAAAAGCCAAGACGGCTGCGTCCGCAGCTTTATAGTGCCGCAGCACAGCCACATGTCCGAGGTATATTCGATCAACACACCGGACACGCGCCTGACCGACCAGATTCTCGATTTCGTCAAAACGGGCAAATAGCGTTTCCGGCGCTACTTCGGAATGCGCTCCCGCCTCAGCTTCGCCCAGTAATCCAGCCGCTTGCGGATCTCGCGCTCGAAGCCGCGATCGGGCGGATCGTAGAAGGTCTGGCGGCCGAGCGCTTCCGGGAAATAGTCCTGCCCTGAAAAGGCGTCCGGCGCGTCGTGATCGTATTGGTAGCCGTCGCCATAACCTTCGGACTTCATCAATTTGGTCGGTGAATTCAGGACATGCTTCGGCGGCAGCAGCGAACCGCCCTCCTTCGCCGCGCGCATCGCCGCGCCAAACGCCTTGTAGGCGGCATTCGATTTCGGCGCGGTGGCGAGATAGATCACCGCCTGCGCGATCGCCAGCTCACCTTCGGGATGGCCGAGAAAATCGTAGGCGTCCTTGGCGGCATTGCAGATCACCAGCGCCTGCGGATCGGCGAGCCCGATATCCTCGACCGCCATGCGGACCACGCGCCGCGCCAGAAACAGCGGGTCCTCGCCGGCATCCATCATGCGCGCGAGATAATACAGCGCCGCATCGGGATCGGAGCCGCGCACCGATTTATGCAGCGCCGAGATCAGATTGTAATGCCCGTCGGCGGACTTGTCGTAGATCGGGGCGCGGCGCTGCAGGATGTCCTGCAAGGCTTCGGCGCTGAAAATCTCGCCTTCGCGCGCCGCGCGCCAGACCTCTTCGGCGAGCGTCAGCGCCGCGCGGCCGTCGCCGTCGGCCATGCGCACCAGCACGGCGCGTGCCTCCGCATCGAGCGGCAGCTTTTTGCCCTCGACGGTCTCGGCGTGAACGAACAATTGCTCGACCGCTGCCGGATCGAGCGAATGAAACACCAACACGCGCGCCCGCGACAGCAACGCCGCGTTGAGCTCGAACGAGGGATTTTCGGTGGTGGCGCCGACCAGCACCACCGTGCCATCTTCCATGACCGGCAGAAACGAATCCTGCTGCGCGCGGTTGAACCGATGCACCTCATCGACGAACAGCAGCGTCCCCTTGCCCATCTCACGCCGTGCGCGGGCGGCGTCAAACGCCTTCTTCAAATCGGCGACGCCGGAAAACACCGCCGAGAGCTGTTCGAAATGCAGTTCGGTCGCATCCGCCAGCAACCGCGCCACCGTGGTCTTGCCGGTGCCCGGCGGGCCCCAGAAGATCAGCGAGCCCAGGGTGCGCGTCGCCAGCATGCGCGTCAGCGCGCCGTCGGGTCCCAGGATATGATCCTGCCCGACCACATCGGACAAGGCGCGCGGGCGCAATCTGTCCGGCAACGGATGCGGGGCATCGTGGTCCATGCCCGCCGCGGCGAACAGGGTTTGGGCTTCGCGTGGTCGCTTCGGGCTCATCCGCCGAGCGTGACGTTGATCTGCTGGCCGCCGCGCATCATGGTGATGCGCCAGACCCGGGCGGGTTCACGCGTCGCCTTTTCGAGATCGCTGGTCCTGGCGATTTTCTGATTGTTGACGGCCAGAATGATGTCGCCCTTCTGGAACCCGAGGCTGGCGGCGGTTCCGTCATCGGCCAGATCGGTCACCACCACCCCCTCGGTGTCGGCATCGAGATGCAGCTCGTCGGCCACCGCAGGAGAGATGTTGGCCACCTTCGCACCCTGGAACGGCGAGCGGCTCGTCAGCACGATCTCGTTGCGGCCGACGTCAGGCGCGGTTTCAAGCGGCACCGTGAGCTTTATCGACTTTCCGGCGCGCTGCACTTCGATCTGCGACGTCCCGCCGAGCGGGCGGGTCGCAAAGCGGTAATCAAAGGCGTTGGGATCGTCGACCGTTTGCCCATCGATCTCGACGATCAGGTCGGACAGCTTCAGCCCGGCGCGCGCCGCCGGACTGTTCGGCACCACATTGGCGACCAGCGCACCGGTCGGAAGGTGAAGCCCCATGGTCTCGGCGATCTCCGGCGTTACCGCCTGCAATCGCGCGCCAAGCCAGGGCCGCTTGACGGCCTTGCCGCCGCTCTTCGCCGAAGCAACCACCACGCGCACCATGTTGGCCGGGATGGCAAAACCGATGCCCTGCGATCCGCCGGAGCGCGAGAAGATCGCGGTGTTGACGCCGACCAGCTTGCCGGTCATGTCGACCAGCGCGCCGCCCGAATTGCCGGGATTGATCGCGGCATCGGTCTGAATGAAGAACTGGTAGTCGGTGATGCCGACCTGGGTGCGCGCCAGCGCCGAAATGATTCCATGCGTCACGGTCTGCCCGACCCCGAAGGGATTGCCGATCGCCAGCACGACGTCACCGACCATCAGCTCATCGGAATTCGCAAAATCCAGTGTCGGGAACTTCTCGTGGGAATCCTTCAGCCGCAAAACCGCGAGATCGCTGCGGCTGTCCTTGAGAACGATCTCGGCCTCGAATTCCCGCTTGTCGGAGAGCGATACCTTGACCTGATCGGCGCCTTCGATGACGTGATTGTTGGTCACGACCAGGCCGGAAGGATCCACCATCACCCCCGAGCCCAGCGAACGCTGCATCTGTTCCGGCTGCTGGCCGGGCACGACGAAGAACCGGCGAAAGATCGGATCGTCGAGAAGCGGATTGCGGTTCTGCACCACCTTGGCGGCATAGACGTTGACCACCGCCGGTTGCACATGCTGCACGATCGGCGCGTAGGAGAGCCTTATCTCGGCCGGCGATACCGGCACGCGCCGGTCCTGCGCCAGCGCCGGTGCTGCGACCACAGCCGAAAGCAACAGCGCGGCCAGGGAGCGAATCAACGTCATGCGAAAAATCCTGAAAATGATGGCCTCAGATATAGGCGGCAGGCTGCGTCGAGAGAAGAGAAACCGGGACGCAATACCCTAAGTTACGCCGCGCGATTGGGCGCTTTGATGGTCTTCGGCTCGGGTCCGCAGGACAGTCTCTCCTGATGGCCCTCGCCCCAGGCCTTGAGGGTGTCGATGACCGGGCGCAAGCTCTCGCCGACCTCCGACAGCCGGTATTCGACCCGCGGCGGCACCTCCGCATAAACCTTGCGGATCACGAGCCTGTCTTCCTCGAGCGCGCGGAGCTGCTTGGTCAGCATCCGCTGGGTGATGCCCGGCATCCGCCGCCGCAACTCACCGAAGCGCTGGGTGCCATCCTGCAGGTGGTAAAGGATGACGCCTTTCCATTTGCCGTCGATCAGATCGAGGGTCGCCTCGACCGCGCAGCCGGGCCGCCGCGCGAAATCTCGCCGTTTCATCTGCCGTTTTCCCAATAGTATCCAAACAGGGACTATATCCCTGAATTTACAGTACTTGCCAAATTCGCGCCAGCGCGACAATTAGACCGAGAGCACTTTCGAGCGAAAGCCTGCCCCGCACTTGATGCGGGGTGGGTTCCGGTTCGCGTGAAGACAACGCGTCAAACAAAGAATTCGTGTGATTGCACCAGCAGATGGAGACCATGAGCATGAAGGCCGTCGGATACAAAAAATCTCTGCCGATCGAAACCGCCGAGGCGCTGATCGATTTTGAGACCGCGAAACCAGAACCGCGCGGCCGCGATCTCCGCGTTGCCGTGAAGGCGATTTCAGCCAATCCGGTCGATTACAAGGTGCGCAAGCGTGCGGCACCGCCCGAAGGCGAGACCAAGATCCTTGGATACGATGCCGCGGGCATCGTCGATGCGGTCGGTCCCGACGTCACCCTCTTCAAGGCCGGCGATGAAGTCTTCTATGCCGGCTCGATCCAGCGCCAGGGCACCAATTCGGAATTTCATCTGGTCGACGAACGCATCGTCGGCCGCAAGCCGAAAAGCCTTTCATTCGCGCAAGCCGCGGCACTGCCGCTGACTTCGATCACGGCCTGGGAGTTGCTCTTCGACCGTCTCGGCGCCGTGCCCGGCAAGAGCGTCGATCCGCGCACGCTGCTGATTACCGGCGGCGCCGGCGGGGTCGGCTCGATCCTGATCCAGATTGCCCGCCGCCTCACCGGCCTCACGGTGATCGCCACGGCAACCCGGCCGGAATCGCAAAAATGGTGTCTCGATCTCGGCGCCCATGCGGTGATCGATCACGGCAAGCCGATGAAGGAGCAGATCGAGAAACTGAAAGTGCCTCCGGTGGCGCTGGTCGCAAGCCTCACCTTCACCGACCAGCACTACAAGGCGATCGCGGACTTCATGGCGCCGCAAGGGAAGTTCGGATTGATCGACGATCCCCCGGAATTCAACGTCAGCGCCTTCAAGGGCAAAGCCATCTCGATCCACTGGGAGTCGATGTTCACGCGCTCATCGTTCCAGACGCCGGACATGATCGGCCAGCACATGCTGCTCAACGATGTCGCCGAC
Organism: uncultured Pseudomonadota bacterium; assembly: GCA_963729395.1. Lineage (GTDB taxonomy): Bacteria > Pseudomonadota > Alphaproteobacteria > Rhizobiales > Xanthobacteraceae > Bradyrhizobium. The sequence goes on along the minus strand of CAVSOS010000073.1, from coordinate 19,445 downwards.
CTCATCGACAAGGGCGTATTGCGCACCACGCTCGATCAGACCTTCGGGACGATCAACGCCGCCAATCTCAGACACGCCCACGCCTTGCTGGAATCCGGCAAGTCACGCGGCAAGATCGTGCTGGAGGGGTGGTAGAGAGGCGGCGACACTGGCCTGAGAGGGGCGATCAAAAGGCTTTGCTTTACCTCTCCCGCTTGCGGGGTCGAGACGAGCGAAGCTCGCTCTTAAAGTCCAACTCATAATGTTTTAGGATGCTGATCATGCTCTGGCGAGACTACGCGAGAGCAACTTGACGCTGGCGATCATAAGCCACGCTTCGGCGCTTGCAATCGTTGCCTCGAAGTCTTTTGCAAGACGACGGTTGCGGTTGAGCCAGGCGATGGTTCGTTCGACGACCCAGCGGCGTGGCAACAATTTGAAGCCTTTGGCGGCATCGGATCGTTTGACGATCTCGATGGTCCAGCGGCCGATTGAGGCAAGCGCCTTTTTGAGTTTCGGACCGGCATAGCCACCATCGGCGAAGACATGACGCAACCACGGGAAAGCACTTCGGATCAACTGGAGAAGCGCGGGTGCGCCGTCGCGATCTTGTACGCTGGCTTCATGCACGATGCCTGCGATCAGAAAGCCTGCGGTGTCAGTGAGAAGGTGCCGTTTGCGTCCTTTGATCTTCTTGCCGGCATCGACCCGCGCGGACCACCAGCCTCGGTGGTTTTAACCGACTGGCTGTCGATCACTCCTGCGGTGGGACTTGCCTCCCGGCCATCAGCCTCACGCGCCATCATGACAAGATGGTGGTTGATCTTCTGCCAGGTGCCGTCGTCGCGCCACCGATAGAAGTACCGCTGCACCGTCGTATAAGGCGGAAACTCCTTCGGTAACAACCGCCACTGGCAACCGCTCTGAGCGATGAAAAAGATCGAATTCACCAATGCCCGCATCGCCGTCACACCTGGCCGGCCGCGACGATTCTTGCAGGGCATGTGGGGAGCGATCATCGCCCACTCTTCGTCGGTCGTATCGCTTGCATAACGCAGCCCATCTCGACAATATTTCGCTCGGGTGATTTCAGTCCAAACCATCTTGTGCCTCCGTCGCAGCTCGCAACCACGACTAAATCACAAACGACTGAAATCACTCAACTTAATTTTGGGTCAGCCTCTTAGGTCGCCGCGCGAAGCGCGGCGGGTGGGGGAAAGCCCATCCCCTCGACGAGCGTGTCGTGCGGAGGCGCCCCCACCCCAACCCTCCCCCGCAAGCGGAGCGCGTTTCCATTGTCGCTACTAATACTAACTCGATCTCATCACGCTCCGGCTTCATCGCCAAGAGCACGCACACCCTCCCGCCAAAATCATTCAATACGGCACTTTGTCGGCCTTTCGCGTCCATGCCTCGAATACTTCTTTCGCGTCGACATCGCCGCTTTGCTCTATCCTTATTTTTCGATCTTCGAGAGGCGCGCTTGCCTCCCGGTAGAGTGCGGCATCGTCGAAGCCAATATTTGCAGCAGCGTCGCGGCTATTGGCGAAGACGATGCGAGATATCCTTGCCCACCAAATGGCGCCGAGGCACATCGGGCAAGGCTCACAGCTCGTATAGATGACAGCTCCCTGCAATGAATGACTGCCTTGCGACCGGCACGCGTTTCGGATCGCGTTGATTTCGGCGTGCGCGGTCGGGTCACCGTCCGGCACGACCCGGTTTTTTCCTTCCCCAAGCACGCGACCGTCCAGGACGACGACGGCTCCAAATGGACCGCCTCCTTGTTGCACGGATTCGCAGGAAAGCTCGATCGCTCGACGCATATGGACGTCCGTCATCTAACTGATCCCGTGCCTCAGGCGATGGTCTGGACGATGCCGCCCTCGACGCGAAGGGCTGCGCCGTTGGTCGCCGAAGCCTCCTTCGAGGAGACATAGACCACCATGTTGGCAATCTCCTCGACGGTGGCAAAGCGTTGCAGCAGCGAGGTCGGGCGAAATTGCTTGACGAACACCGATGCCGCCTCCTCCACCGACTGGCCGTTTTGCCTGGCGAGACCCTTCACGAAGGTTTCCACGCCCTCCGACATGGTCGGTCCCGGCAGCACCGAATTGACGGTTACGGCGGTGCCGCGGGTCATCTCGGCAAGGCCCCGCGACACCGCAAGCTGCGCGGTCTTGGAGACGCCGTAATAAATCATTTCCTTCGGGATGTTCAGTGCGGATTCCGAGGAGATGAACACGATGCGACCCCAGTTGCGCTTCAGCATCCCCGGCAGGTAGGCGCGCGACAGGCGCACGCCCGACATCACGTTGACCTCGAAGAAGCGCGTCCAGTCGTCATCGGGGGTATCGAAGAACCCCTTGGGTTCGAAAATCCCGGCATTGTTGATCAGGATATCGACATCCGGCAGCACCATCATCACCGTCTTGCATCCGACCACCGTCGAGACATCGGCGGCGACGCCCCGGATCTTGGCTCCGGGCACGGCCTTGGTCACCGAAGCAATCGCGGCGTCGACCTTGGCCTGGGTCCGGCCATTGACCGTAACGGTCGCGCCCGCCGCGGCGAGGCCCCTGGCGATCGCATGACCGATGCCGGTGGTCGAGCCCGTCACCAGGGCGGTCTTTCCCGAAAGATCGATTTTCATGTGAACTCTCCATTAGAGCGTTTTCCAGCGAAGTGGGCGCCGGTTCGCGTGAAGAAAACGCGTCAAAATAAGGAAATAGAGCCTTGCGTTCCGATTTCAATCGGAACGGAAGGCTCTATAGCGATGACAGGGATATCGGGAGCGGCGCGCGTAACTGCAATCGCGGTCGGCGCATGACTTGAGTTCAAGAAAGCACTTGGGTTCAATAAAAAGCACTTGGGCCCAATAAAAAAGCGGCGCACCAGGCGCCGCTTTTTGCAGAATATCTCGACGAATGTCAGGCCGCTTCAGCGGCCTTTTCCTGCACCGGGCCGGAATCGAGGCCCTTGGCATCGACATCGCGGTCGACGAATTCGATCACTGCCATCGGTGCGTTGTCGCCATAGCGAAAGCCGGCCTTGATGATGCGGGTATAGCCGCCGTGCCGGTCCTTGTAGCGGGTGGCCAGCACATCGAACAGCTTGCGAACCTGATCCTGGTCGCGCATCTCGCTGATCGCCTGACGGCGCATGGCGAGACCGCCCTTCTTGCCGAGCGTGACCAGCTTCTCCACGATCGGACGCAGCTCCTTGGCCTTCGGCAGCGTGGTGACGATCTGCTCGTGCTTGATCAGCGCCGCGCACATATTCGCGAACATCGCACGCCGATGCTCGGCGGTGCGGTTGAGCTTCCGATGAACCTTGCCGTGACGCATGGTATATTCCTCAATACTTGTTCGGTCGCGACGGCTCGTCGGACACGTTGCTCAGGTGGGCCGCCTGCGTTCGCCCGGAATGCGATGGCCGGGACATCAAGCGTGAAGACGCGCTTCGCGCTTTAGCCGGCCACTGCGGTTATCTTCCGATCAATAATGGTCTTCGAAGCGCTTGGCGAGCTCGTCGATATTCTCCGGCGGCCAGCCCGGCACTTCCATTCCAAGATGCAGCCCCATCTGGGCCAGCACTTCCTTGATCTCGTTCAGCGACTTGCGGCCGAAGTTCGGGGTACGGAGCATTTCCGCTTCCGACTTCTGCACGAGGTCACCGATGTAGACGATGTTGTCGTTCTTCAGGCAGTTCGCCGAACGCACCGACAATTCGAGTTCGTCGACCTTCTTGAGGAAGGCCGGGTTGAAGGCAAGATCGGGAATGACCTCTTGGGCGACTTCCTTGCGCGGCTCTTCGAAGTTGACGAACACGTTAAGCTGATCCTGCAGGATGCGCGCGGCATAGGCCACCGCGTCATCCGGGCTGATCGCGCCGTTGGTCTCGATGGTCATGGTCAGCTTGTCGTAATCGAGGATCTGGCCCTCGCGGGTGTTCTCGACCTTGTAGGAAACCTTGCGCACCGGAGAAAACAGGCTGTCGACCGGGATCAGGCCGATCGGCGCATCTTCGGGACGGTTGCGCTCGGCGGCGACGTAGCCCTTGCCGGCAGCGACCGTGAACTCCATGCGGATTTCCGCACCCTCGTCCAGGGTGCAGATCTGCAGGTCCGGATTGAGCACGGTGATGTCGCCGACGGTCTGGATGTCGCCGGCGGTTACGGCGCCCGGGCCCTGCTTCTTCACGACCATGCGCTTGGGGCCTTCGCCCTGCATCTTGATCGAGATATCCTTGATGTTCAGCACGATATCGGTGACGTCCTCGCGAACGCCCGCGATCGAGGAGAACTCGTGCAGCACGCCGTCAATGTGCACCGACTGCACCGCGGCGCCCTGCAGCGAAGACAACAGGATGCGGCGCAGCGCGTTGCCGAGGGTCTGACCAAAGCCGCGCTCGAGCGGTTCGGCGACCAGGGTCGCAAAACGGGTCGGGTCGGCGCCCGGGGTTACATGGAGCTTGTTCGGCCGGATAAGTTCTTGCCAATTTTTCTGGATCGTCACTGTTTCACCCATTGGCCAGTCGATTTGACGTCCAAATCACTGGCGTTGGAGATCGCGGATCTGTCCGCGTCACATACATCGCAATAGTCATCGCAGGCGGCCGGGCCGCCCGCGGTCGAAAAAATCAAACCCGCCGGCGCTTGCGCGGACGGCAGCCATTGTGCGGAATCGTCGTCACGTCGCGGATCGAGGTGACGGTGAAGCCCGCAGCCTGCAGCGCGCGAAGCGCCGATTCGCGGCCCGAACCCGGACCGGCCACTTCAACCTCCAGCGTGCGCATGCCATGTTCCTGCGCCTTCTTGGAGACGTCCTCGGCCGCGACCTGCGCGGCATAGGGGGTCGACTTGCGCGAACCCTTGAAGCCCATCGTACCCGCCGACGACCAGGCAATGGTGTTGCCCTGCGCGTCGGTGATGGTGATGGTGGTATTGTTAAACGACGAATTCACGTGCGCGACACCGGACGCAATGTTCTTGCGCTCACGGCGACGGACGCGTGTGGCTTCCTTGCCCATTATCAACCTTTCCTACGATCTCAACGCCGCCGTAATGCCAGCGGCTACACCTAAAATGCCAGTAGCGAATGGCGAGTAGCGAATGGAAACGATTCGCCACTCTCTATTGGCTATTCGCTCGCTTACTTCTTCTTGCCGGCGATGGACTTGGCCGGCCCCTTGCGCGTACGCGCGTTGGTATGGGTGCGCTGACCGCGCACCGGCAAGCCGCGGCGATGACGCAGGCCGCGATAGCAGCCGAGGTCCATCAGACGCTTGATGTTCATGCCGGTCTCGCGGCGCAAATCGCCTTCGACCAGATAGTCGCGGTCGATGACTTCGCGGATTTGCAGCACTTCCTGGTCGCTCAGTTGCGACACACGGCGGTCATCGGGAATCTTTACCTTCTCCATGATCTCGGCGGCATTCTTCTGGCCGATACCATGGATGTACTGGAGCGCGATCAGGACGCGCTTGTTGGTCGGAATATTCACGCCGGCAATACGGGCCACGGACTTCTCTCCTGTCGCCGATCCCTCGCGGACCGGCTGGTTTTTAGCTGTTTCGGGCAGGTGTCCGCAAACGCGAACACGACGCCCTCCCCCTTGGATTCCTCGGGGCCCGGCATCGTCTGAAAACTATCCGACTGGATACGGGTCTTATTAAAGGATTCAACTTCGTTTCGTCAACCGTCTCTATGCTTTAGCTCGCTTTTTCGTGACCTTTTTGGCGCTTTTCCCGGCCTTCCCGACGGCACGGACCCTGGAACTCGCCGGAACCTTCCGGGACGGCTTTTTCACCGCCTTGGCAGCCGATTTGCCGGCCTTGCGGGCGGTCTTGACCGTCTTCCTTGCGGCCTTCGGGGAAGCTCCAGCGCGTTTGCTCGCCGGTCTGGCAGCCCTTCCAGCGGAGGCCTCGGCGGCTTTTTTGGCGGCTTTGGCCTCCACGGCCCCGATCGCGGCCAGGATGCGGTTAATTTCCCGCGTGACGTGTTCGATGGTCATCATGCCATCGACCGTCAGGAGCTTGCGCCGTTCCGAGTAATAATGAATCAGCGGCTCGGTCAGCGAACGGTAGCTCGCCAGCCGCTTCGTCAGCACTTCCGGGGTGTCGTCGATCCGCACCTCCTCGCCGCGCGCCCGCATTTCCGCGACCCGGGTTTCAACCCGCTGCAGCAACGCGCTTTCGTTGACGCGCAGCTCGACCACGGCGTCGAGCTTGATGTGCTTCTTCTTCAAGAGCTCGTCCAGCGCCTCGGCCTGCGGCACCGTGCGCGGAAAACCGTCGAGAATGAAACCCTTTGCCGCATCCGGCTGATCCATGCGGTCGGAAATGATTTGGATCACGATTTCGTCCGGTACCAGTCCGCCGCTCGCCATGATGCCCTGGGCCTGGATGCCAACCGGCGTCTGAGCCGCCACCGCGGCGCGCAGCATTTCCCCGGTGGAGAGCTGGACAATGCCGTGCTTGTGCACCAGCCGCTGGGCCTGCGTTCCCTTGCCCGACCCCGGCGGTCCCAGAAGAATCAGCCTCATGAATGTGTGCCCCCCGGCTAGGTGCGCGATTGGCCACGCACCTTTCGTTGCAAAAATCCAGCCCCACGCCGATGGCGAAGCGACGCCCGCGCGCCGGCTCCAGCGTCAACGGCGACGCCCCCTCAACTTCGACTTCCTGATCAGCCCTTCATACTGGTGGGCCAGGAGATAACCCTGAACCTGCGCCACCGTATCCATCGTCACGCTGACGACGATCAGGAGCGAGGTGCCGCCAAAGTAAAACGGCACCGAGGCGTAGGAAATCAGAATTTCGGGAATCAGGCAGACAATGGCGAGGTAAATCGCGCCCAGCACCGTGATGCGTGAAAGCACATAATCGATGTATTCGGCGGTGCGCTCGCCGGGACGAATGCCCGGAATGAAACCGCCATGCTTTTTCAGATTGTCGGCGGTCTCGGTCGGGTTGAACACGATCGCGGTATAGAAGAACGCGAAGAATACGATCAGCCCCAGATAGAGAATCAGGAACAGCGGCCGGCCGTGGCCGAGCTGCGTGGTAATCCACTGAAACCACTCCGGGCCCCTGCCGGCGTTGAAATTCGCCACGGTGGTCGGCAGCAGCAGCAGCGAGGACGCGAAGATCGGGGGAATCACGCCGGAGGTATTCAGCTTGAGCGGCAGATGCGAGGACTGGCCCTCGAACATCTTGTTGCCGACCTGGCGCTTCGGATACTGAATCAAAAGCCGCCGTTGCGCGCGCTCCATGAACACGATGAAGGCGATCACCGCGACCGCCATGATGATGACGATCAGAATGAGCCCGGTGGACAGCGCGCCCTGGCGGCCGAGTTCCAGCATATTGGCGAGCGCCGAGGGCAGCTCGGCGACGATGCCGGACAGGATGATCAGCGAGATGCCGTTGCCGATGCCGCGCGAGGTGATCTGCTCGCCGAGCCACATCAGGAACATGGTGCCGCCGGTCAGCGTGATCGCGGTCGAAAGACGGAAGAACATGCCGGGATCGGCGACGACATTGCCGGCACCCTCGAGCCCGACCGCGATGCCGTAGGATTGGAACGCGGCCAGGATCACCGTGAGATAACGGGTGTACTGGTTCATCGTCTTGCGGCCGGCCTCGCCTTCCTTCTTCAGCGCTTCGAGCTGAGGCGACACCGTGGTCAGAAGCTGGACGATGATCGAGGCCGAGATATACGGCATGATGTTCAGCGCGAAGATCGCCATGCGGTGAATGCCGCCGCCGGCGAACATGTTGAACATGCCGAGAATGCCGCCGGCTTGCGACTTGAACACCTGTTCCCAGATGTGAGGATCGATGCCGGGCAACGGAATGTAGGTGCCGAGCCGATAAACCAGCAGCGCACCCAGTGTGAACCAGATCCGCTTCTTCAGTTCTTCGGCTTTTCCGAGCGCCGAGAAGTTGAGGTTTGCCGCAAGTTGTTCTGCTGCTGAGACCATGTTTGGCTTTCTCCCGCGCCCCCCGCTGTCATGCCCCGCCGAGGCGGGAAATTCAGCAGACGCCGAACATTATTTGGTGCTCGGCTTCGATAAGTCCATCGTCCTGTCGTGCAGATTGCCCGCCGGGGCGGACGATGACGCAGATGTTACGCCGCCTCGCCTTCGTCCTTCTTTGCCGGCGCCAGGATTTTCACCGTGCCGCCCGCCTTCTCGACCGCCGCGATGGCGGATTTCGAGGCGCCGTGAACCTCGATCGTCAGCTTGGCCTTGATTTCACCACGGCCGAGCAGCCGTACGCCATCCTTCGAACGTCGCAGAACGCGGGCTTTCACCAGCGCCTCGGCATTGATGGTGTCCTTGGCGTCGAGCGTCTTGGCATCGATCGCCCCTTGAATCCGGTCGAGGTTGATCTCGGCAAATTCGAGCCGGAAGATGTTGTTGAAGCCGCGCTTCGGCAGGCGCCGATGCAGCGGCATCTGACCACCTTCGAAGCCCTTGATGCGCACGCCCGAGCGCGCGGTCTGGCCCTTGCCGCCACGGCCCGCGGTCTTGCCCTTGCCTGAGCCGATGCCCCGGCCGACGCGCATGCGCTTCTTGCGCGAGCCGGCATTGTCGGCGATATCGCTGAGCTTCATCGTTGGCTTCCTTTATCCTTGGCGCATGACCGCAACCGAAAACCGGCTCCCGCTTTCCGGGATCATGCTCCCTTATTTCTCGTCGACGACACGGACGAGATGTTGAACCTTGGCGATCATGCCGCGAACCGCAGGGTTGTCCTGCAGCTCGGTGACCCGGCCAATCTTGTTGAGCTTGAGGCCGATCAGCGTCTCGCGCTGCGAGTGGTGGCGGCGGATCGCGCTGCCGGTCTGCTCGACCTTGATCATCTTTGCGGCCTTGGCCATCGTCATGACTCCGAGAAGCGCGAAAAGCGCCTGTTGTTTATTCCGCCACCACTTCAGCATCGCCGCCGACGCGGCGCGACTGCAGGGTGGACACCTTGATGTTGCGGCGCGCCGCGACCGAGCGCGGCGAATCCTGATGCTTCAGCGCGTCGAACGTCGCCCGAACCATGTTGTAGGGGTTCGACGAGCCGATCGACTTCGCCACCACATCCTGGATGCCGAGCGTCTCGAACACCGCGCGCATCGGGCCGCCGGCGATGATGCCGGTACCGGCTGGCGCCGCGCGCAGATATACCCGCCCCGCACCGTGACGGCCGGCGATATCGTGATGCAGCGTGCGGCCTTCGCGCAACGCCACGCGCGTCAGGTTGCGCTTGGCCGATTCGGTTGCCTTGCGGATCGCTTCGGGAACTTCGCGCGCCTTGCCGTGGCCGAATCCGACCCGGCCCTTCTGGTCGCCGATCACGACCAGCGCCGCAAAGCCGAAGCGCTTGCCGCCCTTGACGACCTTCGCCACACGATTGATGTGGACGAGCTTGTCGACGAATTCGCTGTCGCGCTCTTCCCGGCCGCCCCTGTGGCCGCCACCGCGTTCGCGTTCACCTGCCATGGTGTTTTCCAATCCTTGCGGAGCTCATCTTCTGAAGACTAGCGCCCCTGTCCTTGTGTCCGTTCAATTCCAAAACCTTAGAAACTCAGTCCGCTTTCCCGCGCCGCATCCGCCAGCGCCTTGACGCGGCCGTGATAGAGATAGCCGCCGCGGTCGAAGACCACTTCCTTGACGCCGTTCTTCACCGCGCGCTCCGCCAGCAGCTTGCCGACGGCCTTGGCCGCGTCGATGTTGGCGCCGGTGTTGCCGGATTCGCGCATCGACTTCTCCAGCGACGACGCCGACGCCAGCGTCTCACCCTTCAGGTCGTCGATGACCTGCGCATAGATGTGCTTCGACGAACGAAACACCGACAGCCGCGGGCGGCCACCGGCGGTGCGGCGCAACGACAGCCTCACGCGTTGCTTGCGCCGGGCATTCGTAATCTTGAGTCTCGACATGACCGGCTCCGTTACTTCTTCTTGCCTTCCTTGCGGAAGATGAATTCATCGGAATACTTCACGCCCTTGCCCTTGTAGGGCTCCGGCGGACGGTAGCTGCGGATCTCGGCAGCGACCTGGCCGACGCGCTGGGAATCGTTTCCAGCGATGATGATTTCGGTCGGCTTCGGCACTGTGATCGCGATGCCTTCCGGAATTGCATAGACCACGTCGTGGCTGTAACCCAGTGCGAGCTGCAGGTTCTTGCCCTGCAGCGCTGCGCGGTAGCCGACGCCGGTGATCTCGAGCTTTTTCTCGAAACCCTTGGTGACGCCCGCAACCAGGTTCGCAACCTGCGCGCGCGCGGTGCCATACATCGCCTGCGCCCGGTTGGTCTTGACCCGCGGCGCAACCTTGACCTGGCCGCCTTCGAACTTCACTTCGACGTCGTCATGCACGACGAACTGAAGCTGGCCCTTCGGGCCCTTCATTTTTACGGTCTGTCCTTCGACGGTCGCGGTAACGCCCGACGGGACCGTCACAGGCCGCTTGCCGATACGTGACATACTGATGCCTTCCTCAGAATACCGTGAAGAGAATTTCGCCGCCCACATTCGCGTCGCGCGCTTCGTGATCAGCCATAATTCCCTTCGGCGTCGATAACACCGAAATGCCGAGACCGTTATTCACGCGCGGCAGGTTCTTCACCGAGGCATAAACCCGCCGCCCCGGCTTCGATACCCGCTCGATCTCGCGAATCACCGGCTCGCCGTCGAAATACTTCAACTCGATCTCAAGCTCGCTGCGGCCGCTGGAATGCTCGACGCTGGCGTAGCCGCGGATGTAACCTTCGGCCTTGAGCACCTCGAGCACGTTGGCGCGCATCTTCGAGCCCGGGGTCGAGACCTTGGGCTTGGCGCGCATCTGTGCGTTGCGAATGCGGGTGATGAGATCGCTGATTGGATCGTGCGTTGACATGTCCGATCCTCCTTACCAGCTCGACTTCACGAGCCCGGGAACCAGGCCCTTGGAGCCGAGTTCACGGAGCGCGATACGGCTGAGCTTGTTCTTGCGATAGACCGAACGCGGGCGTCCGGTCATCTCGCAGCGGTTGCGGATCCGGGTCGCCGACGAATTGCGCGGAAGCTCGGCGAGCTTCAGCGTCGCGGCAAACCGCTCTTCCATCGGCTTCTTCTTGTCGGCGATGATGGCCTTCAGCTTCGCCCGCTTGGGGGCGGCATTCTTGGTCATCCGCTTGCGCCGGTTGTTCTTCTCGATCGAACTCTTCTTTGCCATGCTTGGCTCCTGGGTTTCCGCGTTTGAGAGGCTGATCAGCGTCTCACTGCCGGAACGGGAAATTGAATGCGGTCAACAAGGCTCGCGCTTCGTCGTCGGTGCGCGCTGTGGTGCATACCGTGACGTCCATACCCCACGTTTCCCCCATCTTGTCGAAGTCGATTTCGGGGAAAATGATGTGTTCCTTGATGCCGAGCGAATAGTTGCCGCGGCCGTCGAAGCTCTTCGGGTTGAGGCCGCGGAAATCCCGCACGCGCGGCAACGCCACATTGATCAGGCGGTCGATGAACTCATACATCTTGGCCTTGCGCAGCGTGACCTTGCAGCCGATCGGCTGGTTCTCGCGCAGCTTGAAGGTCGCGATCGCAACCCGCGAATAGGTCACGACCGGCTTCTGGCCCGCGATCAGCGCGAGATCGGCAGCCGCCAGTTCCGCCTTCTTGCGGTCGTTGACCGCCTCGCCGACGCCCATGTTGAGCACGACCTTGTCCAGCCGCGGAACCTGCATGACGTTGGCATAGCCGAACTGTTCGGTCAGCTTGCCGCGGATGCTCTTGTCATATTCCGCGCGCAGGCGCGGGATGTATGCGGTCTCAGCCATCGATCTCTGCTCCCGAGCGTTTGGCGATGCGTACCTTCTTGCCATCCGCCTGAATCTTGAAACCCACGCGGGTCGGCTTGCCGTCCTTGCCGACGAACGCGACGTTGGACAGGTGAATCGGCGCCTCCTTGGAGATGATGCCGCCCTCCTGCGCCTGGGTCTGCTTCTGGTGGCGCTTCACGAGATTGACCCCGCGCACCAGCGCCTTGCCTTCGGCGGGATGCACCTCGAACACTTCGCCGGTACGGCCCTTGTCGCGGCCGTTCAGCACGATGACCTTGTCACCCTTCCGGATCTTGGCAGCCATCACAGCACCTCCGGCGCGAGCGAAATGATCTTCATGTGGTTCTTGGCGCGCAGCTCGCGCGGCACCGGCCCGAAGATGCGGGTGCCAACCGGCTCCGACTGATTGTTGATCAGCACGGCGGCGTTGCGGTCGAAGCGGATGACGGATCCGTCCGGGCGGCGGATGTCCTTGCGGACCCGCACCACCACGGCCTTCATCACATCGCCCTTCTTCACCTTGCCGCGGGGAATCGCTTCCTTGATCGACACCACGATGACGTCGCCCACGGTGGCATAGCGGCGCTTGGAGCCCCCAAGCACCTTGATGCACATGACACGGCGTGCGCCTGAATTGTCGGCCACGTCGAGGTTGGTCTGCATCTGAATCATTGATGCACCTCGTCCTCTTTCTGATGCGCAGATTTGCGCTTAAAATATCCTGCAGTCCGGTTCGGCAAGCCGAACCGACCTCAGGCCGTTTTCTTCTGTTCGCCCCGGACCACGGTCCAGCGCTTCAACTTCGAGATCGGCTTGCTTTCCTCGATCCAGACCTGATCGCCCGGCTTGAACTCGTTGTTCTCGTCGTGCGCATGGTAGTTTTTCGAGCGGCGGATCGTCTTCTTGTAGATCGGATGGGTGAAGCGGCGATCGACGCGCACCACAACCGTCTTGGCTTGCTTGTCGCTGACGACCACACCCTGAAGCGTACGTTTCGGCATGTCGGCCCCTTACTTCTTCTTCGCGCGCTGCTGCGCGGCGATGGTCTTGACGCGGGCGATATCGCGGCGGGCTTCGCGCAGCCGCGAGGTGTTTTCCAGCTGCCCGGTGGCGCGCTGGAAACGCAGATTGAAGCGCTCCTTTTTCAGATTGAGGACGGCGTCGTCCATCTGATCGGGGCTCATTGCGCGGATATCGGCGGCTTTCATCTCGGCCATGATCACATTCCTATTCCGCAATGCGCGCGACGAAGCGCGTCTTGATCGGCAACTTGGCGGCGGCAAGCGACAGCGCTTCTTTCGCGGTCTGCACGGTGACACCGTCGATCTCGAAAATCACGCGGCCGGGCTTCACCCGCGCCACCCACAATTCCGGCGTGCCCTTGCCCGAGCCCATGCGCACTTCGGCGGGCTTCTTCGACACCGGCACGTCCGGGAAGATGCGAATCCAGACCCGGCCGGCCCGCTTCATGTGACGGGTCAGCGCGCGGCGCGCCGCCTCGATCTGGCGCGCGGTGATGCGCTCGGGCGCCATCGCCTTCAGGCCGAACTGGCCGAACGACAACGTCGCGCCCGAAGTCGCAACGCCGTGGATCCGGCCCTTGTGCGCCTTCCGGAACTTGGTTTTCTTTGGTTGCATCATGGCTTACGCCCTCAAACCCTCTCAAAAATCGCTCAAGCAGCGTCGCGACGCGGCCGCGAGCTGTCGCCCTCGGCCATTTTCTTGTCCTGGGCCATCGGGTCGTGCTCAAGGATTTCGCCCTTGAAGATCCAGACCTTGACGCCGCAGGTGCCGAACGTGGTGAACGCGGTCGCCACGCCGTAATCGATATCGGCGCGCAGCGTGTGCAGCGGCACTCGACCTTCGCGATACCATTCCATCCGCGCGATTTCGGCGCCGCCGAGACGCCCCGAACAGTTGATCCGGATGCCCTCGGCGCCGAGACGCATCGCCGACTGCACCGCACGCTTCATCGCGCGGCGGAACGCGACGCGGCGCTCGAGCTGCTGGGCGATCGATTCGGCGACCAGCGTGGCGTCGAGTTCAGGCTTGCGGATTTCGACGATGTTGATGACGACGTCGGACGCGGTGATGTCAGCAACGCGCTTGCGCAGCTTGTCGATGTCGGCACCCTTCTTGCCGATCACGACGCCGGGGCGCGCCGAGTGGATCGTCACGCGGCACTTCTTGTGCGGACGCTCGATCACAATCCTGGCGACGGCCGCCTGCTTGAGCTCCTTGTGCAGGATCTCGCGGATTTTGACATCCTCATGCAGCAGCTTGCCGTACTCGTTCTTGCCGGCGAACCAACGGGAATCCCACGTCCGGTTGATGCCGAGACGCAGTCCGATTGGATTGATCTTCTGACCCATCGTATTCTCCCGCGCGCTTTAAGCGCTCGCCTCGGCTTCGACCTGACGAACAACGATCGTCAGCTGCGCGAATGGTTTAAAAACACGGCCCGAACGGCCACGGCCGCGCGGTGCAAAACGCTTCATCACGATGCCATTGCCGACATGCGCCTCTGCGACGACCAGATCGTCGACATCGAGATCGTGATTGTTTTCGGCGTTGGCGATCGCCGATTCCAGGCACTTCTTGACGTCGACCGCGATCCGCTTGCGCGAAAACTGCAAATCGGCGAGCGCAGCCGAAACCTTCCTGCCGCGGATCAATTGCGCGACCAGATTAAGCTTCTGCGGGCTCACCCGCAGCATGCGGGCGATGGCCTTGGCCTCGTTATCCGGGAGGCTCCGTTCGCGCTTTGGTTTGCTCATCGCTTAGTCCTCAAGCCTTCTTGGCTTTCTTGTCGCCAGAATGGCCGTGGAAGGTCCGGGTCGGCGAGAACTCGCCGAACTTGTGACCCACCATTTCCTCGTTGACCGATACCGGCACATGCTTCTGGCCGTTGTAGACGCCGAACACCAGACCGACGAACTGCGGCAGGATGGTCGAGCGGCGGCTCCAGATCTTGATCACGTCATGACGGCCGGACGCGCGTGCGGCATCTGCCTTCTTGAGCAGCGAGCCTTCGACGAACGGGCCTTTCCAGACTGAACGAACCATGTCCGGCGTTCCTTACTTCTTCCGCTTGTGGCGGCTAATGAGAATGAATCGGTTGGTCGATTTGTTCGACCGCGTCTTCTTGCCCTTGGTCGGCTTGCCCCACGGCGTCACCGGATGACGGCCGCCCGAGGTGCGGCCTTCGCCGCCGCCATGCGGATGGTCGACCGGGTTCATCGAGACGCCGCGGTTATGGGGCTTGCGGCCGAGCCAGCGGCTGCGACCGGCCTTGCCGATCGAAATGTTCATGTGATCCGGATTCGACACAGCACCAATGGTGCCGGTGCAGCGACCGTGAACCAGGCGTTGCTCGCCCGAGTTCAAACGAACGATCACATAATCATGGTCGCGGCCGACGAGCTGTGCATAGGTGCCGGCCGAGCGTGCGAGCTGGCCGCCCTTGCCGATCTTCAGTTCGACATTGTGAATGATGGTGCCGATCGGCATGTTGCCCAGCGGCATGACGTTGCCCGGCTTCACGTCGACATAGCTGCCGGCGATCACGGTGTCGCCGACGGCGAGACGCTGCGGGGCCAGGATATAGGATTGCGTGCCGTCGGTATATTTCAGCAACGCGATAAAGGCGGTGCGGTTCGGATCGTATTCCAGGCGCTCGACGGTCGCCGGCATATCGACCTTGGTGCGCTTGAAGTCGACGATGCGGTAGGATTGCTTGTGACCGCCGCCGCGAAAGCGCACGACCATGCGGCCGGTGTTGTTGCGACCGCCGTTGGATTGCTTGCCTTCGGTCAACGCCTTGACCGGCTTGCCCTTGTAGAGCGCCGAACGGTCGACCATCACCAGCTGGCGCTGGCCAGGCGTCGTCGGGTTGAATTTTTTCAATGCCATCGTCGTATCGCCTTATAGCCCGGTGGTGACGTCGATGCGGTGGCCCTCTTCGAGGGTCACGATCGCACGCTTCACATCCGACTGGGAACCGAACTGGCCGCGGAAGACCTTGGTCTTGCCCTTGCGCACCAGCGTGTTCACGCTCTTCACCTTGACGTCGAACAGCTTCTCGACGGCTTCCTTGATTTGCGGCTTGGTTGCCTTGCTCGCGACCTTGAACACAACCTTGTTGTGCTCGGAGGCCACCGTCGCCTTTTCGGTCACGACCGGAGCAACGATGACGTCGTAATGGCGCGGATCGATATTCTTCATTTGAAGCGCGCCTCCAACGCATCGAGTGCTGCCTTGGTCAGCACCAGCTTCTGACGGCGCAGAATGTCATAGACGTTGATACCCTGGATCGGCAGCACGTCGATGTTCGGGATATTGCGGGCGGCGGCGGCGAAGCCGTTGTTGACCTCGGCGCCGTCGATAATCAGCGCGTTGGTCAGGCCGAGACCCGAAAAATGTCCGATCAGCGCCTTGGTCTTGGCGGCCTCGAGGGTCGCCGATTCAATCACGATCAGGCCGCCATCCTTGGCCTTGGCCGACAGTGCATGGCGAAGCGCCAGTGCGCGAACCTTCTTCGGCAAGGCGAACGCGTGCGAGCGCAGCACCGGGCCGAACGCACGGCCGCCGCCGCGGAACTGCGGTACCCGGGCCGAGCCATGACGCGCACCGCCGGTGCCCTTCTGCTTGTACATCTTCTTGCCGGTCCGCCAAACATCCGCACGGCCCTGGGCCTTGTGGGTGCCGGCCTGGCGTTTGGCGAGCTGCCAGTTGACGCAGCGCTGGATGATGTCCTTGCGCGGCTCCAGACCGAAAATCTCGTCCGAAAGCTGCACCGAACCAGCCGCCTTGCCCTCAAGCGTGGTGACTTTCAATTCCATCTCACACGCTCCCCTGCTCGGCGGGCGCTTCGGCTGGCGCGGCCTGTTCGCCGCCGCCGGCCAGACGGAACTTGCCCGGCTTTGGCGCGTCTTTCGGCAACGCCTTCTTCACCGCATCGCGCACCGCGATCCATCCGCCCTTGGAGCCGGGAACGGCGCCTTCGACCAGGATCAGGCCGCGCGCGACATCGGTCTGCACCACACGCAGATTGAGCGTGGTGATGCGGTCGACGCCCATGTGACCGGGCATCTTCTTGTTCTTGAAGGTCTTGCCGGGATCCTGCCGGCCGCCGGTCGAACCGATCGACCGATGCGAAACCGAAACACCGTGGGTGGCGCGCAAGCCGCCGAAATTCCAGCGCTTGATGCCGCCCGCAAAGCCCTTGCCCACCGATGTGCCGGTGACGTCGACGAACTGGCCGACCACGAAATGATCGGCCTGAATTTCGGCGCCGACCGGGATCAGCGCGTCCTGCGACACGCGGAACTCGGTGACCTTGCGCTTGGGCTCGACCTTGGCGACCGCGAACTGGCCGCGTTCCGCCTTCGGCAGATAGACGGTCTTGCGCGTGCCCGAACCGAGCTGCAGCGCGACATAACCGTTTTTCTCGGTCGTGCGGTGACCCAACACCTGGCAATTGCCCAGCTTCAGCACGGTCACAGGGATATGTTCGCCGGTCTCCGTAAAGACCCGCGTCATCCCGACCTTTTGTGCGATCACTCCGGAGCGCATCGGCGTGCTTCCTGTTCTTTCTGTCCGCTAGTCTCGGACGGGAGCTAAAAACGTTATCTACTTACGCATGGATCGGTCCGAAAACCGGTGCCCACTTTTCGGGGCCATGCGTTAGAGCTTGATTTCGACGTCGACACCGGCGGCCAGATCGAGCTTCATGAGGGCATCGACGGTCTGCGGGGTCGGATCGACAATGTCGAGAAGACGCTTGTGCGTGCGCATCTCGAATTGCTCGCGGCTCTTCTTGTCGACGTGCGGCGAACGGTTGACGGTGAACTTCTCGATGCGCGTCGGCAGCGGGATAGGTCCGCGAACCTGGGCACCGGTACGCTTCGCCGTGTTCACGATCTCACGCGTCGACGAATTGAGAATTCGATGGTCGAACGCCTTGAGACGGATGCGAATATTCTGGCCGTTCATTGCCGTTGTCTCTCTGTTTCGTCATCGCCGGGCTAAAGCGCGAAGCGCGTCTTCCCACTATTGTCCCGGCTATCCACGTCTAAAAAGCAAGTCGTGGATGCCCGGCACGAGGCCGGGCACGACGACGGACCGTTTGTTACTCGATGATGCTTGCGACGACGCCAGCACCGACGGTGCGGCCACCTTCGCGGATCGCAAAGCGCAGCTTTTCTTCCATCGCGATCGGCACGATCAGGTGCACTTCCATCGCGATGTTATCGCCCGGCATCACCATCTCGGTGCCTTCGGGCAGGTGCACGACGCCGGTCACGTCGGTAGTGCGGAAGTAGAACTGCGGCCGATAGTTGGTGAAGAACGGGGTGTGACGACCGCCCTCCTCCTTAGTCAGAATATAGGCCTCGGCCTTGAACTTGGTGTGCGGCTTGACCGAACCCGGCTTGCACAGCACCTGACCGCGCTCGACTTCCTCGCGCTTGGTGCCGCGCAGCAGCGCGCCGATGTTGTCGCCGGCCTGGCCCTGGTCGAGCAGCTTGCGGAACATCTCGACGCCGGTGACGATGGTCTTCTGGGTATCGCGCAGACCGACGATCTCGATTTCCTCGCCGACCTTGATCACGCCACGCTCGACACGCCCGGTGACCACGGTGCCGCGGCCCGAGATCGAGAACACGTCCTCGACCGGCATCAGGAACGGCTGGTCGATCGGACGCTCCGGCTGCGGAATGTAGCTGTCCACCGCCTTCATCAGTTCCAGGATCGCATCGTGACCGAGCTTGGGATCCTTGCCCTCGAGCGCACAAAGCGCCGAACCCTTGATGATCGGGATCTTGTCGCCCGGGAAATCGTACTTCGACAGCAGTTCGCGGACTTCCAGCTCGACGAGTTCGAGCAGTTCCGGATCGTCCACCATGTCGCACTTGTTCAGGAACACGACCATCGCGGGAACGCCGACCTGCTTGGCCAGCAGGATGTGCTCGCGGGTCTGCGGCATCGGGCCGTCGGCCGCCGACACCACCAGGATCGCGCCGTCCATCTGCGCCGCACCGGTGATCATGTTCTTCACATAGTCGGCATGGCCCGGGCAATCGACGTGCGCGTAGTGGCGGTTCGCGGTCTCGTATTCGACGTGCGCCGTCGAGATCGTGATGCCACGCGCCTTCTCTTCCGGCGCCTTGTCGATCTGGTCGTACGCGGTGAACGTTGCACCGCCGGTTTCCGCCAGCACCTTGGTAATCGCCGCCGTCAGCGACGTCTTGCCATGGTCGACGTGACCGATCGTTCCGATGTTGCAGTGCGGTTTATTACGTTCAAACTTTGCTTTGGCCATTTGACTCTCCGTTCAGTCGTTAGCTGTCGCCAACGACAATCAGGCAAACTTCTTCTGGACTTCCGCCGACACATTTGCCGGCGCTTCCGCGTAGTGGTCGAACTGCATCGTAAAGGTCGCGCGGCCCTGGCTCATCGAGCGCAGGTTATTCACGTACCCGAACATATTCATGAGCGGCACCATCGCATTGATGACGTTGGCGTTGCCGCGCATGTCCTGACCCTGGATCTGCCCGCGCCGCGAATTCAGGTCACCGATGACGGAGCCGGTGTAATCCTCCGGCGTCACCACTTCGACCTTCATGATCGGCTCGAGCAGGACCGACTTGCCCT
>CAVSOS010000072.1:0-23498 GCA_963729395.1 uncultured Pseudomonadota bacterium | reverse complement strand
CTGCCAGATCTGGTCGTAGAGGCCGGCCTTGCGGATCTGGTCGATATAAACCGCATCGGCGTTGCGCAGGATCTCGAGCTTCTCCGGCGTGATCTCGCCGGGACAGCGGATCGCGAGGCCCGGTCCGGGGAACGGATGCCGGCCGACAAAGATTTCGGGCAGGCCGAGTTCGCGGCCCAGCACCCGCACCTCGTCCTTGAACAATTCGCGCAGCGGCTCGACCAGCTTCATGTTCATGCGCGCAGGCAGGCCGCCGACATTGTGGTGCGACTTGATGGTCACCGACGGCCCGCCGGTGAACGACACGCTCTCGATCACGTCGGGATAGAGCGTGCCCTGCGCCAGGAATTCCGCGTCCTTCGCCGATCTTCTTGGCTTCCGCATCGAACACGTCGATGAACAGGCGCCCGATGGTCTTGCGCTTCAGTTCGGGATCGGTGACGCCGGCGAGTTCGCCCAAAAATTGCTTCGAGGCATCCACATGAACCAGCGGGATGTTGTAGTGGTGCCGGAACAGGTCGACCACGGTCTTGCCTTCGTCCTTGCGCAACAGGCCGTGATCGACGAACACGCAGGTGAGCTGGTCGCCGATCGCCTCGTGGATCAGCACCGCGGCGACGGCGGAATTGACGCCGCCGGACAGGCCGCAGATCACCCTGCCCGAGCCGACCTGGGCGCGGATCTTCTCGATCGCTTCCTCGCGGAACGCGCGCATGGTCCAGTCGCCGGTTAATCCAGCAACCTTGCGGACGAAATTGCGGATCAGTTTGGCGCCATCGGGCGTGTGCACCACCTCGGGATGGAACATCAGCCCGTAATATTTCCGCGTCTCGTCCTGGATCACGGCGAACGGCGCATTGGCGGACGTGCCGGCGACGACAAAACCCGGCGGCATCTTGGTGATGCGGTCGCCATGGCTCATCCAGACCGGATGCCTCTCGCCCATGCCCCAGGTGGCATCGAACAACCGGCTTGTCGGCCTTGACCTCGACGTCGGCGCGGCCGAATTCGCTGGCGTGCCCGCCCTCGACCTCGCCGCCGAGCTGGGCCGCCATGGTCATCTGGCCATAGCAGATGCCGAGCACGGGAACGCCGGAATCGAAGATCGCCTGCGGCGCGCGCGGCGAGCCTTCCTCGTGGACCGATTCCGGGCCGCCGGAGAGGATCACCGCCTTCGGCTTCATCTGCGCGAACGCGGCTTCCGCCTTCTGGAACGGCACGATCTCGGAATAGACGCCCTCCTCGCGCACCCGGCGCGCGATCAGTTGCGTCACCTGGCTGCCGAAATCGACGATCAGAATCTTGTCATGCGCCGAGGCCACGAAGGCGTCGGCTCGCTGATAGGCTGGGCTGCTGTCATGGCAAGCAATTACGCGACCCAAGGAAGGGTCGCAACCCCTGAAGACCCCGCCCATCAGCCGTCATTGCGAGCGAAGCGAAGCAATCCACGCTTTTTTGCGCCGGAAAATGGATTGCTTCGTCGCAAGTGCTCCCTTGCGCAAACGCTTCGCGTTTGTCGCAGGCAATGACGAAAAAGGTAGCTTTTGCCACCCCGGCTCAGGACGCTGCCCGCCTTTTCAGCACCGACACGAAAAACCCGTCGGTTCCGGTGCGGCGCGGCGTCATCAGCAGCCCCTCCGGCCGATTGCAGCGTCGCCGCGGCGAAAATCTTCCGCCTTGTCCCACAGCACGGTCGCGGTCTGCGCGGGCGGCACCACCGCGAAATCCGGATGGCGGGCGAGAAAGGCGCGGATCTGGTCGCCGTTTTCCGGCGGCAGCACCGAGCAGGTGATGTAGGCGATCCGCCCGCCCGGCTTGACCAGGCGTGCGGCGCGATCAAGCACCTCGATCTGGTCCTTCAAGCCGAACCTCGAGCGCGCCCGGGCGCATCCGCCATTTGGCATCCGGATTGCGCCGCCAGGTGCCGGTTCCCGTGCAGGGCGCATCGATCAGCACCAGATCGGCGGAGGCCGTGGATGTCGGCCAGCGTATCGTTCGGCCCCTTCGGCGTCCGCACATCGCAATTGTGCACGCCGGCGCGGGACAGCCGCTCGTAGATCGGCGCCAGCTGCCGCTTGTCGTGGTCGGTCGCGATCAGCCGGCCCTTGCCTTGCATCATCGCCGCCAGCGCCAGCGTCTTGCCGCCGGCGCCGGCGCAGAGATCGATCACCTGCTCGCCGGGTTTTGCCGCCGACAACAACGCCGCGAGCTGCGAGCCCTCGTCCTGCACCTCGATGTGCGCCCTTGATGAAATCTTCCTCGGCATGAATGCCGGGATTGCGGGCGTCGGCGCCGAGCTCGATGCGCAGGCCGATCGGCGACCACGGCGTCGGCATGGTGCCGAGATGCGCGGTCGATGCCAGCACCTTCTCGCGCTTGGCCTTCAAGGTGTTGACGCGCAGATCAAGCGGCGCCCGGCTCGCCATCGCGGTGGCTTCGGCGACGCGGTCCTCGCCGAATACCTGCGCAAGATATCCATCGAGCCATTCCGGATAATCGCCGGCGATCGGCGGCGGCGCACGCGTCGAGCGACCGCGAGATCAGCGCGGCGCGCTCGGCCTCGCGTCAGCGGCGCGGGCGCGAAACGGCCGCCGTCGCACAGCGCCGCGATCGCGTCGGCATCGAGGCCGCGCTCGAGCCGGAGCATGCCGAGCACGCGCGCGCGCGGCGTATCCTCGTCCATGATCCAGGCGCTCGAGGCGCGCCGCCGCAGCACGTCCCAGATCAGGCCGGAGATCGCGGCGCGGTCGCCCGAACCGGCAAAGCGATGCGCGGTGCCCCATTCCTTCAGCGCCTTCGCCGCCGGAACGCGCTGGGTGTCGATGGTGTCGATCAGTTCGATGGCGGCGGAGAGCCGCGCTGCGGGGGTCATTCAAAACTTTCGGTTCGAGCAAAACTTTCGGTTCGAGAGCCGCTTCAGATCGACAGAATCTTCAAGGCAAGCGTGGTCCACGGGAACGATGCCCAGCGACGAAACCATCTGAACCGACACTGGAATTCGCCTCCGGCCCGCGCGCGATCCCCCGCTATAGCGACCGCCCCTGCCTGTGACAATAAATCCCGGAAATCCCGGCCGGCGGCGTTGAACCGGACCCCGTATTCCCCTGACCAAATGGCAGCGGCTCCGTGTTTTCAGGCTCGAATCGGTTTCAACGCACCGGCGAGACATTGTGATGAACGATCGAGCGCGAATTGACGCCGGGCGACGATGGCCGCAGCGTGCTCAGGGGGTCGGTAGCCCTCGATTTTCGCACCACCGACCGCGTCGCGATTCTGAACCTGCCAGGGCAACCCCTTCGCCAGTTCAAACTGCGGCTGGCGGCAAACCCAAGCCGCTCCGATCAGTTCGGCCCCTGGCACCTCGCCGATCGCGTCGGCTCTCCCGATACAGCCGAACCGCCGCCCAACCCCGTGAACGACGCCTTTGCGATCCGATATCGCGTGCTCTAGGCCTGTTTTTCGATCTTTCACGGTTTCATCATTTCGACTTCCGGCCGCCGTATAATCGCCCCGGAGGAATATTGACATGCCCGAATTTCGCCTGACCCAGATTTCCGACACCCATCTTGCCCGCCGCCTGACGACGCTGACCGACAATTTCCATCGGGTCAGCGAATACATCGATGCCAGGCGTCCCGATCTCGTCGTCAACAGCGGCGACGTCGCCTTCGACGGCCCGACCAGCCCCGACGATCTCGAATTCGCCCGAACCCTGCATGACGCGCTTCCGGTCCCCTGCCGCTATCTGCCGGGCAATCACGACATCGGCGACAACCCGACCGCGGTCGGCCCGGCTCCGCCGCAACCCGCCACCGAACAGGGCCGGCAGGCCTTCTCGCCGCCTTCGGCGAAGACCGCTGGCGTTTCGACGCCGCCGGCTGGTGTTTCATCGGCCTCAATTCGCTGGTCATGAACACGGGGCTTGCGAGCGAGGCCGAGCAGTTCGACTGGCTCGCGTCGCAACTCTCCGGCACCAGGGCAAGCCGGTCGCATTGTTCCTGCACAAGCCGCTTTTTCTGAATGCGCCCGACGATCCCGAACTGGCGGCAACCTCGATACGCTATGTTCCGATGCCGGCGCGGAGCCGGCTGATCGAGATGCTGTGCGCCGTCGACCTGCGGCTGGTCGCCAGCGGCCATGTCCACCAGCGCCGCGATTTCACCTTCGCCCGCATCCGTCAGGTCTGGGCGCCGTCGGCCGGCTTCATCGTTCCGGATTCCAGACAGGACGTGATCGGGATCAAGGAGGTCGGGCTGGTGGAATACCGCTTCCAGCCCGACAGCTTCGAGGTCCGTCACGTCAGGGCTCTCGGCCAGACCGATGTCGATCTGGAGTCGCTGCTGGCCGTGGTTCCGAGCGGTTACTAACGGACCGTATTGCGGCCGCTCAGGCCCTGTCGGGTCCGACGCGCACCAGTTGCTTGCCGAAATTGGCGCCCTTCAGAAGTCCCATGAACGCGCCGGGGGCGCTGTCGAGCCCCTCGGTGACGAACTCGCGATGCTTGAGCTTGCCTTCGCGCAGCCATTGCGACATGTCGCGCAGGAAGTCGGCGTGCCGCGCGGCAAAATCGCTGACGATGAAGCCGCGGATCGTCAGCCGTTTGGTCAATACCGCGCGCATCATCGACGACGCCCATTTCGGCGTGGTGGCTTCGGTGTCGTTGTAATGCGCGATCAGGCCGCATACCGGCACCCGCGCGAACGCGTTGAGCAGCGGAAACACCGCCTCGAACACGGCGCCGCCGACATTCTCGAAATAGACGTCGATGCCCTTGGGGCAGGCCTCTTTCAGTTTGGCCGCAAGATGGGGATCGCGATGATCGAGGCAATCATCGAAGCCGAGTTCGTTCTTGACGTAATCGCATTTGTCCTTGCCGCCCGCGATGCCGACGGCGCGGGCGCCCTTGATCTTCGCAATTTGCCCGACCGCCGAGCCGACCGCGCCGGATGCCGCCGCCACCACCACGGTCTCGCCGGGCCTGCGGCTTGCCGATATCGAGCAATCCCGTGTAGGCGGTCATGCCGGGCATCCCGAGCACACCCACCGCGGTCGAGACCGGCGCGAGTTTCGGATCGACCTTGCGCAGGTCCTTGCCGTCGGAAAGCGCATGGGTCTGCCAGCCGGCGCGCGACAGCACGATGTCGCCCTTGGCGAACGCCGGATTGTTCGAGGCGACGACCTCGCTCACCGTGCCGCCCTCCATCACGCCGCCGATCGACACCGGCGCCGCGTAGGACGGGCCGTCGCTCATGCGTCCACGCATATAGGGATCGAGCGACAGCCAGATCGTGCGCAGCAGGACCTGTCCCTCACCGGGCGCGGGCGGCGCATAATCCTCGACCCGAAAGTCCGACGCCTTGGGCTCGCCGACGGGACGGGAGACGAGAACGACACGTTTTGCCTGTTGCGACATTGGTTATTTCCTCCGATTTCTTGATTGAACTTCGATGATTCTCGTCATTGCGAGGAGCGAAGCGACGAAGCAATCCAGCTCTTGTGCATCTGCAAAATATGGATTGCTTCGCTGCGCTCGCAATGACGGTAATATCAGGCGGTGATCTTCGCCAGCACCGTGTCGAACGCCGCCGCAGCGCTCGGCAAATCCTTGAAGGCCTGCCCGCTATCGGCCGACTGCTTCTGTGCCTCGGTTGCGGTCGGGCGAATCTCGGCCACCGGCTTTCCGCCATCGAGCAGGGCTCGCGGCGCGATCAGATGAAACTCGTGGGCGTCGATCGGCTGATCCTTGAGCAGGAAGACGCTGAGCGAGACGATGTCCTTGCCGCGCCGATATGAGATATATCGATCGACCGCGACCGAGCCGTCGCGCTGCATGCCGCCCAGTTTCGCGTAACCCTTGGCATCCAGCAGCTTGTGTGCCTTGAAGCCTTTCACGCCCGCCGAATTGGCCTTCGCGGTCTCTTCGGACAGATCGTACTTGGCGGCCATCTCCTTGCCGATCGCGGCGAGCTGCCCGGACATTTCGTGCTCGAAATCCTTCAGCTCGGTGCGCGGCTTCGATGCCTTGCGGGGCTTTGCAGCATTGCGCTTTTCGATCTCGGCCTGGCATTGCGCAATCACCCCGGCGACGGATTTGCGCTCCGCATTGACCAGCAGATTTCTTCAGATCCTGATCTGAAAGTGCCGCAATCCTGTCGTCGGACCAATCGACCATAATGACTCACTTCTCTTCCAATTGGCGTTGAGATCAATCTCTGACCGCGCCCCGATCCGGCCGCGGTGCGGCGATCCGGAACCCGAACAATACCGCGTTTCGCGGCGCTGTGGTGGTCAATCTGGAGCTTCGGAACTACACCCCGCCGGGGTAGTTCGGGCTCTCGCGCGTGATGGTGACGTCGTGGACGTGGCTTTCGCGCAAGCCCGCCCCGGTGATGCGGACGAATTGCGCCTTCTCATGGAATTCGGCCAGGTTTCTCGCGCCGACATATCCCATCGCCGCGCGCAGGCCGCCGGCAAGCTGATGCATCACATTCCCGACCGGGCCCTTGTAGGGCACCTGGCCCTCGATCCCCTCCGGCACGAGCTTGAGCGTGTCCTTGATGTCCTGCTGGAAGTAACGGTCGGCCGATCCCCGCGCCATCGCGCCCACCGAACCCATGCCGCGATAGGCCTTGTAGGAACGGCCCTGCCACAGAAACACTTCACCCGGCGTCTCATCGGTGCCGGCCAATAGCGAGCCGACCATCACGATGTCGGCGCCGGCGGCGAGCGCCTTGGCAAGATCGCCGGAATATTTGATGCCGCCATCGGCAATCACCGGCACGTTGGCTTTCTTTGCGGCTCCCACCGCATCCATGATCGCAGTCAGTTGCGGCACGCCGACGCCGGCGACAATCCGCGTGGTGCAGATCGAACCGGGGCCGATACCGACCTTGATCGCATCGGCGCCGGCATCGATCAGCGCCTGCGCGCCCTCCTCGGTCGCGATATTGCCGGCGATCACCTGCACCGCATTGGAAAGCCGCTTGATACGGTTGACGGCTTCGAGCACCCGCGAGGAATGACCATGCGCGGTGTCGACCACGATCAGATCGACCCCGGCCTCGATCAGCCGCTCGGTGCGCTCGTAACCGCCCTCGCCCACCGTCGTTGCCGCCGCGACCCGGAGCCTGCCTTGCGCATCCTTGCAGGCCAGGGGATGCGCGACCGCCTTTTCCATGTCCTTCACGGTGATCAATCCGACGCAGCGATACTGATCGTCGACCACCAGCAATTTCTCGATTCGGTGCTTATGCAGCATCCGCTTCGCCTCATCCTGGCTGACGCCTTCGCGCACCGTCACCAGATTTTCGTGCGTCATCAGCTCGGAGATTTTCTGGCGCGGATCGGTCGCAAAGCGCACGTCGCGGTTGGTCAGAATGCCGACCAGCTTGCCCGGCACGCCCTTGGCCGCACCCGTGACAACCGGGATGCCGGAAAAACCATGATCCTTCATCAGCGACAAGGCGTCCGACAGCATCGCGTCGGGACCGATGGTCAAGGGATTGACCACCATCCCGGATTCGAATTTCTTGACCTGCCGCACCTGGGCGGCCTGGCCCTCGACATCAAAATTGCGGTGAATGACGCCAATGCCGCCGGATTGCGCCATCGCGATCGCCATCCGCGCCTCGGTGACCGTATCCATCGCGGAAGCGATAATGGGAATATTGAGCGGGATGGCGCGGGTGACGTGGGAGCGGATATCGGCCTCCGAGGGCAGGATATCCGACAGCCCCGGTTTCAGCAGCACATCGTCGAACGTATAGGCTTCGCGTATTCCCTGAAATCCCTGCGCCATCACCAACTCCATTCGGCGGCCATTCGCCGCGCTACGACCTAAGGGATGAACAGGTCCTTCGGCGATGCCGTCGGCATCACCGTCGAATCGAAGCCCATCGGTAGGGTTGGCGGTGGTCGATAGCATGGCGCAACGCCGAATCAAAGCGTTTGCCAGCCATGCACAGGCATTTCATCGCCGAGAGCCGCGGGTTCCCGGTGTCAGCGCGAATAGCCCCGCGGCGGGCCATGCTGGCGGATCGCCTCGACCACCTCCCGGTGCCTGCGATCCTCGCGTTTCATATGAACCGCGATCAGCGCATGCGCCGACGGTACCAGCAGCAGGATGTGAAAAATCAGCCCGAAAATCGCGCAAAAGACGATCAGGACCAGGTTGAAAATCGCCGAAAAGGGTTGCCCGTTCAGGAGCAGCCCAAGCGGCGGCAATAAAGCGGCGAGGATATAAATCATCGTCGGATCTCCGGCGGCTGGCGTGCCGCAGCATTTAGGTGGTTTCCGAGGTTCCGCAATAGCCTCAACGGCGAGGGGGTGGTACAGCCCCTGCTCCCCGCCGCTTTCTCCTCCCCTCCCCGAAATTCGATGAACAAAGAACGCCTGATCCCGCTCATCGTAGCCACCGCCCTGTTCATGGAAAATATGGATTCGACGGTGATTGCGACCTCGCTTCCGGCCATCGCGGCGGACATCGGCACCAGCCCGCTGACGCTGAAGCTTGCCATCACCTCGTATTTGCTGGCGCTCGCGGTATTCATTCCCGCCAGCGGCTGGACCGCCGACCGGTTTGGCCCCCGCATGGTGTTTTCGATCGCCATCGCCGTCTTCATGGCGGGATCGATCGGTTGCGCGCTGTCGTCCTCTGTCACTGATTTCGTGATCGCGCGCACCCTGCAAGGCATCGGCGGGGCGATGATGACACCGGTCGGACGGCTGGTGCTGCTGCGCTCGATCGACAAAAGCGCGCTGGTGAATGCGATGGCCTGGGTCACGGTGCCGGCGCTGGTCGGCCCCGTGATCGGTCCGCCGCTCGGTGGCTTCATCACCACCTATCTGACTTGGCACTGGATCTTCCTGATCAATATTCCGATCGGCTTGATCGGCATCTTCATGGCCTTGCGGTTCATCGACCCGATCCGCACCGAAGACCCGGAACGCTTCGATCTGTACGGGCTGATCCTGGCCGGGATCGGGCTTGGCGGCATCGCGTTCGGCCTTTCGGTCGCGGGCCTCAATCTGCTGCCATGGCCCGCCGTCATCGCCCTGATCGTGATCGGCACCATTTCCATGACGCTCTACGTGATCCACGCCAGGCGAACCGCTTCGCCGGTACTGGATTTCGCGCTGCTGCGGCTGCCGACGATGCGCGCCAGCGTCATCGGCGGCTTTCTGTTCCGCGTCGGCATCGGCGCGTTGCCGTTTCTGTTGCCGCTGTTGATGCAGGTCGGCTTCGGCCTGTCGCCATTGCGCTCGGGCCTCGTGACATTTGCCTCGGCGGCCGGCGCTATGGGCATGAAGACGCTGGCGGCGCGCATCATCCGCACCTTCGGTTTTCGCAACATCATGACCATCAACGCGGTCGTGAGTTCGATTTTCCTGGCCGCCTGTGCGCTGTTCACGATCACGACGCCCCTGCTGCTGATCATGATTCTTCTGGTGGTCGGCGGGTTCTTCCGCTCGCTGCAGTTCACCGCCATCAACACGCTGGCCTATGCGGAAGTCGAGCCGGAACAGATGAGCCGGGCCACCACGCTGGTCAGCGTCAACCAGCAACTGGCGATTTCCGCCGGCGTCGCGGTCGGCGCGTTTTCGGTTGAATCCACCATGTGGATGCATCATGTCACCGAGCTCAGCGCCGGCGATTTCGCGCCCGGTTTCATCGTGGTCTCGATCATCTCGACGATGTCGGCGTATTTCTTCTACCAGATGTCTCCCGATGCCGGCCACCAGGTATCGGGGCGCGGCGCGATCGTGGTCCCCAGTCCGGAGCGCGACGCCGAACCGGAAGAGACCGCCGCCGCCGAGACGGCCAACGCCCGGGATCAGCGGCTGGGCTGACCCCGAAATCCCGTCGCCACCACGTAGCGTTCGGAAGAATCCTTGCGGCTCGAGGCCGGCTTGACGTGCTTGACGGTCGCAAAGTCATGCTTGAGTTGCGTCATCAGCGCCGCGTCCGCGCCGCTCTGAAACACCTTGGCGACGAAGGTTCCGCCCGGCGACAGCACATCTGCGGCAAAGGCCGCCGCGCCTTCCACCAGACCGAGGATGCGCAACTGGTCGGTCTTGCGATGGCCGGTGGTATTGGCGGCCATGTCGGACAACACCACATCGGCGCGGCCGCCCAGCATCGCGAGCAATTTTTCCGGCGCATCGTGCTTGAGAAAATCGAGCTGTGCAAAGGTGACGCCGGCAATCTCCGGCATTTCCAGCAGATCGATCGCGACGACCCTGCCCCTGCCGTCGGCGGCGCCGACTCGCTTCGCGGCGATCTGGCTCCAGCCGCCGGGTGCGGCACCCAGGTCGACCACCGTGATGCCAGGTTTGAGGAAATGATACTTGTCGTCGATCTCGATCAGCTTGTAGGCCGCGCGGGAGCGCAATCCATCGCGCTTGGCCTGCGCCACATAGGGATCGTTGAGCTGCCGCTCTAGCCAGAGCTTCGACGACAGCTTGAGCCTGCCGCCGCTCTTGACGGTGACCCGCAGTCGGCCGGTGGTGTCTTTCGCCATAATCACGCATTCATGGGCCGCATGGTTCGAGACGCGGCGTTGCCGCACTCCTCACCATGAGGGTTTGGACGACCTCATCCTGAGGAGCATCGCGAAAGCGATGCATCTCGAAGGATGGAGCCATCGGACTGGAAAATGCTTTAGCACATTGCGGATCGATGCGCCTATCGGGATGCCCCGAGCGCGCCGTCCTCGCGCATCATCTCGACCAGCATACCTTCGCGCAGGCCCCGATCGGCGACGCGCAACCGCGGCAGCGGAAACGCATGGCGGATGGCGTCGAGAATGGCGCAGCCCGCCAGCACCAGATCGGCGCGCTCGACGCTGATACAATGATTGCTGGCGCGTTCCTGATAGCTCATGCCGAGCAGGCGCGTGATGGTTGCGGTAACCTCCGTGTCGCTCATCCAGACGCCGTCGATGCGGCGGCGATCGTACCGCACCAGGTTGAGATGAATCCCGGCCAGCGTCGTCACCGTGCCGGAGGTCCCAAGCAGGTGCATATCGGTCAGATCGCCGCCATGCTCGGCCGCGAAAGGCGCCACGTGTTGGGCGACCTCCTGCACCATCGACGCATAGGACTGCGGCGTGACGTCCCTGCCGCCGAACTGCTCGGCCAATGTGACCACGCCGAGCGGCATCGACATCCACGCCTTGGTGCGCGACGCGGCGTTTTGCTCGCCCGGATCGCGCTCGATCCGGACCAGTTCGGTCGATCCGCCGCCGATGTCGAACAGAATGGCGCCCCGGCCCTGCGGATCGAGCAATGGCGAGCAGCCGACCACGGCGAGTGCGGCTTCCGTCTCGCGGTCGATCACTTCGAGCCGGATGCCGGTTTCGGCCGCGACCCGATCCCGAAAGCCGTCGGCATTTAGCGCCGCGCGGCAGGCCTCCGTTGCGATCAGCCGCAGGCGTTTGGCCTTCCTGGAGCGGATTTTGTCGCGGCAGATGCTCAATGCGGAGATGGCGCGGTCGATCGCAGCGTCGCTGATATAGCCGGTCGCCGAAATGCCCTCGCCAAGCCGGATGATCCGCGAAAACGAATTGACCACGCGAAACCCCTCGCCGGTCGGACAGGCGATCAGGAGGCGGCAATTGTTGGTGCCAAGGTCCAACGCCGCATAGACGCCGGTTCCGGCGGCCGGCGGCCTGACAGCCCCCGGCACCTCAGCGCCTGCCGCCGCCGATCCATGCAGGCCGCCATGCGGCCCCTGGCCGTCGTCTCCGCGCGGCCTCAGGCCATCGCGAAGCCGCGTGTCATCTTTCATCCAAATTGTCTTTCCGTGGCCGTTTGCAGCCAACGAGGAATTTCCCTTCACGGAAAGTTTAGCAGCGCGCAGCGGCGGTGCAACAGCCGTCACATGGGACCATGCTCAATCAGGCGTTGTCGTTCGGTCAAGGCTGCATTATCTGCTGTGGAACCACGAAAATACGCAAAGAATTGGCATCTCAAGGATCCGGCAATGCAAGATTACACGTCCAGCAACGCTCAGGACAACACTATCGCACTGCAGAAATTCGGTGTCGGGCAACCGGTCCGCCGCAAGGAGGACGACACCCTGGTGCGCGGCAAGGGCAAATACACCGACGATTTCTCGCTGTCCGGCCAGGTTTATGCCTGGATCGTGCGCTCCAGCCACGCGCACGGCATCATTCGCGGCATCGACACCGAAGCCGCCAAGGCGATGCCGGGCGTGCTCGGGGTATGGACCGGCGCCGACCTCGCTTCGGCAAATTATGGGCCCTACACCTGCGGCCTGCCGATCAAGAGCCGCGACGGCTCGCCGCTCCTGCAGACCAATCGTCCCGCGTTGGTAAGCGACAAGGTGCGTTTCGTCGGCGACCCCGTGGCGTTTGTGGTGGCCGAGACCCTGGCGCAGGCGCGCGACGCCGCCGAAGCCGTGGTGCTGGATATCGACCCGTTGCCGGCCGTGACCAGCGCCGAGGAAGCGGCAAAGCCCGGCGCGCCGCAGCTCTACGATCACATCCCGAACAATGTGGCGCTCGACTATCACTTTGGCGACGCCGCCAAGGTTGCGGCCGCCTTCGCTGACGCGGCCCATGTGACCAAGCTCGATATCGTCAATACCCGCGTGGCGGTGGTGGCGATGGAGCCGCGCGCGGCGCTGGCCTCCTACGACAGAGCGAGCGAGCGCTATACCATTCAGGTTCCGACCCAGGGCGTCGCCGGCAATCGCACGACTCTCGCCAAGAACCTGCTTAAGGTGCCGAACGAGAAGGTTCGCCTGCTGACGGCCAATGTCGGCGGCTCGTTCGGCATGAAGAACATCAGCTACCCCGAATATATCTGCATCCTGCACGCCGCGAAGGTGCTGGGCCGTCCGGTGAGATGGACCGACGAGCGATCGACCAGCTTCCTGTCCGACAGCCACGGGCGCGCGCAACAGATTCACTGCGAGCTGGCGCTCGACCGCGAAGGCCGGTTCCTCGCGGTCAAGGTCTCGGGCTACGGCAATCTCGGCGCCTATATCAGCGGCGTCGCGCCGGTTCCGCTGTCGCTGAACATCGGCAAGAATCTCGCCAGCGTCTATCGCACGCCGCTGATGAGCATCGACATCAAGACCGTGTTGACCAACACCACGCTGATGGGCGCCTATCGCGGCGCCGGACGGCCCGAGGCCAACTATTTCATGGAGCGCCTGATCGATCGCGCCGCCGACGAAATGGGCATCGACCGGCTGACACTGCGCAAGCGCAATTTCATCAAGCCCGCGCAAATGCCGTTCGCCGCATCGTCCGGCGTCACCTATGACAGCGGAGATTTCCATGGCGTATTCAGCAAGGCGCTGGAGATTTCCGATTATGCCGGGTTCGCCAGGCGGAAAAGGGACAGCCGCAAACGCGGCTTGCTCAGGGGCATCGCGATCGGCTCCTACCTGGAAGTCACCGCACCTCCCGGCGTCGAACTTGGCAAGATCGTGTTCGAGGACGACGGCTCGGTCAGGTTGATCACCGGCACGCTCGATTATGGCCAGGGTCACGCGACGCCCTTTGCGCAGGTGCTTTGTGCCGAGCTCGGGGTGCCCTTTGAAAGCGTCAAGCTCGAGCAAGGCGACAGCGACATCGTCCATACCGGCAACGGCACCGGCGGCTCGCGCTCCATCACCGCCAGCGGGATGGCGATCGTCGAAGCCTCGAAGCTGATCATCGAGAAGGGCAAGCGCGCGGCCGCGCATCTGATGGAAGCAGCCGAAGGCGATATCGAATTCGGCAATGGCCGTTTCACCATTGCCGGCACCGATCGCAGCATCGACATCATCGAACTGGCGCACCGCTTGCGCGCAGGCAAGATGCCGGAAGGCGTGCCCTCCTCGCTCGACGTCGATCATACCACCGGGGCCGTGCCATCGACCTTTCCCAACGGCTGCCACGTCGCGGAAGTCGAGATCGACCCCGAGACCGGGATCGTGCAGATCGTCCGCTATACCGGCGTCAACGATTTCGGCACCGTCGTCAATCCGATGCTGGTCGCCGGACAACTGCATGGCGGCGTCGCGCAGGGCATCGGACAGGCGCTGATGGAATGCGTCAGCTACGATTCAAACGGCCAGCCGATCACAGGGTCGTTCATGGATTATGCGATGCCGCGCGCTGGCGATATCCCTGTCATGGCGGTCGGCGATCATCCGGTACCCGCCAAATCCAATCCACTCGGCACCAAGGGCTGCGGCGAAGCCGGCTGCGCCGGGAGCCTCTCCACCATCGTCAACGCGGTGGTCAATGCGCTGTCCGAATTCGGCATCGCGCATATCGACATGCCGCTGACCCCGGAGCGGGTCTGGCGCGCCATCCAGGACGCCAAGGCGAAGGTGGCTTGAGGGCAAAGCCGCCCTGGCATTGCCGGCCGCAAGCCGGCAATGCCATCGCGCTTCAACCCTTCTCCACCGCGCCGCCGCTGTCGGCCCAGCCCTTGAAGCCGCCGAGATTGCGCACGTCCTTGTAGCCCATGTCCTTCAGGGTCTTGCCGGCCAGCGCCGATCTCCCGCCGGAGCCGCAGTACACGATCACGGTTTTGTCGCGGTCGAACGCCTTGTCGTAAGACGGACTGTCCGGATCGGCGCGAAACTCGATCATGCCGCGGGAAACATGCTTGGCGCCCTGAACCTTTCCGGTAGCCTGTACTTCGGTGCCGTCACGCACATCGACCACCAAAGCCTGACCGCGCTCGATCAAGGCTTTCGCGTCTTGCGGGCTGATGGCCGGAACCGCGCCGTTGGCCGCGGCCATCATCTCTTTCACTGAGCTCGACATCCTGATCTCCTTTGTGCTCTCAAATGCGCGC
Organism: uncultured Pseudomonadota bacterium; assembly: GCA_963729395.1. Taxonomy (GTDB): domain Bacteria; phylum Pseudomonadota; class Alphaproteobacteria; order Rhizobiales; family Xanthobacteraceae; genus Bradyrhizobium. The sequence goes on along the minus strand of CAVSOS010000072.1, from coordinate 8,675 downwards.
CCGTGAAGCGCTCTGCTATGGCTTGGACCGCTATTTGTTATGCTGCTGCCTGCTCGCGCGGCTGGTAGATCGCAATGTGCTGGCAATGCGCTACCGGGGTGCGGCCGTTGGCGAGGACAAGCGCGTCGAGTTCGACAAAACGATGGCCCTTTTTTTCATAATTGCCGGTGACCTTGGCGCGCGCGGTCAGTTCATCGCCGCTTCCGCAGGTCGCCAGCAACTGCATCCGGCTGCCGACATGAATCCAGGGTCCGAGGATGGCGTTGTCGACCAGCACCTTGTTCATGACCCGCTGCACAAGGCCGGGATGGCCCAGCCGTTCCCGCGTGTAGATCGTATCGGTTTCGCGCACGTCTGTCAGATATTCCCGGGCGGCATCGCCAGCCCATGCGCGCGGCACCGTGCCCAGCCATTTGCCGAGCTGATAGGACGCGGCATTCACCGGCACGCGTTCGGTCACCGCCGCCGTTTCGGTGAAATTTGAAATCGAAATCGATGGCGCGGACACCGGCAAGGACGCACTGCCGGTCGCACAGAGTTCGCCGCGGCTTTCAACTTCGATCGAAAGCACGCCGGCGTTCTCGTCAGCCGTGACGTAAGTGGTTTCGCCATCATAGACCGGCTTGACGAAGCGCGCCTCGATCAATCCCCGCTCCAGAAACGCCCGGCCCCATTTCTTGACCGGCAGGTGGATCATGTAGGCCATCACATCGACGCCCGGCACCAGCCCGCCGCTGAATCCGAACCGACGCGCAACCTGGTCGTCATGCATCTTGTTTTCGGACAATTTCGCGGTGTTGTAGGCCACCACACTGTAAGCTTCGAGCCGGCTCGACATCCACGTTTCCCTTGTTATTTCGGCGGTCTTTCGACCGATAATGGTACGCGAACAAAATACCGTGGCAAGCGCGTTCCAGCGCGTGTTTTCCTCGCATTTCCCCGCCCGATGGGGTACGACGCGGAGCCTGAGAGCGCCCCGTTCCGCGTTCTGCGACCGCCCCCCAACCGATGACGCCGATTTGAATTCCACCCGCATCTATGTCGACGCCGACGCCTGCCCGGTCAAGGACGAGATCTACCGCGTAGCGGCCCGCCACGGACTGCCGGTCAGCGTGATCGCAGGTCAATTCATCCGGGTGCCGCAGGACCCGCTGATCGAGCGGATTGCGGCGGGTTCCGGGATAGACGCCGCCGACGACTGGATCGCGGAGCGCGCCGGGAAAGGCGATATCGTCATCACCTCCGATATCCCGCTGGCGAGCCGCTGCGTGAAGGCCGGCGCCGAGGTGATCGCTCCGAACGGCAAGCCGTTCACCGAGCAATCGATCGGCATGACCCTTGCGGTTCGCAACCTGATGACCGATCTGCGTTCCTCGGGCGAGGTGACCGGCGGCCCCAGATCGTTCGCTCCGCGCGACCGCTCGGCGTTCCTGTCGGCGCTGGACCAGACCATCCGCCGCATCCAGCGCGAGCGGGCCAGGCAACCGACGCAAACGCAACAAGGTTGAATTGAGAAGATAAGGTTGAATTGAGAAGATATGGCGCCTCCCCTGATCCAGTTGAAAGACATCGCGCTGACCTTCGGCGGCACGCCGCTATTGTCTGATGTCGAACTGTCGGTGTCGTCGGCCGAGCGTGTTTGCCTGATCGGACGCAACGGTTCCGGCAAATCGACGCTGCTGAAGATCGCCGCCGGTCTCGTCGAACCCGACAGCGGCAGCCGCTTCGTGCAGCCCGGTGCGACCATCCGCTATCTGCCGCAGGAGCCGGATTTTGCCGGCTTCACCTCGACGCTGGCCTATATCGAAGCCGGCCTCGGCCCCGGCGACGACCACTATCAGGCCCGCTACATTCTGGAACAGCTCGGGCTTCGCGGCGATGAAGATCCCGCGCATGTGTCCGGCGGCGAAGCCCGCCGCACGGCGCTGGCGCGGGTGCTGGCGCCCTCGCCCGATATCCTGCTGCTGGACGAGCCCACCAACCATCTCGATCTCACCACCATCGAATGGCTGGAAAGCGAGCTCGACAGCCGCCGCAGCGCGCTGGTCATCATCAGCCATGACCGCCGTTTCCTGTCGAACTTGTCGCGCAGCACTGCCTGGCTCGATCGCGGCCAGATCCGGCAGATCGATCGCGGCTTTAGCGCCTTCGAGGCCTGGCGCGACGAGGTATTGGCCGAAGAAGAGCGCGAACAGCACAAGCTCGACCGCAAAATCGTCAACGAGGAGCATTGGTTGCGCTACGGCGTTTCCGGCCGCCGCAAGCGCAACGTCAAGCGGCTCGGCAATCTCTATGCGCTGCGCGAACAGCGCCGCGACTATCGCGGCGCCACCGGCAACGCCAACCTCGCCGCCGCGGAAGCCGACAAATCCGGCAAGCTGATCATCGAAGCCAGGAACATCGGCAGGACCTATGGCGATCGCACGATCGTCGATGATTTTTCGATCCGCGTGCAACGCGGCGACCGGATCGGTATCGTCGGGCCGAACGGCGCCGGCAAGACGACGCTGATCGATATGCTGACCGGCGCAAAGCCGCCCGATACCGGCACCATCCGGTTCGGCGCCAACATCGAGATGGCAACACTCGACCAGCATCGCGAAAGCCTCGATCCGAAATCGACGCTGGCGGAGGCCCTGACCGGCGGACGCAGCGACAGCGTGATGGTCGGCGGCAAGCCGAGGCACGTCGTCAGCTACATGAAGGACTTTCTGTTCGGGCAGGAGCAGATGCGCACGCCGCTCGAAGTGCTCTCGGGCGGCGAGCGCGGCCGCCTGATGCTGGCCCGGGCGCTGGCCAAACCGTCCAACCTGCTGGTGCTGGACGAACCGACCAACGATCTCGACCTTGAAACCCTCGACGTGCTGGAGGAAATGCTCGGCGACTATGAGGGCACCGTGATCCTGATCAGCCATGACCGTGATTTCCTCGATCGCGTCGTGACCTCGGTGATCGCGCCGGAAGGCGACGGCCGCTGGATCGAATATGCCGGCGGCTATACCGACATGCTGGCGCAGCGCGGCGCCGATTTGAAGCGCGAAGCGGTGAAAGCTGCCGCAGTGGAACGCAACAAGGCGGCGGCCGGGGCGCCCTCCGGCGCCGTCAAGCGGCGGCTTAATTTCAACGAAAAACACGCGCTGGAAAAGCTGCCCACGACCATTGCGAAGTTGCAGGCCGAAATAGCCAAACAGCAACGCCACCTCGACGATCCCAATCTCTACACGAAGGATCGCAAGAAATTCGACCAGGCCTCGGCCGCGCTCTCCGCCGCGCAGAAGGAGCTCGAGGCCGCCGAAGACCGATGGCTGGAGCTTGAAGTGCTGCGCGAAGAGATCGAACAGGCTTAGATCGTAGGCTACCGTCATTGCGAGCGAAGCGAAGCAATCCATAGCCACGAGGCAAGAATGGATTGCTTCGTCGCTGCGCTCCTCGCAATGACGGGATGCTGAACCGGAGGCAACTTGATGTCTACGCCCCTTGTCCGTCCAAATCGCCCGCGAGTACGGCACGCCTGCCGCCGTCATCGACATGGATCGCGTCGAGCGCAATATCGCGCGGATCCAGGCGGCCTGCGATGCCGCCGGCGTCGCCAACCGGCCGCATATCAAGACCCACAAAAGTCCGATGCTGGCCAGGCTTCAGATCGCGGCGGGCGCCAAGGGCATCACCTGTCAGAAACTCGGCGAGGCCGAAGTAATGGCGGAGGCCGGCATCGACGACATCCTGATCAGCTACAACCTGATCGGCGACGAGAAGATGGCCCGGCTCGGCGCGCTGCAGGCCAAGGCGACCATGACCGTCGCCGCGGACAATTCGGTTGTGATCGCCGGCCTGCCGCAGGCCGCGAAGGCTTCCGGCCGTCCGCTTTCGGTCGTCGTCGAGTGCGACACTGGACGCAAACGCGCCGGGGTCGAAACCCCGGCGGAGGCGATCGCGCTCGCGCGCCAGATCGCGGCCTCCGAGGGGCTGAAGTTTGCGGGCTTCATGCTGTATCCGACCGAAACCGGCTGGGCTGAAGCGCAACGGTTTTACGACGATGCGCTGGCCGGCATTCGCGAGCACGGATTGGATGCGGCGATGGTCTCCACCGGCGGCACGCCGAACCTGAAGAATGTCGGCAAGCTCAGGGGCGCCACCGAGCATCGGCCGGGCACCTATATCTACAACGACCGGATGCAGGTCGCGGCCGGCGTCGCGAGCTGGGACGATTGCGCGCTCAACATCTATTCAACCGTGGTGAGCCGCGCCGGCCCCGACCGCGGCATTCTCGATGCCGGCTCAAAAACGCTGACTTCCGATACTGGCGGCGGTCTCGACGGCCACGGCCTCATTCTGGAGCACCCGGAAGCCCGGATCGCGCGCTTTGCCGAAGAGCACGGCTTCCTCGATCTGGCGCGCAGCAACACCCGCCCCAATGTCGGCGACGTCGTGCGGATCGTGCCGAACCACGTCTGCGTCGTCGTCAACATGATGGATGAGGTCGTGATGGTGCGCGGTGACGAGATCATCGGCACGCTGCCGGTCGCGGCAAGAGGGAAGTTGCGGTAGTGTTCTGAACTGACTTCCGCTTTCGGAGGCATGGCGGACTTGGACGGACTTGCCGCTGGCTTGACCCGGTTGTGAATGACCCAACTGAGACATCAAACTTGATCGCGTCTGAGGATGATCAGGTGCAATTTGCTATTCGCTGGCCGCTCGCAAAGGGCTAGGTTTAGCAATCGCACAATGATGGATCTCGAATCTGGAAAGCTGGTCATCACCGCATCGTCGATCTAAGGTGCGTTCGTCGTATCAGCGGCAATCTTGTCGAACGTGCTCCGGTCGGCGATTTCTAGATGCTGTCGGTCCCGGCTCTTGATGATACCGCGCGCGGTCAAAGCCCGAAACGCTCTGCTCACGGCCTCAAGCGACATTCCAAGGTATTCACCAATATCCGACCGGTTCATCGGCAGATATATCTCGGCCGTGCGTTCGCCTCTGGCGACCTGAAGGTTTTCCAATAACTGAAGGAACATCACTACTCTAGAGAGAGCTCGTCTCCGAGCAAGGAGAAACGCGTGACGCTGTGTCTCACGGAGTTCGTGGATGAGCTTGCAGATAAGGTGGAATTCTAAGTCGGCGTCTCTCGCAAGTCGACTCCGCAACGCGGACACCGGGAACCGATACACGGCCAATGGTGTTATCGCCTTGGCAGAGTTTGTGTACCTTCCTTCTTCAGCTAGCCCGAATATATCATCCGGAAACAAGAACGCAGCGATATGTTCGCTGCCATCGGGAGCCGTCTTATACGTCTTTACGACCCCGGTGATGATGTTGAATATAGCATCAGCGCGCTGACCTTTACGGTAGATTTCCTCGCCTTTGTTGAATTGGACAATCGACGCGAGAACGGCCAGTCGCGTGCGTTCTTCTTCGCTGAGCAATTGACGCATTTTCCCTGCTGAGGGAGCCCACGGGTCAACGCCGCGAATGGCTGGGCCGTGAGTGTTAGTTGAGATTTTCGCTCTCGCCATTTTTGCCTCAGATCGCAGCAAACAATCAATGTGGTGCTACACGTTTGCACCACAAAATCACCCGAAGTTTGATCCCGATCAAATTTTCACTTTCGATCGTCTCTGGCCCCCGCAAGTAAGCGACGCTAGGGTTTTCGAGGTTCGACTTACTAACCTTTGGGCTGCTTCCATGAACACTTCCGCACGAACGATCATGGAGCTCAACATCAAGCACTACCAGGAGCTACTAAAGACCGAGACAGATGCGTCAAAGCGGCAGGTGATTTCCAAGTTGCTCTCCGAAGAAAAGGATCAGCTGGCGAAGCTGCAGACACGAAAGGACATGGACAAGTAATTTTTGGACGTGATCTTGCCTCGAACTTTAGTCCAGCCAGTCACGCCAATGCGTAGGGTGGACGATAACTGGCTTCCCCGTTAGCGCGTTGACCCATCCCTTTTGTATCCGCCGGCAGGGGAAAACGAGAGAATGCACTTCCTCTTTCTCATGCACACTGAGTTGCAAATTGCGGTCTAACGGTGCGGTCAATATCGGATACCATTCGCGCATTTTGGCGCTCTCTTGATACGTCTGGTTGATAGATTACGGAAAGATTCCATCGCCGATTTGCGCTTGATCAAAAACTCGCTGATTTTGTCATGAACCCGTCGGAAACTGCGTTTTGATGATGAGGGAACCGCTAAACTCGCGACGGCCGCCTCACCGCCCGACAATTCGACACGGGGTCGATACCCGACTGATTGGTTCGGTAACGCCGCACGCAAGGCTCGGGAAATGAGCGAGGACGAGTTCCACGGGTTCTTAGAGGAAAGTCCGGATGCCGTAATTATCATTGACAAGACCGGCCGCATTAATTTCGCTACTAACCGCATCGAGGCCATGTTCGGTTACCCCCCCGACGAACTGGTTGGCAAACCGCTTAGCATCCTTATTCCGGAGCGGTACAGGGACCTTCATGCGGGTCATCTGGATCGTTTCATTATCGACCCTACGCCACGCATGATGGGCATTGGGTGGGAGTTACGTGCCCTTCGTAAGGACGGCAGCGAACTCCAGGTCGAGATCAGCCTGAGCCCGCATCGTGCCCCCGATGGACTCGTCGTGGTCGCCGCGATACGGGACGTCGAGGTTGCCAAGCGATTTCAGGATCTGCTGTTGAAGGAGTTGCATCATCGAGTGAAAAACATGCTGGCGACGGTGATTGCGATTACCTCGCAGAGCTTGGGATCTGCGCAGAACCTGGAAGAAGGCCGATTGGCTGTCGAAGGCCGATTGGTTGCCTTAGGCAGGGCGCATGATCTGTTGCTGGAATTAAACCGGGCTGGCGCGAAATTGAGCGACGTCATTCATGACACAACCGAACCATTCGATAGCCAGGATTTCCGACGGTTCGTCGTTCAAGACACTCACATCGAGATCGCTTCAGACGCGGTCCTGCCGCTTACTATGTTTCTCAACGAACTATGCACGAATGCGGTCAAATACGGCGCGTTGTCCAACACCACGGGGCGCATCAACATCACATCGATTGTCGATGACAAAGCGCTACGGTTAAAGCTGACATGGACCGAGAGTGGGGGGCCGGTGGTCCGGGAGCCAACTCGGCGCGGTTTCGGGACACGCCTCATCAATCGCCTTGCCGATCAGCTTCATGGTCATGTTCGATTGAGATATGAGCCGGAGGGCGTCGTATACGAACTCGACGTTCCTCTGGCCGCCTTGCAAGTGCGCCGCGCCAATTGAGACAGGGCCAAGCCGCATGGCCGATAGCCGTGCTTGCGCTTGATGGAGATTTCAGTGGCGCTGGGAGCCGCATCTGCGCGCGCGGCTCACAAGAATTGTATACCCTTAGTTATCGTACGGGGGCGGCGTACCCGCTATCGATAAGTGGTCTTCTGTTGCGTACGAGACTCTACACGGTCTGCATTCGTACACGTTAACCTCTGGCGCCCCGGTCCTAGCCAGATGGTGCATGCAACCCTCATCGGCCGAGAGCAATTCGGGCATTTCGGCAATCGGGGCTTCACACTTCAAACTCACTCGATCTGTTCATCCCTCAGCGAGGTAACACCTGGCGCACGGAAAGGTTCAGATGTTTTAACCGCAGGGCAAATGCGGGATTGAGGTCGGTCTTCCCGTGCACTCGCCGAGCAAGTACCGCTTTATCATCAATCTCAAACCAGCTGAGGCACCCGGACATGCGGTGCTATTAGCGCTGCTCGCGCACCGATGAGATGATCGAAACGAGTCTGGCCGATGGCCGTTTCTTTGGCACATCGCGACATTTCCTTTTACCGCGAAAATTGATCGCTATCGGGGCAAAGCGGACATCGGGCAATCCGCACCATTCAAGCCGATTACGAGTATGGGGCCTGGCCCTCCAACCACTTCAACGCCCCCCGCCCCGCCGCCGCCCCCGTCGCAAAAGACGCCTGCAGCAGATAGCCGCCGGTCGGCGCTTCCCAGTCGAGCATCTCGCCGGCGGCGAACACGCCGGGCAAGCGGCGGATCATCAATCTGAATCGATTTCTGCAAACGAGATTCCGCCCGCCGTCGAAATAGCCCGCGCGATCGGCGCGATGCCGTCCAGCTTGACCGGAACGGCATTGATCAATCCGGCGAGAGCTGCGAGCGAAAGCGACGGCAACGGCTCGCCCGATACAACCGCCGCTTCCTGCAACAGACCGATACCGACGGGAGAAAGCTGCGCCGCCTTGCGCAGCCAGTTCGAGAATGACTGTTTGCCTCGGGGCGCCGACAGCCGCGCGACGAGATCATTTCCATCGAGATCGGGCCGCAGCGCGATGTAGCAGTGTCGCCTCGCCTGAAGCGATGACGGCCTCGCGCAAATCGGCTGACAGCGCATAGACCGCGCCGCCTTCGATGCCGGTGCGGGTAATGACCGCTTCACCGCGTAACACATGCCCGCCAAATGAAAACGCGGCGCCTTTCAGCGGCAGGCCTTCGAAGCGGTCGCGAAAGATATCGGACCAGGCGACGGTAAACCCGCAATTGGCTGGCCGCAGCGGCGATATCGTCACGCCCTTTGCAGCGAGGTTTCCACCCAGCCGCCGTCGGACCCGAGTCGCGGCCAGCTGGCGCCGCCGAGCGCGAGCACGGTCGCATCGGCATCGACGCTGCGGGGGCCGTCGGGCGTCACAAAC
>CAVSOS010000071.1:0-10563 GCA_963729395.1 uncultured Pseudomonadota bacterium | reverse complement strand
CCGGGAGCCGCCGGCGACGAAGTTGCGGCCGTGCTGGCTCCCTCCAATTCATCGACAAATTCGCCGCTTTTCACCCCGGACTCCGGTCAGGCGTGGGTCAGGCTTGCGCTCGCGCTGGTGGTAGGCTCGATCGGCAGCGTCGGCATGTGGTCGGTGGTGGTCGTGCTTCCCGTGGTACAGGCCGAATTCGGCGCGACGCGCGGCGATGTATCGCTGGCCTTCACCCTCACCATGCTCGGCTTTGGCCTCGGCAGTGTCGCGGCCGGCAAGATCACCGATCGCTTCGAAATCATCATGGCGATGGGGCTCAGCACCGCGGTCCTCGGGTTGGCCTATGTCGGCGCCGGGCTTTCGACCACGTTGTGGCAATTCATTCTGATTCATTTTCTGATCGGCATCGGGACCTCGGCGACGTTCGCGCCGCTGATGGCGGAGGCCTCGCACTGGTTCGACCGCTATCGCGGCCTTGCGGTGACCATTGCTGCCAGCGGCAATTATGTCGGCGGCGCGATCTGGCCACCGGTGCTCAATTGGGGGATTCAGACCTCCGGCTGGCGCTTGAGCTACATCGCCGTGGGCATCTTCTGCGGCGCGACGATGGCGGCGGTGTTGCTGCTGCTTCGCGCCCGGATCGGCGGGGCGACGCGGCGCAGCCATGTCGATGCGCCGCCGCCGCGGATCGATCTCCGCCTGCCGATCAATACGCTGACAGCGATGCTGTGCGTCGCCAGCATTTGCTGCTGCGTCGCGATGGCGATGCCGCAGGTCCATATCGTCGCCTACTGCGGCGATCTCGGCTACGGCCTGGCGCGCGGCTCTGAAATGCTGTCATTGATGCTGGCATTCGGGATCATCAGCCGGATCGGTTCGGGATTCCTCGCCGACAGGATCGGCGGCATCCGCACGCTGCTGATCGGATCGGTGGCGCAGGGTTCTGCGCTGGTGTTCTATCTGTTTTTCGACAGTCTCTCCTCGCTCTACGTCATCTCCGCGATGTTCGGGCTGTTTCAGGGCGGCATCGTCCCGAGCTACGCCATTATCATCCGCGAATCGATGCCGGCCAGTGAAGCGGCCACTCGCGTCGGCATCGTGATTTTCGCCTCCGTCTTCGGCATGTCGTTCGGCGGCTGGGTGTCCGGCGTGATCTTCGACGCCACCGGTTCCTACGCCGCGGCGTTCCTGAACGGGCTGGTGTGGAATGCGATCAACGTCTCGATCGTGCTGGCGCTGTTGATCCGGGCGCGGTCGCGATGGGTCGCGGCGTAACGCTTTACACCGCCTGGCCTGCTTTGAGCAGAACACAGCCGGTGATCTTCACGCTGCTGGCTGCTGCTCCAGCGTGTACAGCGCCTCCCACGCCTCGCCATCGACGTCGACGATGTGAGCGCGCTGGGCGATCTTGCCGCCCGACACCTGCGCCTCGCCAAATTCGAAACTCTTGTGACGATAGACCGGGGTGTATCGTTGCTTGACCATGCCGAGAAAGATATTGGCTTGCGGGAACATGCTCTGGATCGCGGGAGCTGCATAGGAATAGGCCGTCGCGGCATCGTCGCGACCGAATGCGTCGACCTGGGCGCGAATGACACTCTGCGCGGCGGCAACATCGTCGCCAGCCTGGGCCGGTGCGGCGAGGCCGATCAGGAGAGCGACCAGCAGGATAAAGGCGCGCATGACGATTCTCCGTTGGCCTACTGCTGTTTACGCGCCACCGGGCCGAATGGTTTCAGCGGAGGGAAGTCAAATCATCTTTCCTGAATCGGCGCGATGCCCGCCTGAACCGGGCTTGCCGGCGAAATAGAAATTGCCCGAGATCGGTGACGAGGACACCATGGTATCTGCTGGCCCCGGGTCGCTTTCGCCACCGCCAGCTTGACCGGCGACGGGTTCGACGCCGCAAAAAGGGCTAACCGCCGGAGCTTATTGGGTTTTGGGAACCGGCCCGATTCCGGCATGAAGATTGCTTTGAAGGATTGGCCGGCAAACGCAGGAGTGCGAAATGAAGCGCATCGTCCTTGGTCTTGCGTTCGGTTGCGTGATTGGCGTTGTAAATGCCCGTGACCTCGGCCAGTGGGGGGCCATTAACAACGACCCGGCCATCCGCGAATGGTATCAGGCGCTGATGCAGCCCGACATGCCAAACGCGTCGTGTTGCGGTGAGGCTGACGCCTATTGGGCGGACGAGGTTCATGTCAGGGATGGAAAAACCTACGCGACTATCACCGATGATCGTCCGGATGAACCCCGTATGCGTCCGCATATCGATGTCGGAACCGAAATTGAAATTCCGAACCACAAATTGAAATGGGATAAGAGCAATCCCACAGGTCACGGAATCGTATTCTTGAGCCGCGCCGGTTATGTGTTCTGCTACGTCCAGCCGGGCGGGGTGTGAAACTTATTCAGCCTGCGCGCCGTCACGCGTTTTCGCCGCGGCGAGACGCCGGTTTGAAGCGCTTTAGAATGGCGCGCTCGGGCGTTAAATCGCAAACACCCAGACGGTGACGATTGCGCCCAGCATGGCGAGCCCGGAGATGGTCCAGCCGGCCGCATAGCCTGCTTCGTGATCGCTTTCGGGCCTGTCCACCATGGTATCGTGCCACGTAGTCATCGTTGCCTCCTGAACGTCTTATCAAGACAACCGCGATGCCCGCGCAGAGTTCCATCGTCCTGCTTCCGGATGTCGCCGGGACTGATCAGTTTGTGGGCATGGGAGCGCCCGCGGTGCGAACCAGCCGGTCGGCCTTCTGGAGAACGTAATGGTTGTCCGGCTGCTCCCTGGCAAAGAAGCTGACGGCGACAAACAGGGCGCAGAACAGCAGACCCACCAGCATGACTTTCCGGTGCGTGCGCTTGTCAGCGTTATGAAATGACGAGGACATGCACCAGCCATACAACCTCTGGCTTAGCGCGCAATCTCGCTCCATTTTTAACCTAACTTTTGAAGGTTATCGGTCGTGCTGATTTGAGGCGAATTGAATCGATCGCTGTACCCCCGCTCGCCTTGCCCAGGCTTTTTCGCATTGCACCACGCCCCTTGGGTATGCAGAGAACACCTGATCTCAAGCATCCTTAGTGCGCCTTACGGCGTGTCGGTCCGAGATCACCGACGCCGTTCAGCTCGCTTGGGTAAATCCGCGAAGCGTGCCGCGCGCCCAAAGCCGGGTGCGGCCCGCGGTCGATTTGGCGTCGCGCGCCGGCAATGGCAGATTGCGGGCGGTCCAGACATCCGGCCAGGAGAGAAAAATGACCAGTGTGAAGCAAACCCGGGACGGGGCCGTCGGCCTGCTGACGCTCAACGATCCGGCGAGCCTGAATGCCATGACGCCCGAACTGCTCGGCGGGTTGGCTGCCGCGATCGGCGAGATGACGGGCGACCCCAATTTGCGGGCGCTGGTGCTGACCGGCGAGGGGCGCGGATTTTGTTCAGGCCAGAACCTCAAGGCATCGGAGTCCCTCGGGAGCGATATCGTCGCCGGCGTGATGCGTCATTATTGGCCGGCGTTTCGGGCGCTGCGCGAGTGTCGTGTGCCGGTCGTCGTCGCGGTCAACGGGGTTGCGGCCGGCGGCGGGTTTAGCCTTGCCATGGCGGGCGACATCATCGTCGCGGCGCGATCGGCAAAGTTCATCCAGGTTTTCAGCCGGATCGGCCTGGTGCCCGATCTCGGTTCGACCTGGCTGTTGCCGCGCCTGATCGGCCGCCAACGCGCGCTCGAACTGATGCTTCTGAACGAACCGCTTGCGGCCGAGCGGGCGCTGGAATGGGGATTGGTGCGACAGGTCGTGGATGACGATCGCTTGCCCGATGAGGCCATGAAGCTGGCCCATCGCCTTGCCCAGGGGCCGACGCGTGCGCTGGTCGCGACGCGTCAGTTGCTGGAGGAAAGCGAGCACGCGAGCTACAGCGCGCAGTTCCGCCGGGAGATCGAGCTGCAGGCCGACATTCGCCGGAGCGAGGATGCGCTGGAAGGGCGCAAGGCGTTTGTGGAAAAGCGCGCGGCGAAGTTTAGCGGGCGCTAGTCATATCTGCGCTTGCGCCGTCCCGATCGGAAGATCGCGCCACAAAGCCCGCCGTGCGGGAGCGTCCGCTTTCTGCAGATAGCCTGGGGGCGCTGGCGCTGCCGCTCGAAGCCGCCCGCGCCGCGCTACGGACCGGGCGCGGAAACCCGCGCCATGACCGGGGCCTGCGTGCTGGCGACGGCGGATGCGTCCGACGACCAGCTTGCGACCGTCGCTTCGGTACGATAGCGCGGCAGATGATCCTCGAGCGAGTAGCAAACGCACAGCGCGAGGCTGGCCCAGACCGCCGCACTGAAATAAAGCGACATCCAGGCAATCTCGTCCTTCCACTCGGCAAGGTCGTGCGTCACGATCCAACGCGTGCTCACGTCACGCAGACCCTCGAGAGGTCCGAGATGCTTGCCGCCATCGGCAACCTTGGCCCGCCATCGGCTCAGGTACATCGGAACGTCGACGGTCATGAGAAACGCCAGATAGCCGGCAATGCCGACGATCGCGCCGGCGAGGACCACGCGAACCAGACCATCGAACTCCGGCAGCAACCGGCAAAGGCCGATCCCGACGACGAAGAAGGCAACGGCCCATATCGAATTTTCGATGGCGTTGCCGAGGTAGTGCGTGGTCAGCACCGCATACCATGAGAAGCATTCCGCGATGAGGATCAACGGCACGATCACCCATGCGACGTTCAAGGTGGTGTCCGCTCCCGTCATCGTGCCGAGTTGATGCAATATCAGCGCCCACTGCGCCGCAAAGCAGATCTCGGCCACGGTTGCCACCGACCGGCCGACGACCACGCTCGACAGCCAGGTATCGAACAGGCAGATCCGCTGAACATCCGCGCGCGGAAGGAACGACCTGAAGGCGCAGCCAAAAACATAGGCCGCACAGAGCAGCAGCATGAGCTCGATGTTGGTCGAGCTGTAGAGACTGCCAGTCCGCAGCAGCATGAGCTCGATGCCGGACGTGCCGCCGAGACTGCCAGTCGGCTGGAGCTGGCGGTACAGCGAGAACCAAACCGCGATATTGGCGCCGCTGACCAGAGTCAGCATGCCCCACCACCAGGCCACCGGATTTGACCAGGCCAGGGAACTTGATTGCGCGCGCCATTCCAAACTCATCGACCGCTCCAAGTGTTACCGAACTGATATTTGGTTGTATTAATACTGTCACGAATTGGGGCCGGTCACGACAAAAATATGTGTGCCGCGCGCACCTGCGGGATGACGTTGGGGTGATGGCGCGAGCGTGAAGGTTTCAGCGACCGGTCGGCGGCAAGGGATGCGACACCGCCCAGCCGCCTCATCCAGCCGCTTCGCGCGATCAGCCCTGCCAAATCTGCGATTGAAGAGCGGAAGGCCCGGTCGGGCATCAAGTGCGGCGCAACCGGACCGTCATCAGCGCAGCACCCAGCCGGAAAATCCCGGCTTCCTGCCGCTCGTTGCCGGCGCGTGATTAATCGGCCGCGTCTCGGTGAGCAAACTGCCGCGGCGACATCTTTGCCGGCTGTTCGTTCAGTGGCGCCGAGCATTGCAGTGATGATGGCAAGATCATCGGGCAGCGTTTTGGCAACCGATTGAACAGAATCTCAATACTTTTTAAGTATTGATGTGCGCTGCGCTTTTGGTCGCCGGACGGACGATGTGACAACGAGAGCAGAATGCGAACAAGTGGTTAATTACGAAGAGACCGCGCGGCTGGCAACAGAAGCGTTCGCCTCGCTCAATCGCGTTATCCTGCCGGAACGCCTGCGCTGGTTCTATGAACGTTGCTTCTCGCTGGGAGCCACGGTTATTGCGCTTCGCAACGGCGACCGAAAGGTCGGCCAGATTGCGATGGTTCGTCAGACGCTGCGCCTGAACGGTCAGGATGAATCAGCTGCTCAATTGGTGGATCTGTTCATCTGCAAGGAATTTCGCGGCAAAGAGCGGCTGCAGCAGCTTTATGCCGAGGTCGAAAGACAATTTGTCAAGCAAGACATACGTTTCGCGATCGGGATGCCGAACGCCAAGGCGCTTGGCGTCAATGAGTATTTCTTCAAGCTGAAGCCCTTTCTCAGGCTGCCGTTCAGCATGGGTGTCGCGATTCCCCTGCCGCCGCAGCGGGACATCCACTCATCCCGCTTCGATCCTTCAAACAAGAGCCTGGCGCTGTCGCTGCTGGCCGGCTACGGCAGCTCTCCCAAGGAAAATGGCGTGGTTTGGGATGCTGCCAGGCTGTTCGAGCGCCTGTGCAATTACAATCGAGAATACGGCATTCATACCCTCGATGGCGTCCTGCTGATATCCTCTCCGCGAAGCTCACGCGGCTTGATGTATACGCTTCTCTGTGGGTTCACGACACGCGGAGATGCCAAGGCAAGCCGGGCTACCACTCGCCACCTGGTTCGCGACGCTTGCCGCATGTGGAAACGCCCTCTGTTCGCTTATGCGGGTGTCAACGGCAAGCTTGCCGCGCCTCCGGGCATCGTATTGCCGGCCAAATTCCGGCCATCTCCGTTGCTTGTTCAACTGCGAGACTTCAAGCCCGAGCGGCAGCCGTTGCGGCTGGATCGTTTTGAGCTGATCGATTTCGATCTGGCCTGACCGTGAGGGATCGCCCAAAATGATGTCTGCGTCTTTGCGGTCGATGACGAAACGCTCCGCCAAAGCGTTGGTGATCCGCGCTGGGCTGGAGGCGGTCGCCTTGTCGGGTGCCGGCCGATTTGTGCCATCCGCGGCGGGGCGCGGGTTGATCTTCACGCTGCATCACGTCCGGCCCGCGCGCGGCTACGATTTTGAGCCGAACGGTCATCTGTCGGTCACGCCCGAATTCCTGGACGCGGCGATCGTCGTCGCCCGCCAATGCGGATTGCATCCGGTTCATCTCGAGGAGCTGCCGGAGCTGCTTGCGAATTCGTCCGACCGGCGGAAATTCATGTGCTTCACACTTGATGACGGGTGCCGCGACAATGCGACGTTCGCCGCGCCGGTGTTCCGCAAGCACGGCGTTCCCTACACGATCTTCATTACGCCCGGCTTCGTCGAACGCGGCCGGACCATGTGGTGGGAGACCGCCGAGGCGCTGACGCGCGCGGCGGCGTCGTTCAATTTCAATTTCGGCCACGGCGTTGAAACCGTGCCATGTTCGTCGCGGCAGGAGAAATTCCTGGCTTTTGAGAGGCTCGCGAAATTTGTCGAAAGCGTCGACGAGGACGATGCGGTGGCGAAGATCGATCAGGCGGCGATGTCCGCCGGGATCGATCCGCTCGGCATCGTGGACCAGGAGATCATGACGGCGGCCGAACTGCAGGATCTGGTGGCGGACCCGCTGGCGCGGCTCGGGGCGCACACCATCACGCATCCCAATTTGTTCCGTGTCTCGGACGATCGCCTCAGGCAGGAAATCGAACAATCCGCCGCCCGGGTCGCAGCCTATAGCGGTCGTGGGCCGAAGTCTTTTTGTTATCCCTATGGCGGCCGCCACGCCGTCGGTCCCCGCGAGACCAGAGCTGCGATCAACGTAGGCTTCACGCTGGGCGTGACCACGCAGCCCGGCGTCCTGAATTCGGCAAGCCTTGAGCGATTGGCCGAGCTACCCCGCGTATCGCTCAACGGCCAATACCAGAAGGGCCGCTACGTCAGGGCGCTGGCATCGGGCCTGCCTTTTTTCTTCATGTAGCTTCTGCGGCAGCGCTTGCCGCTCCGTACGGATGATGCCGGTGAAGCGCGGTGGGCCTCGCTAGCGAGGTCGTTCCGCGCGAGCGCTGCTTGCGCGGCGCGCGAGATCGCCGATACAATAGCAACCGCGCCCGAGACTGCGAAGCTCGATCTTAAGGCCGCGCACATTCCAGCGGCGGTGAGAGAATAGCGATGGTCAACGAGATAAATCTGCCGCGGATCGGCACCTTTCTGGGCCGTGCGCGATCGTCTGGGAATTCCCATCCATTGGTGGTTACCGTGCGTGGCGGCGACGTGGTCGATATCACATCGAAACAGGCACCGACCGTTCGCGACATCTGCGAGATGGACGATCCGGCCGGCTATGTGAGCAGCGCAAGAGGCGAAGCCGTCGGTTCGGTCGAGGCCATCGCGGCGAACAGCTTCGAAATCGGCCGCGTTGCAGCCAAGCCGTTTCTGCTGTCGCCGATCGATCTGCAGGCGGTGAAAGCATCGGGCGTCACCTTCGTCGTCAGCCTTCTGGAACGGGTGATCGAGGAGCAGGCGCGCGGCTCGGCAGAAAAGGCCGAGGCCATCCGCGCCGACATAGTCACGCTCATCGGCCACGATCTGTCGAAGCTGAAACCCGGTTCGGCCGCAGCAATGGAGATCAAGGCCAGGCTCATCGAGCGCGGTGCCTGGTCGCAATATCTCGAGGTCGGCATTGGGCCGGACGCCGAGGTATTCACCAAGTGCCCGCCGATGGCGTCGGTTGGCTTCGGTGCCGATGTCGGTCTGCATCCGATCTCGACCTGGAACAACCCGGAACCCGAGATCGCGGTCATTTCGTCCAGCAGGGGCAGGATCGTCGGAGCGGCGCTCGGCAACGATGTCAATCTGCGCGATGTGGAGGGCCGGTCGGCACTTCTGCTCGGCAAGGCCAAGGACAATAACGCGTCTGCAGCGCTTGGACCCTTCATCCGGCTTTTCGATGCGTCATTTTCTATTCGTGACGTGAAACAGGCGACGGTGCATCTTCGGGTCGAAGGCGAGGATGGCTTCACGCTCGAAGGCGCAAGTTCGATGGCCGAGATAAGCCGCTCGCCGGAAGAGTTGGTCGCTGCCGCCATGGGCCCGCATCACCAGTATCCCGATGGCATGGCGCTCTACCTTGGCACCATGTTCGTGCCGTCAAAGGATCGCGGGGAGAAGGGCAGGGGCTTCACTCACAAGGTCGGAGATATCGTCACCATCTCGACCGAAAAGCTCGGCGCGCTCGTCAACCGGGTCCGGCTTTCACCCGACTGTCCGCACTGGACCTATGGCGCAAGCCACCTGATGAGGGATCTGGCAAAGGCGCAACTCATCTGAGGGCACGCCACTTGCGACAGCCACTCAACCCCGCAGATCAGATGATCCCGTTCGGCGCTCATACCGCCTGAAGCCGGCGTTCTTCTCCGATCTGATCCAGCCGCATTCGCAGGAATTATCGCAGGCCGTCACGTCAGCGGCGATGCCCCTGATTTTATTGGTGGGCCCGGCAGCTGCCATATGGAGATATATTTCACAGGATAATTCAGGAGATTAACCAAATGTTGATTTATCGTGTACCAACAAAAATACCAACAAATGCTTGCGATCAGTACAAGCGGCATAATAGTCGCGGGGATAGGCGGTAGATGGCCTTGGTTTTGCTGCGCAACCTATGTCAGCACCGTCTCTGCGCGCCTTGGTCCCGGCAGGCGTTCGCGGTGTGCTGCCAGTCAAGGCCGTATCAGCCTGCCGGCTTGTGGCCGGCAGGCTTCGTGTTTCGTCAAAGACAGCTTTCGTCAAACGCAGCCGCCAGCGATCCTAACCGCCTTGGTTTCCATGATGGTGATCCGAGTCGAAGTCAAAGAAGTCGAACATGTCGTTGATGGCGGGGCTGTTCACCGGCACATAGGGATTCTCGGGGTCGGCTATCGGGTTCGGGAAGTTGTCGCGGCTGCGATAGGTGATCGGCTGCAGGCCCCAGTTTCGGTTGATGAACTTGATGATCGAGACGTGGTCAGCATATTGGTGGGAATGTGGCCGGGCTTCACGAACGGCGACAACGACGATCATCGGGATGCGGGTGCCGTCGCCGAAGAAGTCGAGCGGCTGCACGTAGCCCGAATCGAAGTAGCCACCACCTTCGTCGAAGGTAATGAAGATCGCGGTATCCTTGGCGTAGTCGGAGCCTTCAACCTGGTCGACGATCTTCTTGGTGAAGCCTTCGAACAGATTGAGCTTGGACGACGACGGGTGACCGTCGGTGTATCCGCTCGGCTTGACGAACGAGACAGCAGGCAGCGTGTGCTTGGAGATGTCGCTGTACAGGTTCACCGAGTCCTGGATGTGCGCGGCAACCTGGTCCGGATGCGACATGATCGACGTATCGTACTGGAACGGATTGCAGATGTTGCAGTACTCGTCAGCCGTCGGTCCAGGCGTGCCGTAGTTCAGCTGATAGGGATCGTTGATGTAGTTGTTCCACTGATCGCCGTAGTACTTCCACGAGATCTGTCGGTCGTTCAGGCTGTCGCCGATGCTCCGGGTGGTGGACGGCGGGATCGTGAACGGCGTGTTGGCTGGATTGGTGTCGATGTAGGCGTTCTTGCCGTTGCCGAACCAGCCCGGATTGTAGTTGTTCAGCAGATAGTAGTGGCCTGTCTCGCAACGCGGATTGATCTGGTGCGGCAGGGTCTTCAGATAGTCCAGGATCGGCTTGACGCCGGGCTGGGTGGGATCCGAGCAGTCGGAGTAGGAGCCGCCGCCGGATACCGGGCTGGCCGAGTAGGGCGGCGGATAGCCGGCGTTGCCGCTGTTGCCGTAACCGTCCTCGGTGAACCAGTTGTTGGTGCCGGTCGCCGGATTTGGATTTTCC
>CAVSOS010000070.1:0-8786 GCA_963729395.1 uncultured Pseudomonadota bacterium | reverse complement strand
AAATAATTCTTGGCCAGACGGTTCTTGAGACGGTTCGCAAATTGCGGCCCCGGCGATGGCCGAGGCCGCAAGTTCTACCAGTTTCTAAAGCAACGCCGGCCGAACGGGCCGGAATGCCAGCCCGGCGGGCAGTTGTACATCGGGCGGCATCCGCCGTAGGGACCGCGGTGCCAGCCGGGGCCGCAACCACCCGCAACGCGGATGGTGTCGCTGGAGACGGACTGGTCGAGCGGAGCCACCGGCATCGCCCGGGATGCGGAGACTGCAGCCAGGCTGAGGCCGATGGCAAATGCAGATGCTGCGAACCTTTTAACAGGCATTTTTCTTCCTCCTGATTGGCCGCGATGCGGCAGGCTCAGATTGACGCAAACTCAGATTGACGAGAATAATTTGACTGCGTGGCAAAGCAGGATCGGATTACCAGTGGTGGTGATGCCAATGGTGGTGATGGTGCCAGTGGTGATGATGCCAGCGATGCCAGTGGTGGTGATGCCAGCCGTGGTGATGATGCCAGCGAACCTGTTCGGGCTTGAGGCGATCGACCTCGTCCTGCGCAACGACGGCGGGCTCCGCGCTATCTGCGCGTGACGGTACCAGGCTCTGTTCAAGTGAAATCGGCGGTAGCGGCGCAGCCTGCGCGGTCGCGGCGAAAACTGCGACGCTCGCGGCTACGCCAAAGGCGAGGTTCAGAAAGTGTCGGCGTTCCATAACATCTCCTCCATCGCATGAATGAACGGAGGGATTTTCGCTGCGTCGCAATGAACGATCGCTGAACCGGGCGTTCAGGCGCAGGACGTGGGCAAAACGGAGTCGTCCCACGTGTCATACCTGCGTAAAGGCTCGCTGCTACAATGGAAGGATGTGTGCCTTCGTCCCAGCAGCCTCGGATGGGTAAATTTATCGGCCGTCATTCCGGGATGCGCCACTTGGCGCAGGCCCGGAATCCATACTCCCGGCGGTGGTTATGGATTCCGGGCTCGCTCGCTTCGCTCGCGCCCCGGAATGACGAGGCCTATCGTATCCTCACGCCCCGAATTCCTCGGCCAGCACAAAGGTCTCGCGCGTGCGCGTGACATCCGGCCAGTCGCGATTGAAATCGGCGACCAGCCGTTTCATGTCGGCGCCATTCATGGCGCGGTCGAGCGCGGCCTCGTCGGGGAATTGATAGGTCGCCTGATGCAGGCTGGGATCGGCAAGGCTCCAGAACCGCCAGGCCTTCACAACGCCGAACGACTTCGCCGCATCGGGCAGATGCTCCTTGCTGTACCACACATCAAACGCGGCGCGTTTGGCCGGATCGGGGACGGTGGCGCGGACAACGAAAAAGGCTGCTGGCATGGGTGGGCTCCGTTAGTCGTAGGGCGGGTTAGGCGATGCCGTAACCCGCCGAAATGATGATCAGAAGACAAAACGGATCGCGCTGCAATAATCCCTACGCGTTTACTCGATCAGATCACCGATCAAGCCGCAGGCTTTTGCAAAATGAAATCCCATGCTGGTGAGATGATAGTAAACAAGCGGATATCGAGTAGATTTCCCTCAGAACAAACCTCGCTTCCACCCTCCTAACCAATCCGACGGCCTCAGGATCGAAAAATCAATCTCCAAATCATCAGAATAGATATCCGCATTCTCAAAATTTATTTCAACAAAATTTTCCGGACTCCCAATTCCCACGTCGCCGTAAACTACTTCAAGGCCGATACTATTCATTTCATCTGAGATTGCCGATGCTACCGTACTGAAGTCCGTTGGTTTTAAGTTCAATATCTGATCAAGAGATGCTGCAATCGTCTCTCTAACCGCATGAATTTTAGAGACTTTAAACCGTCCATAGCTAATTCGAGGAGATGTTCCGACTTTTGTATGAACGAGCTCGGCGAACAACTCACCCTGCTTCTGGGACAACTGCGAAATTATGCTGACAAAGTGAACGTGCTGGGAACTACCGCCCTCCGCCGCGGAAACCAAAAGGCCTGCCCACATGTCTATGAGTGAACTTTTCTCATCCTCCAGCGAAGCTTTTTCAAGAAACGGGACGAGAAATTTATTCTGAATTGGCTTGAGCGCCGCATTGGATTTCTTGAGACCGATCCGAGCCCTCTTTATAATTTCAGCTAACACGTCCTCGCGTTGAAGTCGCAATTGCGCCCGGCGTAATTTTAGTTCATCTCCCTTAAGCCCCGCCCATTCAGTCAGTGGAGAAACCAAATCAAGCCACGCGCCAGCTTTGGCTCGCGTCACGTCTGGTGGAACGACTTCAGTCGTAGTGTGCTTGCGCTGATAAGTCGCCTTTGCAATAATCTCCGCCTTCGCCGTCGCTTCGGCTTTGATCGATGGCTTTGCTGATTTCTTTCTTGTCATCTCTACAACGGCAAATTGTCGTGCTTCTTTGCCGGGATTTCCACCTTCTTGTCGCGCAGCATCGCGAGCGCCCGGGCGATCCTTCGCCGTGTCGAATGCGGCATGATGACGTCGTCGATATAGCCGCGCTCGGCGGCGATGAAGGGCGACAGGAAGCGGTCCTCATATTCCTTGGTGCGGGCGGCGATGGCGTCGGGGTCGTTCATGTCGGAACGGAAGATGATTTCCACGGCACCCTTGGCGCCCATCACCGCGATCTGCGCGGTCGGCCAGGCGTAGTTCATGTCGGCGCCGATTTCCTTTGACGCCATTACGTCGAACGCGCCGCCATAGGCCTTGCGCGTGATCACCGTGACCAGCGGCACCGTGCATTGCGAATAGGCAAACAGCAGCTTGGCGCCGTGCTTGATCAGCCCGCCATACTCCTGCGCGGTGCCCGGCAGGAAGCCCGGCACGTCCACGAAGGTAACGATCGGAATGTTGAAGGCGTCGCAAAACCGTACAAACCGCGCCGCCTTGCGCGAAGCGTCGCTGTCGAGCACGCCCGCCAGCACCATCGGCTGGTTGGCGACGAAGCCGACGGTGCGGCCGGCGATGCGGCCGAATCCGGTGACGATGTTTTTGGCGAAGGCTTCCGAGATCTCGAAGAAATCGCCCTCGTCCACGACTTTCAGGATCAGTTCCTTCATGTCGTAGGGCTTGTTCGGATGATCCGGGATCAGCGTGTCGAGCGACATGTCGACGCGCTCGATGTCGTCGAAACTCGGCCATTCCGGCACGCCATCGGTGTTGTTGGAGGGCAGGAAGTCGATCAGGCGGCGCATCTGCAACAGCGTCTCGACGTCGTTGTCGAACGCGCCGTCGGCGATCGAGGAGCGCGTGGCGTGCACCGAGGCGCCGCCGAGTTCTTCGGCCGTGACGACCTCGTTGGTGACGGTCTTCACCACATCGGGTCCGGTCACGAACATGTAGCTGGTGTTCTTCACCATGAAGATGAAGTCGGTCATCGCCGGCGAATAGACGTCGCCGCCGGCGCACGGCCCCATGATGACGGAGATTTGCGGAATCACGCCGGAGGCGACGACATTGCGGCGGAACACATAGGAATAGCCCGCCAGTGCCGCGACGCCTTCCTGGATGCGCGCGCCGCCGGCGTCGTAGAGGCCGATGATCGGCGCCCTCGCCTTCATCGCCATGTCCTGGATCTTGACGATTTTTTGCGCATGGGTCTCGGACAGCGACCCGCCGAACACCGTAAAATCCTTGGCGAAGACAAAGGTCCTGCGGCCGTTGACGGTGCCCCAGCCGGTGACGACGCCGTCGCCCGGAACCCTGGTCTTTTCCATGCCGAATTCGACCGAGCGGTGCTCGACGAACATGTCGAACTCCTCGAACGAGCCCTTGTCGAGCAGGAGCTCGATGCGCTCCCGCGCCGTCAGTTTGCCGCGGGCGTGCTGCGCCTCGATGCGTTTTTCGCCGCCGCCGAGCTTGGCGCCGGCGCGCCGCTCCTCAAGGGTATCCAGGATGTCTTTCATGGGGGGTTTCCTGCCAGATTTGGGTGGGTTCTAACACGGCATTTTGGCGGCGGGAAACAGCCTTGCCGCATCTGGCACCCCGCGCCGGCGCACGATATATCCGGGACCCCCCAACGGAGACGAGCCAATGACGGACACTGCAAGCACGGATACCAACGGCGCCGTGTCAGGCGGGCTGCGCACGCTGCTCCGGCTCGAGGGGCTGACGCTGTTTGGAGGGATGACGCTGCTCTACGCGGTCTGGGGCGGATCGTGGTGGATCTACGCCATCCTGTTCCTGGTGCCCGATCTGAGCTTCGCCGCCTATCTCGCCGGTCCACGATTTGGCGCCATGATCTATAACACCGCGCACTCTTATCTCGCGCCGATGGCGTTGATGGTGACGGGATTTGGGATCAACGAGCCGCTGATCCTTTCGATCGCGATGATCTGGCTGGCGCATATCGGCATCGACCGCGCGCTCGGCTTTGGGCTGAAATACAGTACCGGTTTCGGCTTCACCCATCTCGGCCGCATCGGCAAGGACGCGGCCAAGCCGGCTTGATGCTCATGGCGTTTTCGAGCGAACGCCTGCCCCGCACCTGATGCGGGGTGGGTCCCGGTTCGCGTCAAGAAAACGCGTCAAAGCCAGAGGCCTTATTTCTCGCCGGCCTTGAACGGCGGCTCCTTGCCGGGCGGCGTGGTTTCCTCCGCCATCGCCAGCATCATGGCGACCATGACGTAATTGCCGGCGACAGCCGTCAAATCCACGATCTGCTGATCGTTGAAAACCTTCTTCGCCCGGGCAAAGGTCTCGTCCGAAACCTTCTGCGTGGTCGTCAATTCGGTGACGAAATCATAAACCAGCGCCTCGTCGTCGGCCATCTTCGACGGCCGCTGATTGGCTTTCAGCTCGGCGATGATATCGGCCGACAATCCCGCCTTCGCCGCCAGTGGCGCATGCGCGTACCATTCGACCTGCGAACGCCATTGCCGGCCGATGATGAGAATCGCAAATTCGTTGAGCCTGGTCGGGATCGAAGTCTCCCAGCGTAGATAATGAAACAGATCGAACAGCCGCTGACCCAGCACCGGACTGCGCATCAGCGGGTTGTATGGCCCGCCAAGTCCGACGCTCGAGACCTTCATCACCTGCTCGCCGAGCGGCTTTTGCGCCTCGCTGAGCGCATCCATGGTCAGTTGCGGAAAGCGCGGTTCCTTGCTGGTCGCGGGCTGTGCGAACATCGTGGCCGCGAGCCAGCCGCCAGCCGCGGCGACTGTGAGCGATGACATCCAGAGCGCGGATTTCATGGTTTCCTCCATGGTTTTTTACAAGTCGGCAGAAGCTATTCCAGCCACGTATCCCGCGCCAGCCTGCCGGCAGATCAAGGCGGATCAGATCGCGCCGATATCGCCGAGGCATTGCTGCGTCAGCTTCATGCGGCCGGGGATATGGCGCGGCTCACGAACGTCGAGATTGAGCGCGAACACCGTCTGGGCGGTGTCCTTCTCGGCCCAGCCGACCATCCAGCCAAGTGACGGCTTGCCGATTTCAGCCCCCAGCAATCCGCTCTTGGCGCGGATGATCGAATCGCCTGATTTAGTGACCGGCAGGATGTCGCAGACCAGTTCCTGACTCCGTTTGGACACCGGCAGCGCGCCGCGCCGCAGACGGTCGACAAAATCGACCTGCTGGACCGGATCGATACGCAAATTGCCGGTCAGCCAGAACTGGTCGATGCCGCCACCGATATCGCGGTTGCCATATTCGAACAGATCGACGAATTTCTGCATTCGCTCCGCGCCGATGCGCCGGGCGATCTCCTGATAGACCGGCACCGCGGAGGCGGCGATCGCCGAACGCATGGTGTGGTCGCGATTCCAGGCCTCGATGCTCCTGACCACGCCGTCCCATTTGAAAATGTCCTTGTCGGGATCGCTGACCACGCCGGTCTCCAGCGCGATCACCGAATTCGGAATCTTGAAGGTCGAGGCCGGCAGCTTCGCTTCTCCGGAACGATCCCTGTCGCTGGCGATAACGAGATGTCATCGACCTTGTAGCCGACGAATGCCGACCGTTCCCTCATGGTGAAGCGCTTGGCAAGATCCTCGCGGATCTCGCTGCGCTGGGGTGCGACGTCGGCAAAGCCGCGCGAAGGCAAAGCACTCGCGGCGGCCAGCAGACGCAGCAGATGGCGGCGATTGATCAAGGCTGCGTCCGAATGCTCAATAAATTTTCGGCGGCAACGATGCGAACGGCATCGCGGGGCAACAATGACACTCGAACACCACGCTAACGAATTCGACCCGACAGCCGGAGAACGAAATCAGTACTTCCGCCACCGCCTTGTACAATTCCGCCGGAATTTCATCGCCGAGTTCGACGTTGGAAAGCGCGCCGGCCAGCACTTCGTTCTCCTCGATCGGGATATCATGGGCCTTGGCCACCTCGATGATCTTCTCGCCGAGGCTTCCCTGCCCTTGGCGACAACCCGCGGCGCACCCGACCTGTCGTAATGCAGCGCGACCGCGAGCTGGGGTTTTGCTTTCGTTGATTTATAGCGCGCGATCCAGAAAGTGCCCGGCAGGTGCCGAGGCCGATTGTGCCGGTGCGCCGATCGCGGACCACGATATCGCCGACAGCAGTTCGGCGCGGGTCAATGCCTGGCTTAGCTGCGAGACGCCGGCGCTGCAATTGCGCGGCGGTCGCGGGCCGTTCCGCCCACATTCGCACCGAGGTCCGGTCGCCTGCGAGCGACACCATGAGCATGAACCGGGCCGGCCGGCTCGACGTCGAGCGAGAACCGCGCCCGCCAGGCCCGCTTGGCCGCTTCGGTTTCGTTGCCGGCCCCGTCACGCGAAATCTCGAACTGCGCCATCGCCGTTCCCTGCGGCGTCGCGAACGGAATTTCGAAATTCCAGCGCGGCACGGTTGGATCGAGCCGCGCATGCCGTCGTATCGGTTTGGCCCGGCAGCGAGGCGACCTGCAACAGCGTCTGGCGCGCGATGGCGGCGTCAGTGCCGTCATGCAGGTGCCGCACGCTTGTTGCGAGCGGCGCACCGGATGCGATCGAGGCGAGGCAACGGGCTGCGCCGATGGCAACGCGCCGCGAAACGGCGGCGGCGGCGTGTTGGTATGGACCGTTACGTCATCGTTGCGGCCGTCATTCGGCATCGCCGATGCCAGTGAGGGGCTGCCGATTTCCTCGGGTTTTCCTGCACATTTCCTTGCAGTTTCCTTGCATCACTTCCTGGAGGAAATTGAGCGCCGCACCGGCCGTCGCCGCGCGCGCGCCTGTGTCCAGCAATGTTGCGGACGACACGATCTGCGGCAGAAGAATTTCCTGCGCCTCGATTTCGGGAGACAGCGATGGCGCAGGCGTCGTTGCCACGGCCGCGGCATGCGGCATGGCGGGCTCATTCGAAGCGACGATATCGGGAACACCTGGCACGGCGACCGCGGCATGGCGGCTGCTCCCGTGGCCGGGGTATCCGCGGTGCCGAGCGATGACAGCAGCGTTTGACGAAGCACGATCAATGCCGCCTTGAGATCGGGTAGTCCGGATGCGGTCGAAGCAGAACCCGATGCGAAGAGCCCTCGAGAAAAAGCCCGGAGCTTTCAAAGGCATTCCTGACGTCGTCGCCGCTCAGGTTTTGATCGAGGCTGGGCCGCTGCGCCAGCACTTGCGCTACCGCCTGTTGCAGTGCCGGCGGCAGGCCGCCGGACGACGCGACGACGCCGAGATTTGCGAACAGCGGCGCCAGGCTTCCCTGCTGGCGCTGGACCGCGGCTGCACCGCCGGCGGGGAGACGGCCGTTCTTGAAGCGGGGTCAGTACATTGATCGGCGAAGCGGCGCTCACGGGCGGATCCGTCACGGCACCGGCAGATGCGGGGGTCGCGGATGCAGCGTTGACCCGGTGCCAAGGCTACGTGTCGCGGGGTCGCGCCGCCGCTCGCCGCACCGGCGCCCTGCCCGACCACTGCGAGCCTGATGCCGTCTTCGCGCTTCTGCGACACTGCCAGCTGCAGGTTCTGGCCGGCTTGAAGCGGAATTTGCGCAGCACAACGTCGATCGCCAGATTGGCGATCGCGATCTGCACCAGATTATCAGCGAGGATCTTCAGCACCTGGGCGTTGATCACGGTCCCCGGTTGCAGCACGACACCGGACGCGACGCCCTGGGCCGTGATTACCGGAACGGTCGGATTGACGGAAATCGGCATGATGGCGGTCTCGCTGGGCTGTGAACGCTAGCCGAGCGGCGTAAACCTCTCGTTAAGATAGTGATCCGTCAGACGCCCCGCGAAACATCGGTTGACCACTGGACCGCGTCGTTGCCTGTCCGACGACAAGGAAGTTGGGCATTAATTTCCCTGTACTTGCGCTTCAAATTGACGTCGGCAACAATGCCCGGCGGCGGGGAGCGTTACCGATGAATGCCGTGATTCATGACATTCGGATGTCGCTGAAGACGGCGCTATGCTGCGCCGTGCTTCTGATAGCGTCGCAACCTTCAGACACGTGGGCCCGGTCGTGCGGCGCCGCTGCCGGCGTGGATTGCAGCAAGATCGCCTTCCTGTCCGAGCCTCGCGAGGAGGCGACGCAACCCGAGGAAACAACGCCGCGCTCCGCACCGGAAAACAGCACCAGTTTCGACGGGTCTTGGACGTTTACCAGCGGCGGATGCACCTACACCGGCTCGCTACCTGCGAGGATTGCCGGCGGGTACACTTATTGTCCGCGGTGGCAGCGGTCACGTCGATCCGGACGGCACGTTGCATTCGGTCGGCGCCGGCAACGGCATGACCCTTACCGCAGTCGGACAATTATCGGAAAATAACGGTTCCGGAACATTCAGCAGATCCGACGGCTGTGTCGGTAGCTGGATTGCCATCAAGCACTAGA
>CAVSOS010000069.1:0-7467 GCA_963729395.1 uncultured Pseudomonadota bacterium | reverse complement strand
AACTAAAGCATGATCCGGAAAAGTGGGCACCGGTTTTCCGAAAAGATCATGCTCAAACAAAAAGATAGAGCGAGATGGCGATTTAACGAAGAGCCATCTCGCTCTAGCTCTCTGGCCAGACCGCCCTCCAGATCGCCGCGAATGCGGCCCCGGCGTTCGCGGAAGCCGGCAATTTCTACCAGTTTCCAAAGCAACGCCGGCCGAACGGGCTCGAATTACCAGTGGCGGTGGTGCCAGCGATGCCAGTGGCGATGATGCCAGTGGTGCCAGTAGTGGTGATGCCAATGATGCCAATGATGATGGTGCCAGTGGTGGTGCCAGCGGACCTCTTCGGGCTTGAGGCGATCGACCTCGTCCTGCGCAACGACCGCGGGCTCCTGAGACAGCTATTTTTACCGTCGTTCGCGCCAAGTTTAGATTTCGCGACATCGGCGGCGAAAGCCAGACAGGCGGCGAGCAAGACTGCTGCCGCACCGAACCACTTCTTCTTGAAGTCCCCCTTCTCTTGCCGCCATCGGCTCTCTTGTTCGCGGCGGGAGCGGAATGGGTTCAATAGTAGGGAAAGAGAACTCTTGTTCGTCATTCCGGGGCGCGCGAAGCGTGAGCCCGGAATCCATAACCACTGCGGGGATTATGGATTCCGGGCCTGCGCCAAGAGGCGCATCCCGGAATGACGGCTTGTTGCACTTCTCACCCCGCCCCGAATTCCTCGGCCAGCACAAAGGTCTCTCGCGTGCGCGTGACATCCGGCCAGTCGCGATTGAAATCGGCGACCAGCCGTTTCATGTCGGCGCTATTCATGGCGCGGTCGAGCGCGGCCTCATCCGGGAACTGATAGGTCGCCTGATGCAGGCTGGGATCGGCAAGGCTCCAGAACCGCCACGCCTTCACAACGCCGAACGATTTCGCCGCGTCGGGCAGATGCTCCCTGCTGTACCACGCATCAAACGCAGCACGTCTGGCGGGATCGGCGACGGTGGCGCGGACGACAAAAAAAGCTGCTGGCATTGGAAAGATCGCTCAATCAAGCCCGAGGGATGGACGGTATCCTACAACGGCAAATTGTCGTGCTTCTTCACCGGCATTTCGACATGCTTGTCGCGCAGCATCGCCAGCGCGCGGGCGATCGCTTCGCCTTGTCGAATGCGGCATGATGACGTCGTCGATATAGCCGCGCTCGGCGGCGATGAAGGGCGACAGGAAACGGTCTTCATATTCCTTGGTGCGGGCGGCGATCTCGTCGGTGTCGCCATGTCGCTGCGGAAGATGATTTCCACCGCACCCTTGGCGCCCATCACCGCGATCTGCGCGGTCGGCCAGGCGTAGTTCATGTCGGCGCCGATTTCCTTTGACGCCATCACGTCGAACGCGCCGCCATAGGCCTTGCGCGTGATCACGGTGACCAGCGGCACCGTGCATTGCGAATAGGCGAACAACAATTTGGCGCCGTGCTTGATCAGGCCGCCATATTCCTGCGCGGTGCCCGGCAGGAAGCCCGGCACGTCGACGAAGGTGACGATCGGAATATTGAAGGCATCGCAAAAACGCACGAACCGCGCCGCCTTGCGCGAAGCGTCGCTGTCGAGCACGCCCGCCAGCACCATCGGCTGGTTGGCGACGAAGCCGACGGTGCGGCCGGCGATGCGGCCGAAACCGGTGACGATGTTCTTGGCGAAGGCCTCGGAGATCTCGAAGAAGTCGCCCTCGTCCACGACCTTCAGGATCAGTTCCTTCATGTCGTAGGGCTTGTTCGGATGATCGGGGATCAGCGTGTCCAGCGACATGTCGACGCGGCCGATGTCGTCGAAGCTCGGCCATTCCGGCACGCCGTCGGTGTTGTTGGAGGGCAGGAAGTCGATCAGCCGGCGCATCTGCAACAGCGTCTCGACGTCGTTCTCGAACGCGCCGTCGGCGATCGAGGAGCGCGTGGCGTGCACCGAAGCGCCGCCGAGTTCTTCGGCCGTGACGACCTCGTTGGTGACGGTCTTCACCACGTCGGGCCCGGTGACGAACATGTAGCTGGTGTTCTTCACCATGAAGATGAAGTCGGTCATGGCCGGCGAATAGACGTCGCCGCCGGCGCACGGCCCCATGATGACGGAGATCTGCGGGATCACGCCGGAGGCGATGACGTTGCGGCGGAACACGTAGGAATAGCCCGCCAGTGCGGCGACGCCTTCCTGGATGCGCGCGCCGCCGGCGTCATAGAGCCCGATGATCGGCGCCCTCGCCTTCATCGCCATGTCCTGGATCTTGACGATTTTCTGCGCGTGGGTCTCCGACAGCGAGCCGCCGAACACGGTAAAATCCTTGGCGAAGACAAAGGTCTTGCGGCCGTTGACGGTGCCCCAGCCGGTGACGACGCCGTCGCCCGGCACCTTGGTCTTTTCCATGCCGAATTCGGTCGAGCGGTGCTCGACGAACATGTCGAACTCCTCGAACCTGCCCTTGTCGAGCAGCAGTTCGATGCGCTCCCGCGCCGTCAGCTTGCCGCGGGCGTGCTGCGCCTCGATGCGCTTTTCGCCGCCGCCGAGCTTTGCGCCGGCGCGCCGTTCCTCAAGGGTATCCAGGATGTCTTTCATGGCGTCGGTCTCCTGCCAGATTTGGGCGGGTTCTAACACGGCATTTTGCCGGCGGGAAACGCCCTTCCCGGCATCTGGCACCCCGCCCGGCGCACGATATATCCGGGGGCCCAACGGAGGACGAGCCGATGACCGATACCGCAAGCACCGAACCACCGGCGCCGTCTCAGGCGGGCTGCGCACGCTGCTCCGGCTCGAGGGGTTGACGCTGTTTGCGGGGATGACGCTGCTTTACGCGGTCTGGGGCGGATCGTGGTGGATCTACGCCATCCTGTTTCTGGTGCCCGATCTGAGCTTTTCGGGCTATCTCGCCGGTCCGCGATTCGGCGCCATCGTCTACAACGCCGCGCACAGCTTACATGGCGCCGATGGCGCTGATGATGACCGGCTTTGGCTTCGCCCCGCCGCTGATCCTTTCGATCGCGATGATCTGGCTCGCGCATATCGGCATCGACCGCGCGCTCGGCTACGGCCTGAAATACTGTACCGGATTTGGCTTCACCCATCTCGGCCGCATCGGCAAGGACGCGGCCAAGCCGGCTTGATACTCATGGCCTCTTTCGAGCGAACGCCTCCCCCGCACCTGATGAGGAGCGGGGGCCGGTTCGCGTCACGAAAGACGCGACAAAGCCAGGGCCCTATTTCTCCCCGACCTTGAACGGCGGCTCCTTGCCGGGCGGCATGGTTTCTTCCGCCATCGCCAGCATCATCGCCACCATGACGTAGTTGCCGGCCACCGCCGTGAGGTCCACGATCTGCTGGTCGTTGAAGACCTTCTTCGCCCGCGCAAAGGTCTCGTCCGAGACCTTTTGCGTGGTCGTCAGTTCGGTGACGAAATCATAAACCACGCCTCATCCTCGGCCATCTTCGACGGCCGCTTGCCTTTCAGTTCGGCGATGATATCGGCCGAAAGACCGGCCTTCGCCGCCAGCGGCGCATGCGCGAACCATTCGACCTGCGAGCGCCATTGCCGGCCGATGATCAGGATCGCGAACTCGTTGAGCTTGGTCGGAACCGACGTCTCCCAGCGCAGATAATGGAACAGATCGAACAGCCGCTGCCCCAGCACCGGGCTGCGCATCAGCGGGTTGTATGGCCCGCCGAGCCGACGCTCGAGACCTTCATGACCTGCTCGCCGAGCGGCTTTTGCGCCTCGTTGAGCGCGTCCATGGTCAGTTGCGGAAAACGCGGCTCCTTGCCGGTCGCGGGCGCCGCGAACATCGTGGCGGCGAACCAGCCGCCGGCCGCGGCGATCGTGAGCGATGACAGAAAGAGCGCAGATTTCATGGTTTCCTCCATGGGTTCTTAAAAGTCGGCAGATGCTATTCCAGCCACGTACCCCGCGCCAGCCTGCCGCAGATCAGCGGATCAGATGGCGCCGATATCGGCGAGGCATTGCTGCGTCAGCTTCATGCGGCCGGGGACATGGCGCGGCTCGCGAACGTCGAGATTCAGCGCGAACACGGTCTGAGCGGTGCCCTTCTCGGCCCAGCCCACCATCCAGCCAAGCGACGGCTTGCCGGTTTCAGCCCCCAGCAATCCGCTCTTGGCGCGGATGATGGAATCGCCTGACTTCGTGACCGGCAGGATGTCGCAGACCAGTTCCTGACTCCGTTTGGACACCGGCAGCGCGCCGCGCCGCAGACGGTCGACGAAATCGATTTGCTGGACCGGATCGATACGCAAATTGCCGGTCAGCCAGAACTGGTCGATGCCGCCACCGATATCGCGGTTGCCATACTCGAACAGATCGACGTATTTCTGCATTCGCTCCGCACCGATGCGCCGGGCGATCTCCTGATAGACCGGCACCGCGGAGGCGGCGATCGCCGAGCGCATGGTGTGGTCGCGGTTCCAGGCCTCGATGCTCCTGACCACGCCGTCCCACTTGAAGATGTCCTTGTCGGGATCACTGACCACGCCGGTCTCCAGCGCGATCACCGAATTCGGAATCTTGAAGGTCGAGGCCGGCAGCTTCGCTTCTCCGGAACGATCCCTGTCGCTGGCGATCACAAGATAGTCATCGACCTTGTAGCCGACGAAGGTGCCGACCGTGCCCTCGTCGGTAAAATGCTTGGCAAGATCCTCGCGGATCTCGCTACGCTGGGGTGCTACGTCGGCAAAGCCGCGCGAAGGCAAAGCACTCGCAGCGGCCAGCAGACCGAGCACATGGCGGCGATTGATCAAGGCTGCATCCGATGCCCAAGAAAATTCGGCGGCAACGATGCGAACGGCATCGTGGTTAAACAATGACACTCGAACACCACGCTAGCGAATTCGACCCGATAGCCGGAGAACGAAAATCAGCACTTCCGCGACCGCCTTGTACAACTCCGCCGGAATTTCATCGCCGAGTTCGACGTTGGAGAGCGCGCCGGCCAGCACTTCGTTCTCCTCGATCGGGATATCATGGGCCTTGGCGACCTCGATGATCTTCTCACCGAGGCTTCCCCTGCCCTTGGCGACAACCCGCGGTGCACCCGACCTGTCGTAATGCAGCGCGACCGCGAGCTGGGGTTTTGCTTTCGGATCATAGCGCGCGATCCAGAAAGTGCCCGGCAGGTGCCGAGGCCAATTGAGCCGGGCGCCGATACGGACCACGATATCGCCCGGCAACAGTTCGGCGCGGGTCAATGCCTGACTTAGCTGCGAGACGCCGGCCTGCAACTGCTCGGCGGTCGCGGGCCGTTCCGCCCACATTCGCACCGAGGTCCGCTCACCTGCGAGCGACACCATAACATGCACCGGACCGGCCGGCTCGACGTCGAGCGAGAACCGCGCCCGCCAGGCCGCTTGGCCGCTTCGGTTTCGCTGCCGGCCCCGTCACGCGAAATCTCGAACTGCGCCATCGCCGTTCCCTGCGGCGTCGCGAACGGAATCTCGAAATTCCAGCGCGGCACGGTTGGATCGAGCCGGTTGCCGTCGTATCGGTCTGACCCGGCAGCGAGGCGACCTGCAACAGCGTCTGCCGCGCGATGGCGGCGTCAGTGCCGTCAAGCAGATGCCGCACGCTTGTTGCGAGCGGCGCACCGGATGCGATCGACGGCGAGGCAACGGGCTGCGCCGATGGCAACGCGCCGCGAAACGGCGGCGGCGGCGTGTTGGTATGGACCGTTACGTCATCGTTGCGGCCGTCATTCGGCATCGCCGATGCCAGTGAGGGGCTGCCGATTTCCCTCAGGTTTTCCTGCAGATTTCCTTGCAAGTTTCCTTGCATCACTTCCTGGAGCAGATTGAGCGCCGCACCGGCCGTCGCCGCGCGCGCGCCTGTGTCCAGCAATGTTGCTGACGACACGATCTGCGGCAGAAGAATTTCCTGCGCCTCGATTTCGGGAGACAGCGATGGCGCAGGCGTCGTTGCCACGGCCGCGGCATGCGGCATGGCGGGCTCATTCGAAGCGACGATATCGGGAACACCTGGCACTGCTGACTGCGGCACGGCGGCTGCTCCCGTGGCCGGGGTATCCGCGGTGCCGAGCGATGACAGCAGCGTTTGACGAAGCACGATCAATGCCGCCTTGAGATCGGGTAGTCCGGATGCGGTCGAAGCAGAACCCGACGCCAATGAGGCCTCCAGAAAAAGCCCGGAGCTTTCAAAGGCATTCCTGACGTCGTCGCCGCTCAGGTTTTGATCGAGGCTGGGCCGCTGCGCCAGCACTTGCGCTACCGCCTGTTGCAGTGCCGGCGGCAGGCCGCCGGACGACGCGACGACGCCGAGATTTGCGAACAGCGGCGCCAGGCTTCCCTGCTGTGTGACCGCGGTCTGCACCGCCGCGGAGACGGCCGTTCTCTCAAGCGGGGTCAGTACATTGATCGGCGAAGCGGCGCTCACGGGCGGATCCGTCACGGCACCGGCAGATGCGGGGGTCGCGGATGCAAGGGTCGCACCCGGTGCCAAGGTGACGGTGTCCGCGGTCGCGCCGCCGCTCGCCGCACCGGCGCCCTGCCCGACCACTGCGAGCCTGATGCCGTCTTGCGTCTGCGACACTGCCAGCTGCAGGTTCTGGCCGGCTTGAAGCGGAATTTGCGAGACAACGTCGATCGCCAGATTGGCGATCGCGATCTGCACCAGATTATCAGCGAGGATCTTCAGCACCTGGGCGTTGATCACGGTCCCCGGTTGCAGCACGACACCGGACGCGACGCCCTGGGCCGTGATTACCGGAACGGTCGGATTGACGGAAATCGGCATGATGGCGGTCTCGCTGGGCTGTGAACGCTAGCCGAGCGGCGTAAACCTCTCGTTAAGATAGTGATCCGTCAGACGCCCCGCGAAACATCGGTTGACCACTGGACCGCGTCGTTGCCTGTCCGACGACAAGGAAGTTGGGCATTAATTTCCCTGTACTTGCGCTTCAAATTGACGTCGGCAACAATGCCCGGCGGCGGGGAGCGTTACCGATGAATGCCGTGATTCATGACATTCGGATGTCGCTGAAGACGGCGCTATGCTGCGCCGTGCTTCTGATAGCGTCGCAACCTTCAGACACGTGGGCCCGGTCGTGCGGCGCCGCTGCCGGCGTGGATTGCAGCAAGATCGCCTTCCTGTCCGAGCCTCGCGAGGAGGCGACGCAACCCGAGGAAACAACGCCGCGCTCCGCACCGGAAAACAGCAGAAATTTTGACGGGGCATGGACTTTCACCAGCGCCGGATGTCCGCATACCGGCTCGTTGCCGGCGATGATCACCGGCGGAAAAAATCATCGTCAAAGGCGGCAGCGGCCAGGTCGACCCGGACGGCACGCTGCATTCGGTCGGCGCCGGCGGCGGCATGACCCTGACCGCTGTCGGACGGCTATTGGGCAACACCGGTTCTGGAACGTTCAGCCGATCCGACGGCTGCGTCGGCAACTGGATCGCCATCAAGCACTAGATCATGGTCCGA
>CAVSOS010000068.1:0-9275 GCA_963729395.1 uncultured Pseudomonadota bacterium | reverse complement strand
ACATCGGGCGCGCTGCGCAACAGGTCGCGGCGCCCGTTGCCGTCGAAATCGACGGCGTATTTGATGTAGTTCGATGGCATGAACTGAGTCTGGCCGATTTCGCCTGCCCAGGCGCCGTGCATTTCGGCGGCCGTCAGATCGCCGCGATCGACGATGCGCAGCGCGTCCAACAGCTCGGCCCGGAACAGGTCGGACCGGCGGCAATCGTAAGCCAGCGTCGCCAGCGAACGGATGGTCGGAAATTTTCCGATGTTGACGCCGAAGTCCGTTTCCAGCCCCCAGATCGCCACCAGCACCTCGCCCGGCACCCCGTAGGTTTCTTCGATGCGGCCGAGCACAGATCCGTATTGCTTCATCATGTTGCTGCCGCGCGTCAGACGCGGCGGCACCATTCGGCCGGAAAATTGCTCAAAACTCTGATTGAAGACCGCTTGCGAATGATCCCGGGAAAGTACCGCCTTATCCGGTGTCACGCCGTTCAGGCTGGCGTTGACCGCGGATTGGGAAACGCCCTTGGCGACCGCATCATTCTTGAAATCGGCGAGCCACGCCTCAAAGGTACCGGTGCCGCACGCTACCGTCGCCAGTGCCGGCGTTCCCGGTATCATCAGGGCCGCGCACACCGCGAACGATCTAAAAATGAAAGGAAGGGTGATTGGAGCCGCTCGCACGATTCGCCATGTTCAGAAATGACCGGGCAGGACGGCAATATCGGCAATAACCGCGGCCAAAACAAGGCTCTCGTTGAGAGCTGATAGCGCCGCGCGAATAGGTGATGCGATGAAAATATCAGCATCGCAGCAAGGCCCACGAAAGCGTTGCCATCCCTGCCGCCGGTCAGTGATTGACCGACGGCTGGGTCATTACACTGCTGCGGTCATGCGCCGTCCTTACGCCGCCATGGAAACAATGCGGCCGGGAAATCCGCCGCGGGGCGCCGCTGGCGCGCCGGACGGGGCGGGATCGGTCGCAGATTGGGATCTGGCGCGATGACCTTGCGATAGAGATGCCAGGTGGCGTGGCCGAGCAGGGGGATCACGATCGCAAGCCCAAGGAAGAACGGCAGCGATCCCAACGCCAGCAGCACCGCCACGATCAACCCCCAAGCCGCCATCGGCACCGGATTTTGCGCGACGGCGCGGAGCGAGGTCACCATGGCTTCGCCGGCGCCGGCATGGCGGTCGAGCATCAGCGGGAATGAAACCACACTGATGCACAGCGCCAGCACCGCGAACAGGAAACCGACGCCGCAGCCGACGACGATCAGCCACCATCCCTGCGGCGTTGTCAGCACACGCCTGGCGAAGTCCGGAATTTCGGCTGCTGCTTCGTAACCGAACGCTGCGACATAGATCGCCTGCGCGGTCGCCACCCAGGTCACGAAAAGCGCCAGCAGCAGCGCGCCGAGGCCAAGCATGGCGCCGAAAGACGGCGAGCGCAGCACCTCCACCGCATCCCATGCCGAGGCCGGTTCGCCGCGCTCGCGGCGGCGGCTGAGCTCATACAGGCCGAGCGCGGCGAAAGGACCGAGCAGTGCAAATCCCGCCGCCAGCGGAAACAGCAGCGGCAGGACCGAATAGCCGAGTACGGTGCGCGCCAGCACCAGGCCGAGCACCGGATAGATCACGCAGAGAATGATGGCGTGGGTCGGCACCGCCTTGAAATCTTCCCAGCCGAGCCGAAGCGCTGCGTGCAAGTCGGACAGGCCGATGGTTCGGATGATCGGAGCAGCCGCGTTGTCTTGCGCGGGCTGAGCCAGTGGCGTGACATTGCCTGATGTTGTTGTGGCCATGGTCGTTGTCTCCCTGCTGGCGGCGGCCAGCACCGATGCTGGGCACAAGCGGGCCGTTTGCGTGATCACGATCAGGCCAGACGCGAGGACAGAAACCGAAGCGGGCCGTGTCGCGAACTGAACCATCAGCGTACTCCCAATCATGGTCGCTGCCGCTCACGCTTCGGTGAATGCCTGTATTGTCACAGCGCAGACCTCGCGGCGTCATCCCGGCGTCATTTCGCCTCAGTTAAGCTAATTGCTGCGGTGCAATCCCGCATTGGCAAGACTGCTTGGGATGGCTAAGCTTCCAACGATCGGTTCGGTGCTGCCGGTAATTGGGAAAAGTGCCGTTCACGCCCTCCACGATCTTTGGTTCACAGGGAGCAAACGATGAGTATTTTCGGAAAAATCATGAGCGCGATCCTCGGCAGCAGTGCCAGCGCCACACCGGCCGGCGCACCATCCGCTGGCGGCAGCACCGCCGCGAGCGCCGGATCGGCTGCCGGATCGTCCTCGGCGACTGCATCGTCTGCCGCTACGGCTGCGCCGAAACAAACCGTTGATGTCGCCTCCATTGTGGACAAGGCCGCTGCTGCCTCCGGTGAAAAGCTGGAATGGCGCACCTCGATCGTCGACCTGATGAAGGCGCTCAAGATCGACTCCAGCCTCACGGCCCGCAAGGAACTCGCCAAGGAGCTCGGCTACACCGGCGACACCAATGATTCGGCGAGCATGAATGTCTGGCTGCACAAGCAGGTGATGGCCAAGCTCGCGGCCAATGGCGGCAAGCTGCCGCCGGAGATCAAGCACTGACATTCTGATAGCGAGTAAATTCTGGCTTGAGCGAGAATCGAGGCCCGCGCTGCCGCGGGCCTTTTTTCGTGTCCGGGACAAAGCCCGCAGTCCGGATGGTTTGGTCACCCCGCCAGGTCCGCAAACTCCGGATGCTTGTTGAGATAGTCCACCACGAAACCGCAGCCGGCGACCACCTTCAAGCCATCGGCGCGGATCAGTTGCAGTGCGCCGTTCACCAGCTCCGAGGCGATGCCGCGGCCGCGCAGCTCACGCGGCGTTTCGGTGTGGGTGATGATGACGGCACCCGGCGTCAGGCGGTAATTCGCGAATGCCACCTTGCCCTGGACGTCGAGTTCGAAACGGCTTTTGGCCTTGCTGTCGCGAACCTGGTTCGAATTCATGCGAGGAAATCCTGATAGGCCGCGTTCTTGCCGACGAAAGCCTTCACGAACTCGCATTGCGCGACTACCTTCAGGTTGTCGGCCCGCAGCTGATCCACCGCGCCTGTGATCAGCTTCGAGCGGATACCCTTGCCGCCGAGTTCCGGCGGCACCTCGGTATGGAGGTGATGACGCCGCCGGCGATCTCGTAATAGGTCGCAGCGAGATGGCCGTCGACCGCGAGTTGGTAGCGGTGCTGCGATGGATTGTTGACGACTTCGCTCGTTTTATCTGCTTGTGACATCCTCAGGCCAATTCTTTCAGAGATTCGGACAGCATGTCGCGGATCGACCAGGCTTCGCCGTCGAGGGTACCGCTGATATCGTCGATCTTCCATTTTCCGCCATCGCGCACGAAATTGTAGCGGACGATCTCGTCGGAGGGCTGGGCCCGCGCGGTCCGGCCGGTGACGGTGACGGCGATGATGGCCTTGTCGGCATCGAGCTTCTCGGCCACCAGCTTGAATGATTTGACATCAGGATCCTGCGAATTGGTGACGGGATCGAAATCGACCGGACCGACGTCGCCTTTTGGCGTATGGGCATCGGCCCGCGCCCACAATGCGACCAGCGATTTGGACAGGTACTTTGCCTTGGCGGCATTGTTTTCGATGATGAACCCGCCACCGCCATCGCCCTTGCCCCTTGCCGCACGCGTATAGATCGCATTGATGATCGCTGCGGGATCGCTTTGGGAGGACTGCGCGGCGCCGGCGCGGTGCGCGATGGCGCCGGCGAGCAGGCCGGCCCTGCCGGTCAGAAGGAGCGAGCGTCGGGTGATCATGGCGATCCTCACATCGAATGAACCTTGCTTATAGTCGAGAATGCGGCCTTCGTGGGAGTGTGCGAAAATCACCACCGGGACACTGTCATAGCCAACAAGAAAGGCCCCAATATCAGGAAAAGGCGGAAGCGGAGGCCATTAACAATCTCCCGTAAATCTGGTTCAAGTCTCGCATACGACCGATAGCTTGGCCGTTGACGGTTCATTTCAGAGGATCAATCCATGAAGCTCATTCTTACCTTGCTCGGCGTCGTCCTGCTCATCATCGCCGCCGTCTATTTCGTGGTGCCGGCGGATCAACTGCCGGGCTTCTTCCCCGGACATGAGGCCGGCGTGACCCACGCGCACATCAAGCACGGCATCGTTGCCGGCGTGGTCGGCGTCGTGCTGTTGGTGGCGGGCGTGTTGATGGGGCGGAGGTGAGCACAAGGTGACGGAACCCGCCAGCCCCGCCGCACCATCCGGCAGCGTGACCCGGATGTCGCGCCGCGTCATGAACCTCGCGCATTTCCTGACCCAGAACGCCCGCCGGCATGGTGAGCGCTCAGGCTTCATCTGGGGCGACCGCTCGTGGACCTGGCGCGAGATCGACACTCGCGTCTCGGCGCTGGCGGCAGCGCTCGCCGCGCGAGGCATCGTCAAGGGCGACCGCATCCTCGTGCACTCCAAGAATTGCGACGAGATGTTCTGGTCGATGTTAGCGGCATTTCGTCTCGGAGCGGTCTGGGTGCCGACCAATTTCAGACTGATGCCGGACGAGGTGGCGTATCTCGCCACGGCCTCCGGCGCCAGGGCGTTCCTGTGCCACGGCGATTTTCCCGACCATGCCGCCGCCGTGAAAGCGGCGAGCCCGGCGATCGCTTTCACCTGGCGGATCGGGGAGGGCTCGCTCGGCGAGACGTCGCTGCGCGAAGCGATCGCGGCACATGCCGGCGTGGCAATCGACAACGCGCCGGTCGAATACGACGACCCCCTGCTGGTTCTTCTTCACCTCCGGCACCACGGGCCGTTCCAAGGCGGCGGTGCTGACCCACGGCCAGATGGCCTTTGTCGTGACCAATCATCTCGCCGATCTGATGCCCGGCACCACCGAGAACGACGCGTCGCTGGTCGTGGCGCCGCTGTCGCATGGCGCCGGCGTGCATCAGCTGGTGCAGACCGCGCGCGGCGTGCCGACCATCCTGCTTGCCATCGGAGCGCTTCGATATCGCCGAAGCCTTCCGCCTGATCGAGACGCCACCGCGTCAGCAATCTCTTCACGGTGCCGACCATCCTGAAGATGATGGTCGAGCATCCCGCCGTCGACCGGTTCGATCACTCATCGCTGCGCTACGTCATCTATGCCGGCGCGCCGATGTACCGCGAGGACCAGAAGGCCGCGCTGAAAAAGCTCGGCCCGGTGCTGGTGCAATATTTCGGGCTCGGCGAGGTCACCGGCAATATCACGGTGCTGCCGCCTGACCTGCACGACCCCGAGGACGGCCCGCATGCGCGGATCGGCACCTGCGGCTTCGAGCGCACCGGCATGCAGGTTTCGATCCAGGGCGATGACGGACGCGAGTTGAAGCCGCTCGAGACCGGCGAGATCTGCGTCATTGGCCCTGGCGTGTTCGCCGGCTACTACAACAACCCCGAGGCTAACGCCAAGGCGTTTCGCGACGGCTGGTTCCGCACCGGCGATCTCGGCCACATGGATGCGGAAGGCTTTGTCTACATCACCGGCCGCGCCTCCGACATGTACATATCGGGCGGATCCAACATCTATCCGCGCGAGGTCGAGGAGAAAATCCTCACCCATCCCGGCATCGGCGAGGTCGCGGTGCTCGGCGTGCCCGATCCGGTCTGGGGCGAAGTCGGCGTCGCCGTCTGCGTGCCGCGCGAGGGCTCCGGCGAAGTGAGCGAGCTCGAACTGGCGACGTTTCTGGCCGCGAAAGTGCCGCGCTACAAGATGCCGAAGCGCTTCTTCTTCTGGGAAGCGCTGCCGAAGTCCGGCTACGGCA
Source organism: uncultured Pseudomonadota bacterium (assembly GCA_963729395.1). Taxonomy (GTDB): domain Bacteria; phylum Pseudomonadota; class Alphaproteobacteria; order Rhizobiales; family Xanthobacteraceae; genus Bradyrhizobium. The sequence continues at coordinate 3,483 of CAVSOS010000068.1, read as the reverse complement.
AGGTGCCGAAGCGCCTGGTCCGCGACGAACTGGAAGCGCGCGGGCTGCTCGATGCCATTTCCAGACAGTCCGGCTGATGATGCGCAGCATCGTCCAGCCCGGCGCGGCCGCGCCCGAACGCATCCAATGGGTCGAGGCTCGCGGCCGGGCGTTCTCCGCCACGCTTGAGGCCGGGCTGCCGCTATTGGAAGCCACGCGTCGGGCTTTTGCGGCGGAAGGCTTTGCCGGCGGCGCGCTCAACTTCAGGGGCGGGGCGCTCGGCCCGTTCGCCTATGTGATGCCGGCGCTTTCCAGGACCGGCGAGAACGCGGCGTTCTATAGCGACACCTTCCGGCCCGATGGCGTCACGCGGCTGAAGCTCGGCGTGATGACGTTCGGCCAGCGCGACGGCGCGCCGTTCTTTCATTGCCACGCGCTATGGACGGAAGCCGGCGGGTGCAGCAATGGCGGCCATATCCTGCCCGAGGAAACCGTCATCGCCGAGCCCTTCGCCGTGGAAGCCTTTGGTCTCGATGGCGCCTTCTTCATGGCGGAGCCGGACCCCGAGACCAATTTCAAATTGTTCGGGCCGGTTCCCTCGCGATCCGCAGGCGCTACGACAACCAGCCGCGCCTTCGCGCTCCGCCTGCGTCCGAACCAGGATTTCGCGGGCGCCCTGGAAGCGTTCTGCCGCGCGCACGGAATCTTTCGCGCCCGGCTGCATGGCGGCGTCGGCAGCACCATCGGCGCGCGCTTCACCGATGGCCGAAGCGTAGTGCCGTTCGCCACCGAACTGGCTGTCAGCTCAGGCTCCATCGCATCGGGCGCCGGCGGCAGGCCGGAAGCCGCGCTCGATGTCGCGCTGGTCGATTATCTGGGCGGCCTCGCCGAGGGACGGCTGGTGCGCGGCGACAATCCCGTGCTGATGACCATGGAGCTGGTGCTGGAGGTGCTGGACGAGGGTTCGCCGTAGGGCGCGACGGCATTGACGCCATTCTCAACGTCGTCCCGGCGAAGGCCGGAACGACGAGCGGATTTCAGTTTTCAAACAGCCAAGCATTCGGTGTTAGAGTCGTCATTGCGAGCCAACGGGTCGTGCGAATGCGCGCCCGATGACAGGCTCCGCGAAGCAATCCATTTTTGCCGCGCAAAGAAAGAATGGATTGCTTCGTCGCGGAGCCTGTGCTCGGACAGCGCGAAGCGCTGATCCGGGTGCTCCTCGCAATGACGGCAAGACACAACTCCCCGATCTCGCGACGCCAGGCGTCCGAGTTGTGCAAGAACGATCCGCCCGACAGAGGGCGCAGGAAACGCCGGGTGCCCGTTGCACCCGCAGCCGCGTGCGCAGTGGTAGAAAGCACACGCGTTAGTCACCACAGGTTCACCGGACAGCCCGGCGTTTCCTGCGCGATGGTTTTACGGCTTATTTCGCGCTCTTCTTGGTGACCGGGCTTTGTTGCCACCATCGCCGGCGAAATGACTTTCACCAACTTGACACCAGCGTCGGGGTGCCAGGACCACACGGCTTCGCCGTCCGCAGCACCACGCTCTCGTCAGCAGCGCGGCCTGCGTCCATCGCGTCCCACCCCGCGTCCGTGACGATCGCGATACGCCCCTGAGGGATTGGACGGCGAGGGTTCTAATGGTGTGTCTACCAAACGGTAAAGCGGCAAATTTTTCGCTAGGGGGCTGGACAGCCCAGGCAAATCACCAGCGTTGGTCATCCTGTGGGCGTTAGAGAGGGATGCAATTGCGCCAGTATATTATGCCAGGACACCACTTTCCTTTGAAGAATGTTCCTGTTACGTTCCATGGGCGGAACCCAAGGCAAGTCGCAACCAGTCAGCGCGGGGCAGGGGCATGAGCTCAAAGCGAAAGCGCACCATCAACATGCCCGCGCCTTATCTGAGGCGGGTCTGGCTCGACCCCTCGCGCATTGAGGATCGAAAGGCCTATCCGTTCTGTCTGCCTTTTCTGCTGGATGATTTCGAGCTGAGTTTCGATCGGCCGATCACCATCATCGCCGGCGAGAACGGCACCGGCAAATCCACCTTACTGGAGGGGATCGCGGTACTGGCCGGCTATGACGAGGCCGGCGGCGGCAAGGGCTACCGTCCGGTCGATCATTGCGATGCGCTGGAGACGATGGGCGGAGAGCTTTCGGAAGCTTTGCGCGCCAGCTGGCTGCCGAAGGTCACCAATGGCTGGTTCTTCCGCGCGGAGAGCTTTTTTTCGGTCGCCAGATATCTGGACGAGGCTGCCCGCGACGCGTTCAGCGGACCTCCTGGACCAGACTTCCTCTCGCATTCGCACGGCGAAGGTTTTATACGGTTTTTCGAGGAGCGCTGCCAGCGCCAGGGCATCTTCATCTTCGACGAACCGGAATCTGCGCTGTCTCCCGCGCGCCAGATAGAATTCCTCAAGCTGATGCGGCGGATGGAGGAGTCCACGATCTGCCAGGTCATCATGGCCACGCATTCGCCGATGCTGATGGCCTATCCCGGCGCGCGACTGCTGCGGCTGTCGAAATATGGGTTGGAGCCGGTGACCGTCGAACAGACGGATCACTACAAGGTCATGCGCGAATTCTGCGCCGATCCGGCGGGGTTCGTGGACGGCGTGATAGCGGAGTGAGTTGGCGTGCGCCTTGCGCGCTGTATCAGTCCGCGTAGCACCATTTTATGTCGCACGATCTGGACTCATTGACCGGAGGCTTGCCGTAACTGTCTTCGCGCAGTTGCGGGGCTGCAGAGGAGGGGTCCCTCAACTGATTGTAGGCTCGATCCCACCGGTGATGGCCGTGACCAGTGCGCATGTGATGCTCTGACGCTGTGGCCATTTGCGCCGCCGACCCGGCAATCAGCAGCGCGCCGAGAACAGTGAAAGCTGCTTTTCGCATCCTGGCCTCCGTGAACGGACGCTCCGGCGAGGCAACAGTGCCTCGCGTCGGGCGTCCGGTCGCGACAAGTAACATCGGAGAAGGCTCTCGCCAGGTATGCAAAGGTGTTAGCCCTTCACGTTTTGGTATGGTCACTGGACTCGGCAGACCGAGTCTTTTCCTTTAGCTGGTCGCAAATGGCGGCCGTCTATCGAACAAAAAGCGAAGTGACGACTGGTCGTCGTTAGGAAAGAAACCATAGCGGCTTCCCGTGTGGACCTCTTTCGACTGTCACCTGCTGGCCCGTTTGCGACATAAACGGCGCGCGAGTTTCCGCTTCGGCACGCGGGCGGATTCGCCGATCTATTACCATTGCCCTGTCGCTTCCATGCCGCGCCGACGCGCGGCGCGGAAGCAAAAGCCAAGTCCGCGCTTTGCAGTGATGCTCTTCCCCTGTACGATCGCGCCAAGACCGGCATTCAGCGGTCGCTAGGGCAAGGGGAGGATTTTCATGCGTCGCAACATTATTATGGCCGCGCTCGCGCTCCTGTTGGGAGCGGGGCTCACCAACGCCGCGGTCGCGCAGCAACCGGTAAAGCTCGGTGTCCTCAACGACCAGTCGGGAT
>CAVSOS010000067.1:0-6379 GCA_963729395.1 uncultured Pseudomonadota bacterium | reverse complement strand
AAAGCCGGGAAACGGCTCCGCAAATTCATTCAGGACCACCGGCCCCATCCGGTCGCCGCGCGAAAAGCATCGCGCAAAGCGAAATCGCGCCAACCGCTCATTGCTGAGCGGAAAGCGCTTCGACGCCACAGAGGACCGCAGTCACGACCGACCGGCCTACGCCGCTCAGTCAGGTACCGAGGTCATGCATCCGAAATCGATCTCAAGAGAACTTGCTCTAGAGAACGAAGATCGTCCTGGCATTGCCTAGCTATAATCGACAGCGTTTGAGCGGCATTCGTCGAGGTTGGTGCCCGTCTCGATCCCGAGGAAATTGCCCAGGGAACTGATAAGGGTGGTCCGTTCCGACTCTGGCGTCGCTCACCGCCTGTCGTTAAGTGCGCGGGTTTTATCGGCGGTGGTTAGCCAAGTCAAGGCGAAACGACAGGCGAAGAAGCGCCTCCTGCATCTATGGAATCGGGCCTCCCCGGCGCCCTCGCCGCCAGCTCCGGCGCACGGCAAAATGGTCAAGCTACAATATTATCCGGGTATTATAAGGGTGTAAATTCCTAAAATGGGTCCCAAACCGAGGGATCGGGCTAAAGGTTTGTTTGTCATTGCCGGCGCAATCTTGGTGTCTCCGAACCGAGACCTTGCGCATGAAATACACCGACATCGCGATCGTCGGAGGCGGCCTTGCCGGCTCGACCACGGCCGCAATGCTCGGCCGCGCAGGCATTTCCGCGATTCTGATCGACCCGCATCCGGTCTATCCGCCCGACTTTCGCGTCGAAAAACTGAGTGGCCCCGAGCAGATCGAGCGCTTTCGCAAGACCGGCATCGCCGACGCGACGCTTCAGGCCGCAAGATATGACGGCGAGAACTGGATCGCGCAATTCGGCTACCTGCTCGACAAGAGGCCGATCCAGCAATACGGCATCATGTACGATACGCTGGTCAACGCGATCCGGGCGCAAATTTCTGGCGACATCGAATCGATCTTCAGCAAGGTGATATCCGTTTCGGCAGGCCCGGAGCGGCAAAAGGTGGTGCTGTCGAATGGCGAGGAAATTTCCACGCGCCTCGTGGTGCTTGCCAACGGATTGAATGTCGGGCTGCGCCACCAGCTCGGAATTGAACGCCGGATCGTCAGCGCGTGCCACTCGATTTCGCTCGGATTCGACCTGGTTCCGGTCGGCCGCGCCACCTTCGATTTTCCAGCGCTGACCTACTTCTCGGAACGAACCAGCGACCGGATTCCCTATCTGTCGCTGTTCCCGGTCGGGAGCAGGATGCGGGGCAACCTGTTTACCTATCGCCAGATCGACGATCCGTGGCTCCAGCAAATGCGCCGCGCTCCGGCGCAGACGCTAAAGGCCTCACTGCCGCGGCTTTGCCGGATCACAGGCGACTTCGAGATCGCCGGCGACATCAAGATCCGGCCCGCCGACCTCTATGTCAGCACGGGTCATCGCCAGCCCGGCATGGTCCTGGTCGGCGACGCCTTTGAGACGAGCTGTCCGGTCGCCGGGACCGGGACCGACAAGGTGTTCACGGACGTCGAACGGCTGTGCAATGTCCATATTCCGAACTGGCTTGCGACCGACGGCATGGACGAAGCAAAGATCGCCGCATTCTACGACGATCCGGTCAAGACCGCCTGCGACGCCTGGTCGAGCGCGAAGGCCTACAGTTTTCGTTCGGTGTCGATCGATAACGGTCTCTACTGGAAGGCACAGCGCTGGGCTCGTTTCGTGGCGTGGTTCTGTGAAGGAACCCTGCGGCAGTTGCGCACGCCCGATCCGGAGCCGAGATTTCGCGCTCAATCCTCGTCATCGTCATCGTCGCTGTCGTCGTCGGCCTGATCGGCCCCCGCATGCGGCTTGTGGCTTTGATCGTCCCAGAGTTTTCGATAGATGCCGTTGGCGGCCAGCAGCTTGGCATGCGACCCACGCTCGATCGCCTTGCCGCCTGATATCACGATGATCTCATCCATCTCGACTACCGAGGTCAGGCGGTGGGTCGAAAAGATCATGGTCCGGCCCTTGGCGACCTTGAGAAGCGTGCGGTTGATCGCGGCTTCCGTGGTCTGGTCGAGCGCCGAAGTCGCCTCGTCGAGCAGCAGGACCGACGGATTGCGGACGATCGCGCGGGCAATCGCGATGCGCTGACGCTGGCCGCCAGACAGCGTATCGCCACGCTCGCCGACCGGCGTATCGTATTTCTGCGGAAGCGACATGATGTAGCGGTGGATTTCAGCCTTGCGCGCCGCCTGCTCGACCTCTTCGTCGGTCGCGCCCTCCTTGCCGAGCCGGATGTTTTCCCGGATCGACATGTTGAACAGCATGTTTTCCTGGAACACCACCGCCATGCTCCTGCGCAGCGACTCGCGTGTCACCCTTCTTATATCGACGCCGTCAATGGTCACGCGCCCCTCATCCGGCACATAGAGGCGAAGGATCAGATTGAGCAGCGTGCTTTTGCCGGAGCCGCTGGGGCCGACAATGGCGATGCGCTTGCCGATATTGAGCTTGAGACTGAAATTGTCGAGAACCGGCGCCTGGCTGTTTTCATACCGGAACGTGACGCGGTCGAAGGTGATGTCGTTGGTGATGCGCGGCAGGTCGGGCGCACCGGGACGATCGGCGCCGCGGGTCGGCTCGTCGAGCAATTCCTGAATATGGCGTACCGCCGCCGCCGACTGGATCGACACCGGGATGAAATGCATCAGATGCGCGATGTTGTAGGAGACCTCCCAGAACGCACTCTCGAAGGTCACGAAGGTCCCGATGGTGATTTGACCCTTGGTGGCGAGATAGGCGCCGAGCGCAAGCACCACGAGGTGCAGCAACAATACCGCGATCGTGACCGTGCGCTCGACCATGGTCGACAGGAACGCTGCGGATGCGATCTTCTTGCGCGCGTCGACATTACGCATGGTGAACCAGCCGAGCGTGCGGCGCTGCAGGCTGAAAGCCTTGACCACCGCCTGGGCCGCGACGTTCTCCTGCACCATGCCGAGCAGCGCCAATTCATTGAGCTTCTGTTCGTAGTTCGCCTGCACCGCCTTCGGCGTCAGAATCCTGGGGCCGATCAGCGTGATCGGAAACACCAGCAGCGACACCGCGGCGAGCTGCCAGTTCAGGAACAGCATCAGAATAATGCCCGCGATCAATTCCAGGAACGGCAGCGCAGCGCTGTTGGCGAAACTCTTGACCGACCCCTCGAAGGCCGACATGTCGATGGAAAACCGCGACAGGATCTCGCCGCGCTTGGTGCGCGCGAAATAGGCCGAAGGCAAATTCTGGACGTGCTCGAACAGCCGCAGGCGCACGTCGGAAATGAGCGATGCCGCAAGTCTCGCGTCCCATCGTTCGTACCAGACCGCGACGATCGAGGTGAAGATCCCCGCCCCCGCCAGAACGGACAGAATCTCGACCAGCGCCTCGAAATCCTCCTCGCCGAGCGCATCGTCGATCAGGAATTTCAGGCTCAGCGGCATAATGACATTGAACAGCGTCTCGACCACCACGCCGAGGCCGACGAATGTCAGTATTTTCTTGTAGTTCCTGAGGAAGGGTTTGACGAACGCATAGACCGTCGCCAGCGCTCCGGCGGCTTCCCTGGCGGTAAAGACGACGAGATCCTCATCGTCCTCGTCGTCATCCTCAATATCCAGTTCATCGTCATCGTCATCTTCATCGCCGCGAGGTGACGGCGCGGCCGCCTTGTCGCCGACAGCGCGGTCTGTCGCGCCAGCGCCAACGGCAAGTTCCCCGTCGAGTTCCGGCGCAACGGCATCATCTGCGGCGGCGGGTAACTGATCATCAGACGATGGAGACTTGGGCGTCATGAAACCAACCGATGCTGCACGGCCGGCATGACCGCAAAATCGAACCCGGTGATCTTGAATCGCAGGGCCAAGCTTATGCGATCAGAACGCAACCGGCAAAACAACTACCAACGCTGCGTCAGCGTCCTGCCATAGGGCGGCTCGTCGCGGAGTTCGGCAGGACACATGTTGAAGTGTGACAGTTCAACGTTCCAACGGACCGAAAGACAATTGCGAACGTCAGTCGTCGGCCACCTTGTCAAAGAACGAATAACGCACGCTGTCGGAGTCCGCGTACCACTGGCCCGGTCCCTTGTTGGCGGCCAGGGTTGCCGTCCAGAGCGCGTCCGTGCAGTCGCGGCAATTCATCGAGAGGTCGAACCCGTTGCCGAAGAACAACTCCGACCATTCCCACCAGGTGCCGAGCTTCCTGACCCCGCGCAGCAGGTCGTACCGATCGATCAACTCCGGCGCCATATCCGACGTCACCGATCCGAACACGAGGCCTGACTTCACGACGCAATTCAATTCGCGAACCGCGCGCCGTACCTGTTTGTCCGCGACGTGGCACAGGCTGGTCTCGAACACGAAATCGAATTCATCGCCCTTGAACGGCATATCAACGATCGATCCGAGATTGCAATACTTCTGCAGCGCCTTCGGCGTCTTCGCATGGATCGCGCGGTTGTTCTCGATGCCCCAGGCATCCACCCCGCGCTCGCGCAACGCTCCCACCAGTTCTCCGCTGGCGGAGCCTGCGACCAAAAGCTTGTAACCCTTGGTCCGGTTCCAGACGATCTTAATCAGATCCGTCAGGTAGGCCGGATCGGTAAAACGGCTCCAGACCTCGCTGTAGGGACCGAGCCCGCGGTAATTCTCGAAGTAATCCCGGTCGATCCTGTCGGATGCAGGTTTGCTGCCCTCTGCGCGCGCGCGGCGCAACCGCATCATCTCGGTGACGACGATGTCGGTGGCGGCGTCGGACGAATCGAGCAGACCGTTGAGGGTTGAATCGAACAGGTAGTCGCCGACCACGATCAGGCCGGGATGCTGCTTCGGATCGGGCCGGTGATTGGTCATGACGTCACGTGCCGGCATGCCGCCGGGAAGCGCATTCACCGACGAGAGCCAGCGATGGGTCTTGCCCTCGATGAAATGAGCCCGGGCGTCGCCGAACGAGGCCGGCAACGACTTCAGCGCAGCATCGATCAGTTCCTGATCGCTGAGATTGGCGAAGGCCAGCGCATCGGAACCGGCGATCAGCCAGTTCAGGACGCCGTGCCTGCCGACGTCGTGACGCGCGCCTTCATTGTAGACGCAGCAGCCGCCGAACGCCTCCGACATGAACCAGGCGCCCGGGATATTCTCGCCCCAGAACGGCGTGTCGAACAGGATCGAGACCCGCAAATAATGCGCAGGCCGATCGAAATAGGCGACGTGCTTGACCATCGATTTGCGCAGCTGCTCGCCGTCCCACCGCATGGTGGCAAGCCAGCTGTGGGGCAGGCACATCAACACCAGATCGAAATCCCTGGTCTCCGGTCCCTTGCCGTTCATCATGTTGAGCTGATAGCGGCCGGTCGCGGTCTTGCCGACCTTGAGAACCCGGTGATTGAGCTGGATGTCCGCGTCGACCTCGGACTGCAGGCACTCGATCAACTGCTCGTTGCCGTTCTGGATCGAATACAGGCCGATATAGCCGTCGACATCCATCACGAAGTTCTTCAGCGCATTCAGCCCGTTGGTGTTGTGGCTTTCGGTGGCAAGGTCGGACCGCGCCATCACCTTGAAGAAGCGCTTGGCGGTCGGATCGTCCAGTTCCCGGTCGAGCAACTCCTCGCAGGTGATGTAGGCCCAAGGATGCTCGTTGTCGTGCGCGCCGACGCCTTCGTAGTATTCGATCGGAGAAACCATTTCCATGCAGCGCTTGCGGAACGCCTCGATCGCATCGGCGGTCTTGGGTCCGTATTTGCGCCGCATGCCCGGCACGTCGTTCAGCAACTCGCCGTCGAGTTGAACCTGCTCGGCATCCATCGGAATGGTCTGCAGGCCGAAATGCTGGATCAGCTCGCGCAGCGGATCGGGGCCGGTCATCGAGTAATCGTAAATCTCGGCGACACCGGCTTCGTACATCGCCGGCGCCGAATCGAATTTGCGCGTGAGAATCTTGCCGCCGACTCGGTCGGACGCCTCGAAGATGGTGACGCGGCAAAGCTCTCCCAGCTTCCTTTTGAGATACCACGCGCTCATCAGGCCGCCAGGGCCGCCGCCAACGATTGCAAGATCCAGCATTTGTTTCCGTATATTTCTGCAGGTTTCCGCGGGCAAGCCGGCGCCTTCCCGCGGAGAGTTGGTCTAAGTCATTTTGAAAGAAGCGCTTTTCACCCTGAAGGGAAGATGAACAACAGGGTGTATCAGAACCGTAATGGTCAAAAAACAGCAAAAAAGCCGGCTTGCGCCGGCTTTTCTGTAACATCCTGAATCCGCGCGGCTTTATTCCGCAGGCGGAAGCGCCAGCGGTTCGACTTCGGGCGCCGCAGGCACAATCGTGGCCTGCTTTTCGCGCTC
>CAVSOS010000066.1:0-6618 GCA_963729395.1 uncultured Pseudomonadota bacterium | reverse complement strand
GGCGGCGCCGACTGGGCGCCCAACCTCGACAATCCGCAAAACAAGAAATTCGTGGCGAGCTATGAAGCGGCCTACAACAGCGTGCCCGGCACCTACGCCATGCAGGCCTATGACACGGCCATGCTGATCGACAGCGCGGTCAAGGCGGTCAAGGGCGAGCTGACCAACAAGGAGGCCGTGGCGGCGGCGCTGAAGAAGGCCGACTTCACGTCGCTGCGTGGCGGATTCAAATTCAACACCAACGGCTATCCGATCCAGAATTTCTATCTGACCAAGGTCGCCAAGCGTCCCGACGGCAAGTACCAGACCGAAATCGTCCAGACGGTTTTCGAGAATTACGGCGACAGTTACGCCAAGGATTGCACGCCGGGCAAATAAGAAACAGGCAAGGAAACAAGGCGATGAAAAGCGAGATAGCCGGCATCACCCGCGCCAACGAGGGCATGCAGGGAATTTCCTGGAATATCCTCGGCCAGACCTATGTGCCGAAAAACTACACCGAGCATTCCTTCTCCTGGCACGCGACGCTGCCGCCCGGCACCTTCGTGCCGCCGCACATTCATCCGGATCAGGACGAATATCTCTATATCCTGGAAGGAAAGCTCGATTTCATGCTGGGCGGCGGCGAGGCCCAGGCGACGCCGGGCGATCTGGTCCGCCTTGCGATGGGCATTCCGCACGGCATCTTCAACAAATCCGATCAGACCGCCAAGGTGCTGTTCTGGGTATCGCCGAGCCGCAAGCTGTACGATCTGTTCTGGGGCCTTCACAACATGAAGGAGCAGAAGCCCGAGGACGTCGTGGCGATGGCTGCCGAATACAACATCCATTTCCTGCCGCCCCCGCCGGGGGCGTAACCCGGGCGAAGCGCAAGTTCAGCGTCACCTCTCCCAGAGGGAGAGGTCGGATTGCGCAGCAATCCGGGTGAGGGGTTGGAGCCTAACGTTAGACCGTAACCCCTCACCCCAGCCCTCTCCCAACGGGAGAGGGAGCGCGTTTCCGATGCGTCGATGCCGAAGCAACTTTCAATTGATCCGGATTGGAATCCGACTACCTAAGCCCGCACCGCGGCGAGGCCCGGCAACGCCGCGAAGCCGGCCTTGCTGGCGTAGCCGCGCACGATCGCCTCGCGCTGGCTGCGGCTGAGCACCTGGTCGATATCGGTGAAGCCATCCGGCGCCAGTTGCTCGACGGCGTCGATCACGCCTTCGGGACCGCCGCGCCGGTTCGAACGCACGATCTCCGCCGTCATCGACAACCGCTTTTGCTCATAGGCCATTAGCGCCTGACGCGGATGCTCGGAACGCGCCAGCGCGTCGGCCAGACAACGCGCATCGAGAATGGCCTGCGATGCGCCATTCGATCCGACCGGATACATCGGATGCGCGGCATCACCGAGCAGCGTGACGCGGCCGCTCGACCAATAGGGCAAGGGATCGCGATCGCAGGTCGGATATTCGTAGAATTCGGGTGTCGCCGAGATCAGGTTCGGCACGTCGACATGGGGCACCGAGAACCGCGCGACATGCGGCATCAACTCCTCGCGCTTGCCCGGCCGCGACCAGTCCTCGCGGCGCGGCGGTGGTGCGTTGCCGTCGCTCACCTTCACCAGCACCGCCCAGTTGGTGAGGCGGCAGGCCGGACTTGATCCTTCCGCGATCGGATAGACCACGACCTTGGCATGCAGGCCGCCGGCGACGATCATCGACCGGCCGGTCAGAAACACCGGCCAGTCGCGCGCGCCGCGCCACAGCATCAGGCCGTTCCAACACGGCGGTCCCTCGCCCGGAAACAGCGTCTCGCGCACCCGCGAATGAATGCCGTCCGCGCCGATCAAGATGTCGCCACGCACGGTCCTGACGTGGCTTCCGGCGCGATCGAAAAAATACGCGGTGACGCCGCCTTCGTCCTGGGTGAAGGCACCGAGCCGGCAGCCGGTGTGAATCGCATCCTGCCCCAGCCGCTCCTCGACGGCGCGGTGGATCACGCTCTGCAGCCGACCGCGATGAATTGAGAATTGCGGCACGTCGTGGCCGGCATCGATGCCGCGGGATTCGCGCCAGACTTCCTGGCCGTGGCGATTGAGATAATAAAGCTCGTCGGTGCGGATCGCGACATCGTCAAGCTTTTGCAACAGCCCGAGACCGGCGAGTTCGCGGATCGCATGCGGCAGCGTGTTGATGCCAACGCCGAGTTCGCGGATGGTGTCCGACTGCTCGAACAGTTCGCAGCCGATGCCGCGGGCGCGCAGCATCAGCGCCGTGGTGAGGCCCCCGATACCGCCCCCGACGATAATCGCCTTCATCGGATCACTCCACTCAATACCCTACGCAACGCGCATATAACGTCGCATGGTCCCTTACTCGGCCGCAAGCGGCTTTGTCGTTTCCGCTTTCAGCTCGGCCCGGGTCTTCGGCTTAGCCTTAATTTTCAGGTCGTCGAAATCCTGCCGGTCGCGCACGCTGTTGCGGAATATCTGCTCCTTGCCCGGCAGATATTGCGGCGGGCAGGAAATCTCCGCGCCATACCAGGCCGCGGCCTTCATCGTGAACGACGCATCCACCAGATGCGGGCGGCCGAGCGCCACGAGGTCGGCCCGCCCGGCCGCAAGGATGGTATTGACCTGATCGGCCGTGGTGATGTTGCCGACGCACATGGTCGCCACCCGGGCCTCGTTGCGGACCTGCTCGGAGAACGGCGTCTGGAACATGCGGCCGTAGACCGGCTGGGCATCGCGCACGGTCTGCCCGGTCGAGACGTCGACCAGATCGACACCGGCCTCGGCAAAGGCGCGCGCGATCGCGACCGCGTCATCGCCGGTGATGCCGCCCTCGGCCCAATCGGTCGCGGAGATGCGCACCGACATCGGCTTGTGCGCCGGCCACGCCGCCCGCATCGCCTCGAACACCTCCAGCGGAAAGCGCAGGCGGTTGGCGAGCGAGCCGCCATAGTCGTCGTGGCGCTGATTGGTCAGAGGCGAGATGAAGCTCGCGAGCAGATAGCCGTGGGCGCAATGCAGCTCCAGCATGTCGAAGCCGCAGCGCTCGCCGCGCTCGGCCGCTGCGACAAACGCTGCCTTCACCGCGTCCATCGCCGCGCGGTCCATCTCGCGCGGCACCTGGCTGTCGGGAAAATAGGGGATCGGCGACGCCGACAAGACGTCCCAGCCGCCCTCCTCGAGCGGACGATCCATGCCGTCCCACATCAGCTTGGTGGCGCCCTTGCGGCCGGCGTGGCCGAGCTGCAGGCAGATCTTCGCTGTGGAATTGGCGTGGACGAAATCCACGATGCGCCGCCACGCAGCTTCCTGCTCGTCGTTCCACAGCCCGGCACAGCCGGGCGTGATGCGGGCGTCGCGGCCGACACAGGTCATTTCGGTGAAAATCAGCCCGGCGCCGCCAATGGCGCGCGATCCATAATGCACCAGATGAAAATCGCCGGGCACGCCCTCCTGCGCCGAATACATGCACATCGGCGATACCACCACGCGATTGGCCAGTTGCATCTCGCGCAGCCGCAACGGCTGGAACATCGGCGCGTCAGGCTTTTCGACGTCGACGTTCAGAGCCATGAGCCCGGACCTGCCGCGCAAAGGCCTTGTCGACCTCGGCGACAAAGTCCGGCGCCCGCAGCGTCAGATTGTCGTAGGTGATCGCCTTGGACCGCGTCATGACGCCGAACGCGAACTGCACCGGATCGAACTCCCAGAAGCGATCGACATGCTCGAACCAGACCAGCGAGACGTCGGCGGCGTGCTGGGTCTTCTCGACCTCCTCGCGGCGGCCCTCTTCGTACTGTTGCAAGGCCGCATCGACCGTCGGGGCGCGGTGCATGGCCTCCGCCAGCGCAATCGCATCTTCCATGGCGAGCTTGGTGCCGGAGCCGATCGAGAAATGCGCGGTCGCCTTGGCATCGCCCAGCAGCACCATATTGTCCTTGACCCAGCGCTTGCTGCGGATCATCGGGAAATTGCGCCACATCGAGCGATTGGTCAGCAGTTGATGACCTCCGAGGAACCAGCCGAAAATACCGGCCATGCGATCGGCGGATTGCTTTTCGCTCAGCCCCGCCAGCCCGGCGCGCTCAAAGGTTTCCGGATCGGTCTCGAATATCCAGGTCGAGCGACCCGCTTCGTATTGATAGGCGTGGGCGATGAACGGGCCCCATTCGGTTTCCTGGAAAATAAAGGTGAAGGCATCGAGCGGCCGGGTCGAGCCCATCCAGGCAAACATATTGGAGCGGACATCTACCTCGGGCTGGAAGTGCTCGGCATATTTGTCGCGGAAACGGCTGTTGATGCCATCGGCCAATACCACGAGATCGGCGTCGGCAAAGCGCGCCTCGTCGTCGATCTCGGCCTCGAACATCAACGTGACCCCAAGTTCGCGCGCCCGCTCCTGCAAGATCAGGAGCAACATCCGGCGCGAGCAGCCGCAGAAACCGTTGCCGCCAACCCGGTGCACCGTACCGCGGAAGTGTACGGCGATATCGTCCCAATAGGCGAATTCCTGGGTGATCCGGCGATAGCTCGGGGCGTCGTATTTCTCGAAATTATCGAGGGTGGCGTCGGAAAACACCACGCCGAAGCCGAACGTGTCGTCGGCACGGTTGCGCTCATAGACCGTGATCTCGGCCTGCGGCCGCTGCTTCCTAAGCAGGATCGCCGCATAGAGACCCGCCGGTCCACCGCCGATGATCGCGATCTTCATGAGGGCCTCCGGCGCCGCTATCCGACCTTTCGGATTATTTTAAACCTAAAGTAATTTTTCGGCAAGCCCTGCCCCTGCAAGTTCTGCCGCAGGCCTAATTGCCCTGAAATGCCGGCTTCACCTTGTTAGAAAACGCCTCGAAGGCGCGCGCGAAATCCGCCGTGGTCATGCACAGCGCCTGGGCGACCGCCTCGGCCTCGATCGCCTCTTCCACCGACATCGCCCATTCCATCGCCAGCATTCGCTTGGTCATGGTGTTGGCAAAGGTCGGCCCTTCGGAAACCTGCTTGGCCAGAAGCTGCGCCTGCAGCAACACCTGATCGGGCGCGACGATGCGGCTGAAGAAGCCCCAGCGCTCGCCCTCCTCCGCGGTCATGAAGCGGCCGGTATAGAGCAGTTCCGAGGCCCGTGATTGTCCGATGATGCGCGGCAGGATCGCGCAGGCGCCCATGTCGCAGCCGGCAAGACCGACCTTGTTGAACAGGAACGCCACCTTGGCGCCGGTTGCGGCCAGACGCATGTCCGACGCCATCGCGACGATCGCGCCGGCGCCAGCGCAAATACCGTCGACTGCCGCGACGATCGGCTGCGGACAGGCCGCGCATCGCCTTGACGAGATCGCCGGTCATCCGGGTGAAGGCGGTGAGGCCCTTGGTGTCCATCTTCACCAGCGGGCCGATGATCTCGAACACATCGCCGCCCGAGGAGAAATTGCCGCCGGCGCCGGAGACCACGACGGTTTTGACTTCATCGTCCATCGCGCAGGCGCGGAAGAAATCAGTCAATTCCCGGTAGCTCTCGAAGGTCAGCGGATTTTTGCGCTCGGGGCGGTTCAGCGTCACCGTCGCCACGCCATCATTCACCTTCAGCAGGAAGTGATGGGGCGTATACAGCGCCAAAGGCAGCGTGACGGGATTGGCTGGCTTGCTCATGGCATTTTCCTTGTTTCAGACTTACGCGCTATTCACGCGTCCTAGACCTCGCCGCCTGCAACCGCGATGGCCTGTCCGGTGATCGCACCGGCGCCCTCGCCGCACAGCCAAAGCACCGCATCGGCAACTTCCGCCGGCGTCACCAAGCGGCCCTGCGGATTGTGTTTGGCAAGTTCAGCCACCGCCTGCTCGCGGCTGCGGCCGGTCTTCTTCATGATGTTGTCGATGCTGCCGGCCACGAGATCGGTATCGGTGAAACCGGGACACACCGCATTCACGGTCACGCCCGTATTGCGCCAGTTCCAGCGCCAGCGAGCGCACCAGCCCGACCACCGCATGCTTGGCGGCGCTATAGGCGCTGACATAGGCATAACCCTTGAGGCCGGCGGTTGATGCGACAGCGACAATGCGGCCGTAACGGCCGGTCCTTCATCGCGGGCAATACGGCCTGGACGGCATGAACCACGCCCATGAAGTTGACATCCATCATGCGGCTGAAACAGCGCCGCATCGGATTTTGCGAACGGCGCGGATTCCGCGCATCCCGGCATTGGCGATCAGGATATCGATCGGCTGTCGCGCCGCCGCCTCGGCAATCGCGGCGTTGACGCGCCGCCTGATCGGCAACATCGGCCACCCCGGCGAAATGCGCGGCGCCGGCCGCAACGGCGTCATCCAGTGCCGCGCGATTGCGGCCGAGCACCGTGACGGTCGCTCCCGCCTGCACCAGCGCGGACGCGATCGCGCGGCCGATGCCTCGTCCGCCCCCGGTGACGAGCGCATGCGAGGAACGCGGCAGTCCGGACATGCGCAAGCCTCCCCCGAATGATTCTCGACCATCGCAAGCTTGCGTATATTTTAGACTTCAAGCTTTTGCAAGAACGCCATCCAGCGGTAGGGATCGTCGGCGGCTTGATCCACCGACCCCACCCTTTTGTTTTCCGGGCTATCGGCTTTTTCTGAGCGTCGCGGAGGGA
>CAVSOS010000065.1:0-41439 GCA_963729395.1 uncultured Pseudomonadota bacterium | reverse complement strand
AGCCAAATGTTGTATTTTCTTGCAATCTTTCGTTCTTGTGTCGCCCGGGCAACACGAAGTCTTTCAGGCGAGGGGCCGATAATGGTGCCCGCCTCCAGCAAGATGATCCAGTCCTTGCTTGTGGCGTTATCCGGATGGATCCGGATCAGATGATTTGACGCCTTTCTTCGAAAGAGGCCCATTGCGGTCTCCCCAGCATCATGCGGTCAAGACACTAAAGTAGCAGTCCATTAAGGTAGCAGCCCATTGCGCTGTGTCAAAGCTCTCCGCCTTCATGGTTTCCGAGCGATGCAAGTGCGACCGATCATGCTCTAGGTTCCAGGGTTGGCGCCTGGTGCAACCGTCCTCGCGCGCGGCTTGAACAGCCGGCCCTTTTCCACCACCAGCACGACCGCCAGGGAAGCCAGCGTGCAGAGGAAAAACCCGGTCGCAAACGGCAACAGCGTGCCATCGTAGTCCTGGCCGATCTTGATGCCGATGCCAATGCCAAGCAGCGTCGTGATCGAACCGTACAACGACGAAGCGGTGCCCGCGATATGGCCCTGCGGCTCCATCGCAAGCGAGGTGAAATTGGCGAACATCAGCCCGAACGCGAACATCATCGATGCTGCCAACGCCATGAACAGTGGCAGCGGCAGCATGTGCATCTTCACCGCCAGCAGCATGATCCCCGCCACCGCCACGAAGCCGAGGAGTGCGCCATGCGAAATCACCCGCATGCCAAGCCGGCCGACGAAACGGGCATTGAGAAAGCCGGCGACGGCCACGCCGATCGCGATGGCGGCGAATGCCAGCGGAAAATAACGTCCGAGCCCGTAGATTTCGGTGAACACCTGCTGCGACGAGAACACGAATGCGAACAGCGAACCCTGCACGCCGCCGGCCGCCAGCGCATAACCCAGGGTCTGCCGGTTGGTCACGGTCTGGCGAAAGGCGTCGAGCACGTCGCGGATCGCCAGCGACTTGCGTTCGGACATCGGCAAGGTTTCCGGCATCCGCAGCGCACTCCAGATCAGCGCCAGCGCTCCGTACAGCATCAACACGATGAAGATGCCGCGCCACTGCGTCAGCAACATCACCGCCTGGCCCAACGACGGCGCGATCACAGGCACCGCGATGAAGACCATCATCGCCAGCGACATCACGCTGGCCATGCGGCGGCCGGCGTAGCAGTCGCGAACGATCGAGGTGGCAATCACGCGGGTGGCCGAGGTGCCAAGCCCCTGCAGCACGCGCGCCAGCAGTAATGTCTCGAAAGACGACGCCTTAATCGCAACGATGCTGGCGATGCAATACAGCGCCATGCCGTCGATCAGCACCGCTCGCCGGCCGAAACGATCTGAAAGCGGCCCCATGATGAATTGGCCGACGCCGAATCCGATCAGGAACGTCGACAGCACCGCCTGCGGGCGGTTGGCAATCGTGATGTGGAATGCCGAGGCGATGTTCGGCAGCGCCGGCAGCATCATGTCCATTGCCAGCGGGTTCAGGGCCATGATCGAAGCGATGGCGGCGACAAATTCCGGGAATCTCATCGGCCGATGGCTGGATGAGACCCAAGTCTGGGCATTGATATCAGTCACACTGCGTACCTCGTTGGAAACGCAGTTCTATCGATGATGCTGCGCTGCAACAACCCATGTTCCGGGATGGCTGGTGCGCTGCCAGCGGGCCAAGGTCATTCGGGATTCGGGGAAGAACGTGACCGGTGGCTGGCCGCACCGCGCGTATCCAAAGCGATCCGCGTGGCCAGGAAATTGACGTCCGTCAACCGGGCCTGGAGCCGTTCGCTGTGACGTAGATCGAATACAGCGACGTCGTTCCGCAGATGAACAGGCGGTTGAGCTTGGTGCCGCCGAAAGTGACGTTCGCGACGATTTCGGGAATCAGGATTTTTCCGATCAGCGTGCCGTCGGTGTCATAGCAATGGACGCCCTCTGCGGTACTCGTCCAGATGCGGCCGTTCCGATCGATGCGAAAGCCGTCGAATAAACCCGCTGTGCACTCGGCGAAGATCTCGCCGCCCGACAGCTTGGCCCCTGTCGCATCGACCCTGAAACGGCGAATGTGGCGCGGACCGTCCTCCTTGTGCGTCGCGCCGGTGTCGGCGACATAGAGGTATTTCTCGTCGGGCGAGAAGGCGATGCCGTTCGGGCGAACCATGTCGGTGATGACGGCGGCGACCGCGCCGGATTTGGCGTCGACCCGATAGACATGGCAGCCATCGATCTCCGGCGCGGCGCGATCGCCTTCGTAGTCGGTGTCGATGCCGTAGGCGGGATCGGTGAACCAGATGGAATCGTCCGACTTCACCACGAGCGTCGTTGGGTGAATTCAGGCGCTTGCCGTTCCACTTTTCCGCAATGACGGAAATCGAGCCGTCAATCTCGGTGCGGGTCACGCGGCGCGTGAGATGCTCGCATGTGACCAGCCGGCCTTGATTGTCGACGGTGTTGCCGTTTGAATTGTTGGAGCGCTCGCGGAAGACCGAGACTTCGCCCGAGGGTTCGACGAACCGCATCATGCGATTGTTCGGAATGTCCGACCAGACGAGATAGCGGCCCGCCGCGAACCAGGCCGGACCCTCAGCCCAGCGCGCCCCTGACCACAAGCGCTCGACGCGCACGTGGCCCGCGAAGCAAGCCTTGAAGCGCGGATCGAGAACGACGATGCTCCGTTCCCTCAACTTGACCATACCACATCGGACTCCCTGCCTTTCTTCTCTCCATTGCCTGCCGAATCCTTGTTCCGGACGCCCGATCAGATACCGATCACCCCGAAAGCGGGGTCCTTGTTGCAAAGCGAAACACAGCCTGCCCCCAGGTGCTCCGCGTGCCGTCGCGATCTTGGTTTGATCTCTATCGTTAGTCTTCCGTTCGGCTTGTGCGTAGCGCACCTAGCGTGCCATGCTGGCCGGTGCACGGGAAGTCCAATTCCCGGCACAGCCAAAGAGCCGGTCAGGGTCGGAAATAAAGAACACTCAGGGAGAAGAGACATGCAGTGGACGCTTCGTCTGACGGGGGTTGCTTGCGCCAGCCTCCTGCTATCCTCAATCAATGCTTGGGCGGGTCCCAAGATCGTTTCCGGGCCGGGCGCCAATCCTGGCTGCTTCAAGCCCTGGTCGGATCAGACCAAGTTCTTCCAGTGGCCCAAGAAACCAGGTCCCTACCGGATCGCGCTGGTCAACGGCTTCGTCGGCAATACCTGGCGCATCCAGATGGTCAAGACCGCCAAGGCCTTTGCCGAGCAGCCGGGCATCAAGGAGAATATCAAGGAGTTCAAGGTCGTCTCGACCGGCACCGACGTCGCGGCGCAGCTTGGCGCCATGGAGGACTTCATCAATCAGGGCTTCGACGCCATCGTCACCATCGCGGTGGCGCCCGACGGCTTCGACCGCATCATCCGCCTCGCCGACAAGAATAATGTGGTGGTGGTGCCCTTCGACAACATCCTCGACACCGACAAGGTGATGATGGTCAACGAGGACCAGAAGGAAATGGGCCGGATGTCGGCCAAATGGCTGATAGATGAATCCGGCAAGAAGGCCGGCGACATCCTCGAGGTGCGCGGCCTGCCTGGCAATTCGGTCGACCGTGACCGCCATCTCGGCTTCCGCGAGGTCATGGAAGCCCCCGGCAACAAGTTCAACATCACCGAGGTGGTGGGCAATTGGGACACCGGCACCTCGCAGAAGGTGACCGCCGACGCGCTCGCGGTGCACGGCCATTTCGACGGCGTGTTCACGCAAGGCGGTTCGGACGGCACCGTGCAGGCGATGATGGACGCCAAGCATCCCTTCGTGCCGATGTCGGGCGAAGGCGAGAACGAGTATCGCAAGCAGATCGCCGACCACTCCAAGGAAGGCCTGAAGGGCATGTCCTACGGCCAGTCGCCGGCACTGGTCGCCATCGCGATGAAGGCGGCGATCTCGGCGCTGCAGGGCAATGTCATGCCGCAGTTGATCTCGATCCCGATTCCGGTCGCGACCTACAAGGACCTCAAGGCCGGCACGAATTACTGGCCGGACCTCAAGGCCAACTTCTTCGCTCCGAACCAGTTCCTGCCCTGCGGCGTGAACTTCACGGCGCCCGAGATCATGGCGCAGAGCGAGAAGAACACGCAGTGACCTCAGTGGCTGTGTTTCAGTCACGGCCTGGCATTTGCCAGGCCGTCGCTGCCTGAGCCCGCGCCATGCAGGATGCGGTCCCGGCGCAGAGCGCCTTCCTCACATTGTCCGGCATCTCCAAGCGCTATGGCGGCGTGCGCGCCCTGGAGGGCGTCGACTTCGCCTGCGAACGCGGCAAGATCCATGCGGTGCTCGGCGAGAACGGCGCCGGCAAGTCGACGCTGATCAAGATCATCGCCGGCGTGGTCCAGCCCGATGCCGGCCGCATGCGCCTTGCCGGAAACGATGTCAGCTTCGCCTCGCCCTCCGCCGCCAACGCGGCCGGCGTCGTCTGCATCTTCCAGGAACTCTCGCTGATGCCCGACCTGTCGGTCGCCGACAACATCTGCGATCACCTCGCCGCCGCGGCGTTTCGGCCTGATCGATCCCGCGCGCAGCGCCGCCGCGCCGAGGCGCTGCTCGCCGAGATCGGCTGCGAGGACGTCAACCCGCTGATGCGGGTGCGCGACCTGCCGCTGTCGCGCCGGCAGATGGTCGAGATCGCCAAGGCGCTCGGCCAGAGGCCGCAGCTCCTGATCCTCGACGAGGCGACCTCGGCTCTCACCAGCGCCGACGTCGAGAAGGTCTATGCGATGCTGGCGAAACTCAAATCCGAGGGCGTCGCCATCCTCTACATCTCGCACCGCATGCATGAGATCGATGCGCTCGCCGACCGGGCCTCGGTGTTCCGCAACGGCCGCCACATCGAGACCTTCGACAAGGGCGCGCGCATCGACCGCCGAGATCGTGCAGCTGATGATCGGCCGCGACATCGCCACCCAATATCCGCCAAAGCCGGCGCGCGGGCCGCGTGAGCCGGTGCTGGAGCTCGAGAACCTCGGCCTGGGAGAACCGTCTCGACCGGCATTTCGCTCGACGTCGGCGCCGGCGAGATCGTCGGCCTCGGCGGCCTCGACGGGCAGGGCCAGCAGCGCTGCTGCTCGCGCTGTTCGGCGTGCTGCGCGGCGTCGACCGGGCGCGTGACGGTTGACGGCCGCGACGTGCGCCGCCAGCTCTCCGGCGGAGGCGAAGCGGCGGCGGTCGGCATCGCGCTGGTGCCCGAGGACCGCAAGACCGAAGGCCTGATGCTGCCGATGTCGATCGCCGACAACCTCGCGATCGCCTCGCTCGATGCCGTCTGCCACGCGGGCCTTTCGTCGACCGCGCGCAAGGAGCGCGCCGCAGATCGATCGCGGCATCGCCGCGGCTGCAGATCAAGGTCGGCGCACCGGGCGATGCGGTCTCGACGCTGTCGGGCGGCAACCAGCAGAAGGTCGTCATCGCCAAATGGCTGATGACCGAGCCGCGCATCATCCTGCTCAACGATCCGACGCGCGGCATCGATGTCGGCACCAAGCAGGAGCTCTACCGGCTGCTGCGCGAGCTCGCCGACCAGGGCGCGGCGATCCTGTTCTATTCGACCGACTATGACGAGCTGATCGGCTGCTGCGACCGTGTCGCCATCATGTATGACGGCCGCATCGTGCGCGAGCTCGCAGGCGCCGACACTCACCGAGACCAACATCATCGCGAGTGCCCTCAACATCGATGCCGGCGAACGCGCAGCCCATGCCGCGAGCGAGGCCGCCCATGCTTGACGATCTCGCCATCAGGCTGCGCCAGAATGTCGCCTTCGTCACCGCGCTCGCTGCTGTTCTGCGTCTTCTATCTCCTCTACAACCTGGCGCATCCGAAGGGCTTCTCCTCGGCCGTGCTGGTGCAGAACGGCAACGAGGTCTTCGCGCTCGCCATGGTGGCGATGGCCCAGACCGTGCCGGTGCTGATCGCCGGCCTCGATCTCTCGGTCGGCGCCCTGATGACCATGGTGGACTGCGTCGCGAGCTATCTGCTCGTCGGCCGGCCGAAGGCACGCCGCTCTCTCGAGATCTCCGGCCTGCATCTCGGCTCGGGACCTTCCCGGCGGCATCGCCGGCATCCTGCTCGGCATGATCACCTGCCTCGCGATCGGCACGCTCGCCGGCTTCATCAACGGCTGCGTCGTCGTCTACGGCCGCATCCAGCCGATCATCGCGACGCTGGCGACCGGCGCGATCTATATCGGCATCGCACTGTTCCTGCGCCCGAAGCCCGGCGGCAAGATCGACGAGGACCTCAACTGGGCGCTGACCAACTCGCTCGGCGATTTCGCCTCGACCGTGCACATCTTCGACGATGGCGCGGCGGCTGGTTCGCCCCCTTCGCCTGGATCCCGGTGCCGTTCGTGCTGCTGGTGCTGATCGCGCTGCTCGTCTGGGTGCCGTTCCGCCGTTCCGTCACCGGCCGCGCCGTCTACGCGATCGGCTCGGCGGAAGGCGCGGCCTATATGTCCGGCCTCAACATCAATCGCGCCAAGATCGCCGCCTTCACGCTCGGCGGCTTCTTCGCCGGCTGCGGCGGACTGTTCCTCGCGATCCAGACCTCGTCGGGCAATGCCGACATTCCGCAGGCCGGCGCCTATACGCTGAACTCCATCGCCTCGGTCGTCATCGGCGGCACCTCGCTGCTCGGCGGCAGCGGCGGGGCCGTCGGCTCGATCTTCGGTGCGATGATCCTGCGCGTCATCTCCTTCTTCTTCCGCATCTTCGACATCGCCCCGCTGCTGCAGCCGCTGTTCGAGGGCATGATCCTGCTGGCCGCGGTCAGTGTCGGGGCGCTGCGCGTGCTGCGCGTCAAGAACACGCTGGAGCTGTTCCGATGACAGCGATGAGCCTCGGCCTCTCGCGCGACGACCGGCCGATCCTGTTCGCCGCGCTGTTCATCCTCCTCATCCTGGTCGCGGGCACCGCCTACACGATCGCCTATTTCGGCAGCGCGCCGCTGCTGTCGCCGACCTATCTGCTGCAGCAACTGCAGATCGGCGCCTTCCTCGGCATCGTCGCGGCCGGGATGATGATCGTGATCCTGATCGCCCAGATCGATCTGTCGGTGCCCTGGACGCTGGCCGCCGCCGCGATGATGGCGACCACGGTCGGCGGCCCGCTGGCCATCCCGGTCGGGCTCGGCGTCGGGCTCCTGGTCGGCCTCGTCAACGGCATCGGCGTCGCCTATTTGCGCGTGCCCTCGATGATCTTCACGCTCGGCGTCAACGCGGTGATGCGCGGGCTGATGGTCGCGCATACCGGCGGCTTCGCGCCGCAGACCGGCGCCACCGACCTGATGCAGTCGCTCGCATCGGGGCGCATGCTCGGCATCCCCAATGCGCTGTTCGTCTGGGCCGCCGTGTCGGTGCTGGTCGTCGTCATCCTGCAGCGCACGCCGCTCGGCCGCTACATCTACGCCATCGGCAACAAGGAGGCGGCGGCCTATCTCGCCGGCGTCAATACGCGCCGCGTGACCGTCATCTGTTTCGCGCTTTGCGGTCTTGCGGCCGCTCTCGCGGGCGTGCTGCTCGCCGGTTATTCCACAAGGCCTATCAGGCGATGGGCGACGCCTATCTCCTGCCTTCGATCGCGGCGGTGGTGATCGGCGGCACCAACATCCTGGGCGGTCGCGGCCGTTATCTCGGCACGCTGGTCGGCGTGGTCCTGATCGTGCTGCTCAATAGTGTGCTGTCGATCATGGCCATGCCGGAGGCCGGCCGGCAGGTGATCTACGGCGTCGTCATCATCCTGATGCTGCTGGTCTATGGACGCGGCGAACGCGTCACGAGCTAGAACCGTTATCCGCGAGCCCAACGTTAGATGCGGCGACGATTGGGCGATTTGCCGGTGAGGTGCAATCGGGTCATCGCCCACGCGGCAGTCATTGCTTCACGCAAGCCCTGACCGTCTTCTGCCGCGATCCGTATTGAAAGGCCTGCGTGACGAGGGAGAAGGGAAGCTGCGGCAATTCGGCCACTCCCCTGTGCCGCCGTCTCGATGGAGCGGCCTAAGGCAGCGAAACCCTCAGGCTTGTCCTTGATCAAGATGAGAAGCGTACCATAAGCGATCACCCTGAACGACTTGCCGTAGCCAGAAGGCAGCCTTCGAAGGTCGAAATGATCAACCGCCAACACTTGACCATTGGGGCGACGTATCACAACCGCGCCTTTGTAATGCCGAAACGATGCGCCTCGGTGTTCCGGATCATAAATAATGAAGCTATCGCCGATCACCGCGACGCCATCTTCTGCAATATCAATGGCCATCGACTGATTGAGCGCGGAACCAGGAAACAGCACGCGCGGTGCCGGAAGGTACTCCAGAAACCCGCCGGCGTCGACCGAAACAGTGATGTGATCTTGCGCCATGATTTCTTCGTCCATGCGATGTACAGCAAGCGCGGCCTGG
Source organism: uncultured Pseudomonadota bacterium (assembly GCA_963729395.1). Lineage (GTDB taxonomy): Bacteria > Pseudomonadota > Alphaproteobacteria > Rhizobiales > Xanthobacteraceae > Bradyrhizobium. Next base: position 33,006 of record CAVSOS010000065.1, on the reverse strand, counting down.
CTTGTAACGTGCCCCGATGCACCTGCACCGACCAGGATCTTCTGTAGGAGGCGATCAGCGCCAAGAATTGCACCGCTGGCGGATTGCAAAATCGTCGTCACCATGTCGGCGGGCTGCTCGTCGATCCTGAAGGCTCCCGTCAAGACAAAGGGGTAGCGTGCTGACCGGCGCGAGAGGTGTGTGCCGACAACCGGATGATGCATGAAAGCCAAATCCAGATGAGGAGCGACGGTCACGATCGATCCGACTGGACCGGCACCGCCAACGCGTCCCGCCGCTGTCGTGCTCATCGCAACATGTACCGTCGATTTAAGGGAACCTTGCTCGCTGGCTCACATGTGAGCAACCGGCCATCTGCCCGAACTTCGAAGGTCTGCGAATCGATTTCGATCCTTGGCAACGCGGAATTACGCACCATGTCGGATTTTCGAAGTGATCGCACACTCTTGATCTGAACAAATCGCTTGGCAACGCCGAGTCGCGCGTGCGTTCCCGCCTCGACCGCGAGACGCGAAACGAATGTAACTCCAAGGTGGTGTTTGGCGGTGCCGAGCGAACCCCACATCGGTTTTTGCAAAATCGGTTCCGAGCCGATCTGGCTGGCGTTTCCGTCGCCCATGGCGGACCAGGCCACATAGCCGCTTTTGATGATCATCCAGGGCTTGGCGCCGAACGAGGCGCGGGGCCACAGAACGATATCAGCGAGGCGCCCTGGTTGGAGAGAACCGACATGATCGTCGATGCCGACCGCGATGGCCGGGTTTAGCGTGTATTTGGCGACGTACCGCTTGATGCGTTCGTTGTCAGCAGATCGCGTTTTCTCTTCTGGAAGCCGGCCTACGCGCTCCTTCATGACACTGGCGAGCTGCCAGCATTTGGCGACGTTCTCGGCGAGCCGTCCCATTCCCTGCGTATCCGTCGCGAAACAGGAGATTGCCCCCATATCGTGAAGGAAATCTTCTGCCGCCATTGTTTGCGGACGGATGCGGGCCTCGGCGAAAGCGACATCTTCGGGCAGCAGAGGGTTCATGATGTGCGCCAGCATCGTCATCGGCACGCCTTCCTCCAGCGCCAGCGCGGTGAAAGGATTTGTTGGATTTGTCGAGGATGGGATGACGTTGGCCCAGGAATTCACCTTGAGCAGGTCCGGCGCATGACCGCCGCCGGCGCCTTCGACGTGGTACATGTGAATGGTGCGGCCCGCGACGGCCGCCATTGTATCTTCGCAAAACCCGTATTCGTTGATCGTGTCGGTGTGGAGATGGACGGCGAAATCGCTCCGGTCCGCGGCCGTGAGCGAACCATGGATAACCGCCGGCGAGGCCCCAAGATCCTCATGGATTTTGACGCCCAGCGCGCCACCCGCGACACTTTCCGCAACAGCGCCGGGGTCCGAGCAACCGCGTCCCAGGAAGCCGAAATTGAGGCAATAGTGGTCGGCCCCGCGTATCAGAGAACCAATGATGTTGGGCCCGGCGCAACTGGTATCAAAATGGGGGCCAGGCGTCATGCCGATCATGGTCGTGCAGCCACCCGCGAGCGCGTGGTCACACTGCTGCGGCGACAAGAAATGGGCATGGCCCTCCACGGCGCCGGCAGTAGCGATGTAGAAATCGCCGTGGACGCAAGTGGTGTTGGGGCCGGTGCGCAGATCGGGGTGTACGCCATCCATGATGTCAGGATTGCCGGCCTTTCCCACGCCGACAATGCGTCCGTCGCGGATCCCGATGTCTCCCTTCACGATCCCCAAGATCGCATCGATGATTGTGGCGTTATGGATCACCATGTCCAGCGCGCCCGACGCATAGGTCCCGCTTGTTTGATAACCCTCCCCGTCGCGCATCGACTTGCCTGCGCCCGATGTCAGTTCGTCTCCGGGGACCGCGTAATCATGTTCAATTTCAGCAATCAACGCCGTGTCGCCGAGGCGTATCATGTCGCCTTTGGTCGGACCGTAGATTTCTGCATAGGCCTTCCGGCTGATCATCACCATGTCGAATTCTCCGACGTCACGTTTCGATAATCTAGTCTTGTCAGCATCCGCGATATCCTTTCGCGCGAGCCGCCTCGAGAGCTCGGTTCAGGGCGCCGGGCGCGTCGAGCGAGCCTTCGACAAGGCCCGCCTGCCCGGAGACGATCCGCGAGCCGCCCAGGGCGACGAGGTCGACGACCTTCGAAACGCCAGGTTCAAAGCGGACGCCAACTCCCGAAGGCTTGTCAATTTTCATTCCGAAGGCAGCGGCGCGGTCAAATTGGAGAGCCGGATTGGCTTCGAAGAAGTGCGCGTGAGAGCGGACCTGGATATCCCGGTCGCCCATGTTCAGCACCTTGATCGAACAGCGCTGCCGCCCGCCGTTCAGTTCGATATCCTCATCCGGTGTTATTATTTCGCCCGGTACTGGAGCAGGCACTTTGCTTGCGCCCGGACCGATCGGCGCGAAAACCACGATCAGTTTGGTACCTTCCTCGAAATTACCCTCAACCGAAACAAGATCGATCATCGCACCAACACCGGGCTCCACATCGTCGGTCGTCAGCAGCCGGCCGGCCATGTCCACAATGTCCACGTAGGGCATATTGCGGCGGGCAGCGAGCAGCATCTCGTCGGCAATCAAGGCAACAGCCTCGGGACGACTCAAGCGAACGCCGAGCCTTTGATTGCGCCGAGCGAACTCCGCCGCGTTGAAGATGATGAGTTGATCGATTTCTGTGGGGGTCAGGTTCATGGTGCCTCCAGCCGTCTTAGGTGATGAACATGCGCGCGTCGCGGTGTTCATGCCGCGCGAGGGCGATATCGGAGAGGATGGTAAAGCTCGATAGCGGTGCATCGAGCGGATAATCCGCGCCGCTTTTGACCGCAGCCACGACCTGCGCGCGTATCCCGAACAGCAAGTGCTGGGCCTGCAGATGTCCTATCAACCCAAGGCGAATAGCTGCCGTGGCAAGTCCCTGGACCATGGTCCAGGCGCTCATGACGAGGGCCGCTTCGATCGGAAGACCGGCTTCCCGCCACGCCAGGCCCTGCGCCACTGGCAGGTGACCCAGCTCCTCATCGGCGATAGCGCGATCCCGGTAATGGCTGACGGCCTTCGAGCCGAGTTTGGCGTAAACCGCGAGCACTGCGCGGCCCGCGCGTTTCGAGCCTGCGCGCTGTGCTGCGGAAAGCGTGGCAATTTCGACGCAATGATCGATTTCGGTAAGATCAATGTCGGATGCTGCCGCATAGCTGCGACGGAGCGCAACCGCATCAAAACTGATCCAGCGATTATTGAGTAAATCCGCGATAAAGCTTTCCAGTTCAGCGACATTTTTGATCATCTGATCGATGAAAAATCCTTCAAGGCCAGACGAGAAAGCAAATCCGCCGGACGGGAAGCTACTGTCGCCATGATGTAGAATGCTGACCAATAGATCCGCAGAAATACTCTCACCCGCCATCGGCAAACCTCTCGACAACCGCTTGCTCCAGTAGAGGCAGCATTCGTGCCAGATATTCCTTGTCTGAGCCATCCAGGAAGACGACGCGGCTGGCCAGCCACGAAATGGGCTGCCGCGAAAAGCGCGCTCCTTTATCGCTGCGCCGAAAATCGGATTTGTCGTGGCACATCAAGCTGATTTGCCCGGTCCAGTCCCCTTCGCAAAAATATTCTCGTTCCCGTTTGACCCAAATCACTTCTATATCGCTCCCATCCCGGTCCATACAGGGCGTTTCGCGATCGTCACGAACGTAGGGCAGGGGATGCGGTGGACGCAGACGGCGCTGCTGACGAGAGCGCTTATCTGCGGACGGTGAAGTCGTGTGGTCCTGACGCCTCAATGGTTGGCGTCAAGTCGGTGAAAGAAATTTCGCCGATGAAGGTGACAAACAAGCCCGATCACCTGGGAGAGCGCGAAGTAAGCCGTAAAACCATTGCGTGCGGGAATGCCGGGTGATCCCGGTGCGACCGTGGTGACTAACTCGTGTGCTACCTACACTTTGCGCACGAGGCTGCGGGTGCAACGGGCACCCGGCATTCCCCACGCCCTCTGATATCCCGGGGCAACACGATGGAGCAAAGCCTCGCGCAGATCTGCGGCGAGATCGCGGCTCTGTGTTTGCGAGCAGGCGGCTGTTTGAAATTCAAATCCGAACCACATCGCGGGCTCGAACCGTTCGGGCCGTCGCAACCTACCGCGGCGCGCGCTTGGCCAGGATGCGCTGCAGGGTGCGGCGATGCATGTTCAGCCGCCGCGCGGTTTCGGAGACGTTGCGGTTGCACATTTCGTAAATGCGCTGGATGTGTTCCCAGCGCACGCGATCGGCCGACATCGGATTGAGCGGCAGCTCGGACTTCTCGGTGCCGCTGGCGAGCAATGCGGCGACGACATCGTCGGCATCGGCGGGCTTTGAGAGATAATCCACCGCGCCCATCTTCACCGCGGTCACGGCGGTGGCGATGTTGCCATAGCCGGTCAGCACGATCGCGCGTGCCTCCGGCCGCTTGCGCTTCAGCGCCGACACCACGTCGAGGCCATTGCCGTCGCCGAGCCGCAGATCGACCACCGCGAAGGCCGGTGCGGCCTTGCCGATCTGCGCCAGGCCGTCGCTACGCTGTCGCAGGATGTCACGGTGAAGCCGCGGGTTTCCATGGCGCGCGACAGGCGCTCCAGAAACGGCTTGTCGTCCTCCACGATCAGGAGCGAGCGGTCGGCGTGATCGGTCAGTTCGGCGATGGCATTCACGGTTCAGGTATCCTCGTGGCGGCGGACTATACAACATATGGCGAGGCCGCGCGGTGCTGCCAAGGCCGCACAAGGTCGCGTGCAAACCGCCGCTTTGACGGTCACGAGCGCTTCTAAGGTGCTGGTTCCGCCGCGATTTCGCCGGCTTCGAAGCGGCTGCGCGGCCAGGCGATCTGAACCACGGCGCCATGGTCCGGAAAGATCCGGTTGGTAAAGGAAACCTTGGCGCCGGTGCGCTCCAGCAGCGTGCGGGCGATGAACACGCCGAGACCGAGGCCGCTGTGCCCGCTTTGGGTCTCGTCCGTGCTGCGCCGCCGCGACAGATAGGGTTCGCCGATCCGCTTCAGCATGTCGGGTGCGATGCCCGGTCCGTCGTCGGAGATGACGATCTCGACGGTTTCGTTATTCCACCACGCGTTCACCTCCACCGTCTCGCGGGCGAAATCGACGGCGTTCTCCAGGATATTGCCGACACCGTAGAGGATGGCGGGATTGCGTGTGCCGACCGGCTCGCGTGCGCCCGCGACCGCGATCCGCACCTTGATCGTGACGCCGAAATCGCGATGTGGCGCTACCGTTTCCTCGATCAGTGTCGACAACGGCATGCGGTCGAACGGCGCGCCGGTCGAGGACAGCTGCGTGATCTTGGCCAGGATGTCGCGGCAGCGCTGCGCCTGTTCGCGCAAGGTCTTGAGGTCGCCCGCCAGCGCGCCATTGTCAGGCAGGATCTGCTCCAGTTCGCGGGAAATCAGGAAGATCGTCGAGAGCGGGGTTCCGAGTTCGTGCGCGGCGGCGGCGGCCAGACCGTCAAGTTGCGTGAGATGCTGCTCGCGGGTCAGCACCAGTTCGGTCGCCGCCAGCGCGTCGGAGAGCTTGCGGGCCTCCTCGGTAACCTGGAACGCATAAAGGCTGGTGACGCCGATCGCGACCAGGATCGAGAGCCAGACGCCGAGCAGGTAGATCGGCGGCAGCACCAGCGGATCGTCGCTGTCCCATGGCAGCGGCAGATGAAAGAACACCAGCGCGGAGGCGCAGGCGACCGCCAGCATGCCGAGCGCGATCGTCAGCCGTACCGGCAGCACCGTCGCCGAAATCAACACGGGCGCCAGAAACAGGAATGAAAATGGATTCTCCAGGCCGCCGGTGAAAAACAGCAACCCGGCCAGTTCGACGATGTTCAATGCGAGCAACGATGCAGCAAAGGACGGCTCCAGCCGGCGCATCGGATTGAAGGCGATCTGCAGCACCAGATTGAGCAGCGCGGACAGCCCGACGATGATGACGCAAGGGACGACCGGAACGTCGAACTCAAGCCCCTGGACGACGATGAAAATGGCGGCAAGCTGGCCGAGTACCGCGAGCCAGCGCAGCCGCAGGATCGTATCGAGGCGGACATATTGGCGCGGATGGCGAAAATCGGATGGCGGCAACGTCGGTCATGTCCAGTGCCCGGCTTCTGAAGCTCGAAAAACGCCGCGGCACCCTCTGACGCGAACTTCAGCAGGAACTTCAAATCGACCGCACCGGAGTTTAGCCGTGCAGCGCCCCGACCACAAACCGGCGAGCTGCGTCAGACGGTCCCAAATTGCCGGCCAACGTCTTGCGCTTGCAGCCGCAATGGCCCAATGAACGGCCCGCATGATCAACAATGACGCAGCCGCAGCCCAGTTGCCCGTGACCGCTCCGGCGGGATCGGCGGCGATCGAGGTCGCCCATCTCGTCAAGCTCTACAAGACCACCCGCGCGGTCGACGACGTGTCGTTTCGCATTTCGCGCGGCAGCGTCACCGGGCTGCTCGGCGGCAACGGCGCCGGCAAGACCACGACCATCGCCATGATCATGGGGCTGGTGCTGCCGACCTCGGGCCGGATCCAGGTGCTGGGCTGTTCGATGCCCGACCAGAGCGCGGATGTGCTGGGCCGGATGAATTTCGAAAGCCCCTATGTCGACATGCCGATGCGGCTCACGGTGCGGCAGAACCTTACCATTTTCGGCCGGCTCTATGCGGTGGCGAATCTGTCGCGAACGCATCGGACAGCTCGCCGCCGATCTCGATCTCGGCGACTTTCTCGACCGCGCCAACGGCAAGATCTCCGCCGGGCAGAAGACGCGGGTTGCGCTCGCCAAGGCGCTGATCAACCAGCCCGAACTATTGTTGCTGGACGAGCCGACCGCATCGCTCGATCCCGACACCGCCGACTGGATCAGGCGGCATCTCGAGACCTATCGCAAGGCCCATGGCGCCACCATCCTGCTCGCGTCGCACAACATGCTCGAAGTGGAGCGGTTGTGCGACCGCGTCATCATCATGAAGCGCGGCCGCATCGAGGACGACGACAGCCCCGACAGGATCATGGCCCGCTATAACCGGTCGACGCTCGAAGAGGTGTTTCTCGACGTCGCCCGCGGCCGCGTTCAGGAACCCACGCCGTGAGCAAGCCCGTCATGCGCTGGGAGATCGCGCCGCACCGGATCGGTGCGATGATTCTGCGCTACTGGTATCTGTTGATCTCGTCGTGGCCGCGTCTGTTGGAACTGATCTATTGGCCGGCGCTGCAGATCATCACCTGGGGGTTCCTGCAGAACTACATTTCCCAGAATGCCGGGTTTTTCGCGCGCGCCGGCGGCACGCTGATCGGCGCGGTGATCCTGTGGGACATCCTGTTTCGCGGGCAACTCGGCTTTTCGATCTCGTTTCTCGAGGAGATGTGGGCGCGCAATCTCGGCAACCTGATGATGAGCCCGTTGAAGCCGATCGAGTTTCTGATCTCGCTGATGGTCATGAGCCTGATCCGGCTTGCGATCGGCGTGATTCCGATGACGCTGCTCGCCATGATCTTCTTTGATTTCAACATGTACGGCATCGGGCTGCCGCTGATCATCTTCTTCTGCAATCTGATCTTCACCAGTTGGTCGTTGGGGATTTTCGTGTCGGGGCTGGTGCTGCGCAATGGTCTCGGCGCGGAAAGCATCGTCTGGACGCTGATGTTCGGCGTGATGCCGCTGGCCTGCGTCTACTACCCGGTGTCGGTGCTGCCGCACTGGCTCCAATATGTTGCCTGGGCGTTGCCGCCGACCTATGTATTTGAGGGAATGCGGGCGTTGTTGACCGATCACGTGTTCCGGAGCGACCTGATGATCGAGGCGCTGCTGATCAACGTCGTGCTCTTAATTGCGTCTTTTGCGATATTTCTTGTGCTTTTGCGTAGCGCGCGCCGTCACGGCTCGCTGATCCAGGAGGGCGAATAAGCCCGATTTTGAGAGCGTTTAACAGGTTTCTTCCTTTATTAACCGTGCACATCGTCTCAACAGCGCATTGACGCTTTATTGCACAGCCGTCACTATGCTGCGTCGCAAAAACAGGGTTCGAGGGACACATGCCGATAGGTGAATTTGGCCGGCCGCCGGAACTGCCGCTGGAAGGCAGTCCGGCGATGACGACGCCGATGTACTGGATGTACGAGATGGCCCATGCGTCGCTCAATCCGGCGCGCGCCGTCACCGACGCGACCAAGATCCTGTTCCAGAATCCGCTTAACCCGTGGTCGCATACCGAGTTCGGCAAATCCATCGCCGCCGGCTGCGAATTGTTCGAACGGACCACGCGCCGCTACGGCAAACCCGAATGGGGCCTCAATGACACCGAAGTCAACGGCGTGTGCACCCCGATCGAAATCCGCTCGATATGGGAAAAGCCGTTCTGCCGGCTCTTGCATTTCGATCGCAAGCTGACCCGGCCGTTGCGCAGCCCGCAGCCGCGCGTGCTGATCGTGGCGCCGATGTCCGGCCATTACGCGACGCTGCTGCGCGGCACCGTCGAAGCTTTCCTGCCGACCCATGAGGTCTATATCACCGATTGGTCGGATGCCCGGATGGTGCCGTTGACCGAAGGCCGCTTCGATCTCGACGATTATGTCGATTACGTCATCGAGATGCTGCATGTGCTCGGCGGCAACATGCACGTTATCGCGGTGTGCCAGCCTTCGGTGCCGGTGCTGGCGGCGGTTTCCGTCATGGAAGCCGCGCGCGATCCCTATGTTCCGATCTCGATGACGCTGATGGGCGGCCCGATCGATACCCGCCGCAATCCGACCGCGGTCAACAATCTCGCGGCCGAGAAGGGCATCGAGTGGTTCCGCAGCAATGTCATCACCAAGGTGCCGTTTCCGCATCCGGGCGTGATGCGCGATGTCTATCCGGGCTTCCTGCAGCTCAACGGGTTCATCTCCATGAATCTGGATCGCCATATGGATGCGCACAAGAACCTGTTCCAGAACCTGGTGAAGGGCGACGGCGATCTGGTCGACAAGCACCGCGATTTCTACGACGAATATCTGGCGGTGATGGATCTGACGGCGGAATATTATCTGCAGACGGTCGATACCGTGTTCGTCAAGCACGCTTTGCCGAAGGGCGAGATGATCCATCGCGGCAAGCCGGTTGACCCTTCCAAGATCAGGCGCGTGGCGCTGATGACGGTCGAAGGCGAGAACGACGATATCTCGGGTCTGGGGCAGACCGAGGCGACGCACGGGCTTTGCAGTTCAATTCCCGCCGATCGCCGCGTTCATTACGTGCAACGAGGCGTCGGGCACTATGGAGTCTTCAATGGCTCGCGATTCAAATCGGAAATCGTGCCGCGCATTTCCGATTTCATGGTGTCATCGGCGAACGCGAAGCCTTCATTGGCAGCGGCGGCCGAATAAGCCGCTGCTTCGCATGCATTCTTTGCGTCGTTGACCTGAAATCACGATGCGCTGACGGTGATTCGGGGCGCGGGTAACCCCCTGAATTGACCGATAGAAATCCTGATTCACCGAATCCCGAAAGAAATGAGTTTGATTTCATTTCTTGATCGGCCATCCGAGCCGTCTTTTTGGTCGGAATTTTTTGTTCCAACCCCTTCCTGTAGAGGCTGATTAGCCGGCCAGCCCCTGTATATTGGGCAAATGATTTGTTTTTGCGTCGAGCGATTTCACTGGCGGCGGTTATGGCAGAATCCGGGCGAACTCCTGATCCCCGGAATTGCAGACATGGCCACTCGCGCCCTCCTTTATCGGCGGCCCTACGAGCCGTCGACCCTCCTGGTCAAGCACGGCTCGCAAATCTACTCGGTGCGGCTGCGCCGGCATCGGCGCGCGCGCCGTTACACCTTGCGCATTCATCCAAGCGACCGCGAAGCGATCCTGACCATGCCGCCGCGCGGCACGCTGGCCGATGCCAGGGATTTCGCGCAACGGCATGGGGCCTGGATCGCCGCCCGTCTCGGGCGGTTGCCGAAGGCAGCGCCGTTTCAATCGGGCACTGTGGTGCCGCTGCGCGGCGTCGCGCACCGGATCGTGCATCGCGCCGGCGTGCGCGGCACGGTGTGGACCGAATTGCGGGAGAGCGGTGAGCGGATTCTCTGCGTGGCCGGAGGGCCTGAGCATATCGACCGGCGGGTCCACGATCATTTGAAGCGTGAGGCACGCCGTGACCTGCAGAAGGCGGCGCAGGCTTACGCGCAGGCGCTCGGCGTCAGGGTGAAGCGGCTGTCGATCCGCGATCAATCGAGCCGCTGGGGTTCCTGCACCTCGGCGGGGTCCTTGTCGTTCTCGTGGCGGCTGATCCTCGCGCCGCCTTACGTGCTCGACTATCTGGCCGCCCATGAGGTGGCGCATCTCGTCGAAATGAACCATTCGGCGCGGTTCTGGCGGGTCGTCGGCAAGGTCTGCGTCCATGTCGAGCGCGCCAAGACCTGGCTCGATACCCACGGCAACGACCTGCATCGCTACGGCATCCAGGATTAGCGCTGCGACGAAATCGAGGCCTGCTCTCTGGCGCGACAGAATGGGGTCGATCGGATCATCCGCGAAGTTTCCGCGCCCTGAACAAGCTTGGCGTCGTACCAACGGCTTTACGAAAGGCGCGGTTGAAATTCGCCTGCGATGAAAATCCCGTGGCATAGGCGATGTCGACCAGCAGCCGGTCGCTCGTCAGCAGCAGCCGCTTGGCGAGGTCGAGGCGCTGCCGGCTGACATATTCGTGCGGCGCCGTTCCGGTAGCCGCCTTGAAGCTGCGCGAGAAGTGCGCCGGACTCATGCATGCCACCGACGCCATTTCATTGACGGTGAAATCGCGCTCGACCGAGGCGTTGATGAATTCCGTCACGCGCGACAGTCGTTTCGGATCGAGCGGCTTGTGCGCGCCGATCGATTGTTTCAGGCGAACGGACGTCGCTGCATAGGCGTGCACCAGGTGGGCCGACAGGGCGCTTCCGAGGCTTTCGATCAAAAGCCGGCCGGTAGAGGATTCTACCTCCATCTCCTTGAGGATCTGATCCGCGACGAACTCGATGAACGGATCGCGATCGATGGCCTCGTACCGGATCGAGATTCCCGACGGGTCGATGTCGAGATCCTTCAACATCGTTTCGTCGAAGGGTTTGCCCGGCAGAAAAACGTGCAGGCATTCCTGCATCGGATTCTCGATATTGATGAAGTCCTCGCTGATCCCGGCGGGGCAGAGCCATACGGTACCCTTTTTTCCGAGGGTCCGTTGGTGCATGCCCGCACCTCGCCGATCCACCAGCGATTGACCGCGCAACTGGATGGCGATTTCCGTATCTCGTGGCAGCTGCGAAGGCAGCTCTCCCGCCTCGTGGCTCCATATCTCCGCGAGAAGGTGCGACCATCGCCGGTCGTTGGACGTCTGGAGCATTCTGCCGGTAACATATTTATCGACAGAGTTGCCAAGCGTACCCATCGTGAATCTCCATCGAGGAAGCGCGACGTGTAGGCAACGGTAGTATCCGACTAAGCAACTAGTATGCCAGAACGGCGGGCGCGGGTCTATCGACACCGGGTCGATCGGCGCGTCTGAGGGTGCGCAAGGAACCGGCAAAACCAACCTCATGACGTTCGGCCGGCCACGGCGTGCGCAGTTTAGGAAAAGAACTCCGCATATTCTGAGAAGCCAGCCGGTTCCAGTCGCTGCAGTCTCCACACCACGTCGGATCACGAAGCGGAGGACCCCATGGCCCGAACCACGGTAGTTGGCGCCTGTCCACATGATTGCCCGGATACTTGCTCGATTCTGACGACCGTCGAGGATGGCAAAGCCATTGCGGTGCGCGGCAATCCCGATCACCCGTTCACCCGCGGACGCCTGTGCGTCAAGGTCAACAACTACGAGGAACGCGTCTACAGCGACAAGCGCGTGCTCTATCCGCTCAAGCGGGTCGGTCCCAAGGGCTTCAGGCAGTTTCAACGGATTTCCTGGGATGAGGCGATCGAGACCATTGCCACGCGCTGGAAGTCGATCATCGCCGAACATGGCGCGCAGGCGATCCTGCCCTACAGCTACCTGGGCACGCAGGGTATCATCAACGGCCTGAACGTCGGCGACCCACTCTTTAACAAGCTCGGCGCCACCGTATCGGAACGCACCTTCTGCGACTCGGGCTCGTGCACGGCCTACATGATGACCATCGGCCCCACGTCCGGGGTCGATCCCGAGAGCTTCGTGCACTCGAAATACATTCTGCTGTGGGCGTGCAACACGCTCGGCACCAATTCCCACCACTGGCCGTTTATCGAGCAGGCCAAGAAGGCCGGGGCCAAGCTGGTGGTGATAGATCCGGTGCGGACGCGCACGGCGCGGCTGGCCGACTGGCACATTCCGATTCGGCCGGGCACCGACGCGGCGCTGGCGCTGGCGATGATCCACGTCATCATCAAGGAGAACCTGGTCGATCGCGACTACATCGACAAGCACACCGTCGGCTACGACGAACTGGCGGAGCGGGCGTCGACCTATACGCCTGAGTTCGCCGCGCAGGAGACCGGCATTCCGGTGGACGATATCGTCAAGCTGGCACGGGAATACGCCACCACGCCCCCGGCCGTGGTGCGCATCGGTGTGGCCGTGGAGCGGCACGCCGGCGGCGGCCAGACCGTGCGTGCGATCGCCTGTCTTCCCGGATTGATCGGCGCCTGGAAGCATGTCGGCGGCGGTCTGCTTCAGCTTCCTATCTGGGCATTCCCCGTCAAATGGGAGGTGCTGATGCGCCCCGAGCTCGCGCCGGAAAGGATGCGCGTGCTGAATTCATGGCGGCTCGGGCCGGCGCTGACCGGCGAACTCGGCTTCGATCCGCCGATCAAGTCGCTGTTCGTCTACAACGCCAACCCCATGGCCATGGTGACCGAGCAGGCCAAACTTGAGCAGGGCCTCGAGCGCGAGGACCTGTTCACGTGGTCAGCGAACACTTCCTGACCGACACGGCGAAATACGCCGACATCGTTCTGCCGGCGACCACTCAACTGGAACAGAAAGACATCATGTTCTCGTGGGGGCATCTCTATCTGTCATATAATAATCCGGCGATCGAGCCGCTCGGCGAAGCGGTGCCGAACACCGAGCTGTTCCGTCGGCTGGCGAAAGCCATGGGCATTGAGGATCCGTCCTTCTACCGGACCGATGACGAGATGATCGAGGCGTCGCTCGATTGGACCAATCCTGTCCTGCAGGGCATTACGCTGGAGGACGTCAAGGCGAAGGGCTATGCGCGGCTCACGGTGCCGTCGGCTGACGACTGGGCGCCGCACCGCGACGGAAATTTCCCGACGCCCACGGGCAAGTGTGAATTCAAGTCGACCATCACCGGCGGCGGCAACTTCGTCGTGCCGCTGTTCCGCCAGGGCTACAATGGCGACCAGGACGGCACGCCGGTGGATCCCTTGCCGCATTACATCCCTCCGAACGAAAATTCGCGGACCGCGCCCGCGCTCGCGAAGCGCTATCCGCTCAGCCTGATCTCGCCGAAGAGCCACGCGTTCCTGAATTCGAACTACGGCAATCTGCCCGCACAAACCGCGCAGGCGGGCGAGGAGCAGGCCGTGATTCTTCATCCCAACGACGCCGAACCGCGCGGCATCGTGGCCGGAACGCCGATTTGGGTTTTCAACGATCGCGGCTCCTTCGAGGCCTTCGCCACGGTTTCGCCGGAGGTCATGCCGGGCGTGGTCATGGCGCCGTCGGGATACTGGCAGCGTTCCAATCGCAAGGGATCGACGGTCCACGCGCTGACGCCACCCGCATTTGCCGACCTCGGCCGGGCGCCGACCTTCTCGGACGTGCTTGTCCAGGTCGGCAAGATCTGAACCGGCGCCGACGCCACTGACGACCGCGCGCAAGGCGCGCCGGCCGTCTCGTTTCATTGATCCTTCAGGATACCGAACGATGGCTTATGTGGTCACCGACAGCTGCAGGGGCTGCCGAATTCACGGAATGCGTCACCGTTTGCCCGGTCGAGTGTTTCCATGTCGACGATACGATGACATATATCGATCCGGAGAACTGCATCGACTGCGGCGGTTGCGTTCCGGTCTGCCCGGTCAGCGCCATCGAACCCGACTACCGTCTTGCTGCCGACAAGAAGTTCTGGATCGACGTCAACCGCAAGCGCGCGGCCGAAACGCCGGTGCTCACAGCGCGGCTGCCGCCGCTGCCCGGCGCGGACGCGCGCCGGCAAGAACTTGGACGATGACGGAATCCGCGCTTAACCGGGCCGATGCTGGTGGCTTCCGCATCGCGGTGGTCGGCAGCGGCCCGAGCGGCTTTTACGCGACGGAAGCATTGTTTCGCTCAGGCACGCCGCTCGCCGTCGACATGTTCGAGCGGCTTCCGGTGCCTTACGGGCTTGTCCGGTTCGGTGTCGCCCCCGATCACCCCAGGCTCAAGCTGGTCACGGCAGCCTTCGACAGGATCGCAACCACGCCGGGGTTTCGTTTCATCGGCGGCATCGCGGTCGGACGCGATGTCGCCATCGACGAGTTGCGGGAAAGCTATGACGCAGTGGTGCTTGCGACCGGCGCCGACGTCAGCCGGTCGCTGGGCGTCCCCGGCGAAGACCTGCCTGGAAGCCATCACGCCGGCGATTTCGTCGCCTGGTATAACGGCCATCCGGACCACCGCGACCGCCATTTCGATCTCGACTGCGAAGCCGCGACGGTCATCGGCCATGGCAATGTCGCCCTCGACGTTGCGCGTATCCTTGCAAAAACCGCCGACGAGCTGCGCCGGACGGACATCGCCAGGCATGCGCTCGAGGTTCTGGCGGAAAGCCGCATTCGCGAAATTCACGTCGTTGGACGCGGCAACCCGCCTCAGGCCAGGTTCACCGCGAAAGAATTGCGCGATTTTCTTGAGCTCGACGAATGCGGCGCGTCGGTCCTCGACCGGGATGTAACACCGGATGACTTCACGCCGGAAAATCCGCAAGATCCGGAATTGGCCGAGAAGCTGTCGCTGCTTGGCGCTTTTTCGCAGCAGGTTTCGACGAAGCGCCGTCGATGCGTTTTCCGGTTTGGCCTTTCGCCGCTGGCGATCAGGGGGCGGGGCCGGGTGGAAACGATCGCTTTCGCGCAACGGGTTTCGCGGGGCATTGAGGACATCAGCTGCGGCCTCGTGTTTCGCAGCATCGGCCGCCGCACCGCCCCACTTGCCGGGGTTCCCTACAACGAGCATCGGGGCGTGCACGCCAACATCGAGGGGCGCGTGGCAGATGGCTCATCTTTCATCGCCGGTCTCTACGTCTGCGGTTGGAGCAAGCGCGGTCCGAGCGGCACCATCGGCACCAACCGCGGCTGTGGTGTGGCCACGGCCGAGGCCGTTCTTGCAGACCTGCCCGCGCGCCGGGGACAGCGTTCTGGCGATCCCGATGCGCTGCTGGCGCGGTTGCGCCGGCGCGTCGCTCGAAATCGTGAGCTATCGCGATTGGGTTGCCATCGACGCCGCCGAGAAGCGCCGGGGTGCAGCGCTCGGCAAGCCGAGGGAAAAATTCGTGTCGGTCGCCGACATGCTGGCGGCGACCGATGCGTGATTGTGCATGACGCTTGGCCGCCTCGCGGCCGTTGCTCTGTGAGATGTCCAGAACGCGACAGCGGTCATGGAGAGGAGGCAAGTGATGTCGGTTCCGTTTGTTGATGCATTTGGCAGGGGCATAAAATACTTGCGGCTGTCGGTGACGGATCGTTGCGATCTCAGATGCCGATACTGCATGTCCGAGGCGATGACGTTTCTGCCGAGCAAGCAACTGCTCTCGTTCGACGAACTGGATCGGGTCGCCCGGTGCTTCATCGCCTCCGGGGTCGACAAGATCCGGGTCACCGGCGGTGAGCCTTTGGTGCGGAAGGACATCATGCGGCTTTTCCGTGGTCTGGCGGGCTATTTGGCGGACGGTCAACTGCGGGAACTGACCCTCACGACGAACGCTACTCAGCTGTCCCGATATGCGGACGAACTGCGCGCCCTTGGTGTGCGACGGATCAATATTTCGCTGGATACGCTCGATCCCGACAAATTCACGATGATCACGCGCGGAGGATCGCTCGCGCGTGTGCTCGAGGGCATCGAAGCGGCACGGACGGCGGGCCTCGCCGTCAAACTCAACGCGGTGGCGCTCAAGGACCATACCGAACGGGAGATAGATGACCTTATCGTTTTTGCGCATTCCGGAGGAATGGCGCTCACGTTGATTGAAACCATGCCGCTCGGTGAGATCGGCGCAGATCGTACCGATCAATTTCTGTCGTTGACCTCGTTGCGTCGCCTGATCGAGCGACGCTGGACGCTGGTCGATCTGGCTGAACGGACGGGTGGGCCGGCGCGCTACGCGCGCGTGGTAGAGACGGGTGGGAAGATCGGCTTCATCACGCCCTTGACCCACAATTTCTGCGAGGACTGCAATCGCGTCCGTGTGACGGCTTCCGGGGTCCTTCACGCCTGCCTTGGGCAGGACAACGCGGTAGATCTCAAGCGCGTCCTGCGTGGTCCGGGCGGAGACGCGGCCCTGACGCAGGCGATCGGACTGGCGGCAAGAGGCAAGCCCCGAGGCCATGATTTTGAAATCGGACGGGGCGGACGTCCATCGATTGCCCGGCACATGTCGGCTACAGGTGGCTAAAGCATGATCCGGAAAAGTGGGCACCGGTTTTCCGAAAAGATCATGCTCAAACAGAAAGATAGAGCGAGATGGCAATTCGACGAAGAGCCATCTCGCTCTAGCGTGCCCCCTCATTTCCAAGCGTGGAATTCATTCAAGCCCATAATGACGGTGGCAGGCCGCGCAAATCCCGTCGAGCTGGTCGCTGACTTCCGAGACGCCTTTCAGGTCATGAGCCTCGGCGGCGCGATAGGCCTTGTCGGCTGCGTCGGCCAGTTTTTTGGCGTAGGCGTTCCATTCGGGGTCGAGCGCCCGCTGCGGAATCATCAGCGCGTTGGTGGCCTCCGCCAGCGTGGCCGCGCCGCTCACGATCTGCTCCCAGTCGTCGTCCGATTTGGGCGAGAGATCATGCTCACCCTTTGCATCGATCACGATCCCGTTGGACTTCCAGATCACCGCCGCGGCGGGGCTGAGGACATGATCCATGAAGGTCTTCATGTCGACATGGGGTACGAAGGGTTGGGGCACGAAGGGCGACGGGTCGGCATCGCCGGAAAGCGCTGGCGAGGCAGCCGCGCATCCGATGAGAGCTGCGGCAACCATGCGGCGAAGGCGGCGGGTGCTGATCATGTCAGCCAATCCGCATTGTAAAGCCGATCCAGCGCCCGCAAGCGACCACTGAGATCCACAGCAGAATGGATAATCCTCCCGCCAGCCGCGCCGGAAACGGCGGCCGGGCCTTGTTGTCCCACTGCGGCTGGTTGCTGGCGCTGATGGCATGAAAGATCACCATGTTCAGGCCGGCCACGCAGATCAGAAGCATCTTGGCGATGAAGTAGCCGTTCTCCAGATATTTGGTGGCGTTGGAAATAAACATCAGGCCGCCCGAGGCGACGGCGACGGCAAACGCGCACCAGGTGAGCGGTAAAATTCCGCGCGTGACGCGGCTCACGGACCGGTCAACGGAGGCAAGCCCCAGCAGTCTCAGATCAACCACCAGAATGGAGCCGATCACCAGGCAAATCGAGACCACATGCACCGATTCGATCAGCGGAAACAGCACATCGTTCTCGCGGATGTTGTCCGCCAGCGCGCTGTTCTCGAAATACGAAATCAGTTCCTGAAGCTGCAGCATCATCCCGCCTGCGTATAGGCAATCCAGCGTCCGGCGAACAGGATGCCGCACCAGACCAGAATAGAGACGGTCGCCGCGAGCTGTCCGGCCATCCGCCTCGCCCGGTTCCTGTCCCAGAAACTCGGCGACGACGACAACGACCATTGCAGCCAGGCCGTAAGCACGATGGCGACCGCGAGCAGCGCCATCTTGAGATAGAAAGTCGAATTGAGCAGCGAGCGTCTCGGCTCGCCGATGATCAGCAGGCTTCCCGTGATCAACAGTACCAGCAGCACCGGCCAAATGGTCGGAAGGAAACGCCGCGCCACTTCGGGCAACGGCACATCGCGATTGAGCAGCCGCCACAGCCGAAGATCGACCAGGACCGCGGAAGAAAAAACCACGGCAACGCTCAGAATATGGACGGTCTGAAGCGCCGGGATCACCCATTTGGTGGTCTGGATGATGTGGCTGAGCGGCGTCGCCGCCAGCCACTTGGAAAACTCGCTCAGCGCGGCGTCCATCACCTTATTGATCGGCAGGCGGCGTCAGGCTGTAGCTTAGTTCCTGACCGCTGGGCAGCGTGACTTTCATCAGGAACCCGCCTGGGGTGCCGTCGCGAAGCGGTGCATAGTGGAAGACGGCGTGATCTCCGGGCTGCAGAGAACGCTTGGTCCAGCCCGAGCGCGTCAAAACCCCGGGGCTCGAGACTTCGAAGACCCACGAAGCGGCGGGCTCGCCATTCTTGACGTCCGCCTCGATCACGAAGGTGATGTGAGGGTTGGTCCAGTTGACGGTTTTGACGGTGCCTTCCATGGTTTGGGGATGATCGAGATCGTAGGCCGCATTCGAATGATGCGCTGCCGCCATGCCGGCGAAACCCAGCATCAGGGTCGCAGCAAGGAAAGCTACTCTAGGCGACATCTTGATCATCCTTATTTCACCGCGCGCACCGAGCCGTCCGGGTTTTGCGTGTTGGGAACGAATATATCGTTGCCGAACGGATCCTTCCCGGCGGTGAGGTCTTCCTGAACACATTCCCCCTCGGTGATCTCATAATGACGCTCGGGATAACGGCGGAAAATTCGCGTCGTTTTCCAGGTCGCGGTCAGAACTTTTGGTGCCGTTATTTCAAGGTCGTCGTGAAGAACGTCCGGCTTCACCAGATGCAGCCGTTCGAGAATGTGCATGTCGCCATTATTCGGGATGCCGACCGCCTCGCTGGTGGCGATATAGGCCTGCGGCGCGATGGCGGTGGTATCGATCACCAGCGTTTCGCCCTCCCAGTGCCCGATCGAATGGCCGTGCAGCGTCAGGTCGGGATCTTCAGGATGCGGGCGGCCGTCCATGTAGATTCGCCGCATCCGGTTGCCGTCGACTTCGCCCAGCATGGTGATGCGGCCGGGAGTGGTCAGAAGTTCGAACGCGTTATGGGTGATCAGCATCCAGCTCGGCATGCCGTGCGGCAGGCAATGGCTGAGAACGAGAAACGGCCGGCCTGCCTTTTCCTCGGCCACCATATGCTGGACCTGGGGCAGAATGTCCGGCTTCCAGGGCGGGATATTGCCTAGTTCCTGGCGCTTCTGGTCACCGACATCCGGAAGCCACACGCCGTCGAGATCAGGTGTGGCAGCACGGCAAACCGCGGACGTCGAAACCAGCGCCATCCCCACCAGCGCCGCAACACAGCAAGCGATCGCAAAACTTCTCGCAACCGGATTCACGCTGATCAAACCGTTGTTTTTCGACAAAGGGTGCAGTCAGAGACCGCCTGAGAAGCTGCCATTGGACCGTTCACGGAACCATTCAACGCGCCGGGGGATACTAGTAGCCGCGATCGCAAATGAAAAGCCGCGCGGCGGCGCCCGGCCTCGGCATTCCAACATGGGTGCTCTCTATCTTCGATGAATACACGCTTTGGTGATTTGGTCGCGCAGGCGGGCAGGGTGTTCTGAAACGGAACGTCATGAAGGAAGCGCGCCGGCGAAATTTCTATCGTCCGAACAGCCGTTCCATCAGCCAGCCGTCCAGTCCAGCGGCTGCTTCCGGCCGCACCGAGGTTCGCGTCGGCGCCGGCCGGCCGGCGACACCGCTTGCCGACATCGGCATCGGCGCCGAGGGCGAGCTGACCTGCGAGGAAGCTTGCACCATGTTCGGGAATAATCCAGCCGGCTGCGAATTCGGCAGCGGTACGGGCGTCACGCCCTGATGCGCGGCTTTCATGAATCGGGTCCAGACTTCCACCGGCAACCCGCCGCCGGTCGCCTTCTTGGTCGGCGAATTGTCGTCGTTGCCGAGCCAGATGCCGGTCACGAGATTGGCGCTGTAACCGATGAACCAGGCGTCGCGGAAATCCTGACTGGTGCCGGTCTTGCCGGCGGCCATCCAGCCTGGAAGCTCCGCCTTGTGCGCGGTGCCGCTGAGCAGGGTTTCCTGCATCATGGTGTTCATGGCAGCGACATTGCGCGGCTCGATCACCTGGCCAAGCTGGTCGGCGGGGCGGATGTACAGCACCTTGCCCTCGCTGGTGCGGATCCTGGTCACGACATGCGGCGAGATACCGAGGCCGCCATTGGCGAACGGCGCATAGGCGCCGACCAGTTCGAGCAGCGAGACCTCCGAAGTGCCCAGCGCGATTGAGGCATTGGCGTCGAGTTTCGATGAGATGCCGAGCCGGTGCGCGGTGCGCACCACGTTTTTGGCGCCGACTTCCAGTCCGAGCCGCACCGCAACGGTATTGAGCGACATCGCCAGCGCCTGCGTCAGCGTCACCGCGCCGAAATATTCGTGGCTGTAATTCTCCGGCTTCCAGCCCTTGACGTCGAGCGGCGCGTCCTGCCGGATCGTCTCTGGGGTCAGACCGGCCTCGATCGCCGTCAGATAGACAAAGGGCTTGAAAGCCGAGCCCGGCTGGCGCTTGGCGGTCACCGCGCGATTGTACTGGCTCTCGGCGTAATTGCGGCCGCCGATCATGGCGCGCACCGCTCCGTCGGGCGTCATCGCCACCAGCGCGCCCTGGCTGACATTGAACTTGACGCTCTTGGCGGCGAGTTCGTCGATCACGGCGGTTTCGGCGATGCTCTGCAGTTTCGGGTCGATCGTGGTCTCGACTACGATGTTCTGCTCGACCTGGCCGACGAGGTCGTCGAGCACTTCACCGATCCAGTCCGCGACATAATTGACGGTGCCGGCGCCCGCCGGCTTCACATTGTAAGAGGGGTGCCCGATCGAGGCCTGCGCCTGCGCCTCGGTAATGAATTTGGCGTCGGCCATCGCGGCCAGCACGATCTTGGCGCGCTGCTCGGCGCCCTCGGGATTGCGGTTCGGCGCCAGCCGCGACGGCGATTTGACCAGGCCTGCGAGCATCGCGGCCTCCGCCAGCGTGACGTTCTTCGCCGATTTGCCGAAATAGCGTTGCGCGGCCGCCTCGACGCCATAGGCGCCGGAGCCGAAATAAACCCGGTTGAGATAGAGTTCGAGAATCTCGGATTTGGAATGCTTGCGCTCCAGCCAGAGCGCCAGTTCGACTTCCTGCAATTTGCGTTGCAGGGTGCGCTCCTGGGTCAGGAACAGGTTCTTGGCGAGTTGCTGGGTCAGCGTCGAGCCGCCCTGCGAAACGCCGCGATGCAGGATATTGGCGACCGCCGCGCGGGCGATGCCGAGCGGGTCAACCCCGTAATGCGAATAGAACCGGCGGTCCTCGATCGCGATGAAGGCCTTCGGGAGATAGGGCGGCAGATCCTTCAGCGAAACATTGGCGCCGGCCATTTCGCCGCGCGTCGCCAGTACGCTGCCGTCGAGGCCGACGATCTGGATGGTCGGCGGCCGCTTCGGAATTTCAAGCGCCTGGATCGGCGGCAAATGCGCGCCCACCCAGACCACGACGCCGATCACGGCGATCGCCGCCCACAGGCCGAGCACTGCGCCCCAATAGATCAGGCTTCCGATACCGAGTTTGCCGCGCGATTTCGAGCGGCGCCTGGAGCCACTGCGCGACGCGGCCGGCTTGCGCTCGCGCGGCGCGTCATCGCCATCGTTGGCTTGGCGCTTGGCGGATGATTTTTTCGGTTTGTCTTCCGCGGCGGCAATGCGGTCCTCCGGCGACAGGCGCAAATCCGCCAGCGCGGCGGGAAGCCCGAATAGCGGCTCCTTGCGTCCACCGCCTTTTTTCCGTCCCAACGCCATACGCGATACGCCGCCCACACCGGTCCCGCCGCACGCTAGCCTGCGCTGTTTAAGGGCCGGTTACGGAGAAGTTAACGCGGGATTAGGAGGTGGGGCGGCGCGTGGTAATGCTTGGCGGAACTTCTCAAATGAGTGAGCCTTCAAGGGAAACGGGACAGACATGGGCCATATCGATCCAACCAAGGAAATCTTCGCGCAATTTCGGGCCAACGATCGGCCGGGTCCGATTCACATGCTCAATCTGGTGCGCTTGCGGGCGATCGCCGCCTATCCGGACGGCCGCAAGGCGACCGGCGCCGAGGCCTATGCGGCTTACGGCCGAGAGAGCGGACCGGTGTTCGAACGGCTCGGCGGCAAGATCGTGTGGCAGGGGCGCTTTGAACTGATGCTGATCGGGCCCGAGACGGAGCGCTGGGACCACTGCTTCATCGCCGAATATCCGAGCGTCGCGGCTTTCGTGGAAATGATCCGCGACCCCGTCTATCGGGAAGCGGTGAAACACCGCCAGGCGGGGGTCGAGGATTCGCGCCTGATCCGGCACGCCGTGTTGCCGGTTGGAAAGACGTTTGGCGAGGTTCCGAAATAAACAAATCGGCGGCCACGAGGGGCCGCCGATCGTTTGTCGTGGCGAGTATTAGCCCGCAGGACCGCTGTCCTCGAGAATCGGGCCGAACAATTCCCAGCGCTCGCCGTTGAACTTCATCATCTGCATCTGCTTGTTGACGCGGTAGTCGTTCGCCGTGGTGTTGGCCTTCATGCCGGGCAGCGACAGATCGAGTTCAACGTTCTTCAGATTGGTGGCCTGCTTTATCACGTTCTCGCGCGTGAGGTCGTCGCCGCACTGCTTGAGCACATGCGCCATCAATTGGGCGGTCGAATAGCCATAGGTGTTGAAGTTCGAGTTCTTGTCGCCTTCGGGGTAATACTTCGCCATGAAGTCCAAATAATGCTTCAAGCCGGGGTCATCCTTCCACTGCGGGTCGCTCGGATCCTTGCCATAATTGGTGCTGATCAGGCCCTTGGATGCTTCGAGGCCTGCCGGCTGCAATACCGCGCCGACCGAAGTGGCGTTGATATCGACGATCTGAATCGGATGCCAGCCGACCTCGGCGATCTTCTTGATCGCCTGGGCCGCCTGTTTCGGCGTCGACGCGCTGAAGAACAGATCGGCGCCGGCATCCTTGATCTTCAGCACCTGCGAATCGATGGTCGGATCGGTGACTTCGTAGGAGGCTTCAGCCACGATCATCTTGGCCGCCTTGTCGCCAAGGCCGGCCTTGATGCCGGTCAGGTAGTCCCTGCCGAGATCGTCGTTTTGATAGAGCACGCCGATCTTGGCGTCCGGATAGTTCTTGAGAATATACTGGCCGTAGATGCGTCCCTCGGTCTGGTAGTTGGGGTTGAAGCCGAGCGTCCACGGGAAATTCTTCGGATCGGTGAATTTCGAGGCGCCGGTGGCGGCGAACAGTTGCGGCACCTTCTTGGAGTTGAGGTATTTCTGGACCGCGGCATTCGACGCCGTGCCGACGATCTGGAAGGTGAGCAACACCTCGTCGCTCTCGACCAGCTTGCGCACCTGCTCGACGGCCTTCGGCGGGCTATAGGCGTCGTCATACTGGATCAAATTGATCTTGCGGCCGTTGATGCCGCCCTGCTCGTTGATCATCTTGAAATACGCCGCCTGCGTTTTGCCGATACTGGAATAGGCGGAAGCCGGTCCAGAGAACGGCACGGTCTGGCCGATCTTGATTTCGGTATCGGTCGCGCCGGTGTCGTATTTCTTTTGCGCATAGGCCGACGACGCCGACAGTGCGATGGCAACTGCCGTTCCGGCGAGCAGGTGAAAAATGCCGTTCCTCATATTGCTGCTTCCTCATAGGGGTGATTTGGCCGACGGTCTGGTCCGGTGCCGCGTTCAGGCTGCGGCGGACGCCATCGCTTGCGGGGGATAGTGGAGGAACGGATGTGGCAATGCAAGGCGATGCCGGCTGGAAAGGTAAACGATCCCAAAGCGTTTTCCAGCGAAGTGGATACCGGTTCGCGTGAAGCAAGCGCGTCAAATAAAGAAGTAGAGCCTCCGTTCCGATTCAATCGGAACGAAAAAGGCTCTACGCCAGCCAGAGCAGGATCAGCGCGATGGCCGCGGGCGCTGCCTGCACCAACAGAATCCTGCGGCTGACGGTCACCGCACCATAGACGCCGGCGACGATCACGCAGAGCAAAAAGAACAGCTTGATCTCGAACGCAAAAGCCGGAATGCCCGCGACCAGCCCCCAGACCAGCCCGGCGGCGAGAAAGCCGTTATACAGCCCCTGGTTGGCCGCAAGCACCGCGGAGTTGTTCGCCTTCTCAAGCGAGTTACCGAAGGTCTTCAGGCCCAGTGGCTTGGTCCAGAGAAACATCTCCAGCACCAGAAAATAGGCGTGCAGTGCCGCTACCAGCGCCACCAACGCATTGGCGATCCAGATCATCTCGCAGTCCCCCAACCGGTTGCCGGATTCCGGGTGGACGCTAGCACGCCCCGCCGGCACCGTGCGACGGTTCGCCCGGTATTTCCGACGAATGATGATGGCCGGAAACCGCGCGACAGACCGTCTCCAATGGACGATGATTCCTGAACGGAAATGGACCTGAGGTCGCGCACCAACGGTTCGAACGGAAAGTGGAAGCAGATGCACAGCCATATCGCCAGCAAGACATATGGGACCGTCAGCGCCGAGAGGCAGAAGGAGATGAGCGGCCTGGAATTTGTCCAGGGACTCGTCGACGGGACGCTGCCGCTCAATACGATCGCCCGGACCCTGGGTTATGATGTGACCGAGGCGGTGAGCGGGCGCGTCGTCGTCACGGCAGAGCCGAGCGGCATCCATCTCAATCCGGCCGGCACGGTGCACGGTGGTCTCGCGGCCACCCTGCTCGACAGCTGCATGGGACTGGCCGTCCAGTCGACTCTCGAGAAGGGTGTCGGCCAGACCACGCTCGAGTTCAAGATTTCACTCGTGCGAGCCATCACCCCTGAGACGGGGTTGATCAAAGCGGAAGGCGTCGTGCTGAGCCGGGGCCGGCGCGTTGGCACCGCCGAGGGGAGGGTGACGGATGGTAGCGGGCGTTTGCTCGCCCATGGCACGACGACGTGCCTTATTTTTCAGAACTGAGGGCAGCATTTTTGGCGAGAATGGTGATGTCCGAAAACCGCGAGACAAGCCTGCTCGAATGGACCAGGATTGCCTGATGGATATGGACCGCATCGCCTGCTACCGCGCGATTTCGACCCGCGATGCCCGCTTCGACGGGCGGCTGTTCGTGGGCGTCAAAACCACCGGCATCTACTGCCGGCCGATCTGCCCGGCGCGCACGCCCGAAATTCGCGAATGTGTCGTTCTATCCCTCCGCGGCGGCGGCCCAGGAGGCCGGTTTTCGCCCATGCCTGCGCTGCCGGCCGGAAACGTCGCCCGATCTGGCGTTCTGGCGGCGGCACCACCAACACCGTTTCCCGTGCGCTCGCGCTTGATCGAAACCGGTGGCCTCGATGAAGCGGATGTCGAGGGCCTCGCAAACCGGCTCGGCATCGGTGCGCGCCAGTTGCGGCGGCTGTTTCGCCAGCATGTCGGCGCCTCGCCGATCGCGGTGGCGCAGACGCGACGGGTCCTGCTCGCCAAGCAATTGATCCACGAGACCTCGCTGCCGATGGCCGAGGTCGCGCTGGCGTCGGGCTTCAACAGTGTCCGCCGCTTCAACGAAACGTTCCTGCAGCTGTTCGGGCGGTCGCCGGCCACGTTGCGCCGACGCGCGCGACAAGACCAGGCGCGAAGCCGGGCGCGCTGTCGGTTCATCTGGCGTATCGGCCGCCTTACGATTGGGATGCGATCTTGTCGTTCCTTGGCCAGCGCGCGATTCCCAGCGTCGAAATCGTCTCGGGCGATGTCTACTGGCGCACGATTGCGATCGGCGACGATAGCGGCGTGATCAGCGTCGCGCCGGCCGACCGCAACAGGGTGAGCGTCTCGGTGCGATTTCCAAACATGGCGGCGCTGCCGTCGATCATCGCACGGGTGCGGCGGGTATTCGATCTGGCCGCCGACCCCGACATGATCGGCGCGCATCTTTCGCTCGACCCGGTGCTGGCGCCGCTGGTCGCGGCGCGGCCGGGCTTGCGGGTCCCCGGCGCATGGGACGGCTTCGAACTCGCGGTGCGCGCGATCTTCGGCCAGCAGATCACCGTTCCGGCGGCGACCAAATTGCTCGGCAGGCTGGTGCTGGCTCACGGCGCGCCGCTGTCCCGCGGCGACGACGGACGCCGACGGCCTTAGCCATTTGTTTCCCTCGTCCTCGCGTCTTGCCGGAGCCGATCTTGCGGCGCTCGGCATGCCGAATGCGCGCGCCGATGGCGGTGACCTCGCTGGCGGCGGCTATTTGCGCCGACCCGACGATGTTCAGCCGGGGCGCCAGCCTCGAGGAGGCGATTGCGAAATTGCGGTCGCTTCCGGGGATCGGCGAATGGACGGCGCAATACATTGCGATGCGCGAACTGCGCGAACCCGATGCATTCCCCGCCGCCGACATCGGATTGATGCGCGCGATGGCGACGGCGGACGGCCGCCGACCATCACCCGCTGAACTGCTGTCGCGCGCCGAGCGATGGCGGCCGTGGCGCGCCTATGCCGCCTTGCACCTGTGGGCCGCCGGCATTGCGCATCCAGCCCCGTCGGCGAAAACGCATGAACGCCAAGCCGCCTGAAATCTTTAACCTCGACCGGTTGGAAACACCGATCGGCGTCGCGCTGCTAGTGACCGACGACGACGGTGTGCTGCGTGCGCTGGACTGGGAGGATCATGAGCCGCGCATGAAGGAACTGCTGCGGCTGCAACATGGCGATGTGGTTTTGCGGGACGCGCGGGCTCCCCGGCCGAGTCTAGGGCGGCGCTGTCCGGATATTTCGAGGGCGATCTTGCTTCCTTGAGCGCAATCAAATGGCGCGTCGCCGGCACGCCGTTCCAACGCAAGGTCTGGACCGCGTTGCCGACGATTCCGCCCGGCACGACCATGAGCTATGGCGCGCTGGCGGCGCAGCTCGGCATGCCCAAAGCGGTGCGCGCGGTCGGACATGCCAATGGCTCCAACCCGATCAGCGTGGTTGTGCCCTGTCATCGCCTGATCGGCGCCAATGGCTCGCTGGTCAAGTATGGCGGGGGCTTGACGCGCAAGCGATGGCTGCTGGAGCACGAAGGCGTGGCGCTGAAGCCGGCGTCGAGACCCCGCGCGACCGCAACCTGATTTTGTTTGGCGAAACGTCAGGTCCGTAAATCGCCAGACCGAGGCCGACCATGCTCCTATCGTCTCCACCACATTCAGCATGGAGACGATTGATGACGGACGCGGAGATTTAGGATTTTGTAACACGGTTTGCGGCGGCGTGGGCGGCACGGGACGGCAACGCCTTCCTCGACCTGTGGCACCCCGAAGGTTTGCTGCACACGCCGATGGTGAACAGGACGGTGCGCGGAAGCGAGCTCGACCGCCTGCTGGAGGTGCAGACCGCGGCGGCGCCGGATTTCGTCTGGCAATTGCTGGACTGGACCTCGCGCGGCGACGTCGTGATCATCGAGTGGCAGACCACGCGTATCGTCAATGGGGCGCGTTTTAGCTGGCGCGGCGTCGATAAATTTCGCCTCCAGGCCGGCAAGATCATCGAGGAGCGGGTGTATTGCGACACCGCTCCGCTGCGCGCCCTGCGCACCGGCGAAGCGCTGGAGCCGATTACCAAGCTCTGAGACGGCCGTAGCTCGTGTATCGATAAGGTCGATCACGCCGCGGGCTGTGCTGCGGTCTCGTCGTTGGCGAGCAGGTGGATCAGCGCGCTCTTGATCGCGGCCCGCCGCGTCGGGGCGGTGATCTGGGCGCCGAGCAGGTCGGTGACGTAAAACACGTCGCGGGCGCGTTCACCGAAGGTCGCGACATGGGCCGAGGCGATGTTGAGGTTGAGCTTCGAAATCGCGGTGGTCAGTTCATACAAGCAGGCCGGGCCGGTCGAGGCCGGACACCTCGATCACGGTATAGCGATCCGACCACTGATTGTTGATGATGACTTCCGGCTCGACCACGAACGGCCTCGTCCTGCCGCGTCCCGCGGCGCGCCGCGCCACCGCTTCGGGCAGCCGCAGCTTGCCTTCGAGCACGTCCTCGATCATGTCGCCGATCCGCGTCGCGCGTCGTCCCTCGTCCTCGTCGCGGTCGTATTCCCGCGAGATCGCGATGGTGTCGAGCGCGCGGCCGTCGGTGGTGGTGTAGATCTGCGCGTCGACGATGTTGGCGCCCGCCGAGGCGCAGGCGCCGGCGATGATCGACAGCAGCCAGGGATGATCCACCGCCAGAATGGTGAGTTCGGTGACGCCGCGCGCCTCGTCGAAGCCGACATTGATGGCGAGCTTGTGGCCGGCCTGTTCGCTGGCGCGCAGGAAGCGGGCGTGGCGGATCTTGCGCGGCAGTTCGACCTTGAGCCAGTAGGCCGGATAGTGCCGCGCCATATAGGCATTGAGTTCCTGCTCGGGCCATTCGGTGAAGGCCGCGCGAAATTCCGACTGCGCCACGGCGATGCGTTGGGCGCGGTTGACCTCCGAGAAGCCGCCGGTCAGCACCGGTTCGGTTTCGTAATACAGCGTGCGCAGCAACTGCGCCTTCCAGCCGTTCCAGACGCCGGGACCGACGCCGCGGATATCGGCGGTGGTCAGGATGGTCAACAGCTTCATCTGTTCGACCGACTGCACGACGGCGGCGAAATTCTCGATGGTCTTGCGGTCCGAGAGGTCGCGCGATTGCGCCACCGTGGACATCGTCAGATGCTCTTCGATCAGCCACGCGATCAGTTCGGTATCGGCGGCGTTGAAGCCGAGCCGCGGGCACAGCCGCCGCGCCACCTTTGCACCGGCGATCGAATGGTCTTCCGGCCGGCCCTTGGCGATATCGTGCAGCAGCGTGGTGATGTAGATGACCGGGCGATGCTCGGGGCGGATCTTGCGCATCAGGTCGCTGGCGACCGTGAACTCGTCGTTGCCGCCGCGTTCGATGTCCTGCAGGTAGCCGACGCAGCGCAACAGATGCTCGTCCACCGTGTAGTGGTGGTACATGTTGAACTGCATCATCGACACGATCTTGCCGAAGGCGCGAATGAAATGGCCGAGCACGCCGGTCTCGTTCATGCGCCGCAGCACGATTTCGGCGTCGTTCGAGGTCAGGATTTCCATGAACAGCCGGTTGGCTTCCGGATTCTCGCGCAGCTGAACGTTGATCAGCTTCAGCGAGCGCGTCACGGTGCGCATCGCGTCGGGGTGAAAGGCGAGATTGTTTTTCTGGGCGAGACGGAAAATCCGGATCAGGTTGACCGGGTCGTGCTTGAAGACATCAGGCGCCGCCAGATTGATGCGGTTGTTGTCGACAATAAAATCGTCGCTGTCGGGCACCCGCCGCCGTTTCGTGTTCGGCCGGAAGCGCGCCATCATGCGGCTGAGCACGGGCGCGGGCTTGGCCTGCTGGTCTTCCAGCTTGGCGCACAGGATCGCGGTGAGATCGCCGACATCCTTGGCGACCAGGAAATAGTGCTTCATGAAGCGTTCGACATCCTGCATGCCGGGATGCGACGTATATCCAAGCCGGATGGCGATCTCGCGCTGGATGTCGAACGACAGCCGCTCTTCCGGGCGGCCCGTGAAGAAATGGATATTGCAGCGGACCGACCACAGGAAATCCGCGCAGCGGCGGAAGGTGCGGTATTCCTGCGCGTCGAATACGCCGCGTTCGAGCAGTTCATCGGTCTCGCGCACGCGGTAGACATACTTCGCGATCCAGTACAGCGTATGCAGGTCGCGCAGGCCGCCCTTGCCGTCCTTGACGTTGGGTTCGACCAGATAGCGCGACTGTCCGGCGCGGCGATGCCGCTCCTCGCGTTCGGCGAGCTTCGCGGTGACGAATTCGGCCGCGGTGCCCTGAACGACCTCGCGGTCGAACCGCGCCACCAGTTCATTGTAGAGCGGCTGGTCTCCGGTCAGAAACCGGGTCTCGAGGATCGCGGTGCGGATCGTCATGTCGCCGCGCGCCTGCCGGATAAATTCATCGACCGAGCGCGTCGCGTGGCCGACCTTCAATCCCATGTCCCAGAGGCAATACAGGATGGCCTCGGCGACCTGCTCGCCCCAGGCGGTTTGCTTGTAGGGCAGGATGAACAGCAAATCGATATCGGATTCCGGCGCCATCAGTCCGCGGCCGTAACCGCCGGTGGCAACCACCGCCATGCGCTCGGCGCCGGAAGGAATCGGCGAGTGATAGAGATGGCGCGTGGCGGCGGAAAACAGGATGCGGATGATCTCGTCCTGGACGAAACACAGCCGTTCGGCGCAGCGCCGCCCGTGACGATCCTTCAGCAGCACCGCCTGCGCCACCGCGCGCGCCGCCATCATCTCAGCCTTCAGGAGCTGCGCCAGGGCGGAACGAAAAACATCCTCGCGTCCGGCGTGCTTTGCGGCGAGTTCGTCGACCGCCGCGGTGATCCGCGCGGTATCGAAACGCTCGTCGGCCTCAGGTCCGGCTGGTGTCACAACGCTGTCCATGACCTAACCGGATAACGGACGGCGCCGATGCTGTCACTGGTCATTCTGGGATAGCAGCAGGTCCCTGCTGGATTCGGTCACCTTTGAGCAAGGTTGTTCCCGTCGCGGGCGGGTGGGCGGACATATTTCTCCTCGCTTAACTCATTGAAATAAATTGGCGTTTTCAGCCGCGCGGCGACCGCGCCGGAAAAACCGCCGGTCGCATTGACGCTCTCTTGCGACCTGTTTTGACCATTCCTGCCCGGTGGTCACGGCGCGCTGTGGCTGCGCTGGTCGCCCCTGCGGCGCTGATGCCGGGCGTCGCGCGCGAGGCGATGTGGTGACATCGGCGTTCCGACCGATTACATCCGATACCTCTGATATCCGGGAGAAACAAAAATGGACGCCGCCGAACTCCGCGCCACGCAGGCCCCGATCAAGGAACGCTATAAATCCGATCCGGGTGCGGCGATGATTACGCTGAAAGCCAAAGGCTCGATCGACCATGACGGCATCGCCTGCAAGGTGGAGACCGGCCGCGCATTGGCTGTCGCCGGCCTGCATCCGGGCACCGGCGGTTCCGGACTTGAATTGTGCTCCGGCGACATGCTGCTCGAAGCGCTGGTCGCCTGCGCCGGCGTGACCCTGAAATCGGTGGCGACTGCCGTCGAGGTGCCGCTGAAGACGGGCAATGTGATCGCCGAAGGCGATCTGGATTTTCGCGGCACGCTCGGCATCGACAAGGAGGCGCCGGTTGGCTTTGCTGAAATTCGTCTCCGTTTCGACGTCGACACCGACGCGCCGCAAGAGAAGCTCGATCTGTTATTGAAGCTGACCGAGCGCTATTGCGTGGTCTACCAGACCATCAAGAACGGCCCGAAGGTTTCGGTGACGATGCAAAGGGTGTGAGGCCCTGCCCTCCAGGGGAGGGTAAGAAAGCGTTCCCGCCCCCATGCCGCCAGAGCTTGCTTTCATCCTGACGCTGGTGCTGCGCATGGCGGTCACGGCCGCGTTTGTGGTGTCAGCATCTGTCATCACCGAGCGCGCGGGGCCGGTGATCGGCGCGCTGGTCGCGACCTTGCCGATTTCGGCGGGGCCATCCTACGTTTTTCTCGCGCTCGACCACGATGCGGCGTTCATCGCCGAGGGGGCACTGGCGAGCCTGCCGATCAACGCCGCGACGATCTTTCTCGGCCTGACCTATGTGCTGCTGGCGCAGCGTCATAACGCCTGGGTCAGTTGGTCCGCTGGCGCCTTGGTCTGGATCGTGATGGCCGCCTTGTCGCGAACCATCCACTGGTCGCTGGCCGGCGGTCTTGCGGTCAATATTATCGCGTTCGCGATTTGCATCCCGCTGCTGGGTCGCTTCCGTCACGTCAGGATGCCGCTGATCACGCGCCGCTGGTACGACATCCCGCTGCGCGCGGCGCTGGTGGCCACCCTGGTTGCAACCGTCGTGACGCTGTCGGGATGGGTCGGCCCCAAGGTCAGCGGCATGATCGCGCTGTTTCCGGTGGTGTTCTCCAGCATGATGTTGATCCTGCACCCGCGCATCGGCGGTCCGCCGACGGCGGCCGTGATCGCCAACAGCGGCTGGGGCTTGCTCGGTTTTGGCGTCGCGGTCGCCGTGCTGCATGTTGCGGCGCTTCGATTCGGGTCGATGATCGCGCTCTGTCTGGCGCTGATGACGAGCGTGAGCTGGAATCTCGGCCTGTGGTGGTTGAGCCGACGGCGCATCGTGCGCCTGTAGCCAACGATCGCGCCTTGCGGCGCTTACCAGGCGTAGCGCACGACACCCTTGCCGGCATAAGATCGCGTCACGCCGGAGAACTCGCCCTCGAAAGTCCCGGCGGCAGACCAGCCGTTAAACCACTTCATCTCCACCGAGGCGGTGGTCAGCGCAGAATCATGCGCCTGCGCCGCGCCATTGACGACGAAACTTGCGCCCGGCAGCGTCTGGAACGTCGCGGCGATAGTGCGGTCGGGATTGAAGTCATGCGCCCAGGCGAAACGGCCGCGCAAGGTGAGGATCGCGCCCTGCATCGCGTACGATTTGTCGGTGCGAATGCCGAGTTCGCTGCGGTTGTCGGTGACGTCCTTGGCGTTATAGGCAAGCGCGAAGGTATTTGCGCCGGCAATCGCCTGTTCGGCATAGGCCGGCAGATCGAAGGTGGTGAACTGTCCGGCGGCATAGGGCGTGATGCCGAGCCGCCGATCCACGGCGCGACGAAGCGATAGCCGCCTTCGACGCGCCCCGAGAACGCATTGGCGTTGAACTCGGCGCGCAACTGGTCGACGCCGGCGACGGTCACGGTGCGGTTGGTGGTGATGTCCTGCCAGCCATAGGCCAGCGCAGCGGAGATATAGGCCGGCCCAACGGTGTGACGAATGAAGGCGCCGGCCTGGAACAGGTCGGAATGGCCGGAGCCGCCATTGGCGACGCTGAAACTGGTGCCGCCGCCGGCGAGCGCAAATCCGGCGA
>CAVSOS010000064.1:0-11601 GCA_963729395.1 uncultured Pseudomonadota bacterium | reverse complement strand
TGAAAAGCCCGAGCACCAGCGAACCGTTCCGCTCCAAGCGGAGCGGCTTGAATTTGAATCTGAGATCGGACACCACGAAGTTCACCTCAGGTGAGCTTTTCACAGTGCAAATGATTTCGACCGTTGCCGGCGAGGATGAATAAGTACGGGACAGTGTGTATTCGTGTCCACTGCCGCTGATCTTCCAGTCGTCTCCCTGCATACGCAAAGTCGTTTGCGGCTCAGGACTGGACCTCTGCCCGCGCTGAAGCTCTGCGTTGTAACGCAACATCTGATTCATTACGGCACGCTGCTGAAGGCGTTCCAGTGTCTCATCATAAAGCCGCTGAAACGCGCCATCGTTCGGAAGCAGGAAATTGACCAGTGATTCCTGCTCGTCGCGGAGCATGAATACCAAGTCGCGGCCCGTGCGGAGCGTAGCAACGCAGGTGGCCACGTCGTTGCGGCCCCCGTATTTGGCAATCATGGCACCGTCGTCACCTGCTGGCGCCGCTATAACGTCGAATTCGCCGCCCTGCGCTTCATCGCGCGTCGCAAGGCGCATTACAAAATCCGCCTCATGCGGAAGCCGGAAGGGGCGGAGATGAAAACGCAGCTTTCGATCGAGGCTGACGGATTTTCCGTCCGGCGTCGCGGTTGCTTCGAGTGCGCACACGATGGTAAGCGTGGCCGCGCACTCCGGGGCCTTGATGCCCGAAAAGGTGTACGTGCAGCAAATGTCTTGTTTGGCCGGCCCGTCGAAGTCGTCGCTCTTGTCCTCGGCCTTCCAGTCGGTCCAGCGTACTGAACCTCCCGAGCCGGACCGTTCACGGCTACCGGTTGAAGGCGATGGACGATCGGTGATTGGTTGGGCTTTGGGAGGCGAGGCAATCTCCCTCACCCGATCAGTGAACCGTCGCAGGGCGGCTTGACCGTCTCGCTCAGACGCGAGTTGCAACAACATCCAGCCCATATAGAGATCGCCGTCCTTTGTGCCGCGTAGAAACGTTTCGTCGTTGCGGATTAGAGGTAACGACTCGGCAACCTCCCGCGCGCCGTTGGGCGCAAGCTCCAGGAGGGCCCGCACAAACACCGCCTTAGCCGCTTCCATACCGCTTCCTTTCGGAAGTGATTGAGAAGCGACATGCACACCCACCATCTGAAGGAAACCGAGGCAGTAACGATCGGAGAGCACAGCGGCAGGGAGCAGGCCGGAAACCGCGAGCTTCTCGCGCAAGAAACTGGCGACCGCTTCAGCCGCGCGGTCCTCCCTTGACCGGAAAATGCCGAACATCATCCCCATCCGATGCTGAATGCCATGGAATGCCTGGCTGCACGACCTGCAACGACAAGGGTTGCAAGCGGCGAGGTTACACCCTTTCAGGAATGGAAACCATAACGCGCGAGAACGAAACGCTTGCCTCGTCGCCGTCAGAAGCCCGGGCGACGACTCGCGGCTATGGCCGTGGCGGCGCGCGCCTGCTCTCCCCAACATTCGACGCGGTCAAGGACCATAAGGTGCCCCAACCGGCTTAGCCTCGTCGCCCATAAATTGCCGCGCGCTTAGCGCGAGCCTCTTTGCCGCGATCGGATGGCGTCCAAGGCTCGGCACGCTTCATGAATTCGATCAGGCTCGGTGTTTCAACCAGGGTGCGGCCATATTGTCGGACCAGCACCAAACCGCCCTCGTCCGCGGCCTTGTACAGCGACGCCACCGACAGCGCGGAAATCTCGCTGGCGAGCTGCATCGACAGGCGCGGGCGATCTTGCCACCGGGTTTCAGCGAAGCTGATTCCAGCTGCGCGCCCGCGAGTTTCAGCAAGGCCGGGCGGGACGGGTTTCGACGGTCTATTCGGCATCGGGCGCGCTCATCGGTGCGGGTTCCCCGATCGTATATGCCCGCCGGCGGCAAGACGGAAATCGCGCGAGGGCCTATTCGGCGGCCTGCAGCAGATTGGGCTGGTCGAAAGCCATCAGCGTCTTGCGGGCCATATCTTCGGTCATGTCGATGATGAACGCGGCGTAGTGCTTCTCGATCATCGCCACCGAAGTATCGTGCAGCGCCGCTACCAGCCGTACAGGCAGGTTTTTCTTTAAGGCCCGGACGATCGAGCTGTGGCGCAAGGCGTACATCACCGTATCGGGCGGAATGCCGGCCAGCGCTACGGTCTTCGCCCACAGCTCGTCAATTTCGTCAGCGCGGCGCCACGCCTGCCGCTTGTCCTTTGTCCAGTTGCCGGGGCCACCGGTCTTACGGTAGCTCCACCGCAGCAGCAGCGGCTCATCTTCGCCACGCCCTTCAACGGCCGATAGCAGGCGGTTCATCACGTCAATGCTCGCAGGGACGGCCGCGCGGGCACCAGGCTGGCGATTTTTGCCCTTCCTCGAGCTGGGCATCATCAGGCGGGTATTTTCGTACTGGAAGTCGATAACGATTAGATTCTTGAGTTGCGAGAAACGGGCGCCGGTCGCTGCGGCCAACAAAACCAGCCGGCCAAAATCGCCGCTTGGATCGACCTCGAAGGCAGCATCGACAGTTGTGCGAACCTGCTCATCCGTTAGCAGTTGCCGCCGCGGGGAAGACGTGATGGCCTCCGCCTTGGTTCCGAGCTTTATTTCGGCCAAGATATGCGCCGGTAACTGGCGTCGATACTTTGCCGCCGCAGCGTTCAGCGCAGCTCGGAGGTCGTTCAGTATCCTATTTTTCGAGGAAGGTTCGAGCTCGTTTGGGAGGCCCGCGCGCCAATCCAAGATGTTCTGAGCCTCAAGCTTTGCCAGCTTAAGACCCGCAAATTCCTGGTCGTTCATGACGTGGAGCTTAAGCGATCCCTCCGAACCGCTTCGGTCCGCACGCGCCTTGCGCATGTCGACGTAGGTTTCAACGGCGAGCCGCACGGTCGGTATCCGGCCGACGGCAACAAGCTGGCTCGCGGCAACGACGGAGGCCGCTTGCCGCCTTCCCCACCCAAGGGTGGCTTCAACCGCCGAAGGATACGTCAGCCCGCCGGGCACGGTCCCGTCGCCGTCAGGCGTACCGATGCCCTCTTCGATGCGCCGCCCGTCGATTACAATTTTGGCGACCCATACCCCTTCGCCTTTGACAGTCCGCCGGAATCCTAACGACAAACCTCCACGGCCGCCGCTGACGCCGACCCAATAAGGGTTCTTGCGCGGTCGGAGGCGAGATCGCTTCGCGGCTGTATCGATTTCGCGGGATGGCATGGAAAGTCCCACACTTCTGTCTCACAGAGAGGGACATGATGCGGGTGATGTCAGTAAGAGCAAAGCCAATAATTGCTGAGGGTTATAGACATCACGGACATCAAAAACGCCGGAAAATTACCTTCACACGGGAGAGGTCCAAGGTTCGATCCCTTGTGCGTCCACCATTCAAAGTCCGAATTTATTGAGCCTTTCTGCGCTGACAACTTTCCCCAGAAATCCTTCAAGACCGAACGAACCGCGAAACTGACGCAACTGCCCGTGGAAAATCCGTGAACTTCGTTCTCGTTTGGTCCCACCTATTTCCCGCACGAGGAAATCGGTCGACACAGACGTTATCTCAAACGCCCGAACGATCTGAGCCCTGAGCTAGCCTCGGGAATCTTGTCCGCAAGACAAAACCGTCGATAGCTCGAGACGTAGACGAAATTTCCAGATATATGTGACTATATAACTGCGATCGTGGGAACTGAAATGCTCGATGAGCTGCAAATTTCTTCGCCTAAACGCACTGCATCACGGGAAGTGTTTGAGCAGCTTTACCCATATTATGCGGGTTTCCCCGAGTCATTCGCCCACGACATCCTGAGCTCATCATCAATCAGTCCAGGTTCGCTAATATACGACCCTTGGAACGGTAGCGGAACGACGACCTCTACAGCATCTCGCTTGGGCTTTCCTGCAATTGGATACGACCTGAATCCTGTGATGGTCATTGTCGCAAAAGCCCGACTTTTGCAGGCCAGCGAATATTCGTGCCTTCGTCCACTCGCAGAATTGATTTTAGAGCGGGCTTCGTCGGCGCATAACGGCATGACCAAAAACGATCCACTTGCATTGTGGTTTCAACCAGCAACCGCCAGAGCAATCCGAAGTATTGAGCAGAGCTGCCGCGAAACATTGGTCGACGGAACGGCGGCATCGGATGTTGACAAGTTTTCGAGCTTGGCCGCCGCCTTTTATATGGCTTTGTTTTCCGTCACAAGAAAGATGGCTTCCACCTTTCGCACCTCAAATCCGACGTGGATACGTCTTCCGAAAGACAAAACGGAACGTATCAGAGTATCCAAGAAGGAAATACACCTCGCATTCATTGAGACAATAGAAGCAATTCGAGTTCACTTGGCTTACCGTCAGGTTGACTTGTTTCAACGAATGTCTTGCCAAATAAAAACGGCGGACGCGACGACGACCGTACCCGACCAATTGGTGGATTGTGTACTCACTTCTCCTCCGTACTGCACGCGCATTGATTACACAGCTGCAACTCGTGTTGAGCTGGCAATAATCCAACCCGTCGCGGGGGTGGACGCGGAAACTCTCCGCAGCAAGATGATCGGCACGACCAAAGTACCAACAGAAAAAGTCCCTTTAGGGGCCGAGTGGGGCGCAGCGTGTCTTGCGTTTTTGTCTGCGGTTCGTGAACACCCTTCGAAGGCTTCCAGCGGCTATTACTATTTCACTCATGTCGACTATTACGACAAAATGTATAGATCCATCCGCAATGTCGCCAAGGCATTGCGCGAGAAGGGTTCAGCGATTCTTATTGTTCAAGATTCCTTTTACAAGGATCTACACAACGACTTACCCTCCATCGTGATCGAAATGGCTGCTTCACAAAAACTCGAACTGCAAAGACGCTCCGATTTCATCTCGCGCCAATGCATGTCTCGGATAAATTCTAGGGCGGTGGCGTATGGTACTCGAACCGGCTCAACCGAGTCGGTTCTGTGCTTCACTAAACAGTAGCGCTATTGGCACATGAGCGAGCAGATATTGCGAATATCACCAAGCCATTCCTGAATTAGTGTTTCGGTTCACCCGAGAAGAACGACGTTGATAAGCTCGCTGGGGTGTGGCAACGTCGGCAAACCATACTTCCGCAACGCCAGATCAAAAACCTTTTCCGCTGTTCCCTTTGACCGATGAGCATAAAAATTGCGCAGTGTGTGTGCCTCTTCAAAGAAAGTGGTTTGATAAGACAATCCAGAAACAATAGCGGCGTTGTTTGATAAACCTACACTCTGCGACAACCTTGAAAGTGTCCGCTTCTCGCGCCACGTCGGTTCGTCGAAGGGCGTTATTCTTGGGCCGGCGAAGACTCTCCCCTTCAGAACAAATATAGAGTGTATCAAAGCCTGTCGCTCATCGATGATTGTCGCATTTGCGTGAGACACATGCTGACCGCCAATCGTCTTTGGATAAAGATATGCGCATGAGAGGTAAAATTCTCGTGCAAAATTCGACCAAGCCGTCAATGCCTCTATCGTCAGAAATCCGAGAGCGAGATCAATGTCGTGTCCACTTTTTCCCGATACGTCAGACGCGATGAGTTCAAGATAAGAAACCCTTCGGGCGAAGGAGTGATTCAAGCGCTCCAGACAAGTTCGCCGCCGCATCGTGCCCTCACCCCTGCGAACCGCTAAGGGCTTTGATAAACCAACGAACGCGGGTCTCTCTCTGCGCCTTCACGTTAGTCCTCTCGCGCGCTGCCGCAATGAACTCACGAAATGGAGACTTATTGGCCTGCTCGTCATCAAGATCCATCGCAGCTGACAGGTCAAGCAATCGACGTTCGAGCGAAATGGATTTAAAGTCGATCTTCAAATCAACCGTCTCTAGATTTGGAATTTGATGCATGCTGTCTATGAGCGCAAGCGCAAGGCTGTAAAGCATGTATGGCTTGGCAATATTCGACCCTCTTAAGAACTTCATTGCTGCGATGCGATCAAATGCGAAATCAAGACAGCGCGAATATTCGTCTTGCTTTTCGAAACTCAAATCGTACTCTTTGTATAACGAATCCAACTGCTTCTTAGCGGTGGTTGTGATACCGTGCTCCACTGCATGCAATATTTCTGTATAAAGCTTCAGATCTTGCATGCGCACCAAGCCTTTTGGACCAAACGCTTCTAATTCAGTCAGGGTGAGGGCGTACTTTCTAGATTTCTCATTCAAGAACCATTTGAAGTCGCCCTGGTATTCGGCGTTTCGCAGTTCCTCTGGATTGAGGGGCACCGTGTATGAATTCATTCGTCGGAAGACTTGGACCACCTCATCCGCCGACGCGGACAGAAAAAGATCGATTGATATTGAATAAGAAATAAAGCGAGACTGCCATTCCTCAGGGAGTTGCGAGTACGTCAGACCCTTAAGCTCGTCTGTTTCAATTTGCTTTGACAATATTATCTTGTCGTAGAAGAAATCATTGATCGCCCGCGAGCGCTGCTGTCCATCGACAATTTCCTTTATCGTTTTTCTTGATTTTAAGTCCGTGATCGAATGCAGGTAAATTTTTGGAATGGGGAAGCCCAATAGGATAGAACTCAATCAGAAATGAACGCGCTGCATCGGGCCATACCTGATCGCTACGCTGGTAGTTCTTATTGACGATTATTTCCCGCCGCTCCATCGCCGCACAATACTCGGCGATCGTCATGTTCGTGGACTGAGATGTGATCATGCGCAAACCCTTCCAAGGAGCAATTGCGGGAGCGAGTAGCTTAGCCAACCCGAACCCATGACTTCGAATCGAGGCAAATTGCCAGCCTCGGCAACAGCAGCAGTTAAGACGAGCCAAAAGCGCCGTTTTACAGGAATATGCAACTTTAGCGCTTTTTGGAATATAGACGTCTGGGGATAACCGAGGGCAGATGGAGGGGTGGCGCGTTGTCATCAACGTATGGAGACCGCCGTCCCGTCGCGACTTGTCGTGACCAGCAGCGACAGCGATTTTACCGTGACGATTGAGGCGTCCTTGCCTTTGCGCGGCGGCCGGCATCCCTCGCAGGATGCGTTGGTCGTGATTTGAAAGCAATCTAGTTTCGGACGTCCGGCGCAAAAGGCGTGGCGCCTCGATAAGCACGGGTTGGATTTCGCTGATCTGAATGAAACGTTTTTTGACAATGCGCTGGTCGTTCCCTCGCACAACAAGAGCCAGCGCTGGATCGCAATCGGCGTCAACATCCGTGGCGTTGTCGTCGTCGTGTTCGCCCGGCTCGGCCGCGAAGGCGTGAGCATCATTAGCATGCGACGCGCCAGCAGGGATGAAAGGAAGCAATATGCCGAACGCTAAAAAAAGGACTGGCTATAGCCAAAAGGATTTGCGCGACGTCAGCGATAATCCCGAGCTGACGAAGGCGGATTTCGCCAGCGCCAAGCCGTTCGCGGAAGTCTTTCCCGATCTCGCCGCCTCGATCCGAAAGGGGCGCGGCCCCAACAAGGCGCCGACGAAAAAGCTGGTGTCGCTGCGCCTCAGCCCCGAGGTGATCGAACATTTCAAGGCAACCGGCGACGGCTGGCAGTCCAGGATCGATGAGACCTTGCGCAAGGTCGTCAAGCGGAAAGCCTCCTGAAGTATTCCGATCGACGCGAAAAACCTCGCGGCGAGCAGACGCCGATCCCTTGTGCGTCCACCATTCAAGATCAGCCCAGGCCCACATCCGTCAGCCGTCGGGAAAACCAGCGCGATAACGCCGGGTCGATGGCACCGCCGACATACACTTCCGGGTGATGGTTACCAATTCGTTTTTGGCCCCTAGCTGATTTTCTTGTCACGTTCATCCGGTCCTTAAGATTTTTGCTTTAGATGCAGCAGCATGGAAGAGCGCCGTGCAAAACCTCGACAACGTGTTTTGAAAGCTGGAACGATTGAGTTCCACGGCAGCAGCGTCGATTGCACAATTCGCAATATGTCCCCGATCGGGGCAGCGCTCGACGTCGCGACCCCCGTAGGGATTCCGCATGAAATCACGCTGAACATCGTGAGCCGCCACGAACGTCAGAATTGCCATATCGTCTGGCGCAAGGAAAAGCGGATCGGCGTGACCTTCGCCCATTATGACCGGCGGGAAAATTCATGACCGACCGAATTAAAATTATGTGTTCCAAGTGCAAAAAACCGTTCAGCGAGAGAGCGCGGCTACTCCGTGACGGCTATCAGATGCAATGCCCGCATTGCATGAAGCTGATCACCTTTGATAGCAGTTCGGAAGACACAAACATCAGCCGTCCGCTGAGA
Source organism: uncultured Pseudomonadota bacterium (assembly GCA_963729395.1). Classification (GTDB taxonomy): domain Bacteria; phylum Pseudomonadota; class Alphaproteobacteria; order Rhizobiales; family Xanthobacteraceae; genus Bradyrhizobium. The sequence goes on along the minus strand of CAVSOS010000064.1, from coordinate 3,380 downwards.
GCGGCGCGGGATTTTCGGATTGCGGCGGAGACGGCGATCGTTCTCGCTCGTATGGCAGCTCAAGCGCCGAAACGTGATTCCCAATTTTAGGCGAGCTTCCACACAGTTCATTGGGAACGCTGCAAGCTGGCAAGGGATTGGCGAAGAGAGGTCCGAGGTTCGATCCCTTGTGCATTCCACCATTTCAGGATCAGCCCAGGCCCTCGTCCTTCAGCCGTCGGGAAAACCAGCGTGATAAAGCCGGGTTGAAGGCACCGCCGACATACACCTCCGACGCGGCGACGTTGTTCTTCCGCAAGCGTCACCAGCACGCCGATCTGGTAGGCGAACCACAGATGCGGATCGGTCAGGCCGCGCAGCTTCTGCTGGTCGTGTTCCGGCGGCAGATGGCTGGTCGCCTTCCTGACTTCGATCGCGAGCAGGTTTTCCGGAATGGCGCGGTGGTGCACGACAATGTCGGGAAAAACCGATTTACCGCTAGCGTCGTCGGTCGAGACAATCGTTGCCCTCGGAAGCCGCAGCGTCCGCTCTCCCAGGCGATTGTAATCGCAGTCGACGTCCCACCCGCTCAAACTGCTTTTCGACATGCACCGCCAGCCGGTGGTTGAAGGTGCGCTCGCCGAGATCCTTCTCGAACAACTGGCTCTCGCTCGCATAGAAGTCTCCGAGCGCGCTGACGACCTTGTCCAGCTCGGCCTGCATTTTTTCGGGCTGCATGGCGCCTCCGTCGCAAGCATCCTAGAGCCTGACCGGAAAGCCAGCGAGCCTATTTCAGCGCCGCTCGCCCTCACATCTGCACTTCGATCAGCCGTGGTCCCTTTTCGGCAACGCCTTCCGCCAGCGCCTTGTTGAACTCGTCGACATTGGTCACCGCGCGGCCGGAAACGCCCATACCTTTGGCGAGCGAAACAAAGTCGAGCGTGGGCCGGTCGATTTTGAGCATGTCGAGCGCGCGCTGTCCGGGCTCGCCGGCGCCGACGCCATCGAATTCGCCGCGCAGGATCTGATAGATCCGGTTGGCGAACACGATCGTCAGAACGTTGAGGCCCTCGCGGGCCTGGGTCCACAGCGATTGCAGCGTGTACATCGCGCTGCCGTCGCCGACCATGCAGATCACCTTGCGATCCGGGCATGCCACCGCGGCACCGGTGGCGATCGGCGTCGAAAATCCGATCGAGCCGCCCATGTTCTGCAGCCAGTCATGCGGGGCGGCGGCCGCGGTCGGCGGAAAGAAGCCGCGGCCGGTGGTGATGGACTCATCGACCATGATGGCGTTTTCGGGGATCGCCAACGCGATCGCCTGCGCGATCGAGGCGTGGGTCAGCGCCCCCGTCGGCCTGGTCAACTCAGCCAGTTGCTGCGGCTTGACGTCCTGCGGCCTGGCGCCAAGCGCATCCGACAGCGCCTCCAGTGCGGCAATCGAGTTTTCGCCCCACGCCGTCATGCGGTGAACTTCGCAGCCCTCGGGCTTGAGCATGCTCGGCTTGTTCGGATAGGCAAAAAAGGCGACCGGATCGTTGGCCTCGACCAGAATGATGTTCTTGAAGTCCTTCAAGAGCGGCAGCGCCGTCTCGATCACGTAGGGGATACGATCGATCGAGAACCGGCCGCGGCCACGCGCCATGCGGGGGTGATAGGTCTGGCCCATCACCTTGCAGCCGGTCTTGCCGGCGATCCGCTGCGCCAGCGCCAGCCCCTTCTCGGTCAGCGCGCTGCCGGTGATCAGCAGCAGGTTCCGGGCGCCGCCGCCATGCAGCAGCTTCGCCGCCCGCTCGACGGCTTCCGGCGAATAACCGGCGCGCTGGCTTGGCGCCGGCACCTCGGCGACGCCGTCGGCTTCGTTCCATGCGGTATCGGCGGGCAGGATCAGGGTCGCGATCTCTGGCGGCGAGCTTTTGGCCGCGGCGATCGCGGCCGCGCCGTCGGCGGCGACCGATTTGGCGTCGGGCGAGGTTCGCACCCAGGCCGACATCGGCCGCGCCAGGCCCTCGATATCGGACGTCAGCGGCGCATTCAGCCCGATATGATAGGTCGCATGCTGGCCGACGATATTGACGATACCGGAATGGGCCTTCTTGGCGTTGTGCAGATTGGCGAGTCCGTTGGCGAGGCCGGGTCCAAGGTGCAACAGCGTCGATGCCGGCGTGCCCTTCATGCGGAAATAGCCGTCCGCCGCACCCGTCACCACGCCCTCGAACAGGCCGAGCACGCAACGCATGCCCTCGACCCGGTCCAGCGCGGCGACAAAATGCATCTCCGAGGTGCCGGGATTGGCGAAACAGACGTCAACGCCGCCCGCAACCAGGGTCCGCACCAGACTTTCCGCACCGTTCATCGTTCCACTCCCGTTCGCGACGTCTATCCAATAGTTGAGCGATCTCATAGTTGAGCGCGCGACCGGACGCAAAACCGGATCCCGCTGCTGCCGGTCACGCTCTTGAAACCCGCCAGAGATCAATCACTCCCGGCGCCTTTCGTCAAAGGCTTGTCGTCAAAGCCTTGGCGGGCATTGCTGCCATCGCCGCAGCCATCGTGGTTTTTTAACCGCAGCGCCGGAAAAAACGCCGCGCTCACGCGGCCGTGGGTTGCGAAATCGCATGATTTATGGCCTGTCTCGCCTTCAGGCCGATTTTTTCGCGAGGCAGAAAATGTCCCGGGTTTTTGCATGGCTGCTGGCGGCGATGACCTTGCTGGCCGCCGACCCTGCGCGAGCCCAGGGCTTCAACTTCGGCAATTTCTTTTCCTCCAGCGGGATTCCGCGAGAGCTCGTCAGCTTCCCCGGCCGCTATTCGCCCGGTACCATCGTCATCAGCACCAGCGAGCGGCGGCTTTATTTGGTTCTCGCCAGCGGCCAGGCGCTCAAATACGGCATCGGTGTCGGCCGGGAGGGCTTTAGCTGGAGCGGCAGCCATCGCATCACCGCCAAAAAGGAATGGCCGGGCTGGACCCCGCCGTCGCAGATGCTGGCGCGGCGGCCGGATCTGCCGCGTTACCTGCCGGGCGGCATCCAAAACCCGCTTGGCGCCCGCGCCCTGTATCTGGGCTCGACGCTCTATCGCATTCACGGCTCGAACGAGCCGGAAACCATCGGCCATGCGGTATCCTCCGGCTGCATTCGCATGACCAATGAAGACGTGACCGACCTGTACAATCGCGTCTCCATCGGCACCATGGTGGTCGTGAGGTAACTGACCACGCTCCAAGCCAAGGGAACGTGCGCGGCGCTGCCGGCAAGCGCTGCGGCCAAGCCTTGCGCGCGCGGGGCAATTGCGGCAGCGTCGGCGCGATGAGCGAACCTCGCCGGTCTTCATGTTTCTTGCCGATGCTCGCGGTCGTCCTGGCGGGCATCGCATTCAACGCCGTGGTCTCGCCGCCGTCGG
>CAVSOS010000063.1:0-71916 GCA_963729395.1 uncultured Pseudomonadota bacterium | reverse complement strand
TATCGGCCGAAAATGCCGCCATCGCATCGCGTCAGCGCGCCGAAAGGAAAACCTTCACCGACGGCGAGATAACAGACGGATTTCTCAAGACCGCGTTCGGCGCCGAATATCATCTCGCCGGCCGGGTCGATCGCATCAGAAAATACGATGTGCCGGTGCGGGTGTTCGCCAATGGCAGCGCCCGTCCGGAACGAAGAGCGCAACTCGCCAGGGTCGTCGCCGATATCGGCGCGCGCATTCAGCATCTCGACATCGCCATGACTGATAGCCGCGACACCGCCAACGTCATCGTCAATCTGGTGCGCGACCGCGACCTGTCGCGCACCATCGCAACCTTCTACGGCAACGAGCGCGCGCGCGAGATCCGCTCCTCGCTCGATCCGCAATGCCTGTCCGGCTTTCGCAAGAACGACAGGTTCGAGATCGAGCATTCCGACGTGCTCCTCACCGTCGACAGCGGCGATTTCATCTTCCTCGACTGCGCCTATGAGGAATTGCTGCAATCGCTCGGACCGATCAACGATACCAGCTCGGTGCCCTGGACCATGTTCAACGACAATGTGTCGATGGGGTTTTTCGACGTCTACGATCAGTACATCATGAATGTGCTGTACGACCCCCGGATCAAGGCCGGCATGACCGTGGAACAGGTCAAGGCCGTGCTGCCGGACGTGCTCGCCGATGTGCGGGTCTGGGTCAGGAAGATCAATAACCTGCCGGAATGAACTACGAACTCTGCGCGGTCGTCCCTGCGAACCCAGGGACGACACATAGCGGCGCTCGATATTATGCGGACTTCTCGAACAATTCCCGCCCGATCAGCATGCGGCGGATTTCGCTGGTGCCGGCGCCGATCTCGTACAGCTTGGCGTCGCGCAACAGCCGGCCGGTCGGATAATCGTTGATATAGCCGTTGCCGCCGAGCAGCTGGATGGCGTCGAGCGCGCATTGCGTCGCCTTCTCGGAGGCATAGAGAATGGCGCCGGCGGCGTCCTCACGCGTGGTCTCGCCGCGATCGCAGGCCTTTGCCACCGCGTAGACATAGGCGCGGGACGCATTCATCGTGGTATACATGTCGGCGATCTTGCCCTGCACGAGCTGGAAGGTGCCGATCGGCTGGCCGAATTGCTTGCGCTCGTGCACATAGGGCATTACCACGTCGAGGCAGGCCTGCATGATCCCGAGCGGCCCCGCCGACAATACCGCGCGCTCGTAATCGAGCCCCGACATCAAGACGTTGACGCCGCGACCGACCTCGCCGAGCACGTTCTCTTCCGGCACTTCGCAATTCTCGAACACCAGTTCGCCGGTGTCGGAGCCGCGCATCCCGAGCTTGTCGAGCTTCTGCGCGGTGGAAAATCCCTTCATGCCCTTTTCGATGATAAAGGCGGTGATGCCGCGCGGGCCGGCCGCCGGATCGGTCTTGGCGTAGACCACCAGCGTTTCCGCGATCGGCCCGTTGGTGATCCACATCTTGCTGCCGTTGATGACGTAGCGATCGCCCTTCTTTTCGGCGCGGGTCGACATCGAGACCACGTCGGAGCCGGCGCCCGGCTCGGACATCGCCAATGAGCCGACATGTTCTCCGGAAATCAGCTTGGGCAGATATTTCCGCTTCTGCGCTTCGTTGCCGTTACGCCGCAGCTGATTAACGCAAAGATTGGAGTGCGCGCCGTAGGACAGGCCGACCGACGCCGAGGCCCGCGAAATTTCCTCGAGCGCGATGCAGTGCTCGAGATAGCCCAGTCCCGATCCGCCATATTCCTCCTCGACGGTGATCCCGTGCAGGCCGAGCGCGCCGATTTTCGGCCACAGATCGCGCGGGAATTGGTTGCTCTTGTCAATTTCGGCGGCGCGTGGGGCGATCTCGTGGGTCGAGAAATTATGGACGGTCTCGCGAATCGCATCCGCGGTTTCGCCGAGATCGAAATTGAACATCCGATGCGCGTTGGGGATCATGGTCGGGCGGCCTCCAGGCAAATCGTGCGGCTTTTTCTCGCGCACAGCCTTATGCTTTGGAAATAGACTTGGGAAATAAGCTTGTCACGGGCCAAAGGTGCTGAGAAGGGGGTTCCGCCGGATCGGCCGCGGCCGGCATCTCCCGCGCGGCGGAATGCCGCAAACTTCCCTTGCCCTGTCGCGCGCAACGGGATGTAATTCGGCCAAATCAGCGCCCTCCGGAGCAACCACCGACGGGGACCATCAGGGAGCAAACCGATGCACGGGACCATCGATCTCGTTCAGAATCCCGACCAGGAGGCGGCGCGGGAGCGCGCCTATTCGATCCCGCTTGAGCAGTTCGATCCCGGCGACCCCGAATTGTTTCGCACCGATACGTTCTGGCCCTATTTCGACCGGCTCCGCCAGGAAGCGCCGGTCCACTACTGCAAGGACGGCGTCTTCGGGCCATACTGGTCGATCACCAAATACAACGACATCATGGAGATCGAGACCAACCACGCGGTGTTCTCGTCGGCGGCGTCGTTTGGCGGCATCACCATCCGCGATGCACCGGTCGACCTGCGCCGCGAAAGCTTCATCGCCATGGATCAGCCGCGTCACAGCGCGCAGCGCAAGACCGTCGCGCCGATGTTCACCCCGACGCATCTCGACCAGCTCGCGATCAACATCCGCAAGCGCTCGGCCGAATGCCTCGACAATCTGCCGAAAGGCGAGGTGTTCGACTGGGTCGACCGGGTGTCGATCGAACTGACCACGCAGATGCTCGCCGTATTGTTCGACTTCCCATGGGAGGACCGCCGCAAGCTGACGCGCTGGTCCGACGTTGCCACCACGCTTCCCGGTCCGGGCGGTCTCGTGGCGACCGAAGACGAGCGACAGGCCGAATTGCTGGACTGCGCGAAATATTTCGCGAGGCTCTGGAACGAGCGCATCAACGAACCGCCGAAGAGCGATCTGCTGTCGATGATGGCGCACGCCGAGGCCACCCGCGACATGGACCCGCAGAATTTCCTCGGCAACCTGATCCTCTTGATCGTCGGCGGCAACGACACCACCCGCAATACGCTGTCGGGCAGCATCTATGCCTTGAGCAAGAATCCGGCTCAATACGGCAAGCTGCGCGACAATCCGGCACTGATCGACAGTTTCGTGCCGGAGGTGATCCGCTGGCAGACGCCGCTGGCGCATATGCGCCGGACCGCGCTCGAGGACATCGAGTTCCGCGGCAAGCAGTTCAAAAAGGGCGACAAGGTCGTGATGTGGTACGTCTCGGGCAACCGCGACGACGAGGTCATCGATCGTCCCTACGAATTCATCATCGACCGGGCGCGGCCGCGCACCCACGTCTCCTTCGGCTTCGGCATTCATCGCTGCGTCGGCATCCGGTTGGCCGAGCTGCAATTGAAGATCATCTGGGAAGAAATCCTGAAGCGCTTCGACCATATTGAGGTGGTCGGGGAGCCGAAGCGGGTGTATTCAAGCTTCGTCAAGGGCTACGAAACCCTGCCGGTGCGCATCGCCGGCTGACAGCCTTGCCGGCCGACATGCGGCCGAGGGGCCTCTATTATTTTAGGATCGAACGATGAACATCCAGACCGCAATCAAGGCCGACAACGCCGAGATTCAGCGCGCCGCGCGCGAAGAGGCCTATTCCACGCCGCTGAAGGATTTTCATCCCGGGGCGCCGCGGCTGTTCCAGAACAATACGCTGTGGCCCTGGTTCGAGCGGTTGCGCAAGGAAGCGCCGGTGCATTATTGCACCAATGCGCCGATCGAACCCTACTGGTCGGTCACCAGATACAACGACATCATGCATGTCGATACCAATCACGGCGTCTTTTCCTCGGACGCCAGCCTCGGCGGCATCTCGATCCGCGATGCGCCATCGGGCTACGACATGCCGAGCTTCATCGCGATGGATCAACCCCGGCATAGCGCCCAGCGCAAGACCGTGTCGCCGATGTTCACGCCAACGCATCTGGATGAACTCGCCATCCTGATCCGCGAGCGCGCCGGCAAGGTGCTCGACGCGCTTGCCGCGCAACGAAACCTTCAATTTCGTCGATCGCGTCTCGATCGAATTGACCACGCAGATGCTGGCGACCCTGTTCGACTTTCCCGTTGGAGGAGCGCCGCAAGCTGACGCGCTGGTCCGACGTCGCCACCGCGCTGCCCAAGAGCATGATCGTCGAATCGGCCGAACAGCGCCGCGCCGAGATGGACGAGTGCGCGGCCTATTTCGCCAAGCTCTGGAACGAGCGCGTCAATGCCGAACCGCGCAACGACCTGATCTCGATGATGGCGCATAACGACGCCACGCGGCACATGGACCCCGACAACCTGTTGGGCAACATCATCCTGCTGATCGTCGGCGGCAACGACACCACGCGCAACTGACCATGAGCGGCTCGGTGCTGGCGCTTGAACGAGAACCCCGACCAGTACGAGAAGCTGCGCGACAACCCGGCGCTGATCGACTCCATGGTGCCGGAGGTCATCCGCTGGCAGACGCCGCTGGCGCACATGCGGCGCACCGCGCTGGTCGATACCGAGCTCGGCGGCAAGACCATCAGGAAGGGCGACCGGGTGGTGATGTGGTACGTCTCGGGCAACCGCGACGAGGACGGCGATCGAGAACCCCAACGACTTCATCATCGACCGCGACCGGCCGCGCACCCATCTGTCGTTCGGCTTCGGCATCCACCGCTGCGTCGGCATGCGGCTGGCCGAGATGCAGCTGACGATCGTCTGGGAGGAGATCCTCAAGCGCTTCGACCGCATCGAGGTCGTCGGCGAGCCGAAGCGGGTGTATTCCAGCTTCGTGCGAGGGCTACGAGTCCCTGCCGGTCCGCATTCCGGCGTGAATAGAAGCTTAAACAGAATAGCCTTGAACCGCCACTCTCAACCCGCCGATCCCAGCCGAAGCCACGGCGAAGGATTTCACGCGCGCCGCGGGCTTCCGCATCGCCGCCATGCAACCGCGGCATGGCGAGGTTTCGTCGCCGATCCGTGCCCTCGATCTGCCAGCCGAGTATCCAATGACCGCAACAGAACAAGACGACCATGCCGACATCCGCGACGCCGTCGCAAAACTCTGCGCGCAATTCCCCGGCGAATACTGGCGCAAGCTCGACCGCGAGATGGCCTACCCCAGCGCGTTCGTCGATGCGCTGACCAAGGCCGGCTATCTCTCGGTGCTGATCCCCGAGGAATATGGCGGCGCCGGGCTGAAACTGTCGGCGGCGGCGGCGATCCTCGAGGAGATCCAGCGCGCCGGCTGCAACGGCGGCGGCTGCCACGCCCAGATGTACACCATGGGCACGCTGCTGCGGCACGGCAGCGACGAGCAGAAAGCGAAATGGCTGCCGAAGATCGCCAGCGGCGAATTGCGGCTGCAGGCGTTCGGCGTCACCGAGCCGACCAGCGGCACCGACACCTCGTCGCTGAAGACCTTTGCGAAGCGCGACGGCAATGACGGCTATATCGTCAACGGCCAGAAGATCTGGACCAGCCGCGCCGAATATTCCGACCTGATGATCCTGTTGGCGCGCACCACGCCGAAGGAACAGGTCAAGAAGCGCACCGACGGCCTGTCGGTGTTCATCGTCGACATGAAGGCGGCCAAGAGCAACGGGCTCTCGATCAGCCCGATCCGCACCATGATGAACCACTCCACCACGGAGGTGTTCTTCACCGACCTCCGGGTGCCGGCGGAAAACCTGATCGGCGAGGAGGGCAAGGGCTTTCGCTACATCCTGTCCGGCATGAATGCCGAGCGCATCCTGATCGCGGCGGAATGCATCGGCGACGCCAAATGGTTCATCGCCAAGGCGTCCGATTACGCCAAGGAGCGCGCGGTGTTCGGCCGTCCGATCGGCCAGAACCAGGGCATCCAGTTCCCGATCGCCAAGGCCTATGCCGCGATGCGCGCCGCCGAACTGATGGTGCAGGGAAGCCACCCGCAAATACGAGGCCGGGCATCGATTGCGGCGCCGAGGCCAACATGGCCAAGATGCTGGCGGCCGATGCCTCCTGGGAAGCCGCCAATGCCTGCGTGCAGACCCATGGCGGTTTCGGCTTCGCGGAAGAATACGACGTCGAACGCAAATTCCGCGAGACGCGGCTGTATCAGGTCGCGCCGATCTCGACCAATCTCATCCTGTCGTACCTCGCCGAGCACGTGCTGGGCATGCCCCGCTCCTACTGAGAACAACCAGATGCTGCCGCTCGAGGGACTGACCGTCATTGCCGTCGAACAGGCGGTCGCCGCACCGTTCTGCAGCTCGCGGCTGGCCGATGCCGGCGCCCATGTCATCAAGGTCGAGCGGCCCGAGGGCGATTTCGCGCGCGGCTACGACGCCGCGGCCAAGGGCCAGAGCAGCTATTTCGTCTGGCTCAACCGCGGCAAGGATTCCGTGGTCATCGACCTCGCCACCAAAGAAGGCCGCGCCAGCCTCGAAGAGCTGATCGCCGGCGCCGACGTGCTGCTGCAGAACCTCAAGCCGGGCTCGATGGACAAGCTCGGCTTCTCGCTGGAGCGGCTGCGCAAGGATTATCCGGCGCTGATCTGCTGCACCATCTCCGGCTATGGCGACGACGGCCCCTATGCGCACCGCAAGGCCTACGATCTCCTGATCCAGGCCGAGAGCGGGCTTGCCTCGATCACCGGCGGCCCGGAAGGCCCCTCGCGCGTCGGCATTTCGATCGTCGATGTTGCGACCGGCGCCACCGCGCATGCCGCGATCCTCGAAGCGCTGATCGCGCGGTCGCGCACGCGGCAAGGGCGCCGATATCCGGATCTCGATGTTCGACGTGATGGCCGACTGGCTGACGGTGCCGCTGCTCAATGCGGAAGCCGGCAATCCGCCGCAACGGATGGGCCTCGCGCATCCCTCGATCGCGCCCTATGGCGTGTTTCGCTCCAAGGACGGCAAGGACATCCTGATTTCGATCCAGAGCGAGCGCGAATGGAAGAAATTGTGCGCCGACGTGCTGGACCAGCCCGACGCTGCCCGAACGATCCCGCGATTTGCCAACATGGTCGAGCGCGTCCGCAACCGGGCGCTCACCGACAAGCACCGTCGGCGACAGTTTTGCGACGATGACGCGCGACGAACTGTTGAAGCGTCTCGTCGACGCCGACATCGCGTTCGCCGAGGTCAACACCATGGCCGATCTTGCCGCGCACCCGCATCTGCGCCGCATCGAGGTGCGACACGCCGCACGGGCCGGTCGACCTATCCGGCGCCGGCCGCGATCTTCGTCGGCGAGCCGCGCAGCTATGGCGCGGTGCCGGCAATCGGCGAGCGTCCCCTGCCGAGACCGTCAAGCATTCGCCCCACAGGCAGCGAGCCAGCCATGACAGAAGCCATCGATCTCGATCATTTGCGGCAATGGATCGGCCGCACCGAGGAAAAAACCGACATCGTCACCGCGCATCTGGTGGCGGGATTGCGCTCGGCGTTGTTTCTCGATATCGGCAAGCCGAAAGAAGGCGATGCCGCGCCGTTCACCGCGCATTGGTGCCTGACGCTTCCCGTCGTTCCGCTGTCGGAAGTCTCAGCCCCGACGGCCACCCCAATCGCGGCGGCTTCCTGCCGCCGGTGCCGTTGCCGCGCCGGATGTGGGCCGGCGGCGCCATCAACTTTGTCGAGCCGCTGCGCGTCGGCGACGCCGTGACGCGCGCATCGACGATCAAGGATCTGACGCTGAAGACCGGCAGCACCGGCACGCTGTGCTTCGTCTCGGTCGACCATGTGATCTCGACACCGCGCGGCGTTGCGATCCGCGAGCGCCACGACATCGTCTATCGCGAGATGCCCGCGGACGGACACAACGCCGCGCCGGCAAAGCCGCCGGCCGCACCGCCAGCCGCGCAGCATTCCGAACGCCATCTCGCCGATCCGGTGCTGCTGTTTCGCTACTCGGCGCTGACCTTCAACGGACACCGCATCCATTACGACCGCGACTACGTCACCAAGGTGGAAGGCTATCCCGGCCTGATCGTTCACGGCCCGCTGCAGGCGGCGCTGCTGGTCGAACTGGCGGCGAAGCTGCACGGCGGCAAGGCGCCGGCGACGTTCGTGCTATCGCGGGCTGCAGCCGCTGTTCGACGGCAGCGAGTTCAGCGTCAACGCTGCTGATGTTTCGTCCGGCCTCGACCTGTGGACCGCCAATTCGGCTGGGCAGCCCACGATGAGGGGCACCGCGACGTGGTGAGGTTTCCAATGCCGTCATTGCGAGGAGCGGAGCGACGAAGCAATCCATGCTCTCCGCGCGGATAGATGGATTGCTTCGCTTCGCTCGCAATGACGACGGTCGCATTTCGAGCTGTTCACTAAGGGCACACCGCATTGCCGCAGAAATCCGCGAGCAACAACGCCTCCACCAGCGTCAAGCACGCCACGCTTGATCTGTTGCGGGCGTTCGGAATCCGAAAGGTGTTCGGCAATCCCGGCTCGACGGAATTGCCGTTCCTGAGCGACTGGCCCGACGATATCGACTACGTGCTGGGACTTCAGGAAGCGTCCGTGATCGGCATGGCCGATGGTTATGCCCAGGCCACCCGCAACGCCGGCTTCGTCAACCTGCATTCCGCCGCCGGCGTCGGCAATGCGCTCGGCAATATCTACACTGCGCACCGCAACCAGACCCCGCTGGTGATCACCGCGGGCCAGCAGGCGCGCAGCATCCTGCCGCTGCAAGCCTTTCTGTATGCCGAGCGCGCGTCGGAGTTTCCGCGTCCCTACGTCAAGTTCAGCGTCGAACCTGCGCGGCCTGAGGATGTCCCGGCGGCGATCGCACGTGCTTATTACGTCGCGATGCAGCCGCCCTGCGGACCGGCGTTCGTCTCGGTACCGATCGACGACTGGACTCATCAGGTCGACCCCCTGGAAGCCCGCAGCATCTCCAGGGAATTCGGCCCGGATCGCGAGGCGATGAATGCTCTGGTCGCAGCCCTTTCGGCAAGCCAGCGCCCGGCCCTCGTCGTCGGTCCCGGCGTCGACCGCGCCGAGGCCGTCAATCTGATGGTGCGGGTTGCCGAGAAAACAAAAGCGGCGGTTTGGGTCAGCCCGTTTTCGGCGCGCTGCAGTTTCCCGGAACGGCATCCGCAATTCGCAGGCTTCCTGCATGCCTCGCCGGCGCAGCTCTCGGACGCCTTGCACAACCATGATCTGGTAGTCGTGATCGGCGCGCCGGTGTTTACCTTTCATGTCGAAGGCCACGCCTCGATCTTCGATGGCGCGACCACGTTGTTCCAGATCACCGACGATCCGACTTCCGCCGCGGTATCGCCGCGCGGCGCCAGCATCATCGCAACCCTCAAGCCCGCGCTGGCGATGCTGATCGACTTGTTGCCGGAGACGAAGCGCGCGTTGCCGGCGGGCCGCATCTTGCCGCCCGCGCCGGTCGCGGCCGATCCTGTCCCTGTCGAATATCTGCTGCATACGCTCTCGGTCGCGATGCCTGCAGACGCCATGCTGGTGGAGGAAGCCCCGTCGCACCGTCCGGCGATGCAGAAATTCATGCCGATGCGCGGGCAGGACAGCTTTTACACCATGGCGAGCGGCGGCCTTGGCTACGGCCTGCCGGCCTCGGTCGGTATCGCGCTCGGCCATCCCCGGCGCCGCACGGTATGCCTGATCGGCGATGGCTCGGCGATGTATTCGATCCAGGCGCTATGGACCGCGGCGCAACGCAAGCTGCCGCTGACGATCGTGGTGATCAACAATGCCGGTTACGGCGCGATGCGTTCGTTCAGCCAGGTGATGCAGGTGCGCAACGTGCCCGGTCTCGATCTGCCCGGTATCGACTTTGTGCAGATCGCCCAGGGGCTCGGCTGTGATGCGGTGCGCGTTAGCAAGGCGTCCGAACTCGCGCCCGCGCTGACGCGCAGTCTTGCGCATGACGGCGCCAGCCTGGTCGAGGTGATGGTGGATTCGGCGGTGCCGTTGCTCTACGCGCAGAAGCGTTAGCGGGAGCGCCTCGTCCTGAGGAGCGCGCTTCTGCGCGCGTCTCGAAGGATGAGATCACAACAAACTCATGGTTCGAGACGGCGCAAGCGCGCCTCCTCACCATGAGGGACTCTTACTTCCCGTAAGCTTCCCGCATCTTCGCCTGAATCTTTGCCATGCCTGATATCCAGCGATCGTAATTCTCGGTCTTCTTGCGCATGTAGCCCGCGACCTGCGGATGCGGCAGGATCACGAATGTCTCCTGCTCCAACCCCTGCAGGACATCCTTGGCCACCTGCTCCGGCGTCAGATCGCCGTCGCCGGATTGCGGACCCTTCGGGATCGACCGGAGCATGTTGGTATCGACGCCCTGCGGACACAGGATCGAAACGCGGATGCCATCGGCCTTGTGCGAGATCGCGAGATTTCTCGGCGAATCCGACCGCGGCATGCTTGGTGGTCGAATAGGCCGGGCTTCCCACCTGCGACAGCAGGCCGGCGGCGGAAATCGTATTGAGAAAGTACCCGCCTCCACGCGCCTTCATGCGCGGGATCAGATGCCGCGCGGCATAGACATGGGCCATGACATGAATGGCCCAGCTTTTCGCCCATGGCTCATCGGAACTGCCGCCGGCGTTTTCCGACAGCGGATCGAAACCGCCGCCGATGCCGGCATTGGAGCAGAACAGCGCAATCGGACCGAACCGGCGCTCGGTTTCCTCGATGACATGGCGGATGTCTTTTTCCTGGCCGACGTCGCATTTGAACGCCGCGCCATCGATCGCGGCGGCGACGGCTTCCGCGCCTGCCAGATCGAGATCGGCAACCACGACCTTGGCGGCACCGGCGTCATGAAAGGCTTCGCACAGGGCGCGGCCGATACCGTTGGCGCCTCCGGTGACAACCACGACCTTGCCGGCGACCTGCATCATCACGCTCCGATTGTTGAAAAATCCGATTCTTGGAAAATTAGGCCAGAACGAGATCTAGCACGGCGGTGTAGTGGCAGGCCGCGCCCAGCAGTACAAAGCAATGCCAGATCGCGTTTTGAAAGCGCAGCCGCTGCCACGCATGAAAGATCACACCCAGACTATACAGGGCGCCGCCCGCCATCACAAACCAGAGCGCCATGCTCGGCAATGCCGCGACCACCACGTCATAGAGCATGAAGCCGCTCCAGCCCATCGCCAGATAGAGGCCGACCGACAGGCGATCGAACCGGCCCGGCAACACCAGCTTGAGCACAATCCCGACAATCGCCAGGCACCACACGCCGGTCAGCAGCGCGACGGCGAAAATGCTGTCTTTCAATTGCATGATGAACGGCGTGTAGGTCGCCGCGATCAGTACATAGATCGCCGAGTGATCGAACCGGCGCAGCACCCATTTGGCGCGCGACACCGGCCATAGATTATAGGTGGCCGACAGCACCAGCATGCTCAGCAGCCCGCCAACGTAAACCGACACCACAGCCACTTCAAACGGCGTGGCATAGACCGCCGTCAGAACGATCAGCACGGTAGCCGCGACCAACCCACAGAACACCCCGATCCCATGCACGACGCCGTCGGCAATCAGCTCGGCCCGATCGTAATTCCAGCGCATCGCGCCGGCCGCCGCGTGGGCGGATGTCGAGGCAAGTTGCTTCAGTTTGAAGATGGTCATGGCGGCCCGGCAAGCTGGATGGCGAAAGCGATAGATTATGCCTCTCGGGGGGGGGGTTAACGAACCCCGGCGGAGGGACTCCTCGGCTCAAATCGCGTCCTAAATATGAAACTTGATTTCCGGCCGCCGATCGCCACTTTCCTGATAGTTTTCTGCCCCATAGCCTCCGTCAAACCGAGCTCCCCCGCCCGCATGGCTCTCAGTTTTTCCGATATCGTCGAGGAAGCGCGGCTGTCGGCGCGGGCGTTGCTGGATTATGGCGAGCACTTTTTCAATCCCACCGTTCGGCTCGGCGTCACCGGCCTGTCACGCGCCGGCAAGACCGTCTTTATCACCGCGCTGGTTCACGGCCTCACCCGTGGTGGACGTTTCCCGATCTTCGAACCGTTCGCGACCGGGCGGATCGCGCAAGCGCGGCTTGAGCCGCAGCCCGACGACGCGGTGCCGCGCTTCGACTATGAAAACCATGTCCACACCCTGATCGAGGCGCGACGCTGGCCGAATTCGACGGTCGATATCAGCGAGCTGCGGCTGGTGATCGACTATCAGCGGCACAATGGCGCGGACCGCACCTTGACGCTCGACATCATCGACTATCCCGGCGAATGGCTGCTCGACCTGCCGCTGCTCAACAAGAGCTACGAGCAATGGTCCCAGGAAAGCCTTGAGCTGTCGCGGGAGCGGCTGCGCGCACCGCTCGCGACGGCGTGGCACACGCATCTTGCAACACTGAATGCCCAGGATCGTGAAAACGAGCAGGCCGCCCTGACCGCCGCACGGCTGTTCACCGACTATTTGCGCGCCTGCCGCGACGAACGCTTCGCCATGAGCCTCTTGCCGCCGGGCCGCTTCCTGATGCCGGGCAATCTCGCTGGCTCGCCGGCGCTGACATTTGCGCCGCTGGAGCTGCCGGCCGACGACATGGCGCCCGACGGATCGCTTTGGGCGATGATGCGCCGGCGCTACGAGGCCTACAAGGACGTGGTGGTTCGCCCGTTCTTTCGCGATCACTTCTCGCGGCTCGATCGCCAGATCGTTCTGGTCGACGCGCTGGCGGCGTTCAACGCCGGGCCCGAAGCGCTGCATGACCTCGAGGCGGCGCTGGCCGGAATTCTCGATTGTTTCAGGATCGGGCGCAGCACGCTGCTCAGCAGCTTGTTTCGGCCGCGGATCGACCGCATCCTGTTCGCCGCCACCAAGGCGGATCATTTGCATCATTCGAGCCACGATCGTCTGGAGGCGGTGCTGCGGCGAACCGTGGCCCAGGCCGCGGCCCGTGCCGAATATGCCGGCGCCGAGATCGACGTCGTGGCATTGGCCGCGGTGCGCGCGACCCGCGAGGCCCAGCTGCAGCGCGGCCGGGAAAAACTCCCTTCCATCCTCGGCACGCCCGCCGCCGAGGAAAGGGCGAGCGGCGAGGCCTTTGACGGCGAGACCGAAGTCGCCACCTTTCCGGGCGATCTGCCTGAAGATCCGGAGGAGCTTTTCAGGGGTGACGGCGCGTTTCGCGGCCTTTCCAGCGCCAGCGCCGAAAAAGCCGATTTTCGCTTTCTTCGGTTTCGGCCGCCGCAACTCGAGAGCCATGACGCCGCTGGTCCCGTCCTGCCTCACATCCGCCTCGACCGCGCACTCCAGTTCCTGATCGGAGACAAACTGCAATGAGCGAGCGATCCAATCATCGGCGGCCGGTGACCTTCAAGCTCGACGATCCCAGCGTGATCGTGATGGATCCCGAGGATTCCAGCCGCCCGTCCCGCGGCACCGTCCACATCACGCTGGAAGCCGACCCTGCGTTGCTGCCGGTTCCGATCGAGGCGCCGATTTTGCCGCAACGCGGATTCCGCTGGGGCGCAGTATTCTGGACCGCATTGAGCGGGCTGATCCTGCTCGGTGTCGGGCTTGGCGTTACCGGCCTGATCGAGGATTTGTTCGCGCGCAGCGAAAGCCTCGGCTTTCTCGGGCTGGCTTTTGCCATCGCCGCCGCGCTGGCACTATCGGTTGTGGTCGCGCGCGAAATTTTCGGGCTGGCGCGTCTGGCGGTGATCGAAAAACTGCATCAGCGCGCCGCCGCGGCATTGCTCAGCGATGACCGTGCCGAGAGCCGGTCCATCGTGCATGACCTGCTCCGGCTTGCACACCAGAACCCGCAATTGGCGCGGGCGCGCGCCACGCTGCAAAGCCATACCGACGACATCATCGACGGCGCCGACCTGATCCGGCTGGCGGAGCGCGAATTGATGACGCCGCTCGATCAGGAAGCGCGCCACCTGATCTCCTCGGCGGCGCAACGCGTCTCGATCGTCACCGCCGTCAGCCCGCGCGCCGTGATCGACGTGCTGTTCGTATTCGCGGCATCCTTGCGCCTGATCCGGCAGTTGGCACGGCTCTACGGCGGACGGCCGGGCGCGCTCGGAATGATCCGGTTGATGCGTCACGTGGTCGCACATGTCGCCATCACCGGCGGCATGGCGGCAAGCGACAGCTTGATCCAGCAGGTGCTCGGCCACGGCATCGCGGCGAAATTGTCGCAGCGGCTCGGCGAAGGCGTTCTCAACGGGCTGTTGACCGCGCGGCTCGGGCTTGCCGCGATTGACGTGACGCGGCCGCTGCCGTTCGCCGCATTGCCGCGGCCCGCGCTCGGCGATCTGGCAAAGGACCTGCTGCGCAAGCGCGACAGCGACGAATGAATCCGGCGGCAACTGGCCAGTCACTCTCTTGAGCGCAGCTATGAATCGGCGGCGCGGTCGTGGCAGCTTCCGGCGCGAGCACATCGGGCCACTCGTCACCAACCGAATTAGATTCTAACATCGCCGAAGTCATCTTTAGCGGAATCGTATGAGCGCACGCAGCCGTGTCCAATTTGCCCGATTGATCCGCGGACGCACCGAACCGATGACGGTTCACCCGGTCGCCACCGCCGGAACGTTGTCCGCGCTGGTTGACGATCCGGATGTCGTCGCGGCCTGAGATCGTCGAATGTCTCGCCACGACGTCGCAAAACTCGATTTGAAAGCGAAGCTTGCGCGCTTCCATTGGCGGAACCGGGCGTTTCGGTGCGGGCTTCAATAAAACCGAAATGGCGGCTGTTTGCGATGGTTCGCCGCGTCAAATGGCGACGAAAAACGGCAAAAGACGCGAATGCGCCGCGATAATGATCCTTTTCCGCCGAAATCCCCGTGTCGTTTAAGCTATCAAGCGTGCCGCTATACCGCGTATCGTGCGCCCCATCGGACATGCCGGTTTGCGGAGACCGGGAGTTCGTTTTCGTTTTTTGATCCCGCGGAGACGACGTGATGGCTAAAGGTACTGTGAAGTGGTTCAACGCGACCAAGGGCTTTGGATTTATCCAGCCCTCAAGTGGCGGCAAGGACGTTTTTGTTCATATTTCGGCGGTCGAGAAAGCTGGTCTTTCCTCGCTCAACGAAGGACAGACGGTGGAATACGAAGAAGTTGCCAATCGCGGCAAGACCTCGGCAGAGAACCTCAAGGTTTAACGCCAAGGTTCAACGCCAGGAGCGCGGTTCGCAACGGCGCACTCTCGGACGCAATCCGGGAGTGGGGCTTCCGGAATATCCCAAAAAATAGCGTGCATCCGGCTGGGGCGAATAGCGCCCGTGCACGCGTTTGAATTGGCGCGGAATGCGCAGGTTCGATCCGTCGACTTTCGCGAGCTATCTTTCGACCGTCATGACCTCAGCGTCATGACCTCAGATTCCGATAGCCGGGCGGTCGCAGGTTCACGACCCGCGCGATCCTCCCGCACCACCCCTCGGGCCAAAATAAATCTCGCCAAAACCATCGCAGCGGTTTCGCGGTGGCGTTGATGGCTGCATATAGAGGACGGGAACCAGAAGGGGATTCACCCCCGGGACTTTCCAGCCCTAGACACGCCATGACATCCGCCCCCTTCGTCCTTCCGCCCTTTACGGCGAGCTATGCGCCGGACGATGGCGTCTTGGCGGCCCGGCTTCTCGAAACCGCCCACCTGAACGCCGCGCAGAACGAGCGCATCGACCGCACCGCGACCCGCCTGATCGGCGCCATCCGCGCCTCCGACGACCGACTCGGCGGCGTCGAGGACATGCTGCGGGAGTTTGCGCTCTCCACCAAGGAAGGCCTGGCGCTGATGGTGCTTGCCGAAGCCCTGCTGCGGGTGCCGGATACCCGCACCGCCGACCAGTTCATCGAGGACAAGCTCGGCCAGGGCGACTTTGTGCACCACGAGACCAAATCCAGCGCGTTTCTGGTCAACGCGTCGGCGTGGGCGCTGGGGATGTCGGCGCGCGTGATTCAACCCGGCGAGACCCCGCAGGGCACGATCGGGCGGCTGGCGAAGCGGCTCGGCGCTCCGGCGGTACGCGCCGCGACCCGGCAAGCGATGCGGCTGATGGGCAGCCATTTCGTGCTCGGCGAGACCATCGAATCCGCGCTGGCGCGGGCGCGGCCGCATTCGGCCGCCGCGCCGCGCTATTCCTTCGACATGCTCGGCGAAGGCGCGCGCACCGCCGCCGACGCGGAGCGCTATTTCAATTCCTACGCCGCCGCGATCGACGCCATCGGCCACGCCGCCGACGATCGTCCGCTGCCCGATCGGCCCGGCATCTCGGTCAAGCTGTCCGCGCTGCATCCACGCTTCGAGGCGTTGAGCCATCGGCGGGTAATGACGGAACTGGTTCCACGGCTGCTCGACCTGGCACGGCGCGCCAAGGCCTTCGACCTGAATTTCACGGTCGATGCGGAGGAAGCGGATCGGCTGGAACTGTCGCTCGACGTGATCGCGGCCGCGCTCGGCGACGCATCGCTCAAAGGCTGGGATGGCTTCGGACTCGCTGTTCAGGCCTACCAGAAACGCGCCGCGGCAGTGATCGACCATGTCGATGAGCTGTGCGCGAGGATTGAACCGGCGGATGATGGTGCGGCTGGTCAAAGGCGCCTATTGGGACACCGAAATCAAGCGCGCGCAGGAGCGCGGCCTCGACGACTATCCGGTATTCACCCGCAAGGCGATGACCGACCTGAACTACATCGCCTGCGCGCGGAAACTGCTCACGCTCCGCCCCCGCATCTTCCCGCAATTCGCCACCCACAATGCGCTGACGGTGGCGACCGTGCTCGAACTCGCCGGCGACGAAAACGGATTCGAGTTTCAGCGCCTGCACGGCATGGGCGAAGCGCTGTACGCGCAATTGAGCGCGGATCGCCCGAAAATAGCCCATCGGACCTATGCGCCGGTCGGCAGCCACCGCGATCTCTTGGCCTATCTGGTACGGCGCCTGCTGGAAAATGGCGCCAACTCGTCATTCGTGGCGCTCGCCGCCGAACCCGCGATCCCGGTGGCGACGCTGCTGCGGCGTCCGGCCGAAATCATCGGCGCCGCCGCCAACACCCGGCATCCCGACATCCGCCTGCCGCGCGATCTTTATCAACCGCAGCGGCTCAATTCGCGCGGCATCGAGTTCGGCGAGCGCGCGGCGCTGAACCAGCTGATCTCGGCCATCGCTGCGAGCGGCCCCGTTGCCGGCGACGTCATCGACGTTGATCCGCAGGCCGCAAGCGATGCCGTCATGGGCGCGCGCGCGGGGTTCACATCGTGGAGCCGAACGCGCGCGCAAATGCGCGGCGAAATCCTGGAGAAAGCCGCCAACCTGCTGGAGCAACGCGCGGCGCATTTCATCGCGCTGTTGCAGCGCGAGGGCGGCAAGACGCTCGACGACGCGCTTTCGGAAGTCCGCGAGGCGGTCGATTTCTGCCGCTATTATGCCGCCTCGGGCCGCGAACATTTCGGCACGGGCGAAATCATGCCGGGGCCCACCGGCGAGAGCAATGTGCTCGAGCTGCGCGGCCGCGGCGTGTTCATCGCGATATCGCCGTGGAATTTTCCGCTGGCGATCTTCCTCGGCCAGGTCACGGCGGCGTTGATGGCCGGCAATGCGGTCGTCGCCAAACCCGCCGAGCAAACGCCGCGGATTGCAGCAGAGGTCGTTCGCCTGCTGTATGAGGCCGGCGTGCCGGCCTCGGCGCTGCATCTGGTGCCCGGCGATGGAAGCATCGGCGCGGCGCTGGTGGCGCAGCCTGATGTGGCCGGCGTCGTCTTCACCGGATCGACGGAGGTCGCCCGCTCGATCAATCGCACGCTCGCCGCCAAGGACGGCCCGATCGTGCCGCTGATCGCGGAAACCGGTGGCATCAATGCGATGATCGTCGATGCGACCGCGCTGCCCGAGCAGGTCGCCGACGACGTCGTGACCTCGGCGTTCCGCTCGGCCGGCCAGCGCTGCTCGGCGCTGCGCCTGCTGTTCGTGCAGGACGACGTCGCCGACCGCATGATCGAGATGATCGCAGGTGCTGCCCGCGAATTGCGGATCGGCGATGTCAGTGATCCCGCCGTTCAGGTCGGACCGGTGATCGACGCCGAGGCCAAGGAGCGGCTCGAGGCGCATATCGCGCGGATGAAAAGGCATGCCCGCCTGCATTACGCCGGCACGGCGCCGGAGGGCAATTACGTGGCGCCGCATATCTTCGAACTGTCGGATGCCGATCAACTCACGGAGGAAGTATTCGGGCCCGTCCTGCATGTGGTGCGCTATCCGGCCGATCGGCTCGATCATGTGCTGCAATCGATCGAACGCTCGGGCTATGGACTGACGCTCGGCATCCACTCGCGTATCGACGATACCGTCGAGCATGTGATCGACCGGCTTGCCGTCGGCAATGTCTATGTCAACCGCAACATGATCGGCGCCGTGGTCGGCGTGCAGCCGTTCGGCGGCCATGGACTATCCGGCACCGGTCCCAAGGCCGGCGGGCCGCATTATTTGACGCGCTTTGCGACCGAACAAACCGTGACCATCAACACCTCGGCCGCCGGCGGCGACGCTGCGCTGATGTCCGATCTGGATTGATGCATCATCATCGAGTGAGCCCAATCGCCTTCATCCCGGAATGACGACGGTGCCAGAGTGCACTGCATTTTCACCCGTTGCGCGGTACCGCCAACATAGGTCAAATGGCATTGATCCTGATCGTTCGCAGCGATAATTCCATCGTACGCAAAAACCAATAACAATCACGGAGCGAGAGCACCATGGAAGACGGCATCTTCGAAGGCCTCAAGGTTCTGGACTGCGCGAGTTTCATCGCAGCGCCCGCGGCCGCAACCGTGCTGTCGGATTTCGGCGCCGAAGTGATCAAGATCGAACCGCCCGGGTTGGGTGATCCCTATCGCAACCTGCCGAATTTGCCGGGCTATCCCGCAAGTCAGCACAATTTCGCCTGGCTGCTGGAATCCCGCAACAAGCGAAGCCTGGCGCTCGATCTCAGCAAGCCGGAAGGCCAGGCGGTGCTGCATCGGCTCGCCGCCGAGGCCGACGTCTTTATCACGAATTTTCCGCCCGCGGTGCGTGCCCGGCTCGGGCTGACTTACGCCAAGCTTGCACCACTCAACGAGCGCCTGATCTATGCATCGTTCACCGGCTACGGCGAAAAAGGCGACGAGGCCAACAAGCCCGGCTTCGACAGCAATGCCTATTGGGCGCGCTCGGGCCTGATGGACCTGGTGCGCGCGGATACCAGCATCGCCCCGGCGCGTTCGGTCGCCGGCATGGGCGATCACCCCTGTGCAATGGCGCTATACGGCGCGATCGTCACCGCGCTGTACAAGCGCGAGCGCACCGGCAAGGGCTCGCATGTGAGCTCGAACCTGATGGCCAACGGCGTCTGGGCCAACGGAGTTCTTGCCCAGGCCAAATTATGCGGCGCGAAATTCGGTGAGCGACGGCCGCGCGAACGCGCGCTGAACGCGGTGACCAACCACTACCAGTGCCGCGACGGGCGCTGGCTCATCCTGTCGCTGCTCAACGAGGACCGGCAATGGCCGACGCTGGCGCGCTGCCTCGGACGGGAGGATCTCATCGCCGACGCCAGATTCGCCACCAAGCCCGACCGTCACGCCCGGTCGCTGGAATTGATCAAGATCTTCGATGAGATTTTTGCCACCAGGGACCTCGCCGAATGGCGCAAGATACTTGACGGCAATGGGCTGGTGTTCGGCGTGATCGGCATCCTCGACGACATCCCCAACGACAGGCAGATGATCGAAAACGATGTGCTGCTGCCGTTCGAGAACGACACCATGCTGACCGTCAACAGCCCGATCTGGATCGACGGCAGCAAAAAGACCCGACCGCGGCATCCGCCCAATGTCGGCGAGCACAGCGATGAGGTGTTGCGCGAGGCAGGATATGACGAGGCGGCGATCCGGCAGTTGCGAGCCTCGGGCGCGGTGGCGTGAACGGGCCAGCCAGCATTGTTATCAATCGAAATTAGCCGAGGCGGTGCGCGACGGTCCAATTACTTCCTGACGGTCAAGCCGCGAACCAGTTCCAGAAGAGACACCTTGGCGTCCTTTCGGAAACTGCGGCGCGGCACCGCCAATTGTTGCAGTACAATGCCGATCAAAGTGGAGACGAACAGCTCGGCATGGCGGGGGGGATCAGACGAGCCGGCCGCCCTTAGAGCAAGTTCCGCGCTTTGTCGCCAGGTCTCGAACCACTCGACAACAATGGGCCGATGCCGTGCGCTCCTGGCCGCCGCCAGGAACGCCTCGTAGCAGGCAATATGTGTCTCGGACTGATTTTGAAGTTCCCTGGAGTACCAGGCCACAAGGGAACTCAATCCAGGCCTCCACATCGAGCGCCTTGCTTTGCAAACTCAAAGCCAGCGCGCGCAGGCGGTCGACCTCGCGCGCTAAAGCGAACCGGAGTGCCGCATCCACCAGGACGTCGCGCGTTGCGAAGTGATGCGTGACCGCTCCAAGCGACATTCCCGCCTCGGTCGCAACGGCCCTGTGTGTCACGCCGTCGAGCCCCGTTCGGCCGATGATGCGCAGCGTTGCTTCCATAAGGGGGCGTTCGCGTTCGGTCGTTTTCCGTTCGATTTTGGCAGCCATATTGACAATCATCGCCGGGTTAGTTTATGGACAGAACATATGTTCTTTTTTATGGATCAAACGTATTAATGCTGCGTTTGACCGCTTGAAAGCGCCCGCACGAGATTGGGTCGTAAGCCACACTTCTACCCGAGTCCAGAGCAGACAAGGAAAGCGGCGATGTCTACCTACCGGCTGCATTATTTCCCGGAATCGGGAAACAGCTACAAGCTCGCGTTGTTGCTCACCCTTTGCGGCCAGACCTTTGAACCGGTCTGGACCGACTTCGGCGGCGGCATCACGCGAACACCGGAGTGGCGGCGGACGGTCAACGCAATGGGAGAAATCCCGGTTCTGGTGGAGAATGGCGTGCGTCTCACCCAGACCGCGCCGATCCTGCTCAAGCTCGCCGAACAATACGGCCGATTTGGCGGCGAGAACGCCGGCGAGCGATTCGAAGTGCTGCGCTGGCTGTTCTGGGACAATCACAAGCTGACCGGTTACATGGCGACCTATCGATACCATCGGACGTTCACGCCATCACCCGACCCGCACGTGCTGGCCTACTTCCGCAGGCGCATCGACGACTTCCTTGCGATACTGGAGCGACACCTGCAGCAATCCGCATTCGCCGTCGGCGACCGGCCGACCGTGGCCGACTTTTCAATGATCGCCTATCTGTCCTATCCGAACGACGAAACCGGTTACGATCTTGCGGCAAGTCACCCGGCCGTAAACGCCTGGCTCCGCCGCGTTGCAAATCTGCCTGGCTGGCGATCCCCGTACGATCTATTGCCCGGCAGGCGTCTCACACATTACGCGTAACGGATCTTCCCCAATCGACGTCGCCAGGCGAAGCCCACACTTTATTTATTGTGCAATAATACCCAGCCGATCGCGGCAAGCCCGATGACGACCGCGGCCGCGACCGCCCATGCGCTGACGCGGATGTCGCCGACGGTTTGTCGCGTGCTTTCATTCTGGGCGATCTCGCGGTTGCGCAGCTTGTTTTCCTTGTCCGTGTCGTTCACCGCCTGCCCTCCCCGTGTCCGTCAACCTCGCCCGGTCGCATCCAGCGGCAGGAGGCTAGCCTACCGCGCAAGGGTTGTCATTCCGCACGCCGCCATGCCATTAAGCTGACTGAAAGCGCCGGCGAAGGAGATTGGCATGACGAAGACGACGATGTTCGCGGGGCCTTTCGGCGAGATCGCCGTCTATGAAACGGAAGGTGTGGGGCGACCCATCGTTCTCATCCACGGCAATTCCTGCTCCGCGCGCGCCTTTTCGCGCCAGCTCGACGGCCCGCTGGGCGCTTCGCACCGTCTCGTCGCGATCGACCTGATGGGACATGGCCGTTCGGCTGACGCCAGCGATCCCGCCGCCTATCTGTTGTCCGGCCATGCGCGCTCACTCATTGCCCTGCTAACCGCTCGCGGCATTGAGGATTCGATCTTGGTCGGCTGGAGCCTTGGGGGTCATATTCTGCTTGAGGCGGCACCCGACCTTGCCGGGGCGCGCGGCCTCATGATCTTCGGCACGCCTCCGATCGGATTTCCGCCGGCGATGGACAAGGCCTTCCTGCCCAATCCTGCCATGCAGGTCGGTTTCGTGCCGGAAATCACGCCCGAGATGGCCAAGGCCTACGTCGCTGCGTTCTTCGCGCCTGGATTTGCCGACATTCCCGCATTCTTCCTCGAGGACGCGATGCGAACTGACGGGATCGCACGCGCGCAAATTGGTGCGAGCATCGATCCGGCCGTGACGCGCGATGAAGTCGAGGTTGCCGCCGCATTGAAGGTCCCGCTTGCGGTCTTGCATGGCGTGCGGGAGCAACTCATCAACGGCGCGTATTTCGGATCGCTGAAACTTCCCACCCTCTGGCGCGGCGCCGTGCAGGTCGTCACTGAGGCGGGTCACGCCCCGCAATGGGAGTGCCCGGACGAATTCGACGCTCTCCTGCGGGCTTTCGCCGCTGACTGCGGAACCTAGCCCACGCCAGAGCGGCGCGCCGCAATCGCATCGAAGAGTCCCATCAACCAGCACATCGGACAGCCGCGCAACAGCACGACCGCGCCAATCAGCAGCACCGACAACAACCATGGGACCGCGTTCGCATAGACAAAGCCCAGGACAAGCAGTGCTAGGGCACCGATCCCGCGCAACAGGTGAACGTACAAGGATCGGCTGCAGGACATCGGATTGCCCGTTACGTTGTCGACGCCAGGTATCCGCCCGCAAGCAGGTGTTCGCGCACCATCATACGCGCCCTGTGCAAGCGGCTCTTTACGGCCTCGGGCGAGATGCCGAGTTGTTCTGCCGCTTCCGAAGCGGACAACTCGTCGATGTCGCGCATGATCAGAATTTTTCGATACGGTTCCGCGAGCGTCGCGATGGCCGTCACCAGGTCCTTGCGAAGTGCCAGCGGCAGCGGCTCCTGCCGCAGCACCGCGTCAAGCGTTTCGTCGAGCGCTTGCAGCCTGTCGCGCGCATGAAACAGCCGGTAGCATTCGCGCTCGATAATCCGGAACAACCACGACGCGAAAGTGGCCGCCGTGCGCAGCGCCCCGATCTTGCGGTGGAGCTGCCACAGAGCGATCTGGACTGCGTCCTCGGCATCCTCACTGGTCGAGCAGGCCCGCCGCGCAAACCGGCGCAAGTCCGGCTGGCAGACAACGAGCAGCTTTTCTACGGCGGTTACGTCGCCGCCGCAGGCGGCTTCGACAAGTTTGGGCTCGGCAATCACTTATCGGTCCCGATATACCTGCGGCCCACCATAGCGCACATCGGACAAAAGCCGATGAAGCCGGTTCCGGCAAACATCACGCCCATGGCGATACCGACCCAGGTCATCAGGGGGCTCGGTGCATACAGGTACGCCAGGCCAGCCACCATGATACCCATGGCTATGCGGATCGCGCGCTCCCAGCCGGGGAGATTGGTCTTGAAGTACATCATTGGATCGCCCTCTTTTGGTTAAGTTCAAACATCAAGAGGGGCCAAATCCGCAAAAGGGTTCGCGGTTTGGGAAATAATTATCGTCGGCTGGAAAGCTGCGGCGGAAGGGCCGGCATGACATACGTGGCAACCCATTCCAGGGAGGTTCGTCCGAAGGCGCTGGCAACTCCCGCAATCAAGGCCGCCATGCCGAGATTCCAGATCAGGATCATGACCGTTGCATCGAGGTCATGAAGGAGCGCGAGCGCGAACGACGTCATCGCGGCAATCGCAAGTCCGCCAACCGCACTAACCGCCGTCGGCCGAAATGGCGCGGCGTGGCGGAGCATGACCAGCATTGCGATCGATAGCGGCAAGCTGGTCAGCACCAGGGTGGCAAAACAACGCGCGGCCTCGCCCATGCGCATGCCATCGGCACTCATGCTGACCCAGTCGGTCAGGCACCCGTAACCGATCGTCGACACCCAAACCGCAAGCGTCGGCAGCGGTAGGAAAAGCCATCGACGCGAACTGCCCGGCACAGCAAGCTTGAACGAAGCCAGCGCCGCCAGGACGGCGGTCGCGAGCGCGCCAAGCGTGCCAACAACAAACGCGGGTTGGTGCAGTCGTGCAGCAAGGTCCGGCCGCACACCATGGGCGACGCTGAGCAGAGCGAGCACGCCGGCGGCGAGCGCCACCCAGATAGAGGTGCGCACGAACGGAGGACGCAGGCGTCGAACCGGGGTTGCCAATTCCACAAGCGCATCGATGAGGTCGGATGTTCTCCTCACGACGGTTCGCCTTTCAGCAGTTTGCGCAGGTTCTTTATTGCGCGGTGGGTTGCGACCTTCAATGCCGTGACTGACCGGCCGCTGGCCACGGAGGCCTCCTTGAGCGACATTTCCTTGAGCTTCAACATTCTGATCGCGTCGCGTTGATCGGGCGGCAACTTGTCGATGGCGCCCACCAGCGCCAGCTCGACCGACTTCTCACGGAAGATGTTCGCCGGTGCTGCGGCAAAGGTTTCATGCTCGGACGACAATTCGACTTCGCGGCTCCAGTGCCGCGTCGTGCGGCGAAGCTGATCGATGATCCGGCGATGGGCGATGGCGACCAGCCACGGCCCGAACGGGCGTTTCGGGTCGTAGGTTTGCCGTATGGAATGGACGGTCATCAGGACATCCTGAACCGCATCCTCCATGTCGGCGAACCGGCTCAGATACCTGATCGCAATCGATCGGATGTACGGTTCGATTTCCGTCAGCAAGGTCCGATAGGCATCCCGGTCACCGTCCTGGGCGCAGGCCATGAGCTTCGACCAGTCCGGTGGACCGCGCGAGTTCCGCTCTCTGTCAGTGCTGACGAGAGTGACGCTTGGAGTACCCGGGTACGGGGGACATTCCTTGGTGCAATTCGGCATACTGCGGCCTTGGTCCCAACCCCAAGTCTGGGATACACCCGCGCCCATGGCGGCGATAGGAAAAATCTTTCTGATAGGCGCTAACCTTTCCCGATTTACGGTCGAATCGGATGGTGCCAATGAAGTCCCCTCCTGGGCGTAACATTTGCGCCCTCTGAGACGAAACTGACCGAGATCAATAAGGAGAACACCATGCTGACCCGTCGATCGATCCTGATTGCCTCGCTAGTTGCCGGGGCGTTTACCATGTCGCCAGCGCTGGCGGAGATCGTCCCGACGTTCGACGCCAAGGCATTTGCCGATGCGCAGAAAGCCGGCTGGCCGATCCTGATCGCGATCCATGCTTCCTGGTGCCCAACCTGCAAAGCGCAGGCGCCTATCCTGAGCGAACTCAGGGCCGATCCGAAATTCAAGAACCTTGCCTATTTCGTGATTGACTTCGACAGCCAGAAGGACCTGGTCAACCGCTTTGGCGCCCGCATGCAATCGACCCTGATTGTCTTCAAGGGCGAGAAGGAAGAAGGCCGCTCGGTCGGCGACACCAGGCGGGATTCGATCTACGCCCTCGCTGAAAAATCGATCTGATCCCCGATATTTCTCTCGGAAGGTAGGCTGCCGTGAACGAGGATGCTGACCGGGCGGCTGGCTCCAGATTGTTTTCGCGACGGAATGCAATGATCGGAGGCCTTGCCGCCGCGGCCACCCGGTTCACCGGGGCCGTCGCTGCGCCTCTTCCTCCCTCATTCTCGTCGGGGAGGCATCAGTTCACGGTGATCTCGCCGCAGAACATGCTGCCCTCGATCAGGATCTTTAGTCTCGCCGGAGGTTCGGTCGACCTGGCCGCATTTGTCGGCCGGCCATTGCTCCTCAATTTTTGGGCAGCGTGGTGCGCCGCGTGCAAATCCGAACTCCCCCTTCTCGACAAGCTGAGCGAGCGAGCCGGCCACGGCGGGGCCAGAGTCATAGCTGTTTCGGAAGATCGAGGAAGCCGGGACCAGGTCGGGCGGTTCATTCAGTCTCTGGCAATTCGGAGTCTTCCCATCTACCTGGATCCGAACGGCTATGTCGCCCATCCAGATCCCGACAGGAGCGGCGCACCCTTTGCGCTTTACGGAATGCCGATCACCTACATGATTGCGCGTTCAGGTCGGATTGTCGGTTACATGCCTGGCGCTGCGGACTGGACCTCGCCCGAGGCGGACGCGCTCATTTCGTTTCTGCACAACACGTAAGGGCGCGAGCATAGATATTTCCAAGGGACGTCAACCATGACGATCAGCAGTCCAATCCTGGCCTTTTTCGCCGGGATCCTTTCGATACTGTCGCCGTGTGTCCTGCCAATTCTGCCGATCGTGTTAGGCACCGCGGCATCCACTCATCGGCGGGGACCGCTGGCACTTGCTGCCGGGCTATCCCTGTCGTTTGTCGCGATCGGATTGTTCCTGGCCACGGCCGGCCACTCGATCGGGCTTGATGCGGACCGGTTACGCTATGTTGCGGCGGCGCTGATCGTCATGGTGGGAGTCGTACTGCTGTTTCCATCCCTTCAAGCCCGCCTTGCCGCCACCGCCGGTCCCATTGGAAACTGGGCCGACGGCAAGCTCGCAACAAGCAGAACCAACGGCCTCGCGGGACAGTTTTCGATCGGCGTGCTCCTGGGTGCGGTATGGAGTCCCTGCGTGGGACCCACGCTCGGAGCCGCATCGCTACTCGCTGCACAAGGAAAAGACCTCGGTCAGGTTGCGCTAACGATGCTCGCGTTCGGTATTGGAGCGGCACTTCCGCTCCTGGGTCTGGGATGGCTTTCGAGGGAGACGATGGTGCGCTGGCGCGGCACCTTGTTGTCGGCCGGCAGCGGCCTGAAATCCGCGCTCGGTCTTTTGTTCGTGATCATTGGCGTGCTCATCATATCAGGGGCGGACAGGCAGCTGGAAGCATTTCTCGTGGATGCATCGCCGCAATGGCTCACCAGTATTACGACCTCGTTCTAGCCGCCGTCTTTACTTGGCTTATACGCCAGCTGGTTTCATTGCGGTTGCGTTGTCCGTAATACGGACAAAAGCGATCGGATCATGACTAGCGGCTCTTTACGAAGCACATCCCCATTCGCGAGGCATTGCCGACGACCTGGCACGCCAGCCCCTCGGCGCAGTTCCATGAGCGAAAACTGCGGTCATTGTCGACGGCATCGGGCCTTTGCTGATAGCAATGCGCCCCCCAGCCGTCGTCATATTCGGTTCCTGCGAGTTCGGTGCTGCCGCGCAATTGCGGGCGGCTGGAAAATCCGCGGGAGTAATCCGGACGCCGGCCGTCGCGCAATGACATCAAAATATCGCGGCGTCTGATCTGGTCGCCAAAGAAATGCGGCGACGCCGGGACAACCGTCGAATTGGAGGGATTGGCCGCCATCCAATCGACGCCCGGAAAATGAAAGCCGCCGATGCCGCGGGTCTGATGGCAACCTGAGCAGGTCACGTCGTTGAGCCGGCGCTCAAAGCCGGCTACCGACCGGATGTTTTCCAAGCCGACGCCGCTCTCTGCCGCCTTCTTCAATGCCGAGACGACATCATTCTCCTTGAATACGGGATCCGCGGTTGCATCGTCGCCCTGCACCAGGCCGAACGCAGGCTGCAGGTTTGAGGCCGCAAATCCGGCCGGGGTTGCGGCAATCGCAGCGGTGGCCAGAAATTTCTCAGGTATCAAAATCGTGCCGCGATCCAGTTCGCCGATGTGCCCGACATCGAGCAGCCACGCCCGAAAGTCGCGCTTGAGATGATCATCGCTAAAATCCGCTCGCGATCGATCTGGTTCTCGAGCGGCACCTGCTCGAACACCTGCTTCTGCGCGTTGTAGTGAAACACCTTCAAGAGATAGTCGGTACGGAAATCGCGGGTTGCCGATTTCGGCACATGCGCGATCTGAAGATTGGTCTCAATGAGGTCGATATTCTCGGGCTCGATCAAATCCAGCGGGCCGTCGCTCGACAGCAATTCTTCCGCAAGCCTGGCGCCGGTCAGCGGAGAATCGGCTGTCGCCAGCCAGCGGCGCGCGATCTCCGCGCAGGTGATCGCAGCACCGTTGCGGTCGACCGCGTGATCGCCTTTGGCCTTCAGCACGACGTTGAGCGTCATCGGCAGCCGCGGCAAGGTCGCAGCATCACCGGTCCCGGGCCCCTCCGTCCGCGTCAGACGATAGATCAGCCTGATCTCGCCGCAGTTGGCTTCGGAGGGGTAGGCGCGGTCCATCCGGTTGATGATGCCGGCCAGCACGAAGCGTGAATCAGGGGAATAAAGCAGCGCGCGATCGAACAGCTGAACATCGTAGGCGCTTCCGACGCCGATGGTTTCGCCGGCCTGACTGGCATTGTATCTCGCAATGTATCGCTCGAACTCGTCGTCGAGCGCCTTGCGGATGGGAAATCATCGACGGCAGTGCGAACAACTGGCTGTTGGTGATCGGCGCGTCGGCCGATCGCATCGGCATCAGGACGCGGCCCAAGCCAAATCTTCCGCGATCGAGTTCGCGCAGGCCAAGCGGGTCGGTGATCGCAGTACCGCGCTCCAGCAACGCCGCGCTTTGCGCGTGGCGCGCCGGCAGCACGCTGCCAAGCAAAGCAAGGATGATAGCAAGGAATCGCACCCGGCCGTGTCCCGACAAACGCCGCCGCCGCATAGCGCCCGTTCAAGACGCATTCGGGGCGGCGGCTTCCATTCGGGAAAATAGCCGAAAAGCGCACGCGCTGTCTCGCAGCAAGCAGAAGGCGACGGAGCCGCCGCTTCACGCTGCGGTGAAGCGGTCGGTCGTCAGCGCGCGACGATCAAGCCCCTGCTGGTCACAACCACCCAGTGGCCGTCCTGGCGTCTGATCGCATCGATCCGGCCGAGGCCCGGCACCGGGTCGCCGGCATAGACTTCGAAGATTCCCTGCCGCCCTTCGATCAAGGCGCCGCCATTGGCGACGTCGCGCAACGACCAGCCTTCCACCGTCGGCAGCCGGGCGACTTCGACCTTGGGCGCAGTCGCTAGCGCTGCCGCCGGAGGCGAAATCGAGCCGGTGGTTTCCTTCGCCGCGGCGGCTGCTGCAGCAGCAACCGGTGGCGCGGCGTGGAGCTTTTCCACGGCCTCGCTGAGCTTGGCGAGTTTGGCGGCGGGTTCAAGTTGCGCCTTCTCGACCTTGTCGAGACGCTCGCTGGTCTTGTTGAACTGGGCCATGCCGAGCCTGGAGGCATGATCGGCGCCGACCTTTAGAGCCTGGATATCGGCGTCGAGTCGCGCAACCGACGCTTCGAGCGCGTGGTTGGCGACACCCGCGGTGTCATTGCCGCCGAAATGCCCGAGGCTGACGGTCGCCATGGCGCCGCCGAGCGCACCGGCCACCGCCGCCACCGCCGCAAGTGCGCCGAGGCGGCGCTTGCCGAACATTCCGGAGTTCGGCTCAGATTCCGGCGCCGGACCGGCGTGGTTGCCGCTCCAGGAGCGCTCGCCGGCTGACATGATCATGACCCTGCCAGGAGGGCGCGGCGCGTCTACCTTGGGAATTTCGGCCTTTGAGGCATCGGCCTTGGGAGCATTGGGCTTGTCGGCGTCAGCCTTTTCCAAAAGAACCTTCAGCGGGTCCGCCTCAGGCATTTCCTCGGAGAAGCCCTGCTCGGGCACCAGCTTCGGAGAACCGACACTGATCGATCCATCCATCGATCCTTCCACCGACCCCTGGATCGAGGCGGCGGCGGGCTCGCCCTGTGCATCGGATGAATTGGAAGTGGCCGGTCCGACGAAACCGGGTTCACCGCTGGTTGGCTCGGCCTTTTGCTCGTTCACGTTCAATTCTCCAGTAAAGATTGACTATTTGGTAACTTTCATTGCTTGCAAAATCGTTACCGGCCGCGGGCTTACGAAAATTTTAGGAAGTCATCCGGCCCGGTTCTGATCCGCAAGCGACTCGGCGGCCGTCCTGAACTGACGCATGCTGCTCTGCGGTATGGTTTTGACGGCCCCGATCTGTCGTTTGCGTGGCCGGATTTCCCGACTAACATGGGGCGCGGTCCAGCCAGAAGGCGGGGGGCTCCAATGGCCATCGAAAAATGCATCAACGACTTTGATGTCGGCGACGTCATTTTCGAGGAAGGCTCGAGCGGACGCGAGCTGTTCGTGGTGCTCGATGGCAAGGTCGAGATCGCCAAGATCGGCGGCGCCGGCAAGACCGTCATCGTAACCCTCGGCAAGGGCGAATTCTTCGGAGAGATGGCGGTCATCGACGGCTCGTCCCGCTCGGCAACCGCGATCGCGGCGGCGCCGAACACCCGTGTGATGCGGATCAATCACGCCCGCTTCGTCTATCTGGTCAGCCAGCAGCCGGCGTTCGCGCTGATGATCATGGATGCGCTTGAGCAAGCGGCTGCGGGCGTCCAATGCCGTCACCTTCAAGGCGGCCAACCCATGAGCGACCGCAAACCGAGCCCGTTTCCGATTCTCCTGAAACAACGACGTCTGCTCGCTGATCCAGGCGGCCGAGGACGTCTACCAGATCCGCTTCAAGAACCGCGCCGCCAACGCCTATCTGGTGCGCGGGAAATCCCGAACCATCATGATCGACGTCGGGTTGTCCTCCAACTTCCCGCATCTGCTGCAATGCCTCGAACATCTCGGCTGCCCGCTCGACAAGATCGACATGGTGATCCTCAGCCACGAACATCTCGATCATATCGGCGCCGCCCATTATTTCGGCGGCCGCACCATCACGGCCGCCCATCGCCTCGCCGCCAACAAGATCATGCTGCGCGACGACTTCTCGATGCTGCGCAAGATGTTCAACGAGCCGAACGTGCCGATCAACGTCGATATCTGGCTGGAAGAGGGCAATCTGATCGACCTCGGCAATTTCCGCCTCAGCGTGATGTACACGCCCGGCCACACCTCGGCGTGCATCAGCCTGTTCGATCACGACAAGGGACTGCTGTTCGCCGCCGACACGCTGATGCCCGGCGGCGTGATGGGCGGCGTGTTCGGATCCGGCAGCATCAGCGATTACATCCAGTCGCTGGAACGGCTGAAGGGCCTCAATTCCAGGATATTGTTGTCGGGACATGGCCGGCTTGTCCGACACGCCGCAGGAAGACGTCCGAATCGCGATCGCGCGATCACACGCGCTGTTGTCGGACACAGCCCAACTGTTCGACGCGCTCGATGCGCGGTCGAACTTTGAGCCGATCATGCAGTCGGTGCGCGACCTCAACAAGCTCGACGACGCCTGAGCGGCTATCGCCCGTTTGACAAATCGGCTCGGGGCCTGTTCAAAGCTCCAGCAACAAACGCCGATATAAAAGATAAGGGAGAGCCAGCGATGAAACTCTACGACTTCGATCGGACCGAATCCGCGCCTTGTCCGCATGTTCATGGCGGAAAAGGACATCTCGATCCCCAAGCAGACCGTCGACCTGCGCGCCGGCGAAAATCGGCAGGCCGAGCATCTGAAGCGCAATCCGCATGGCCAGATGCCGACACTTGAACTCGATGACGGCAGCTATTTGTCGGAGATCACCGCGATCTGCGAATATCTCGAGGAGAAGAATCCAAATCCGCCGATGATCGGATCGACGCCGGAAGAGCGCGCCGAGTGCCGGATGTGGACCCGCCGCATCGACCTCAACATCTGCGAGCCCCTGGCCAATGGCTACCGCTTCGGCGAAGCCCTGAAATTTTTCCAGAAGCGGATCCCCTGCGCACCGGAAGCTTCTCCGGGCCTTAAAATGATCGCGGCGAATCGCCTGCAATGGCTTGACGGGCAGATGGCGGACAAGGAATTCCTGTGCGGATCGCGCTTCACGCTGGCGGATATGCTGTTGTACTGCTGGATCGACTTCGGCAGTCAGATCGGCCAGCCGCTCGACCCGGCCAACACCACCATCGCAGCATGGTTTGCCCGCGTCGGTCAGCGGCCGTCGGTGCAGGCTTAGGAGGAGCCGCCTTCCCCCGTCATCCTGAGGAGCGCGCTCTTGCGCGCGTCTCGAAGGATGGGCCACGAGCCATTCAACATCCTTCGAGGCTCGCCGAAGAGGCTCGCACCTCAGGATGACGGCGACGTTTACTTCAAATCACCACCGGCGCATCCGGCAGTTCATTCGGCCCTGCGCCCTGTGCGGGAAAATACCTCGCCAGCTCGCGCGAGACCGCCGCGATCCCCCCGGTCACGCCGCCCTCGAAATTCGAGCGTTTGAATTCGGCTTCCATGTCGGCACAGATTTTTTTCCAGCCGGCGGAGCCGACCTTCGCGTCGATGCCGCGATCGGCGACGATCTCGACATTGTGGTCGGCAAACAACAGATAGATCAGCACGCCGTTGTTATGGGCGGTGTCCCAAATGCGCAGTTGCGAAAAAATATCGAGCGCACGGTGACGCGCGGATTGATCGCGGAACAGCGGCGCGCCGTCCAGTGCGCCCTCCACCACGAAACGGACCTGCCCGGAATGCGTGGCCTCGCCCACCTTGATCGCCCGCTCGATCGCAGCCAGCACGGCGGGCGTGAAGATCCGCCGCACCCGCCAGCGATGCTCGAGAAGGTGCTTGCCGATGCGCCTGATGCCCATACCTGCCAGCCTCCTACCAGCTTCCCGACGCGCCGCCGCCGCCGAAACTGCCGCCGCCGCCGCTGAACCCGCCGCTGTCGCTCGAACTGCCGCCCCCGGAGGAGCCGCCCCACGACGACCCACTGGAGCCGCCGGACCACCCGCCTCTTCCGCGCGGAGTTGGCGCGGTGATGCTGTCGCTGAACATCGTGAAGACCGACGCGATGATGCCGGCGATCCCCGAGAGGATCAGCGATCCGAAGATGAACCACGCCACCACCCCGACCAGGCCGCCGGTCGCAATCGACCCGAACAGCCGCCCGAGCACGCTGCGAAACACGCCGCCGAGGACGAGCACGATGATGATGGTAAACGGATTGAACGGATTGAGGAACTGGGTGAGGGCCGAACTGGGACCCTCGCTCTGCCGCTG
The DNA here is from genome assembly GCA_963729395.1 of uncultured Pseudomonadota bacterium. Lineage (GTDB taxonomy): Bacteria > Pseudomonadota > Alphaproteobacteria > Rhizobiales > Xanthobacteraceae > Bradyrhizobium. The sequence continues at coordinate 39,059 of CAVSOS010000063.1, read as the reverse complement.
TGGCCGCGGGGCCGGCGCCGGCAATGGCTCGCCGTCGATCACCCCGATGATCCGGTCCACGCCGGCGGAAATTCCGCCGGCAAAATCGCCGTTTCTGAATTTCGGAGTAATGATCTCGTCGATGATGCGTCTGGACGTAACGTCGGTCAGTACGCCCTCGAGGCCGTAGCCGACCTCGATGCGCAGCTTGCGGTCGTTCTTGGCGACGACGAGCAGCGCGCCGTCGTCGATCTTCCTGCGTCCGATCTTCCAGGCCTCCGCGACCCGGATCGAATATTGCTCGATGGTCTCGGGCGCGGTGGTCGGCACGATCAGCACCGCGATCTGGCTGCCCTTTCTGAGCTCGAGACCCCTGAGGGTTTGCGTCAGCCCGGCAATATCAGCGGCGCTGAGCGTGCCGGTCTGGTCGACCACCCGCCCGGTAAGCGGCGGCACCGCGACATCTGCCCAGGCGGCAAAGGCCCAGCACAATAGCAGCGCGAGAACGGAGGCCCTTGCAGCGTTCATCGTGGCCCAACCCGTGCAGCGGTTCCGACGTTGGCCAGCATTAACGGCACCTTTGATGTGAACCCGGTCGTCGAACTACTTCGCGGGGGCGGCCGGCGGCGGGTTGAAATCCACCTTCGGTGCGGTGGAGATTTCCTTTTCGTTCTCGACCGAGAAGTTCGCCTTCGGTTTGTACCCGAACGCCATCGCCGTCAGGTTGGTCGGGAACGAGCGGATGGTCACATTGTAGTCCTGCACCGTCTTGATATAGCGGTTGCGCGCCACCGCGATGCGATTTTCAGTGCCCTCCAGTTGCGCCATCAGGTCGCGAAACAGCGCGTCGGATTTGAGCTGCGGGTAGTTCTCGGTCACCACCAGCAGCTTGGACAGCGCGCTGGTGAGTTCGCCTTGCGCGGCCTGGAATTTCGCGAATGCACCGGGATCGTTGACGAGTTCCGGCGTCGCCTGGATGCTGCCGACCTTGGCGCGCGCGTTGGTGACACCGAGCAACACGTCCTTTTCCTGCTGCGCAAACCCCTTCACCGAATTGACGAGGTTGGGCACCAGATCGGCACGGCGCTGGTACTGGTTTACGACCTCGGACCAGCTCGACTTGACCTGTTCGTCATTGGTCTGGATCGTGTTGTAACCGCAATTGGTGAGGCTCAGCGTCGCCAGCGCCGCCAGCACGATCCATAATCTGCGCATCAAAATCTCCCGTTACGATTTTTCGCCAAGTATCTGCAAAGTATCCGCAAGGTATCAGAACGATCCGGCCAGGTAAGCCGTTGAAAGGCCGCTTCGGCGGTTATTTTGCCACGGATGGGTCTTGCCTATCTTTCGCTGAAATAGTCAACATGACCACCCCGATCATGCGAGGACCAATGAGCGCATTTGAAACCATCATCGTGGAACGGCCGGAGCCGCGCATCGCGCGGATCGTGATGAACCGGCCCGAGGCGCGCAACGCGCAGAACCTGCAGATGACCTACGACCTCAACGCCGCGTTCGATCTTGCAGTGCAGGACGACGCGGTCAAGGTCATCATCCTGGCCGGCAGCGGCCCGCATTTCTCGGCCGGACACGATCTGCGGCCCACCGCCAAGAATGCGGCCGGTGTCGATTTTCCGCCGATCGGAAACTGGGGCGGCTTCGCGGAGCCCAACGCCCATGGCCGCTTTGCGCGCGAGCAGGAGATCTATCTGCAGATCACCCGGCGCTGGCGCAATCTCGCCAAGCCGACCATCGCTGAAATCCATGGCAAATGCATCGCCGGCGGATTGATGCTGGCCTGGGCCTGCGATCTGATCGTCGCCAGCAGCGATGCCGAATTCTGCGATCCCGTGGTCACCATGGGTGTTTGCGGCGTCGAATGGTTCGTTCATCCCTGGGAGCTCGGCCCGCGCAAGGCCAAGGAATTCCTGTTCACCGCCGATGTCTGGAGCGCCGAAGAGGCGCATCGGCTCGGCATGGTCAATCATGTCGTGCCGCGAGCGCGAGCTCTCGTCCTTCGTGATGGCGCTGGCGCAAAAGATCGCCGCAAAGCCGTCCTTCGCGCTGAAGATGACCAAGGAGGCCGTCAACCGGTCGGTCGATATCATGGGCCAGCCTGCCGCGATCGATCAGGCGTTCGGGCTGCATCAGCTGTGCCACGCGCATAACCTGCAGGAATTCGGAATGATCGTCGATCCCGCCGGTCTTCATCCCTCCGTCAAAAAAACCGCCGTCGTGAAGTAATTCAAATGGACCTCACCTTAAGCGACGAGCAGCGCCTGCTGCGCGAAAGCGTCGACCGCTTCATTGCCGAGACCTACGATGCCGATCACCGCCGCCGCGTCGCGGCCGATCCGCTCGGCTTCAGTCCCGGGATCTGGAAGAAATTCGCCGATCTCGGCTGGCTGGCGCTGCCGATCGATGAAGCCTATGGCGGCCTTGGCGCCGGCGCGATCGAGACCGGCATCCTGATGGAAGCATTCGGGCGCGGGCTGGTCAGCGAGCCGTATCTGTCGACCGTGGTGATCGGCGCCGGGCTGATCTCGGAATGCGGCCGCGATGCGCAGAAGCAGGCCATTCTTCCCAAGGTCGGCGACGGCTCGTTGCATCTGGCGTTCGCGCATTCGGAGCGCGCGGCGCGCTTCGATCTCGCCAAGGTCGACACCACGGCCAGGCGAACGGCGGACGGCTGGCGCCTCGACGGCCACAAGACCGCGGTGCTCGACGGCAACGCCGCTGATGACATCATCATCTCGGCCCGCCTTGCCGATGACGATGGCGCGCCGGGCAGGCTGTGCCTGTTTCTGGTGCCGTCAGGCACCGAAGGTCTCGGCTTGCGGGATTATCCGCGGCTCGGCGGCGGCCGCGCCTGCAACCTCGATCTTGCCGGCGTTCAGCTGGCCGCCGACGCGCTGCTCGGCGACGGCAGCGACGCGTTGCCGAAAATCGAATGCGTGGTCGACCGCGCGCTCGCGGCGCTCGGCGCCGAGGCCGTCGGCATCATGCAGATCATGCTCGACATGACGCTCGACTATACGAAAATCCGTCAGCAATTCGGCCGGCCGCTGGCCGCCAACCAGGTCATTCGCCACCGGCTCGCCGACATGGCGATGCAATGCGACGAGGCGCGGTCGATGGCGCTGCGCGCCGCGCTGATGGCCAACGCCGAACCCGTCGAGCGCGGGCGCGCGGCTTCCGGCGCCAAGGCCAAGATCGGCAAATGCGCGCGTTTCGTCGCCGAGCAATCGGTCCAGCTTCACGGCGCCATGGGCGTCACCGAAGAGCTCGACATCGGCTCCTACTTCAAGCGGCTGCTCGCCTTCGATACCCTGTTCGGCGGCAGCGCCCATCACTATCGCCGCCACGCCGCACTTGGCGGGCGGCCGGTTCAAACCTGAGCGGAGCGCAACATGGACCTTACCTTCAGTGCCGAAGAGCGCGCCTTCGAAAAGGAAGTCCGCGACTTCATCGCGGCAAACCTGCCGGCGGAGATGAAGCACGCGCAGTCGTTGACGCCTTCGGTGTTCTCCGACCCGGACATCGGCATCGCCTGGCAGAAATCGCTGCATCAAAAAGGCTGGGGTGCGCCGGGATGGCCGGTGGAACATGGCGGACCCGACTGGACCTCGGCGCAGCGCTGGATTTTCGAGGCCGAATGCGCCCGCGCCGGCGTGCCGAGCGTCAACGTCATGGGCGTCAAGATGGTCGGGCCCGTGATCATCGGCTTTGGCTCGCCGGAGCAGAAGAATTTTTATCTGCCGCGGATTCTTTCCGGCGACGATTATTGGTGCCAGGGCTATTCCGAACCCGGTTCGGGTTCCGACCTCGCCTCGCTGAAGACCCGCGCGGTCCGCGACGGCGACGACTACATCATCAACGGCACCAAGATCTGGACCACGCATGCCCATCACGCCAACCGCATGTTCGCGCTGGTGCGCACCAACGACACCGCGCGCCAACAGGACGGCATCAGCTTCATCCTGATCGACATGAAGAGCCCGGGCATCACGACAAGGCCGATCCTGACCATCGGCGGCGACCACGAAGTCAATCAAGTGTTCTTCGACGACGTGCGCGTGCCCGTCGCCAACCGCGTGGGCGAGGAAGGCAAGGGCTGGACCTACGGCAAATATCTGCTCGAGTTCGAGCGCGGCTCCGGCATCGCGTCGGCCAAGCTGCGCGAGGCGCTCAAGACCATTTCTGGTCTCGCCGAATCCGATGCCACCGGCCGCGCCATCGACGATCCCGATATCTCCTTGCGGATGTCCGAGATCGAGGTCGACATCGATACCCTGGAGATGACCGAGCTGAGAGTGTTGTCGGCGCTGCAGACCGGACAGAATCCCGGCGCGGTGTCATCGCTTTTGAAGTTACGCGTCAGCGAAATCCGTCAGGCCGTGACCCGGCTCGGCGTCGAGGTGATCGGCAATGACGGCCTGTATGTCGAGCCGATGCGGCCGTTCTACAAGCTCAACGAGGCGCCGGGGATACCGGAAAAGATGCTGCCGGTGGTGCCGGAATATCTCAACGGCCGCGCCTATACGATCTTCGGCGGCTCGTCGGAGATCCAGCGCGACATCGTCGCCAAGATGGTGCTGGGGCTGTAAATTTTCTAAGCCGTCATTCCGGGGCGCGAGCGAAGCGAGTGAGCCCGGAATCCATAACCACGACAGGGATTATGGATTCCGGGCCTGCGCCAAGAGGCGCACCCCGGAATGACGAGGCTAAAGGAGCGCCTCATTACCCCCGCGCCGCTTTCGCCTCCCGGATCGCCTGCCAGACCTTCAACGGCGACAGCGGCGTGTTGAGCGTCTTGATGCCGAGTTCGCTTAAGGCGTCCATCACGCCGTTGGCGATGCAGGGCGGACCGCCGATCGCGCCGGATTCGCCGCAGCCCTTGGCGCCCAGCGGATTGGTGCAGCAGGGCGCGGAATCATCGAGCGTGACCTCGATCGGCGGAATATCGTCGGCGCGCGGCACGCAGTAATCCTGATAGCTCGCGGTCAGCAATTGCCCTTCGGCGTCGTAGGACACGCCCTCATACAGCGCCTGACCGATGCCTTGGGCGACGCCGCCGTGAACCTGTCCCGTCACCAGCATCGGATTGACGGCGACGCCGACGTCGTCGACCGTGGTGTAGCGCACCACCTTGCTGACGCCGGTCTCCGGATCGAGCTCGACCTCGCAGATATGGGTGCCGTTCGGCCAGCTCGGCCCGTCAACTTCGCCCTGGCTGTCCACGCTCAGCCGCGCGCCGGTCTCTTTCCTCGCAATATCGAACAGGCCGATCCGCTTGTCGGTGCCGACTACCGTCAGCCAGCCGTCGCGATATTCAATATCCTCGACCGCGGTTTCGAGCAGGTTCGACGCCTTCTCGCGCGCTTTTGCGATCAGGTCGTTGGTGGAGACCGCGACTGCCGTGCCGCCGACGAACAGCGAGCGCGAGCCGACACTGCCGAATCCGGTGGCGAGATCGGTGTCGCCCTGCACCACATCGATTTTATCCAAGGGAATACCGAGTGACGCCGCCACCATCTGCGAATAGGTGGTTTGCAGCCCCTGCCCCATCGCCTGGGTGCCCGAATGCAGGATGATGCGCCCTTCCGCAGTGGCATGCAGGCTGACCTTTTCGGTATGCGCCCGCCCGCCGGTCCATTCGATGTAGCTGGTCAGGCCCCGGCCGTAGAGCAGGCCTTTTTTTCTGGCCGCCTTCTTGCGTGCGGCAAAGCCGTCCCAGTCCGCCAGTTTGGAGGCGCGCTCCAGCATGTGCGCGAACGCGCCGCTGTCGTAAACCTGACCGACCGCGTTGGTGTAAGGCAGCTGCGCGGGCTTGATGTAGTTCACCTTGCGGATGGCGCGCGGATCCATTCCGATCTGGCGGGCGGCGGCATCCATCAGCCGCTCGACGATGAAGACGCCTTCCGGCCGGCCCGCGCCGCGATAGGCGCCGACCGGGGCGGTGTTGGTCATCACCGCCTTGATTTCGTAATGAACCAGCGGAAGGTCGTAGACGCCGGACTGCACGAACGGACCGAGCACCAGCGGAATGATGGCGCCAGTGCCGCTCAGATAGGCGCCGGTGCCGCCGACCGATCGCACCCGATAGGCCTGCACGCGGCCTTTGACATCGAGCGCGAATTCGCCGGTCGAAGTCAGGTCGCGGCCATGGGTGCCGCCGACGAACTCGTCAGTGCGATCGCCGCGCCAGCGCACCTTGCGCCCCAGCTTGACGGCGGCATAGGCCACGATGCCGTCTTCCGGATAGAGGCTGGTCTTCTGGCCGAAGCCGCCGCCGATATCGCCGACCAGCACACGGACGCTTTCCTTCGGCCGCTTCAGCACGGCCTCGGCAAGCAGGTCACGGGTCGAGCCCGGCGTCTGCGACTGCGTGTGCAGGATCAGCCGCCCGGATTTCTTGTCGACCTCGGCAATGGTACTGCGCGGCTCCATCGCCGAGGGGACCAACCGCTGGCTGACGAGATCGAGCGAGACAATATGGGCGGCCTTGGCGAACGCCGCCTCGACCGCGGCGGCATCGCCATAGCTCATGACGGCCGCGACATTGTCGGGTGCCCCCGCCCACACCACGGGCGCGCCCGGCTTGGTTGCCAGGACAGGATCGACCACCGATGGCAGCACGTCATATTCGACCGAGATCGTCTCGGCCGCGGTCTGTGCCGCCACCCGCGACGTCGCCACAACGGCGGCGACCGGCTCACCGGCAAAGCGGACAAGTTCATGCGCCAGCAGCCGGCGCGGCGGCGCCGTCATCGGCGAGCCGTCGGGACGTGGGAACACCAGCAGCGTCGGCAGGGTGCCGATGTCGTCGGCGATCAGATCCGCGCCGGTGTAGACCGCTTCGACATCAGGCATGCCGGCCGCCGCCTTGGTGTCGACCGACACAATCCTGGCATGGGCATGCGGCGAGCGCAGCACATGCAGCCACAGCGCGCCGTCGTCCGGCTTGTCGTCGATGAATTGCCCCTTCCCGGTGAGCAGTCGCTGGTCTTCAAGACGCTTGACCGGCTGGCCCGCACCGAAACGCATATTGCCGGGAAGAATATTCATCGATTTGTCCTTCAGGGGATTTTGTTCGAGTGGGCTGGTTCTAATGCTTTTTTTGCTAGAAACAACTCGTCCCCCTCCGTCATTCCGGGCTCGCTCGCTTCGCTCGCGCCCCGGAATGACGAGGCGGCGCTATTGACGCTGTAGCAATTCGACTACCCGATATCCCGTAACACCGCTTCGACCGCTTTGCGCTCATCCGCTGTCAACACCGCCTGGGGTGCGACGGGATCGCCGACTGGATAGCCCTGAATCGCAAGTCCGGCCTTGATGCAGGCCGCCAGATTGTAACGCGCGAACGCTTCGTTCAGGCGCCACAGCCGCCGCTGCAGGGCCAGCGCCTCGTCCCAGCGCGCAGCTTTGCAGAGGTTGTACAGTTCGACGCTCTGGCGCGGGATCAGGCAGGCTGGTCCCGCCATCCAGCCCACCCCGCCGATCAGCATCACCGCGGCCGGGATATGGGCCGACGCCGAGAACACCTTGATGCCGTCGCCGCAGCGGTTCATGATCGACAGCAGCCGCCCGGTATTGGTCGAGGCGTCCTTGATGTAACCGATGCGCGGATGCGCGGCGAGCCGCGCGATGACGTCGAGCGTCACGTCCGAACGCTGAAATTGCGGATTGGTGTAGATCACCACGGGAAGTTCGACCGCGTCCGCAATGGCGCGAAAATAGGATTCGATCTGCGCATCGGAAAGCGGGAAATACGCCTCCAGAATGGCAAGAATGCCGTCGGCGCCGAGCTGCTGACAGGCTTTCGCCTGCGCCACCGCATCCGATGTCGAGGTCGAGGCGACGCCGGCGACGACCGGCACCCGTCCCTTGGCGGCCTCGATCGTGGTCTGCACCACCGCCGCGCGCTGCGCGTTGTTCAGATAGGCGAATTCGCCGGTCGAGCCGAGCGGCGTCAGCCCATGCACGCCGCTCGTGATGAGATCGTCGCAGAGCCGGCCGAGCACGTCGCTGCGGACTTGCCCGGAGGCATCGAGCGGCGAAACCAGATAGGGAAAGACGCCGTGGAAATCGGTCATGATCTCTCCTGCCGCCATTAGGTCCATTGGGATTAGAAACACTGATCATCCTGTTCAGGTCTATCGCTGATATTGCAGCATCCCTTCGCCGAGTTCAGGGCGCCGCCTCGAATCCGAAACCGTCATCGCCGAGACACTTCTGCAGTTGCGCGATGCGCCGCCGAATGAGGGGAGCGGTGTCGTTCGGGCCGGGAATATAGACAGGCTTGCCGTCACGACCGAACCGAAAGACTGCGTCGCCGGCGTCCACGCTCACGTCACCGAATATCCGCTCCACCGCTGCGAAGTCCCGGTGCGGCGCGAAACCGATCGATTGCGACCACGCAGCAAGATCGCACAGCAGCTTGCGGGCGTCGCTCGGATCGATCGAGACCAGAGGCGACCCGGCATCCGTCGCGTTCACGTACATCGCGAAAACCTCACTATCGACCGATTCGAACGTCACATCCTTGATGCCCAGACAGAACACGTCGATCAGGAACGAACTTAGGGCGAGGTGATGAGGCGTGGCGCCACGCGCCAGAACCAGCGTCCCCATGCCAAGGTCGAATACGGCTTCGGTGAGGAAGCAGTGCTGAATGGGCGCATGAGAAGCCCGGAGCACACGGGCGGGGAGGCTTGCCTCCAATACCTCGGCCCGTCGCTTCTGCGTCACCACCTGCTTCCGCCGCTGCGCTTTCCTGGCGCGTTTCAACGCTATGTTCGTTGCCATGGCCCACTCCCTGAGTGATTCGGAATTCCTCCATGATACAAGTGAAGAATCCGCTTGGTAGAGTGGTGGCATATCAAATATCCTGGCAACAAGGCCCTGATCGAAATTGCAAGCGGCGCGTCCGCCTGGCGAGTTTATCATGATCTCAACAAGCCTCAGCCCGATGCCATGAGCCTTTCAGCCGACGCCTTGTACAAGATGTCCGACGTGGAATTGCTGGCGGCTTATGTCGAAGCTCGGCGACAATTCGTGGAAAAGAAGTTCACGCGTGATACGCATCGGGCGCGCCTGGAGTGGATCAAGGCCAAAATGTTCATCAGCAGCTCGGGAGGGGTCACCGAGCGCAACATGGCTATCGAGGTCTCGGAGGAGATTGCCCGCAAGGGTCAGGAATTGCGCGAGATGGCGCGCGACCTCGATCTGCTCAAGGTCGACGTCGACATCATCGCGATCGTGATTTCGATCCCGCGGCGCGTCGGCGTCGACGGGCGTGCAAGACGAAGACCCGAGCGAGGGCGATCATCCCGAGCGCGAAGGCCCTTCGGGCTCGTCCGACTGACGGTGAGGGCACCAGACTGCGACTTGCAGTTCGAGTTGCGTCATTGTCGGGAAAATTCGATGTCACTGAAACATAAATGGCGCGCCATTCAGAATAAAACTGCGAACTCATATGTAATTGAAATTGCTTTATAATTCAAGTTCGCTCTGCGCGGCGGCCCTATCGCCCAAGCCAAGGCTACCCTCGGTTGCCGAGGAACGGAGACGCGAAAGGAGACAAGCACATCGATGGCGCACACAAAGTGTCGGGCGGCAAGTGCTGCGTCAGCCGCTTTGGCGACGCGATCAGCAAGTGGAATCCGATTCTTCCGGCTCATTCTGTGGTCGAACTCGCTGTTCGGTACGGTGCAAGACAACACTATCCGCTGCCGAGTGCCGACACCTGCTCCAGATCCTGCCGGCGCTGCTGCGCGCGCCGTTCGTAACTGGCCTGGTTCTTGGTGGCGACCAACGTATGGGGGCTGCCGCGCCTTTCCGTCGCTAGGTCAAGGTCACATGCCGCGCTCCGGACGCTTTGCTCGACATGGGTCCTCCTATCCTGGGCCGCCTTCAGGCGCCATTGCAGTTGATCCGGTGCAACCAGGAATGCGCCCAGTCCACGGCAGTCGCCACATGTGCATTGGAGTGGGTTGATCCTGGTCCAGTCCCGTGGTGCCCCCAGCGGGAGGGCGATGCGCCTGCGCAGATGGTCGAGAGACGCCTCTCGGAGCCGCCCCACCGCCGGCCACGCGGTGCTTTCCATCAGCTTGACAAACGAACGGGCAGCGGGGACGAGCACGTCGTCCGGCTTGTATGTCTTCGGCCAGGCCAGCAGGTGCTCGATCACGCGCGCCGCGAGCTCGGCATCGATCCGAACTCGTCGCCGTCAGAAGATCGACGACGAAGCCCGGCTTCACCGGCGTTGGCCGAGTCCAAGTGTCGACCTGCTTCCGCTTGGTCGGGTCGCCCGGCAAGGCATTTATCAAGGCTACGCCGATCTGTTCCAGGTCGGCCGTCACACCCGTCCGCGCCGCAACGCAGCGTAGCAGCAGATCGCCGCAGGCGCTGAGATGGGCCAGAGCGTTACGCCTGACAATCCGGACCAGCAGCTCCGTTGCGCGCGAGGCCGGAAGAAGGGCGGCGGCGCGTACGATCGCCCCGTTGTCGGGCGCGACGTAATGGCCTTCCGCGGACAGCTCGGCGAGAAATGCATCGATGCACTCCAGGTTCCCCAGCCGGATCTGCAAATCGAGCATCTGGCCGGCTTCGGCCTCGTCGTCCTCCCGCCAAGGTGAACGGGACCAGGAGCACAGCATGTGCCGTGAAAGCTCATCGGCCTCACGCCACAACGGCGAATGGATCGATGCGTTGCTCGTCTCCCAGCGCGCCGTCAGATCTTCGAGATACGGCAGCGTCGTGCGGAGGCCGGCCTGATTCAGCACCGCGAGCCTCCGCGCGTTCGGCCACAACACCAAGCTGGCACGGCTATAGGTGCGCTCGAAGGACGCGCCTTCGTTGCCCGTCGCCTCGTGAAAATGCTGCTCGTCCGGCATCAGATCTTCAAAAGCGTCGGGCGGGCACAGCTCATCCTCGGCGAATGGAAAATCGTCGAACCTCGCCTCGCTGCCATCCGGACGCCGCCACTCGGACAGGATCAGCGCCCGGTCAATGACCTCGGCAACCTCGAATTCCTCGTCGTCCTCCTCGTCGCGACTCCAGTGACGACGGCCGTAGTAGCCGGTATGTTCGGCGCTGCCGCTCTCTTTGATCGACACGAGGGCGAGGTGGAGATCGCAATCCGCCTCTGCGGCTGCTTTGATTAGCACAGACGCCACGCCCGCATCGGCACCCTTGAGTGCACCGAAGGACAGCTCCGCCGGCGTATAGGCATGCTCCAAGGGCAGGATCAGCTTATCAGGCTCGTCCTCAGCACTCGCCCAGCTCCGCAGCAACTCTGCCACCCGCCCGTGCTCTGCGCGATAATCGGGCGCCTTCAGCGGGTGCCTCTTGCCGACGCAACGCAAATTATAGACGAGGGTCAGGCGACATCCCGTCTTCACAGGTCGCACTTCATGCACACAATCGGCATAAAAGGCCGCGAAGCCGATCTCCGACGGTTCCTCCGGACGCGAGTTCGAGCACCACCTCCCGGCCAAGATGCTTTATGACCAATTCGCCGCCGCTATGGGTCGAGGGCAGTACGAGCACCATCGTCGCGAACATGCCGGGGGCCTTCTCGGTATCGCGGTGGTCGACGAAGAAGCTGCCGGTATCGTAGACGAGAAGCTTATAGAAGTCGGCCGTGACCGGCTCGCTCACACCGAGCCCGGGGGCTATGTCGGCGACGAGTTCGGCAAGAATCTGGTCCCAGTGTCGTCCTCCGATCCGAACCTTGGCGGAATTGACCTGCCAAGTTCTCCGGACTTCGCGATCGACCACCGTCTCCTCGCCGCGCCCATAGGGGGCTGCCTCGGCGATTGCGACGAGCCGCTCGACCTGGACGGGCAGGATCGGAAAGGCGATCCTGCCCACGCCGTCGATATCGATCGTCGGCATGAATATCTCGCGAATTCCGCCGACGCAAAAGTCGCCCGGACGCTCAATGGAACGAAGGGCGTCGAGCAACGTGGTGCCGATTGACGGCATGGCAACTCCCGGCAAGCTGGACAGCGTTTCGTGAATGATCGTTACGTCGACGTGCTGGGCCTTCAAGAAATTATACACAGCGAACGCACGCGTGAGAAATCACGGTCATGCGTCACCAGGGCGGCCGCGTTGATCGCCAACGCGCTGGCCGCTTGAACAGCGTCTGCAAGCTTGAGGCGGAGCGACGCCCGCAGTCTCGCAGCGCTTTCCGCAATGTCGACGTCAAGCGCGATCGGTTGCCACGATTCGAGGATCGCGCGGTAACGCTGCGCGAGCGCGTCATCACCTGCCTGGAGGGGCCCGGTCAGCACCTCGGCGATAGTGATGGTCGTTACGGCGAAGCGCAGGCGCCCAGTTCCATGGGCTTCGAAGAGCGGCTTGAAGCGCGGTCCGAGTTTCGGGTGCCCCTCGATGAAGTAGATGATGGGTGCCGAATCGATGAGAACCAGCGCATCCTCCGGCAGATCCCGAAAATCTAACGGCTCCATTCGTCACGCAGCTTTCGAAGCGTACGGGTACTATTCTTTCCCCATAACCCGCGACCGGATCCTGCGACGGAAATCAGCGGCTGCTGGCGAATGGCCGCGCCAAACGCCTCGATCGGTACCAACGCTGCAACCGGACGGCCATGCCTGGTGATGATCGTCGAACGGCCCTTCTCGGCCGCCTCGAGAAGATCCGGGAGCTGATTGCGGGCTTCTTCCGCGCCTTTACTCAAGATGAGGTTCACCATGCCTGCCTCCGAAGCAACCGTACAGCACCGTACAGAATCGGTCAATATCATCCGGCCGCCAGCGCCTTTCGCGGACCTTCACTGGGCGTTCCACACCGACCGCGCTTTTTCGGCCGCGAGCTTGACCGGGAGAACGACGACGAAGGGTGGCGCCATGGCTGAGGCCATGGCGGATTCAAACCGGAACGCTCTCGATGAATGGGCAAGAGAACGAGACACGGACTTCCTCACGCCGCCAAAGATCAATCGAGATTGGAAGTCTTCCACCGGAATCCGCAGAGTTCGCAGTTTTATTCTGAATGGTGCCAAAATGGCGCGCCATTCAGAATAAAACTACGAACTCTTATGTAATTGAAATTATTATATAATTATGATAACCACGCAACCCGACTCAAGGGGGCTTGGCCAATCGCCTCACTCATATTAGGTTACATGTAACCGACCCCGGAGAATTTCCATGGCGTCTGCACCAAAGCCGAAGCCCTCGCGTGTGAAAGTTCGCGAGCATCGCGAACGGCTGCGCCGGCAAGGACTGCGTCCCATCCAGATTTGGGTCCCGGATGTGCGCGCGCCTGCGTTCCGCTCGGAGGCGCGTCGTCAGTCGCTGGCCGTGGCCGCAAGCTCCCGTGCACACGAGGATCAGGCGTTCATCGACGCAGTATCGACATCCATTGACGAAGCGGATGGGCATGAATGAGACGCGGCGACATCTGGACCGTCGCGGGCGGCAAGGACTATGCGGGCAAGGCACGGCCCGTCGTCATCCTTCAGGATGACAGTTTCGACGGGACTGAATCCATCACGATCTGCGCGTTCACGACCGACGACACGGACGCACCTCTGTTCCGGCTTCCTGTCGAGCCGAATGAGCGCAATGGATTACGCATCCCATGCCACCTCATGGTGGACAAGGTAACTACCGTCCCGAAATCCAAGGTCGGTGCGCATATCGGGCGCCTGGACGACGAGGATATCCTACGCCTCAATCGGGCCGTGCTCGTATTCCTTGGACTGGCAACGTCTCCGGGAATCAAGAAGGCATGAGTTGTAACGAGACGTATATATCGTCAAAGTTATTATTATTTGATCGCTTGATTATTGCGTAGCTTCTGCGGGTTCGTTCGATGCGACCACCTGGCCGGAAAACAAATCGCTCGTACCCAATACCTTGTAACCAATTGCCTGATAGCCAGCGCGGCGTTTCGCCGCCATGCGGGCGAGGACCGGCACTCTCATGTCGGCATAATCATATATGATCACTTCACGCTTGGCGTCGTTGAGACGGTGCAACCGGCCGGCATACTGAGCGAGGGTGCCTTTCCAAGCAATTGGCATGGTAAGAAAAAGGGTATCGAGGCGGGAATCATCGAAACCCTCGCCGAGGTAACGTCCGGTCGCGACGATGACGCGTTCCTCGGCTTGGGGAATTGTTGCGAGCCGGGCGGCGATGTCGCGGCGCTGCTTCTCGCTTTGCCCACCGCGCAATACGACCACATGCCTAGCGAAACGCTCAAGACGCTTTGCGATGGTCTCCAAATGGGCGATGCGCTCGGTTATCACGACCGGTGCGCGGCCCGCCTCCAGAGCACACAAGACGTCGTCGAATATCAGATCATTGCGCGCTTCATCATCAACCAACTCCTTGAAAACATCCTGAATGGAAGGGGCAGGAGTGCCCAATGTGGCTTGAAGTTGGAAGCTGGTATCCCTGATCCGCACCACGTGATCGAACGGGCGCTTGGCTGCCTCGGTTCGTGCATCCACGCGATGGCGAACGGGACCACATTGCATAACGATGATCGGGTGATGTCCGTCTTTTCGCGTAACCGTTGCTGACAGACCGAGGATGTAGCGAGCCTTGCTGCGGCGCGCGACCAGCTCGAAGCTTACCGCCGACAAATGGTGGCATTCATCAACTACGAGATGCCCATAATTGCCGACGATATCATCGACTTCTCCCTTGCGAACCAGGCTCTGGATCAGGGCGACGTCAACCTGACCTTTCGGCTTGCGACGACCGCCGCCGATCATGCCGATCGCGTCACGCGGCATAGTTGAAAACGCTGTGAGCCTCTCGATCCATTGATCCATCAGCTGACGGCGGTGAACGAGGATCAATGTATTCCGTCCGCGCTCGGCCATCATCCGGATGGCTAGGATCGTCTTGCCGAACGCCGTCGTTGCCGCGAGCACGCCGGTATCATGCGGCAATAGGGCTGTGATCGCGCTTTCCTGATCGGAGCGCAATGAACCAGTGAAGGCAAGTGGGATCGCCTCACCGGAAAAGCGGCAGTCTTCGATGGTTACTGTAATTCCAACTGACACAAGCAGATCTAGCACGGCGTCGAAGCACCCGCGAGGTAGCGCAACGTGATGGCCGGTTAGCTCCGCGCAAGAGATGATCCGAGGCTTATCGTGGGTCGATCGGCGCATTGCTTGTGCGGCGTAAAATTCGGGATTTTGGAACGCGGCAAGGCGAATAAGACGCGCGATCAACGACGGTGGCAGCACGTGACGCGGGAGATAGATCTGGTCCGCCTGTACGACAGTGATCGCACTTGGTAATGGCTCGCGGATTGCTGGCGGTGGCTGTCGGCGCGACGGCGGGGCAAGCCACGGTTCTTCGTCTTCGTCGACGAGAGGAATACGTACGCCGAGAATTTTTCCAGATGCACTCGCTTCCTCGATCAGATGATCCACCCTCGATCGCGCCATAGGTCCAATCGCTGACAGGAAGGCCCACTGATCCAGATAGGGCGAACAAGACTCGTCGATGAACACGCTGTTGCCAGAGCTTCGGGCGAGCCCCTGAAGCGGTAAGGCAATCAAATTACCAAAGCCACCCGTCGGCATTGTATCCTGGCTCGGAAAAAATCGGTCGTAGGATCCGAATCCGATATCGGGGACACGTTCCATGGTGTCGGTAATTAGGAAGGCTCCGAGGCGGCGTGCCGATGCTGCTGGTATTGGCTCCTCGAAAAAGACCCAGGCGTGGGCACCATTTCCGGATCGAGACCGCTCAATGGCAATTGGAATCTCGTGACGTTGGCAGGTGTCCCTAAAAGCGAAGGCATCTCTTCGCCAATCCCCTTCGTCGAAATCCGCGGCCAAGAACGAACAGGTATTGTCGGCAAGCATCGGATAGACGCCCATCACGAACGGAGCGCCGTTCGCGTCGGTCCCGCGAAGATGACGTTCGATTGACACGTCATTGACGGCCAAGAACGCCTGATTTAGGCATGCCGAACATTTGACTTTCGGTTTTTCGCAAATCCCACGCCGCCATTCATTCGCGCAAGCAGGTGCGTAGCCGCTCCGCCCCGTCGTGCGGTTCTCCCAACGGATAGGGAAGACATCTGAACGGCCGCGGAAAAGCCGGCGAAACAGAACAATCTTCTTTTCGATTGGCGATTTCCGGTCCGTGGGATCGCCGGCTTTTGCCGAAGGGACCGCTCTGATAGCCGCGGCCTCTTCACTCCGCACCGATCGCATGGTGTTGATCTCGGCTAAGATCCCCGCGCGCTCGCGTTCCAGCGCCGTGAGCCGCGCCACGAGTTCGGTAATTCTGGCGTCCATTTGCGTCATCGTGAAGATTGGTTTGCGCAATGTTATCCAATATCAGCTTGACGCAATTTTGCTTCGCCCGATAGCTGCGCAATAAGGGGGCCGATCGCAATCGGCCGATCCAAGGCCCCGAACTCTTATTTAATTGAAATTTCAATATGATCTGAGACCACTAGAGATCAGGTCTATCGGTCGGCCTCGCGCCGCGCATCTGCCAAGGCCTGCGGCTCAACCAGCAGACCCTGTCGTTCGTAACGGCGACGGGTCCTGCTGAAGCGGACAATGACTGCATATCGGGTGCTCTTCGCTTTCGCGCGCCGCGTGAGCAAGGCATCGCCCGCCGGCAGATATTCGAAATCACCGAGGCCAACGCAGCGCAGGCACGCCGGACCGGGAGGCTCCATCATCAACAGATCGCCGGAGCCGCCGCACCGCCGGCAAGTCCACTCCGTGTTCAATGGCTGGATCACCACCAGTTCCGGGGCGTGGCTTGCTTTTTCCGCCAGGCGCTCGCGCTTCTTCTCGGAAAGTTCCGGCGAGACCCAATGTGTCCGATAGGCCGCCTCGATTGCAGGGTTTCCGCTTCGGCTGAAGCGCAGCGTCTGGCGCCCCAGGGGGCGAGCAACATATGCCGTCGGGCTTGCCTTCAATCCGCTAGCGGTCGCCCAAGACCGGAATAGCCGCATGACTTCCGAGATGCGCGGCAGATTGGTGCGGACTTCTTGCTCCAGGCAATCGATCTGCCCGCGGCGCCAGCGCTCCACCGCTCCAGAGTCAAGCCACCCGATCCCGACGAGCACGTCAATGGCGCTTACAAAGTGCCGGGCGGCAAGCGCCGCTTCAGCCGCTTTGACGACACGATCAGTAAGTGGAACCCGATTGTTCCTGCTCATTGCAACTCTCAGCTCAGTAACCCGGTCCCGGCCCAGCGCTCGCGCTGAACAGATTTCTCGGGTCGCGGCCGACGGGTTGTCGATTTCGGAGCATTGCTATTTCGCGAATCGGTGCACAGCGCTAACGATGGCGAAAAGCTGGCGGTCCAACTTGGGAGATTGTCATGGCCCTTCCTCTGGCGCAACAGCAGCCGATCCTGGCTTGGGGCGGCGATATGCCTTTGACGCGCGAGCACATCCTTGCCCGCTATCTTCACCTTCGGGAAATCTCCAAGTGGCTTCACGAGGGAGTTCTTAAGTCCATACCCGGCGACGCACTCCTGGGTCACGCGCGTCGGCTCGGATTGGCACAAGGAAAGACGTTGCTTCTCGATGACATGGACGAGATGTACTACGTCTACGACCTTGCCGTTTACGCCGCGCCGCCGGATCGTTCCCGGGCGATCGACCGCTATGCGAAGTCGGCCAGGTTTGAAGCGCAGTCCGACGAACGGCTGATGCTGGAGGCGATGCGTGCATCGCAATTTGCAATACTCCTGATCGAACGACGTCATGACGCGGCGGGCCTGATCGCCACCGACATTCTCCGCAACTCCAAGGTCTGGCTGCTCGACGTCGGGCTTGAAAGTTCGTTGGACGATGGAGAATTGATCGCGACCCGGCTGATCACCCCGGGGCCGTTCTCGATGACCGCCGGCGTCAACGTTCCGTTCGAGATCGAAATGCTCGAAGCGGTTTGCGCGCTGCTGCCGCAGCGCCTGGGCAATCGCAAGTTGAGCCGGATAGCCGAGGACAGGCGCTTCGCTGAAGCCGTTTACAAAGTGGGACTCGCGGACGGCATCATGGATCACCTGACCTATCTCGATCTACCCGAAAGGGTCTGATCTCAGTGCATCCGTAGGAGAGGCCGCCCGCGTCCCGTTCGAACGCGTGCGATCCCAAAATATTGGGAACAACCCCATGCAAAGTAGCAAGCCGCCGGCATGGATGCTTCGAAAGCGAGTTGACACGTCGGGCAAATCACCGGCATTATTTCATCATCCCGTAATCTCCAGGCGCCCGTCGCCCCGCTATAGCGGGCGCGTCCGTCGCGATTGCAGCCGAAAAATCCTCATCCACACTTGAAATTGCACCGGACCGCCGCGGCGAACGATCGCCTGCGCGTGGCCAAACCGCGCGCTTGACGCGTGCGCCTGCCGAGGATCTCAACATGGACACCGCTCCCGACCCCACTATCTCGACGGCGATCGCCGCAACCGGCCAAACCAAAGCCGCCGCAGCGCCGCGGATAAAACTTCAGTCGCATGGCTTCTCGATCGACCATCCGGATCCGGAGCTCGGCGAACAGCTCATGGCGAACGCGCTAGGGGTGGCCGATCGCGACGCGATGCATGGCATCCTCCGGCAATTGGTAAAAGCCAGCGTGAACGGGGAGAACCCCGACGAGGTCAACCTCTCCTTCATGATTTCGATGGTGAAGAGCATCAAGCCCCGGGATTCCGTCGAGGCCATGCTGGTGGCCCAGATGGTTTCGGTTCATGTGATGGCGATGCGATGCGCCCATCACCTCGCCAATGCCGATGACCTCGCCCAACACGACAGCGCCGCGCGCGCAATGGGCAGGCTCACCCGCACCTTTCCCGCCCAGATCGAGGCGCTGACCCGCTATCGGAGCCATGGCGAACCCGCCATCACCGTGCAGAACGTGTCGGTCGGGGACGGCGGCAAGGCCATCGTCGGCAACGTCACGCAGCATGCGAGCGTGATCGTTTCCGACAAGAGCCCGGCATCCGCGGCGCGGAATGCGCCGAAGACCGCGGGCTCCAGGCGCGGGCGCGATGCCGCTGATGCCAAGCGGGAAGCACAGGCGTGAGCGATCACATCAGGGATACCGGCCCGATGCTGGCGAGCCCGCGTTGTGGCGCCCAAACCCGCGCCGGCAACGCGTGCCGCTCGCCGGCAGTGAGAGGCAGGAAGCGCTGCCGCATGCACGGCGGCGCCCAGGGTTCCGGCGCACCAAGAGCAAACCGGAACGCGCGCAGGCATGGGCTGTTCACGAGGGATGCGATCGCCGAGCGAAGGCAGATTCGGATGCTGCTGGGTGAGGCGCGGAAGCTGTTGGAAAAGATGAAGTGATTGGCTTTTCGCAAACGAGCGACCCGGAAGCCTTGCAATACGTATCTCAGCAGGATACGTATGGCTCGTGATCAGGAACTTTAAGGGAAAATTTGCCGAAGTGATCCTTGAGGGCCGCAGGGTCCCGAAGGGTTTCCCGGCAAATCTCGCCAAGGTAGCTCGCCGAAAACTGATTATGGTGGACGCCGCCGCCGTTCTTGAGGCCTTGAACTCACCTCCCGGCAACCGCCTTGAAGCTCTTAAGGGCGATTTGGCGGGTAAGTACTCGATCCGTATCAACGATCAATGGCGGGTCGTGTTCAGGTGGACCGATGCGGGTCCCGAAGACGTGGAGATTATCGACTATCACTAGCCAGATCGGCCGAATGTGGCCACCGAAAGGAGTTCGCACATGGCAAAGAAACTTCCGCCGGTTCATCCCGGCGAAATCCTGCGGGAAGAATTTCTCGTTCCGCTTAAGCTGACACCTTACGCGGTCGCGGCCGCGCTGAACGTGCCGCGCACCCGGATCGAACGCATCGCGCGCGAAGAAAAGCCCGTTACGGCCGACACCGCGCTCAGGCTCGGCAAATTCTTCAAGACCGGCGCCGCGTTCTGGATGAACATTCAGGCGCGTTTCGATCTCGAGACGACCGAAGACGTGCTCGCGCCGCAGATCAAGAAGATCGTGTCTTACGAGGCGGCGTGAGAGCGATGCAAATCGCACGTACCGACCGATAACCTGACACCCGGCGCGGCGTCGAAGGCCTGGTTGGTTTGCGGCTTTATTCTGAATGGTGCCAAATGGCGCTCCCTAGGGGAATCGAACCCCTGTTTTCGCCGTGAGAGGGCCGACGTCCTAACCGCTAGACGAAGGGAGCGGACGCCTCAGGGAATAGCCTTGAAATCCGCCGGCCGCAAGGTGGGCAAGGTCGGCTGCGGCTCAGGGTTCGCTGACGAATTTCAGCCTGCCGGTGGGCTTCAGCGTACCGCGCGTCAAAGGTGCGGATTTCGGTCACGCCGCCGACATCCAGCGTCACCATCAGCCGGTCGCCGGCGACGCCGGTCGAGACGATGCGGGCGCCTTTCGGCAGGGTCGCGGTGGCGTCGGTGGCTGCACACGCTTCCCTCGGTGCGGAAAAGACGATAGCCGATGGCGATCAGGACGGCCGCCACCGCCAGCGCCGTGGTAAGGCCCGCGATCAGCATCATCCGCCGCACCCGCGCAAACAGCGCGGCCTGCTCGGGGGTCGGTTCGGGTGCAACGGTTTCGGTCATGCAGAGCTCTTCGTTAGCGGAAAGGTCATCAGGCTCATCTTTTGCAACAGCGTCGTCGAGCAGCGGTCAAAGGCTGGTCGTCACCGTCGCCGGCGACGAGGGCTCGCCCCGGCTCGACCGCGTGCTCGCGGTGCGCCTACCGGAGCTGTCGCGCTCGCGGCTGAAAGCGCTGATCCTCGCCGGCCAGGTCGCGATCAAAAGCGCCCCCGTCCGCGACCCCGCTTATCATGTCACCGCCGGCGATACGATCACAATCGACGTGCCGGAAGCGGTCGCCGCCGAGCCTGCCGGCGAGGATATCGCGCTCGATATCGTCTACGAGGACGACGACATCATCGTCATCGACAAGCCCAAGGGGCTCGTGGTGCATCCGGCCGCCGGCCATGAGACCGGCACGCTGGTCAATGCGCTGATCGCCCATTGCGGCGCCAGCCTTTCCGGGATCGGCGGCGTCAGGCGGCCGGGCATCGTGCACCGGCTCGACAAGGACACCACCGGGCTGATGGTGGTCGGCGAAGAACGACCGCGCGCACCAGTCGCTGACCGCGCAATTCGCCGACCATGGCCGCACCGGCGCGATGCGGCGCGGCTACATGGCGTTCGTCTGGGGCGTGCCCAACCGCCAGCGCGGCACCATCGATGCGCCGATCGACCGGCACCCGCATGCCCGCGAGAAAATGGCGGTGCGCGACGGCGGCCGCGAGGCCATCACCCATTGGGAGATCCAGGAAACCTTCAACGGGCCGCGACGGCAAGCCGGTCGCGGCCTTGCTCGCCTGCCAGCTCGAGACCGGCCGCACCCACCAGATCCGGGTCCACCTCGCCCATATCGGCCACCCGCTGATGGGCGACGCCGTCTATGGCCCGCACTTCAAGACCAAGGCCAGCCATCTCGGCCCCAAGAGCCAGGCCGCCCTCGCCGCCCTCGGCCGCCAAGCGCTGCACGCATACCTTCTGGTGCTGGAGCACCCCCGAACCGGGGAGATTCTGGAGTGGATTTCGGATTTGCCCGCCGATCTCGCCCGGCTGCGAGATGCCTGCGAGCGGCGCTATGACGCAGGCCTTTGAAAAAACGCTGCTATGCCAACAGGTTATAGCAGCCACACGGGGACGTGACCCCCGCATCCTTCCAAATGCCGTCCGATTTAGTGTATGTTGCACCTGCGTTGAATATCCAACGCGGAACATCGCAGCGCGACTGGCTTTAACAAAGCGGCCGCCTGCCTGGCCCGCCGCTATCGGGGGCCTGAACCACTGGAGGGCGCTAAATGGCCCGTACAGCTACCCTGCCGATTCTCAACGGAGAATCCGGCCTTTCCAGATACCTCGCCGAGATCCGCAAGTTCCCGATGCTGGAGCCCCAGCAGGAATACATGCTCGCCAAGCGCTGGCGCGAGCATGACGATCGCGACGCGGCACATCACCTTGTCACCAGCCATCTCCGGCTCGTGGCCAAGATCGCCATGGGCTATCGCGGCTACGGCTTGCCGATCTCCGAGGTCGTCTCGGAAGGCAATGTCGGCCTGATGCAGGCGGTGAAGCGGTTCGAGCCCGAAAAGGGCTTCCGCCTCGCCACCTACGCCATGTGGTGGATCAAGGCGTCGATTCAAGAGTACATCCTGCGTTCGTGGTCGCTCGTGAAGATGGGCACCACCGCGAACCAGAAGAAGCTGTTCTTCAACCTGCGCAAGGCGAAGAGCAAGATCTCCGCGCTGGACGAGGGCGATCTTCACCCCGATCAGGTGAAGCTGATTGCCAAGCGCCTCGGCGTCACGGACCAGGACGTGGTCGACATGAACCGCCGCCTCGGCGGCGATGCGTCGCTCAACGCGCCGATCCGCGACGACGGCGAGGCCGGCGAATGGCAGGACTGGCTGGTCGACAATTCGCCCAACCAGGAAGCCATCATGGCCGAGCACGAGGAGTTCGATCATCGCCGCGAGGCGCTGAACGGCGCGATCGGCGTGCTCAACCCGCGCGAACGCCGCATCTTCGAGGCGCGGCGTCTGGCGGACGATCCGATGACGCTGGAAGACCTCGCGAGCCGAATTCGGCGTGTCGCGCGAACGCGTGCGGCAGATCGAGGTCCGCGCCTTCGAGAAGGTGCAGACCGCGGTCAAGGGCACCATCGCCCGGCAGGAAGAAGCCGCACTCCACGCCGCGCACTAAGCCGCGCGGCATCGGTGCCAAAGACGAAACAAGCGACGAAAGCCGGCGGCAACGCCGGCTTTTTTGTACGCACATCGCTACGCCCATCCCGCTTCACCTTCTTGAACCTCCCGGCCTTGCCGCCCGACCAAAACAGGCAAGGCTTTAGGTCCGGGGCTTTCGGTGGCCATTACACTGCAATCGACCGTCGGCGGGTTCTCCCCCGAATTCATGCGTCAGTTGCCTGATCTCGAGAAGGCGATGGTCGCGCATGGGCTGGAGCCCTCGCAATTCGTGATCTCGAAAGACTGGGCCACCCAGGCCGCGGTGCCGTTGCCTTTCCTCAGGCCGTTTTTCTATGACTACACGGTGTTCATCGGCGAGGAGAACTTCACCGTCACCGAGCCGAACGACGTCGTATTCCTGCACTATCTTTACCAGCGCTGCGTCGCGGAGGACGAGACGACGCCCGAACCGCAACGCGAGCGGAGCGCCGGCTCTGATCAGCCGCATCTTCCGCTGGATGGCGCAGCCGATCTAGCACGCCGAAAATCCTCTACTCCCCCCACTGCCGCGCCAGCGTCGCCAGCGCGCAGCCTTCGCAATAGCGCGCGTCCTTGTAGTCGATCCAGTTATGCGCATAGACCCGCTGCAGCGGAATACCGTAACGCGCCCGCAGCACGCGCACCAGGATCCGCCACGCCGCGATCTGCGCCTCGGTGGCGGGCCGCGTCACGTCCGGATAATTGCCGGCGAATTCCACCCCGATCGAGGTGTCCTTGTTGACCTGGTGAAAGGTCGGGCCGTTGTCGATGTATTTGTTGTCGTTGCGATCGGCGCCGTCGGCATGGGTCGGGACCAGGTTCTCCGGCACCGCCCAATAGACCGTGCCGTCGGTTTCGACCCAGACGGTGACGCCGCGCCGGGTCGGATTTTTCGCCTGCTCCTGCGCGCCGCCGCGCGCCGAACCGGCCGGCCCTTCGGTCTGATGCACGATGATGTTGCGCCAGGGATGGGCGTTCGAAACCTCACCCCATGGCGCCAGCCAGACCATCTTCAGGCCGGGAATCTCGGGCGTGCCCGAGCTGCGCGCCAGCGCCGCGAGATCGGGCGTTTGCGCGGATGCCGGAGCAGCGAGGGCGATGATGCCAAGCGCCATCGCCAGCAGGCGGAAGTTCATGGTGCGATCCCCTGAACCTGAATTCCTAGCACGCTCACGCCTGCTTGCGCAGGACCAGCGCCGGCAGCGGTTCGGGGTAGAGCTCGGGCGCGAGCGGCGGCGCGGGGTTATAGACCGCATGGCGGTTCTTGCCGTCATTCTTCGCGGCATAAAGTGCGTGGTCGGCGGCGGCAATCACCCGGTCCGGAAACGCGCCCATCTCCCGGCTCCATTGCGCGACACCGATCGAGACCGCGATCGGGATCTCGGCGCCGACGCATCCTTCGGCGTCCTCGCGGCAAATCTCGATCACCCGGCGCGCGATCATCGCGCCCTCGCGCAGCGTGCTGGAGGGAAGCACGATGCAGAACTCGTCGCCGCCGGTGCGCGCCAGCATGTCGCCGGGCCGCAATCGCGTCTGCGCCATCAGGGTGAAATGCTGCAGGCAGGCATCGCCGGCGGCATGGCCGTGGGTGTCGTTGATCAGCTTGAAGCCGTCGAGATCGATCACCAATAGCGCGAACGGCTCGCCGCTGCGCTCGGACCGGGCGCATTCCTCGGTCAGCCGCCGCAGCAGATGCCGGCGGTTGCCGACGCCGGTGAGATCGTCCAGCAGCGCCAGATCGGCGACCTCGTTGCGCAGCCGGTCCATCGCCATCAGCAGGAAGCCGAAATTCAACGCCATCGACAGGAAGACCAGCATCAGCACCAGCACCCACTGCACCGGATTGGACTGGAACGCCGCGAAATCGCCGCCGGGATGCAGCAGCGCGCCGGCGGGGCGGACGGCATAAAGGCCGATGATGACAATAGCAACGATGCCCGCGAGCCGGGCGCCGGGGTTTTCGCGGCCATCCTGCCGCGACAACAACAGCTTCAGCGTCAGCGCGAGCGGCGCCGACTGGCCCAGCGAATAGATCACGATCCGCATCAGCATGCTGTCGTAACCGACAATGAAGAACGCCATGCCGACAAAGCTCAATCCGGTGATCACTGCGGAGGTGGTCCACGATACCGGCTGGCCGTAAAACCGCTTGATGCCCATTGCGGCAAGGCAGGCGGCGAAAATCAGCACGGTGCCGCCGGTCAAGAGCGGCACCAGTGAATCCACGGCAAAGCGCAGCATCGCCACCGCCGCGCCGCTGGCCCCGACAAGCGCCGAGCCGGTCCAGAACCGCGCGGCCTCGAAGGCGGGATAGCTGCGCATGACGTAGGCCCAGATCAGGCCGAGCGCGAGAAAGTTGATGACGAACACCGTCCACAGCGTCGGAACGCTCAGCATCGCACCCCCAGGGCACGCGTTGCCCTGCCCCTCCTGTTATCGAACAGCCCGCCCATGACCATCCCCATTGTTGACGGCAACATGCGACCGCGCCGCTTAACGGACTTCTGACCGCAAAAGGCGCAATCCGAACTGTGGTTTTGAATTGATGAATTGCAGGAATGCGCGATCCGACGAAGCGCGCCGACCCGGCGGCACGGCATCGCGCGCCACCGCGTCAGGGTTAATGATGCCAGAACAAGGGCCACGCGTGCCAAAACGCATAACAACTGTGGATAACGCGATGACACAAGCGTGACAGTATGAGGCAGCAGCCTGCGAATCTGTTGGGATTGTGTTCGAGGATATTGCGAGGCTGGCCCTCCGCCGAGCATGCCTCGTGTCGCGTTTCCACCCATCAACCCAAATGAGGATGCTATGGCTAAGAAAGCGAAGAAGGCGAAAAAGGCGAAGAAGGCAAAGAAAGCCAAGAAGTCCAAGAAGTGACTTCAGGCCCGGGTGGAGCCCCGCTCCGCCCGGGCATCCGACGGTGGACGCAGCGACTTCATCGAAACGGCGGGCCTCGAGCCCGCCTTTTGATTCCCAGCCCAAGCGCGGATCATCGATCCCGCCGCGATGCTGGTACGATGCGGTCCCCCTCCTCTCCCGACATGGAGCCGACATTCGATGACCGCGATCCGTGGAGCCGCCGCCGCCGTCACCGGCGCGGCCAGTGGCATCGGCCGGGCGCTGGCGCTGGAATTGGCAGCGCGCGGCTGCGACTGGCGCTGGCCGATCGCGACGACGCCGGATTGGCGACGCTGGCCGCCGAGATCAGCCGCGCCGCATCGGCGAAAAGTCACGGTGCACCGCGTCGATGTCGGCGAGCCCAAACAGATCGAGGACTTCGCGCAGGCCGCGATCGCGGCCCATCCCGGCCTCAACATCGTCATCAACAATGCCGGCGTCGCGCTGATCGGCCAGTTCAACGAAATCGACCAGGCGCAGATGGACTGGCTGATGAACATCAATTTCTGGGGCGTGGTGCACGGGACCCGGGCGTTCCTGCCGCATCTGGCCGGCCAACGCGAAGCCCATATCGTCAACCTGTCGCGCATCTTCGGCATCATCGCGCCGCCGGGCCAGACGGCGTATGCCGCGGCGAAATTCGCGGTGCGCGGCTTTTCGGAAGCCTTGCGGCATGAGCTTGCGATGGCCGGCAAGCCCGGTTCGGCTCTCGGTGGTGCATCCCGGCGGCGTCGCCACCAACATCGCGCGCAACTCCCGCACCGGCGCTGGCATGACCGACAATGCGCGCCGCGCGCAATCGATCGAGCGGTTCGACGCGGTCGCCAAAACCACGCCGAAAGACGCCGCGCTGCGCATCATCAAAGGCATCGAGAAGAACCAGCCGCGCATCCTGATCGGCAGCGACGCCCGCTTCATGGACCTGGTGCAACGGTTTCGTCCGGCGACCTATTGGGCCGTGCTGACGCGCCGGATCGAGAAGATGTCGAAGGCGGGGAAGTAGGAGCCTGCGCTCGTCATTGCGAGCGCAGCGAAGCAATCCACTCTTGCTTTCTTGTTGCCTCATGGATTGCTTCGCTGCGCTCGCAATGACGGTGAAACACAGCTCCGCGAGCTCGCCGCGCGATGCGCCCGAGGTTTTGCTTAATAATCCCGCCTTCTGAAGACAGAGGGCGCAGTGCTACCCCAAGAGGGGAGCAGGGAATGCCGGGCGCTCGACGCGCCCGCAGCCTCGCGTGGTGAAAAAAAACACGCGAGTTAGTCACCGCAGGTGGCGCCGGATCGCCCGGCATTCCCCGCGCAATGGTTTTAACGGTTTCCTTCGCGCTCTCCCGGATGACCGGGCTTGTTTGCCACCCTCGCCGGTGAAATCGGCGTGTCGCGCCCGTTAGGGCCGACATCGCCTATCGCCGACTTGACGCCAGCGTCGGGGCGTCAGGACCACACGACTTCGCCGTCCGCGTCAGCACCGTTCGTCCGCGCAAAATCCTTGCGCTGCGTTGCTATCGCGTCCACCGCATCCCGCGCCCAACGTCCGTGACGATCGCGAAACGCCCCTGTGTGGGACGGGACGGCCATGGATATGCAGGTGATTTGGGTCAAAAGGGAACGGGAATATTTTTGCAGAGGGGACTGGACAGGCGAACCGCCGATTTGCCCGTCGGGCATAACGCCGGCGTTTTCCACCTTCGTCATTCCGGGATGCGCCTCTTGGCGCAGGCCCGGAATCCATAACCCCTGCAGGGACTATGGATTCCGGGCTCGCTCGTTTCACTCGCGCCCCGGAATGACGGCGGTTGTTGATACGCGTCCGGATCACGCAGGTGGAATTCTCTACCTTCCCACCAGCTGATCGGCGAAATACGCAATCGTCTTGCGGTAGATCACAGCGTGATTCCACTCGCGCATCGCCTCGAAATTGGCGGTGCCTTCGCCGTAAGGCGCGCCCATCCGGAAGCCGTTGGTGTGCAGCAGGTTGGCGGTCGACGCCAGCACGTCGGGCACGCTATGGCGCAGGTCGACGCGGCCGTCGCCGTCGAAATCGACGCCGTATTTGATATAGGACGACGGCAGGAATTGCGTCTGGCCGATCTCGCCGGCATAGGCACCGATCAAATCGCACAACGGAAGATCGCCGCGCTGCAGGATCTTCAGCGCCGCCAGCAATTCGCCCTGAAACAAATCGGTGCGGCGGCAATCATGCGCCAGGGTCGCGAGCGTGCGGATGACCGGCAATTTCCCCATATCGCCCTTGCCGAAATCGGTCTCCAGCCCCCAGATCGCCACCAATATCTGACGCGGCACGCCGAACCTGGCCTCGATGCTCGACAACAGCGCTGCGTTCCGCTGCAGCATCGCCCGGCCGCCATTGATGCGGCCCGATCCGACGCGGGTCGAGACATATTGCTCGAACGACTTGTTGAAGGTGTAGCGCTGGCGCCGGTCGAAATTCAAAACCGCCATATCCTGCGTCACCCCACCGAACGCGGAGGCGATCACGCCCTGCGAAATCCCCGCGGCTTGAGCCTCCGCCGACACGCCGGCCACGAACGAGTTGAAATCGCCGCCACAGCGGGCGGCGAAGGAGGGGGTGGCGAGGATTAGAGTGGAGAAGATGATGGCGAGGCGGAGAGGAAGCATGGCACGTGGTTCCTTGAGGAGGGGCATCGGTAACCGTCGATAATTCCGCTAAAACCTATCGAGAAAGATTAGGATACAAATTTCTTATAGGCACCGTCTATGAATTGGTTGGGACGCCAACCCTTCAAAACTCTGTCCAGCAAGAAGGTATTGGTTGCCCCAACTCCAAGTGAAAACGCAAAACCACCAATTGCGCCAACCGCAGCACTCACTCCCGACGCAACAGCAAAGCGAACAGCTTTTCCTGGAAGCTGCTCGACCCATGACCTCTTCTTCACTTCTTCTACATAGCTTTGTACAAGCCCGACATCTGGGTTTGCATTTGTCAGCCACACCTTGAATTTTTCAGCTTCTTCCAAGAGCTTAAGGAATTCAGAAAACGATTTTTGCTTTAAGTTTATAACCTGACGAATATTGGGAAATTCGGGAACTACAATTTCGTGAAACAATTCGATGTCATTAGTATTGATTTCCCTGCGTCTCAAAAAATCAAAATGTTTCAGTTCTATGATATCGCTGATTATAGGAACCGTCACGGATTCCGCCATGTAGTAAGCTGAAAAGAAGGACTCAGCTCTAGCTTCTATCAAATGGCTCAAAAGAAACGAAGAAGTTAGCGAACTATGCTGAGACGGAACTACCTTGTGATAGGCCGCATTTAGCTTCTCGTAGTCGAGAGTCGTATCGATAATAAAGCCGCTGCCTTCATCCCTTAATGCTCGAAACTCGAATGGCTGCGTTGGATCAAAGCCGTCAACCAGACGGCTTAGAATGCCTCCCGCCGCCTTTTTCAAAAACACATTGTCGGTTAGGTCGCTTTCGGCCTGAACTCGTGATTAACTTAACGCCCTCGTCCACGCCACGCCAGCGATGTAATTTCACCCGATCGGCAATCTTTTGCGCAAATTTCCGCGTCTGCCGCGAACTACCTAGTTCTCGTTCAAAAACCGACACTATTTCGTCTTGGTAACTCTTAATCTTCTTGCCTTCCGCTGTACCGCCAACCCTGAAAGCAACGAACCCGTGCGCAGTGGGAATACCGCTAGCTACCGACGCAAACGCATCCTGTAGGTACGACAACTTCACGACATCGCGGTCAAACAGCTCCAGTAGATCATCCTCGGGTATAGTCTTCGCAAGTGCCGCGACGGACGATCGATCCAGGAGAAGGTGCGTATTACGATAGAAAAAAAGCGTTTCCGCCAAGAGGCCAAGATCGACCCTCTTTTCCACGCCAGCTCTATAGATCAGCGCTTGCTCGAACACGG
This sequence comes from uncultured Pseudomonadota bacterium, assembly GCA_963729395.1. Lineage (GTDB taxonomy): Bacteria > Pseudomonadota > Alphaproteobacteria > Rhizobiales > Xanthobacteraceae > Bradyrhizobium. Next base: position 9,502 of record CAVSOS010000063.1, on the reverse strand, counting down.
CAATTCCTATTCGAAGAGGCCGTCATCAATGATCTCTGAGTATTCGCATCCCGACACGAGATCGCCGGGACAAGCCCGGCGACAAAAATTACAAAAATGATGGCGGCCGCGGCATCAGTTGTCCAGGAACGACCGCAGCTTCCTTGACCTGCTCGGATGCTTCAGCTTGCGCAGCGCCTTGGCCTCGATCTGCCGGATGCGCTCTCGGGTCACCGAGAACTGCTGGCCAACTTCTTCCAGGGTGTGGTCGGTGTTCATGCCGATGCCGAAGCGCATGCGAAGCACGCGTTCTTCGCGTGGCGTCAGCGAGGCCAGCACCCGCGTCGTGGTCTCGCGCAGATTGCTCTGGATCGCGGCATCGATGGGCAGGATCGCGTTCTTGTCCTCGATGAAATCGCCGAGATGCGAAGTCTTCCTCGTCGCCGACCGGGGTCTCCAGCGACAGCGGCTCTTTCGCGATCTTGAGAACCTTGCGCACTTTTTCGAGCGGCATGCCGAGCTTTTCGGCGAGCTCTTCGGGGGTGGGCTCGCGGCCGATCTCGTTGAGCATCTGGCGCGAGGTGCGCACGATCTTGTTGATGGTCTCGATCATGTGCACGGGAATGCGGATGGTGCGGGCCTGATCCGCAATGCTTCGCGTGATCGCCTGCCGGATCCACCAGGTCGCATAGGTCGAGAACTTGTAGCCGCGGCGGTATTCGAATTTGTCGACCGCCTTCATCAGGCCGATATTGCCTTCCTGGATCAGGTCGAGGAATTGCAGGCCGCGGTTGGTGTATTTCTTGGCGATCGAGATGACGAGCCGCAGATTGGCCTCGACCATTTCCTTCTTGGCCTGGCGCGCCTCGCGCTCGCCCTTCTGCACGCCGTGCACGATCTTGCGGAATTCGCCGATCTCAAGCCCGGTCAAGGCCGCCAGCGACTGGATCTCGTGGCGCAGTTCCTTGATGCGGTCCTTTTCGTGGTGGACGAAATTCTTCCAGCCTTTTGCGGAAAGTTTCGACACCCGGTTGAGCCAGCGCGGATCGAGTTCCGAGCCCTGGTAGTTGCGCAAAAAGTCCTCGCGCGCGACGCCGTGGCTATCACCCAAGCGAAGCAACCGGCCCTCGAACGACACCAGCTTCTTGTTGATGTCGTAGAGCTGCTCGACCAGCGAATCGATGCGGGCCTGGTTCAGCCGCAGCGACTTCACCTCGACGATGATCTCGTCCTTCAGCTTCTTGTATTTGCGCTCCTGCGCCGGCGACAGCGTCTCGTTCTGCAGCTGGTTGGAAATGTCCTGTTCCTGCAGGCGCCGCAGCTTCTTGTAGTTGTCCGCAATTTTATCGAACGTCTCGACCACCTTCGGCTTCAGCTCGGCCTCGATCGCGGCAAGCGACATCTGGTTTTCGAACTCGTCGTCATCCATGTCGCCGTCGGCGGCGGCTTCCGAGGTGCTTTCGCCCTCGGCAGCCGCGGCAGGGGCTGCGCGGAACGGGGTCGGCGCCGGCGGCGCGGCCGGCGGGGCGATATGGGCGGGCGCTGCCTGCGGCATCGCCGCTCCACCATTGCCATTGCCATTGCCATTGCCGTTGCCGTCACCATTGCCGTTTGCTGCTACCAGCGGCTGGCCGTCGGGGCCGAGCGGGGCGGCCAGCATCGCCGGGTTCATGTTGTTCTTGGCGTCGGGGCCCGCGTAAGTCGCTTCAAGATCGATGATGTCGCGGAGGAAAATCTTCCCCTCGTTGAGCTCGTCGCGCCAGATGATGATGGCCTGGAACGTCAGCGGGCTTTCGCAGAGCCCCGCGATCATCGCCTCGCGGCCGGCCTCGATGCGCTTGGCGATGGCGATTTCGCCTTCGCGCGACAACAGCTCGACGGTGCCCATCTCGCGCAGATACATGCGGACCGGATCGTCGGTGCGCTCGCCGGGCTCGGACTTCTTGACTTCGGTGACGGCCTTCTGCGTGACCTCGACCAGTTCGTTGTCGGTCTCGTCCTCGGCCTCTTCCTTGGTTTCTTCCTCGCTGTCGGCGTCCTCGGCCTCGGAGACGTTGATGCCCATGTCGGAGAGCATCGACATGATGTCCTCGATCTGCTCGGGCGAGGTGGTGTCGGACGGCAAGACTTCGTTGAGCTGATCGAAGGTCACGAAGCCGCGCTTCTTGGCCTGCTTGATCATCTTCTTGACGGCGGCATCGGACAGGTCGAGCAACGGCGACGGCGCGTCCGGGGAATCCTTCTCAGGCGCATCCGCTGCCTTGTCGTCTTTTTCCTTGTCCTTGACCTGCAGCGTCTTTGCCTTGGTGGTGGCCATTCAATGCTCCTAAAACGCGCTCGTGCGGGATGCGTCGCCGCGCCCGCGCCTCTAAATTTCTGACGTCATTCATGACGCGGAAAGGGCGGCGCAGACGTGTCGCCACCCTCGAATCGATATCCCCGGTTTCGAACTCTTAGCCCGGCGCGTATTCCGCAAAAGTGGATACCGGTTTTGCGGTCGGAATACGCGCCATTTATTTTTTGACGCATTTTCTGACGGCGAACCGGTCTCCACTTCGCCTCAAAATTGCTACGGACCTGTTAAGCTTCGATTAACCCTGTTTTTGCAGCCAAACCATGGGTTTGGCGAGTCATTTCGCGGCCCCAAGCCCGGCCGTCCGCAGCATTTTTTAAGCTGGGCGGCACTAGACGCTGCGCTGGAACCGGCCCGAGGACTCGCCGAATCCCTCAATCAGGGCCTCGGTGCCGTCCACTTCCGCCAGCCGCGCCTTGACGTCACGCAGCCACGCCAAATTTGCCTCGCTGGCCTCGTCACCCAAGGCCAGCTCGGCATCCTTCAATTCCCTAAGTAAGGAGTGCCATTGGCGATGCAAGGAGACGAGCTGGTGCCAGGTGGAAAGAACGTCCTCCGGCGCCGCACCGGGCCCCGCCCCCCACACCGCCGAGGTCGTGATCGCCAGATCAACCCTTTGAATTGCTTGCGAAAATCCGCCTGCGGCGAGGTCGGCGCGCATCTTTTCGCTCTGTTCGGAGGGCTCCGAATTGTGGTGATGGTCGTTGGCGAAGGCGGCGATGATGCCGGCGCGCAATTTATGCGCCTCGGGATGGGCCAATTCCAGCGCCGCCACTTCCTCCAGACGGTCGTGCAGCAGCCAGGGATGATTGATCAGGGATTGCAGGATCAGCGCCTCGCGGCGCGAGATCGCGCTGCGCTGGCCGCGCATGATCGGGCTCGTCGCGAGCTGCGGGCTCGCCACCTGATAGGGCTGGCGGTTGATGGTCGGGCTGCCGCCCGGGCCCTGCCCGCGGCCGCCAAAAGAACCGGATCTTGGCTCGAATCGCCCCGCAGCACCCGGCGCGAACGCGCTGCGGGCGGCAAAGCGCCGGCCCGATTCGCCGCCGAAATTGCCTGAGCCGCCGCGATAATTGCCGCGGCCATAGCCGCGGCCGCCTTCCGGCCCGAACGCACGCTGCAATCGCTGCTCCAGATCCTGGCGATAATAGCGCCGCACTTTTTCGTCGCGAATGCCGTTGGTCAGTTCCTGGACCCGCGCCTCCAGCGCGGCGCGGCGCTCCGGCGTCCCGAACGCGCCGCCTTCGACTTCGCGCGACCAGATCACATCGGCGAGCCCGCGCGCGGCGGCGATGACTTCCTCGATCGCGCCGCGCCCGCCGGAACGCGCCAGATCATCAGGGTCCTGGCCTTCCGGCAGCAGCGCAAAGCGAAGACTTTTTCCCGGCAGCAGATGCGGCAGCGCCAGCTCGGCGGCGCGCCACGCCGCCTTCTGGCCGGCCTTGTCGCCGTCAAAGCAAAGGATCGGCTCGTCCGCCATCTTCCACAACAGCGCGAGCTGGTTTTCGGTGAGCGCCGTACCAAGCGGTGCGACGCTCGCAGGATATCCGGCGCCGACCATGGCGATGACGTCGACGTAGCCTTCCACCACCACCACCGTGCCGCCGTTATGGGCGGCGAGCCGCGCGGCTGCGAGGTTGTAGAGATTGTCGCCCTTGTGAAACAGCGGGGTTTCCGGCGAGTTCAGGTACTTCGCCGGCACATCCTTTTCCAGCGCGCGGCCACCGAACGCGATCACCCGCCCGCGCCCGTCGGCGATCGGAAACATCACGCGGTCGCGAAAGCGATCATAGGGCACCGGGATATCATCGCCGGCGATCAGAAGCCCGGCTTCGACCATGTCCTCGACCGGGATGCCCAGCGCGCCGAGATGCTCCTTCAGCGCGAAGCGGGTCTGCGCATCGCCGGGGGCGTAGCCGATGCGGAACTGCAATTGCACCGCCGGCGAGATCGCGCGGTCGGCGAGATAGCCGCGCGCCCTGGCGCCGTGCCGCGAGGCCAGCGTGTCGGCGAAGAATTTCGCGGCCAGTTCCATCACATCGTACAGCGTCTTGCGGCGCTGCTCGTGCCGCGCGGCATCGGGTGTGGCCGCCGGCAGCGGCAAGCCTGCCATCGCGGCGAGGCGCTCGACGGCTTCGGGAAAGGAAACTCCTTCGGTCTGAACCAGAAAGTCGAAAATATTGCCGTTCTTGCCGGAAGAAAAATCGAACCACGCCTGCTTCTGATCGTTGACGAAGAACGAGGGTGTCTTCTCCTGCTGAAACGGCGACAGCCCTTTCCACTCGCGCCCCGACTTCTTCAACTTCACGCGCCGGCCGACGACTTCCGAAACCGGAAGCCGGGCGCGCAGTTCGTCGAGGAATTGGGGCGTAAAGCGCATCAGTTATTTTCAATGAGTTCTTTGGACGAGTCTTGACGAATCCCGGATGAGTCCTGAATAAGTCTTGGACCGCTGCCAACCGACTAGGGATATAGGGTGCCCCGCCCAAAATACGAAGATTGTCGGCCTTCTCCCGGTTATTCACAGGGCTATGGCGTCTCGCTGCAAGAGCGCACTGAGAGATTGACAATCGACATACAATCGTATATACACATTTCTAATAAGAAAATCATTGGGATGGAAACGTCTGCGGGTAGTTGCGCGAGGCACCTACAGTACGAAAGCTGACCAATGACTGAAAGTTTCGACCATGAATCCGTCAGCGGATTCGACTGGGATGAACGTAAGAGCCGTTCAAATCTCGCTAAACACGGAATTGATTTCGACGGTGCTGTCGAGATTTTCTACGGACCCGTCGTTCTTCGCCGCTCGGATAAGAACAATGAGGAGCGTTGGCTCGCGATAGGTTCTTCGGAGAACAGACTGATCGCCGTCGTGTTTACGCGACGAGCGGACATCATCCGGATTATCTCAGCGCGACGCGCGAGGAAAAATGAAGAAATCGAATATCGTAACGCGCAAGTGGGGCGATCGCCGGAAGAGCAAGACTGATTGGGCTCGCGTCGATGCCCTCACGGATGAGGACATCGCCAAGGCCGTTGCCAGCGATCCCGATGCGGTACCGATCGATATCGACTGGTCGGATGCCGTTCTGGTGATACCCGCCAAGAAAAAGGCGATCTCGATCCGAGTCGATGAGGACGTGCTCGACTATTTCAAGAGCGAAGGCGATGGCTATCAGCGCCGGATCAACGCCGTGCTGCGTTCCTACATGCAGCAGAAGGCGAAGCCGAAAAAACGTGCGTGAGGCCCTACTTCTCCAGGAACCGGCCCGAGGCGATCCGCGGCAGGTGGGCGACCGGCCAGTTGTAGAGGTAGGTCCAGGCCTCGCTGACCGAACCATCGGCTGATGTGACCGGCAGCATCTGCCTGACATATTCGGTGGGCTCGGCAAAACCCTCGCCGCAGGCCTCGTACATGTCGAATTCACGCAGCAATTCTTTTGGCTGGCGCAGCCGGTAGACTTCGCCGAATACGACGTCATCGGCATCATCGGACAGCACCAGTCCGGGATAGTGCTTCACCAGATAAAGCCTGCCCCGGCACCGCGCCTCGCCGATGAAGTCCGCAGCCTGCTGCAACAGCTTCGCCATCGGATGGTCGAAGCCGCGCATCAGCGTGCCGTAGACAAAGAGACGATCCAGCATCATGCCCCGCGCGCGGCGAAAAACTCAGGCCGCCACGACCTCGTCGCTGATGACGAGGAATTTGACAAGGTCCATCCGGCCGAAACTCGTGGTGAGCGCCACGTCGGCGGCGTCGCGGCCGGTGCCCATCAGGATGCGGCCGATCCGCGGGTGATTGTGACGCGCGTCGAAGGTGTACCACTGGCCGGACAGATAGGCCTCGAACCAGCCGGAGAAATCCATCGGCGCCGGATCCGGCGGAATCCCGATGTCGCCCATATAGCCGGTGCAATAGCGCGCCGGAATCCCCATGCAGCGGCAGAAGGTCAGCGCCAGATGCGCGAAATCGCGGCAGACGCCGGCGCCCTGCTCGTAGACGTCCTGGGCGGATTTCATGTGATGGGCGTGCTGGTAGCCGAAGGTGACGTGGTTGTGCACGAAGCTGCAGATCGCGGCTACCCGCGCCCAACCCGGCTGCGTCTGGCCGAACAGCGACCACGCTATGTCGGTCAATTTGTCGGTCTCGCAATAGCGGCTCGCCATCAGATACATCAACACGTCGTCGGGCAATTGATCGATCGGAAGCTGCTGCGCCGATGGCACCACGACATCGGGCAATCCGGAATCGCGCACCAGCGCGTTGCCGCGCAAGGTCACGCCGCCGCTAGGGGCCACCAGCCTGCCGCAGACATTGCCAAAACTGTCGCGGTAAAATCCGATCGGCGCGTTCGGCTCGGCGACAATGGTCTCGGTGCCGACGATGTCCGAATAGCGCGAGGGGTGAATGCTGAGCATGATCACCATCGGCGTCGGCTGCACGGCCGTATAGGCGATCTCGAAACCGACCCTGATTTCCATGTTACGCCTCTGCCCCCTGGTCCACCGAGACCACGTTGATGCTGACATCCATGCCGACGAACGCATCGGCCGAGCCCAGATAAGTGCCGTGCAGCGGGATGGCCTGGCGCGGATCGCGCGCCACCGCGACGCGAACGAGGTCGCGGGTGCCGACGATGCCGTTGGTGGGATCGAACTCAATCCAGCCGGCGCTCGGCAGATAGACCTGAACCCAGGCATGGGTCGAGCCGCCACCGACATAACCGCGCGCGCGGTCGCCGGGGATGAACAGGTATCCCGACACGAAGCGCGCGGCGATGCCGAGCCGCCGCAGCGCCTCGATCATGAACAGCGCGTAGTCGCGGCAGGTGCCGGACCTCGTCTGCAGCGTGTCGAGCGGATGCTGGGTGCCATGCTCATGCCGCTTGCGATAGGTGAAGGCGTTGCGGATGCCGTGGGTCATGTTGCTCAGGATATGGAACGTCGGCGTCGAGCCCTCGGCGTCGAGAAAATTCCTCGCCCAGGCCGACAGCTCGCCATTGGGGTCGCCATATTGCGGGGTGATGAACTGAACGAGGTCGGGAAACTCCTCGTCGTCATAAAGAAATGGATAGAAATAGGCCGGATCGTCCGCGGTCAGCGCGAATTCCTCGGCCGGATTGTGCTCGACCGTCGCCGTGCTGACGATCGACAAAGTTTCGGCGCGCTCATCGAAGGTCGCGATCGCGACGCTGTTGCCGAACACGTCGTGGATCCAGCGCAGCGACATCGGCTCCGGCACGATCTCGAGGCTGCCGGAAAGCACCCGCAGATCGTGGCCGTCGCGCGGGCGCAGCATGATGCGATGTTCGCCGAACGCCACCGGGTGCGTGTAGCGATATTCGGTCTTGTGGTAAATCGTCAGGAGCGGCATCGTCGAGGTAATCATCGTGACTTTGTGCAATCCAATCTATACCGATACCTGCTATTTCCTAAATCGGTATGCTGCTTCGATAGGCAACGAGTAGAAGAAAATGGCTTTGGAAAGCGCCGGCGACACATCATTACTCCTCGGCAAGGGGGATGTTCCGCCGATTCACGAAGATAATGCCGGCCGGGCAGTCGCCGTTCCTGCTGACCTGCGATCATTATGGCCGGCTGATCCCGCGCGTGCTCGGCGATCTCGGGCTGCCGGCCGACGAGCTGACGCGGCATATCGCCTGGGATATCGGCATCGCCGGCGTCGCCGACGCGCTCTCGAAGCATCTCGATGCGCATCTGATCGCGCAGCGCTACTCGCGGCTGGTGATCGACTGCAACCGGCCGCCGCGGCGCCGAGCTCGATCCCGCGCATCAGCGAGGCGACCACGATCCCGGGCAATGAAGGTCTGGCGCGCGATGCGACCCTGGCGCGGCGGCGGGCGATCTTCGATCCCTATCACCGCCGCATCGACGAGGTGATCGATCGCGCGCCTGCGCGAGCAGCGGCCGACGGTGCTGGTGTCGCTGCACAGTTTCACGCCTGTCTATGCCGGGATCGCGCGGCCCTGGCATGTCGGCACGCTCTATCACCGCGACACCAGGCTGCCGCCGCTGTTGTTAAAACTGCTGCGCGGCGAGGCCGAGCTCGTGGTCGGCGACAACGAGCCCTACGCGGTGAGCGACGAGACCGACTACACCATTCCGGTCCACGGCGAGGCGCGCGGGCTGATGAATTCAGGCATCGAAATCCGCCAGGACCTGATCGACGATCCAGCCGGCCAGAGCGAGTGGGCCGAACGGCTGGCGCGGATTTTCGGCGAGATCGAAACGGCGCTGCGGGCGCAGCAGCTGGTCTAGTTCGTTCACCGCGCCCGCGTCAGCGCCAGCCAGATGCCGCCGCCGATCATGAAGCCGCCGGAGACGCGCGACACCAGCCGCGTCCGCCGCGCCGAGAAGAACGACCGCGCGCGGCCGGCCAACAGCGCGTACATGGCATCGGTGATTCCGGCGATCACCATGAAGGTGACACCGAGCAGCGTCACCTGCGAGACATGGTCCCGGCTCATGTCCATGAATTGCGGAATGAACGCGCCGAAGAACACCAGCACCTTGGGGTTGGACAGCAGCACCAGCAGACCCTGCAGGAAAAACCCGCCGCGCGGCGGAGGCGGCGGCGTCGGACCTGACGCCTTCGACGGGGTTGCGGATCAGCTTGAGGCCGAGCCAGACCAGATAGGCCGCGCCGGCAAACCGCACCCAGTCGAACCAGTAGCCGAGCGTGGCCATCAAGGTGGTCAGCCCGATCGCCGACGATGCCGATCACGATCGCGAGACCCAGTTGCACGCCGGCGATATTGATCAGCGCCGCGCGGGTGCCGTGCCGCAGCCCGTTGGCGATCAGCAGCGTGACGATCGGCCCCGGCAACAGCGCCAGCGCGAGGCAGGCGGCGACAAAGGCGAGATAGAGCTGAAGCGACATGACGGGCTCGCGCGCGGCAAACGACCTTTGCATTATGCATGAAGTGCGGGCGGAAGCAGCCCTCCTGATCCAGTCACAGGACCGGCCGCTCGGCGACGACATCCTCTCCGGCGGACGGCAGGGGCTGGCCCGCGATCCTCTCCAGCCTCAAGAGCGTGCTGGAGACCGGCAATCCGCTTGCCATCAAGATGGCGCCGCCGCAGCGGATGCTGGAAGCGCTGAAGGAAATGGGGATCAAGACGCCCTGATGTCGTCCCGGCGAAGGA
>CAVSOS010000062.1:0-35276 GCA_963729395.1 uncultured Pseudomonadota bacterium | reverse complement strand
CCGGCAACGCTTGCCGTAATCCGGTCTGAAGAATTACGGTGACAGTGCACTTAATTTGCCTCCGCTTGGGCTGTCTTCAATTAGTGCTGTCACCGTAATTCGTACTCGTGATCGCGGGTTGCGCTTTCGCTAACCCCACGCGCCGATGATGGCCGCGGTTCGCGCACTTCAGTGTTTCTCCGGAAGAAAGATCAAACCCAGTTCTCAACCCTGATTCCCTTCATGCGGATGAACTCGCGCATATTGTTGGTGACGATGATCAGGCCCTGGCTGCGGGCATGACCGCCGATCTGCATGTCATGCGGACCGACGGCGTTCCCGCCCGCTCCAGCTCGGCCCGAACCTGACCGTAATGTGCGGCGGCCTTGGCGTCGAACGGCAGTACATCGAGGCGCGCCACGAAATGCTCGACCGCGATCAAATTATCGGCGCGACGTGTCGACTTCTCGGCGCCATAGTAAAGTTCGCCGAGCGTGATGCTCGATATGCAGAGTTGTTCAGCCAGCGAGTTGAACTTCTCCCGCAAATCCTGCGGATAATTCTTCATCACATAGATGCAGATGTTGGTGTCGAGCATGTAGGCGAGCATCAGAGCAGCTCGCGTTCCTCGGCCGGCGGCTGCTCGCGTTCGGCCATGAAATCTTCGCTCGCCCGCGGACCGCTCTGGAACAGGTCGTCCCATCGTTTGCCCTGCGGAACGATGATGCGGCTGCGGCCGATCTTCAAAATGTCGACCTGATGTACGTCGTCGGGAAAAGCGACCGCTTTTGGCAATCGGACCGCCTGGCTGCGATTGCTGGTAAACACGGTGGAGCTGGTCATGGTGTTATCTCATGTATATCCAATCAGGATATACATAGCCGATTTGCAGCTTGTTTGCAAGAACTTGCCCCAGACGGTCGAGGGGAAGCGGGGCGGGGCGCTGCTTTCGCTAAAGGGTGGATTAGCCGTAGGCGTAATCCACCACGTCTCCCATCGAGGTGTGCTTGCAGTGGCGGGTTACACATTCGCTAACCCGCCGCACCGACTGCTTCGCTCCACGCGCAACGACAAAATAACGTTCCGCAAGCGACCCATTGACCCGACGAGCAAATCACTTCTGATTTTCAGAAATAGTGTCAAGCCCGGAAGCAAAAAATATTTCGCTTTCGGCGTCGGGCAAATCACCGGCATAACTCCGCCCGTCTCACCCGATGAGGGGCGGCTCGCGATCGTCACGAACGTGCGGTGGGATGCGGTGGACGCTGAGGTCACGACGACGAACGTGGCTGATGCGGACGGCGAAGTCGTGTGGTCCTGACGCCCCGACGCTGGCGTCAAGTTGCGCGGAAGTATCCGCGCGGCGACGGTGGCAAGAAAGCCGGTCACCGGGGAGAGCGCGAATAAGCCGTAAAACCATTGCGCAGGGAAGGCCGGATTGCCTCCGCTGAACCTGTATGCTCGTGTGCGTTTTCTTGTTTCCATTTGCACGCGAGACCGCGGGTGCAGCGCGCACCCGGCTTTCCCTGCGCCCTCTGCTTGTTGAGAGGGTGAAACTGACGCAAACCTCGGGCATCTCGTGCCGCGAGAATGCGGACCCATGCCCTCACGCTGTTTGACAGTTAAATCAGAAGACGCAGCCATCCTGCTTGCGGGCGCGCTCTGCCGTGCGAGCCCATCACGACAACCCGGAACCACCCGCCACGATCTTCTGATGCGGCCGTTCGAGGTTGTTGACAGCTCGACCGCACCGCGCTTGCGCGTTCCGCGGCTGTGACGGCTCCCGAGCCAGGACGATCAGCAAGACGAACAGTAAGCGCGGTCAGCGATCTGTCATAGCCGCGCAATACTCGTTCGCTAGTCGTCTCAGCCGACGCTCATTAATCACGGGGCGGTCTTCAATCATGGGGGGACATTGTGGCATTAGGCAAATCATTCATTGGCAAATTGGCTTTCGGGGTCGCGGTCATGCTGAGTTCTTCGGCGCCATCCCTGGCCGATGAACCGTTCTCGGCACCCGAAGGCGGCGACCGCGATTTTGTTCTGGCGGTGGTCGGCGACACCTCCTGCCAGCCCACTGGGCCGGTCGAGGGCGAAAAGCAGAAGGACGTCTGCGACAAGACCGGCCAGGGTTATACGCTGCTGTGGCAGGCGCAGACCGCGACTGCGAATCAGATCGCAGCAATGAAACCCGACCTTGTCGCGATTCTTGGCGATGAACAGTACCAGGTGGGTCGTTACCAGGATTTCATGGCCTCTTTCGATCACACCTACGGCGCTTTCAAGTGGCTGCACCGGCCAGCGCCGGGCAACCACGAGTTCTATAGCGAGCACGGTGAAAGCGGCGTCCACGGTTACGGATATTTCTCTTACTACAATGGCTATCAGGTCGATCCCAACACCGGCAACGCGGTGACGACGTCGGTCACCGCCGGCGACGGCGGGGCGCCGGTCGTGCAGCCCGTTCCGCTCCCGGATGGGCAGGCTGGCCAATTCGGCACGAACGGCGACGGCTGGTATTCGTACAATCTCGGTGACTGGCACATCATTTCGCTCAACATCGAGTGCGGCGTGCAGCCCGGCGGCTGTGATCCGAATGGAGCGTGGCTCGCCAGCGAAACCAAATGGCTTGCCGACGATCTCGCCAACAATCATGCCCGGTGCACGGTCGCGTACTGGCACCAGCCGACCTTCTCGGCGGCCGACCCGGCGGTGGCAGGCAGCCACTCCACGTCTCCGGAGGGCACGGCAGCCGATACGTGGTGGAAGCTGCTTTACCAGCACGGCGCCGATCTCGTTCTGAACGGGCACGACCACCTCTATGCCCGTTTCGTCCCCCTGGATGCCAACGCCAACCCCGACCCGAAGAAGGGTATCCGTGAGTTCATCGTCGGCACCGGAGGCGAATCGCTCGATCAGCCAGTGCCGAACGCGACCAGCCAATACATCGCAAAGGCCACGGGTAACTACTGGGGCGTCATGAAGCTGACGCTCCATCGCGACGGTTACGAATGGGACTACGAGTTGGCCATGAAGGACCCGGCTGCCCCGGTCTACCAGCCGGCGAGTTTCAGCGATGTTGGGAAAGACCGCTGCCACCACGCTGACGACCGCTTCTGACAATCCGACGCCTCGCAAACGGCGAGGTGTCAAAGGGGGCGGGCGTTGCCAGCCCCCTTTGCAAGGCGGGCGTCGGGCTTGTGCGCGCTGCCCTCAACCAACGACATGACTGCGGGCTTCTATCCCCGCGACGTGAGATTCCTCGGCGAAACCGCATCAGCCTTCGGTCGGCGCTATCAACTCTTCGAAACACGACGGGTAAGCCGGCAGCTCCCCGTGGCGGTTTTGGCGAAAACCGCCGATATCAGATAGACAGGAAACCTTGCAAGGTTTCCTGTCTATCTCTATATCTTGGCCATGAACGATCCTCCCGGGGCTTCCATATCTCTTGAAACGGCCGTCGCCGAGCTCTCGCTGGCGATCGGGCAGCTTTTGCGGCGGGTGCGCGCGGAATCGAACCCCGACGAGCTGACCTGGTCACAGACCGTGGCGCTGGCGCGGCTTGAGAAGGCCGGTCCAACGACGACGGCGGACCTCGCGCGCGCGGAGTCGGTGAAGCCGCAGTCCATGGGCGCGACGCTCGCTGAGCTGGAGCGGGAGGGCCTGGTCGCGCGTCACCCTCATCCGACGGACGGTCGGCAGGTGCTGTTCGCACTGACGGACGAAGGCGTCGAGGCCCGGCGAAAGCGCAGCGCCGCGAAGCAGAAATGGCTGCTGGCCGCCATCGCCAAGCTCGATCGCGGCGAACAACAGACGCTCATGTCCGCGGTCGCCGTGATCAAGCGTCTGGCCGAAGTCGAACTCTTGAGGTCGCTCGACGCACGAGATGCAACGTCCGGCTTCGCCGCCATCCGGATCATCAGGAGGAAAATGCCGTGACCGTGACCACCCTCGATGCGAAGACCGCGCTCATCGTCATCGATCTTCAGAAAGGCATCGTTTCGCTCGCCACCGTGCATCCGATCGAAGGGGTCGTGAAACAGGTCGGCGCGCTGGCTGACGCGTTTCGCAGGCATGGCCTGCCGGTCGTGCTCGTCAACGTCGCCGGCGGAGCGCCGGGCCGGACCGAACAGTCGCGCAACAATCGAGAATATCCGGCCGGCTGGACCGATCTCATCCCCGGGCTGAACCAGCAGCCGCAAGACCATGTCGTGACGAAGCATACCCCGGGCGCCTTCACGAACACGGATCTTGACGCTCATCTGAGGGCCTTGGGCGTCACGCAGGTCGCGATCGCCGGTGTTGCCACCAGCAATGGTGTCGAGGTCACCGCGCGCCAGGCCTACGAACTCGGCTTCAACGTAACGCTCGCGACCGACGCCATGACCGACTTGGACGCGGATGCCCATACCTACAGCCTCACACGCGTTTTTCCCAGGATCGGCGAGACCGGCACGACGCAGGAGATCATCAACCTCATGAAGAAGAGCGCCTGACCATGGATTGGCTTCACGATGTGTCCTACCTTTTCGGCGGCGCTTTTCTCGCGAACGCCGTTCCGCATTTCGTCAGCGGCGTGATGGGGCGGCCCTTTCAGAGCCCGTTCGCCAAGCCTTCGGGCGAAGGTCTTTCATCCTCGACCGTAAACGTGCTCTGGGGATTTGCGAACTTCGTCATCGCCTACCTTCTCATCGCCCGTGTGGGAAATTTCGATCTCCGCGCTACCGAGAACGTCGTCGCCTCGGGGCTGGGCGTTCTGCTTATGGGTGTGATGGCCGCGCGCCTGTTCGGGCGGTTTCATGGTGGCAATTCGCCCACTGGCTCGTGACGGCATGGCCAAGGGCACGTTCCGCTCGCTGAAGGCCTTCAACTATCGCCTCTGGGCCCTCGGCTCGCTTGTCTCCAATGTCGGAACATGGATGCAGCGCACCGCGCAGGACTGGCTGGTGCTGACCGCGCTCACCCATCACAGCGGGACCGCCGTCGGCATCGTCATGGGCCTGCAGTTCGGGCCGCAGCTTCTCCTGCTGCCCTGGAGCGGCTATGCCGCCGATCGCTTCGACCGGCGCAAGCTCCTGATCGCCACCCAAGCGGCTTCAGGTTTGCTGGCCCTTATCCTCGGCCTTCTCGCCGTCACCGGGCTCGTCCAGCTATGGCATGTCTACCTGCTCGCGTTCCTGTCCGGCTGCGTCAACGCCATCGACATGCCGGCGCGCCAGACCTTCGTCTCCGATCTGGTCGGGGACGACGACCTTGCCAACGCGGTGGCGCTGAATTCCACATCCATGAACGTCGCCCAGATGGTCGGCCCCGCCGTCGCCGGCGTCGTGATCGCGGCGGTCGGCTCCGGCTGGGCGTTTTTGATCAACGCAGCCTCCTTCGGCGCCGTGCTGGCGTCGCTCGGGCTTCTCCGTGTGGCGGAGCTTCATCCGAACGCCCGCGCCGGCCGCGCCCGCGGCAACCTGGTTGAGGGCTTCCGCTATGTCCGGTCGCGCCCGGACCTGAAGGCCATCCTCTGGATGCTTTTCCTGATCGGCACGTTCGGGCTCAATTTCCCGATCTTCATCTCGACCATGTCGGTCAAAATCTTCCACGGCGGAGCAGGTCAATACGGGCTCCTGACCTCGGTCATGGCGGTCGGAACACTCACCGGCGCTCTGCTTGCCGCCGGACGGGAGAAACCTCGGTTCGAGCTTCTGTTCGTCGGCGTCCTGATCTTCGGAATTGGCTTCGCGCTCGCCGCGATCACACCCAATGCCTGGCTGTTCGGCGCCGCGCTCGTCATCATCGGCGTATCGACGTTGACCTTCACCAATTCGACGAGCAGCCTGATGCAGCTATCCACCGAGCCTGCGATGCGCGGGCGCGTGATGGCGCTGCGTCTCGCCATTGGCGTCGGGGCGACGCCGATCGGGGCGCCCGATCGTCGGCTGGGTCGCCGATGCTTTCGGCCCGCGCTGGGCGCTGGGCATCGGCGCCGCTTCCGGGTTCACGGCTGCGATCGTCGCGCTTACTTACCTCGTGAATTACCGTCACCTGCGCGTACGGCTCAGATAGCGTCTCCAGAAATGTACGCCGATCGTCACAGACGTTCCCCTTGTGGATGCCGATTTCGAAATATAACCTGTAATAGGTTATATTCGGACCTCGGGCGATTTCGCGTGAACTTCAACCTTTATCTCGACGATCAAACCGCCAAGGAATTGGACCGGACGGCCAAGACGTTGGGCGAGACGCGCAGCGGGTTGATCCGCAAGGCCCTGCGCGAATGGCTGGACAAGAGGACGCTCGGCAGTCCCGGCTGGCCATTGCTGGAGTGGCAGGGCGTTCCCGACACGCCGCCGTTCGAACCGTCTCGCGGCGAATTGCTGCCACCGCGTGAAGATGCCTTTTCGTGAAGTATCTTCTCGACGCCAATGTGCTGAGCGGCTTCGCGCGCGGCGAACAGGCCGTGATGGCGCGCCTCCGTTCGGAGGCGCCAACGCAATCGGCCGTTTCGGTGATCACGGAGATGGAAGTCGATTACGGGCTGGCCCGCAATCCCGACCGGGCGCCGCGCGTCCGGGAAGCCATGCGGATGGTTCTGAACACGATCAAGATCGTAACGCACAATGCGCGAGAATTCGTTCGCGTCGGCGGTCTCGGGCTTGAGGATTGGCGCAGCCGGTGAACTCCGGAACCCTGCAATCTCGTTTTGGAATGCCAGATAAATGTCCGGCGAAAAATGTTCTGACGGAAGTGCTTCGATGAAATCCAGCCGCCGAAACCTGAAACCAGCGACCAAGCCGAACAAGCGGCCCAAGCTCTCGCCCACCCATGCGCCCGCCGATCTTTCGCCGTTGGAATGGCAACGCGGCTTGCGCCGCCAGTTTGGCCGCGAACAGGCTTTCGGGCTCGAAAATTTGACCGGCGAGCCGTTCTTCTCCGAGTTCCGGGTCAGCAATCCGGTTTCGAAATCCAGCTATCGCGTGGTGATCCGGGGCCGGGGCCAGGCGGCAATTTCTGTTCATGCCCCGACTATGCCACCGGCGAGTTGGGCACTTGCAAGCACATCGAATTCACGCTTGCCCGGCTGGAGAAAAGGCGAGGCGCCAAGACGGCGTTTTCGCGCGGCTATCAGCCCGCGTTCTCCGAGCTGTATTTGCGCAATGACGGCAGACGCTGCGTGCATTTTCGTGCCGGAACGGATTGCCCGCCGGCGGTGCGCGCGGCCGCCGCGGCCTTGTTTGATGCCGAACGCGACGGCATGCTTCCGGACGAGCGCCTCAGCGACCTCGAGCCTTTCATGGCCATGGCGTCGGAGTCCGGTCACGAGTTTCGCGCCTATGACGATGCGCTCGATTTCATCGCGGGCAGGCGGGATGCGGACCAGCGGGCCGCGAAGCTCGCTCAGCTGTTCCCACGCGGAACTGCCGATCCCGGGTTGCTGGCGCTTGTGAAGGTGCCGCTCTATCCCTATCAGGCGGAGGGCGCGCTGTTCGCGGTACGAGCAGGCCGGGCGCTGATCGGTGACGATATGGGGCTGGGCAAGACCATACAGACAATCGCCGCGACGGAAATATTGGCACGCCATTTCGGCGTCTCGAAAGTGCTGGTGATCTGCCCGACCTCGCTCAAATACCAGTGGCAAAGCGAGATCCTGCGATTCTCGGGGAGACAGGGCGAAGATGCGGCGCGCGTGATCAACGGCGGTCGCACGCAGCGGCAGAAGGACTATGTCCTGGATGACTTCTGCAAGATCACGAACTACGAGAAACTCAAGCCCGATCTCGATCTGATCGCCGCCTGGGCGCCCGAGCTGGTCATCGTCGACGAGGCGCAACGGGTGAAAAACTGGAACACCATCGCGGCGCGCGCCTTGAAACGCATCGATAGCTCCTATGCGATCGTGCTGACCGGGACGCCCTTGGAGAACAAGCTGGAAGAGCTGATCTCCATTGTCCAGTTCGTCGATCAGCATCGACTGGGGCCGACCTGGAAGCTGCTGCACGAGCATCAGGTCAAGGACGAAGCCGGGCGCGTCACCGGTTACACGGGCCTGGAGAAGATCGGCCAAACGCTGGCGCCGGTCATGATCCGCCGGCGCAAATCCGAGGTGCTGCAGCAGCTACCCAGCCGAACCGACCAGAACCTGCTGGTGCCGATGACCGAGATGCAAATGCTCTATCACCAGGAAAACGCCGACACGGTGGCGAAAATCGTCCAGCGCTGGCGCAAGACGAGGTTCCTGTCGGACAAGGACCAGCGGCGCCTTACCTGCGCCCTGCAGAACATGCGCATGTCGTGCAACAGCACCTATCTGCTGGACCAGGAAACCGATCATGGGGTCAAGGCCGACGAATTGGCGGCGCTGTTCGACGATTTGTTCGCCGATCCCGACGCCAAGGCAGTGGTGTTTTCGCAATGGACGCGGACCCACGACATCGTCATTCGCCGCCTCGAAGCGCGGGATCTGGGCTATGTCAGCTTCCACGGCGGCGTGCCGTCGGAGAAGCGGCCGGCGCTGGTCGAGCGGTTTCGCGACGATCCCGCCTGCCGCGTGTTCCTGTCCACCGATGCCGGCAGCACCGGCCTCAATCTGCAGCATGCTTCGACGCTGGTGAACATGGACTTGCCGTGGAACCCGGCGATCCTCGAACAGCGTATCGCGCGCATTCATCGTATGGGCCAGAAACGGCCGGTGCGGGTCGTCAATTTCGTGGCGAAGGGCACGATCGAGGAGGGAATGCTTTCGGTGCTGGCGTTCAAGCGCTCTCTATCAGCCGGAATTCTCGACGGCGGCAGCGGCGAGATTTCGCTCGGCGGTTCGCGTCTCAGCCGCTTCATGAAGGAGGTGGAAAACGTCACCGGGCGTATGGGTGAGGGCGAGGCCGTGACGTCGGCAGAGGAAGTGAGGAATATTGCCACCGCTGATAACGCCGAAGGCATGGGAGGTTCCGGCGCGGATATGGACGGTGATACCGGCGGGATGGCGATGACGCGGACCGAAGGAGCCGGAGCGCGGCCGCGCGACACCAGTCCCGATCCGTGGCAAGCCCTGGCGCAGGTCGGTGCGCAGTTTATTGCCGCTCTGGCGGCCGCCAACAATCCCGACGCCGCGACGCATCCATGGATTGAGCGCGATCCAGTTACCGGCGTGCAAAATCTCAAAATGCCACTGCCGGCACCGGAAACCGCAAGACAACTTGCCAATGCGCTTTCGGCACTCGCGGACAGCTTGCGCCAGCCTTGAAGCGCCAGGCTTGAGCGGGCTTCTGGTTCGGTGAGCTGAGGCAAAAGTCCTTAAGCGTTGGCGGATCCTCCGCGCGGGATTGTTTTTCGCGGTCGCAAGGCGAGTCTAGCGTTGCGCATAAAGCCGCCCATCCCACCACACCGGCTCGGGCATGGCGTGCGTGACGGCCCTTGCGTCCGGGTGGAGCGGGTTGATGAGAATGTTGCGTTCTGGCCGGGCGGGGATCGAGGGCACGATCAGCAGGGCCGAACGCTTCTCCTCGTACCAATTCTGCGCAAACGCTTTACAGATTTCTTCGTTGCGGGAATCCCAGCCCGGATGCGCAGCGATCTGGAAGATTTCGTAGGTGACGCCGTTCGGTATCGTGATTGCGATGAAATGCTGGTTGGCTGGCATCACGAGATTGGCATGGACCAGCTTCTTCGAGCATCGCTGTGGAATAATGCTCGGACGTATAGATGACGGGGCTCGCATGCGTGTTCCAGCGCCCGGGGTAGCGCCGGGAGCCTTCGGCATCGTAGATGGGGAAGGCGCCATCCGGATCCCCGATCCGATAGCAGGTGAGGACGCGGTCGGTTTTCTGCGCGCTCGTGTTGGACATCCAGAGCCTTCAGCCGCTAGCTCATGCTGGATGCCCAAGCCTCCAGCAGGTTGAAACAAGCGATGGCTGTCAGAGACAATCTGCGAAAAAGTTTCGGCGATTGGTGGCTAGCAAAATGCGCATCACGTGTATCCACAGGTTTGTTTCCAGCGGCATGCCTCGAATGTTCCGTGAGATTGAGGATTGCTCATACGCCGCCGCTATAGGCAGCCCGGCCCAACAGATTGATCACCGCATCGGCGCCGAGGCCGGTCGCGAGCGCGATTTCGAGCGGCGCCTTGTCGTCCAGCATCGGATGCGGACGGTCAAGAAAGCTGCGCACCTTTGCTTCGTCACGAAAGACCTCGAGGCCGAACGCAAATACTTTTGCAATTCTGGCCAGCCGATCGCTTTCCTCCGTCGAAAGCAGCTGCTTCTCCTTGCGGCGGCGCTCCAGCGTCGGTTTGGGCACGACGCGATACGTGAAGCGTCGAGCGTCCTGCGGCGACACGCGGCCGGCAAATTTGTCGAGTGCCGAAACCGGCAAGCCTTTTGCTACGGAATAGGCGAGGGTGAGGGGGGTCTCGGCCTTCTTCCGTCGTACGCCGAGGAGGTCCGCGACGCTTGCACCCTTATATGCCATTGGCAGCCTCTTGCCTCATCTGAGACTAAAATATGCCTCAAGTGAAGCATAGTCAAGCCAGGCCGTGCGTCCGGTTCCCGCGGGGCAAAATCACTCGGCCGCTTCGCCGTCACGCTCCCTTGCGCGGCGTGCTGCGCTGGTTGTCACTTTGAATACGCGTTCTTCGGGCGTCGCCCGAGCGGCTCTTCACGTGATCGATGAAGGCGCGCAGTTTCGGCATCATTTGGTGGCGGCTGGGATAGTAGAGAAACACGCCCGGCGACATCGGCGCGAACGGCACCAGAACGCGCACGAGTTTGCCCGCTTTCACCGCGCCGGCAGCGATCGGCGCAGGCACCTGCGCAAGCCCCAGTATCTTCCACGGCCGCGCCAAGAATGGTGGGCAAGTCGTGGGCGATAAGCGGGCCAGAAACGATCGCCTCGATCGGCCTGTTGCCGTTGACAAAGGACCAGGGCGCGATCGACCCGTTCGAGCGGCGCATGCGCAGGCAGGCATGATGGCGCAGATCGTCGATGACGCTCCGGCCGCTGCCGCCGGCGCAGATAGTCGGGGCTGCCGACCACCATCGAGCGGGAACGGCGGCGTCAGCCGCACCGCGATCATGTCGGCGTCGATGAACTGGCCGAGCCGGATGCCGGCGTCAAATCCTTCGGCAGCGAGGTCGACCAGTTCCCCGCTTGCGGCGATCTCCACCTCGACCTCGGGATAGGCCTGGCAGAACGATGCGATCAGCGGCTCCAGCAGGATCGGCACCACCGCCCGCGGCACCGTGAGGCGCAACAGCCCGGCAGGCCGCTGCCCGAGGTCACGCGCAACCTCGCTTGCGGCGACAAGCTCCTCGAAGGCGGGCTTTGCGCGCGAAAGAAATCGCTCGCCGGCTTCGCTCAGGCCGACACTGCGCGTCGTGCGGATGAAAAGTGCCGCGCCGACGCGCGCCTCAAGTGCGCGTACCGCCTGGCTGATCGCCGATGGCGTCACCCCGAGTTCCGCGGCCGCTCTGCGAAAACTGCGGTGCTGGGCAACGCTCAGGAACGCCTCGACGCCGTCGAGCGCGCCCTGCCTGACTGTGAAGTTCTGCTTCATAGCCCGTCGACATTATCGCGGATAGTCGCTCGCGGGAAGTAGTCCTACATCCGACCTGCAAATGAGGAGTGACGCTTGACCAATGAAAGCCATCCGTAACGTCGTCCTGGCACTCACCCTAACTCTGACAGGTACCACTTCCATGACCCAACCATCCGTTGCCCAGGCACAAGCCATCTCGCCCACAACCACCGGGGTGATGGTCATCCTTACCGTGAAGGCGGGCGTCACCCGCGAACAAGTCATGGCCGTCATGCCTGCTGAAATCCGGCAGACGGTGCAGCTCTATCTCCATGGGAAGATTCGCGAATGGTATTCGCGTGGCGATGGGCGCGGAGCCGTCTTCCTGCTGGATGCCAGGGATGTCGCCGAGGCGGAGGCGACCATGGAGGGCCTGCCGTTGGCCAGGCAACAACTGATCGACCACGAATACATCGCCATCGGTCCGCTTTTGCCGCTCCGCTTGCTGATGGCCAATCCTTGAGGACAGGAGACCACATGTCCACGCAATTGCTGTTCCAAACCCATCTCGTCCTCGGCTATGTCGCGTGGCTGCTTTGCTTTGGCGTGTACATCTGGCCCCGGCTCAAGGCGATGGACCATTTCGAAGTCCAGCGCGCGATCGCGACGCTGCACAGCTTCCGCTTCTTCGGGCTCGTCTTCATCCTTCCGGGCGTTGTCAGTCCCGATCTGCCCGCCAGCTTCGCCACCTTCGCGGCCTACTGGGACTTCGCAACCGGCGTGCTGGCCATGCTGGCGCTCCTCACGGTCAGGATCCGTCCGCTGTTTTGGCTGTTCGTCGCTGCCTTCAATCTCGTGGGGTTTGCCGACCTCATCGTCGACTATTACCGCGCCATCCAGGTCGGCCTTCCCGCGCACGCCGAGGGCTGGCCGCCACCTACGCGATCCCGATCGTCTATGTGCCGATCCTGATGATCACGCACGTCGTCGCTTTCTATTTGCTGCTGCGACGTGAGCCCGTTCGGGCCCTTGCCGGCGAAGCGGCTGCGTCTTAGCCAACAGCCCAGCGGGGCCGCGCGAATGCGCGCGCGATGCCAGGCGCCGCAATGGATCATTTGTCGGCCGGGCCCGCGCTCCGCATTTCAATCAGCTCTATGAGCTGGTCCAGGGCGGCTTCGAGGGCGGTGGTCGAATTGGATACTTTCGCCAACAGTAGTCCCCCCTGAATGGCGGTCAGGAATGCAAGGCTGAGCTTTTTTGGATTCAATCCCCGACCGAGGGTTCGATTTGATCGCATGGTTTCGAGGCCATGCTCGATTTGCCTTGTCCACTCGGCGAATTGGAGTTGGAGGGCTTCGCGGTGTGTCCCATCGTGCGTTGCGAGTTCGTTGGCCAGTGACCCGACCGGGCATCCGCCGACGCGGCCGAACGCATCCGCAAGCCGGACGACTTTGTTGCGCCAGCGCTTGAGCGCGACGACCGAGTCGATCCTGCCGAGCTCGGGTTGCTCTGCGTCGAGCACTCGCTGACCCTGGAATTCAATGACATCCCTGAGCAACTCGTCCTTGTCCGCGAAGTAATGATAGAGCTGGGATTTGCTTGTCCCGGTGTCCGCTCTGACCTCATCGAGGCTGGTCTGCCGCGCGCCGGCCTGAAACATCAGGTCTGCGGCCGACTGGACAATTCGTTCCCGCATCGCCCGGCCCTTGGACGTCAACCGGCTCTGGTTCCCAGGAACTGGGTTCTTCATGCGATCCCTCCAAAATGGACTTGACGGTCCAATATTCCGGCGTCATTATGGACTGTATAGTCCAATTATGGGGCGCGCCTCAAGACCGGCAACGCCAAGCGCCTTCGGGGACCGTGAGGTGAGAAGTCATGAATAGCTCGATTACGTCCGGCCCTGTCGCGGTTGAAGCGGCGTCTGCGGTATTTGCAGCCTTGTTGGTCTGGTCGTCGGCACTCGTTCAACATTTCAGCAATATCGCGCAGCGCGGCGCGCAATACGTCATGAGTGACCGGTCTGCGCCTCCCGCCATGGAAGGATTTTTCGGCCGCGCGACCCGGACCCTGTCGAACAATATCAAGTCCGCGTTGATGTATGTGCCCCTCGTGCTTGTCGTGATGTTTCTCGGGCGTGCAGGTCCCGCGACGCACCTCGCGGCCGCGACCTACATCGGCGCCCGCGGCGTCTTTTCCCTGTCCTATTGGCTGAACATCCCCAACATTCGATCGGTCGCCTGGCTCGTCGGCATGATCTGCTGCGCGGTCGTGGCCTGTGCCGCTGCTTCAGCGATCGTCGCGACCTGAAACGTCAATCCGGAGAGTTCGCAGCTCGCAGGGCGAATAGCCGCCAGATCGCGCGGCCGCGCGCCCGTGAGGGTGGGTTACGCTTTCGCTAACCCGCCCGGCGCGCTGCCGTCGGCAACCGGTCAGGCCGCGCCGGAACCGCCCGCCACGATCTTCTCGTTCAGTTTCTGATCGACGATCTCGACGGTGCGATCGATCTCGGCGTTGGGTAGGCCAAGCTGATGTGCGATCAACTTCACCAGCAGGTCGACCCGCTCGATGAAGGGGGCGCCGCTGGCCACCGCGCGCGCCGCCGACGAGGGCTTGAGCAGGCTTTCCGCCGCCTTGGCATATTTTTCGAAAGGAACCTGGTCCGCAGGATCGGCGCCGAGCCGCCGGGCGATGGCGTCGACATGGTCATAGATCGACTGCGAGAGTTTCAGATCGCCGTGCACGGCGTCGCGGATCGAGCGCGGTTCGTGCAGCGTGATGCAGCGGTAATTCCCGGTCAGCAACATCGACCATTTCGCCAGCGGAACGAACAGCGAATCGAACACCTTGAGCTTCACCGGGACATCGAGCCCGTCGAGCTTCACCGCGTCGATATCGGATTCCAGCTCGCGCAGCAGTCGGTTGTGTTTCTCATCTTCGAAAACCGCGGCCTTGAAGTTCGTGGCGAGGCCGACATGAAGCACATTCGCCGCCTCTTCCGGCGGACGGAAGGCCTGCGGATCGGGCGAGCACAGCGTCACCAGTCCCGGTTCGAACCGTTCCCAGATCTGGGCATTGGTGTAGGCCTCCTCCAGATCCATGTCGGCCAGCGCCGGAATCCGTTTGAGATAGGGCAGCGGCGGCATGTTCATGATCGACAGGCAGGGCAGCTTCGCCGCGGCGATCTTGATCATCAGCACCCGGATCGTATGGTTGGTGTATTGCGGTTCCTGCATCGCGAGACCAACCAGGTCATAACGCGACACATCGACGTCGCCGGGCGTCACCGCGTCCAGTTTCCCGGGCAAAGCGCGGGAAAAAATCGCCCGGTGCATGGCCTCGTCACGCAGCTTGATACGAACCTGCGTGCCGTCGCGGTTGATCAGTTCCGCCGTATTCCTCCGGCAAACCAGCGTCACGTTGTGACCCGCCATCAACAGCTTGGTCGCCAGCAATGAGCCATACGAGGCCCCCAGGATCAGAATGTTGCGCGCCATAATCTCTGTTCCCCCGATGACCTGACGACGTCGGTCGCAGGCTGAAAAAAGTTCCGTCAAAAATTCACGTCGGTGCCTAGCGCAAATCGCCAGGCATGACAATCACATCGCGATTCCCGATGTCATCCGCGATCCCGGCTTCGTCTCACCCCCGAGACAGCTTCTCGAAGCGCTTGATCAGCCGCTCGCGCTTGAGGCGGGACAGCCGCGTGATCCAGAACAGGCCGTTGAGCTGATCGATCTCATGCTGGTGGCAGACCGCGCGGAGACCGTCGGATTCCTCGGTGTGTAAATTGCCGTCGATGTCGTGATAGCTGATCCGGACCCGGGCATGACGCTCTATCTCATCGTTGACCCCGGGCATCGAGACGCTGCCTTCCCGGTGCAGGATCATCTCGGGCGATGCCCAGACGATCTCCGGATTGACATAGGTCCGCGCGTCATCGTTGGCGTCGAGGTCGAGCACCACGACCCGCAGGGAAATGCCGATATGCGGCGCGGTGATCCCGATCCCGGGTGCTGCGCGCATCGTCTCGCGCAGGTCGGCGGCGAGCTCCCGCAGCGTGCCGTCGAACACGGTCACAGGCTGCGCCGTGAGCGCGAGGCGAGGGTCGGGATAACGGATGATGGGATGGATGGGCATGATCTCTGTCGTGGATTGCGCCAAATTGGGTATCGCAATACGCGGAGCCTGTCATCGGGCGCCGCGCGCCCCGGTGGCTATGGCGTTCGACGTGTTACGCACTTCGAAACGGATTGACGATCCGCAACCCTTCCTCCAGCACCATGCCGTGCTGCATGTCCTCGGACCACAGCGTATCGCAGCCGGCGTCAAGGGCGGATGCGGCGATCATCGCGTCATAGGTGGACATGCCGTACCGCTCCGCGAGCCGGAGGCCTGTTTCGTGGCTCTCGACGGTGAGGGGATAAACCGTGAGCAGGCCGCGCAGCATGTTCAGGAATGCGTGCGTGTCATCCCAGGACATCTGCATTTTGCGGCGCGCGACGTTGGCCAATTCGTTGAGAACCTGAACGCTGATCGCGCCACCCCTGGCAAGGGTCGCCTCCGCCCGATCGGCCTTCGTCGCATCACCCGATGTGAGGTAGATGAGGACGTTGGTATCGAAAAAACTAACGGGCATTCGCCTCGTCCCGGTCGAATTTGAAATCGGCGGGGAGGCGGCCGCGGAAGCTGCGAAGGCGTTTCAGCAGCTCGTCGCGGCCAGGCTTGCGCGCCACACCAAACTGACGCCGATCAGCGACATGGATTTCGATCTCGTCGCCTTCCTTCAGTCCGAGCGCCTCGACCACGACGGCGGGAAGGCGAACTGCAAGGCTGTTTCCCCATTTGGCGACCTGCATGGCAAGTTCTCCGACCACGTTCTGCCAAGGATATACATTTAAACAACGTATATCCTTGGATGGTTGAAGTCAAGCGATCGCCGGGTAAAAGCTCGTGGGGTGGATTAGCCCAACGGGTCCGCGCCCGGCGCGGCCCGATGACAGGCTCCGGCGTAATCCATTGCGTCCTTTCGTCGAGTCGGGTTCGTGATGGCAGGTTACGCTTTCGCCAACCTGCCCGCGCTGCGAGGGTCTCTAAGGCCTGTAGCTCAGCAATGACTCCGTTGTCACGAGAGTCTGGCCTCTCGGCATAATGAAATAGTCGCCGTTGGCGGCCATGCCGATCAGCTTGGCAGCCACCATCTCTCCAAGGTTGCGCCGAAATCGTGATTTGTTGCTGTCTTTAGTTTTTGTTTCCAAGAACTCGGATGTAGCACTCGCATTCCTGGTCAATAGAATTAATACTTCCTGTTTAGCGCTGAGGTCGTGGCGGGCGATGAATAACTCACCGTTGCGCTCGATAATTACCGGGTATTCCTTCACCGAGAGCCCATCTACGATCTCCTGAGCCTTGGACATCGCATAACCGCCGTAGACCCTGACGAGTTCGCACAAGATCCAAGTGGCGCTCGTCATGACGAAGAGCGTGTCCATGCTGTTGGCGTCGAATCCGCCAAGGTGCGCAGCATCCCGATTGTTGCGGAAGTCGAGAAGCAGGCGGACTAGGGGAACTGTCTTTTGACGTACGTGAGCGTCTATCGCGGCTGCACTCTGCACCGTATTCAGAAGTCGTGTCTTATCCGTCGCTGGGACGTCAGTGCCGAACGGCGTTACGATTTCGCCCTGAATATGTTGATATATGCGAAGCACCACCTCTGCAAAACGGCCGCCCTTCAATTGTCCAGGTCCCCAATCGTTCATAGCGAAACGCTTTTTGATATCGAGATACTCCTCAATCAGCTTTGTGCTGAGTTCGGAGGGAATTCCGCTGATTGATAGCGTCATAACTATTTGCCGCCTGCGGACTTCTTGTATCCGGCCTTTACGAACTGCTCACCACTCCGAGTGACCACGTAAGCCGTTTTGTTGCCCTTCTTTTCTTCGGCCTCCATCATGTGTCCCTGTTTGATGCAGTGCTTGATATTCACGCTCATGTTGGAGGGTGTAGGCTCCTTGGCATCGCCGTAACCCTTCTCGATATCGACCTTGGTGAAAGACGCCATGCCTGCATGGGTTTCCAGAAAGTAGCCAACCGCCAAGGTGCGCTGAATGTCGGTGGTCGGCGGGCTTTCAAGGAGGAACTCCTTGATCGACAACTTCTTCGCCACCGCGCCCGTCGCTGTCCTCCGACCGGCGCCAGCGTCCGCGCTGCCAGTTTCGATACTCGTGACGCGTGCCTCTAGGCTCTTGATTGCCTGCAAGATCGCGTCGAGTTTCTGGTCGGTTTCTTTAGTCATGGCTATACCCCCCAGTCCATTCAGCTTTTTTCGCTAGCAAGATTTTTGATCAGCTCCGCGCCGAGCTTCAATCCTGGACCGGTCAGCGTCCAGCCAGAATCTTTGCTGCCGCCAAGCACGTTTCCTTTGCCTTTCAAATAGTAGGCGTGGTTGCCCTCATTGAAGCAACCCATCGTCCTGCAGACGTCGCGCGCTGTCTTGTCGTCGAACTTCGCCTCTCCAGACTCTAGGAACGCCGAGACGCCGGTCAGCACGTAAGCGTTGATGGTCTTTTCCTTGCCGTTCTTGCCGGGGGCTTCAGATGGCAACATCTCGCAGGCGCCGTCGTCGAGGTGGAACACCTCGCCGAGCTGCCCGCGCGTGATGCCATGTGATCGCATCCAAGTCTTCACTTTCGGCGCCAGTGCCGGTCCATCTTGGTCTTCTCCGGGCACCTCGGGCGAGAGCGGCTTGTCCGGCGCCGTGACCTGAAGGTTGCCTCCTAACATTATCATCGCAGCCTTAATTGCACGGTCACGCACATCAGGCTCGTGAGGCTCCAGAAGCTTGTAAAGTTCGGTCGCAATAGTTGGAAGATCAGCCTTCGTCATGGGAGTTCCTATTTATTTCGTATGTCTTTCATATGGGAAGGTGAATCCGCTCCGTAAGCTCTACGGAATAAGTCATAAAATCAATAGTACAGTATGAATTTACCCCGATACCTCAATGTTCACTGTATGTCCTGTGGACTTTTAGGTTGGCGACGCGTCCTCCTATGAAAAACATCGGTTTCCTCCCCTTCGGCCATTGGAGGTTTTCAGCCCAGTCGCAGGCGCGTTGCTCGAAAATGCCTGCCGGCTCAACCATCCTCGTGTCGGTTCCACCCCATCCCGTTCGTCTTTCACCCCGAGAGCCATTTGGGAGATCACGAATGACCAATTCCACCTATCGCTGGGTGATCGTCGCGGCTGGCGGCCTGCTCGGCTGTGTCGCCATCGGCGGCATGTTTTCGCTGCCGGTTTTCCTGCGTCCCATCGCGCAGGATACCGGCTGGTCGGTGACCGGCGTATCCAGCGCCATGACGATCGGCTTCCTCGCGATGGCGTTCACCAGCATGGCCTGGGGCACGCTGTCCGACCGGCTGGGGCCGCTGCCGGTGGTGCTGACCGGGTCGATCGTGCTGGCGGCGAGCCTCGCGCTGGCCAGCCGCGCGTCGTCGCTGCTCGCGTTTCAGATCATGTTCGGGCTGATGGTCGGCGGCTCGACCGCCGCGATCTTCGCGCCGATGATGGCGTGCGTCACCGGCTGGTTCGACACCCATCGCAGCCTCGCGGTCTCGCTGGTTTCGGCCGGCATGGGAATGGCGCCGATGACCATGGCGCCGCTCGCCGCCTGGCTGGTCTCGCACCATGACTGGCGAACCTCGATGCAGATCGTGGCCGCGGTCGTCGCCGCCATCATGATCCCGGTCTCGCTCTTGGTTCGCCGCCCGCCGGCGCTGGAGAGCGGGCAGGCCGCTGCGTCCGGCGATAACGCGCCGCGAGCCGGAGATGTCGCGCGCGCAGGCGCTGCGCTCGCCGCAATTCATCATCCTGCTGGCGACCAATTTCTTCTGCTGCGCCACGCATTCGGGGCCGATCATCCACACCGTGAGCTACGCGGTCACCTGTGGAATTCCGATGATGGCCGCGGTCACGATCTACAGCGTCGAGGGGCTGGCAGGGATGGGCGGCCGTATCGCCTTCGGCCTGCTCGGCGACCGCTTCGGCGCCAAGCGCGTGCTGGTCTCAGGCTTGCTCGCGCAGGCCTTCGGCGCGCTCGCTTATGTCTTCGTGCGCGATCTGGCCGCGTTCTACGCCGTGGCGGCGGTGTTCGGCTTCATCTATGCCGGCACCATGCCGCTCTATGCGGTGTTGATGCGCGAGAATTTTCCGCTGAGCATCATGGGCACGATGATCGGCGGAACGGCGATGGCCGGCAGCCTCGGCATGGCGACCGGGCCGCTCGCCGGCGGTCTGATCTACGACACATTTGCGAGCTACGCTTGGCTCTATATCGGCTCCTGGGCGGTGGGACTTGGCGCGTTCCTGATCGCGCTGACGTTCAGGCCGTTTCCCAAGGGTAAGTCCGAGGGTGAGACGCAGCCCGTGCCTGCGTGACTCCCCTCCCTCCGCGCGCGTTAGCGCGTGGCGGGGTCGAGACGAGCGAAGCTCGCTCTTAGGGGTCGGGGGTGGGGGGCTATCGGCAGACTCATTGAGAGCGGCATTCGCGGCGCGACCCCCCACCCTTGATCCCTCCCCGCCGCTTCGCGGGGGGAGGGAAAAAGGCTGAATTGCTTCCTCGCGGAACCTATCATCGGGCGGCGCTTTACGCCGACCCGTTGGTAATTCGACCTCTCCCGATGGGAGAGGTGAAGCCAGCTCCGTCGTCGTGGACTAATCTAATCTCATCGTGCTTTAGCATAGGAGATCGTCATGCCGTATTACACTGCGATCGTCACACTGCTCGTCGTAGCCTTCTATTTCTTCCTGGCAACGCGTGTTGCGGTCGCCCACGGCAAATTCGACGTGAAGCTTCCGGCAACGGTAGGCAATCCCGACTTCGAACGCATCTTTCGCGTGCACGTCAATACGCTGGAATGGATGCCGACCTTCCTGCTGCCGCTGTGGCTTTGCGCGATCTACCTCAGCGACATCACCGCCGCGGTGCTCGGATTGGTCTGGATCGGCGGGCGCATCCTGTACTTCACCGGCTACAGCAAGGCGGTAGAGAAGCGCTTGCCCGGGTTCTTCATCCAGTCGGCCGCCTGCATCCTGCTGTTCATCGGGGCCATTGCGGGCATCGTCATGCACCGATCTGTCGGTTGATCGGCTGCGTCCCGAGTTCCGGCGTGAGCGTCGCAACGGGGCGCCGCTGCGGGCTCGACGGGACAGAAACGGCTCAGCCGGCCGATGGCGCCGCCTGACGGCGGATAAAAAAAGCCTCGCGGCTGGCCTCGGCCGATTTGGCCGTGGCGCGGATGCGAAGAAGATCCTTGCGCGATACCAGACCGACCAGACTTGGCGTGTCGCGGTTGACGATCGGGACCCGGCCGACATCGGCGGCCACCATGCGGTCAGCGAGATGGGACACCGGTTCATCCGCATAACCGACGATCAGCGAGGAGTCCGAGGCGCGATCGAACAGGGTTTCGTCGCCATGCGGCGTTTCCGCCCGCCAGCGCAGCACGTCGGCGCGGCTCACCATGCCGACAACCAAGCCCTCGGCATCGAGGATCGGATAGGATTTGTGGTGGCGCCCCTCGTCGCCGAAAAAGGCAACAGCCTCGTCAATCTTCATGACCGCCGGCAGGGTGTCGACCTCGGACACCATGACCTCGGCGACACGCAGAAGCTCGAACGGGTCGATGCTGTATTCGCGTACGACGTGCTGGCCGCGCCGCGCGATCTTCTCGGTCAGGATCGAACGCTTGAGCACCAGCACGGTGACGGCATAGGCCGCCCCGAGTCGCCAGCAGCAGCGGTCAGAGCAGTGCGAAATCGCCGGTCAGCTCGACGGCAAACAGCATGCCGGTGAGCGGCGCGCGCATGGTGCCGCCCATCATGGCCGCCATGCCGACCAGCGCCCAGACGCCCGCGTCGCCGGGCAGACATTGCCCTCGAGCCAGCCGAGCGCACCGCCGATGATCAGCAGCGGGGCAAGCACGCCGCCCGAGGTGCCCGAGCCGAGGGCGACGATCCAGATGACCGCCTTCACCAGCGAGGATCCGCGCCACTTCCGACGCGCCGAGATGCGCCGTTGCAGCAGATCGCCGATCACGTCATAGCCGACGCCGAGCGCGCGCGGATCGAAGCAGTCCGCCCATCCCGACGATCAGGCCGCCGATCGCCGGCCACCACATCCAGTGGATCGGCAGCCGCCCGAACGCGTCCTCCGCGGCGTAGAGCAGCCCGGTCAGCAGTGCCCGACTGCAGTCCGGCGACGATGCCGACGCCGACGCAGAGCGACCAGTCCGCCACCAGCGGCAGATCGCAGCTGGCCTGCGAGACGGAAACAGCGGCGCCGCTGCCGAGCAGCAGCGGCACGCGCAGGCGATCGACACGGCGCCGGCGGCGATGCACCGGAATGAAGCTGCGCGGCTTCCATTCGAACAGCAGCAGCTCCACCGCCAGCAACACCGCGGCCATCGGCGTGCCGAAGACCGCCGTCATGCCGGCGGCGGCGCCCGGCGACCAGCAGCGTCTTGCGCTCCGCGGCGCTGAGGTGGAAGCATTGCGCGAACAGCGAACCGAGCGCGCCGCCGGTCATGATGATCGGGCCTTCCGCGCCGAACGGCCCGCCGGTGCCGATCGAGATCGCCGACGACAGCGGCTTGAGCACCGCCACCTTGGGCTCGCATGCGGCTGCCGCCGATCAGGATCGCCTCGATCGCCTCGGGAATGCCGTGGCCGCGGATCTTCTCGCGAGCCGAAGCGCGCCATCAGGCCGATGATGAGGCCGCCGGCGACGGGCGCCAGCACCATCCAGAGGCTGGGTTGCAGGTTGGCGAGCGACAGGCTTGCGTGCCGAATGTCCGGAACCAGACCAGGTTGGTGACCAGCGCGATCAGCTCGCAACAGCAGCCAGGCCGCCGCCGCGCTGCCCGTGCCGACCACGATCGCCATGGCGATGAGCATGAGAACACGGCCATCGGTGGTGAAATCACCGAGTTCGAGGCATCTGCCCCGACGTGGCGTTGGCGGGCGTCGTGCGATGCATAGCGATTTCTGAGATTTTGCGTGGCTTGACGTTCGGCAGGACCGACATCGCAGCCTGCTCGGGCCCGATTTATATCGCAATGCGATATAAATCAATGGACGATCCTGCGATGAAACCGCATAGGTTGCTCGAGCATCGCATGCTTGTTGCGGACGAGGGGCCAGCCGGGCGCATCCGGCCGGCGATCAGCCCGCCGGGCAAATCAGGCAACCGTCGTGCAAATCGCGTGTCCAGCCCCCGCGCAAAAAATATTCCGCTTTTGCCGTCGGGCAAATCACTGGTTTAAATCCGCGCGTCTCACGGCGGATGAGGGGCGGGTCGCGATCGTCACGAACGTTGCGGTGGGATGCGGTGGACGCGGGAGTTGCGACTGACGAGCGCGGCTCTTGCGGACGGCGAAGTCGTGTGGTCCTGACGCCCCGACGCTGGCGTCAAGTTCGCGGAAGCAAGCTTCTCGCGGGTGACGGTGGCAAGAAAGCCCGGTCACCGGGGAGAGCGCGAAATAAGCCGTAAACCATTGCGCAGGGAAAGCCGGAGTGATTCCGGTTGACCTGTGGTCCTACCCCCGTGCTTTTTGTTGCACGGGACCCATGGGTGCAATCGGCACCCGGCTTTCCCTGCGCCCTCAGTTTTTTGAGGGACAGCATTCATGCACAACCCGGGCGCACGCCGCGCCGCGGGAGCGAACGCGCGCGTATTCGGTTATTTGACCTGGGGCGGCTATGCCGGCGCCAACGCCTACGCCTACGCCGCGCGCCGCGGTGACTCTTTTCGCTGGCCCTGAACGTTCTGGGTTGAGGAGGCCGGTGAGCCCTCCGCCCCGACACACTGGTTCAGAAGACACAGGAGAAGAATGCGATGGCAACAAGCAAAGAGAAAACAAGCAACACGGCAAAGGACATCCGCGAATGAAGACGCCCCCGATCGTGTCGCCGCAGGCCTGGGAGGCTGCGCGCCAGCAGCTGCTCGTGAAGGAAAAGGCCCTCATGCGCTCCCGCGACGCGCTGGCCGCCGAACGCCGGCGGATGCCGTGGATGGCCGTCGAGAAGGAGTACGAGTTCGAGGGGCCCGAGGGCAAGGTTAGCCTGCTCGACCTGTTCGAGGGCCGCCGTCAGTTGATCGTCTACCGCGCCTTCTTCGAACCCGGGGTGTTCGGCTGGCCCGAGCACGCCTGCCGCGGCTGCTCGCTGGGCGCCGATCAGGTCGCCCACCTGGCCCATCTGAACGCCCGCGACACCACGCTCGCCTACGCCTCACGCGCGCCGCAGCCGGACATCGCGCGCCTGAAGGCGCGGATGGGCTGGAAGATGCCCTGGTACACCATCACCGACAGCTTCGACGCCGACTTCGGCGTCGATGAATGGCACGGCCACAACGTGTTCTTCCGCGACGGCGACCAGGTGTTCCGCACCTACTTCATCAACAGCCGCGGCGACGAGGCGATGGGGACCACCTGGAGCTACCTCGACATCACGCCGCTCGGCCGTCAGGAGACTTGGGAGGACTCGCCGGACGGGCTACCCCCAGACCCCGCCGTACAAGTGGTGGAACTGGCACGACAACTACGACGCCGAGGCCTCGCCTGACCCGAAATGGGTCGAGGTGTCCGACGCCGGAGAAGCCGCGTTCCGAAAGCGCGACGCAGTGGCGAAAGCATGATCGAGGCCCATCCCGCCCACGACCGGCGGCGCGAGCCGTGATGACGAGGGCGCGGCGGCGGCCCTCGGCCTCGCCAAATGGCTGTGCCTGGCCGCCACGCCGACCTTCGCGATCATGGCCCTGCTGGCGGGTCTGGGCGGGAGCCCGATGGACGGCCTCTGTTCGTCCGGGCACGCGGCGCCGCTGAGCGGAATGGTCACCATGTATCTGCTCATGAGCGCGTTCCATTCGCCGCCCTGGCTGAACCTGATCCGCGGCTCGCAATCGCGGCATCGGGCGTAGCAGCTTCGATTGAAAAAGTGCCGGGGCTGCGCCGGGCTGACTTTTTTACGAACCTGGATCGTCCTGGTTGCATCAGGACACCAGAGACTGGAGCAGAATCATGAACCTCAAGGACAAGAATGTCGTCGTCACCGGCGGAAGCCGCGGCCTTGGCCTCGGACTGGTCGAGGCGCTGGTGGCGCAGGGCGCCAGGGTGACGGTGGTCGCCCGCAACGCCGACGCGCTGGACTCCGTCCGCGACCGGCTCGGCGTCGCCACGATCTCCGCCGATGTGACGGAGGAGACCGCCGCCCGGCGCATCCTCGCCGAGGTCCGCCCGGATATCCTGGTGCTGAACGCCGGCGCGACGCCGCCGATGGGCCGGCTGGACCAGATCAGCTGGGCGGATTTCACCGCGCCCTGGGAGCACCGACGTCAAGGCCGGGCTCTATTGGCTGCAGGCGGCGCTCAACCTGCCGCTCAAGCCGGGAAGCCGCGTCCTGGTGGTGATCGAGCGGCGCGGCCGAGAACGGATCGCCGCTGTCGGGCGGCTATGGCGGCGCCAAGCGCATGCTCTGGTTCATGGCCAAGTACGCCAACGGCGTCTCGCAGAAGAAGCGCCTCGGCATCCGCTTCCAGGCGATCGTGCCGCAGCAGATGGTCCTCGGCACCGGGGTCGGCGATGCCGGCGCCAACGCCTATGCGCGCGCCGATGGGCATCAAGCCCGATGAGTTCGTCGCCCGCTTCGGCGCGCCGATGCCGCCGCGGGATTTCGGCGATAAAGTTGTTTCCGTGCTGGAAGACCCGACATATGCTGAGGGCCTCGCCTTCGGGCTCAAGGGCGACACCGGAATCACCATGCTCGAGGGAGCGGCGGCTTGAGCGCAGCACGACCCTCGCCGCACCATGACCGCCAGGCGGAGCTGCTCGCTCTGGCCGGCGAGCTGCGGCCCGAACTGCATCGTTATTGCGCGCGCCTGATGGGATCGGTGATCGACGGCGAGGACGTCGTGCAGGACACGCTCGCGCGCGCGCTCGTCGCCTTGCAGGAGTCTGGAGGAGATGCCGCAGCTGCGCCCCTGGCTGTTCCGGATCGCCCATAACCGCGCGCTCGACCTGCTTGCGCAGCCGGGCGGTGCGGGTGACCGAGCCGATCGACGCCGCCGCGGAAGTCGCCGACGCGGCCAGCCCCGATCCCGTGGAGATGCTGATGCGCCAGGAAGCGGTCAAAACCGCGGTGTCGCGCTTTGCCGAGCTCCCGACCCTCCAGCGCAGCGTCGTCATCCTGAAGGACGTGCTCGACGAGTCGCTGATGGAGATCGCGGCTCTGCTCGATCTCACGGTCGATGCCGTGAAGGCCCATCTGGCGCGGGGCCGCGCGCGGCTGCGCGAGATCAACGCGCATGGCCGCCACGCTTGCCGGACGCGCGGCCGGCGTCCGCCGCGGTGGCGCGCTATGTCACGCTGTTCAACCAGCGGAACTGGGACGGCCTGCGGGCGCTGCTGGCCGACGACGTCAAACTCCATCAGTCGTCGCACCCGCTTCGCGTCGGCGCGCGCCGATGTCGGCATGTTCTTCACGATCTACGCCAAGTTCGACGGCGTGTCGCTCGCGCCCGCCTGGCTCGAGGGCCGGGAGGTGATCGCGGTGTTCGAAAACCGCGCCGATCCGAAGCCGAGCTACATGATGTGGCTCGAGTGGCGCGACGGCCAGATCAGCTTTCATCCGCGACTACCGCTATGTGCGCTATGTCGTCGCCGACGCGGAACTGGTGCTGGCGCCGGATGCGGGATCGGCGGGCGAGGGCGCCGCGGATTGACGGTGCTTGCCGCCGGTTGAGCGACGACCTTGATTGCCGCTCGAAATTGTCCCTTACTCCCGTCCGGGCAATAGCGAGGGTTCCAATGGCACGGGTGCGCTGTATCACCGAAATGGGCATGGGCGTCGATGTTCACGGCAAGGACGCCACCAAGGCGGCGAGGCGCGCGGTCTCGGATGCGATCCGTCACTCCAGCCTCGGGTTCTTTCGGATGGTGGGCAAGACCTCCAGCGACATGTTCGTCGAGGTCACGATCGGCGTCCCCAACCCCGATGCGGTCGACACCTCGGCGGTGGCGAAGGAGCTGCCTTACGGCACAGTGACGGTGACAGCGGTCAAAGGCGGGCTGGAAATTCCTGCCGAGAGCGGCGGCGATGCCATCCTCATTGCCAATGCCGCCGTCATCGTCAGCCTCGATGATGGCGCACCGGGCTAGACGGCCGATATTGACCACCTGGCGCGGCCGGCCGTGAGGCGCGGGTTGGAGATTCCGAAGCGGCCGTGAACGGCAAGAGCGGCCGTATTTTTTCCTTGCGATGGAAGTGGGCAAATCAAGCGATGACGAAATCGATCACCATCTACGGCATCAAGAACTGCGACACCATGAAGAAGGCCCGCGCCTGGCTCGACAGCCACGGCGTGGCTTACGGCTTCCATGATTACAAGACCGAGGGCGTCACCAGGGACAAGCTCAAGCAATGGTCTGACGAACTGGGCTGGGAAACCCTGCTCAATCGCGCCGGGACCACATTTCGCAAATTGCCCGATGGCGACAAGGAAGGCCTCAACGAGCGCAAGGCACTGGCGCTGATGCTGGCGCAGCCGTCGATGATCAAGCGGCCGGTGCTCGATCTCGGCGACAAATTGCTGGTCGGCTTCAAGCCGGAAATCTACGCGAAGGAAGTGACGGCGTCGGGTGGGGTGCGTCGCGGCAAGAGCTAGGAAAAATGGGCGCGATGTCGCTAGCCGAATTCGATCACGTCGCCGGCCGGAATGCGGCCGGGGGCGCGGTGGAAAAGGTCGCGATCGATGACGGCGCGAAGCTTTGCGCGTCGGCAGGTTGTCATTTCCCCGCATCAGATTCCTGATCTCGAAGCCGCCGTCTTCGCTGATGGTCTTCAGCGATGCGATCGACATGGGTGACGCCGCCGCCATCCGAGAACGGCAGCAGCAGCCGCTCATAGGCGACGATTCGCCCGTAGATGTCATCGATATTGGAGATGGTGTAGACGGGAAGGCGCACGCTGCACGGCATTCGTAATAGACCGGCATCACGATGCGGCGCGAGCCTGGCTCCGAGATATTCGTCGAGATAGCGGCCCTTGCCGGTGTTGCCATAGGCGCTCGACATGCGCGTGCCGTCGCTCTGGATCGTCAGGCGCGGAGGCGCTTGGGCGGCATCGACGGTATAATACACGAGATCCGGCAAGTTCGTCGGCGAGCCGTGCGGGCTGGTATTCCTCGATGCGCGGCATCAGCTGCTCGCGGGCGTAAAGCCGCAACCAGGTATTCAACAGATCCCGCTGCTTGATCGATTTGACGATCGTGGGTTGGCGCTCTCGAATTCCAAGGCTGCAATCCGATCCCAATGCAAAACAGCCTAAGCATCGGCCTCGAGGCGGCAAATTTTTAGTGAAAACGCCGGATTGCAGTCGAAACACCGTTAACGGCTGCTTTCCGGGCGGCCGGCGGGCCGCCGCAAGATCGCGGCAAACCGGCTAATCGGGCCCTGACGCAATTCGACTTTTGGCGAATCCGCAACGGGCTCGCGTCGGCCGCTATGCCCAGCTTTCCACCTTGCCTAAACCAGGCCGTTGACGGCATATTCCGGCCGGAGGCGGCCGGTCCGGGACGGATTTCCAAAGGCGCCTCGAGGAGAGCCTGCCGGTTAGGAGAAAATTGGCCACGCGCGACAGGACGTCGCGGCGATGGCTGATGGGGGAAATTTGATTGGCCGATGAGTTCATTCTCGAAACCCACGGATTGACCAAGGAATTCGCGGGTTTCTTCGCCGTTCGCGATGTCGATCTTCGGGTCCGCCGTGGCAGCATTCACGCGTTGATCGGGCCGAACGGCGCCGGCAAAACGACCTGCTTCAATCTCCTGACCAAGTTCCTGAAGCCGTCGGCGGGCCAGATCCTTTACAAGGGCCAGGACATTACCGCGATGGCGCCGGCCGACGTGGCGCGCCTCGGCCTGGTGCGCTCGTTCCAGATTTCGGCCGTGTTCCCGCATCTGACCGCGCTGGAAAATGTGCGGGTCGCGCTGCAGCGCCAGCACGGCCATTCCTTCGATTTCTGGCGTTCCAAGACCGTGCTCGACCGCTTCAACGGCCGCGCCCATGAGTTGCTCGACGACGTCGGCCTGAGCGAATTCGCAACGACGCCGGCGGTCGAGATGCCCTATGGGCGCAAGCGCGCGCTCGAAATCGCGACCACGCTGGCGCTCGATCCGGAAATGATGCTGCTCGACGAGCCGATGGCCGGCATGGGACATGAAGACATCGACAAGATCGCGGCGCTGATCAAGCGCATCTCCGCGAAATACACCATCCTGATGGTCGAGCATAATCTCAGCGTCGTGGCCAACCTGTCCGACATCATCACCGTGCTGACGCGCGGTCACGTGCTGGCGGAAGGCAATTATGCCGATCTGTCCAAGGACGAGCGCGTCAAGGAAGCCTATCTGGGGGCAGGTCATGGCTGATTTGAAAATGGCCGATGCCGCCGCGACCAAGCCCGCGCCGCGACCGGCGCCGGCGCCGGTGCTGTCGGTCCAGAATCTGCAGGCCTGGTACGGCGAGTCCCACATCCTTCATGGCATCGATTTCAACGTGAATGCCGGCGAGGTGGTCACGCTGCTCGGCCGCAACGGCGCCGGCAAGACGACGACGCTGAAATCGGTGATGGGGATCATCGGCAAGCGCACCGGCTCGGTCCGCTTCGACGACCAGGAAATCATCCGCGCGTCGTCGGACAAGATCGCGCGCCTGGGCATCGCGTTCTGCCCGGAGGAGCGCGGGATTTTCGCCAGCCTCGACGTCCGCGAAAATCTGCTGTTGCCGCCGATCGTGCGCAGCGGCGGGCTGTCGCTGGACCAGATCTTCGAGCTGTTTCCCAATCTGAAGGAGCGGCTCAACAGCCAGGGCACCAAATTGTCGGGCGGCGAGCAGCAGATGCTGGCGATCGCGCGAATCCTGCGCACCGGCGCGCGCTTCCTGATGCTGGACGAGCCGACCGAGGGCCTGGCGCCGGTCATCATCCAGCAGATCGGCCACACCATCGCACGGCTCAAGAACGGAGGGCTTTACCATCCTTCTGGTCGAGCAGAATTTCCGTTTCGCCGCAACGGTCGCCGACCGCTACTACATCGTCGAGCACGGCAAGATCATCGACGGTTTCGCGAACGCGGAGCTGCAAGCCAATATGGACAAGCTTCACACCTATCTCGGCGTCTGAAAAGCAACGAGAAAAACGATAAAGAGGAGACCACTATGAAGAACAAGATTGTCGCGTCGCTGCTGCTCGGAACGGCGCTGGCCCTTGCCGCCGGGAACCTCGCTGTCGCGCAGGACAAGACCGTCAAGATCGGCGCGCTGAGCGATCAATCGGGCCTTTACGCCGATCTCGGCGGGCCCGGCTCGACGCTGGCCGCCCAGATGGCGGTCGAGGATTCCGGCCTGACCGCCAAGGGCTGGAAGATCGACATCATTTCCGGCGACCATCAGAACAAGCCCGACGTCGGCACGCGCATCGCGCGGCAATGGTTCGACGTCGACAAGGTCGACGTCATCGTCGACGTGCCGAATTCCGGCGTCGCGCTCGCGGTCAATAACGTCGTCAAGGAGAAGAACGGCGTCTTCATCAATTCGGGCGCCGCGACCTCGGATCTCACCAACGCGCAGTGCTCGCCCAACACCGTGCACTGGACCTACGACACCTACATGCTGGCCCACACCACCGGGCAGGCGCTGGTGAAGGCCGGCGGCGACACCTGGTTTTTCCTCACCGCCGACTACGCGTTCGGCGCCGCGCTCGAGCGCGACACCACCGCAGTCATTCTGGCCAATGGCGGCAAGGTGCTCGGCGGCGTCAAGCATCCGCTCAATACCGCCGACTTCTCCTCGTTCCTGCTGCAGGCACAATCGTCGAAAGCCAAGATCATCGGGCTCGCCAATGCCGGCGGCGACACCACCAACGCGATCAAGCAGGCGGCCGAATTCGGCATCGTCAAGGGCGGGCAGAAGCTCGCGGCGCTGCTGCTGTTCATCACCGACGTCAAGGCGATCGGCCTCGAGACCGCGCAGGGGCTGAACTTCACCGAGACCTTCTATTGGGACATGAACGACCAGACCCGCGCATTTTCCAAGAAATTCGCCGCGCGGATGAAGAACGGTGCGCCTGCCGACCATGGTCCAGGCCGGCGTCTATGCCGGCCTGATCCATTATTTCAAGGCGCTGGAAGCGCTCGGCGGCAATCCGCATGACGGCGTCAAGGTCGTGGACAAGATGAAATCGATCCCGACCGACGATCCGCTGTTCGGCAAGGGCGAGATCCAGCCCAACGGCCGCACGATCCATCCGGCCTATCTGTTCGAGGTGAAGAAGCCGTCGGAATCGAAAGACCCCTGGGATTTCTACAAGCTGGTCGGCACGATTCCGGCCGATCGAGGCGTTTACGCCGCTGTCGGAGAGCACCTGCCCGCTGTTGAAGAAGTAACGATGCATGCCGCCGGCCTCGCGCCGGCGGAACTGCCTCCGGGTTACAAGCGTTGGAGCGCGAAAGATCAGATCGATATGCAAGCGCTCTACGCCCAGCTTCTGGTCGGACTGATCAACGGCTCGTTCTACGCGCTGCTGAGTCTCGGGCTCGCCGTGATCTTCGGCATGCTCAACATCATCAATTTCGCCCATGGCGCGCTCTATATGATGGGCGCGTTCTGCGCCTATTTCCTGCTGAACGTGGCCGGGCATCGGCTATTGGCCGGCGCTGATCCTCGCGCCGATCGTGGTCGGCATTTTCGGCATGATCCTGGAGCGGACCATGCTGCAATGGCTGTCCGGCCTCGACCATCTCTACGGGCTGCTGCTGACCTTCGGGCTCGCGCTGATCATCCAGGGCGTGTTCCAGAATTACTTTCGGCTCCTCCGGTCTGCCCTATGCGATCCCCGATGAATTGAAGGGCGGCATGAATCTCGGCTTCATGTTCCTGCCGATCTATCGCGGCTGGGTCGTCGTCTTCTCGCTCGTCGTGTGCCTGCCACCTGGTACCTGATCGAGCGGACCCGGCTCGGCGCCAATCTGCGCGCCGCGACGGAAAATCCGACGCTGGTGCGCGCCTTCGGCATCAACGTGCCCCGGATGATCACGCTGACCTACGGCCTCGGCGTCGGCCTCGCCGCGCTGGCCGGGGTGTTGTCGGCGCCGATCAACCAGGTGCGGCCGCTGATGGGCGCCGATCTGATCATCGTGGTGTTCGCGGTGGTGGTGATCGGCGGCATGGGATCGATCATGGGATCGATCATCACCGGCTTTGCGCTCGGCGTGATCGAGGGCATGACCAAGTACTTTTATCCGGAAGCCTCCAACACCGTGGTATTTGTCCTCATGGTGCTGGTGTTGCTGGTGAAGCCTTCGGGACTGACGGGGCGGGCGACCTGACATGACAGTCACCACCGACGATACGCTGCCGACGACGCCGCGCGCCATCCGCGACGAGATGATCGCGTTCGGCATCATGACGGCGCTGCTGCTGATCGTGCCGCTGACCGGCGTCTATCCGTTCTTCGTGATGCAGGCGCTGTGCTTTGCGCTGTTGGCCTGCGCTTTCAACCTCCTGATCGGCTATGGCGGACTGCTGTCGTTCGGCCACGCGATGTTTCTGGGCACCGCGGGCTACGTCACCGCCCATGCGCTGAAGGTCTGGGGCACTGCCGCCCGAACTTGGAATTCTGGTCGGCACCGCGGCTGCCGCCGGGCTTGGCGTCATCACCGGTCTCGTCGCGATCCGCCGCCAGGGCATCTATTTCGCGATGATCACGCTGGCGCTGTCGCAGCTGCTGTATTTCATCTATCTGCAGACGCCATTCACCCATGGCGAGGACGGCATCCAGGGCATTCCGCAGGGGCATCTGTTCGGGATTTTCAATCTTGCGAACCCGACGGTGCTTTATTACGTCATCCTCGCCGGGTTCCTGCTCGGCTTCCTGCTGATCTTCCGCACCATCAATTCGCCGTTCGGCGAGGTCCTGAAGTCGATCCGCGAAAACGAGCAGCGGGCGATCTCGCTCGGCTACAAGACCGACCAATACAAGCTGCTCGCCTATATCCTGTCCGGAACGCTGGCCGGCTTTGCCGGCGCGCTGAAGGTGTTCGTTGCGCAGAACGCCTCGCTGACCGACGTGCATTGGAGCATGTCGGGCGAGATCGTGCTGATGACGCTGGTCGGCGGCCTCGGCACCATATTCGGCCCGGTGGTCGGCGCCTTCGTCATCATCGCCATGCAGCAATATCTGGCCGGGTTCGGGCAATGGGTGACGGTGATCCAGGGCGTGATCTTCGTGGTCTGCGTGCTGACCTTCCGCCGCGGCGTGATCGGCGAGATCGCGCATTTCTTCCGGCGCTCGCTGTAGTCGGACCGACTTCGCGACATTTGCACGACCGATAAAGCGGTGGATGACCGGGTTTCCCGGGCTGCTTGCTACGCTTTCCCGGCAAAATGGTTTATGACAGCTATGTGACAGTTGGCCCAAGCCGGCCATTTTCGCAAGCGATGGACATATCATGCTGGCGCTGGTTTCGCGGCTTTCTCCCAAGGGAGGAACGGTTTTTCGATCTGTTCGCCCGGCATTCCCAGACCGTCGTGCAGGGGGCACTGGCGCTGCAGGACATGCTGCAAGGTGGCGACGAAACCCCGGTATTCTGTCAGCGCGTCAATCAGTTCGAAAATGATGCCGACAATATCACCCGCGAGGTGCTGACCGCGGTGCGCCGAACCTTCATCACGCCGTTCGACCGCGGCGACATCAAGAACCTGATCACCTCGATGGACGACGCCATCGACCAGATGCAGCAGACCGCCAAGGCGGTCATGCTGTTCGAGGTCCGCACCTTCGAGC
Source organism: uncultured Pseudomonadota bacterium (assembly GCA_963729395.1). Lineage (GTDB taxonomy): Bacteria > Pseudomonadota > Alphaproteobacteria > Rhizobiales > Xanthobacteraceae > Bradyrhizobium. The sequence goes on along the minus strand of CAVSOS010000062.1, from coordinate 1,906 downwards.
CGCCGATGCGCGAAATGGGAACGCTGCTGGTCGAATGCGCCAACCTCGTCGGCCGCGCGCTGCCGCTGTTGCAATCGATCGGCCAGCAATGTCGCGATGCTGACCGCGATCACCGAGGAACTGACCAAGCTGGAGGGCCGCGTCGACGATCTCCACGACATCGGCCTGAAGGAGCTTTTCCTCAAGCATCGCGACGCCAACGCGATGGATTTCATCGTCGGCGCGGAAATCTACGACCATCTCGAGAAGGTCGCCGACCGGTTCGAGGACGTCGCCAACGAGATCAACAGCATCGTGATCGAACAGGTATAGGGCAGGGCCGCGCAGTGGATGCCACGCTCGGTCTTCCGGTTCTGGTCGGATTGATCGCGGTCGCGCTGCTGTTCGACTTCCTCAACGGCCTGCATGACGCCGCCAATTCGATCGCGACCATCGTCTCGACCCGCGTGCTGCGGCCGCAATATGCGGTGCTCTGGGCGGCGTTCTTCAATTTCGTCGCCTTCGCTGGTGTTCGGGCTCAACGTCGCCAAACCATCGGCACCGGCATCGTCGAGCCGAGCGTGATCGATGCGCAGGTGATCTTCGCCGCGCTGATCGGGGCGATCGTCTGGAACCTGATCACCTGGGGACTGGGGATACCGTCCTCCAGCTCGCACGCGCTGATCGGCGGACTGGTCGGCGGCGGCATGGCCAAGGCCGGCTTTCGGCCGCGGTCTGGAGCGGGCTGTCGAAGACACTGCTCGGCGATCGTGCTGTCGCCGCTGATCGGATTTCTGCTGGCGCTGGTGCTGGTCGCGATCGTGTCCTGGGCGTCGGTGCGCTCGACGCCGTTCGCGGTCGACCGCGCCTTCCGCATCCTGCAGTTCGTCTCGGCCTCGCTCTATTCGCTGGGCCATGGCGGCAACGATGCGCAGAAGACCATGGGCATCATCGCGGTGCTGCTCTATTCGCAAGGCAATCTCGGCGACGGAATTTTCATGTGCCGTTCTGGGTGGTGCTGGCGTGCCAGGCGGCGATGGCGCTGGGCACCCTGATGGGCGGCTGGCGGATCGTCCGCACCATGGGCTCGCGGATCACCAAGCTGACGCCGATGCAGGGGTTCTGCGCCGAGACCGGCGGCGCCGCGACGCTGTTCATGGCCACCTTTCTCGGCGTTCCCGTCTCCACCACCCACACCATCACCGGCGCCATCGTCGGCGTCGGCGCGGCGCGGCGGGTCTCGGCGGTGCGCTGGAACGTGGCGAGCCGATCGTCTACGCCTGGGTGATCACCATCCCCGCCGCGGCCGCGCGTGGCGGCGCTGGCCTATTGGGCGCGCAATCTGGCTGCGATTTTCGAGTCCCGCTGGACTGGAGTAACGCCCGCGTATCCCTATATGGATTGGTGCCGATCCTGCTTGATCCGGCCCGTTTTCCCTGCCAAACGCTCGACTCATGTCCGACCTCGCCTTTTAGCCAAATCGCCGTCCCGCTCGCCGCTCGCCAGCTGAAGTGGCGCGCCGGCGCACCTTCGCGATCATCTCCCACCCCGACGCCGGCAAGACCACGCTGACCGAGAAGCTGCTGCTGGCCGGCGGCGCCATCCGAGCTGCCGGCGCGGTCCGGGCGCGGGGCGAGCAGCGGCGCACCCGCTCCGACTGGATGAAGATCGAGCGCGAGCGCGGCATCTCGGTCTCGGCTCGGTGATGACCTTCGACTACGCCGGCCTGATGTTCAACCTGCTGGACACGCCGGGCCACGAGGACTTCTCGGAGGACACCTACCGCACGCTGACGGCCGCCGACGCCGCCATGATGGTGCTGGACGCGGCCAAGGGCATCGAGCCGCAGACCCTGCAAGCTGTTCGAGGTCTGCCGCCTGCGCGACATCCCGATCCTCACCTTCATCAACAAGATGGACCGCGAGAG
>CAVSOS010000061.1:0-37214 GCA_963729395.1 uncultured Pseudomonadota bacterium | reverse complement strand
GACGAACAGCACCGCCTTGCGGTCGGCGGTCCACAGTTCCAGCAGCAGATTGCCCATGATCTGCCGGGTCTGGGCGTCGAGAGGCCCGAACGGTTTGTCCATCAGCAGGATCCTGGGATCGCGGATCAGCACCTGCGCGAGGCCGACGCGCTTGCGCTGTCCGCCCGACAGCATATGCGGATAGCGGTGGGCGAAGGCCCCGAGGCCGACCGAGGTCAGCCAGGCTTGCCCGCGTTCGAGCGCCTCGGCGCGCGGCGTGCCCGAGATTTCGAGGCCAAGAGCGACGTTGTCGATCGCGGTCTTCCAGGGAAACAGCGCATCGGCCTGAAACAGATAGCCGGCCTCGCGGTTGAGGCCGGTCAGCGGCGCATCGAAGATCCGCACCGTGCCGGATATCGGTCTAAGCAGGCCGGCGGCGGCGTTGAGCAGCGTCGATTTTCCGCATCCGGTGGGGCCGACGATGGCGACGAATTCGCCTTGCTGCACCGAGAGCCGGGCCTGCTCGACCGCAACGTAGGGCTGCGCATCGGCCAGACCAAACGCCACCGTGACGTCGTCAAGCGCGACCGCCGTCGATTCCGCGGTGACGCCAGCCTGCACACGCTTCCCCCAAGTTACCTGTTGCGCATGTGGCTTACCGCCATCGCCGCGACTATTCAACCGGCCGCGGCGGGCACAGGCGGCAACGGCGCCGGCTTGGTAGCTTGATGGCGGTGTGATAGTCCCACGGCATGAGCGACGCTCGGCCATTGATCGCCTATGCGCATGTCGGCAAGAGCTTCGGCGGCCGCGGCGCGGAACGGGTTTTGGCCGTCGACGACGTCTCGCTCGATGTCGCCGAGGGCGAATTCCTCGCCATCGTCGGCGGCTCCGGCTCCGGCAAGACCACGCTGTTGCGGCTCGCCAACCGGCTGATCGACGCCGACAGCGGCGGCATCACGGTCGAAGGCAACGACGTGCGCGCGGTCGATCCGGTCTCGTTGCGCCGCCGCATCGGCTATGTGTTTCAGAGCGGCGGGTTGTTTCCTCATATCAGCGTCGCCGACAATATCGGGATCACACCGAAACTGCTGGGCGCGCCCGCGGCGGAGATTGCCTCGCGGGTGGACGAGTTGCTCGACCTGGTGCGGCTCGATCGCGCCCAGCACCGCGATCGTCTGCCGCATGAATTATCCGGCGGCCAGCGCCAGCGCGTCGGCGTAGCGAGGGCGCTCGCGGCAAAGCCGCGGATCGTGCTGATGGACGAGCCGTTCGGCGCGCTCGATCCCCTCACCCGCGATGCGCTGGGCGAGGACTACCGCGCCCTGCATCGCAAGCTCGGGCTGACCACGGTCATGATCACCCACGACATGACCGAGGCGATCCTGCTCGCCAACCGCGTCGCGGTGATGCGCGGAGGAAGGCTGTTGGCGCTGGGCACACCGGCCGAGCTTTCGGGTAGCGCCGATGCCTATGTCGGCGAACTCTTGCGCACGCCGCGACGGCAGGCCGAACGGCTCAAGGTGTTGCTGCCGCGGGACGGCGCGACATGAGCCTGTTCTCCGATCCACGCTGGAGCGAAGCGCTGGCGCATCTGCCTGACTATCTCGGCAACCATGTCCGGGTCAGCGTCGCGGCGCTGGCGTTGGGGCTTGTAGCCAGCCTGCCCCTCGCGATTGCCGCGCGTAACCGGCCGGTGTTGCGCGGCGCGCTGCTCGGGCTTGCCAGCATCGTGCAGACGGTGCCGGGTCTCGCGCTGCTGGCGCTGTTCTATCCGCTGCTGCTGGCGCTCGCGAGCTTGTCGCTGGCCTGGTTCGGGTTCGGCTTTTCCGCGTTTGGATTCCTGCCCGCCGTGCTGGCGCTGGCGCTCTATTCCATGCTGCCGGTGCTGCGCAACACCATCACCGGCCTGAACGGCGTCGAGCCTGCGATCCTCGAAGCCGCCCAAGGCGTCGGCATGACGCCGCTCCAGTCGTTGCTCAAGGTCGAATTGCCGCTGGCGCTTCCGGTGATGATGGCGGGCATCCGCACCGCGGCGGTCTGGGTGATCGGCACCGCGACATTGTCCACGCCGATCGGGCAAACCAGCCTCGGCAATTATATCTTTGCAGGCTTGCAGACGCAGAACTGGGTGTTCGTGCTGTTCGGCTGCCTCGCCGCCGCGGCACTTGCGCTCGGCGTCGATCAATTGCTGGCGCTGATCGAAATCGGCGTGCGCAACCGCAGCCGCATGCGGGTGACGCTCGGCGGCGCCGGCATCGCGGCACTGGTCGCGGCAACATTAGTGCCCTCGATGGCGCGCACGCCATCGGCCTATATCGTCGGCGCCAAAACCTTTACCGAACAATATGTGTTGTCGGCGCTGATCGCGCAGCGGCTGCGGGCGGCGGGACTGACGGCGAGTTCGCGCGAAGGTCTCGGCTCCAACGTGATTTTCGACGCGCTAGCGTCGAACGATATCGATGTCTATGTGGACTATTCCGGCACCCTTTGGGCCAACCAGTTTCACCACACCGACGTCAGGCCGCGCCAGCAATTGCTCGACCAATTGAAGGCGACGCTGGCGCAGCGGAACATCACGCTGCTGGGCGAGCTCGGCTTTGCCAACGCCTATGCGCTGGTGATGCCGCGCAAGCGCGCCGAGGCGCTGGGCATTCACTCGATCGCCGACCTTGCCTCGCATGCGCCGGCGATGTCGATGGCAGCGGACTACGAATTCTTTTCGCGGCCGGAATGGGCCGGGCTGCAAAAGGCCTACGGGCTGTCGTTTCGCGCCCAGCGGCAGATGCAGCCGGACTTCATGTATGCCGCGGTGGCTTCCGGCGAGGTCGACGTGATCGCGGGCTATACCAGCGACGGACTGATCGCCAAATACGATCTGGTGGTGCTGGACGATCCCAGGCACGCCATTCCGCCCTATGACGCGATTGTACTCCTCGCGCCGAAGCGCGCTTCCGATTCTGCGTTGCGCACCGCGCTGCAGCCGCTGCTCAGCGCCATCGATATCTCGGCGATGCGCGAGGCCAATCTGCGCGCCGCCGGCAACGACAGCACCTCGTCGCCGGATGCGGTGGCGCGCTGGTTGTGGGGGAAGATCGGGAAGCGTTGAGCATTTCGCGAACGCCTGGTCCCGTGCAGAATCAGGCTCGCACCTCCTGGCGCTGAAACAGGACGTACCCGACGACAAACAGCACGATGGTGCCGGCAATCAGCCCTACGGTTTGCGGCCAGGCGATCATGACGCTCTCGCCGAACGGAAGCGGAGCGCCCATGACGGCGCCGTGCAGTTGCTCGAGAAACACCGAGCCAAGCGTCCGCGTCGTCGGCGACAGGATCGCCGTCATCGCCTCGCCAAACAGATAGTTCGGCGACAACCGCGCCAGAAACTGCGTCCACATTGCCGTGTCCGGCGTATCCAAGCCGAGCGCCGCATAGCGCGGATCGGGCGGCGCGATCCCCTGTGCCAGCGCTGGCGCCAGCATCGGCCACAGCACGGTCAGGAACAGCCAGACGCCGAGCGCCACCAGCGCCGCCGTCGCCGGCGACCGGAACACGATCGAGAGCAGCATCGCCAGCGATAGCCAGACCCCGGCATAGAATATCGCGATCACCAGAAACATCAGCGAACGCGCGATCTCCTCGCCGCCCGGCGGTACGCCCAAAAAAATCAGGCCGAGGCCGATCACCATCAGCCACAGCGCCGCCAGACTGATTGCGAGCGTCGCGAGGCCAGCCAGGTATTTCCCCATCAGCAGCGCGTCGCGATAGATCGGCTGCGCCAGGATCCGCGACAGGGTCCGGCGATTGTGCTCGCTGTTGATGGCGTCGAAGCCCAATCCGATCGCCATCAGCGGAATCAGGAATCCCAGTATCGCGACAAAAGACGGCAGCGGCGTCGCGGGCGATCGTGAACAGCCGCAGCAGCAGGAACGGATCCTCCGCCGTATTCTGCCGCAGGCTGTCGATCGCCTCGTACAGCGCGGCCAGCGCGGTCAGCACGATCAGCAGCTCAAGCACCAGCATGCGGGCGCTCGACAGATTGTCTGACAGCTCCTTGACCAGCACCGTCCCAACACCCTGGAAGGGAGAACCCTCACGCCGCATCACGCACGCCTCCCGACGATCCCGCCTGGAAATAGCGGGCATAGATCGCCTCAAGGCTCGGCTCATCGACCGAAAGCCGCCGCAGCGATCCGTTCGCGGCAACCACCACCCGCGCCGCCTCCGGGCGCACGTCCCGGTCGGCCGTCATCCGAAAACGGTCCGCGGCCAGGGTTTCGACATTGGTCACGCCCGGTATTGTCGCAAGCCGGCGCGCAATTCCGGCACCGTCGGCCTCGACTTCAACCACAAAGCCGGCGCCCAGCACTCTGGGTAGCCAGCTCGGCAACGGAGCCCATCATGACGATGCGTCCGGCCTGGAACAGCGCGACGCGGTCGCACACCCGCTGGACCTGATCGAGCATGTGAGACGACAACAAGATTGTCACGCCCTCGGCCTTGAGCTCGCCGATCAGGTCCAGGAATTCGAGCGTGGCCTGCGGATCGAGACCCGAGGTCGGCTCGTCGAGAATGGCGATCTCCGCCCGCTTGACGATAATCTCGGCAAGGCCGAGCCGCTGGCGCATGCCGCGCGAAAACGTGGCGACGCGCTTGTTCGCCACCTCCGTGAGCCGTACCCGCTCGAGCGCTTGCCGGATTCGTTGCGACCGTTCCGCCCACGAAAGGCCCATCAGCCTTGCGATGTAGGACAGGTTCTCGACGGCGGTCATGTGATCATAGAAACCGACCGAGTCGGGAAGATAGCCGACGCGCCGCTTGACCTGCAGCGGCGCGCGCGCCGGATCGAATCCAAGCACGCTCACCTTGCCTTCGGAAATTTCGGTCAGCCCGAGCATCATCAGGATCGTGGTGGTCTTGCCGGCGCCGTTCGGTCCGAGCAGACCGAACACCTCACCCCTGAAGATGTCGAAGTTGATGGCATCGACGGCGCTGGTGTCGCCGTAACGCCGGCTGAGACCGCGCGCCGCGATCACGACTTCATGGGCGGACACGGCCGCCCCGTTTTGCCGGTCGCTCATCGCCGTCCGAACCTCGCAACCGCGCCCAGCATCAACAGAAGCGCAATGCCAATGACGCCGGCGCCCGCCATCCCCCACACCGTGGAAGTGGTAACGGTAATCCGGAACTGGCCGGAGGCGTTCTCTCCGCGCGAGGTCGCGCGGATCGACGTCATGTAGTCGCCGGCGAGCGACTTGTCGCTCGGCGTGACCAATGCCTGAACCTCGGCATCCTTTCCGGGGACCAGCCGGTCGATGGTGGCCGGCTCGAATGTAACCTTCCAGCCGGTCGGCGCCGTCGCCGCGAGCGCGATGTTGTCCGCAGGCGCGGTGCCGGTATTGGTGACGACGATCGGGATCGAACTCTGCTGCGCGGCGACCGCGCGCGCGCTCAACAGCCCATCGCGTCCGGAGACCTGAAGTTGCGGCTGTCCGACGATATCAAGTGCAAGCTCGGTCTGCGCCGAAGCGTCCTCGGCATTGATCTTCACCTTCACCGGAAAATGTCCCGCGTCCATCGTGCCCGGCGGACGAACCCTGAGCTTGATGTCCTTGGACTGACCGGCCTCGATCGGGATCGAGGAAAGCTCCTGGGTTCCATAGGCCTCGGTGAACGAGGTCTCGAAATTGGCAGGCGCTTCGGCGGCAAAGCTTGCGGTCAGATTGCGTCCGCTGTCGTTCTTGATGGACAACGTATATTCGAAGTTCGATTTGGGACTGCCGCGCAACGAAGGCAGTTTCGACGTCACCGCCAGCTTGGCCGGCAATTCCTTGGCGAGCGCCACGACCACCGGCAACGTCGCCTCGGTGCCCTGCCCTTCGGCCTTTACCGTCAGTGTCTGCTCGCTCATCGTGCTGGCGGCAGGCACATCGAGCCGAAGCTGAAGGGCTACGCTGGCATCCGGCGCCGGCATCGCCGCGGCGACCGGCTGTCCACCGCCCAGCAGCGTCGCGGTCCATCCGCTCGGCACGCCGCTGACCGAGAGATTGTATCGCTGCGGCCCCAATCCGTAATTCTGCAGGCGCAGCGGTATGTTCGTGGTGGTGCCGGGCCGAACCGTGATCGCCGGATAGTCGGACATCAGGTAAAGACCCTTGATGTCGCGCGGCGGCTCGGCGGCGTGAGCAGCCGACACCGTCAATCCAACGGCGAAAGCAATCAAGGCGAGAGCACGTGCTCGCATGGCAAAACACTCCTGCAGGGTAAGCAAGAACGGGGATGGGCGCCGCTGGTCAAACAACAGCGACAGCAACGCGAGGCATCATGACAGCAATCGTGACGAAGTTTGGGAGATCGCCCGGCAACCCAATTACAAGTCGGTGATTGCAGCTCAGACTTTAGTTTGAAATTTTACGATTCACCGCGGTGAAAGCTAACCCACCATCCGGGGATCGCGCGCCAGATCCGCCGCGCTATAACCCGTGGATCATCCCGGCGTCGATCAGCAAACGGTTGAGCCGGCGGGATTCCGCGCCGTCCTTGCAGGCATAAAACACGCCCTTACAGCGCAGCATGACGGTCTTCTGCTCCTCGAACGAGGGATCGAGCGGGATGCCGGCGGCTTCCTGGATCACCAGCGGCAGATAGGCGCCGTCGATCGTGTCCATCACAGCCGGACTCCGAACCGGCTCGAAATTGACGGCGTCGATCGCGTAATAGGTCGCATAGTAGCGCGGGTCGTAATTCTCCAGCTTCCTGCCGATCCCGGCTTCATCGAGGCCGGGATCGAGCAGATGCGGCGAGAACTCCGGCTGATGATCGCCGTAGCGCACGATCAGGAACGGCTGCCCCGGAAATTTCTTCTTCAGCCCCGCAATGAACGCCGCGTAGTCGCTGGCGCTGATCGCCTGCCGGCGCAGATATTCGTCGACCACGGGCGCATTGCCGGGCGCGCGCCATGACGGCATCAGGTCGGGGCGAAACTTCGTCTCCCAGGGAAAATGATTGGCGGCGAGATAGACGAACATGAACAGCGGCGCCGCCGGCGTTTCCCGCGACATCAATCCGATGGCCTTGTCGTAAAAGAAGCTGTCGGGCTCGACGTCCTTGGCGCCGAGATCATGCGCGTCGTAGAAATGCTGGATGCCGGTGGTGGTCTGGAAACTGCGCGCGCTCATGAACGCGCCGAATGCCGGATAGAGCGAGATCGTCTCATAGCCGCAGCGGCGCAGCGCAAGCGGCAGCCCGCGCTCGACGCGGCCGGAGGCGATGCGGGTGACGAAATAGGCAAACCGGCCGAACGAACGCGACGAGAGCCCGGCCAGCACATTGTATTCGGTGAACCAACTCGGGCCGCCATTGCTCTCGGCCAGGAATTTGCGCGCCTTGCCGTCGAACGAGGTGAAATGGCTGCCATAGCCCACCGGCACCTTGATGCCATCGACCGCGCGAATATCGAAACTGGACTCGTCATGGATCATGATGATGTTCGGCCGCCGCCCGGCGGGATGACAGGAATCCAGCAGCGGCACGTTGAGACGCTCGGCGGCCACGGCATCGGATTCCATGAAGCCATAATTGATGAAATCCGACACCGCGTTGACGCCGGAGCGGGAAAATTTCGACAGATAACCGTCGTCGTAATAGCCGCGCCAGGCTTCATCTGGCCAGGTGAAGGAATAGCCGACCAGTGCCGCAAGGCACGCCAGCGCGCCGGCCGCCGCCGGCAGGCGGCGGATGCGGAATGGATCGAGCCACCACAGCGCGTACATCAAGGGAACCAGGACCAACCCGGCACCGACGACGGACCAGCGCAGCTGGGGAAAGATCGTAAACAGGAATGCTGCGGTATCGCGGTCGATCACCATCAGGTCGACGAAGTTCGCGGTCATCTGCTCGATGTCGTGCTTGAGCCGCGACAACAGGATCAGCACCACGACCAGGGTCAGCGACAGCGCGCCCGATAGCGCCGGACGCCGCAGCAGCGCGATCCAGAAGAAGTTCAAAATTCCCCACGACAGCAGGAAGCCGACGCGCGCGCTGAAGTCGGCTTCGGTCCGGAGCATGATGGCCAGCGCCGCCAGATGCGGCGCTGCGACCGCCAGCAGGCGCCAGATGCCGACCGCTGCGATGCCGGCAGCGGCAACCGCGGGGGATGGACCGGGATTTGGCGCGGTCGCCATAAGCGGTACGCAACAACACCGGCACTGTCTGGGGGCCTTGACTGGCGCTGACCAGGAGACGGATGCCGCAGCCGGGAACCGCAACATGTCACAAAAATGTAATGGAACCGTCATTTGTGTGCAACAGAAACGGCGGGTCAGGCCGCTCCCGGCTAAAAATACGCCCGGCGTTCGGATACGATCGGAGCGGAAATGCGGCAGAGGCTGGCAACCTTGCGGACGCCACCCTCCCGCGTGCAGACGTCCCTACGGCTGCGTGCCACCCGACAGTTCAATGTAGCGCTTGGCCGATCGCTGCACCGCGCGCCCGCCGCCGGTCATCACCTGGCGTCCCGGGAAGGCCCCGTAAATTCGGTCGAACCGCCACGGCGCCAAGGTGGCGGCGATGCGGAGTACCGTCGCCGCGGCCAGCGGCATCATGTTCGGGTAACTCCAGAGAAACGAAACCCGGTCGAGGTCCGCCGCCACCTGCACAATGTCGCCGCTCAGGATCGCGCCGCGCCCGTCCGCACCATCGGCCCAATGCAGCACGGCGCCGCCTGGAAAGTGGCCGCCCAACCGCAGCAACGTCACGCCCGGCACGATTTCCAGCGTTTCGCCGTCCCAATGACGGATCGCGAGGTCAGGACGCATGACCCAAGCAGCGTCGGCGGCGTGCAGGTGCACGGCGCAGCCAAAGGCGCGCGCCCAATCCTGCATGCACGTGTAGTAATGCGGATGCGAGATCGCGATCGCCTGGAGGCCGCCCATTCCGCGAACCAGCATTTCGGTCGCGTCGTCCAAGAGCGCAATGCAGTCCCAGAGAATGTTACCCTTCGGGGTGCGCAACAGCAGTGCGCGCTGGCCGATACCGAATCCTGGATGGGTATGGATCTCGAACAGACCGGTTTCCAGGTGCCGCCAGGCGTTGACGTGGCCACCCGCCAGCCTCGTTGGTGTGGTCCAAACCTGTCCGCCGCGCGGCACGAATTGCCGTTCATCTTCGCAGATCACGCAGCCGGCGGGTGGCGCGGGAGTATCCGGATAGGAAGTACCGCAGGCGTTGCAAATCTGAATCGGCATGAAGCATTCCTTAATCGCTGGCGATCACTTCACCTTCGCAAGGTTCACGCCGGCGGCATCAATCCGAGCCGCTTGGCGATGATCCTGTCGACCATCCGCTTCGGCAGCAGGGCCGTGATCAGGTGCCGCATCGGGTCCGGCGTGATCTCGTAGCGCACCCGCGGGTTGGCCGATGTCAGGACGTCGAAGATCCGTTCGGCGATCCTTTCCGGCGGCAATCCGATTTCGCCGAGGTGCAGCATGAATTTACGGACCCGCTGCAGCGCCGAGAAATAGGGCGAATTCCTGTAGGCGGAAATGTCGACCTCGTCGGCCTTGCTCCAGATCGGGGTCTTCACCGCGCCGGGCGCGATGATGATGACGTCGATGCCGAACAGCATCATTTCGCGGCGCAGGCTCTCGGACAGTCCCTCGATCGCATGTTTCGATGCCGAATAGGCCGACGCCAACGGGTTGCCGTTCTTGCCGGCCACCGAGCTGATCATCACGATCTTGCCGCGCGGTCCCTTCAGCGACGGGTCGGACCCGAGCAGCGGACCGAACGCCTGGGTGGCGATAATCGGCCCGATGACGTTGACATCCATCTGGCGGCGGAATTCGTCGGCGGAGAGATCGAGCACCGGCCCCGCGACCGCAATGCCGGCATTGTTGACCAGCCCGGCCAGCGTCTCGCCGGCGAGCGCCGCGCGAACCTCGCGCGCGGCGGCCAGCACCGCGGCCTCATCGGTGACGTCGAACTGCAGCGGGATGAAATTGGCGCCGAATTCGGTTTTGAGGCGGTCGGCGTCGGCCGGCTTGCGTACGCTGCCGAACACCCGAAATCCGCGATCCAGCAGCAGCCTGACCGTGGCCCAGCCGATGCCGCTGGAGGCGCCCGTAATGACGACAGATCGCATGATGGTCCCCCTCACGTCATGGCGAGCCAGGACGAAATTGCTTCGTCCGCCGACGTCATGGCGACGATAACAGTTCCAGCGACCACCGCGAAGCCGTCTGCTGAGAACAAGTGCGCACGATCACATCGCCGCTACAGGCGCCGGCGGCGGCGTGCGGCAATTGCAGCTTCGTGCCGATGGCCCCGGACAATTCGTCCTTCGTGGCAAGCTCTGGCGTTCATGGGCCGGGGGGCAATCCGCGATCAAGACCCGCGAAATCACCGTGCGGGCGGCGTGAGCGCCTCATCGTGTTTGACGGGCTTGACGCCATAGTCTCTTTTTGGGTCTAATTTTTTTTAGGCCACATCAGAGCGAGACTGCCATGGACCCGTTAGCCGCTGCGCGCATCCAGACCGTGCGCGACCACATGCGGCTCGAATGCGAGAGCGACTGGGACGGCGTCATCGCCACCTTCGCGCATCCGCGCTACGAGCTATACGGCGCCGGAACGGTGTTCGACGGCGAAGCCGCCGTGCGCGGCTACTTCGCCGCGTCGCGCACGCCATTTCCCGATCAAGGCAATGAGATCATCGCCATCGCCGCCGATGGCGATACGGTGCTGGTGGAATTCTGGCTGACCGGCACCCACCTCGGCCCGCTGCGTACGCCGAAGGGCGAGATTGCGCCCACCGGCAAGGCATTTCGCGTGCGCATCATGGCAAGCTTCGAATTCGCGCCGGGCTCGGCCAAAATCATATGCGAGCGTCCGTATTACGACCGCCGTGCCGTGATCACCGCATTGGGGCTGGACTGACGCAGCGCGCGTTTTCGAATGCGGTGCAACATTTTTCTGATGGGCGCGTCCCGCGGACAATTTTCTTGGGATTATTCGCGAACAACACGATCTGGTCGCGATGTTTGGCGAGGAATACCATCACTACCCAGCGCGTATCGATAATGCCCGGCGCAGGGCAACCTGATAAAACTTAATCCTAGCGAGGAAACTAAAAAATGAATCACACTGGAAGTTGTTTTTGCGGCGCCGTCGAAGTGACGGTGACGGGATCACCGGAAGCCATGGGCTACTGCCATTGCCGCTCATGCCGTTCGTGGTCCGGCGGGCCCGTCAATGCGTTCAGTCTCTGGAAGCCAGAGGCGGTGCGGATCACGAAGGGCGCAGAGAATGTCGCGACATTTGCCAAAACGCCGATGAGCGAGCGCAAATATTGCACCAAATGCGGCGGACACCTGATGGCCAATCACCCGCCGCTCAGTCTCGTCGACGTGTTCGCCGCGACGATTCCGACGCTCGCCTTCGCGCCCGGGGTTCATGTCAATTACGCCGAGACCGTATTGCCGATGCGGGACGGCTTGCCGAAGCTGAAGGATTTCCCGGCCGAGTTCGGCGGCTCCGGCGACGTCATCGCCGAATAGCCAATCATTTTACGACAACAGCGGCGACGCGGCGAACCCCATTCGTCGCGCTGCCGCTTCCCGGACGCGGTGCAGCGTTCTCCCGGCGATGCGAAGCATCGTCCGGTCACGCTGCTCCGCAGAGCCGGGATCCACACTTTCATCGTTCGAGTCCGGACCCCGGATCAGCAGCGCACGACGCCGCAAAAGCGGCGCGTTGCGCAGCATCCGGGGAACGGACTCCTAGTTCTTGGTCTTGTCCACCAGCGCGCCCTTCTTGATCCACGGCATCATGTCGCGGAGCTTGGCGCCGACTTCCTCGATCGGATGGGCGGCGAGCTTGGCGCGGGTCGCCTTGAACGAGGTCTGGTTGACCTTGTTCTCCAGCATCCAGTCGCGGGCGAACTTGCCGGCCTGGATGTCGTCGAGCACGCGCTTCATCTCCTTCTTGGTCTCTTCGGTGACGATGCGCGGGCCGGTGACGTATTCGCCGTATTCGGCGGTGTTGGAGATCGAGTAGTTCATGTTGGCGATGCCGCCTTCATAGATCAGGTCGACGATCAGCTTCACCTCGTGCAGGCATTCGAAATAGGCCATCTCCGGCGCGTAGCCGGCTTCCACCAGCGTCTCGAAGCCGCCCTTGATCAGTTCGACCAGGCCGCCGCACAGCACCACCTGCTCGCCGAACAGGTCGGTCTCGCACTCTTCCTTGAACGAGGTCTCGATGATGCCGGCGCGGCCGCCGCCGATCGCCGAGGCATAGCTGAGGCCGAGGTCGTGGGCGTTGCCCGAGGACATCCTTGTGCGATCGCGATCAGGCAGGGCACGCCGCCGCCGCGCTGATATTCCGAGCGCACGGTGTGGCCGGGGCCCTTCGGCGCGATCATCAGCACGTCGAGATCGGCGCGCGGCTCGAGCAGGTTGAAATGCACGTTGAGGCCGTGGGCGAACACCAGCGCCGCGCCCTTCTTCATGTTGGCGTGCAGGTGCTCGCGGTAGATGTCGCCCTGCAACTCGTCGGGCGTCAGCATCATGATCGACGTCGGCCCACTTCGCGGCCTCGGCGACTTCCATCACCTTGAAGCCGGCGGCTTCCGCCTTCTTGGCCGAGGCCGAGCCCTTGCGCAACGCGATGGCGACTTCCTTGACGCCGGAATCCTTCAGGTTCAGCGCGTGGGCGTGGCCCTGGCTGCCATAGCCGACGATGCACGACCTTCTTGCCCTTGATCAGGTTCAGGTCGGCGTCGCGATCGTAATAAACACGCATGGTCGTTCCTCTTGGCTGGACGGGCGGAGTGCCCGGATCATCATGTTTTCTGGGTGTTCGGCCGGTCCAGCGTACTGGTTCGGCTGGCGATTTCCGGCGTTGTCTAGTCCATTTTTAACCTCAGGGGAAACCCGTTTCTGCATGGCGCACCGCCGCATCATGCGTCCATAAAGACCGGATAGAGCGAAGCCAGCAGCAGTGCGGCCATGACGATGTTGAAGGCGCGCACGACCCTCGGCGAGGTCATCAGCGAGCGCAACGAACTGCCCGATAGCGCCCAGGTCGAGGTCGACACCGTGCCCAGCAGCAGGCTCAGCAGCACCTGGATGCCGATATTCCAGGGGAAGCTCGCGATGCCGGCATACGCGGTAATGGTGCCGATCACCATCACCCAGCCCTTGACGTTGACCCACTGGAACATCGCAGCACCGGTGAATGTCATCGGGCCGCGCCGGTTGTCCTGCCCCGGCGTGACCGGCTCTGCCATGGCGATCACGGCGGCCAGATAGATCAGATAGGCGGCGCCGGCATATTTCAGGATCGTCTGCAGCACCGGATAGGCGACGAAGATGGTGCCGAAGCCAAACCCCACCGCCCCGACCATGAAGGCGAAGCCGATCGTGATGCCCGCGATATGCGGTAAGGTGCGGCGGAAGCCGTAGGTCAGTCCCGACGACAGCACCATGATGTTGTTCGGCCCTGGCGTGAAGAACATCACGGCGGCGAACAGAACAAAAGCGATCAGAAGCGAATGCGACATGGTGCGCTCAGGCGATTCCGGGAAGATCTTGCTTGGGCAAAGCTTGCGGCCGCTTCGACAGCAGCATGATGGCGATGCCGCCGACCACGGTGACCATGCCGGCGAGCCGCAACGGTCCGAACCGTCTCGCCGAACATGACGCTCGACGACGCCGCACCGATGAACGGCACCAGCAGCGCGAACGGCACCACCTGTGCTGCCGTGTAATCGCGCAGCAGCCGGCCCCACAGCCAATAGGCGACGCAGGTCGAGATCGCCCCGACGAAGAGCATGCTGATCAGGCCGGTCGGCGACATCTGCGCCAGCGAATGCCAGGTCGCCTGCGGTCCGTCGGTGACCAGCGCCAGCGCCAACAGCGGCAGCGGCGGCACCAGGCAGAGCCACGCGAACAGATCGAACATCGGCACCCCATTCGCCCGCCGCAGTAACAGATTGCCGATCGCAAAGACTGACCGGCGAGATCATCAGCACGGCAAAGGCCCCGACGCTGAAATCGAAGCCGACGGTGCCGCAGATCATCAGCAGGCCGATCGCGGCGACGCCGATCCCGGCCATCTGCAGGCGGGTGGGAATTTCGCCGAACGCCAAGGCCGCGAACGCCACCGTGAACAGCGCCTGGCTCTGCACGATCACGCTGGCAAGCCCGACCGGAACGCCTTGCGCGATCGCCCAGGACTGCGCCAAGAACTGGCCGAGAAACAACGTGCCGCTGATCGCGACCAGCAGCCGCCAGGAGACATTCGGCCTTCGCACGAACAGGCACGGCACCGCCGCGATGGCAAAGCGCAGCGTCGTCATCAGCGCGGGCGAGAGTTCGTCGAGTGCCAGCCGGCTCGCCACGAACCCAAACCCCCAGATCACCGCCACCAGGACGGCGAGGCAAACGTCGGCTGGCTTCATCGGCGCTAGCTCTGCTCGCCGGGTTTCGGTTTGCGCAGCAAATAAGTGCCGTGCAGCGGGGCGTGATAATCGACCGAGACCAGCGTGAAGCCGGCATCGGTCAGCATGCGCTCGATCACCCAGCCGAAGGTCGAATATTCGTCGCGCATATGGGTGATGACGCTGTCGCGGTGAAATCGTGGTTCTTGATGCTGAAGTCGGCCCACTGCTCGACGTCGCGCTCCGCGCCGTCCGGCATGCTGACGAAGACGATGTCGCGCAGGATAGAAATTCGCGCCGGGCTTGAGCGCAGCATATATCCGCGACAGCGCCACCGCCTTCCAGAAATCCGGCAGATGATGCAGCGTGAATTCGCTGACGATCGAGATCGTAGGAATTGGGCTTGTAGGCGAAAGCTCAATAGCCCCGCCGACTGGGTCCGGATCGCGACCTTGCGGTCCCTGGCCTGGATGTTCGGCCAGCGCCAGCATCGCCGGCGAAATATCGATTGCATCGACCTCGGCGCCCATCAGCGCCGCCTCGCAGGCCAGCACGCCGTTGCCGCAACCGATATCGGCGACCCGCCAGCCGCGCTGCACGCCGAGCATGCGTCAGCGCCGCGCGGGCGCGGATGTCGCTGTCGTCATGGCGGTCGTAGATCGAGGCGACCGCGGAATCGAGCCCGATCTGCCGCCGTTCATTGTAGTACCAGTCGCGCGCCAGCATGACTTACATCCCCTCGGCCCCGCGCCCGATCGCGGCAACGCCGGTGCGCGAGACCTCGACCAGGCCGAGCGGGCGCATCAGGTCGATGAACTGGTTGATCTTGGCGGAGTTGCCGGTGATCTCGAACACGAAGCTCTCGGTGGTGGCGTCGATCACCCGGGCGCGAAACGCTTCCGCCAGCCGCAGCGCCTCGACGCGGTGCTCGCCGGTGCCGCGCAATTTCACCATCGCAAGTTCGCGCTCGATCGAGCGGCCGGTCAGCGTCATGTCGACGACGCGATACACCGGCACCATGCGGTCGAGCTGGTGCTTGATCTGCTCGATCACCATCGGCGTGCCCGTGGTGACGATGGTGATGCGGGAGACGTGTTTCTGGTTCTCGGTCTCGGAGACGGTGAGGCTCTCGATGTTGTAGCCGCGCCCGGAGAACAGCCCGATCACGCGCGCCAGCACGCCCGGCTCGTTCTGCACGAGCACCGAGAGCGTGTGGGCCTCGTTCGGATCGTGGCGCTCTTCCATGAAGTAGGCGGATGCCGGCTGGTTCATTTCAAATCCCTGTCGATCTCTCACTCGTCATGCCCGGCCTTGTGCCGGGCATCCACGTCTTGAAGTCTCAGCGAGAAGGAAGACGTGGATGGCCGGGACATCTGCGCGAAGACGCGCTTCGCGCTTTGGCCCGGCCATGACGGCCTCTATCTCGATGCCTCACACCAGCGCCTTGCCGCCGGCGAAGGCGGCGGCGGTGGCTTCGTCATTGGCTTCCGCCGGCAGCAGCATTTCATTGTGCGCCTTGCCGGAGGGAATCATCGGGAAGCAGTTCTCCAGCGCCGCCACCCGGCAGTCGAACAGCACCGGGCGCTTGACGCTGATCATCTCCTTGATCGCGCCGTCGAGATCGCCGGGCTTGATCGCCTGGATGCCGACGCAGCCGAAGGCCTCGGCGAGCTTGACGAAATCCGGCAGCGCTTCGGAATAGGAATGCGACAGCCGGTTGCCGTGCAGCAGCTGCTGCCACTGCCGCACCATGCCCATATACTGGTTGTTCAGGATGAAGATCTTGATCGGCAGTTCGTATTGAACCGCCGTCGACATCTCCTGCATCGTCATCTGCACCGAGGCGTCGCCGGCGATGTCGATCACCAGGCTGTCGGGATGCGCCACCTGCACGCCGAGCGCCGCCGGCAGGCCATAGCCCATGGTGCCGAGGCCGCCCGAGGTCATCCAGCGGTGCGGCTCCTCGAAGCCGAAGAACTGCGCCGCCCACATCTGGTGCTGGCCGACTTCGGTGGTGATGTAGACGTCGCGGCCGCGCGTCGCCTCGAACAGCCGCTGGATCGCGATATTGCGGCAGGATGATATCGTTGTTCTTCTTGTAGGACAGCGAATTGCGCGCGCGCCATTTCGCGATCTCCTGCCACCAGGGCCGGATATCGGGCTTCTTCGCCTCCGCCTTGAACACCTGCAAGAGGTCGCCGAGCACGTTGGCGGCGTCGCCGATGATCGGGACGTCGACGCGGATGTTCTTGTTGATCGAGGACGGATCGATATCGATATGGATCTTCTTCGAGCCCGGCGAGAACGCATCGGTGCGCCCGGTGATGCGGTCGTCGAAGCGCGCGCCGACGCACAGCATGACGTCGCAATCATGCATCGCCATGTTGGCCTCGTAGGTGCCGTGCATGCCGAGCATGCCGAGCCAGTTCTTGCCCGACGCCGGATAGGCGCCGAGACCCATCAGGGTCGAGGTGATCGGAAAGCCGGTGGCTTCGACCAGTTCGCGCAGCAGCTTCGAGGCCTCGGTGCCGGAATTGATGACGCCGCCGCCGCTGAATAGATCACCGGACGCTTGGCCGAGGCGAGCAACGCCACCGCTTTGCGGATCTGCGTCGCGTCGCCCTTGACCCGCGGCGCGTAGGACACATGCACGTCGGACTTGCGCGGCGGGTGATAGGTGCCGACCGCGAACTGCACGTCCTTCGGCACGTCGACCACCACCGGGCCGGGCCGGCCGGTGCTGGCGACATAGAACGCCTCGTGCAGCACCTTGGCGAGATCGTTGACGTCGCGCACCAGCCAGTTGTGCTTGGTGCAGGGCCGGGTGATGCCGACGGTGTCGCATTCCTGGAACGCGTCGTTGCCGATCAGATGCGTCGGCACCTGCCCGGTGATGCACACCAGCGGGATCGAATCCATCAGCGCATCGGTCAGCGGCGTCACCATGTTGGTGGCGCCCGGCCCGGAGGTCACCAGCACCACGCCCGGCTTGCCGGTGGAGCGCGCATAGCCCTCGGCGGCGTGGCCGGCGCCCTGCTCGTGCCGCACCAGGATGTGCTCGACCTCGCTCTGCTGGAACAATCTCGTCATAGATCGGAAGCACCGCGCCGCCGGGATAGCCGAAGATGTGCTTGGACGCCATGATCGATCAGCGCGCGCACGATCATCGCGGCGCCGGTCATCTGGTTCGGATCGTGGCTCTTGTCGCTCATGGCTGGCTCCGGATGCGCTGTTGTCAGCGGCTTCTTTCAGTTCGAGTTTTGAGAAAATAAAAAGGGGCCCAAGAGGCCCCATGCACACCGCCCGAATGTGGATGGCCTCAGCCATCCCCGGCGGTGCGCCTGGGTACGACGACGATAAGCAGTTTGGTAATTTTATTACGCATTCGGCGGCTCAGACTTCCCAAAGGTTGCGCGGAACATAGCGACCAGCCCCGGAAAGTCAAGGGAAGCCGACGCTCAACGCGATTTGGGCAGATTAGCGGGGTTCCGGCGGTTCGGCGAGGGCGAATTTTGCTGTTCCAGCCATGCATAACCTGTAGCCCGGATGAGCGGAGCGACATCCGGGGCCAACATCAACCATCCCAAATGTCGCTTCGATGTTCTCCCGGATGTCGCTCCGCTCATCCGGGCTTCTGTAACGGGCCTCGATTAGTCAATCCCTTTTTGCGTTATCCACTCGCCGGGCACTTGCTTCTGTACGGGATCGGCGCGGGGCCGTCACCTGATGGGGTTCATGAGAGGAGCAGGTCGGCCAATCTACGGAAGCGTGATCACATCATTCGATGTGTCGACAACCCGCATGGCGGCCTGACCTGATCCGCCGTCCCGGCGAAGGGACTTCGCTTCGGGGAGAGCCTGGTGTCGTGACCCGCCCGAAAACCGTTTGTCCTTCCTCTAGGCGGCTGCTGGCTTGGCAGCCGGATTGAACGGCACATTATCCTTCAGCATGCGAAGCATGATCACGGCGAGCTTGCGCGCCAGCGCCACCTTGGCCTTGTTCATACCGGCGCGCCGAGCGATCCGCATTGCCCAGCTCTTGAGCGCCGAGCAGCCCTTGATCGGCTTCGTCAGCATGATGTGGGCGGCCTCGTAAAGCGCCTCGCGCGCGGAGGCGTCACCGAGCTTGCTGATGCGACCGGTGTAGTCGGTCTCGCCGGACTGATACTTCTTCGGCGTTAATCCGAAATGCGGACCTGCCTGCTTCGATGACGTGAAACGGGCGGGATCATCGATCGCGCAGGCAAACGTCAGCGAAATGATCGGTCCTACCGCCGGTGTCGACATCAAGAGCCTGGCTTGGGCATGAAGACGCGACATCGCCCGCACGCGCTTCTCAAAGCCGTTGAGTTCTGCAAGCAGAACGGCCCGTGCCCGAAGCAGCGCTTCTGCGATCGTTTGAAGGTTCGGATGGCCCTCTACCAGCGTTCCGATGCGCCCGGCGAAGTTTGTCGGCGTGATCTTGCCGACCTTCAGCCCGAAGCCGCGCAAGATCCCGCGCAGGCTGTTCTCGATGTCCAGGAGCTTGCTCTGCACCAGCTTGCGCGCCGTAAGCATCGCACGGATCTCCTGTGCCGCAATCGACTTGCAGTGCACCGGCCGGAACCAGCCCAGCCGCATCAGCTGCGCGATACCGCGCGCATCATTGCGGTCTGACTTCACCGGCATCGCCTCGAATGCCTTGTGGACGTGCCGCGTCTCCAGCAACTCAACCGCCAACCCCGCTTTCCGCATTGCCGCAAAAAGCCATTGCGACAGGGGGCCAGCTTCCAATCCAATCCGGCTCAGTTCATAGCCGAGCGACCCGAGCCAGCCGATCAACGCATCCGGCTCACTGGCCACCTTGCCTTCCCGGACAATTTTGCCGCTGGCATCCACAACACACACGCTCGAGTATTCCAATGACACGTCGATTCCGGCATAATGCTCCATGGTCGTCTCTCCTTGATGCTTGGAGCGAGGTCCATCCTCAACTCCGCAACACCATCCATGTGAGGGACGACCGCCCGCCTTCCAAGCAAGCCGCGCCAAGCGCGCCATCAATAGCGCCGTAGCGAGCGCGGCTTGCTTGGAAGGCCTCGCCGCCCGTTACCCCATCTACGAAATGTTCAACCATCCCCGCGCCGCCTCCGGCTTCACCCATTCGAATTCCGGCAGCTGGTGCCGGAACCAGGTGAACTGCCGCTTGGCGTAATGGCGGGTATCGGCGCGGCCGATCGCCGGCCGCCTCTTCCAGCGTGATCTCGCCCTTCAGATGCCGGATCAGCGCCGGCACGCCATGGGCCTTCATCGCCGGCAGCAGCGGATCGAGCCGCCGCGCCGCCAGCGCCGCCACCTCGTCCAGCGCGCCGGCCTTCAGCATCGCATCGAAGCGCGCATCGATCCGCGCATAGAGCGCGTCGCGATCGGGCTCGAGAAACAGCGCGCTGAATGAGCCCGGCGGCAACAGCGGCGGCAGGCCGTCGCGATGCCAGTCGGTCAGCGAACGCCCTGTGGCCTCGACCACTTCCAGCGCGCGCGCGATGCGGGTGCGATCGCGCGGCTTCAGGCGTTCGGCGCTTGCAGGATCGCGCCGCGCCAAGCTCCGCATGCAGCGCTTCGACGCCATCGCGCTCCAGCCGCGCGCGCACGCCTTCGCGCATCTCTGCCGGAATCGGCGGCACCGCCGATAGCCCGCGGGTCAGCGCCTTGAAGTAAAGCCCGGAGCCGCCGACGAAAATCGGCAGCCGGTTTTGCGCGCGCAGCTCCGCCAGCATCGTTGGCGGCTTCCGCCACCCAGCGCCGGCGGAGAAATTCACCGCGGCATCGACATGGCCATAGAGCCGGTGCGGAACGCGCGCCTCTTCCGCAGGCGTCGGCCGCGCCGTGATGATCCTGAGGTCGCGATAGACCTGCATGGAATCGGCATTGATGATGACGCCGCCGGTCTTCCGCGCGAGCTCAAGCGCCAGCGCCGACTTGCCGCTGGCGGTCGGCCCTGCGATAAGCACGGCCTTGCTGTCCTCTGGATGCGAACCCACGCTGCATGTCTCTCGTCGCCACGCTGATCTGCAATCCCGCCAATCCCGCGCTCGATAGCACGGTGGTCGACGGCGCGCGCGCCATTCTTGCCCTCGCCCGGCCCGGCGCGATGGCTGTTCGACGAGGTCGCGGTCGACATCCCCTTCGCCGGCAGCGAGGACATCGCCGCGCATCGCCGCCCGCTTGCGCGAGGCGCGCGGCGATCTGCCGATCGATATTGTCGTGCAGCCGCAAGCCGCCCGGCGCAAGAAGCTTTTTCTCGCCGACATGGATTCCACCATGATCGGCCAGGAATGCGTCGACGAGCTGGCCGATTTCGCCGGCCTGAAGGCGCATGTCGCGGCCATCACCGAACGCGCGATGCGCGGCGAAATCGCATTCGAGCCGGCGCTGCGCGAGCGCGTGGCGCTGCTCAAGGGCCTGCCGGTCAGCGCGGTCGATGAAGTCCTGAAGAAGCGCATCACGCTGACGCCGGGCGGCCGCGAGCTGGTCGCGACCATGCGCGCGCATGGCGCCTGGACCTGCCTGATCTCCGGCGGCTTCACCCTGTTCACCAATGCGGTTGCCGCGACCATCGGCTTTCAGGAAAATCGCGCCAATGAATTATTGGTGCGGGACGGCAAATTGACCGGCGAGGTCACCGAGCCGATTCTGGGGCGCGCGGCGAAACTCGCAACCCTGGTCGAACTGCGCGAGGCCTTCGATCTCGACGACATCGACACGCTGGTGGTCGGCGACGGCGCCAACGATCTCGGCATGATCCAGCAGGCGGGCCTCGGCGTCGCCTACCACGCCAAGCCCGCGGTCGCCGCCGCAGCCGCGGCGCGGATCGATCACGGCGATCTCACCGCGCTGCTGTATGCGCAGGGCTATCGGCGGGACGAGTTTGTCGGGGGATAGGCGCACTTTAAGCCGTCTCTTCAAACGGAAGAAGTGGTTGTAGAGGCCGTGGCTTTCGAGTAGCGATTGCGGAACAACCACGCGGTTCTGATTTGCGGGACGGAAACGTGCCAATGCCCGAAAACAGCTTTTTCGATCGCTATCTCCTAGCGCTACGCAAGACCAAAATCGAGGAGAAAACCGAACATACGGATCGCGCGGCGTTGCAGGCGCTCTTGCAGGTCTTCGCCGATGAGACTGGCAACGGGACTATGGTTCAGCACGAACCAAAGCGCGTAGCTGACAAGGGCGCTCCCGGATTTCAAGATCACGAGCCGCGGCCTCATTCTCGGTTACGTCGAGAACAAGGCGATCGGTGAACACCTCGACAAGGTTCTGAAGTCCGATCAGATCAAACGCTACAAAAGTCTTTCCGAGAATATCGTCCTCACCGACTACCTTCACTTCATCTGGATCGGCAAAGACGACATCCAGCGTGAGACGCTTTGTCATGTCACCGATCTTGAAAATCCTAAATTTCGCCTGCACGAGGATCGTATCGCGGCCGTTACAGCGTTGCTGCAGGCTTTCTTTTCAACCCCGCCCGAGGGCATCGGCCGGGCACAACAGCTCGCGCTGGCGCTCGCGACACGAAGCAAGCTGCTGCACGATTATCTTGGAGAAGAGCTGGTGCGGCAGGAGCGCGAGCACAAAGAAGGTCGGCTTTACGGCCTTTTTCAGATCTTCCGTGATCAGATATTCCACGAGCTGACGCTGAACGAATTTGCCGATGCATTTGCACAAATGCTGGCTTACGGCTGTTTCTCGCGCGCCTGAATTCAGGTTCAGAACCGGTCACTCTGCACAATGCCCGCGAACATGTCCCCGGCTCGTTTCGCCTCATTCGCGAACTGGTCGATTTTCTGATTGAGCTCGAGAAGGAGCGAATATCGCGACGTTCGGTGGGTAGTTGAAGAGGTGCTCTCGATCGTCAACGCGCTCAACCTGCCAGCTATTGAAGAGGATTTGTCGTTCCGACAGCGCAAGGCGATCAACCGCAAGGTGCGCGCTGGTGATGAAGAAGAACATCGACTGTTCGAGCGCGACCCGTTCATCTATTTTTATGAGGACTATTTGAAGGCCTACGACGCTGCAACGCGCAAGGCTCGAGGCGTCTACTATACACCGCCGCCGATCGTAAATTTTATCGTGCGCGCGGTGGACGATATTCTAAAAAAGAACTTCGGCATTCATGACGGCCTTGCGAATAACAAGCGTGTCACGGTCCTCGACTTCGCCTGCGGCACTGGAACGTTTTTGCTAGAGGTCTTCGAGCGCATTTTCGATAATATTGGTGGACCTGGCTCCGGCCGTGCCGACCTCAATCGTGCGCGAACATTTACTGAAGAACGTATTCGGCTTTGAATACCTTATTGCGCCTTACACAATCGCGCATTTGAAATTGTCGCAGTATCTCCGGGATCAAGGGCATCCGCTTGAGAGCGACGAGCGACTGCAGATATTCTTGACCAACACGTTAGAGCCGGTCGAGCCACAAGCAACTTTTCTTCTTCCTGCGATTACTGAAGAGGTCAAGGCGGCCCAAAGGGTTAAGGATCGCGAAATTCTCGTAATCACTGGCAATCCGCCTTACGCATATGAGTCCAAGAATAATGGCGCTGCAATTACGGAAGCGATCGAGGGTTATAAATATATAGTCGCACGGCGCGCCGATTCCGAAACGCCGGACGGAACGGAACGCGACGAATATATCTCCCTCGGAGAACGAAATCCCAGAGGATTGAATGATGACTATGTCAAATTCATCCGCTTCGCCCAGCTCAAGATGGACAGGGTCAAGGAGGGCGTCGTCGCAGTTATTACTAATCATGCGTGGCTAGATAATACGACTTTCCGGGGCATGCGCCAATCTCTGATGCGCAGCTTTGAGCAGATTTACGTTCTCGATCTACATGGCAATGCGAAGAAAAAAGAGCGATCACCAGATAACTCCAAAGACGAAAATGTTTTTGATATCGAGCAAGGTGTGGCGGTCACCCTATTCGTAAAGCGCCCCCAACTGGAGCATGGCATATGGCGCGGCGACATATGGGGCAAGCGCCTGACTAAATATCAATTTCTTGCAGACACCAAGTTTGACGATGTGGATTGGAATAGAATTGTACCACGCACTCCCCAATACCTTTTCAAGTATCTTGCAGAAGATGCAAATTATGACTCGTTTCGTTCGGTGCCGGATATATTCGTGAAAGCGAGCGTCGGAATCGTGACGGGAAGAGACGAGATTGCGGTTCACTATTCCAGTAAAGATGTTTTGAAAACGATGAAAATCTTGTCTCAGGGTGAAGCGGCGGTTTCTGCGGCCGGCCTCAAGACGGGCAAAGATTTCGACAGAGTGGAAGCTTTCCAATGTCATAGCCGATGTGAGAGGGAAGCAACTCTCGGAAAGCAACGTGAGGTCACTTTCCTACCGTCCGTTTGATACACGTTACACATTCAAAACGGGGGCTTCGCGAGGGCTCATTAATCGGCCACGCAACGATATCTGGATGGATTTTGATATCCCAAATCTCGGCTTGGTTACATCACGCCTCACAAAGGAGAAAATTTCGCACACGTCTCAGTCACGAACCAAATGATTGAAAAAATCCTCCTGTCTTCGAATACCTCGAATAACGCTTTTGTATTTCCTATTTACCGGAGTGGCCCATCCGGAATTGTTGAGAACATTTCCTCTAATTTTCGTGTCTTTCTCGATGACCGCTACGAACATCATTACACACCGGAAGAAATTCTCAGTTATGTCTTTGCCGTGCTGCATGACGCCTACCTATCGCGCACGATACGCCGACTTTCTGCGTATCGACTTTCCGCGTGTGCCATTTCCCGAGTCATCCGACGATTTCGAAATATTATCAGGCCTTGGCTGGGCACTCATACAGGCGCATCTGTTGAGCGAATTGCCGCGACGTAGACTGGCCACGTACCACGGCAAAGGCGACCACGTGGTCGAGGCCGTCCGATATTCGTCTCGGGAGCAGACGATCTGGATTAGCAAGACCCAATCTTTCAAGCCGGTTCCCGAAGCCGTGTGGGAGTTCCATGTCGGGGGCTATCGGGTACTCGAAAAATACATGAAATCGCGCAACGGCCGGGTGCTATCGCTTGACGAAATCAATCATGTCGCTGCAATTGCGGACAGTTTGGCTTTCACCATTGAGCAGATGGCGAAAATCGATAAGGCTTATATAGCCGCTTTTCCCAACCGGGGATAAGTCCAGGGCGCTGCTCGCGCGGCGCGTCGCCTTGGCCCATAATGTTTTTGATTCTGCTATTCTAAGTGGTTATTCATGGCGCACGACAACCAAACCGATATGCTTTCAGACGACGCCCAGTCCGACCTGTTCGGTGCGGAGCACATTCCAGCGTATCGTCCTGATCCCGAAAAGGTCCGCGCGCGGCTGCACAAGATTTTGGCGGAGGCGCGGGCTGCACAGAGGTTCCCCTGGGAGCCGACGCGGGTGTCGCTTTACCGGACCATCTTTCCCCAAATGTCGCTCTGGCTGCCCGAGGACGAAAGCGCGCAACTGCGCTTTGAATTCGAGACGGAAATCAAGCGACTGGAAGCGGCCTAAACTTCTCGCGCATCCCAATCCGATAGGCTTTCGGCTAGCCGCTCTCTCCACCGAGAGGGAAAGATAAGAAAGAGGCGCGGAAAGTTGGGGCCAGCCCCAACACATCCCACCGCCATCCCGGACTAGCAGTTTGCTGAAGAACCCCCTCGCCACGGAGGGGACTTGATGATTCACTTTATCATCTCGAATTGGCGGAGACGGTCATGCGCGGCAGGTTTACGGATCAGGGCGGGCTGTTTTCGTACATCGCGCCGGATAAGCGGGTGCCAGCGGACCATCCGCTGCGGAAGATCCGGGAACTTGTCCGGGATGTTTTGAGTGATTTGAACCGCAGCCTTGGGAGGCTCTACGCCAGCGAGGGACGTCCTTCGATCCCTCCGGAGCAATTGCTGAGCGCCCTGCTGCTGCAGGTGTTCTACGGCATCCGCTCGGAACGCCAGTTGATGGAGCAACTGGACTACAATCTTTTGTATCGCTGGTTCGTGGGACTTTCGCCGGACGATCCGGTCTGGGACCCGACCACCTTCACCAAGAACCGCGACCGGCTGCAGAACGGCGATGTGTTCACGAAGTTCATGACCAGGCTTCTGAACCATCCGCAGGTCAAGCCGCTATTGTCGGACGAGCATTTTTCGGTGGACGGAACGCTGATCGAAGCCTGGGCTTCGCAGAAGAGCTTTCGTCCCAAGGACGGCAGCGGCGACGATGATGACGGGCCAACTTCCACGGCCAGAAGCGCAAGAACGACACCCATGCCAGTACCAGCGACCCGGACAGCAGGCTTTATCGCAAGGCGGCCGGACGGGAGGCCAAGCTTTGCTATATGGGCCATGCCACCATGGAGAACCGGCATGGGCTGGCGGTGGCCGGCAGGGTCACGCATGCCAATGGCACCGCCGAACGCCGGGCTTCGGAGACCATGCTGAAGGCGAGACGCAAAGCCGCAGGCCACCGCATCACGGCCGGTGAGGACAAGGCGTATGATACCGCCGATCATGTCGCCAATCTTCGCGCCATCAACGTGACGCCGCATGTGACACAGAACCAGGCCGTCACCAAAACCGGCAAGACCCGCAACAGCGCCATCGACGAACGAACCACCCGGCATCCAGGCTATGGCATGTCGCAATCGCGCCGGGCGATGGTCGAGTGCATCTTCGGCTGGGGCAAGCAGCATGGCACCATGCGCAAGACCAAACATCGCGGCATCGCTCGCGTCGCCGCCGACTTCCTGCTCAATCTGATCGCCTATAACCTGATCCGCATCCCCAAACTGATTGCCGCGTAGCAGTGCCGGGGCGCCCACACCGCGCTCAGGTAAGAAAAAAACTCCCTCAAGCCAGTGAACACAGCACCCGATACCTGATCAACCGTGCCACCGAGACAAAGAAACTCAAATTTCCAGGTTTTTCAGCAAACTGCTAGATCAGGGCATCCGTCAATCTTCAAAAAAGTCTAGTGAAGGACATGGCCAGGTGAGGACGCGCTTCGCGTTCTTGCCCGGCCATGACCAAATGAATGTCACTGCACGCTCAGCGCCACGAAGCGCAATTCGCCGTCGGCGTTGGAGACCAGCAGCAGCACCGATTTCTTGCCGTCCTTCTTCAACTGCTCGACGCGCTTCTTGATGTCGGCGGCGTTGCTGACCGCCTCCTGCGCCACCTCGACGATGACCTCGCCGGGGCTGAGCCGCTTCTCGGCGGCATCCGAGGTGCCGTCGACATTGGTGATGATGACGCCCTTGACGCTGTCCTTGATCTTGTAGCGGCTGCGCAGATCCTTGCTCAGGCGTGGCGAGATCGAGGCCGAGCGCCTTTTGCGTCACCGGCTTCTCGGCGGGCTCCGTGCGTCTTGATCGCCGCCGGCACCGCCTTGTCGTTATCCTCGAGGCGGCCGAGCGTGACCTTCCGGGTCTGCTCCTCGCCCTTGCGGATGATGACGACGTCGACCTCCTTGCCGACGGCGGTGTCGGCGACCACGCGCGACAGATCCTTCGGCTCCTTGATGTCCTTGCCGTCGAACTTGACGACGACGTCGCCGGGCTCGATGCCGGCGGGCTTCGCCGGGCCCTTGTCGTCGACGCCGGCGATCAGCGCGCCGCGCGCGGGCTTGATGTTGAGGCTTTCGGCGATCTCGTCGGTGACCTGCTGGATGCGGACGCCGAGCCAGCCGCGGCGCAGCTCGCCGAACTGCCGGAGCTGATCGACCACGCCGGCCACCGTCTTCGACGGCACCGCAAAGCCGATGCCGATCGAGCCGCCGGTCGGCGAGATGATCAGCGTGTTGACGCCGATCACTTCGCCATCGAGGTTGAACAGCGGGCCGCCGGAATTGCCGCGGTTGATGGCGGCGTCGGTCTGGATGTAGTTGTCATAGGGACCCGAGGCGATGTCGCGGTTGCGCGCCGAGACGATGCCCGCGGTGACCGTGCCGCCGAGGCTGAACGGATTGCCGATCGCGATCACCCATTCGCCGAGCCGCAGCTTGTCGGAATCGCCGAACTTCACCGCGACCAGCGGCTTGGCCGGCTTGAACTTCAGCACCGCAAGATCGGTCTTCTTGTCGACGCCGACCAGTTCGGCCTTGATCTTGGTGCCGTCGTTCATGATGACGTTGATCTCGTCGGCATCGGCGATGACGTGATTGTTGGTCACGACGATGCCCGAGGTGTCGATGATGAAGCCGGAGCCGAGCGAGTTGGTCTTGTGCGGCTGCAGATCGCCGCCCTTGCGGGCCGCCCGGGCCGCCGCGGCGGTTCTTGAAGAAATCGTCGAAGAATTCCTCGAACGGCGAGCCCGGCGGCAATTGCGGCATCGCGCCCCTGCCCTCGCCGGGACCGCCCTTGGCCTCGATGGTCTGCGAGGTCGAGATGTTGACCACCGCGTCGATCACCTTCTCGGCGACGTCGGCGATGCCCTCGGGGCCTCGCGCCAGCGCCGGCACCGACAAGGCCGGCGCCGATATCACGACGCTGGCGGCGCCAAGGCAGATCGCGGCCACCAGCGGGCGCAGGCGATGGCTCAGGGCTGGAGTCGCAACGGTCATATCGGTCTCTCTCCTGGAAAAACGGGTCGAATTTGAAGTCCACAGTGCGCCCGAACGGGGCGGCGGCGCAAGCATTTGAGCCCACATTTCGTGCCATGAGCGCGCGCCAAATACGGCAAAAACCCGGCGCGACGGCTCACGATGGCGTTCATGCGCAGCATTTTGGCACGAGGCGCACCGGAACCGGGCGTCGCCTTAGCGCCGGACCACCCATATCAGGATCAGGCCCGCCACCGCCGAGCCGATGCCGACCGCCCGCAGAATGTTGTCGGGCGTCGCCAGCGCGCTCTTCATCGCCCGGCGCATCCAGGCCGGGCTCGCCGCGAACATCAGGCCTTCAAGCACAAACAGAATTCCCAACCGATGAGGAAGTCGGCGAACGCTATGGACCTCATCGGACTGAAACCTCCCGCTTGATTTGTTTTTGCTTTCAGGTTGACGGCCGCAGCGGGAATCCGCTTCAGCGTTTGAAGCGGACCGATACCGAGGCTTACGGCTTCGGCCGCTGACCAGCTGGCTGCAGCCGCCTCAGCCGCAGCCGGCTTGCCGGAGGCATTGCTGAAGAACCTGAAGAAATCCGAATCCGGCCGCAGCAGGAAGCGGGTATCGCTGCTCTTCAAGCCGTTCTCATAGGCCGTCATCGAGCGGTAGAACGCGAAGAAGTCGGGATCCTTGCCGTAGGCTTCGGCGAACAGCCGGTTGCGTTCGGCATCGCCGTCGCCGCGGATCTGCTCGGCGGTCGAATTGGCTTCGGCGACGATCACGGTCGCTTCGCGATCGGCATTGGACCTGATCTCCTGCGCCTTCTGGCCGCCCTGGGCGCGGAACTCGGCGGCCTCGCGCTGCCGCTCGGTCTGCATGCGCTGGTAGACCGCCTGGCTGTTCTGCTCGGGCAGATCGGCGCGCCGGATCCGCACGTCGACCACCTGGATGCCGTAACCGCCGGCTTCCTTGTCGAGCTGGTCGCGGATCCGCGCCATCAGGGCTTCGCGCTCGTCGCGCACCACCTGGATGAAGGTGACCTCGCCGAGCACGCGGCGCAGCGACGCGTTCAGCAGCGTCGTGAGCTGGATGTTGGCGGCCTGGATCGTGCCGACGCTCTGATAGAACTGCAGCGCGTTCTTGATGCGATAGCGGGCGAAGGCATCGACCACCAGCCGCTTCTGGTCCGAGGCGATCACTTCCTGCGACGGATTTTCCAGATCGAGGATGCGCTTGTCGATGTCGATCACGGTGTCGATGAACGGCGCCTTGAAATGCAGGCCGGGATCGGTGACGACGCCGACCGGCTTCGCCGAGCCGCACCACCAGTGCCTGCTCGGTCTGCATGCACCGTGAAGACCGAGCTGTAGCCGATGATGACAAGCGACAAGCAGCAGCAACAGCGCGACGATACCTGTAACGGGGGATCTCATCGCGTGCCTCCGCTCGGCTGCTGTTGCGGCTGGGTCGTTGCCGTGGGCGCCGCCGGACGCCGCGGCGTCAGTTCGCTCAGCGGCAGATAGGGCACGATGCCCTGCCCGGACGCCGAGCCGCCGCCGTCATAGATCAGCTTCTCGGAGCCGCCGAGGATCCGCTCCATCGTCTCCAGATAGATGCGCTGGCGCGTGACGTCGGGCGCCTTCTTGTATTCGTCGTAGACCTTCAGGAAGCGCGCGCTCTGGCCCTTGGCCTCGGCGACCGCCTGCTGCTTGTAGCCTTCGGCGACCTGCAGGATCTGCGCGGCGCGTCCCTTGGCGTCGGGAACGACGCGGTTGGCATAGGTCTGCGCCTCGTTCTGCAGCCGCTCGAGATCGGCGCGCGCCGCCTGCACGTCGCGGAACGACATCGATCACCTGCGCCGGCGGATCGACCTTCTGCATCTGCACCTGCTGCACCAGGATGCCCGAGCCGTAACTGTCGAGCGTCTTCTGCATCAGTTCCTGCACGGCCAGCTCGGTCGTGGTACGGGCGCCGGTGAGGATCGGCTGGATGTTGGCTTTGCCGACCGCCTCGCGCATCGCGCTTTCGGCCACCGCCTTCACGGTGCCTTCGGGATTCTGGATGTTGAAGAGATAAGTCGGCGACGCCGTTCGGCTTGATGCGCCACAGCACGGTGAAATCGACGTCGACGAGAGGTGTGGTGCACGCGGCGGGAGTTTTGCAGGACGGACTGCTGGCGCAACTCGATGCCGCGGCACTGAATTCGGTTTTGCGGCCCAAGATGATGGGCGGCTGGCTGCTGCATGGCCTGCTGGAAAACGTTCCCCTCGACTTCTTTGTACTTTTCTCTTCCGCGGGCTATCTTCTGGGCAGCCTGGCCAAGGAAACTATGCTGCTGCCAATGCCTTCCTGGATGCGCTGGCTCACCACCGAAGAGCCCAAGGTAAGCCGGCCCTGAGCATCAATTGGGGAGCTTGGAGCGGCTTGGGCTTCGCGGATACGCCTGGCGGAAAACGCCTAGCCGCACGCCTCGCGCTCCTGGGATCAGAGCATCGCACGCGGGCAAGCGCTGGAAGTCCTGGAACGGCTACTTCGGCAAGGCGCCCACCCAGGTCGCGGCGGTGCCAGTTGACTGGGGGCGGTATCGCCAGTTTTATCCGGCGGGCACTGAATCGCCACTGCTCTCGGAACTTGCACGCGAGGAGGTCGACAACTCACCGCAAGCGGATCTTCCGGGCGAAAAAGAGGAGTACGCTCCTTGCCGCAGAACCATTGGAGCGCCGCCGGTTACTGCAGTCCTACCTGACCGAGCTGGTGGCTCGTGTGCTGGGGCTGTCCGCATCCATGCTGGACGTACAGCAACCGCTCAGCAACCTGGGATTGGATTCCTTGATGGCGGTCGAATTGAAAAACCGGATCGCGGTTGACCTGGGTGTGAACGTGCCGATGGTGACATTTCTCTCGGGACCTAGTGTTGAGCAGGCTACACCGCAACTGCTTCATCTACTTACATGTGAGACTCCTACTTCATCACTGTCTCTTACTTCAGCAATTGCGAACCGCGAGAGCGAGCGGAACAACGGCGGCATGAATGGACTTCTGATGGGAAATCTTGACCGCCTTTCGGATGACGAAGTGAATTCGTTACTCGCCGATCTCTTGGCTAAAGAGGAAGTTAGTGAATGAGCAAGACTTCCCATCGAATCGCCGATCTTTCACCAGGCGAAAAGCGGGCTCTGCTTGCTGAGCTTCTTCAGAAAAAGGCGGGCCGTTCCGCGTCGTCTCAGCCGCTCTCCTATAATCAGCAGGGGATATGGTTTCTTTACCAACTCGCCCCCGAGAGTTCGGTTTACAATGTCAATTTTGCGGCGCGCATAGGCGCTGAAATAGATATTCCGGCAATCCGGCATGCATTCCAGGTGCTAGTCGATCGGCATCCTGCCCTGCGTACGACTTTCCCTGTGCATTTTGGTAAACCGATTCAGCGAGTCCACGAAGCTCAGAAGGTTAACTTCCAGGAAGTGGAATGTTCAACCTGGAGCCCCGGAGAACTAAACACCCGATTGCTGGAGGAGGCGTATCGTCCGTTCGATCTGGAGCGAGGGCCTCTGCTACGAGTGATCCTGTTCACTCGATCGGAACGGGAGCACATTCTTCTGCTAGTCGTGCATCATATCGTCATCGACTTTTGGTCGCTCGCGATCCTTCTCGACGAACTCGGCATACTATACCCAGCCGAAAGCGCCGGTGTGAAAGCGCCTCTGCCTCCTCTTGATTTGCAATACACTGACTATGTCCGTTGGCAGGCCGAAATGTTGGCAAGCGCGGAAGGAGAGCGGCTGTGGGCGTACTGGCAGGCGCAACTTGCCGGGGAGCTGCCGGTACTTCAGCTCAGGACTGATCGGCCCCGGCCCTCCATTCCGACTTATCGAGGGGCATCGCACGACTTCACTATGGACGCGGAACTGAGCTCCGAGCTCAAAGCGCTGGCCAAGGCTCATGGAGCGACGTTGTACATGGTGCTTCTGGCTGTGTTCCAAGTAGTGCTTTCTTACCATACCGGCCAGGAAGACCTGTTGGTGGGATCGCCTATGATGGGCAGGAGCCGAGCCGAGTTCGAAGGCATCGTCGGCCTCTTTACAAACCCCGTCGTCTTAAGGGCGAATCTCTCCGGGAACCCGACGTTCCGAGCGTTTCTTGACCAGGTTCGCCACACTGTGCTGTCTGCTCTCGACCATCAGGATTACCCAACCGTTCTATTGGTTGAACGCCTGCGGCCGCCCCGCGATCTAAGCCGCCCACCGCTGTGCCAGGTGATGTTCGTGCTGGACAAGCCCCACCGGATCGCGCAACAAGGCGCACCCGCATTTGTGGCGGCAGAAACGGGGCTCCGCATGAATCATGGTGGGCTTGTTCTGGAATCGGTACCGCTGGAGCGCCGCGCCGCCACTCTCGACCTGGTGTTGTTGATAATCGAGACAACGGAGTCGCTCGCCGCTTCCATGCGATACAACACCGATCTGTTTGAGCCGGCCACCATCGCCCGAATGTCAGGACATTTTGAAACACTTCTGCACCATGTCGCTGGACAGCCCGCTACCAGGTTGAGCGCACTAAAAGAACTACTCGTTGAAACGGACAGGCAAGAACAGGTCCGGATCGGAAAACAGCACAAGGAACTTAATATTCAGAAGTTACAGCAGGTCAAGCGCAAAGCTATTAGCTCATCGCACCTGGGTAATGACGGAGTAGAGGGGAAGCCGAAGTACACGAATGCAAACGGACGTTATTGAAGGGTTCCGGCTTTCACCCCAGCAAAGGCATCTGTGGTCATTGCAGCAGGCCGGCGACGAACTACCGTATCGTGCGCAATGCGCCGTCCTCATCGAGGGGAGCCTCAACCTGCAGGTTCTAAGGGCTGCCCTGCAAGACGTCTCCGATCGATACGAGATCCTCCGAACCACCTTTCGTTGCCCAGACGGGATGAACATCCCTCTCCAAGTAGTGAACGAGGAAAGTGCGCCCTCGATAGAGGAATACAACTTGAGCACGTGGGACCCTCTACGCCAAGAGGCGGAAATCGAGGCGCTGTTTCAGGAAGTTGGCCGGGTTCCCTTCGACCTTGCGAACGGGCCGGTCCTGCGCATCTCCTTGCTAATCCTGGCGGCCGAGCGGCACATGTTGCTCGTCAACGCACCGTCGCTATGTGCGGATGCCGCATCACTCAGCATTCTGGTTCGCGAAATTAGCCGCCGCTATTCAGCTTTCGAACGCCACCAGGAACCATCGCGCGACCTGTCTCAATATGCCGATCTCGCCGAGTGGGAAAATGACCTGTTGGAATCAGAGGAAACGCGGGAAGGAAAAAAGCACTGGCGCGAAGCCGGAAGCCCCAGTTTCCTGCGCTCCGCAACTTCCCTTCGAAAAACGACCTTCCGCAAGGGCGGCATTCGAGCCTCGGCTTGTGGCATTGCCGTCAATCCTGAGTTGACCGCGAAGATTGGCAAGCTCGTGGCCAGGTATGACGCTTCAGCCTCTGCGCTCTTCCTGGCTTGTTGGCAAATCCTGCTCTGGCGTCTCACTGGCGAATCAGACTTTGTGGTCGGCTTGGCGTGCGATGGGCGTACTTACGAAGGGCTGCAGGAAGCGTTGGGCCTGTTTGCCAAGACTTTGCCTGTTCACTGCCGACTCGAAGAGCAGCTTCGGTTCAGTGAAGTTCTGAAACGGACTCATGGATCGGCGCGAGAAGCTGTTGAATGGCAGGAGTATTTCAGCTTTGAACAACTTCCTCGACTGAATGCGGAAGTCGAGCCGCACCGCTTCTTTCCGCTTGCTTTCGAATTCCGGGATGCGGAGGCGAACTATACCCAGGGCGACGCGAAATTTTCCATTCAGAGGCAATACAGCTGTTTTGACCGGTTCAAGTTGAAACTCTCCTGCGTACAGCGAGGGAGCCATGTGGTCGCGGAGTTCCACTACGATTCGAGTTTCCTCTGCCCTATGGATGTCGACCGACTGGCACAAGAGTTTCGGACTCTGCTCGAGAGTGTCTGCGCAAATCCGGAATCGCCAATCGCAGATCTGGATATTGTGAGCCCCAATGAGCGCCGTCAGTTGCTGGTCGAGTTCAACGACACGCGGACCGTCCACTCTGAAGGCAAGTGTATCCACGAACTTTTCGGGGAACGGGCGCGGCACAAGCCGGAGAACGTAGCGGTCGTTTTTGGGAATTGCCTTTTGACCTACGCTCAGCTCGAAGCTCGCGCCAATCAACTCGCGCATCACCTGCAAGGTTTCGGCGTTGGACCGGAAGTTCCGGTCGCAATCTCCATGCACCGTTCGGTGGAGTATGGTCGTAGGGATCCTTGGCATTCTTAAGGCCGGCGGAGCTTACGTGCCGTTAGACCCGGAGTATCCCCAGGAGCGCTTAGCCTACGTGATGCAAGATGTTCATGCGCCGGTAATGCTGACGCAGAAAAATCTACGGGACATGATGCCGGAGCTTGGAATCGAGGTGGTGTGTGTAGATTCGGACTGGGAAACCATCGCGAGGCATCGTGAAGACCCCCACCAGTTAGTGCAAACGCCAGAAACCTCGCGTATGTGATTTACACTTCAGGTTCGACCGGACGGCCGAAGGGAGTAATGGTCGAACACGGTGGACTGATTAATGCTATTAACTGGATAATCGAGACACTTGAGCTCTCATCCAGCGACCGCTGTATTTTGAAGACTCCCATCACCTTCGATGCCGCTGGACGCGAATTGTTCCCAACGCTGTTGGCGGGAGGAACCCTGATAATTGCGGATCCTGGCGGTCATCGCGATAGCCAATACCTTGCAGACACCATCCGCAGCGAGCGAGTCTCAATTATCCACTGCGTGCCATCGCTTCTCCGGCTTATGGTCGAAGAGCCCGCTTTCAATGAAAGCCTTGCCCTGCGCGCTGTAATGTGCGGCGGCGAGGCGCTGGCGCCGCAGATTGTCACGCAGTTCCAAAGCCGCTGCAAGGCCAAGCTGTACAACGTGTATGGACCGACTGAGGCAATCATTGATTCTACGTATTGGCTATGCGAAGAGCGCAATGCTCATTCTACAATTCCTATCGGACGACCTATACCGAACGCACGCGTATATATTTTAGACGATCTGCTGCGTCCCCTCCCGATCGGCGTCGCCGGAAGCTTGTACATCGGCGGCGCGGGTCTGGCGCGAGGCTATGTCAGGCGCCCCGATTTAACCGCTGAGAAATTTATTCCAGACCCCTTCGGCGGCGAGCCAGGGGCGCG
The DNA here is from genome assembly GCA_963729395.1 of uncultured Pseudomonadota bacterium. Taxonomy (GTDB): domain Bacteria; phylum Pseudomonadota; class Alphaproteobacteria; order Rhizobiales; family Xanthobacteraceae; genus Bradyrhizobium. Next base: position 1,985 of record CAVSOS010000061.1, on the reverse strand, counting down.
GCTGTACAAGACCGGAGACCTGGCGCGCTATTTGCCCGACGGGAACATCGAGTTTCTCGGGCGTAGTGACTACCAAGTCAAGATCCGCGGGTTCCGCATCGAACTTGGGGAAATCGAGGCAACGCTCGGACAGCACCCTGCCGTGCGGGAGTTATCGTTCTGGTTCAGGAAGAGGACGGGAGAGAAGCGGTTGGTGGCCTATGTGGCCGCCGGGACAGAGGCACGCCCCACCGCCAACGAGCTGCGCGGATTTCTCAAGGACAAATTGCCCGAGCATATGGTGCCGGCGGTCTTTGTGCTGCTAGACGCCTTCCCGCTGACCAACAACGGGAAAGTAGACCGCCGCGCACTGCCGACGCCTGATAGGCGACGACCTGAAATGGATGAGGCATTCGTGGCATGCCGCACGCCCGCGGAAGAGCTACTCGCCGAAATCTGGGCCACGTCCTCGGCGTCGAACGAGTAGGGATCTACGATAACTTTTTTCAGCTAGGTGGACACTCGCTGCTGGCTACCCAGGTTGTTTCCCGAATTCGCGAAGCCTTTCAGGTGGATATACCGCTGCGCAGCATGTTCGAAGCGCCCACCGTTGCCGGTTTGGCTGAAAGCATTGACTTAAGCCGCGGCGGGGGACTACAGGCACCGCCCATTGTGCCTGTTCCCCGGGACGGAGAACTGCCTCTCTCCTTTGCCCAACAACGACTGTGGTTCATCGATCAGCTCGAACCGGGTAACTCCGTCTACAATTTTCCCGCCGCCGTCCGTCTCAAGGGACCGCTCAACGTGGTGGCGCTGAAGCAGAGTCTCAACGAAATCGTGAAGCGCCATGAAGCCCTACGGACGACCTTTGCCACTGTGGACGGTCGACCAGTTCAGGTTATCGCACCGCTCCTGACTTGAAGCTGCCGGTAGTGGATTTGCGGGAGCTGCCTGAAACCGAGCGGGAGACCGAGGTCCAGCGGCTGGTAACGAACGAGGCGCGGCAGCCCTTCGATTTGGCCAAAGGTCCGCTCGTGCGGGCAACCCTGCTGCGTCTGGACGAGAACGAGCACGTCGGGCTCCTGACGATGCATCATATTGTTTCCGACGGCTGGTCGACCGGAATCCTGATCCGAGAGATGGCCGTACTCTACGAAGCCGTTTGTTCCGGAAGACCCTCGCCCTTGCCCGAGCTGCCCATCCAATATGCAGATTTTGCCCATTGGCAGCGGCACTGGTTGGAGGGTGAGGTTCTGGAAACCCAGCTTACCTATTGGAAACAGCAACTAGCGGGGCGCCTCCCCTGCTGGAGTTGCCAACCGACCATCCCAGGCCAATGACGCAGACCTTTCGCGGCGCCCATCAATCCTTGCGGTTAGCGAAGAACATCAGCGCTGGACTGAAAGCGCTAAGCCGGCAGCAGGGTATTACCCTGTTTATGACCTTGCTCGCGGCGTTCAAAATTTTGCTTCATCGCTACACGAGTCAGGACGACATCGTCATAGGCACGCCGATTGCCAACCGTAACCGGCTTGAGATCGAGGGGCTGATTGGATTCTTCGTCAACACGCTGGTCCTGCGCACCGACCTTTCGGGCGATCCCGATTTTCGGGAGCTCCTGCGCCGCGTGCGGGAAGTTTGCCTGGGAGCGTATGCCCATCAGGACCTGCCCTTCGAGAGGCTAGTGGAGGAACTACACCCGGAACGCGAATCTGAGCCGCAATCCCCTCTTCCAGGTGATGTTCGTGCTGCAAAATGCCCGGTTAGACACCTGGAACTGCCCGGCTTGACCCTGAACGCGCAACAGGTGGACAGCGGAACTACTCACTTCGATCTGACCCTACATATTGCTGATACTGGGCATGAGCTGATCGCCACGTTGGCCTACAACACTGATCTCTTCGAGGCCGCGAGTATTGCCCGCATGCTCCGACATTACGAGATGTTGCTTGAAGCCGTGTGCATCTCCGGCCCGGCGTCTGTCGGAGTTGCCGATGTTGAGCGAG
>CAVSOS010000060.1:0-94869 GCA_963729395.1 uncultured Pseudomonadota bacterium | reverse complement strand
CTACCACCACCGGGCGGCTGTCGTCGAACGAGCCCAATCTGCAGAACATCCCGGTGCGCACCGAGGACGGCCGGAAAATCCGCCGTGCCTTTATTGCGTCTCCCGGCCATAAACTGGTGTCGGCGGACTATTCGCAGATCGAGTTGCGTCTTCTGGCCGAGATCGCCGATATCCCGGTGCTGAAGCAGGCATTTCGTGATGGGCTCGACATTCACGCCATGACGGCATCGGAAATGTTCGGCGTGCCGGTGAAAGACATGCCGGGCGAGGTGCGACGCCGTGCGAAGGCGATCAATTTCGGCATCATCTACGGCATCTCGGCCTTTGGCCTTGCCAACCAGCTCGGCATTCCGCGCGAGGAAGCTTCCGCCTATATCAAGAAATATTTCGAGCGTTTCCCAGGTATCCGCGCCTACATGGACCAGACTCGGGATTTCTGCCGGGCGCACGGCTATGTCGAGACGCTGTTCGGCAGGAAATGTCACTATCCCGATATCAAGGCCTCCAACGCCTCGATCCGGTCCTTCAACGAGCGCGCGGCGATCAACGCGCGATTGCAGGGCACCGCGGCCGACATCATCCGCCGCGCCATGACCCGGATGGAAGACGCGCTGGCGGCACACAAACTCTCCGCGCAGATGCTGTTGCAGGTGCACGACGAACTGATCTTCGAGGTGCCCGACGACGAGGTGGCTGCGACCCTGCCGGTGGTGCAGCACGTCATGCAGGACGCGCCGTTCCCGGCGGTGCTGCTGTCGGTGCCGCTGCATGTCGATGCCCGCGCCGCCAACAACTGGGACGAGGCGCATTAGTTTTGACATTTCGACAACTCGAAACCGCAACCTGACATGCCATCGCTCGCCGTGGACCATCGATGAACATCATTGCGATTTCCGGCAGCTTGCGCGCCACCTCACTGAACACCGCGGTACTTCACGCCGCCAGCCGGCTCGCTCCTGCCGGCGTCAAGATCGAAATCTTCGAAGGAATTAGGAGTCTTCCCTTCTTCAATTCCGACCTCGATGGCGCTCGCCTTCCCCGGGAGGTCGCCGAGTTCCGGACTGTCATTGGAGCCGCCGACGGACTTCTGATCTCCAGTCCTGAATATGCCCGCGGCGTCGCCGGCGTCATGAAGAACGCGCTCGACTGGCTGGTGGGCAGCTTTGAGTTTCCGAACAAGCCGGTGGCGCTGATCAATACGTCGCCACGCGCGACCCATGCGCTGGCAGCTTTGACCATCACGCTGGAGACGATGTCGGCCCGGCTTGTCAACGACGCGTCGATCACGCTGCCTCTACTCGGCACGGTGAACGACGCGGTCAGCATTGCGGCGAACGCCGAGCTTGCCGCACTGCTCCGCAGTGCGCTCGAACGCTATGTTCAGGCGATCAGGACTTTCGCGGGTGAGGAATCGTGAAGCGAGCTTGATCGTTCTTTACCTCTCTCCGCTTGCGGGGAGAGGTCGGATCGCCCATGCGATCTGGGTGAGGGGGTACTGCACTCAATACTTCCTCAGTACTCGCGGGTCGGAGCGCCCCTCACCCCAACCCTCTCCCCGCAAGAGCGGGGCGAGGGAGAAGCAAGGGAGAGAAATTCAATCCAGCTTGGCGTCCATGCCGCGCTTGACGCCGGGCCGCGCCATCAACGTCACGTACCAACGGCCGACGTTGGGGAAATCCGCAAACGAGACTTTGTGGCGCTCATGCCGCCACGCCCAGCCGAGGATCGCAAAATCGGCGACCGACAAGGCGCCCGCGACAAATTCGTGGGTCGCGAGGCGGCGATCGAGGACGCCGTAGAGCCGGCGCGTCTCCGTCATGAAGCGCTTTAGGCCGTAGGCGCGGTCCTGTTCGTTTTCCAGCGCAATGAAGTGATGCACCTGGCCCGGCATCGGCCCAAAGCCGCCCATCTGCCACATCAGCCATTCCAGCACGGGGATGCGCTCGATCAGCGGTGCGGGAAGGAACTTGCCGGTCTTCTCGCCGAGATAAAGCAGAATCGCACCGGACTCGAACACGCTGACGCGGCTGCCGCCCGGCCCATCCGGATCGACGATCGCGGGAATCTTGTTGTTCGGGCTGATGGCGAGGAATGCCGGCGCCATCTGCTCGCCCTTGGTGATGTCGACCGGAAAAACCCGGTACGGCAGTCCCATTTCCTCCAGTGCGACGCTGATCTTGCGGCCGTTCGGCGTGTTCCAGGTGTGCAGTTCGATGGTCATTTCGTTGTCATATCCGACCGAAAGGCGTGTATCCAGTACGCCGAAATCTCGAGCGTTTGCAACCACGCTCCCGGAATGCTGTTCCATCCCTGCGCCGCGCTGTTGACGGCGTGATATCGGCGCTGGAATGTGCATGAAACGGCCGATAGATTGCGGCCGCCTCCGCACCACATGAGAAAACGCCTTGTCCAAATCAGCTTCCCGCGCCCGCCTCGCCGAGATCATCCGCAAGCGCTCGTTCGGCCGCGGCGAAATCATGCTGGCCTCGGGCCGCAAGAGCGATTTCTATTTCAACCTCAAGCCGACCATGCTCGACCCCGAAGGCGCGACCTTGCTGGCGGAACTGACATATCGATGCGCTGAAGGACGATGGCCTCGATTATGTCGGCGGGCTGGAAATGGGCGCGGTGCCGCTCGCCGGCGCGATCGCGCAGCTATCCTGGATCAAGGGCCACCCGATCGCGGCGTTCTTCGTGCGCAAGAAGCCGAAGGAGCACGGCGCCCGGCTCGCGGTCGAGGGGTTGGCGAAAGGCGAGAGCCTGAAGGGCAAGCGCGTGGTGATCGTCGAGGACGTCACCACCACCGGCGGCTCGGCGATGAAGGCGGTCGAGGCGGTGCGCGAGGCCGGCGGCGAGGTCGCGCTGGTGCTCACCATGGTCGACCGCGACGAAGGCGCGACCGAGACCTTTGCGCAGGCCGGGCTGCGTTCCGCTCGCTCTACAAGGCCGGCGAATTCCTGAACGATTGACGGCTTCGCCATCAACGAACGGGTCCCGTCCCGAAGGCAGTGTTCCGACCGCATCCCGAGCATTTCTTTTTCGGCAATCCGGGGCGCTTGCTCATAGCTCGTTTACCATCCCGCACTAATGTGAATCGTGCTGCGGCACGGCTCGCCGCAGCGGGTTTGGTGCGTCGGGTGGAGTGAGCGTTGCGTACAGAGTTGCCTTATCAGCGCATGCGGCGCCGCATGACGCTTGTTGCCGTCGCCACCCTCGCAGCACCGATTGCGCTAGCCCCGCGCATGGCGTCGGCCGAAGACCTATTCAGTTTCCTGTTCGGCGGAGCCCAGAACCAGCAGCAGCGCCAGGCCCCACCGCAAGCGAATTTCTTCGCCGATCCGTTTGGCCTTAACCAGCAGCCTGCGCCGCCGCCACGCCCGGTCGCCTCAAACGGCTCGGGGCCTGCGTTCTGCGTGCGAACCTGCGACGGCCGGTATTTCCCGCTGGCGCGCGGCAACGCTTCACCGGCTCAGATGTGCCAGGCGTTCTGTCCTGCAAGCCCGACCAAGGTCTTCTTCGGCAGCACCATCGACGGCGCCTCGTCGAGCAGCGGCGAGCGCTATGCCGACAGCGAAAACGCCTTCGCCTATCGCAAGGCGCTGCGCGCGGACTGCACCTGCAACGGCCGCGACCCCGCCGGCCTCGCTCCGGTCGATTTGACGCTCGACACTTCGCTGCGTCCCGGCGACGTGATCGCCACCACCACCGGCCTGGTGGCCTATTCCGGCGTCAAGGTCGGCGTCAACCAGACCGCCGAATTCACGCCGGTGGCGTCCTATCCGGGCCTAACCGCCGACGTGCGCGCGCGGCTCGGCGAGATGAAGGTGGCGCCGGTCGCCGCCGAAACGATCGCCAATGAAATGCCATTGCCTGAGGTAAGCCGCGGCGCGCTGCCCGTGACCTCGGTGCCGAAGTCTGCATCGGCCGGAGGCAAGCGCGCCGAAGCGCAATAAATTCACCGCCCGACGATGACGCCGATCACGTTCGGCGCCGACAGATATTTCTCCTCGATCGCCGCGCGCGCCGCCGCCCGGTTTTCCGGCGTCAGCAATCCGCGTTTCTCGGCGAGGATCATCCAGCAATAACCCCACCAGTCCGTCAGCATGCCATTGTCGTCGACGAGGTCGTAGCCCTGCTTCGGCTGCGAAGATGCGCGCATGCGCTTCATCGAGCGTGTCGAGCCAGGCATGATCTTCGATCGAGAACAGATCGTCGCTGAAATCGTCGGTGGTGTAGCCCCACACCGACATGCAGACGGCGTTGAATTCGCGGTCGATCTGGTCGTCATCGACCGGCCGGCGGCGCGAGGCCAGATGCAGCCGCGACAGCGAGCGGGCGAAGTCGGCGATGCGGGTGAGCGCGAAGGAATCGAAGGCGATGGTGGACATGTAGTCCTCAAAACGAAAGGCAGACCATAGATGTTGTATCGGCACTGCGCCGAATCACTATGATATATCAAAGGCTTGCTAAAGTGTTCTTAATTTGTTCCAATCCGCTTGACCTGTCCAAGCCGCGGGGAGATCGAGACCATGGACAAGATGCAAGCGATAAAGATTCGACGGCACTTGCTCGCACTCGAGCGCGCCCTCCTCAAGGCCGGCGCAGCCATCTTTGAACTCGATAAGGAAGATCGGCAGATATTAGGCGAGCCCCTTTGGGATCTGGAATATCGTTTGCATTTTGAGATGCTGGAGTTGATCTACGCGCAACATCCAGAACTGCGCCCGCCTCCTGTGCCTCCCACCATATGCAGTGACTTGCGGTGGAAAGACGTGACGCTTCCAAAATCCGTATCCGAAGCCGATCTCGATACGATCATCTTCTCCATCCTGACATCGCGACGGCAAAAGGCCGCGATGGTGATCGGGAAAGCCATGACGCACTGTCGAGAACATAACCTGCCCGTCAACGACGAGATATTCGGCGCACGAATTGAGGCGCTGGCGGAATTGGGCCGCATCCAGGGTTTCGGCGATCTTCGCCTGTGGGGCCATAGTGAGGTGAAGTTGAAAGATTAATGCGAGTTACGCGTCGTCCTGGCGCAGGCCGGTCCATAACCCCTGGATGCGCCTTTGCCCCCTACCATCTTCGGGCTTCACAATTTCATCAAAGTCACGCGCACATTTTCCATCAACCCGGCCCGGTCCTTGCATAAAAACCATGCATGCGTTGCACAATCGACACCCCCAAGCGGGTTTCGATCCCGGCGCAAGGCGCGTATTATTTCAGTGAGTTCAATCAGGGGTTCTCAAGTTGCCAGATCCATCTATCCCGGCGAAATTTCCCGCGCGCGGCCAGCCCGTCGACGAGCTGGCGCTGGCCGAGATCAAGGGTGCGGTGCTGGCCAAGCTGCGGCTTGCGATCGGCAAGGACGCCGGCATGGCCACCCGCCACGACTGGTACAAGGCGGCGGCGCTGGCGCTGCGCGACCGCATCGTGCACCACTGGCTGACGGCGGAAAAGCAGAGCTACGATGCCGGCCGCAAGCGGGTCTATTATCTCAGCCTGGAATTCCTGATCGGCCGCCTGTTCACCGATGCCCTCAACAATATGGGGCTGTTGCCGGTGTTCGAAGCAGCCCTCGGCGATCTCGGCGTCGACCTCTCCGATTTACGCAAATGCGAACCGGATGCGGCACTCGGCAATGGCGGCCTCGGCCGGCTTGCGGCCTGCTTCATGGAGAGCATGGCGACGCTCGCCATTCCTGCCATCGGCTACGGCATTCGTTACGATTTCGGCCTGTTCCGGCAGATCATCGCGCAGGGCTGGCAACAGGAATATCCCGACGAATGGCTCGGCTTTGGCAACCCCTGGGAATTCCAGCGGCCGGAGGTGGTCTACCACGTGCATTTCGGCGGCGGCGTCGAACGCATCACCGACGCCAACGGCCGCGACTGCGCGATCTGGCATCCGGCGGAAACCGTGCAAGCCGTCGCCTACGATACGCCGATCGTGGGGTGGCGCGGCCAGCACGTCAACGCCTTGCGGCTGTGGTCGGCGCGGTCGCCCGACCCGCTCAAGCTCGACGTGTTCAACAAAGGCGACTATCTCGGCGCCATCGCCGAAGAGGCGCGCGCCGAATCGATCTGCAAGTTCCTCTATCCGAATGACGAGAGTCCAGCGGGCCGCGAACTGCGGCTGCGCCAGGAATATTTCTTTGTCTCGGCCTCATTGCAGGATCTGGTGCAGCGCCATCTCGCGTCCGACGGACAGTTGCGCAGCCTGGCGTCCAAGGCCGCGGTGCAGCTCAATGACACCCATCCCAGTCTCGCCGTCACCGAGTTGATGCGCATTCTCTGCGATCTTCACAACTTCCGCTGGGACGAAGCGTGGCAGATCACCGTGGCCACCTTGTCCTATACCAACCACACGCTGCTGCCGGAGGCGCTCGAAACCTGGCCGGTCGAACTGTTCGAACGGCTGCTGCCACGCCATCTCGACATCATCTACCGCATCAATGTCGAGCATCTGGCGCTGGCGGATGCCCGATGCCCCGGCGATGTCGACTTCAGGGCCTCGGTATCGCTGATCGACGAGAAGTCCGGCCGCCGGGTGCGGATGGGGCAGTTGGCGTTCGTCGGATCGCACCGCATCAACGGCGTCTCGGCGATGCATTCCGATCTGATGAAGGAGACGGTCTTCCACGACCTGAACCATCTTTATCCGGACCGCATCACCAACAAGACCAACGGCATCACCTTCCGCCGCTGGCTGATGCTGGCCAACCCGAAGCTGACCGATCTGTTGCGCGAGGCCTGCGGCGAAGCCGTGCTCGACGATCCCTCGCTGCTTCAACGTCTCGAAGCCCGCGCCAGCGACAATGCGTTCCAGCAGCAATTCCGAACCGTCAAGCATCACAACAAGATCGCGCTGGCGCGGCTGATCGGCGAGCGCCTCAACATCAAGGTCGACCCGGGAGCACTGTTCGACGTCCAGATCAAGCGCATCCATGAATACAAGCGGCAACTGCTCAACATCCTGGAGGCCGTGGCGCTCTATCACGCGATCAAGGACGAGCCGCAGCGCGACTGGGTGCCGCGCGTGAAAATCTTCGCCGGCAAGGCGGCGGCGAGCTATCGCTACGCCAAGCTGATCATCAAGCTCATCAACGATGTCGCCGAAGTCGTCAACAACGATCCGGCCATCGCCGGACGCCTGAAGGTCGCCTTCCTCGCCGACTACAATGTCAGCCTGGCCGAGGTGATCATTCCCGCCGCCGACCTCTCGGAACAGATTTCGACCGCGGGCATGGAAGCCTCCGGCACCGGCAACATGAAACTCGCGCTGAACGGCGCGCTGACCATCGGCACGCTCGACGGCGCCAATATCGAGATCCGCGATCACGTCGGCGCCGAGAACATCGCGATCTTCGGCATGGAGGCATTGGATGTGGTGGTGCGGCGCAAGCAGGGGCTCGATGCGACCGACGTGATCCGGCAGTCGCCGCGCCTGTCACGCGCCATCAACGCGATCGGAAGCGGCGAATTCTCGCCCGATGATCCCGGCCGGTTCGAATCGGTCGCACACGCGCTGCGCCATCTTGACCACTACATGGTCAGCGCGGATTTCGCCGCCTATTTCGAGGCCCAGCGCGGGATCGACGCGCGCTGGCAGGTGGTTCCGGCCTGGACGAGGGCCTCGATCCTCAACGTGGCGCGGATGCCGTGGTTCTCGTCAGATCGCACCATCCGCGAATATGCCCAGGATATCTGGAACGTGCCGGTGCGCGGGACGTCGCCGCTGGCGTCGCAAGAGCCGGGCGCGCAGCGCGGGGCGACCCGCTGAATTACCTCAGACGTCATTGAATTCGGCGGCACGGCCATGGTACTGCGCGTGAAGAATAATTGCGTCATTGCGAGCCAACGGGTCGCGCGAATGCGCGCCCGATGACAGGCTCCGCGAAGATTCCAGAAGCCGCGAAGAAAGAATGGATTGCTTCGTCGCTTACGCTCCTCGCAATGACGGCCACTTAGAGGATTTTGATGCTTGCCAGGACCCAACACCTTTTCGACGACGCCACGCAGGTTACCGCCGGCGACAGCTGCTGGCAGGGACGGACCAGCGAGGATTACTGGGCGTTTGTCGGCCCGTTCGGCGGGGCGACCGCCGCCACGATGCTGCGGGCGCTGCTCGATCATCCGCAGCGCGCCGGCGATCCGCTGTCGCTTACCGTCAACTTTTGCGCGCCGGTCGCGCGCGGGACGTTCGATCTCGACGTTCGCCTGATCAAGGCTAACCGATCGACACAGCATTGGTCCGTCGAGATGACGCAGGATGGCGGCGAGGTTGCGACCTTCGCGACCGCCGTGTTCGCCGCGCGACGTCCGTCATGGTCGCATCAGCAGGCCGAATTTCCAGGCGCCACCGCTTTCGAGCAGACGCTGCCCTATGCCAGGATTTCGATACCCTGGGTCAAGCAATATGATTTCCGCTTTGTCGAGGGCGAACCGAAATTCGGCGCGACGCCCGGAGCTGGGCCGGTCAGCTCGTACTCCAAATTATGGATCGGCGACCGCGCCCCGCGAAAGGTCGACGCGCTGTCGCTGATGGCGATGTCGGATGCATTCTTCGGCCGCATCTTTCATGTCAGAGGCGATCTCGTGCCGTTCGGCACCGTGTCGCTGACGACCTATTTTCATGCCGACGCGGAAGATCTCGCGGCCGAGGACATCAGCCGGGTCCTGGCCGTCGCCGACGCCAATATCTTTCGCAAGAGCTATAGCGACCAGATCGGCGAGCTGTGGTCGCCGCAGGGCCGCCTGCTCGCAACGACGCATCAGATGGCGTACTTCAAGGCTTGAGCCGCGTAAGGCGCAAAGGGGACACCGGCCTTCCGATCAGAACTTGCGATCAGAATACGCTCCATTGAAATAAGACAATGCGTGAATGTGGAAACGAAAAAAGGGCGGCCCGTTGAGCCGCCCTTTTTGCTTATTCACGGAAACCGATTTTCCGAAATCTTATTCCGCGGCGAGTTTCACTTCCGGCGCGGCAGCGCGGACATCGGCATCGACTTGCGCTTCGAACTTCGCGAAGTTCTTCTGGAACATGCCGACCAGCGAACGCGCGGTCTTGTCGAACTCAGCCTTGTCGGCCCAGGTCTTGATCGGATCGAGGAGATGCGGCTCGACGCCGGGCAGCGAGGTCGGCACCGCGAAGCCGAAATACCGGTCGGTACGGAAATCGGCTGATCGCAGCGAGCCGTTCAACGCCGCGGCCAACAGCGTCCGCGTCACCTTGATCGGCATGCGCCGCCCGGTGCCGTATTTGCCGCCGGTCCAGCCAGTGTTGACCAACCAGCAATCGACATCGTGCCTGGCGATCAGATCGCGCAGCAGATTGCCGTACACCGACGGATCGCGCGGCAAGAACGGCGAGCCGAAGCAGGTCGAGAATTCCGGCTGCGGCTCATTGCCGAGGCCGCGCTCGGTGCCCGCGACCTTTGCGGTATAGCCGGACAGGAAATGATACATCGCCTGCGCCGGCGTCAGTTTGGCTATCGGCGGCATCACGCCGAAGGCGTCGGCGGCCAGCATCACGATGTTCTTCGGATGGCCGGCGCGGCCGGTGCGCGAAGCATTGGGGATGTATTCGAGCGGATAGGCCGAACGGGTGTTCTCGGTCTTCGAGCCGTCGTCGAAATCCGGCAGCGCGGGTATTGGCGTCCAGCACCACGTTCTCCAACACCGCACCGAAGCGCTTGCTGGCGGCATAAATCTCCGGCTCGGCTTCCTTCGACAGCTTGATGCATTTGGCGTAGCAGCCGCCTTCGAAATTGAAGATGCCGTGCGCGCCCCAGCCATGCTCGTCGTCGCCGATCAGCGTGCGGTTCGGATCGGCCGAGAGCGTCGTCTTGCCGGTGCCGGACAGGCCGAAAAAGATCGCCGCATCGCCGTCGGGGCCGACATTGGCCGAGCAGTGCATCGGCATCACGCCCTTTTCCGGCAGATAATAATTCAGCGTGGTAAAGACCGACTTCTTTATCTCGCCGGCATAATAAGACCCGCCGATCAGGACGATCTTGCGGGCGAAATCGATCGCAACCACGTTCTCCGAACGCACCCCGTGGCGTTTGGGGTCGGCCCTGAAGCTCGGCAGATCGATGATGGTCAGTTCGGGCACGAAGCTCGCAAGCTCTGACGTCTGCGGGCGAATCAACAGCGTGCGAATGAACAGCGAGTGCCAGGCGAGTTCGGTATAGACGCGGGTCTTGATCCGCAAGCTCGGATCGGCGCCGCCATAGAGATCCTGCGCGAACAGCGTCATGCCTTCGGCATGTTTGAGGAAGTCGGCGTAGAGCGCCTCGAACTGTTCCGATGTGATCGACTGGTTGCCCGCCCACCACATGTTCTTGTCGGTGTTCACGTCGCGAACCGTGAATTTGTCCTTGGGGCTGCGCCCCGTGAAAACGCCGGTGTCCGCGCACAAAGCCCCATCCGCGGAAAGCACGGCTTCGCCGGCAGCCAACGCGTATTCAGAGAGTTGCGGCGCACCGAGGTTCCAGTTGACGCCTTTGAGTTTCTTTAAGCCGAATTTGTCGGCGCCGAAGGCACCGTTATGCACGCCCGTCTCTTGCACGGAAGAATCCTCCTCGAACCCGCGTACTTCGATTGCGCGAATGCCGCCAGACGCGCCTCTATCGCGGTGACCGTCAATATAGTCATCCGGTCCCGGTCCGGCGACCTAATACTGATGAACACCTGGCTTGCCAAGCCGATCCCCCCATATTTGGTTTATTCGAAGGCGCACATTAACTCTCCTCAAATACTTGCTCCAGCGCGGGCCTGATCGGCAAGCTGCTTCAGTGCCTGCCGCAGTGCGGCAGGCGTGACAATGCGCCGCGGGAAATCCAGCCGCAGTTTGATTGAACCAGCCTGCAGGTCTATTCCGTCGGGATCGCAGCCGGTGCAGCGCCAATCGGCGGGTTTGGCACCGAGCAGCCTTGTCGCATAGAGATTCATCGCGTCGCGATGATCCGTGTTCATGTGGTCGACGGCTTCCTGCTCGGCTTCCAGCAACGAAGCGGCATCGGAGATGTCGGTCAAAAACTGCTCGGGTTGGAGGTCGACGATGCGGCCGAATCCGGCCACCAGATGCGCACCGGTCGGCCGGATTCTGAAAAAGGAAAAATCCTTAAAATTGACAAAGACTTCCGCAGACGGATGGGCGTTGAGGTAACGGCGGCGCAAAATCGCCGCATCGTCCCCGCTCGCCTGCTCCGCCTGACCTGCCAGCATGATCCGCGATCCCTCCAGTGGATCGCCTTCGGCCCGCTCGTCCAGCATCAGCGAGACCCTGGCGTCGGCGAGCAGGTTCCTGGTGTGAAGCGCGAGGCGCGAAATCAGCAGGATCGGCGAGCCGTCGGGATGGCTGGCGACATTGACCAGCGAGCAATAGGGATCGCCGCTGCCGGGCATCAGGGTCGCCAATGCGCCTTGTCGGCTGCGCCGCAACAGCGACCGGGCGAGCCTGGCGGCGTCGAAATCAGGGGTGGGCTGCATCGATCATATTCCAGTCATCTCATTGCAAAAATAGCCCTTTTTGGGCTAAACTGATATCCAGACAGGCTGGAACCCTTGGGCACGCTCAGGCGTTTCGCGGAACTCGGTCACACTTCAGCCCAGCTTGCATTGCTCGTTGACCGCGTTCGAAGCCCATTTATGCGGCGCATCGCTGGATTGCTCGCCGTTTTAGCCACGTCCGTTTCGGAAAGCAGGCTCATGCCCACAATCGCCCTGGTCGACGACGACCGCAACATTCTCACATCCGTCTCGATCGCGCTCGAAGCCGAGGGCTATCGCATCATGACCTACACGGATGGCGCATCGGCGCTCGACGGCTTCCGCACCAGCCCGCCGGATCTCGCGATCCTCGACATCAAGATGCCGCGCATGGACGGCATGGAGACGCTGCGGCGGCTGCGGCAGAAGTCCGATCTGCCGGTGATCTTCCTCACCTCCAAGGACGAGGAGATCGACGAATTGTTCGGCCTCAAGATGGGCGCCGACGATTTCATCCGCAAGCCGTTCTCGCAGCGCCTGCTGGTCGAGCGCGTCAAGGCCGTGCTGCGCCGCGCGGCGCCGAAGGATCCGACCGCAGTGCCGAAGGAAACCGACGCCAAGGCGCTGGACCGCGGCCTGCTGCGGATGGACCCGGAGCGCCACACCTGCACCTGGAAGAACGAGCCGGTGACGCTGACCGTGACCGAATTCCTGATCCTGCAGGCGCTGGCCACGCGCCCCGGCGTGGTGAAAAGCCGCAACGCGCTGATGGACGCGGCCTATGACGATCAGGTCTATGTCGACGATCGCACCATCGACAGCCACATCAAGCGGCTGCGCAAGAAGTTCAAGGTCGTCGACGACGATTTCGAGATGATCGAAACCCTTTACGGCGTCGGCTACCGCTTCAAGGAAACCTGATTTGCCTGCATTTCGCGGGCGTTTGTTAACTGACGCCACCCCCCCTCTGGGGTAGGATGAGAAAGCAAACGCGCGTCGCACGACCCATCGAAACAACCGGCAGTTTTGGCCATTGCTTGATCGAACGCAGCCTGATGCAAGCCTGAATGCCGAGGACGCCTCGCCGTCCCTCGTTCCGGATACCGCTGCCGCCGAGAATGCGGCGCGCAGGGCTGGCAGCGGCCGCTCGGCTGGTTGCGCCGGGCCGGTCAGTTTTTCTTCGCGCTCAGCTTCTCGAGCCTGACCCGCCGCATCGTTTCGCTTAAATCTCGCCGGCCTGATCGCGCTGGTGGCGAGCATTCTTTACCTGTCGCAATTCCGCGCCGGCCTGATCGACGCGCGGGCGCAAAGCCTGCTGGTGCAGGCCGAGATCATTGCTGGCGCGATCGCAGCCTCCGCGACCGTCGAGACCAACACCATCACCATCGATCCTGACCGGCTGCTCGATCTGAAGCCCGGCGAAAGCTACGGTGCGCCCGACGAATATGCCGGACTGGATTTTCCAATCAATCCGGAACGCGTCGCGCCGGTATTGCGGCGGTTGATTTCACCAACCAAGACCCGAGCCCGTATTTTCGATCGCGATGGCGGCCTGATTCTGGACAGCCGCAATCTCTACGGCCGCGGCGATGTGCTGCGGTTCGAGTTGCCGCCACCGTCGGTCGAGAAGCCAGGTATCGCGGAGCGATCGATGATCGCGATCCGCACCTGGCTCAATCGCGGCGACCTGCCGCTCTATCGCGAACTCGGGCCGGAGAACGGCAACGGTTATCAGGAAGTCGCCAAATCCCTCAGCGGCGAAAAGAGCAGCATGGTGCGAATCAACGAACGCGGCGAGGTGATCGTCTCGGTCGCGGTGCCGGTGCAGCGATTCCGAGCGATCCATGGCGCGCTGATGCTCTCGACCCAGGGCGACGACATCGATCAGATGGTGACCGCCGAGCGGCTTGCGATCTTGAAAGTCGGCGGCGTGGCTTCCGCGGTGATGATCATGCTGTCATTGCTGCTGGCAAGCACCATTGCGGGCCCGGTGCGCCGGCTCGCCGACAGCGCCGAGCGTGTCCGCCGCCGCATCCGGACCCGCGTCGAGATTCCCGACTTCACCCGCCGTCGCGACGAGATCGGACATCTCTCCGGCGCGCTGCGCGACATGACGGATGCACTCTATAACCGCATCGAGGCGATCGAAATGTTCGCTGCCGATGTCGCCCATGAATTGAAGAACCCGCTGACGTCGCTGCGGTCCGCGGTCGAAACCCTGCCGTTGGCTCGGAACGAGAACAGCCGCGCGCGGCTGCTCGCGGTGATCGAGCACGACGTCAAGCGGCTCGACCGCCTGATCTCCGATATCTCGGATGCGAGCCGGCTCGATGCCGAACTGCAGCGGCAGGATATGACGCCGGTCGATCTTCGGCGCCTGCTCAACACCCTGACCTCGGTCGCCAACGAAACCAGTCTTGGCAACAAGATCGCGGTCGAAGTCCGCTTCGAAGGCCGCAGCCCGACCGATACCTTCTCGGTGCCGGGACATGATTCGCGGCTCGGGCAGGTGATTTCCAACCTGCTGGTCAACGCCCAGTCGTTTTCCGAGGCCGGCGGCAAGGTACGCATCGTCTGCCGTCGCGTGAAACAGGAAATCGAAATCGTGATCGATGACGATGGTCCGGGGATCCGCGACGATGCGCTGGAGCGAATCTTCGAGCGCTTTTACACTGACCGGCCGCACCAGGGCTTTGGGCAGAATTCCGGATTGGGGCTGTCGATCTCGAAACAGATCATAGAAGCCCATGGCGGACGCATCTGGGCGGAAAATCGCGCGGGTCCGGTCGGCCCCGATGGCGAGGCGACGGTCGCAGGCGCGCGCTTTGTGGTCCGGCTGCCGGCGCCATGACGCATGGCAAAGGTGCGAGCGTCCATGCTTCCGCCGTGTTGATCGAAAATCGCGCCGTCCTGATCCGCGGGCCGTCGGGTTCCGGCAAGTCGCGGCTGGCGTTCGATCTCATCCTGGCCGGGCGTTCAGGCCAAATACCGCCGGCAGTGCTGGTCGGCGATGATCGCGTCCATCTTGAAGCAAACCAGGGGCAAATCCTGGTGCGGCCGGCACCCGAACTGGCCGGCCTGATCGAAATCCGCGGGCTCGGCATTCGCCGCTGCGGCTTCGCCGGGGAGGCGGTGGTGGGCCTGGTCGTGGATCTGTCGGCCCCGGATGCCGAGCGCCTGCCGGCACCGGAGGCCCTCCAGACGCACATCCACGGTGTTCAGCTACCTCGAATCCCCGTGGAATCGAACCACACAGCACTGCCATTGGTTGTAGCTGCGCTGACGACAACCGCCAGTACCGACCCTCGGATGATTGTCTGAAGGGAATTGGTAACCATATTACGCCCAGTATCGCGACCGAATAGACCGGCGCAGGTTCCCCCCTCTACCGCTAATTTCCGGGTGAATCGCAAACATCCCCTCTTGCGCGAGGGCTCTGGATGGTCAAAGTGGCGCGTTCGTGCGGTGCACCAAAAAGCACCCGCGAGGAGTTTCCGATGATTGGCCTAGTACTTGTGACCCATGGCCGCCTTGCCGACGAGTTCAAGGCGGCGCTCGAGCATGTCATGGGTCCGCAAAAACAAATCGAAGCAGTCACGATCGGAGCCGAGGACGACTCCGATTTGTGTCGAAGCGACATCATCGAGGCGGTCAATCGCGTCGACAGTGGTGACGGCGTAGCTATCCTGACCGACATGTTCGGCGGCACGCCCTCCAACCTTGCGATCTCCTGCATGAGCCGTCCGAAAGTGGAAGTGCTCGCAGGGATCAATCTTCCGATGCTGGTCAAGCTCGCCAAGGTTCGCGAAGAGCGGTCGCTTCCCGACGCCATCGCCATGGCGCAGGAAGCCGGCCGCAAATACGTCACCATCGCCAGCCGGGTCCTCGCCGGCAAATGAGCGACGAGGACGCGTCGCCCGAAAACGATGCCGGGCCAAGCATCCCGCCGGGCGCGCTGTCCCGGGAGACTTCCCATCATCAACAAGCGCGGACTGCACGCGCGCGCCTCGGCGAAATTCGTTCAGATGGTCGAGCGCTTCAATGCCGAAGTCTGGGTGACGCGCGGCGGCGAGACCGTCGGCGGCACCTCGATCATGGGGCTGATGATGCTGTCCGCGGGGCCGGGGACATCCATCCTCGTCTCCGCGGCCGGCCCCGAGGCCGAAGCCGCCATCAACGCGATCACCGACCTCGTCGCCAGCAAGTTCAACGAAGAAGGCACGTAGGCGGCAAGACTGAACGCCTAGATGTGAGCCGGCGGTACGATGTAGATCTTCCAGCTGGTCGCCGGCCCGGAATGCCCGTGGGAGAAACGCTGCGTCGTGATGACCAGGGACTCGGCCTGACCGGCATTGGCCGCCATCCACGCTTCACAGGCGGGCAGCCGCCCATCCGACGTATCGCAGATGCCGATGAAACCGAGCCGCTTGGCCTCCTCGAGCGAGGTCAACCCCGACGCCCAGAGTTCGCCGGGCGTGAACGGCGCCGGGTGATCCGGACTGTAGAATGTCATCGGCTCGCCGATATCCGTAGCCCCGGCGACCACGGCCCATCGCGAGTCAAAGCGCTCATGCCAGGCTTGCGTCAGCTCGCGGGCGAGTTCGGAACGCGCGGCATAGCCTGATGCGCCATTGGGATTCTCGGCGAATTCGCGGGCCGCGATGGTGCGCGAGGCGGCAAGCACCGCGAGCGTCAACACCAGCCAGATCGCGACAATGCGAAACAGCGCGATTCTTTGCAGCCGCAGCGACGGGATCGCAACCAGCGCCAGCGGGGTCAGAAAGAACAGCGAGATCCCCCAGTCGGTCTTCATATAGATGATGAAAATCAAGCCGCCGAGCGGAGGCCCGATCGCAACCACGATCTGGATGATCCAGATATTGAGCGCCTGGGAGAGATTCACCGCGGCATTGGTCCCGCGCGACCAGGCGCGCGTGAACAGCGCCGACGGATGTTGCGCCAAGGTCGTCCACCATCGCGGCAACCAAGCCAGCGCCAGCGCCGCCAATGCCACCGGCACAGCCAGCAGCGCCAGATTGTGGCCGATATAGCCGAGGACAAGCCGAAGGCACTGCGCGCGGCTCTGCAATTCATAGGTATCGCCCGCGTAAGTCAGCGGCACGAAATTGACCTGCTTCAACCACCACAGATGCGGAAGCATCGCGACCACCAGGGTGACAATCGCAACCCATGGCGCGGGCGAGCGCAGGAACCGCAACCGATCGGGATGAACAAGCGCTGCGATCCCGATCGCGCCGATCATGGTCAGCACCCAATATTTGGTCATCAGCGCCAGTGCGCCGGCGAGGCCGAGCCACAGCCCGGAGCGCGCATCGCGTTTCTCGAACGCACGCAGATAGGCCAGCACCACCAGCGGCAGGGTCACGAGCTGCAGCAGATCCGGATTATACTTGAAGCCCTTGAAGTTGAAGATCGGGTAGAGCGCCAGCATCACCACCACGAAGAAAGCGCGGCGGCGGTCGACTACGCGCAACGCGATCAGCCAGCAGATCACCAGCCCGCAGCCAAGCGTCGCCATCGCCAATGCGTAAGTTGACCAGTCGGCGACCGGAAACATCATGAACCAGATGCCCGCGACCCATCCCGACAGCGGCGGATGCTTGCCGTAGCCGAGCAGAAATTTCTGGCCCCAGGCATAGGCTTCCGCAACATCCATGTGGACGTCCTGCGCCGCTTTGAGATTGATCAGAATCAAGGTCCAGAGCACCGCATGCGCAGCGGCAAAGCCGATCACCAGGCCGAGGCCGGCCTCGGGATCGGAGGCCGTCGCGGCGAGCCATGCCGCCAGCCGCCGGACCTTCGACGATGCATATGCGTACAAATTTGCGGGCAGAAACCAGGCACCTGACATAACCGACTGCGTAGCGCGTTTTTGACCCAAGTGAAATCAGCTTGGCGTGAAGTTGTGCCGTCAAAAGGCTGTAATATGGTTGCCGCACCGGGGGGCGAATGCTATCCCGCGCCCATGACATCTATCCCTATTTCCAACATCCGCAACTTCGCCATCGTTGCGCATATTGACCATGGCAAATCGACGCTGGCCGACCGTCTGATCCAGACCACCGGGGGTTTGCAGGCGCGCGAGATGAAGGAACAGGTGCTCAATTCCATGGATATCGAGCGCGAGCGCGGCATCACCATCAAGGCGCAGACCGTGCGGCTGAGCTATCTGGCCAAGGACGGCAAGACCTACATCCTTAACCTGATCGACACGCCCGGCCATGTCGACTTCGCCTATGAGGTTTCGAGGTCGCTGGCGGCCTGCGAAGGCTCGCTGCTGGTGGTCGATGCCAGCCAGGGCGTCGAAGCGCAGACGCTCGCCAACGTCTACCACGCGCTCGACGCCGGCCACGAGATCGTGCCGGTCCTCAACAAGATCGACCTGCCGGCGGCGGAACCGGATCAGGTCAAGCGGCAGATCGAGGACGTGATCGGCATCGATGCCTCGGATGCGGTGATGATCTCCGCCAAGACCGGCCTCGGTATCGACGACGTGCTGGAAGCCATCGTTCACCGGCTGCCGGCGCCGAAGGGCGACCGTGACGCCTCGCTGAAGGCGCTCCTGGTCGACAGCTGGTACGACGTCTATCTCGGCGTGGTGGTGCTGGTCCGGATCGTCGATGGCGTGATGAAAAAGGGCCAGCGCATCCGGATGATGGGCACCAACGCCGCCTATGACGTCGAGCGGGTCGGCTTCTTCACGCCGAAGATGCAGCAGATCGAGGAACTTGGTCCCGGCGAGATCGGCTTCATCACCGCCGCGATTAAGGAAGTCGCCGATACCAGAGTGGGCGACACCATCACCGACGACCGCAAGCCGGTGACGGAGATGCTGCCAGGCTTCAAGCCGGCGATCCCCGTGGTGTTCTGCGGCCTGTTTCCGGTCGACGCCGACGACTTCGAGACCTTGCGCGCGGCGATGGGCAAGCTGCGGCTCAATGACGCCAGCTTCTCGTTCGAGATGGAAACTTCCGCCGCACTGGGTTTTGGCTTCCGCTGCGGCTTTCTCGGCCTGTTGCACCTGGAGATCATCCAGGAGCGATTGTCGCGCGAATTCGACCTCAACCTGATCGCGACCGCGCCGTCGGTGATCTACAAGATGCATCTGACCGACGGGCAGGTGATCGAGATTCACAATCCGATCGACATGCCCGATGTGGTGAAGATCGCCGAGATCGAGGAACCCTGGATCGAGGCCACCATTCTCACGCCGGACGAGTATCTCGGCAGTGTCTTGAAGCTGTGCCAGGACCGGCGCGGTTCGCAGAAAGAACTCACTTACGTCGGCAACCGCGCGATGGTGAAATACGAGCTGCCGCTCAATGAAGTGGTATTCGATTTCTACGACCGCCTGAAGTCGGTTTCCAAGGGCTATGCCTCGTTCGACTATCATCTCACCGACTACAAGCCGGCCGACCTCGTGAAGATGCAAATTCTGGTCAACAACGAGCCGGTCGACGCGCTGTCGATGCTGGTGCACCGCCAGCGCGCCGAGGGCCGCGGCCGCGCCATGGTCGAGAAGATGAAGGAACTGATTCCACCGCACATGTTCCAGATTCCGATCCAGGCGGCGATCGGCGGCAAGGTGATCGCGCGCGAAACCGTGCGCGCGCTGCGCAAGGACGTCACCGCGAAATGCTATGGCGGCGACATCACCCGCAAGCGCAAGCTTCTGGAAAAGCAGAAGGAAGGCAAGAAGAAGATGCGGCAGTTCGGCAAGGTCGACATCCCGCAGGAAGCGTTCATCGCCGCGCTGAAGGTGGATAGTTGAAGTCGGCTAACCATTGAGTTTCCAAGCGTAACATGTTACGCTCCATCCATGGCCACGACCCCGAAAAAATCAAAACCCCGCACCCCGCAGCAGCGCATGGCGTCGCGCCGCGAGCGTCTGCGTGCGCAGGGGCTGCGCCCGGTGCAGCATTGGGTGCCGGATTTGCGCGATCCCAAGGTGCTCTCGGAAATCCGCCGCGAGATAAAACTGATGGCGCAGCATCCGGAGAACGACGCGATCGATGACTGGATCGAGTCGGTTTACGAATTGGGAATCGTGGAAATAGCGCGGGGAGACGTCGTGCTGATGGTCGTTCCGAGCGATCTCGGGAGGCCCCGGCCTGGTGTTGTTGTTCAAGGCGACAAATTCGCTACCGGTCTTTCGACGATCTTCGTCTGTCCTGTCTCGTCTGACCTGCAGGCCGGACTTTCACTCCGACCGCTGATCGAGGTTGCACCGGAAAACGGTCTTCGCCTTCGGTCACAAATCATGACCGATAAATTGGTCGCGCTCCGCCGTGACCGCATTCGGCGCGTTATTGGCCGCATCGACGCTGAAACGTCCGAGCAACTCGACCGCGCGCTCCTTCTGGTCCTCGGGCTGGCGCAATGATGCAGCCGTGACCGGCATCTACCCTTGTCTCAGCACCGCCCATCTTGATCGACGACGGCGAATGGATCACCATTGCGGCTTCGTTGATCAGAACCCCCGAAAAAGGGCGAGAGGACGCATGAACAAGCTTCCCGGTTTCGGACTGGTCGAGCGCGCGCGAGCGCTGGCGCCGCTGATCACGCGCGAGGCCGATGAGATCGAGCGGACCCGGCGTCTCACCCAGCCGGTGGTCGCCGCCCTGATCGAGAACGGGCTCTATCGCGTGCTGTTGCCGCAGAGTGCGGGTGGCACCGAGGCGCCGCCCGAAATCTTCATGCAGATGCTCGAAGAGGTGGCAAAGGCCGACGCTTCGACGGCGTGGTGCCTCGGCCAATGCAGCGTCTGCGCCATGATCGCGGCCTATCTCGATGCCGATGCGGCGCACCAGATTTTCGGTGCGCCCGGCGGCATCCTCGCCTGGGGCGCGATCGCCGGCGAGGCGCATGTCGTTCCCGGCGGCTACCGGGCCACCGGGCGCTGGGACTTCGCCAGCGGCTCCCGGCAGGCAAGCTGGCTCGGCGCGCATGTCCAGATCGTGGAAGCCGACGGCACCCGGCGGCGCAAGCCCGATGGCGCGCCGGAAGTACGCACCATCCTGTTTCCGCTGGCGAGCGCCACGATGTACGACGTCTGGGACGTCATCGGCCTCAAGGGCACTGGCACCGACTCCTATTCGGTCGAAAATCTGTTTATCCCGGAAAAATTTACAGCGTTGCGCGACGAGCCGGCCGCAGTGCGTGAAACGGGACCGCTCTACCGGCTCACCACCCACATCGTTTTCGCGTTGGGCTTTGCCGCGGTCTCGCTCGGCGTCGCGCGGGCCACGCTCGACGCCGCCGTCGAACTGGCGCGCGGCAAGGCGTCGGTCGGCATCAAGGCGATGCGTGAGAACAATTCGGTGCAGGGTGCGATCGGGCGCATCGAAGGCAATTTGCGTGCGGCGCGCGCCTATTTATATGCCACAACCGGCGAGGTCTGGCGCGATCTGGAAGTCACAGGCAAGTACACCGAGGACCACCGCGCCGCGCTTCGCCTGGCTTCGACCTGGACGATTCATCAGGCGGCCTCGGTGGTCGATGCGGCCTATCACATGGCAGGCGCCACGGCGGTGTTCAGCGCCAACAAGTTCGAGCGCCGCTTCCGCGACATGCACGCCATCGCGCAGCAATTACAGGCACGCGACACGCATTACGAAGATGTCGGCAGGGCGATCCTCGCCACCGATCCCGGCGCGCCGGCAATGGACGCCTGAAGGCCACGCGACCAAATGCACGGACAGGCTGCCATGAAGCGTCAGCGAAGCAAGAGGCCGGCGAGCAAGCCGCGTTCTACACGTACGCCGCGCGCGATTTCTTCTGATCCCGCTGTTGATGAGGTCTTCCGAGCCTATCCGAGACCGCTGAGGGCAAAGCTCCTGGCATTGCGCCGGCTGATTTTCGACACCGCGAAGGCCACAAAGGGCGTCGGCGCACTGCAGGAAACCCTGAAATGGGGACAGCCGAGCTATCTCACGACCGAGACGAAAAGCAGCAGCACCATCCGGATTGATCGCGTAAATCAGCCGCCAACCACTACGCGGTCTATTTCCATTGCCAGACCGACCTGGTCGAGACCTTCCGCGAGCTGTACCCGACACAGCTCCGCTATGGCGGCAACCGAAGCATCATCCTGGATGCCGCGGAGGAGATTCCACGGACCGGAGTTGCGCCACTGCGTGGCGCTGGCGCTGACCTATCATCTGCGCAAGCACAAGACCGCCCAGTCAAGCTCGTAGCGACTGCCCTCAGGCGATGCGCACGGCTTTCTCGGCGGGATCCTCGGGTGCGATGTAACCGGCACCGCACTGCGCTTTCAGCAGATCGGCGATTTCGGCGTTGGGCCGCGCCTGGCTGAACAGAAAGCCCTGTCCCTCATGACAGCCCTCCGCGCGCAGGCAGCTCAGCTCGGCTTCGGTCTCGACGCCTTCGGCGGTGATCGTCACGCCGAGGCCCACGCCGAGGCTGATGATCGAGCGCACGATCGCCTGCGCATCGCGATTGGCGGCGAGGTCGCGAACGAACGACTGGTCGATCTTGATCTTGTCGAACGGAAAGCTGCGCAGATAGCTCAGGCTCGAATAGCCGGTGCCGAAATCGTCCATCGAGATGCGCACGCCGAGCGCGCGCAGCGCGTGCAACGTGGCAAGCACCTGGCTGCTCTTTTCCAGCAGCAGCGTTTCGGTGATCTCCAGCTCGAGCCGCTTGGCCGGCAGGCCGGATTGCTTCAGCGCATCCATCACGACCGGACAGCAGATTGCCGACGCGGAACTGCAGCGGCGACAGGTTGACCGCGACCCGGACGTCGTCGGGCCAGAGCGCCGCATCCATGCAGGCGCGGCGCAGCATCAGGCCGCCGAGCGCGTTGATCAGGCCGGTCTCCTCGGCGACCGGAATGAATTCGGCCGGCGAGATCATGCCGCGTTCGGGATGCGGCCAGCGCACCAGCGCCTCGAAGCCGGTGATGCGCCCGGTCGAAAGATCGATCAGCGGCTGATAATACGGCCGCAGCACGTCGTTCTGGATCGCGTCGCGCAGATCGATCTCGATCTTGCGCCGGCTCTGGGCGCGGGCATCCATTCCGGCTTCGAAGAAGCTGAACGTGCCGCGCTGACTCGTTCTTGGCGCGGGACAGCGCCATGTCGGCGTTCTTCAGAAGCTTCTCGGACTCGTCGCCGTCGCCCGGGCGCCATCGCGATGCCGATGCTGGCGCCGATGACGACGGAATGGCCGTCGAGCAGATAGGGATCGCCGATCGCCTCCAACAACCGCCTGCGCCAGCAGCACGGCGTCCTCCGGCCGCGTCAGCCCGCTCTGGACGATCGCGAATTCGTCGGAGTTGAGGCGGGCCAGCGTATCCTCCTCGCGCAGCGTCGATCGCAGGCGCTTGGCGACCCCGCGCAGCAGCTTGTCGCCGATGCCGTGGCCCAGCGTATCGTTGACCGCCTTGAAATTGTCGAGGCCGAGCACCAGCACCGCGACCTTCTCCGCGCTGCGCCGCGTCTGCAGCAGGATCTCGTCCATGCTGCTGGCGCAGCAGGTTGCGGTTCGGCAGCCCGGTCAGGCCGTCGTGCTGCGCCATGAAGGCGAGCCGCGCCTCGGCGCGCTTGCGTTCGGTGATGTCCATCAGCGCCAGCAGCACCGCGGGCTGGTCGCCGTAGACCAGATGGCGCGAATAGATCGCCAGATCGATCAGCGTGCCGTCGGCCCTGACGTGCTTCCAGGTGCGCGCCGCCAGTTCGTCGCTGGCTGCGGTCGCCGGCCCACGGCGGTTCGGATCCGAAAGCCTGGACGCTGCGGATGGTCGAGCCTTTCGAACTCGGCGCGGCTATAGCCATAATGCTCGACCGCGGCGTCGTTGACGCCGAGGATGCGTTCGTCATCCAGCGCGCATACGATCATGGGCACCGGATTGCTGTCGAACAGCAGCCGGAACGAGGCCTCGCGCTGCTTCAACTCGGTGATGTCGACGCGCAGGCCGATGATGCCGCCGTCCTCGGTCAGCCGCTCCTCGATCAGGATGCACGCGGCCGTCGGCCAGAACCTGCTCGTGGCGCTCGCCGGGCTGATAGAGCTTGCTCGAGCCGCTCGGCGATCCACTCTTCCTCGCGGCCGATCGCTTCCGGATAATCGCCGCGCTCGACGCCGATCCGGATGGTGTCCTGCAGCCGCGCGCCCGGCTTGAACAGGTCGGAGCTGCGGTTGTAGATCTCGGAATATTTCTTGTTCCAGAGAATGTAGCGTCCGTCGGCGTCGAGGAACACGATGCCCTGCGGCAGGATGTCGATCGCCTCGCGCAGTCGCTCGTGGGATTTTCGCGCCTCGGCAATCGCTGCCTCAGCCTCCGCGCGCTTGCGCACAATCTCGCCGATCTCGGTTGAAAGGCGCCGGCTGCGATTCGAGAGCTTCGGACTGGGCTTCGCCGGCCGGCCGGCGATGCGGGCGAGCGCCGCATGCTTCGGTTTCTTCGCCGTCTTTGGCCGGACTCTCGGCATCATCACGCCCCCAACTCGCACTCTGCGTGGATCGTTCTCCGATAAGTGTCTGAAAAAATGGTATCGCTATCCGGCGAAGACCTCCGCCCGCCAATATCCTGCCGGGATGTTTCGTGTTCCGGTTGCCTGTTTAAGTGGCGAATTCGCAAATAATAGCGGAAAAATAGCCATGCTCGACGCGCGGCCGGTAGCGCATGCGAGCACGCGAGGCAGAATCTCCTATCTTGCATACCGACAGCGTACTACCGCGACGATTTCACAATGCGTGCCGCGAATTTTCCGTATCGTCGCACGAAGTTTCGTCAATGATCGACTAGGTTATCGAACGGTTAACCCATGGTAGCCCGCCGGGCCTGCAACTAGCGAAATCTCGAAGCGCGTGTGGCATGGCCCGTTGCGCTCGACCAATGCGAACAGCGCTGCTGCATGCGACAGGTGCAGCCTGACGCAGCCATGCGAGGCCGGACCGCCAAGCCGTGCCAGATCATGGGTGCCGTGAATGGCGAAGCCGCAATAAAAGAAAATCGTGTGCGGCATCGGCGCATTCCGATACTTCCGCGAGAACCGGCGCCGCGCCATCAATTGCGTGTGCCGTGCGCGCCCGGGCCGCCGTGGTTACTTCTAACCGCCGCCGGTCGCCTGCTCGTGAACGAACCCGCGCCGGCGATCAAGCGGTTGCGACGACCCGCCTTACCCCCAGCGGCTGCTTTCGTGCTATCGTTGCGCTATAGAGTGACCCGATGAACCCTCGCCTGATTCTCATCCCCCTGCTGCTGTCCGCCGCTCTCTCCGGCGCCAATGCGGTGCTGGCGCAGGACAAGGGCACCGTCGATCCCAAGCCGCTGCCGCCGCTGGCCAATCCCAACGATCCCAAACTCGGCGCAAAGGAGTTGTTCGCCCGCAAGCTGTTGCCGGCGGCAATGCCGACGCGGGTGATCGGCTTCTATTCCAAAGGCTGCCTGGCGGGCGCGATGGAAATGCCCGTCAATGGCGAGACCTGGCAGGTGATGCGGCTGTCGCGCAACCGCAATTGGGGACATCCCGACGTGGTCGCGCTTTTGAAACGGCTGTCGGTCAAGGCACACAAGGACGCCGGCTGGCCCGGAATACTGGTCGGCGACATCGCGCAGCCGCGCGGCGGCCCGGCGCTCAGCGGCCATGCCAGCCATCAGATCGGGCTCGATGCGGATATCTGGCTGACGCCGATGCCCGATCACCGCCTGTCGCGCGAAGAACGCGAGGAAATGTCCGCGGTCATGATGGTACGCGACGACCGCCTCGACATCGACCCGAAAGTCTTCACCCCCGGTCATGTCCTGGTGCTCCGCGACGCCGCGCAGGAGCCGAGCGTCCAGCGTATCTTCGTCAACGCCGCGATCAAGAAGGCGCTGTGCCGCGAAGCCAAGGGCGACCGAAGCTGGCTGTCCAAGATCAGGCCGTGGTGGGGTCACGATTATCACTTCCACATCCGTATGGCCTGCCCGCCCGGCAGCCACGATTGCAAGCCCCAACCGCCGCAGACGGGCGGTGAAGGCTGCAGCGCCGACGATCTCGCCTACTGGTTCAAGGATTCGGTGCTCCACCCGGAGCCGCCGAAAGAACCGCCGAAGCCGAGCCAGCCGATAACGCTGGCCCAATTGCCGGCGGATTGCCGGGCGGTTCTGGCCGCTCCGGACGCAAAACAATGACACCCCCCCCCCCGACGCAAGGTGATTTCATTGGACTCGAAAGTACGCTAATGTTGCATCTTGCCG
Organism: uncultured Pseudomonadota bacterium; assembly: GCA_963729395.1. Lineage (GTDB taxonomy): Bacteria > Pseudomonadota > Alphaproteobacteria > Rhizobiales > Xanthobacteraceae > Bradyrhizobium. The sequence continues at coordinate 69,141 of CAVSOS010000060.1, read as the reverse complement.
CGCCGTCAGCGCAGGCGAAGTTTCGGGTCAGGGCTGCTGATCCTCTTTCAATCCCGATTTGTCGATGCGAACCGTGGTCCTGAACGGACCGTAAACCATGAAGGATTCATCATGCGCATCAGTGCACGCAACCAGATCAAGGGCACCGTCGTCGAAGTGAAGAAGGGCGCGACCACCTCGCATATCCGCGTCGATATCGGCAGATGGCCAGATCGTCACCTCCTCGATCACCAACGAGGCGGTCGATGAACTGGGCATCAAGGCCAAGGTGCCACGTTACCGTGGTGGTGAAGGCCTCCGACGTCATGATCGCGGTGGATTGATCATGCGCGCCCCCTTGCTCCTCGCGCTGGTCCTGCTCGGAACGGCTCCCGCATGGGCGGCGGAAGAACCGAGCGGCTGCGACAAGTTCAAATGGCCGATCGAGCGCGAGCGGGCCGCGCTGACGGCGCCGGATCGCATCAAGCTTGCATCGGGCGGCGAACTCGCCGCATTGCCGTCAACCGGGATCACGCTCGGGTTGCACACCCCAGCGGAGGCCAGACTGCCGACGCCGCCCGAACGGGCGCCAAAGGAAGGCACCTTTGCAGGATTTGCGAATTTCAAAAACGCGCCGAAGGCCGGCCTCTACACCATCAGCCTGTCCTCCGGCGGTTGGGTCGACCTGGTTCAGGACGGCCATGCCCTGAAGCCAAAGGCCTTCAGCGGCGCCACCGATTGCGACGGCATTCGCAAGACCATGAAATACGAGATTTCGGCAAGCCCGTTCGTGCTCCAGATCACCGGCGTCAAGGAAGACGCCGTCTCGATGGCGATCCTGCCGTCGGAATAGACTGGTGCATGATGTCCCGGAGCGCGATCGGGCCGAAAAGCCGGTTCCTCCTTTTTGCCGAACGCGCTCCGGGAAGACTTTACCCATACCCTCAGCCTGTTATTGTTTTTGTTGGCGATATCCTGACCGACCGTAAGTCGTCGGGACCAGTGGAACGGCGCTTCCGCCTGTCGCGTTCCACATTCAACCAACGCCTGATTTGCGCGCGCGATGGCGCGCCGCGAAGACGCACGGGAGCGACCACATGCATCGTCTTGCCGGACTTCTCACCGCCTTCGTCATCCTGTGCGGCCCGGCCTGGTCGCCCGCCGCATGCCCAGGACAAGAGCCTTACCGTATTTGCCGCAGCTTCGATGAAGAACGCGCTTGATGATATCGACGCCGCCTATACCGCGAAGACCGGCGTCAAAGTCGTCGCCAGCTATACCGCAAGCTCGGCGCTGGCCAAGCAGATCGAGCAGGGCGCGCCGGCGGATATCTTCATGTCCGCCGACACCGACTGGATGGACTACGCGATCGCCAAGAAGAACATCAACGCGCCAGACCCGCGTCAATCTGCTCGGCAACAGCCTCGTGCTGATCGCGCCGAAGGATTCCAAGATCGACAATGTGACGATCGGGCCGGGCTTCGATCTCGCCAAACTCGCCGGCGACGGCAAGATCGCCACCGGCGACGTGAAGGCGGTTCCGGTCGGCAAATACGCCAAGGCGGCGCTGGAGAAACTCGGTGCGTGGCAGGCCGCCGAGCCGAAATTCGCGATGGCCGAGAGCGTGCGCGCCGCGCTGACGCTGGTGGCGCGCGGCGAAGCGCGCGCTCGGCATCGTCTATTCGACCGACGCCAAGGTCGAGCCCGGGGTCAAGATCGTCGGCACTTTCCCGGCCGATTCGCATCCGCCGATCATCTACCCGGTAGCGGCGACGGCGAGCGCGAAAGCGGGAGCGTCCGATTATCTCGCCTTCCTGCGGACTCGGCGGCCAAGACCATCTTCGAGAAATACGGATTCAAATTCCTGATCAACCCGACGACCTGATACGTGTTCGATATCTCGCCAACGGAATGGACAGCGATCCAGCTTTCGCTGCGGGTCGCCTCGGTTGCAACACTGGTGGCGACGCCGCTCGGGATCGCCGTGGCGTGGCTGCTGGCACGACGCGATTTCTGGGGCAAATCGGTCGCTCGATGCGCTTGATCTACTTGCCGCTGGTGCTGCCTCCAGTCGTCACCGGCTATCTGCTGCTGCTGACATTCGGGCGACGCGGCCTGGTCGGCGCCTGGCTTGCGGACCATCTCGGCATCGTGTTCGCGTTCCGCTGGACCGGCGCCGCACTGGCCTGCGGCGTGATGTCGTTTCCGCTGCTGGTCCGGCCGATCCGGCTCTCCATCGAAGCGGTGGACCGCCGGCTGGAGCAGGCGGCCGGAACGCTGGGCGCTGCACCTTGGCGGGTGTTCCTGACCATCACCTTGCCGCTGGCGCTGCCGGGCGTGCTGGCCGGCATGGTGCTCGGCTTTGCCAAGGCGATCGGCGAATTCGGCGCCACCATTACCTTCGTGTCAAATATTCCCGGCGAGACCCAGACCATTTCCGCGGCGATCTATTCGCTGATCCAGACCCCGGACGGCGATGCCGCGGCGCTGCGGCTGGTGGTGGTCTCCATTCTCATCGCGATGGCGGCGCTGGTCGCCTCCGAATGGTTCGCGCGGCGCGCCACACGCGCGCCTGCACGGGAATTGATCATGCTGCGCGTCGACGTCTCAAAGCAGCTCGGCGAATTCTCGATCGAAGCCTCGTTCGCCAGCGAAGGCAGCGTCACCGGGCTGTTCGGCGCCTCGGGCGCCGGCAAGACCTCGCTGATCAACATGATCGCAGGACTGCTGCGGCCCGATCGCGGCATCATCGCCATCGACGGCGAGACGCTCGACGACACCGCGGCGGGCATCCATGTCCCGCCACATCGTCGCCGGATCGGCTATGTGTTCCAGGACGCGCGGCTGTTTCCGCATCTCGATGTACGCCAGAATCTCGACTACGGCCGCCGAATGAGCGGCCTTGCCGACGATCCCGCCCAGCGCGCGCGCGTCACCGACCTGCTCGACATCGGCCAGCCTGCTGGATCGCCGTCCCGGCCGATTGTCCGGCGGCGAGCGCCAGCGCGTCGCGCTCGGCCGCGCGCTGCTGGCGCGGCCGAGGTTGCTGCTGCTGGATGAGCCGCTGGGATCGCTGGACGAGGCGCGCAAGGAGGAGATCCTGCCCTATCTGGTGCGGCTGCGCGACGAAGCCGGCGTACCGATGGTCTATGTCAGCCATGACCCCGACGAAATGCGCCAGCTGGCAACGCACATCGTCATGCTCAAGCGCGGGCATGTGACCGCCTTCGGCGGAGCCGAGGTGTTGCCTGCCGCTAACTCGCCGGCCTGACGCCCGACGGAGCCGGTATCTCTCGCCGGGGGTTCGAACCTTGGTCTTTGCGCCAACCGCGCCATGGCTTGTGCTCTAGATCCCGGCTGCCGACGACCACATGCTCGACAGCTTTTGCTTGAGCGACGCCATCCGCGTCAATGGCACGACCTCTTCCTCATCTTCGGGCAGGCGCAGTCCGACGACATTGACCCTGCCGCCGCCGATACTGCGCGCCACCAGAACGATGGAATTGAGCGTCAGCGTCGCGCCTTCCTTCGGTGCGTGATCGAGATGAACATCGAAATAATCCGCGAGCGTCAGCTTTGATTGCTCGGCATCGACGCCGACCCCGTAGGTTGCCGCAAGATCGCCAAGCGTGATCTCGCCGGAGACGACAAAATCTCCCAGCAGATGGGGATCGGGCGCCGAACTCGGCTGCATGTCGACAAAAAAACGGTCGAGCGCTTCGGCTTTTTCCGGCGGAGCCAGCAGGTAGATGTAGTCGCCGGCGGCGACCGGATCGGCCTCGGCCGGCGAGAGAATCCGCTGGTCGCGGATCACCAGCGTCGGCTTCGACCAGGACGGAATGAGGCCACGCCGGAAATACAGGCTTTTCGGACGGACGGAATAGCCGACCAGTTGCTGCTCGAGCTGGCCCGGCAGATCGAGTTCGACGCGGCGAGGCCCGCGATCCGAGCGCGGCAGCGCCACATGGAGCCGTCGGGCCGCGAAGGCCAGCGTCCAGCCCTGCAGCAACAGCGAGATGATGACGACGACGAAAGCGACGTCGAAATACAGATATGCCTTCGATAGCCCGACCAGCATCGGGATCGACGCCAGAAAGATCGCCACCGCGCCGCGCAGGCCGGTCCAGGCGATAAAGATCTTTTCCCGCCAATTGAAGCGAAACGGCGCCAGGCAGAAGAACACCGCGAGCGGCCGCGCCACCAGCATCAGCACCAGCGCCACGATCACGGCCGGGATGACGCTGCTCCCCAGCCGATGCGGCGAGACCAGAAGACCGAGCAGGACGAACATCACGATCTGCGCCAGCCAGGTCGCGGCGTCGAGAAACGTCACCACCGAATTATGCGCCCGCGTCGGCCGATTGCCGATGATGATGCCGGCGAGATAAACCGCGAGGAATCCGGAGGCGTGCGCGATCTGTGCGGCACCGAAAATCACCAATGCTGCGGTGGCGACAAATGGCGCGTGCAGTCCCTGCGGTAACGCGACGCGGTTCAGCGCCAGCACCACGAAACGGCCGCCGATGACGCCAATGACGGCGCCGAGCACGGCCTCGCGGCCGAATTCCAGCGCAACATGCCAGAACGAGCTTTCGCCGTTTGAGATCAATTCCACCAGCATCAGCGTGAGAAATACCGCGAACGGATCGTTGGTGCCGGATTCGACCTCCAGCGTCGCCCCGACGCGCGGCCGCAGCCGCAAGCCCTGTGCGTGCACCAAAAGAAACACCGCCGCGGCATCGGTCGAGGCCACCACTGCGCCCACCAGCAGGGCCTCGGTCCAGTTCAGGTCGAGCGCATATTTGGCGACCGGCGCCGATATCAGCGCGGTCAGCAGCACGCCGACCGTCGCCAGCGCCATCGATGGCGCGAGCACCGCGCGGATGCTCTGAAACCGCGTGCGCAGGCCGCCATCGAACAGGATCAGCGCCAGCGCCACCGATCCCACCAGATAAGTGGTGCGGACGTCGTCGAAGCTCAGTTGCCCCGGGCCGGAATCGCCGGCCAGCATGCCGATGAACAGAAACACCAGCAGCAAAGGCGCACCGAAGCGCAGCGCCAGCAGGCTCGACAGAATGCCGGCCATCACCAGTGCGGCGCCGAGAAGAATGGCTATGCTGACCGAATTGAGAGAGGCCATGAACGATCGCAACCCACCGTAAATACTTGCAGTTGCATCCTTATCGTCGCCATAGTTCAACGCCAACCCATTTTTGCCGGGAGGGCTCCGTTTCCGAAATGCGTGAACGGTTGCGACACCGTCGAGCACAGACTTTGGAAAGCAAGAGGCACTGGCGACAATGTGCCCGATTTGCCTGGCCTTGAATTGCTCCACGGGCGTGTCGGCGCGATGGCGTCCACGCAGCGATTATGGGAATCTGCGAGAGTTTCGAATCAGCTTTTGCCCGGCGCCGATCCGCCCGCGATGAGATTTGACCATGGATCTGGACCTTACTGACATCACTGATTTTCTTCATTCCGCCGCGCGTTCGGTCGGCGCTGAGGTCACATCGCCATGGTTCTATCTGCAGCTTGGCCTGATTTTAGCCGGCGGCGGGATCGCGTTTGCCGCGGGTGCTGCGGTTCGCTCGCGGGTCGACCTGACCGAGCGCGGCATGGGATGGCCGGCGCCGCTCCGGCTGTTCATGCGGGTGCTGGTCGACAGCGCTTCGACGGCGGTGTTTGTGGTGCTGATGAGGCTGGCACGCCTGGTCATGGTGATGTCGACCTGGCCCAGCCGCAGCTATCTGCTCGGCGTTGCCTTCAAGCTTGCTTTCGCGTGGCTGATCATCCGCCTCGTGACATCTGTTATTCGCAACAGCTTTATCGTCCGCCTGGTGTCGTTGTCGGCGTGGCTGGTGGCGGCGCTGAGCATTATCGGGCAGCTTGACCCGGCCATCGATGCGCTCGACTCGGTCTCGATCGTGCTCGGTGGTCTGCGGCTGACGCCATTGCTGCTGATCAAGCTTGGCGTGCTCCTGGTGGTGGCGCTGTGGCTGTCCAATATCATCAGCAACTTCGTGGAAAGCCGGATCACGCGATCCAGCGATCTGACGCCGTCGATCCAGGTTCTGCTGGTCAAGATGATCCGGCTGGCGCTGATGATATTCGCCGTCGCGATCGTCATGAGCGCGGTCGGCATCAATCTCTCGGCGCTGGCGATCTTCTCGGGCGCTGCCGGCGTCGGCATCGGCTTTGGCTTGCAGAAAATCGTCGCTAATTTCATCAGCGGCATCATCCTTTTGGTGGACAAATCGGTGAAGCCGGGCGATCTCGTCACCATCGGCGACAGTTCCGGCCGCGTCAGCGCGATGAAAACGCGCTATATTTCGGTCGCCGCCGGCGACGGACGCGAATTCCTGATCCCGAATGAGGATCTGGTGACGCAAAAGGTCACCAACTGGACCTACACCGACAAGAATACGCTGGTGAAGGTCAATTTCGGCGCCAATTACGAGGCCGATCCGCGGCTGGTCTGCAAACTGGCGGTCGAAATCGCGGCGGCGTCGCCGCGCATCATCAAGCTCAAGCCGCCGAGCTGCATCCTGGTGGAGTTCGCCGAGGCCGGCATGAAGTTTGCCCTGACCTTCTGGATCCCCGACCCGGACGGGATGGACAGTGTGAAGAGCGATGTGATGCTGACGCTGTGGGATGCCTTTAAGCGCGAGGGCATCCGCGTCCCCTATCCGGTGCGCGAAATCCGGGTCCGCGGCGGCGCGCTCCCGGTCGAAACCACCGTGGAGGTTTCGACCTGACGCCCATACACCCTAGGGGGAACGTCACGGCCTGGGAAACCCGTTCGGTTCCGGTCATGGCCCCGACACAGCGCCCAACCTTGGCTTGCACTCATCGTTCCGATCATTAAATTAGTGCCTGAATTCATCCCTTTGCGGCCCCTTGCCCGCCAGAATATGATTGGCCCATGAGCTATATCGAAGCCTCCGATACATCCTTGCGTAAAACCGGGCAGATCAAGCTGCACGGGCCCGGCGGCTTCGCAGGCATGCGCAAGGCGGGCGCACTGGTGGCCAAGTGCCTCGATGAACTGACCGATATCGTCAAGCCGGGTGTGCCGACCTCGCGGATCGATGACTTCGTCCGCGACTTTGCCTTTGGCCACGGCGCCTACCCCGCCACGCTGATGTATCGCGGTTATCGCTATTCGACCTGCACGTCGATCAACCACGTGGTTTGTCACGGCATGCCCGGGGACCGGGTCTTGAAGGAAGGCGACATCGTCAATATCGACGTGACCTTCATTGTCGAAGGCTGGTACGGCGATTCGAGCCGGATGTATGCGGTGGGTCCGATCGCCCGGAAGGCCGAGCGACTGATCGAGGTGACCTATGAGGCCATGATGCGCGGCATCGCCGCGGTCAAACCCGGCGCCACCACCGGCGATATCGGCCATGCCATTCAAAGTTTCGTCGAACCGCAGGGCATGAGCGTGGTGCGCGATTTCTGCGGCCACGGCCTGGGCCGGATGTTCCACGACGAGCCCAACATCATTCATATCGGGCGGCCCGGCGAAGGCGTGGCGTTGAAGCCCGGCATGTTCTTCACCATCGAGCCGATGATCAATCTCGGCAAGCCGCATGTGAAGATTCTGTCCGACGGCTGGACGGCGGTGACCCGCGACCGCTCGCTGTCGGCGCAATTCGAGCATTCGGTCGGCGTGACCACGACCGGCGTCGAAATCTTCACGCTGTCGCAACGCCACGCCGAGAAGCCGCCGGCGGCAGCATAACCGCTGGCGGGTCAAACCGCATCATTTGACAATTCGCCGTTGCAAAAACTGGCCGGCACGGCATGGTTGCGCCGATGCCCGCAGATAACGGCGATACGCCGAAGAAATCCGCACCTGCCGAAACGCCGCATTATCACGGCCATCGGATAGCGGCTGCGCGAGCGCTTTCGCAGCGCCGGACCGGATGCGCTGAGCGACTACGAATTGCTCGAGATGGTGCTGTTCCGCGCACTGCCGCGGCGCGACGTCAAGCCGCTGGCCAAATCGCTGATCTCAAGACATTCGGCTCGTTCGCCGAAGCCATTCACGCGCCGGAAGCCCGGCTGCGCGAAGTCGGCGGGCATCGGCGAGGCGACGATCACCGAATTCAAACTGATCGCGGCGGCCGCCGAGCCGCATCGCCAAGGGCCAGCTGCAACAGCGTACCCTGCTGTCGTCATGGAATGACGTGATCGACTATTGCCGCACCAGCATGGCGTTCGCCGACAAGGAGCAGTTCCGCATGCTGTTTCTCGACAAGCGCAACCAGTTGATCGCCGACGAGGTGCAGCAGACCGGCACCGTGGACCACACGCCGGTCTATCCGCGCGAGGTGATCAAGCGGGCGCTGGAATTATCCGCCACCGCGATCATCCTGGTGCACAACCACCCCTCCGGCGATCCCGACGCCATCGCAGGCCGATATCCAGATGACCAGCGCCATCGTCGATATCGCCACGCCGCTCGGCATTTCCGTGCACGACCACATCATCGTCGGCAAGAACGGGCATGCGAGCTTGAAGGGGATGAAGCTGATCTGATAAATCTTGATCCTCGGCAATGTGATAAGCTTCAATTGTCGTGAACACTCGCAAGCGGACGTGAGGATGATCAAATCGAGGCAATATTGCTATCAGCTTGGGATCGCCGTTCAGCCGAGCCGGCCGATGGGCCGTCGCCGTGCTCGTTCAACTTAACTCCAGTTACAGTCCGGTCGGAGGGTGCAGGCGGGTATCGAGAGCGAAGGGTTCTTGAGACTTCACTTTGTAAGAACCAGCCGCGTTTGAGCCAACAAACATCAAATTCCAGCTGGCCGTCGAAACCACGCTTGGAATCAGCACAAACTTATGCTCGCCGAGCAGGTCATCTCCGAACGTTTGCTGCCCGGCGCTCGGGATTCCCGGCCTAAGCCAATTCGGATTTGGAATCATTGATGGTTCGACTACGAACACGCTTGGCGGGTCTATGGTCACCTCAGTGATTACATGGGGAATCATGTCCAGGGCTTTGAAACCCGTGTGTACTGCTACCTCAAGAATCGCGGTAGCGGGATCGATCGAGCAGTACACCGCCCGAACACCTCTGCTGTTCCAGCGGCCACCCACCAAATAAGCTCCCTCGCCGCTATCCCACGTAGACGCGTATTTTGCTCGGTCCAACCGCCATGCGACAAGCTCGGACCCGCCGAGCGGTGCCGGCAACGGTGTCACGCGTAGACGCCGTACTCAAGTCGAACGAGAAAATCCTCAACCAACTCAACCCCAGCCGGGGTGGCTAACAAGTCAATCGGCTTACGCTGGTTCAGGCCGATAGCTGGCCGTTCCAGCCACTGCTCAGCTTCTTCCTTGGACCCGAAAACGGAAACCGCTTTGGTCAAAATTTCCGCGAGCTTCCACGTACGCCCGCTCTGCTCAGGATTGAGCTGCTTGACGCTCGTGGAGGTATGGCGCTGGTAGGTACGATGACTTATTCCGATCGCTTTGGCGAAGGAGTTATCCCAGCGAAGAAAAACGAGGTTCTCAACCAAATGCGACAACGCTCTGGATGGCAGGCCGCTCAGAAGCATTTCATGCGCCTCTAAGGGGTTCTGCGGCACCTTTCGAAAGGTGGATGGAGCCCCGAGCAGGCTGGCTACCGCCGCCAATCGAGCTCTTTCAATTGGCTGAATTTCATTAGGGGTTCGGGTCATCGCGTTAAGCGCTCCGTCAATTGTCGTTTTATATATGCCAATTGTCCGACAATTTCAATGCGCCGCTCGGCATTTCGGTGCACGACCACATCATCGTCGGCAAGAACGGGCATGCGAGTTTGAAGGGATTGAAGCTGATCCAGATTGAGGCCCGCAGAAGCTCACAAGACAACAAGCTGCTGGTTGGCTTGAGGCGATCCGACGCAGGCAACAACGATCACAGCGAACAACCGCATCATGACGACAACGCCGCAGCAGCGGCTTCCGCAGCGCGCCGCTTCAGCAGATCCTGTTCGCGTCGGTTGCCTGCAAGCTTCGCGGCTGCTTCCAGTGCGACGCGCGCTTCCTCGTAACGGCCGAGTTTGTGGAGCAGGTCGCCGCGAACACTCGCGAGCAGATGATATGTCTTGAGTGCGGGATCGTGCAGGAGGCGGTCGACGATCGCCAGTCCCGCTTCCGGGCCGTCTGCCATACCAACCGCGACTGCGCGGTTGAGCTCGATGACCGGCGAGCGCACCAGCGCCGCGAGCCGCGCGTAAAGCCCTGAGATGCGCGACCAGTCGGTATCTTCAGCCCGGCTGGCCGCGGCGTGGCAGGCAATGATGGCCGCCTGGAGGGTGTAAAAACCACGCGCTCCGCCGAGTTCGCACGCTCGCCCGAGCGCCTGCATACCGCGGCGGATCTGGAGCTGGTCCCAGAGCGCGCGGTTCTGCTCCAGCAACAGGATCGGCTCGCCCGCCGCATCAATGCGCGCCGCGGTGCGCGACGCGTTCAACTCCATCAAGGCGAGCAGTCCATGCGCCTCCGGCTCGTGGGGCGCGATGGATGTCAGCACCCGCCCCATCCGAAGCGCTTCATGGCAGAGCTGGGGCCGCAGCCAATCCTCGCCGCGCGCCGCCGTGTAGCCCTCGTTGAAAGATGAGATAAACGACCTCCAGCACCGAGGCGAGCCGCTTGGACAGTTCCTCACCGCAAGGGCGTCTCGTAGGCCAGCCCCGATTCCGAAAGCGTCCGCTTGGCGCGCACGATGCGCTGGGCGATGGTCGTGTCCGAGCTGCAGGAAGGCGCGCGCGATCTCCTCGGTGGTCAGACCGCAGATCATCCGCAGCGCCAGCGCCGCGCGGGCCTCGCGCGACAGCAGCGGGTGACAGGCGGTGAAGATCAGCCGCAGCAACTCGTCGCCGATGTCGTCATCCAGGGGCGGCATCGAGATCGGGCATGGCCTGCTGCTCCTGCTTCCATGTCCCGAGGCAACGATCTCGTGCTTTCGCGCCAGCATCCGCATCCGGCGCAGGTGATCCAGCGCCCGGCGCTTGGCCGTCGCCATCAGCCAGGCCCCGGGTTTTTCGGGAACGCCGGTCGCGGGCCAATGTTCGAGCGCGGCCACCAGCGCTTCCTGCGTCAATTCCTCGGCCAGCGGCACATCGCGCAGCAACCGTGCCAGGCTGGTGATCAGCCGGGGTTGCTCGATCCGCCAGACGGCAAGAATCGTCCGATGGATCGCATGATGAAGGTCGGCGGCGGTCATGGCCGCCGACCCCGCCCGCCGGATGCCGGCTTCAAGGGCCGGCAAACGTACGAACTTCGCACGTCCCTTCCCAGCCCGGCATGAAATCCTTGTGCAGTTGCATGAACTCGACCGCCGCCGCGACGGCCTCTTCCTTGCCCGGCAGTTCAAAGATCGCGTAGCCGCCGATCACCTCCTTGGCCTCCACGAACGGGCCGTCGACGACGCTGAGCTGGCCGTCCGTGATCCGCACTTGCGCGCCCACTGCGACCGGCATCAGCCCGCCACTGTCGAGCATGCGGCCAGCCTTGATCTCCCGGTCGGCGAGCTTGTGGATCGCCTCCATGAGTTCCGGCGTCGGGGGTCCCGGGGGGTGAGGGGATGTGACGATATACATGAAGCGCATCTGAGAACTCCTCTGAGGCGAGCCGCGGGCGTCGGGCCTTGCGGAACAGTCTCGCTAATGAAATCGACGAACCAGCCTGTGGCAAATCGACATGCACCTTGAAAAAAGCGCCGGCTCGTCTGGCGCTGCGGAAGAAAACGCTGACCTGCCGTGCGACAAAGCCATGGCCGCCACCTCGGCGGGCTTGACGATCTTGTTTGTATGACATACAAATAACGAGCAAGAGCGCCGTGCCCATCGCCTTCGTCTCGACGCTAGAGGACGACATGAAGAGTGCTGCTGCGAATGACGGTTTGAGCGATCCCAAGCACACGGTCCGCGCCACACGCACCGCGGGCCGGCAAATGCGTTCGCGTCTGTTGGATTCGGCGAGCCGCCTGTTCAAGGAGCAAGGGCTGGCGGCCGTTTCAATTGCCGATATTGCAGCGGCAGCCAATGCCTTTCCGAGCCAGATCACCTACTATTTTCGCACCAAGGAGGCGCTGTTCGTCGAAGCTGCATGCCGTGACGTGCTGTATGTCGCGCGGGCGGCCGAACAGCACGCAGGCAAACAGCTCTCGCCGCAAGATTATACCCGCTCGCTGGTCGATAGCGTGATGGGATCGGATGCCGTCGGCTTTTTCGTCGAGGCCATGACGCTGACCCGCCGCAGGCAGGATCTCGCGCCGCTGGTGGAGCGGACAGTCGAGCGGCTGCATGCCGAAGGCTTGCGCGCCTATGCCGCCGAGATGGCCGCGCGGGGCTGGCATTCGCGGCTCGATCCAGAAACAAGTGCGCGGCGGTTTTGGGCGATCGCGATCGGCGTCACGCTGGAGGGGCATGCGATGGGCCGCTCGCCCGACGATCTTGCCGCCGAAATGCTGCGGCTGATCGGCCAGCAAGCCGACGCGCCGCCTGCATCGGCGCGGCTCAAGGTGGTTGGCGCCGGCAATTCGTCCCTCGACAGTTCGCTCCGAAATTCTGCTGGCAGTTCGTCCGTTGGCAAGGAGAAACAGCAATGACCGCCCTTCGCATCCGTGCCCGCGACCTGATGACCGAGCAAGAACTTGTCGAAGTGCGCACGCGATCGACCTGGAAGAGCGTCGCCCTGATCGCCCACGCATGGGCCCTGATCCTCGGTTCAATCGCGATGGTGGCGGTATGGCCCAATCCGTTCACCTTCGTGCTGGCGGTTGCGATCGTCGGCTCACGCCAGCTCGGACTTACGATCCTGATGCATGACGGCGCGCATGGTTCTCTGGCGAACGGCGCCAGATTGAACATGGCTCTCAGCCAATGGCTCTGCGCCTATCCGGTTTTCGCCGAGACCGAGGCCTACCGCCGTTATCATCTACAGCATCACGCCCACACCCAGCAGGACGACGATCCTGACCTGATACTGTCGGCGCATTTTCCAATCACGAGGCCAAGCTATCGGCGCAAGTTCTGGCGCGATATCAGCGGCCAGACCGGCTACGCACAACGCAAGGCGCAGTTTCTCAATGCGCTCGGCGACAGCTCCTGGCCGTTCGCGCAGCGAGCCGCCCACTTCCGGGACAAGCTCGGTCCCCAGATTGCATTTAATCTGGCTTTCTTTGCAGCACTCGCCGCGGCGGGCGTGTGGTGGGCCTATCCGCTATTGTGGATATTGCCGCTGCTGACCTGGATGATGGTAATCACCCGTATCCGCAACATCGCGGAACATGCGGTGGTGCCGGACAGTGACGACCCGTTGCGCAACACCCGCACCACGCGCGCGGGCTTTATCGAACGGCTGTTCATCGCGCCCTATTATGTGAACTATCACCTCGAACATCATCTGCTGTTCTACGTCCCCTGTTACAACCTGCCGCGCGTTCATCGGATTCTCTCACGCGGTCCTTATGCTGCACGGATGGAGGTGCAGCCGAACTATGCCGCCGTATTGCGGCTCGCGACCGCGAAGCCTGCCAGTGAGGACCGGCCCGGCGCGCTGGTGAGCAACGTTCGGCGTGCCCGCGCCGGCATCGCCGTCGACAACAACCAGGTTTCGTCCGGCTTCTAGCCAGCGCGTCTTCCGATGGGCAATTGCCGGCGATAGCCGCTACGAGCGACCATAGCTCGCCCCTCCCCGCAGGCACTCCATAGGCTTGCAAAATCGACCCGCCGTTCTTCGGGAATTCGAGCGGTTTCTCAATAACGATGTTATTTTAAAATTGCGATGCGACTTTTTTTTGGATAATCTTGGAACTGGAGCGCAGGCCGCGATGCCGTCGCCGGGCTTAGCCATGTGGCGAGGCGGCGTTTTGCAGCCGGTGCAGAATCGTCAGGGCCAGGGAGAAGCGTCGATGTCGAAGGTGATTTATGAAAGAGACGGCCGCATCGGCCGCGTCACGCTCAATCGTCCGGACGTGCTCAATGCGATCGACGACGAGCTGCCGGGAGCGCTCGCCGACTGCGTGGAGCGCGCCAATGCCGATCCCGGTGTCCACGTCATCATACTGTCGGGTGCCGGCCGGGCCTTTTGCGCCGGATACGACCTTACCGCCTACGCCCAGACCGCCGGCGCCAACAACGTCACGCAGGAAATGCCGTGGGATCCGATGAAGGACTATGCCTTCATGATGAAGAATACCGAATTGTTCATGAGCCTGTGGCGATCCTATCGTCCGGTAATCTGCAAGGTGCACGGATTCGCGGTCGCAGGCGGATCGGATATCGCGCTTTGCGCCGACACCATCCTGATGGCGGACGATGCCGAGATCGGCTACATGCCGACCCGGGTATGGGGATGCCCGACGACGGCGATGTGGGTCTATCGGATTGGACCGGAGCGCGCGAAACGGATGCTGTTCACCGGCGACAAGATCAAGGGTCCCGAAGCGGAGAAGCTCGGGCTGGTGCTGAAATCGGTGGCGCCTGAGAAGCTTGACGCCGAAGTGGAAGCGCTCGCCGAGCGGATGGCCGGTGTCCCGGTCAATCAACTCATGATGCAAAAACTGATGGTCAACCAGGCCATCGAGGCGATGGGATTGAAGACCACGCAGATGATCGCCACGGTTTTCGACGGGATCACCCGCCATTCGCCGGAAGGCTTGAACTTCAAGCACCGCGCCGAGCAGGTCGGCTGGAAGGAAGCGGTCCGGAACCGCGACCAGGGCACGTGGGACTGGACGGAGAACCGGTCCATCAATCCCGGGCGCTAACCGCCGCCATGCGGCGTCACGCCAACACCGGAGCAAGAAGATTGCCGCGCATGGTTCAGGAGCCCGATGATCCCCGGGTGCGCGCCAGACAGGATGCGCTCAGGGATGCCCGCCGTCAGGTGATCATCGACGGCGCCCGCCGTGTGTTCGAGCGTGTCGGGCTTGAGGGCGCGTCGATCAGGATGATCGCCGCGGAGGCGGGCTGCACGACGGGAGCTATCTATCCATGGTTCGCCGGCAAGGAGGAGGTCTACGCAGCGATTCTCGCGGAATCGCTGGATCGTCTGGCGGCATTCCTCGCCAGGCGAATAGCACGCGAGTCGGACGCGTTGGCGAAGGCGCGCGCTGGCGTTGAAGCATTTTATCGCTATTACCAGAAAAATCCGGACGAACTTTGGCTCGGCCTTTATCTTTTCCGCGCCAAAGGCGTCGAGCCGGTCGGACTGAAGCCGGAACTCAACCGCGACCTCAATGCGCGACTGGCTTTCGCCTTCGGCCACATCGCCGAAGCGATATCGGGCGCCGGCTTTGACGACCCCGACGGGCGTGCCGCCGACGGCATCTCCCATGCGAGCGGTTTGCTGCTGTTGACAAACGCCGGCCGCATGAAGGTCTTCAGGTCGCGACCCGACGGACTGATGCTTCGCTACCTGGAGACCGTGCTGCCCGAACACCGCCGGAAGTAACCTGGAAGAGCTGGCATCGCATTTCACTGCCGCAACATGATCAGCGGATCGGCGCTGTCCGGCACCCGCCGCCACTGCGCATTGTCGTCGGCCTCGAAGCGCCAGACCTCGCCGCTGTCCGACATCAGCAGCATCTCGCCGCGCTCCAGCCGCCACACCGTCGGCGCGAAGGCCGCGACCGCGGGATCGCATCGCGGCTTGAGAAATACCTGGAAATTGTCCGCGGTCGCCTCGGTGTTGGTCAGGGTCAGGCCGCAGATCGGCTGGCCGTTGCCGCGAACCATCGCCCAGTCGCCGATCATCTGGTCCATCGATTTCGCGAGCGAGCGCGCGGCGGCGAGGTTCTGCAGGATGTAGATGCCCTCGCCCTGTCCGCAGGCCCTCGAAAATCCCGCTCTCGACTTCGGTGAAGTCGATCACCGGCTGGCCGGTGGCGTCCTGCAGCCGGACGATATCCAGTCCCTTGATGTTCCAGGCGGCGATGTCCTTGGTGAATGGCAGCGCCGCGCACAGCCCGGCTCCAGCTCAAGCTTCAGGCCCTGCGGCGTCGCATCGCCCTTCAGCGTGACGACGCAGGTCTTGCTGCGTTCGGTGGTCGAGAGCTCCCATTGGCCGACCATGTCCTTCTTCAAGGTCGCGGCGTCCTGCGTCCACGCCGGCGACCCGCAGACGACCGACGCCAACAGCGCCGCAAGCACGATGCCCAGCGCGACCGCTTCGCATCAGCGGCCCTTCACGGGGGTTTCCGCGACCGGCGTCAGCGGCGGCTTGCCGGCAAACCAGGCCTTCAGATTGTCGACCACCAGCTGATCCATGGCATTGCGCGTCACCACCGAAGCCGAGCCGATGTGCGGCAGCAGCACCACATTCTGCATGGCGCGCAATTCGTCCGGCACGTTCGGCTCGTTGGCGAACACATCGAGCCCGGCGGCCAGGATGGTCCCCGACTTCAACGCAGCGATCAGGGCCTGCTTCATCGACCACCGAGCCGCGCGCCACGTTGATCATCGACGCCGCGCGGCCCCAGCGCCTTCATGACATCGGCATTGATCATCTTCGCCGTCGCCGCGCCGCCGGGAACGATGACCACCAGCGTATCGACGGCCTTCGCCATCTCGATCAGGTCGGGATAATGCTTGTAGGACACGCCGGCCGCCGGATTGCGCGAATGATAGACCACGGGAACGCGCGACGGCATCGAGCCGGCGTCCGATCGCCTGGCCGATCCGGCCCATGCCGACCATCCCGACCTTGCGGTCGCGCAGCGAGCCGACGCTCAGGGGAAAGTTCTGCGTCCTCCACAGGCCGGAGCGCAGATAGCGATCGGCCTTGACGAACTCGCGCAAGGTGGCGATCAGGAGTCCCATCGCGACATCCGCGACCTCTTCGGTCAGGACATCCGGCGTGTTGGTCACGACGATGTTATGCTCGCGCGCGTAGCTCGGCATCGATGTGATCGTAGCCGACGCCGAAGCTGGAGACGATCTCGAGCTTCGGAAACAGCGCCAGCGTCGCGCCTGTCGCCCCGCACGCGTGTTGTAGGTGACCGCGGCGCCGCGGATTTTTCCGGCAACGGCCGGACTCAACCGGTCAAGGTCATGCTTGGTTTCAAAGGAATGCAGCACGAACTGGTCGGAAAAGCCGTTGTCGACGATCGGCTTGCTCGGCCCATAGATCAGCAGATCGATCTTCTCGGAAGAAATATTCGCGCCCACCATCAGTTTTCCTTTCCAAGCGCACTCTCATGCCAGCGCCGCAAGCACCAGATGCGACGTTAGCGCCAGCAGCCCATAAATGACAATTCCGGCGGCGGAGAGCAACAGCAACGCCGCGAACATTCGGGGAATGTTGAGACGGTAGCCGGATTCCGCGATTCGATAGGCAAGCCCGGAACCGGCGCCGGCGGAACCCGCCGCGATCTCGGCGACCACGGCGCCGATCAGCGACAGGCCGCCCGCAATCCGCAATCCGCCGAGGATGAACGGCAGCGCGGAAGGCAATTTGAGATATCGCAGAGTCTGCAGTCGCGACGCGCCATAAAGCTGAAACAGACCGGCCAGATTGCGATCCACCGAATTCAGGCCGAGCGTGGTGTTGGACAGCACCGGAAAGAATCCGACGATCCAGGCGCAAACGATGACCGCAGTCTGCTGCGGAAGGTAGATCAGCAGCAGCGGCGCGATCGCAATGACCGGGGTGACCTGCAGGATCACCGCATAGGGAAACAGCGAATATTCCAGCCATTTCGATTGATTGAACAACAGCGCCAGCGCCACGCCGCCGATCGCGGCCGCAACGAAGCCTTCGAGCGTCGTCTGCAAGGTGGTCAGCAGCGATCGCGACAGCACCGGCCAATCGTGAACCAGCGTTCGGAAAACCGCACCCGGTCCGGGCAGCACATAGGGCGGAATATCATTGGCGCGCACCACGAGTTCCCATGCCGCGATCCCGATCGCGAGCACGACGACGGGAAGCAGAATTCGCACGAGGCGCTCGGCGCCGCTGTCCGACGCGCCTTGCTCTGCAGATAATGGCGGGGTTTGCAACGAACTCATGAACCGGGCTGCCTCTGGCGTAGGACGGCGCCAGCGCGTTCGAGACCTTGCGGCAATAGCCGGCATAATCGGCCGAGGTACGAAAATCCTCGCCCCGCGGCTCAGCGGCGTCGATGCGAATCTCGGCGCCGATGCGTCCAGGCCGCGATGTCATCACGATCACGCGCTGCGACAGATACACCGACTCGAACACCGAATGCGTGACGAATATGACGGTCTTGCGCAGATTGCGCCACAGCGCGAGCAGATCGTTGTTCAGCCGGAAACGGGTGATTTCGTCGAGCGCGGCGAACGGCTCATCCATCAGCAGGATGTCCGGGTCGGTGACCAGAGCGCGCGCCAGCGAGACCCGCATCTTCATGCCGCCCGATAATTCGCGCGGGTAAGCGTCGGCGAATTCGGCAAGCCCCACCTGCGCCAGCGCCTCGTCGACGCGCGCATTCGCCTCGCGCGGCCGGCGCATGCGCGAGTTTCAGCGGCAGCCGCACGTTCTCCCGCACGCTGGTCCACGGCATCAGGGTCGGCTCCTGAAACACGAAGCCGATGGCATGGCCTGCCGCGCGCCTCGACCGTGCAGGTTGAGAAACGCCGACGCTGCCGGATGTCGGCGCGTTCAGGCCCGCGATCAGGCGCAGCGCGGTCGATTTTCCGCAACCGGACGGCCCGAGCAGCGACACGAACTCGCCCTTGCGCACTTCGAGATCGAACGGCCCCAGCGCCGCCACGCCGTTGTCATAGACCTTGGTGACGCCGCGCAGGCTGACCGCGAGGCGCGTGCTAATTCGGGATACGGCTGTGGGATCGGCCATTACGTCTCTGGTTCTTGCAGTTCTTATCTATTTCTTCGGCCGCAGATCGAGGCCGACGCCCTTGTTGATGAAGCGAAGCGTGTAGGCCTTGCGGAAGTCGATGTCGGCGCGGACCACGCCGGCGCGCACCATCTTGTCGAAGAAGCTGGTCAGCCCGCGCGTCGGTCATGGCGCCGATGCCGTCGCGCAAGGTGTCGCCGGAATCGACAATTCCATATTCCTTCATCTTGGCGACGGAATAGGCCAGCAACTCGTCGGTCATTTCCGGATTGAGCTTCTTGATCATCGCGTTGCCTGGCGCGTTGTCGCCGTACAGATAATTGTACCAGCCGACGATCGAGGCGTCGACGAAGCGCTGAACCAGATCCGGCTTCTTGTCGATCAATTTCGCCGGCGCGTCTCGATCAGGGTCGAGTAGGTATTGAAGCCATAATCCGCCAGCAGGATGATCCCCGGCTTGAACTTGGCGGTCTTTTCGATCGCGAACGGCTCCGAGGTGACATAGCCCTGCATCGCGCTTTGCTTGTCGGCGAGGAACGGCTGCGGGTTGAAGGTGTAGGGCCTGACCTTTTCCTCGCTGAATCCGTATTCGGACTTCAGCCATTGAAAATAGCTCGAGATGCCTTCCTTGGATACGAACAGCGTCAGCGGCTTGAGGTCTTCGAGCTTGGTGACCTTCGATTCCGGATGCGTCAGCGAAGACCTGCGGATCCTTCTGGAAGATGGCGGCGACCGTCACCACCGGCACGTTGTTGGCGACCGCATCGAACGACATCAGGGTGTTCGCGGCTCATGAAGAAATCGATCTTGCCGGCGATCAGCAGCATGCGGTTGTTGTCGTTCGGGCCGCCCGGCACGATGGTGACGTCGAGCCCGTAACTCTTGTAGGTGCCGTCGGCCAGCGCCTGGAAAAATCCGCCGTGCTCGGCCTCGGGGACCCAGTTGGTTCCGAACGAGACCTTGTCCAGCGTGGTCTGGGCGCGCGCCGGCACGAGATCGGCCATCAGAACAAGGCCACCAAGCCGGCCGTTAACGCTCGCGGCAAAAGAAGCCGGGTTCATGATTGGACTCCGTCGATCGTTCTGGCCCATGATAGGGAAGCACTGGACGCCGGATGTAGCGTCCGTCGTACGCCGGATTGACATGCAAACTATCTTGCAAATCCGCCTAAAGAAACATTTCGCTCGATGACCTCAACTGCTTCCTCCCCGCGACTGGACCGACATCCACTGGCCCGAATTTCCGGCGGCCGAGCCGGCGCGATGGATCGCGGTCCTGCCGCTGGCGGCCACCGAGCAGCACGGGCCGCATTTGCCTGTCGGCACCGACGTCATGATCGCGCAGGCCTATCTGGCGCGGGTGCGCGAGCTGCTCGCCGACACGCATTCCCGTGACGTTCCTTCCGCTTCAGCCGGTCGGGATTTCCACCGAGCACATCGACTATCCGGGCACGCTGACGCTGCCGACCGAAGTGGCGCTGAAGAGCTGGATGGCGCTCGGCGAAAGCGTCGCGCGCGCCGGCCTCAAGAAGCTGGTCATGGTGACGAGCCACGGCGGCAACAGCGCGGCCATGAGCCTTGTCGCGCAGGATCTGCGCGCGCAACATGGGCTTCTCGTCGTCACCACGGGCTGGTCCCGCTTCGGCGCGCCGGAGGGATTGTTCTCCGCGCAAGAATTGCGCCACGGCATTCATGGCGGCGCCGTCGAGACATCGATCATGCTGGCGCGTTACCGCCGAGCACGTGCGCGACGAGGCGATCGCCGATTTTCCGCTCCGCGAGCATCGCGATGGAGAAGGATTATCGCTGGCTCTCCACGCACCGGCCGGCGCCGTTCGCCTGGCAGACCCAGGACCTTCACGCAAGCGGGGCCGCCGGCGATGCCGACGCAGGCCTCCGCGGAAAAAGGCGAGCGCCTGCTCGATCACGGCGCGCGCGCATTCTGCGAACTGCTCGCCGATGTCGACAGATTCGATCCGGCAATGCTTTCGTCCGGCCCGAAGACCTGAGACCTGCTCGGTTAACCATCTGTAATCGCTGCCAGAACATGACGGCTCGAAATTCGCAGGCCGCGATTCGCCGACGCCACGATTGACATAGCATAGGGGGGTACCCTATATCGATGCAGCCATGGCACACACGATCAGAGAGAAGAAGAAGCTGCTTGGCCCGCGTCGGCCGCATTCGCGGCCAGGTCGAAGCGATCGAGCGGGCGTTGACCGAAGAGGCGGAATGCGAGCGCATCATGCACATGATCGCGGGCATACGCGGCGGCGTCGCCGGCCTGATGGCCGAGGTGGTCGAGGACCACATCCGCACCCATCTCGTCGACCCCGAAAAGAATCCCGGCGCGCTTAACGCCGACGCCGCGGATCAACTGATCGAAGTGGTCCATACCTATCTGAAGTGAGAAGATCATGACCACGACCGAAATGATCTTTCAGCTTCCGCCGCACGACCACGTGTTTCTGGGCAAGGACCACGACAAAGCCGAACGGCGAACCTGGGCGGTGATCGTCCTCTGCAGCGTCATGATGATTGCCGAAATCGTCGGCGGGGCCCTGTTCGGCTCGCTGGCGCTTGATTGCCGACGGCTTGCACATGTCGACGCATGCCGGAGCGCTGCTGCTGGCCGCGCTGGCCTATACCTATGCCCGCAAATATGCCAACGATCGCAGTTTCACCTTCGGCACCGGCAAATTCGGCGATCTCGCCGGGATATACCAGCGCCATCGTTCTGGCGATGATTGCCCTGCTGATCGGCTATGAAGCGGTATCGCGGCTGCTCAATCCGGTTCCCATCAGCTTCAACGAGGCGATCCCGATTGCGGTGCTTGGTCTGGCGGTCAATGTCGCCAGCGCCTGGCTGTTGGCCGGCGGGCATCATCACGGCCACAGCCATGATCACCCGCATGGCCACGACCATGATCATGGCGAGGAGCCTCGTCGCATTGAACTCGGCACGCGGCGCCTCGAAATCGAGGTCTTCGAAGACAATGTGCCGCCGCGCTTTCGCGTAAGCGCCGATACGGGCGTGCTTGCCGGCGGCCTCCGACGTCACCATCGAGACCGTCCGGCCGGACGGCAGCCGCCAGTTGTTTTCAGTTCGAGGATCGGCAAGGATATCTGGAGTCGCGCGACGAAATTCCGGAGCCGCATGCCTTTCGTTGCCACAGTCCGCGTGCTGCAGGCGGCGCAGCAACAGAGACCACCGAACTGGAATTCGAAGAGCACGATCACGATGCTGCGCACGGCGCGCATCACCGCGACAACAATATGCGGGCCGCCGTCGTTCACGTCATGGCCGATGCCGCCGTCTCGGTCCTGGTCATTGTCGGGCTGCTGCTGGCGCGCGCGTTCGGCTGGCTCTGGATGGACCCGCTTGCCGGCTTGATCGGCGCGCTCGTCATCGCCAACTGGTCGGTCGGGCTGCTGCGCGATACCGGCGGCATCCTGCTCGATCGCACGCCGGATCCGCGCATGGCGGAGAAAGTCCGCATGGCCATCGAAAGCGAGGGCGACCAGGTCACCGACCTGCATCTTTGGCGGCTTGGGCCCGGCCATCTCGGCGCCATCGTCTCGGTCGCGACGTCAGCGGAGCGCGCGAGGCGGCGCATTACCGGCAGAGACTGGCCAGATTCGCCGACCTGTCGCATGTCACCGTGGAGGTTCAGCACTTCCATCCGGCGAACGGCCTAGCGTTCTGCCCGCCAGCTCACGCATCACAGGTATTTCGCGATCAGCCTGAAGTCCCTGAGCTCCGCCTGGCCTTTCGAGCCGGACGCCTTGAAGGATCGTTCGAGGCCGTGGCTGATATGGTCGTGGATCAATGCCTTTTTGGCATTCTCGATGGCGCTCTCCACTGCCTGCAATTGTTGCGCGATCTG
This sequence comes from uncultured Pseudomonadota bacterium, assembly GCA_963729395.1. Lineage (GTDB taxonomy): Bacteria > Pseudomonadota > Alphaproteobacteria > Rhizobiales > Xanthobacteraceae > Bradyrhizobium. Next base: position 46,454 of record CAVSOS010000060.1, on the reverse strand, counting down.
GGCGCAGGGCCGGCCTTGTTCGATCATCTCGATAATCGTTTCGAGGTGGCCATTGGCACGTTTCAGGCGCCGAGCAATCGCAGAATGTGGATGGTCCGTCATTCGAATCTCCTATCCTCCATGGAGGATATCAATGATCCCCCCGGGAGGATAGATAAATGAGCTTGACGCGGCTAAAGGCCGGGCGTATTCGCCGATCGTTGCCGGGAACAACTCGCTTCGGGCAAAGCTGAACCTCACGAAGAGCACATGGGCAGTATCACCTTTGGCAACGCCAATCCGACGATAGCGATCGGACCGGCGCTGCCGCCAGACATCAAGATCAATCGCGACGGCCTTAGCCGCGTGAGGGTTGCGGTCGCGACGAGCTGACCGCCTGCCGCTCACTGGCTTGCCGCGCCAAGCGGAAGTGGAAGTGAGCGATGTTCGCAAGACTCGCAGAATTCCGGCTTGTTCGGTCACGGCGCATCGCGCCGGGGCCGCATGGAGCCATCATGCATTCCAATGACAACCTGCCGGGTTTTCGCCGCCCGGCAGCAACGGGCAGGCGCCGGTCTCCAACCCCGGCGCTCGTCTGTCATTGGTTCAATCGCGACGGCCGGCTGGAATGCCGCTGGCAGGCCGAGACCAACGACGCGCCAACTGACGCTTTCGATGAACACCGCGTGGCTGCGGCCTGGCGCTAACCGGATAGAGAAAGGACCAGCATAGACGAAGGACCTAGTTGTCCCGCCACGCACCGGTCCGGTGCCGTAACGGGAGCCCGTTCGGGGAACGACCGCAACGAGTTTCGCAAGGCCATAATCGAAGCCGGTCGACGGGCGTGAGCATCTAGCTCCTCCGCTCACCTCGCGCCGTCGATTGCCGGCATCGAGGTGACTACGGAGGCGGACGATGACCGACGACATCAGACTTTCTGATTCGAATGTTCCCGATTTTCGAGCGGATGCGTCGCGCGGCGACCCAACGCCTCGCCAGACAGTTCGCAGCAGCGGTGGATCGCGCCGGACCGATATCGCTGGAGCCCGCGCGCTTGAGCCGGTTATTCAAAGCGCCCTGGGCATCGTGCGCGAAAGTGCCGGCCTGCTCTATCACATCGCCGGATTTGTCGTCGCGTTGGTGTCGGACCCGCAGAGCTCCCCGGTCGCGCCGGAGGGGGCGAACGTCATCCCTCTTCCCAGCTCGAAATGTCGGGCCACCGGCCAACGTTCAACCAGGAACAGATCATGACCATCGTGAGTGACGTGAACGCGCAGACGGTCGACCTGTTTCGACTTGCGACGGCGGCCGCGTGATCAGGGCGGCCCTCGAAAATGCGCAACGTTGGGGAGCCATTGGCGCTTTTCGGTTGGCGAGCAGGATATTGCGGCACGCGACGCTCCTGCACCGGCAGCGCCGGATTTCACATAACGGTCTTCGAACCGTCTTATCAGGAACCCGCTTGCTGGAGCGGTTCGGAGCCTTGCTGGCTCTGGATCGCCGGCGAAAAGATCAGGATATTCAAAGTGAACGTACCGATTGATCGGACCGCGGGCCGCGCCTTGTCATTAGGACCTAAGTGAATGACGCTTCCCTTGAGCAGGCTTTTGACCGCAGGAATAGGCACGCCCGAACGGAGGGCCACGTTTCTTCGATGGCAGCGTACCGGCAAGATCGAAATGATGACGGAAGAGGCCGCCGAAATGCCAGCGCTGGAAATATCCACACGATGAATCGCTGCAGCCGATTCCGGGAACGCGTTATTGCGAGCGTTGGACTGGGCATGCTCATGTTCGATGGTTCCGCGATCGCTGCCGACATGCCGCTCAAGGCGCCGGCGGCCGGCTACGCTGCCCAGGCACCGCAAGCGAGTGGCTACGACTGGAACGGCTGGTACGTCGGCGCCAACGTCGGTGTGATCAGAGGCGCTTCGAACTGGTCGGCAACCCCACCGGGGGTCGGCGGCCCGGGGTTGAACGGATCATTCAACCTTCCATTCAATTTCGATTTCATGGCCGGGACCGGCAGCTACGCCATCGGGCTGCAGGCGGGATATAATTACGTTTTTCCGTCTCGCTTGATGCTGGGCTTCGAGGCCGACGTCAGCGCTCCGAATTCAGACGTGCTGGTACCCTATTCCGTGCGCGGCAGTCAGACGGTGACCTCGCCCCTGACCGGCCAGGTGACCTACGGCGAGGCGGTCATCGGCTATGGCTCCGTCCGCACCCGCGTAGGCTATGCGTTTGACCATTTTCTCCTTTATGGAACGGGAGGGTTGGCCTGGACCTATGATCAGGTGACGCGGACTCAGGTCGCCGGAAACTCTTTTGGCGGATTCGCAACCCCGGGGACCGTGGACACGAAGCTGTTGTGGCGACTGGGCTGGGCGGCCGGCATCGGCGTGGAAATCCCGATCGCCGGCAACTGGACCGCGAAAGCCGAATATCTGTCGACCGGATTTGGCGGCAAGAGCGTGACGTTCCCGACCGCAATGGAGGGGTTCGAGTCCGACCTCGCCATGCAGAGCATCCGGCTTGGTGTGAACTATCGGATCGGTGACGATGCCGACCACATATCGGACTTCCTGACCAAGGGACCATCGGCGCTGGAGACGGATCGCTTCGCAATCCACGCGCAGGCCACCTACGTCAACCAATATGACCCTCCGTTCCGGGCTCCCTACAGCGGCGCCAACAGCCTTGCACCGAATATCGGCCGCGAGACCGCCGACTTCGACTGTGTTCGCCGGTGTCCGGCTCTGGCAAGGCGCCGAAGTATGGGTCAATCCGGAAATCGATCAGGGCTTTGGACTGAGCGGATCGTTGGGCGCTGCGGGTTTCCCGAGCGGCGAGGCGTACAAGGTCGGAGCAGATTATCCGTATACGCGCCTGCAGCGGGCGTTCCTGCGACAGACGATTGATCTCGGCGGCGACGTTCAAAAAGTCGACGCCGGGGCCAATCAGTTTTCCGGAACGCAGACCTCGGATCGCCTGGTATTCACCATCGGGAAATTCAGCCCTGTGGATATCTTCGACACCAACAAATACGCCCATGATCCCGCGCGGCGATTTCCTGAACTGGACCCTCCTCGACACCGGCACATTCGACTACGCCGCGGATGCCTGGGCTTACACAGTCGGCGCGGCCGCAGAATGGTATCAGGGCGCCTGGACCTTCCGCGCCGGCCTGTTCGATCTTTCCATTGCTCCTAACCAGACTGCGCTGGATCCCGCATTCGGTCAGTTCCAGTGGATTGGTGAAATCGAGCGGCGATATTCCATTTGGGGTCAGCCCGGCAAGCTCGCGGTCACAGGATTTCTGACGCGGGGTCGGATGGGAAGCTTCGAGGACGCCATCCAACTGGCCGCGCTGACCGGGGGACCCGCCGATATCGCCGTCGTGCGGCAATACCAGAGCCGGGGTGGCATCAGCATGAACCTCGAGCAGCAATTGATGCCCAATGTCGGTTTCTTTGCCCGTGCCGGGTTCGCGAATGGCGATATCGAACCCTATGAGTTCACCGACGTCGACCGCACCGTCGCTGCCGGCTTCTCGGTTTCGGGAAAGCAATGGAGCCGGGATGACGATACATGGGGCATTGCCGGAGTCGATCAATGGCATTTCCAGCGTGCACGAGGCCTTTCTAAATGCCGGCGGGCTCGGAATTCTGGTTGGCGACGGTATGCTGCCAAATCCCGGCAGCGAAAAGATCATGGAGACGTATTACAGCTATTGCGGTTCTTTCCGCGAGAATCACGCTGGACTATCAGTTCATCGTAAATCCTGCATACAATCGCGATCGAGGCCCGGTTTCGGTGCTCGGTGTTCGCCTGCATACGCAATACTGATGTGGTGGTGCGGTCAAACTGAATCTGCCGCCCGACGCGCGGAGCGGCTGATACATACGGTCGGTGACAATGTGTTGGCCCGATCCGCGGATGGCAGCGCACCGGCATAATCGCAATAATGACGAAAGAGACCATCGGAATGCTCGCGCTGGAAACCATGTCGTGCTCGGCATCGAGGCGGACGCCTCGTTCACCAGCCCGGTGGATGCCCCCCTCCGCCTGCTGATCGGGGACGGCCAGCTCAACTACGGCACTGAACGAATTCTGCAAACTTGCTACGCCTACGCAGTCGACAAGGATTTTACGGTCACTGCCGACTATCAACTCATCATAAATCCTGCCTATAACGCCGACCGTGGACCGGCCTTGATCTTCTCAGGCCGCCCGCACGGCGAATTCTAAACAAGGCGGCTCTGATGGCGCTCCAAGATATTCGCCCGGCCGCACTGGGACAGGCGCTGCGGCCCAACATCTGGGACGCGGTGGCGCTGATTCTGGTGATCGGCGCCATGGTGCTGATCGTCTATGGCGGCGAGCAGACCACGCTCCCTCTGTCGGCGCTCGACATCACGCCGGTGTCGCTCGACCCGGCCAATCTGCCGGTCTATGCGCTGCGCACGACGCATGCGGATGTTGCTGGCGATCGTCTGCTCGATCATCTTCACCTTCATCTATGCCGCCCTCGCCGCCAAGAGCCGGCGCGCCGAGATGGTGCTGATCCCGCTGCTCGACATCCTGCAGTCGGTGCCGATCCTCGGCTTTCTGACCTTTACCGTCGTCTTCTTCCTGAACCTGTTTCCCGGCCAGCGTGTTCGGCGCCGAACTCGCCTGCGTGTTCGCGATCTTCACCAGCCAGGCCTGGAACATGACCTTCAGCATGTACCAGTCGATGCGCAACGTGCCGAAGGATCTGGAGGAAGCGTCCCAGAGCTTTCACCTCAGCGGATGGCAGCGCTTCTGGCGGCTCGACGTGCCGTTCGCCATGCCGGGCCTGATCTGGAACACGATGATGTCGATGTCCGGCGGCTGGTTCTTCGTGGTGGCGTCGGAGGCGATCACGGTCGGCAATACCACGGTCACCCTGCCCGGCATCGGCTCCTACGTCGCACTCGGCATCCAAAAGCAGAACCTGCCCGCGATCGGCTACGCGCATCCTGACCATGCTGCTGGTCATCATCGCCTATGATCAGTTGCTGTTTCGTCCCGTGGTGGCCTGGGCCGACAAATTCCGGTTCGAACAGACCGCGTCGGCGAACGCACCGACATCCTGGATGCTCGACCTGTTCCGCCGCACGCGGGCCTTGCGGGCGTCTGACCTATCCGTTTGCGGCCCTGAACAAGGTCTTCTCGAACCTGCATATCGCAATCCCGAACCGCCTGCGAATGGCGCCGATGCCAGAAGCCGGCCCGTCGCGCGTCTGTCGACGCGGTCTGGCTTGCCCTTATCTTCGCAAGCACCGGCTATGCCGGCTGGGAGCTCTATCAATATCTCTCGGCGACCTTGAGCCTGTCGGACGTCGTTAGCGCCGTCGGGTATGGCTTCATCACGCTGGCGCGCGTCATCGTGCTGATTGCGCTGGCGACGCTGATATGGGTGCCGGTCGGGGTCTGGATCGGGCTTCGGCCCAAGCTTGCCGAGCGAATCCAGCCGCTGGCACAGTTTCTGGCGGCGTTCCCGGCAAACCTCGCATTCCCGGTGTTCGTGGTGATCATCGTGCGCTACGGCCTGAACCCGAATATCTGGCTCAGCCCGCTGATGATCCTGGGGACGCAGTGGTACATCCTGTTCAACGTCATCGCAGGCGCCAGCGCATTTCCGACCGACCTTCGCGAGGCCGCCGGCAGCTTCCATCTCAGGGGATGGCGGTGGTGGATCAAGGTCGTCCTGCCCGGCATTTTCCCCTATTACATCACCGGCGCCATCACCGCCTCCGGCGGATCGTGGAATGCCTCCATCGTCGCGGAAGTCGCAAGCTGGGGCGACACCCATCTGACGGCCAGCGGCCTTGGCGCCTATATTGCCACGGCGACGGAAGCCGGTGACTTCCCTCGGGTCGTGCTCGGCATCGCCGTCATGTGCATTCTGGTGACGCTGTTCAACCGGCTGCTCTGGAGGCCGCTCTACGCCTTCGGAGAACGTCGTCTTCGCCTCGGCTGATCAGGAGGAAACCCATGCTCGATCAAGCCAAACAGACCAACCTTCTCGATATCCGCAGCGTCTGCCGGTCGTTTCCGAAAGGCAGCGGCGAGGAACTTGCTGGTCCTCGAAAAAGTCGACCTGACCATCCATTCCGGCGAAATCGTCGGCCTGCTCGGCCGCTCCGGATCGGGCAAATCGACGCTGCTGCGCATCATCGCCGGCCTGATCGCGCCATCCTCGGGCGACGCCAAATGCCGTGGCGAGACCATCGTCGGACCGCCGAACGGCGTCTCCATGGTGTTCCAGTCCTTCGCGCTGTTTCCCTGGCTGACGGTGCTGCAGAACGTCGAACTGGGCCTGGAGGCGCTCGGGCATCGACAGCGCCGAACGCCGCACGCGCGCGCTCGCGGCGATCGACCTGATCGGTCTCGACGGATTCGAGTCCGCCTACCCCAAGGAATTGTCCGGGCGGCATGCGCCAGCGCGTCGGATTTGCCCGCGCGCTGGTGGTGCATCCGGACCTGCTGCTGATGGACGAGCCGTTTTCGGCGCTCGACGTGCTGACCGCCGAGACCCTGCGAACCGACCTGATCGATCTCTGGATCGAAGGCCGGCTGCCGATCAAGTCGGTGCTGATGGTGACGCACAACATCGAGGAAGCGGTATTGATGTGCGACCGCATCCTGGTGTTTTCCTCCAATCCCGGCCGCGTCGCCGCCGAGATCAAGGTCGACCTGCCGCATCCGCGCAATCGGCTCGATCCGACGTTCCGGCAGCTCGTCGACAGCATCTATGCCCGCATGACGCAGCGCGCGGAGCCGAGAACGCCGGCCATCGAGGGCATTCATCGGCACCGGCGTCGGCATGATCCTCAACCACGTCTCGTCCAACGTGCTTTCCGGCCTGATCGAGACGCTGGCGGGGCCGCCGTATAACGGGCACGCCGACTTGCCGGTTCTGGCCGGCAGCCTGCAACTCGAAGCCGACGAGATCTTCCACCTCGGCGAATCGCTTCAATTGCTACAGGTTCGCGCAATTGAGCGAAGGCGATCTGATGCTGACGGATGCCGGCAAGCGCTTTGCCCACCTCGAAACCGACGCGCGCAAGAAGCTGTTCGCCGAACATCTCATCAACTATGTGCCGGTGATGGGCCTGATCCGCCGGGTGCTCGACGAGCGGCCCTCGCACACCGCGCCCGCCGCGCGCTTCCGCAACGAGCTCGAGGACTACATGTCGGAAGATCAGGCCGACGAAACGCTCAAGACCATCGTGTCGTGGGCGCGCTATGCCGAGCTGTTCGCCTATGACGAACAGTCGGAGCTGTTCAGCCTCGAAAATCCGCATTAGGGATTGCGCGGATCATGCCGACTCTTCGTCGTCCCTGCGAAAGCAGGGACGACGTCCAGGTAGAGGCCAGCGAACCTCACCCCGCCGGCGCGAACGTATCCGCGCGCGCCATGGCCCAGGCCTCGCGGAAGCGCGGATCGCTGGTGCCGTCGATCAACTCGCCCGGGCGCAGCGACGGATAGAGCTTTGCGAACGACTGCACCTCGGTCGTGGAGGTCCGCTGCGAGAAATGGATCGGCCGCAATTGCTGCGGATGTTCGAGCCCCGCGGCGGCGAGCAGCTCGGCCAGCGCATGCAGGGTGGCGTGGTGATAATTGTAAACCCGTTCGATCTTGTGCGGCACCACCAGCGCGCGATTGCGCGAAGGATCCTGCGTGGTCACCCCGGTCGGGCATCGATCGGTATGGCAGCTCAGCGACTGGATGCAGCCCAGCGCAAACATGAAGCCGCGCGCCGAATTGCACCAGTCGGCGCCGATCGCCATCGCGCGCGCCATGTCGAAGGCGGTCGCGATCTTGCCGGCGGCGCCGATGCTTGATGCGGTCGCGCGCATTGATGCCGACCAGCGCGTTATGGACGAAATTGACGCCCTCGCGCATCGGCATGCCCAGATGGTCCATGAATTCGAGCGGCGCGGCGCCGGTGCCGCCTTCGTTGCCGTCGACCACGATGAAGTCGGGATAGATTCCGGTCTGGAGCATCGCCTTGCAGATCGCCAGAAATTCCCAGGGATGGCCGATGCACAGCTTGAACCCGGCCGGCTTGCCGCCGGACAGCCGCCGCATCTCGCCGATGAAGGCCATCATTTCCAGCGGCGTCGAAAACGCCCGGTGATAGGCCGGCGAGATGCAGTCCTCGCCCATCGACACGCCCCTGATCCTGGAAATCTCCTCCGACACCTTGGCCGCCGGCAGCACGCCGCCATGGCCGGGCTTGGCGCCCTGGCTGATCTTGAGCTCGACCATCTTGATCTGGTCGTCGGACGCGACGCGCGCGAATTCTTCCGGATTGAACGTGCCGTCGCGGTTGCGGCAGCCGAAATAGCCGGAGCCGATTTCCCAGATGATGTCGCCGCCGTTCTCGCGATGATAGGGGCTGACGCCGCCCTCGCCGGTGTCATGGGCGAAGCCGCCTTTCTTGGCGCCCGCATTCAGCGCGCGCACCGCGTTGGGGCTGAGCGCGCCAAAGCTCATCGCCGAGATATTGAAGACCGATGCCGAATACGGCCTGGTGCAATCCGGGCCGCCGATGGTGATGCGAAACTTCTCGCTGGGCGTGCGGCTTCGGCGCCACCGAATGGTGCATCCATTCATAGCCGTCGCGATAGACGTCCTCCTGGGTGCCGAACGGCCGCTTGTCGAGCACCATCTTCGCGCGCTGATAGATCACCGCGCGGGTGTCGCGGGAAAACGGCATGCCGTCCTTCTCGCTCTCGAAGAAATACTGCCGCATCTCCGGCCTGATCTCTTCCAGCAGGAAGCGCAGATGCGCCGAGATCGGATAGTTGCGCAGCACCGCGTGGCTCTTCTGCGTGAGATCGCGAATGCCGAGCAGGGTCAGGGCGCCGAAAATCACGAGCGGGATCAGAACCAGATCGAACGCCTTGTGATCGACGATCCCGATGCCGAGAAGCAATGCCGTGACGACGGCGCAAATCGTCAGAACGATGAAGCGTGGCGAGAACGGAAGCATCAACGTTTCCATGGGACCCCTCGGGCAGTTTCCGCCGTATTATTTTTTGTCGGCCGCAGCCTAATCCAGATCATCCGAACAACCTGTACACGATATCGGCGCGCAGGGTCACGGATATGACAGCTGACGGCGGCGAGGCTATCGAATCCGATCCGCCGGAGAATCAATCCGTCCGGTGGCGTGAACGATCTCTCCGTACGCGCCTTTTTGCAGTGCAACGTAACGCGACCGGACCTCGAATGGCCTCAGTGCGCGGTGCGGGCGCATCTCGTGGGGAATCCCGCTTTTCTCCAGGCCGTTTTGCGCCAGCCATGCCTCGGTGCTGCGGATCGCGCGCTCGATATGATCGGACGGTTCGCGAAAAATCGTAGGGCGATCCCACCAGCGGACATAAAGGCGGCACCACGAAATATTCGATGCTCGGGTGCGAGATCTTCCAGCTCGCTCACCAATTGCCGCGCGATCAGCAGCGTCAGCGCATGCAGCGCATTGGCGACCGCGCCGACCGGCGGCGTGCTGCGTCGCGCAGGCGTATCCCGTCGGCAGAATGATCAGGCGCCGCGCGCCCTTTGCGACCGCGACCTTGATCGGCGTGTTGGTGGAGATCGCGCCGTCGGCCAGATAGAAATCCTTGTAGCGGACCGGCGCGAAAGCGCCGGGGATCGCGGTAGAGGCGATGATCGCCTGCGCGGCCGACCCCTCCGACAGCACGACGCTGTCGCCGGAGACGATATCGGTGGTGACGATATGAACCGGGAGCTTGGCATCCTGCAGATTGCGATAGGGCAGATGATCGTCGATCAGCTTCTGGATCCCGTCGTGCGGGATCAGGAAATCCCGGCGCCAGATAAATCCGAGCAGGGTGTGCCAGGTCATCGGGAAAACGTCGTGGCGCCGTCAACCCGCGCCAGATGGTTTCCAGCTGCAGCACGCCCTTCAACGTGGGATCGCCGGCATAGTAAGCGCCGTTCAGGGCGCCGACGCTGGAGCCGACCACCATGTCGGCGGAAATTCCGTGGGCGGCGAGCGCGTGCATCATGCCGACCTGAATGGCGCCAAAGCTGCCTCCGCCTGCGAAGACGAAGGCCGTTTTCGCGGGCCCGGCATGGTTGGATACGGACAAGCCTCGATCGCTCCCAGCTATCGACGCGTGGACGAACAGCCACGCGACGTTCGGCCGCATCTATAGCAGCCGGCGGACGCACGGTGCTATCAACATTGGTTGTTGCGGAGAGAGGTTGTTCGTGCCCCGGAAGCTGCGTAGTGCCATCCGCGTGTCTGCGACGCACCATGCCCTGCGGCGCGGTCCGGGGTTCACGTCACAATCGTATTCCGGGTCCCGGATTCGGTACGCCGCGGAAGGCGCGCGGTACCGCGTCCGGGACAAGAGGGATCAGCGCTCGACGAACGCCTTCTCGATCACGAAATGGCCGGGCTCGCTGTGGCTGCCTTCGACAAAGCCGCGGGCCTCAAACATCTGGCGCAATTCTTCCAGCATGGCCGGGCTGCCGCACATCATGATCCGGTCGTCATCGATATTCAGCGGCGCCTGGCCGATATCGTTGAACAGCTGTTCCGAGGTGATCAGATCGGTGATGCGGCCGCGGTTGCGGAACGGCTCGCGGGTGACGGTCGGATAATACACGAGCTTTTCGGCGAGCAGCGGCCCGAACAATTCGTCGTCCCGCAACTTCGCCACCAGCTCCTCGCCATAGGCGAGTTCGGAGACCTGCCGGCAGCCATGCACCAGCACGATGCTCTCGAACTTCTCGTAGACTTCCGGATCCTTGATCAGGCTTGCGAACGGGGCCAGCCCGGTGCCGGTCGACAGCAGCAGCAGGCGTTTGCCCGGAATCAGATTGTCGGCAATCAGCGTGCCGGTCGCCTTGCGCCCGACCAGGATGGTGTCGCCCTCCTTGATCTTCTGCAGCCGTGAGGTCAGCGGTCCATCGGCGACCTTGATCGAGAAGAATTCAAGCGCGTCTTCGTGGTTGGCGCTCGCCATCGAGTAGGCGCGCAGCAGCGGACGGCCGTCGACCTCGAGCCCGATCATCGCGAACTGCCCGTTCTGGAATCGGAAGCCGGTATCGCGGGTGGCGGTGAAGCTGAAAAGCGTATCGGTCCAGTGCCGGACGGAAAGAACCTTCTCTCGATAGAACGCGCTCATGTGATTTTGATTTTTCCGATTGCTGTGCCGCAGAACGAACGGGTTTGGCCGGCCCCAAAGCGAGGCGAAAAACCCCTGCAACGATTGAGGATTTAGCGCTTCACCTATCCCAATATCGGAGATAGTCAACACGCCCTGATGCGCAATTGAGGGTTCAAAATGGCGGTCGATTTATTTCGGTAAAATGGCCTCGGTACGCATCTTCTCCGCAGACGCGCTTGCACGCAATTAACTTGCTGAAATTTGCGGCCGATCCAGCAGTTAATTGCCGCGCGGAATCGAAAAATTCGTTAGAGATAAATCGTCAAAAAAGACGGAATGCCAGACCGCCGGATAATGCATGCGCCACTTGCGGGAATTTCGAGCGGGAAAGCCCGCCTTCTATCCGGACCAGGCGGTCTATGCGGAATATGCCTGCGCCGCATTCGGGCTCAGGTTTCAAGACATCGATGGCGGAACGGGACTTCTCTTCAGCGTTGCGTCAAGAACCAACAGCCTTCATTTCGGCGCCGGACGGTGTTCGTGGTATCCGCAAAATAATTCCACCGCCGCCATCGCTCGCATCCGACAAATATTTTACCAACATCGGATCCTTGAAAGATGCCGGTGTCGCGACGCTGGGCGGCGAATATTTCTTCCTGCATGAGCGGCATCGCGCGCATCGTCCCGCGGGGCATGAGCGCGAAGACGCCTTCGCCTATTTCAGGAAACTGGACGCGAGCGCGTTCGCTCAAACCGCTGCAGGGATCGCGCGGCGATTTTGCCCAAGCCGTTCACGGCGAAGCGGCGCTCGATCGATATCTCGCTGGCGGTTTCGCAACATTACGATGCGGTATTGATCCAGCCGATCGTCACCGGCCTCGAATACCGGATTTTCCTGCTTGACGACGAGATCGCCTTTTCCGGCCAGAAAATATCCGCCCTCCGTCCTGGGCGATGGCGCGCGTCCGATCCGCGATCTCCTGATCGCGCACGACGCGGATCTGCAATCCCGCGGCCTCTCACCGAGCTGCCGCGACGGCGATCACCGGAGCTTCGCTCGACGTCGTGCTGCCCGCAGGCGAACGGTGGGAGATTCCCGGGCGGATGAATCTGAGCGCCGGGGGAACCATGGTGTTCGAGGCCCCGCGCTCCGAGGCGGTCGTTGCACGGCGGCAGGAAGGCAGCCCGCGCGCTCGGCCTGCGCGTCGCCGCCGTCGACATATTTACGGATATCGGCGGCGATCCGGATGCCATGCGGGTCATCGAGGTGAATTCCAATCCCTCGATCCGGCTGTTGGAGGAATCCGGATCGCGGCGACCTGATTCTGAAAATCTGGCACCACACGTTTTCCGCCATGGGGTTGCTGGATCGATCGGGGTGAAATTCCCGCAGCATTGCCGCAAGCTCGCCCAAAACCTTCGAAATGCAGGGGTATTAGATGTTTGACCTTCCGAAATACGGCGATGGCGTTTGTCTGGCGCGGATGGCGGAGCTGCTCGACCGCCTCGCGGTCGATCGCGCCAGGCTGCGGCGCATGTCGGTCGTGGTGACGGGCTCCAACGGCAAGGGCTCTACCGCAGCGTTCTGCGCCAGCATCGCCCGCGCCTATCGGCTTGCGAGCCGGATTATTCACCTCGCCGCATCTGTTTCGCTTCAACGAGCGGTTTCAGGTCGATGGCGCGCCCATTGGCGATGACGATCTGGCGCGGCCTGAAATTGCGCGGATCGAAGCCGCCATCGCCGAGCTTTCGCGGCGACATCATGAAAAATTCGGCGCCTTTGAAGCCATGTTCGCGCTGGCCTGCCTGTATTTTCAGGAAAGCGAATGCGAATTCGCGGTGTTCGAGGCCGGCATCGGCGGCCGCTATGACCCGGTTCGTCTGGTCGGCGCCGCTCTGCACCTGCGTGACCTCGGTCGATTACGAACATGTCGAATTGCTCGGCCATTCGCTGGAATTGATCGTGTCCGACAAGAGCGACGCCTGCGCCGCCGGCGGCACCATCGTCTACGGCGAGAATTGCCGCGGCCTGCGGCCGCATATCGTCGAATATAATCGCTATCGCGAAGTCGACGACCCTGTTTGTCCGCGACGAGATCGGATCGGCGACGAATCCATCTCGGCAGCCGGACAGCAACGGTTCGATTTCAGATTCGAGGATTATGATTTTCGCTTCCTCGAAACGACATTGCTGGGCGCGTTCCAGTTCAACAATGCAGCCATCGCGGTCGCCCTGTTCCTGCTCTGGCTGCGACGGGCGCGGCCTGGAAGCTCCGCTGCCAAAACCGAAGCCGCCGTGAGATCGGGCCTCCGCGAGGCCCGCTGGCCCGGCCGCCTCGAGGTCATTCGAACAACACCCGCTGACCGTCATCGATGTCGGCCATACGCCGGACGGCATCCGCCAATCGCTCGCAAGCCTCAAGACGATGCATGGCGCAGACAAGCTGGATCCTCGTGGTCGGCATTTCCTTCGACAAGAAGGTCGACGAGATCGTCGCTTTGCTGGCGCCGTCATTCGACACCATCATATGCACCGCGGCGCGCCACAAGGGCGCGAAGGCGGCGAGTATCGCGGCCTCGGTCCAAAAAGCCAATCCGGACGCCAGCGTTCGGACCGCCGCCACCATCGAGGAAGCGGTCAGCATCAGCCAAACGCTCGCCGCATCGCGAAAACAAAAAATATATGTGGCCGGCGGATTATTCCTGGCGGTCGAATACGCGACCGTCGCGCGAGGCGGGCGCGCGCAGGACCTGGATTTTTTCTGACCAGGCTCCCCCGGGGTGGGCTCAAAAATACGCGGCCAACCTCGCTATTGGCTCGATCGCTGTCAGTTGCTTCCGACGAATTTGAGCAACGCATCGCGAACACGCGTTATCACGCTGTTCCACTCGCGGGTGCTGCTCTGGCGGAACAGGCGCGCGGTCGGGTACCACGGGCTATCGTCCCGATCGAGTAGCCAGCGCCAGTCCGGCACATGCGTCAGCAATATCCAGACCGGCTTTCCCAACGCGCCCGCAAGATGGGCGATAGCGGTATCAACCGATATCACGAGATCCAGATTCGATATCAGCGCGGCGGTGTCGCAAAACCCCTCGAGCTGGTGGCCGAAATGGATGATATCGGAGCTCTTTTGAAGCGGCTCCATGTCGGCAGCACGAACCTCTTTTTGCAGGCTGACGAACGTGGCATCGGCGTCCAGGAGCGGCCGCAGGTTGCTGAGATCGATCGACCGCTCGCGATCCCTGATGTGTTTCGCATTGCCTGCCCAGGCTATTCCGATCCTGGGGCGACGTTTCGGCGGAAGCCGAGCGCCCCATTTCAGCACGGCCTGATCGGGGGCGCGCAGATAGGACATGGCGGACGGAATCGTTTCAAGCTGTGTCGTGAAAGCCAACGGCAGGCTGAGAAGAGGACATTGCAAGTCGAAATCAGGCAGGAGATTGCCTTTGGCTATGACCCGTGAGCTGCCGGCAAGGTCGGTCAAAAGGCCCTGAAGCGGCTCCTCGACTTCCAGAACAACGCGGGCGCCACGTGCTGCGACCAGCGGCGCATAGCGGCAGAATTGAATGGTATCGCCAAATCCCTGCTCGCTGTGAAGCAGAATGGTCTTGTCGGCGATCTCCTTGCCTCCAAGCCAGAGCGGTTGCGGGAAATCGCGCCTTGAAGGTCCCGTGGACGCACCCTTGCGGCGCCACTCATATTCAATCCAGCCACGGTCGAAATCGCCGGTGAGAAGCCGCGACATGCTGCCGAAAAAATGCGCGTCGGCATGGTCGGGCTGCAAGCCCGTGGCGCGATCGTAGCTCGCCAACGCTTCGCCAAACCGCTTCAGATCATGCAGCGTGACCCCGCGATTGACGAGCGCATCGACATAATCCGGCTGCAAAGCAAGTGCGCGATCATAACTCGCCAGCGCCTCGTCGAGTCGCCCAAGCCGGTACAGCGTGACACCGCGATTGCTGAGCGCGACAGCATGGTCCGGTTGCACCGCAAGGGCCCGCCCATGGCTTGCCAGCGCTTCGCCGTACCGTCCGAGATCATGCAAGGCGACCCCGCGATTGGTCA
Organism: uncultured Pseudomonadota bacterium; assembly: GCA_963729395.1. Taxonomy (GTDB): domain Bacteria; phylum Pseudomonadota; class Alphaproteobacteria; order Rhizobiales; family Xanthobacteraceae; genus Bradyrhizobium. The sequence goes on along the minus strand of CAVSOS010000060.1, from coordinate 31,232 downwards.
GCGCCTCGACATTGTTCGGCTCCATGGCAAGCGCGCGATCGTAGCTGTTCAGCGCCTCGGCGGACTGCTTTAGCTCGTGCAGCGTAACGCCGCGATTGACCAGCGCCTCGACGTGATCCGGTCGTAATGCAAGCGCCCGGCCGTAACTCTTCAGCGCTTCGTCATGTTGCCTGAGATCATGCAGCGTGACGCCCCGACCGGTCATCGCCTCAGCATGCTCCGGATGCAGGGACAACGCTCGGTCATAACTCGCCAACGCCTCGCCGAACCGTTCGAGTTTTTGCAAGGCAAGGCCGCAATTGTAGTGCGCCTCGACGTGAGCCGGCTGCAGCTTGAGCGCATCATCATAGCTCGCCAGCGCGTCCTCGTGTCGCTGCAGTTTGCCAAGCGCGTTTCCGCGATTGACGAGGGCATCGGCATTATCTGGCCGCAAGGCGATGGCGCGGTCGTAATCCGCGAGCGCATCGCCGAAACGTTTCAGCTCATAATGCGCGATGCCGCGGTTGACCAGCGCTTCAACGAAGTCGGGCCGCAGGGCGAGCACCTTGTCGTAACTCACGAGCGCTTCGTCGTGTCGCCCCAGCGCCTGCAAGGTGATGCCGCGATTGTTGAGCGCTTCGGCATAGTCCGGCCGCAGGCCAAGCGCGCGGTCGTAACTCGCAAGCGCCTCGTCATGCCGCTTCATGGCGTGCAGCATGCCCGCACGATTGTTCAGTACCGCAACATGTTCCGGCTGCAGACGAAGCGCGCGGTCGTAGCTTTCCAGCGCCTCGTCGAACCGTCTCATCGCCTTCAGCACGGCACCGCGATTGTTCAACGCCTCGATGAAGTCTGGCCGCAGCGACAGCGCGCGATCGTAGTTGGAAAGTGCTGCGTCGTTCCGGCCAGAAGCGCTGTTGATGACCGCCAGGAGATTCAGGGTGGGCGCCGAATCAGGGTCGGCGGACAAGATTTTGAGACACAGCTGTTCGGCCTCTGTGAGCTTTCCTGTCTGGTAGGCTTTCAGCGCGAATTCGAAGACCTGTGACAAGGTCAGCGATACAGTCGTCATTCGATGTGCCTTCAACACCAGAGATTCGGCTTTGGCACCTTACAACAGGCCCTGGACATCGCCACGTTTGCCACTTGTTCCCGTTGTGGAATGGACGCCCGCCGACTAGCGTCGCTGGCAGCGCACAAGGTGTGCGGATGGGTGTTTTCTAGGCGCCCTCCGGCATCGACAACCAATATTCGGGGAGGGACCCATGAACGACACCGTCAATCGTCAGATTTTGCTGGTCGAGAAGCCGGCCGGGAAGCTTGGACCGGAGCATTTCAAGATGTCCAAGGCCGCCATCCCGGAGCCAAAAGACGGCGAGGCGTTGCTGCGGGTGCGCTATATCTCGCTGGATGCCGCCAACCGCGCCTGGATGCACGGCGCGACCTATCGCGCGGCGGTCGAGCCCAATACGGTGATGGCCGGCGGCGGCATCGCCGAGGTCGTGTCATCGAAAGCGCCGGGCCTTGCGGCCGGTGACATCGTGTTCGGCGATACCGGCTGGCAGGACTACGCGGCCGTGCCCGCAAAGCATCTAACCAAGATGCCGCAGTCTCGAGCCGATGACGCATTTGTTGAGCGTGTATGGCATTGCGGGTCTCACCGCCTATTTCGGCCTGCTCGATGTCGGGAAACCGAAGGCTGGCGAGACCGTCGTGGTCTCGGCTGCTGCCGGCTCGGTTGGATCGATCGTCGGCCAGATTGCCAAGATCAAGGGCTGTCATGTCGTCGGCATCGCCGGCGGCAAGGACAAGTGCCAGTGGTTGACCCGCGAACTCGGCTTCGATGCCGCGGTCGATTACAAGGACGGCGCGATGTTCAAGGCCCTGAAGGCCGCGGCGCCGAAAGGCATCGATGTCTATTTCGACAATGTCGGCGGCGATATTCTGGAAGCCTGCCTGTCGCAAATGAACAATCGCGGCCGCATCGCCTGCTGCGGGGCGATCTCGCAATATGACGGCGTGCCGTCGGCGACCGGGCCGCGCGGCGTACCCGGCCTGATCGTGGTGAAGCGGCTTATCATGCAGGGCTTCATCGTGATGGACTTCATGGATCAGCGCGACGAGGCATTGAGCGACCTGCAATCTTGGGTCGCCTCGGGCAAGCTGAAGGTCCAGGAAGACATTATCAATGGCCTTGAGAATACGCCGAGGGCGCTGATCGGATTGCTGGCGGGCGAAAATCGCGGCAAGCGGATGGTGAAGCTGTAGGCGCAAAGCGGGCAAACGCGCACTTCTCGCGGGCCCCGCTTTCCGTCCCATCCTGTTAGGATGTAACGCTCGGCGCCTGCGGGCTCGTCTGCGGGCCGGCTTTCTTGGTCTTTCGCTCCGCGAGCCAGTTCTCGAACCGCTGCACCACGACAAAGAACGTCGGGACGAACAGCACCGCGAGGCAGGTCGAGGCGATCATGCCCGAGAATACCGTGATGCCGATCGACTTGCGGGCGCTGGCGCCGGCGCCGCTGGCGACCACCAGTGGCGCCACGCCGAGGATGAAGGCGAACGATGTCATCAGGATCGGCCGGAACCGCGCCCGCGCCGCCTCGATCGCCGATTCCAGCAGCGGCTTGCGGTCGCGAACGTGAAGTTCGAGCGCGACTTCGACAATCAGAATGGCGTTCTTGGCCGACAGCGCGATCAGCAGTATCAGTCCGATTTGCGTATAGAGGTTGTTCTCGATCCGCAGCCCCGTCAGTACGGCCATCGGCCCGAGCAATGACAGCGGCACCGCCAGGATCACGGAGATCGGCGCGTACCAGCTTTCATATTGCCCGGCCAGCACCAGATAGACCAGCAACAGAGCAAGACCGAACACATAGTAGATCTGGTTGCCGACCGCCTTCTCCTGGTACGACATCGCCGTCCACTCGTAGCCGGTGCCCGGCGGCAGGGTTTTGGCGGCAATCTCGTCCATCAGCGCCATCGATTGGCCGGAGCTGTAACCTTGCGCCGGCAGCCCGATGATGGTCGAGGACGGATACAGATTATACAGACTGATCAGCGACGGCCCGACCGACGGCGTGATGGTCGCCAGCGTACCGAGCGGAATCATGTCGCCGTTCTGGTTGCGCACCATCAAGTTTTCAATATCCCGCAGCGAAAGGCGGAATTGCGAATCCGCCTGGGCATAGACCTGGAAGGCGCGGCCGAACTTGGTGAACTGGTTGACGTAGGTCGAGCCCAGATACGACGCCAGTGTCGAGAACACCTGATCGGTCGTGACGTGCAGGGTCTGTGTCTTGATCCGGTCGACCTCGACGTCAAACTGCGGCACCATCGAACGGAACGGCGAGCTGACGCGCTGCAACGCGCTTTGGGTTTGCGCGTTGGCGACGATTGTGCCGGTAATAGGCCGCGCTGGTGCTGCGGCCGATGCGGCCCCGCGAAGTGATTTTCGTCCTGAGGTCGGCGTGCGGCGGCGATGTTCGCGGGCTTTGCAGGGACGTCCCACCCGGCGGTGGCCGTGTCATACAATGTCTGGCCGCGCAGGCATCCTCTCTTTCACCTGCATGCGCGGATATTCTGAGCCAGTTCGCCGCGCGATAAAGTAAAGCGTGGAAGTTCTGCGGACTGCCAAACCACCGGATATTTTTCGCTGGCGCGATTGACCGGCTGCAACTAGTCTGGGTAAAATAGAACAGTATACTGTCGATCTGGAGGGGACATCGTGCGCATCGCCGTCATCGGCGGAGGCCCCGGAGGCCTCTACTTCGCCTATCTCTGGAAGAAGCGCCATCCGGACGCGCAGATCGACCTGTTCGAGCAGAACGCCGCCGGCGCCACCTGGGGCTTCGGCGTGGTGTTCTCCGAACAGGCGCTTGAATTCCTGCGCGCCGACGATCCCGACACGGTCGATGCGATCGCGCCCAGGATGGAAAGCTGGAAGAACATCACGCTCAATCTGCGCGGCGAAAGCGTCGAGATCGACGGCGTCGGCTTTTCCTCGATCGGCCGGCTCGAGCTGCTCGGGATCCTGCAGGCGCGCGCCGCTTCGGTCGGCGTCACGCCGCGCTACGACACCGCAGGTCGCGTCGCTCGACCAGCTGGCCGGCTACGACCTGATCGTCGCGGCCGATGGCCTGAATTCGCTGGTGCGCCGCGCCTTCGAGGGCGATTTCGGCACCTCGCTGTCCTATTCGGCCAACAAGTTCGCCTGGTATGGCACCACCAAACGGTTCGAGACGCTGTCGCAGACCTTCGTCGAAAACCGACCTCGGCACCTTCAACGCCCATCACTACCGCTATTCGCCTGACATGAGCACGTTCCTGGTCGAATGCGATCTGCCGACCTGGCAGCGTTATGGCTTTGCCGACAAGACGATCGACGAATCCAAGGCGATCTGCGAGCAGGTGTTCGCCGCCACGCTCGACGGCCACGCGCTGGTGTCGAACAAATCGGTCTGGCGCAATTTTCCGTGGATCTGGAACGAGCGCTGGTCGTTCAGGAACATGGTGCTGATCGGCGACGCCCTGCACTCGGCGCATTTCTCGATCGGATCGGGAACGCGGCTCGCCATCGAGGACGCGATCGCGCTGACCAAGGCGCTGGAGGCGGAGCGCGATATCGCCGCAGCCCTCGCCCGCTACCAGGCCGAGCGCCAGCCGATCGTGAAGAAGCTGGTGACGGCGGCGCGCACCAGCGCCGACTGGTACGCGCAATTCCCCGAGCATATGAAGCTCGAGCTGATGGATTTCGCCTACAGCTACATCACCCGCTCCGGGCGGATCGACGATGCGCGGCTGCGCGCGATGTCGCCGCCTTCATGGCGCGCTACGAGGCGTCGCGGCGGCTTCGGCAAGCGGGAGCAAGGCATGACCTCGACCAAGCCGCCTGAGATCGTCGATCAGGTTCCCGCCGACAGCCCCGGCGCGCGCGAGATCGGCTTTGCGATTCCGCAAACCTATAACGCCAGCCGCATCCTGTTCGACAATCTCGGCAAGGGCCGCGGCGACCGGCTGGCGCTGACCGGGCCTGCGGGGACGCGCAGCTATGCCGAGCTTTGCGCGGAAGCCTCGCGATGGGGCCACGGCTTTCTCTCGCTCGGGCTGAAGCGCGGCGACCGCGTCCTGATGTTTCTCGACGACACGCCGGCCTATCCGGCGGCGTTTTTCGGCGCGGTTCGCGCCGGCTTCGTGCCGCTGCTGATCAACACGCTGACGCCGCCGGACCTGCTGCAGTTTTATCTGTCGGATTCCGGCGCCACCGTTGCCGTTGCCGACGCCGAGTTTTGCGCGCGCTTCGACGCGCGGCCTGCACAGGATACCGCCTTGCGCACGCTGATCGTGGTCAACGGCGCGGCGAGCGAGCAGGCGGTGCCGAACATCGTCGTCGCGGAGCGATGGCTGCCGGGATTTCCCGCCGATCTCGCCGGAGGCCGACACCCATCGCAACGAGATGGCGTTCTGGATGTATTCGTCGGGCTCGACCGGCCGGCCCAAGGGCATCGTCCATCTGCAGCACGACATGGCCTATAGCGATCTGGCCTTCGCGCAGAACGTCCTGAAGCTCGAACCTGACGACATCTGCTTTTCGGTGCCGAAGATGTTCTTCGCCTATGGCTTCGGCAATTCCATCACCTTTCCGTTCTCGGCGGGCGCCGCGACCCTGCTGCTGCCGGGCCAGCCCAAGCCCGCAGGCGATCTTCGATGCGATCGCGCGCTATCGTCCCAGCGTGTTCTTCGGCTTGCCGACGCTCTACACGTCGCTGACCAAGGCCGAGGGCGCCGACGACGACCGATTTTTCCTCGCTGCGCATGGCGCTGTCCGCCGCCGAGGTGCTTTCCGCCGAGGTCTTCAACGGCTGGAAGGCGCTGACCGGGTCTGGAGATCGTCGAGGGGCTCGGCTCCACGGAAGTGCTGCACATCTATCTCTCCAACCGGCCGGACAAGAAAAAGCTCGGCGCCGCCGGGCTTCGCGTGCCCGGCTATGAAATCGCGCTGAAAAGACAGTGACGGCCGCGAGGTCGGCGACAACGAGGAAGGCATCCTGTGGGTGCGCGGCGATTCCAACACGCCGCTGTACTGGAACCGGCCGGACAAGTCCGCCGAGACCATCCGCGAGGGCGGCTGGATCTACACCGGCGACCGTTTCGTGCGCGATGCGCGACGGCTTTCATTTCTTCCGCGGCCGCGCCGACGACCTGATCAAGATCTCCGGCCAATGGGTCTATCCGCTCGAGGTCGAGCTGTGCCTCGCCGAGCACCCGCGAGTGCGCGAATGCGCGGTGTTCGCCGCCGAATTGCCGGACCGGCGCATGACGCTGAAGGCGTCGTCGTGATGAACAGCCAGCGCGTTCGACGAGGGCGACGCGACAAAAATGCTGCAGGATTTCGTGAAGGCAAAACTGCTGCCTTACAAATATCCGCGCGAGGTGAGCTTCATCGACGAATTGCCGAAGACCGGCACCGGCAAGATCGACCGGCAGGCGTTGCTGCGGGTTTAGGAGCTCAACGACTTGTCGTCATTCCGGGATGCGCCACTCGAACGCGGGTACCCGATATCGCACTGACGTTGAGCAGTTGGCGATGGCCGACTCGGATGCGCATGCCGAATCGATACTCGCCGGTGGTTATGGATCCCGGCTCACTCGCTGCCGGGACGCACGGATGACGTTCTATCCTACCCCTCCAGCCCCGTCCCGCCATAGAGCCAGGCGAGATCGCTTGTAATAATCCTCCGACGTCTTCGCGCCCATGATGGCGTTGCGGAGCCGGGCGTGTTCGCCGGCGGGATGGTAGATGTGCTCGCCGATGGCGCGGGATAGCAGTTGCACGCGCGCGGTGCGCGGGAAGCGCTGCGCGCGGTATTTCTCCAGCGCGGTGGCGTGATCGTCCGGGATGGCTGCCCAGCATGTGCGACAGGCACACCGCGTCCTCCATCGCCTGACAGGCGCCTTGCGCGAAATATTGCAGCATCGGGTGCGCGGCGTCGCCGAGCAGCGCGACGCGGCCGTCGACCCAGCGCTCGGTCGGATCGCGGTCGCACAGCACCCAGAGCTTCCAGTTCTTGCCGTGGCGGATGATGTTCTGCGCACGCTCGATGGACATGCGCAAAGCCCTTCATGACTTCGTCTTCGGACACCGGCTTGGCCGGCCACCGGCTCCGGCGCGTCGTTGTGATAGGTGACGACGAGGTTGAACACCTTCCAGCCCGACAGCGGATAATGCACGAGGTGGCATTTCGGGCCGGCCCATAGCGTCGCCGCGTTCCAGCGCAGATCTTCCGGCATCTGTTCGGTCGGAATCACCGAACGATAGGTGGTGTGGCCGGAAACCCGCGGCGGGCCGTCGCCGGTGACCTGTTTGCGGACATTCGACCACAGCCCGTCGGCGCCGATCAGACAGCGAGCCGGTGACGCGCTCGCCGGAGGCAAGCCGCGCCGTCACCGACGAGCCGTCCTGATCGTAGCCTACGTACTTCGGAGCTGACGCGCAGCTCGATCAAATCGCTTGTCCCGGCAGGCTTTCAGGAACACGCCGTGCAGATCGCCGCGATGCACCACCGCGTAGGGGTTGCCGAAACGCGCGCGGAAGGCATCGCCCAGATCGACATGGCAGATCTCCTCGGCCGTGAGCGCATCCATCAGCCGCATCTGGTCGACATAGACCGCCATGCCGCGCGCGGCCTCGCCGACGCCGAGATAGTCGAAGGCATGGAAGGCGTTGGGCCCGAGCTGGATGCCGGCGCCGATCTCGCCAAGCGTCGCGGCTTTTTCGAGCAGGATCGAGCGCAATGCCCTTTTGCGCCAGCCCCAGCGCCGCGGCGAGGCCGCCGATGCCGCCGCCCGCGATCAGGACCGGCCGTGCGCTCGCATCGATGCCATCAGCCCGCCTTCCCGAGATGTTCGAGCGCGTCCTCGGCGCGCAGCGGCACCCGCGACGCCTCGTTGTTGAGATCGACCAGTTGCGCCAGCAGCGCCAGCAGCGTCTTGCGGTCGGCGGGCTTCAACGGCTGCAGCATCCGCGCCTGCGCGCGATCGACCGACGGCATGATGTCGCGCAGCACGCCGGCGCCGGATTTGGTCAGATGCAGCAGCTTGACGCGCTTGTCCTCGCGCGACGGCTTTCGCTCGACATGGCCCTTGGCCTCCAGCCGCTCGATCACGCTGCCGAGCGTCGAGCGGTCGAAGGCGATCACCGCGGAGAGCCGCGTCGCGTCGATGCCGGGATGGGTGCGGATCGCGACCAGGGCGGCATATTGCACCGGCGTCAGGTCGAAGGCCCTGCATTCCTCCATGAACATCGCGACCGCGATCTGCTGCATCCGGCGAAACAGATAGCCCGGCGCGGTGTAGACCGCGTCCATGGTGACGGGGCGGGCTTACTCGGCATCGGGCTGTCGCTCCGGTGCGGCGTCGGCGAACGCCTTGAGGTTTTTCGCCGCCGCTTCGGCCTTCAGCAGGCGCGGAAAGGCGGCGAGATCGACGCCGAAGCGCCGCGCATTGGCCAGTTGCGGCACCAGGCAGAGATCGGCGAGGGTCGGCGCGTCGCCGAAGCAGAACGGACCGGGTTCGTCGGCGATCAGCGTTTCGCAGGCCGACGAGCCCCTCGCGGTTGGCCCACGCCGCCCAGCCCGTCACCTGCTCCTCGGGCAGACCGAGTTCGCGCAGCCGCGCCAGCACCTTCAGATTCTGCACCGGATGGGTGTCGCAGGCCATCACCTGCGCGAAGGCGCGAACCTGGGCGCGGCGCAGCGGATCCTTCGGCAACAGCGGCGGCTCGGGGTGGGTCTCGTCCAGCCATTCGATGATGGCGAGCGACTGGGTGAGGACCGCGCCGCGATCGTCCTGCAAGCGTCGGCACCAGCCCCTGCGGGTTGATCGCGAGATAGGCGGGGTCGCGCTGCTCGCCCTTGCGCAGATGGTGCGGCAGGTGTTCGCGCGCTTAACCCCTTCAGGTTCAACGCAATTCTGACCCGGTAGGACGCGCTGCTGCGGAAATAGCCGTGCAGCTTCATCGGAAGCCTCCCTCGAATTTTATCGTCGGCTTTTGCCTGCCGTGATTGACGCTAGCCATATTGTAAGTATGCTGTCAATCTAGCGAACCAACAAGAACCACGGGAGGCTCGCCATGGAAGCCGTACGAAGACGCCGGAACGCGAGGCGTTCTACCAGAAGATCGACGGCGAAAATCTTTCCGCGCTGTGGAACGTGATGGGCGACCTGGTCACGCCGGAGCCGAAGAGCGCCTGCCGGCCGCATCTGTGGAAATTCGACGCCATCCGCGACTACATGACCGAAGCCGGCAAGCTGATCACCGCCAAGGAAGCCGAGCGGCGGGTGCTGGTGCTGGAAAATCCGGGGCTGCGCGGCCAGTCGAAAGTCACGACCTCGCTGTTTGCCGGCGTGCAGATGGTGATCCCGGGCGATGTCGCGCCGGCGCACCGGCACAGCCAGTCGGCGCTGCGTTTCGTGCTCGAAGGCAAGGGCGCCTTTACCGCGGTCGACGGCGAGCGCACCGCGATGGAGCCCGGCGATTTCGTCATCACGCCGTCGATGACCTGGCACGACCATTCCAACGAAACCTCCGAGCCGATGTTCTGGCTGGACGGGCTCGATATTCCGATGGTGCAGTTCTTCGATGCTTCCTTCGCGGAAGGATCGCGAAGGAAGACCAGCAGAAGATCACCCGTCCCGCCGGCGACAGTTTTGCGCGTTACGGCCACAATCTGCTGCCGGTCGACGAGAAGCGCAAATCGAAGACCTCGCCGATCTTCAACTATCCCTATTCCTACACCCGCGAGGCGCTGGAGCAGGCCAAGCTGCGCGACGAATGGGACGCCTGCCACGGGCTGAAACTGAAATTCTCCAATCCCGAGACCGGCGATTTTGCGATGCCGACCATCGGCACCTTCATCCAGTTGCTGCCGAAGGGCTTCAAGACCGCGCGTTATCGTTCGACCGACGCGACGGTGTTCGCGGCGATCGAAGGCAAGGGGCGTTCGCGGATCGGCGAGCAGACCTTCGAATGGGGTCCGCGCGACCTGTTCGTGGTGCCGAGCTGGCAGTGGGTCACCCACGAGGCCGACGCGGATTCCGTGCTGTTCAGTTTCTCGGACCGCCCGGTGCAGCAGAAGCTCGATCTGTTCCGCGAAGACCGCGGCAATGCGTGAGGGCGCCCGACTGCAGCCTTAGCACTCCGTCATTGCGGGAGTCGGATGCGATAGCAATCCAGTAGCGCTCTCGAGAATCCGGGTTGCGTATCGCTTCGCTATCGCTCCCCGCGAATGACAGGCAGCCGACTCACCGCCAGTGCAACAGCCGCGTCTCCAGCCAGTTGATCAGCCGCCCGACCGCGAGCCCGAACAGCGACAGGATGACGACGCCGGCCAGCAGCTGATCGGTCTGCATCAGATTGCCGGCCTGCAGCACGAAGGCGCCGATGCCGTATTCGGCGCCGATCATCTCGGCGCTCACCACCAACAGCAGCGCGATCGAGGCGGTGATGCGGAAGCCGGCGAGGATCGACGGCAACGCGCCCGGCCAGATCACCCTGCGCACGATGGCGTGAAACGGCACGTTGAAACTCTGCGCCATCCGGATCAAATTGCGCGGCACCGCATCGACGCCGCTATAGACCGAGATCGCGGTGGAAAAGAACACCCCGAGCGCGATGGTGGCGATCTTCGGCTCCTCGCCGATCCCGAGCCACAGGATCAGCAGCGGCAGCAGCGCGATCTTCGGGATCGGAAACAGCGCCGAGATGAAGGTGATGCCGACGCCGCGCGCGAGACTCGAGAGACCGATGCGCAAAACCGACGATGATGCCGGCGATCGGTCCCGAGAATCCACCCGGTGCCGATGCGCATAATCGAATAGGAAAGATGCTGCCAGAGCGCGCCGCTGAAACCGCGAGCTGCTAGATCGCGCGCGCGATCGCAGACGGGCGTCGGCAGAAACAGCGGATTGACCAGCGCGGCGCTGCCGGCCGCCTGCCAGAGCACGATCACCAGCGCCAGCGCAATCCAGCCCGCATAGCGGCCCGCTCTCGGGCGCAAAGCCCGCGCCGCGAAACGCGACCGGCCGCGGTTCGGCCTCGCGTCGGTTCGGCGGCGAGCGCGCGCCTGATCTTCGACGCGGTCAAGCATGCTGGACCTCGCGCTCGGCATCGATCGCCTCCTCGCGGATCAGCGACCACAGCTCGTTCTGCAGCGCGAGCAGCTTTCCGCGCGCCCGGATGTCGCCGCGCTCGGCGCGCGTCAGCGGGATGGTGACGACCTCACGGACGCGGCCGGGCCGCCGCGACAGCACGACGATGCGGTCGGCGAGCCGCACCGCTTCCTCCAGATTATGCGTGACATAGACCGCGCCCATCGCGCCGTCGGCGAGCAGCCGGACAAAATCCTCCATCAGCAATTCGCGGGTCTGCGAATCCAGCGCCGACAGCGGCTCGTCCATCAGCAGGATCGCGGGCCGCACCGCCAGCGCGCGGGCGATGCCGACGCGCTGGCGCATGCCGCCGGACAATTGCTTGGGATAGGTGCCGCGAAAATCGGAGAGGCCGGTGCGGCGCAAGGCATCGTCGACGATCGCGCGCCGCTCGGCTGACCGTCAAGCCCGGTATGTATGCAGCGGAAATTCGACATTCTGCCTCCACCGTGCACCAGGGCAGCAGCGCAAAATCCTGAAACACGAAGGTCAGCGGATTGAGGCTGGCCGGCGGCGGCGCACCGCGCAATTCCGCCGCGCCCGCGCTTGGGCTGCAGCAGCCCGCCGAGATCGACAATAGCGTGCTCTTGCCGCAACCGGAGGGCCCGACAATCGCGACCACCTCGCCGGCGCCGACCGTGAACGACACGTCGTCGAGCACCTCGAGCGTGCCGAAGCGGTGGCTGATATGGTCGGCGATCAGGTCCATGGGTGTTCGTTATTACGTCATTCCGGGATGGTCGAGACCGACCCGGTCAGTCCCGATGGAATTGCAATCGATTCGATGCTTCGCATCGTCCCGGAATGATGGCCGCAATTGGCACTCACATCAATCCGGCTTCACATAGTCCCTGGCGATGATCGCATCGACCGAAATCCCTTGTCGACAAACCCTGTCCTGCAGCCATTCGATCTGGTTGCGACATTCTTGACGTCGAGCTTGCCGTCGGGATCGATATAGGCGCAGTTGCCGACCACCTGTTCGACCGGCAGGTTGGTGTATTTCGCGATGATCTCCAGCAGCGGCTTGGTGTTTTCGTTGATCGGCGCCTTGCCGTCGGTGACGGCGGCGAGAATCACGTCGTGATATTCGCGGTCGGCGCGAACCAGCGCGGCCAGAAGTTTTGTCACCAGCGGCTTGTTGGCCAAAGTTTTGGTCGAGGCGAACACCGCCCCCAATTGCCACGGCGTCTCGTCGCCGACCCAGCCCAATAGTTTCGCACCGCCATCGTCGATCAGCTTGCGCGCGGTCGAGACCGGCAGCAGCGCGGCATCGACGGTTTCGCCTTTCAGCGCCGCGGCGGCATTCGACAGCGACTGCAGCGGCAGCACCTTCACGTCGGCGAGCTTGAAGCCGTATTTGTCGGCGAGCAGGCCGAGCGAATAATGAAAGCTCGAGCCGATCTGCGTCACCGCGACGCGCTTGCCGGCGAGATCGCTTGGGCGTCTTGAGACCCGCGGCATAGGCGTTGTTGCTGGCGAAATAGCCGATCAGCGGATAGCCCGCCTTTTCGCGGCTCATGCCGCCGATCACCTTCAGCGTGCCCTTGCCGGCGAGGTTGTAGAGCCCCGCGGTGAAGGCGGTGATGCCGAAATCGATATCGCCCGAGGTGGTCGCGACCGCGATCGGCTGCGCGGCATCGAAGAATTTCAGCTCGATATCGAGGCCGGCATCGCGGAAATAACCCTTGTCCTGCGCGATGAACACCGGCGCCGACGACGACAGCCGGAGCACGCCGACCTTCGCCTTCAGCAGTTCGTCGGCTCGCGCGCTCCAGCCGCCGGCGATGCAGCCAGCAGGCTGCCAGCGGCGAGCAAACGTCATCCAGTTTCCTCCGCATTACGCCAACGCGTCGCGCGACATGCCCGCCCATGACAGGTTCTGCGAAGCTCCGGCGTCGATCCCAGTGCTGCACGCATGTCCTCGCTTTCGCTCGAGAGACGGCACGCAATTCATAAGCCCCTCCGGCACCGCCTGATCCCGCCCGATAAAGGCCCCCTGCTGCTTCAATTGCTCCTGCAATTTGTCGACCGCGATATCGCGCGGCATGGTATTGCCGCCGAGCGCCAGCGCCGCGGCGACGCCGGCGGCCTCGCCCATCGCAAAGCAGGCGCCGGAGACGCGCGCCGCCGACTGGCCATCATGGGTCATCGAGGCGCAGCGCCCGGCCACCAGCAGATTGTCGAGGCCTTGCGGGAACCAGCATGCGATACGGCAATTCGTTGAAGCCGCGCGACTCCGGGATCGGCGGGAATCTGAAGATCACGTCGCCCGCGACATGGGATTCCATCGGCCAGCCGTTGACGCCGATGGAGTCGTCGAACGAGGCGCAGCCGAGCACGTCCTCGCCCGAGAGCATATAGCCGCCGACGATGCGCCGGGTTTCGCGGATGCCGAGCTGCGGCGGCAGGTCGACGATGTAGGATTTCTCGAACCCCGGCACGGTGCGCAGGAATTCGAACGACGTCGACCGCCTGGCGGCGGCCCTCGATCTCGCCGCGTGTGAGATCGTCGGGCTCAAGCCCGTTGATCGCGGCGCCATCCTCGCGCGCCAGCTGGGTGAAATTCACCCGCCATTCGATGGGCGAGCGCTGCGGCCGCACGATCGCGGCCTTGCGCGGAAAGTGATGCGTGCCGCTCGCTTCGGCCTTTTCCATCAGCGCCGGAATGGTCCGCCAGGCGTCGCCGGCCTTCTCGGGATCGATGCCGTTGAGGCGGAACATCATCGACGGATACAGCATGTGCCGTGCATTGTCGCCGACCTCGATAGCGCGCGCCGGCCCAGGCCGCGAGATCGCCATCGCCGGAACAATCGATGAAGATGTCGGCGGCTGATCGCCTGGCGGCCGGCCTTGGTCTCGACCATCAGCGCGTGGATGCGGCTTCTCGTCGTGCATCACCACGCCGGCGCCGAGCGCGTGAAACAGAATATCGACCTTGTGGGCGGCAAGAGCAGATCGTCGGCCGCGATCTTGTAGGCCGCGGTGTCATAGGCCTGCGCCAGGATCTTGCCGAGGATCAGATGCGGCGCGTTGAGCCCGCCGAGCCGGTCGATGCGCCCAAGCAGGTCGGACGCGATGCCCTGCACCACCCGATGCATCTCGCCGTGAACATTGGCGTGCAGCCCGCAGAAATTGGTCACGCCCGCCGCCGTGCCCATGCCGCCGAGGAAGCCATAGCGCTCGATCAGCAGCGTGCGCCGCCCGCCTCGCGCAGCCGCCACGGCTGCCGCGATCCCGGCCGGCCCGCCGCCGAGCACGGCGATTTCATATTCGCCATAGAGCGGAATTTGTCCGCGCGGGTTCTTCGATGGATTTGGGAGACAATTGAGGTTCCTGGATTATCCGCGGGCGATCATGCCCGGGGTCGGAGGCTTTAGCTATCACGTCAAGGGGCCGATGAAAGCATCAGAATCAATCACGAATTCAGGATGCTGCACCCTTCGCCTCGATCGCTTCGATCCAGCCTGCAACTGTGTCCAGAATTTCACGCATCACCGCTTCGTCATTGCGCCCCGAGCGCGCGAGCACATGGAAGGAATGATCGGCCTCCGCCACCCAATGCAGCGACGCCGACGGCCCGAGGCTTTTAACGACGGGTTCGAGCAGCTTCACCTCAGCCAGATTATCGCGGGTGCCTTGCACGAACAGCATCGGAACATGCACATCGGACAGATGCTTCGCCCGATCAGCAGACGGCTTGCCCGCCGGATGCAGCGGAAAGCCCAGGAAGGCTAATCCATGGACTCCGGCCAGCGGCTCAAGCGCTTGCGCCTGCGATGTCATGCGGCCGCCGAACGATTTACCGCCCGCAATCAGGATGAGGCCCGGGCAGCATCGGCCGGCTTCCGCCACCGCGGCTCGCACGGTGGCATGCGCCAGCGCCGGCGGGTCAGGCCGACGGCTCGACTTTTCCATATACGGAAATTGATAGCGCAACGTCGCCACGCCGCGTTCGCCAAGACCCGCTGCGACCTTCTCCATGAAGGAATGGGTCATCCCCGCACCTGCCCCATGGGCAAACGCAAAACAGGCGCGCGCCGGGGTGGGGCGGATCAGAAGCGCGGAGACCGTTGCCGCCTTCCCGACCGCGATCTCCAGCTTTTGCGGGCTGACAACTTTCATCGCACCGGCCGCTATTCATTACAGGGTTGCACGTCCCGGCTGCTAAAGTTCGGCCGGCGGCGGAATTCGTCCGAATAGCTCTTCCAGTGCGAGGCCGATCGAAAGCAGCCGGCGATCGCTGCCGGCCGGACCGTCCAGTTCCATGCCGACTGGCAATGCGCTGGTTGCACCCAATGCAATCGGGATCTGAAGACCAGGGATGCCGGCATTGCTGCCGGGGTCGGTGTTCTGAATGTACACGACGAAATTCGACAGATCGCTTGAGTCGGAATTGGAAGCGATCGCCACCTTCGGCACGGTGGGAAATACGATCGCGTCGAGACGGTTGTTCGCAAAGGTGTCGCGATAAAGCTGTTGCAGGGCCGGGCGCGCGGTCTTGATCGCCGCCTCATAAGCCGGCTTCGCATCCACGACCGTATTGTCCGGGCCCGGCAGTTTGCGTGGAATCACCAGGCCCTCATAGGTCCCCTTGACGTCGGGACTCGCGATGTCCCTTGCCAACTCCTCGATCGATATTTTCGCGCCGCGTTTGAGATAGGCGACCATATCGTCATAGGCCTCGTATAGCGCGACCGGAAAACCAACCTGTCCGTTCAGCTCCATCAGGTCAGGCATTTCGACGTCGACGATCGTCGCGCCGGCGGCTTTCAATTTCTCATGCGCTGCGGCGATCGCCGCCGCGGTGTCGCGATCGAGGTTCGCCATCGTCGCGGCGACGACGCCGAGCCGCACGCCTTTCAAGTCGGCGGCCTCGATCGGCGATTGGTCGGAGATGATGCGATCGAGCAGCACGACATCGGCAATCGATCCCGCCATGGCCCCCGCCGTATCGCGGGTGTGGGAAATCGGAGCGATGCCGGCCTGCGGATAACGTCCGACGGTAGGCCGCAGCGACGCGCCGCCGTTGAGCGCGCAGGGAACACGCACCGATCCACCGGTATCCGTCCCGATCGCCGCCGGAATGATGCGCGCAGCGATCGCCGCGGCGTTGCCCGATGAAGACCCGCCGGCAATCTTCGCCGTATCGTAAGCGTTGCGGACGCCGAATTCGGCGCCGGTCTTGAATGCCATGTTGTAGCCGGAAATGCCGAAGGCCAGTTCGTGCATGTTGGTTTTGCCGATGATGATGGCACCGGCTGCGCGCAGTTTCGCCACCACGGGAGCATCCTCGGCAGGGATATAGCCCTTGAGGGCGGGCGTCCCGGCCGTGGCGGGCAGCCCGGCAACTTCGATGTTGTCCTTGACGGCGATCGGCACGCCGCCCAGCGGTTTGCAGGGCTCACCCCGCGCGCGTGCGGCGTCGCAGGCGCGGGCCGCCTCCAAGGCTCCCTCCTCATCCAGCATAATGAATGCATTCAGCTCGGAGCGAGCCTTTGCCCGCGTCAGTGCGGCCGTGACCAGTTCCACACTGGTATATTTGCCGGCGCAAATGTCGGACGCCGCCTGCGTCGCGGTCAGATGATCCGGATCGAACGCTGATTGCGCATGAGCCAAAGGCTTCACTTCACAAAATGCCATTGAAATGTTGGCGATCCCGGCATGACTCGAACATGCGACCTACGGTTTAGGAAACCGTCGCTCTATCCGGCTGAGCTACGGGACCGAAGCCCCGCGGATGGCCGCGGGCGCCTGGAAGCTCCATACCAGAGCGACCGCGTGATCGCCAGCCTCCCCAACCGCCCTGGCATCGTCGGAAACTTGGCCGGCGAGTGGTCTCGTTCGCATTCGCACAAGGGAATTTATTCCAATAACCACGAGTACCCCCCTGACTGGTCAGCCGAATTAAACTTGGCTACAGTGATTCTTGCCCATCACGGGCAGGAGTAATGCCCGCAAAGGGCAGGAGCCATGCCCATCAAGGGCATGGGCCAAGGGAGGACAGGGATGAAGCGACTAATCACGGTCGGGGTAGCCGCATGTCTGGCAACAGCCGCACATGCGCAAACGGCACAAGAATTATCCAAGAGCGACCCAAGCTACGTACTCAATTACGGCATGGACTATGGACAGCAGCGCTACAGCCCGCTGGCCAAGATCAATGCCGCAAACGTCAAGCATCTGGCTCCGGCCTGGAACCTCAGCTATGACGACAGCCGATCCGAGGAATCGCAGCCGCTGGTCTATAAGGGCGTGCTGTATGTCACGACCAACAGCGCCACGATCGCGGTCGACGCCAAGACCGGCAAGCAGCTCTGGAAAACCAAGGTCGAGTATCCGCCGGAGACGCCGCGCGTCGTCTGCTGCGGTATCATCAACCGCGGTGCGGCGCTGTATGAAGGCAAGATCATCCGCGGCACACTCGATGCGAAGCTGGTCGCGCTCGACGCCAAGACCGGCAAGCAATTGTGGAAATCCGACGTCGCCGAAATGAAGGCCGGCTACACCATGACCGGCGCCCCGCAGATCGCCGACGGCGTCATCATGACGGGCATCTCCGGCGCCGAGTTTGGTACCCGCGACTTCATCGACGGCTGGGATCCGGCCGACGGCAAGCATCTCTGGCGCACCTACACGGTGCCGCTGGCCAATGAAAAGGGCGGCGACACCTGGCCTGGGGATACCGCCAAGACCGGCGGCGGATCGACCTGGATTACCGGCTCGTTCGATCCGGAACTCCACACCGTCTATTGGGGTATCGGCAACCCCGGACCGTTCAACGCCGCCGGGCGCAAGGGCGACAATCTCTACACCTGCTCGGTTCTCGCGCTCGATCCGAAGACCGGCAATATCAAGTGGCACTATCAGTTCTCGCCCAACAATCCGTTCGACTATGACAGCGTCGCCGAAATGATCCTGTCGACGATCGAGGTCAAGGGCAAGCCGACCAAGGTGCTGATCGACGCCAACCGCAACGGCTTCATTTATGTGCTCGACCGGACCAACGGCAAATTGATCGCCGCCAATCCCTACGTGAAGGTGAACTGGGCTTCGGGCATCGACATGACCACCGGTCGGCCGATCGAAACCGATATCTCGACCAAGGCGCGCGCCGGCGAAAAGGTTGACGTGTGGCCGTCGATCCTTGGCGGCAAGAACTGGGAACCGGGCTCGTTCGACCCGAAGACCGGCCTTGCCTATTACAACACGCTCAACTTCGGCGGCCACTACAAGGCCGTGCCGGCCGAATACAAGGAAGGCGAATGGTTTCTCGGCATGGATCTGACCCTTGGTTGGGCCTACCCCGAAGGTCCGCGCGGCTATCTGAAAGCCGTCGATCCGATGACGGGCAAGGCCAAGTGGGAAGCGCCGAGCGATCTTCCGCGGTTCTCGGGCGTGTTGTCGACCGGCGGTGGGGTGGTGTTCTCGGGCCAGCTGACCGGCGAATTCGAGGCGTTTGATGCCGAGAACGGCAAGAAGCTGTGGTCGTTCAAGACCGGATCCGGCATCGAAGGCCAGCCGATCACCTGGGAACAGGATGGCGAGCAATATGTCGCCGTGTCGGTCGGCGTCGGCGGCGTGTATTCGCTGTTCTCCGGCGACGAGCGGATGGCTTCGATTCCGCCCGGCGGCTCGCTCTGGGCCTTCAAGCTGATGAAGTAATCGGCGGTTTGCTGAACTGAGGGGGCCGCCGGCGTGGCGGCCCCCTCTTCGTGTCGTCTCCATGCTTTCGGGAATGCCATCGATGAATGCCAGGATCGGGTTTTGGACGTTCGGGCTTTGGATGTCCGCGTTCGCCGCGCTGTTCGTTGCCGCGCTATTTGTAGTCACAACTTCAAGCTTCGCCGCTGACGTGTCGCCGACGGCAGCGGCGCCACAAGCTGCAAACGATCCGGCGCAGGCGAGCAAGGGAAAGGCGCTCTACGGCACCAATTGTCTGCATTGTCATGGCATCAACATGGTTACGTCCGGCACGGTGGCGTTCGATCTGCGCCAATTTCCGCATGACGACAAGGCGCGCTTCGTGAATTCGGTAACCCACGGCAAGAACAATCGCATGCCGCCATGGGGCGACCTCTTGAAGCCGGAGGACATCGACAACCTCTGGGCTTACGTATTAACCGGCGGAAAGCCGTGAAAGGGATCTCATGAAGGCCAGATCGGCGGCGGCACTCGCCAGTGCTGCATTGATTCTGACGCTGACGGCATCCGCGAAGCCGGCCGCCGCGGCGGAGGAGACGCTTCGCGTTTGCCTGAACGAGAATATTCCGCCTTACTCTTTCCATGAGGGCAAGGAGGCCGGCGGGTTCGACCTCGCCGTGGCCGAAGCCGTCGCCAAGCGTCTCGGCCGCGCGCTCTCCGTCCAGTGGTTCGAAACCGGCATCGACGCTGACAGCAGCCTCACCTTGCAGGCCAACGCATTGCTGTCGGACGGTCGCTGCCAGCTCATCGGCGGCTACCCGCTGTTCCGCGTCGCCCTGGGCCGACCCGCTGTCGAAACCGCGCGCCTGCCCGGCTTCGAGGGCGCAAAGCCTGACGATCGCCGCCGCCGCGTCACGCTCGGTGAACTGGTGCCGACCAAGCCGTATCACTTCGCACCGCTCACCGTCATCCTGAGCGGATCGGTCGCCGATAAATCGATTTCGAGCCTCGCCGATCTTGCGGGCTTGCGGCTCGGCGTCAATCAATCGACGCTCTCCGACGCCATTCTGATGCGCTATGGTGCCGGCAAATACGTCAACCAGGTCACCCATTTCATCCCCGGACACAGCGAATTGTTCCCCCGCATGGAAAGCGGCGACATCGACGCCATGCTGACCGAACTGCGCCGGTTCGACGACTATCGCGACAAGCACCCGGACACAAAACTCAAGGCCAGCGGTTACTTCCACAAGATCGGCTTCAACATGGGCTATGTCGGCCTCGGCACCGAGCGGCCGCTGATCGAGGCGGTCGATGCGGCCATCGCCGATCTCATCGCCAAGGGCGAACTCGCCGCCATGGCGAAGAGCGCCGGCATGACCTACGTGCCGCCGACCGAACCGGACGTCCTCGAAGCCATCTCGATCGTCGATTTTTTCAAGGACTGAGGCCGGCTTCCCGATTCGATTTTCAAACAGCCACGGCGCAGGTGTTTTGAGATCGTCATTGCGAGCCAACGGGTCGCAATGACGGCAAGATACGCCTCTACATTCCCGCGGCGCCGATAGCGCCCGAGTTGTGCAAGAATTCTCCACCCCGGAGGGCGTGGGGAATGCCGGGTGCCCGATGCACCCGCAGCCGCGCGTGTAGAGTAGTAAGCACGCGCGTTAGTCACCACGGTCGCACCGGGATCACCCGGCATTCCCGCACGCGATGGTTTTAACGGTTTCCTCCGCGCTCTCCTCGGTGACCGGGCTTTCTTGCCACCGTCGCCAGCGGAAATTGTTTTCCGCCAACTTGACGCCAGCGTCGGGGCGTCAGGACCACACGACTTCGCCGTCCGCAAGCCAGCGCTCTCGTCTTTGGCGCCGCCTGCGTCCATCGCATCCCCTGCCCTACGTTCGTGACGATCGCGAAGCGCCCCTCTGTGTTGGGCCGGGATGCGAAAGATATGCAGGTGATTTGGGTCAAATGGGAATGGGAATATTTTTGCGAAGGGGACTGGACACTGATTTGCCCGTCCGGGCAAAGTCAGTTTGCAGACTTGGTGGTGTAGATGGGGTAACGGGCGGCGAGGCCTTCCAAGCAAGCCGCGCTCGCTACGGCGCTATTGATGGCGCGCTTGGCGCGGCTTGCTTGGAAGGCGGGCGGTCGTCCCTCACATGGATGGTGTTGCGGAGTTGAGGATGGACCTCGCTCCAAGCATCAAGGAGAGACGACCATGGAGCATTATGCCGGAATCGACGTGTCATTGGAATACTCGAGCGTGTGTGTTGTGGAAGCCAGCGGCAAAATTGTCCGGGAAGGCAAGGTGGCCAGTGAGCCGGATGCGTTGATCGGCTGGCTCGGGTCGCTCGGCTATGAACTGAGCCGGATTGGATTGGAAGTGGCCCCCTGTCGCAATGGCTTTTTGCGGCAATGCGGAAAGCGGGGTTGGCGGTTGAGTTGCTGGAGACGCGGCACGTCCACAAGGCATTCGAGGCGATGCCGGTGAAGTCAGACCGCAATGATGCGCGCGGTATCGCGCAGCTGATGCGGCTGGGCTGGTTCCGGCCGGTGCACTGCAAGTCGATTGCGGCACAGGAGATCCGTGCGATGCTTACGGCGCGCAAGCTGGTGCAGAGCAAGCTCCTGGACATCGAGAACAGCCTGCGCGGGATCTTGCGCGGCTTCGGGCTGAAGGTCGGCAAGATCACGCCGACAAACTTCGCCGGGCGCATCGGAACGCTGGTAGAGGGCCATCCGAACCTTCAAACGATCGCAGAAGCGCTGCTTCGGGCACGGGCCGTTCTGCTTGCAGAACTCAACGGCTTTGAGAAGCGCGTGCGGGCGATGTCGCGTCTTCATGCCCAAGCCAGGCTCTTGATGTCGACACCGGCGGTAGGACCGATCATTTCGCTGACGTTTGCCTGCGCGATCGATGATCCCGCCCGTTTCACGTCATCGAAGCAGGCAGGTCCGCATTTCGGATTAACGCCGAAGAAGTATCAGTCCGGCGAGACCGACTACACCGGTCGCATCAGCAAGCTCGGTGACGCCTCCGCGCGCGAGGCGCTTTACGAGGCCGCCCACATCATGCTGACGAAGCCGATCAAGGGCTGCTCGGCGCTCAAGAGCTGGGCAATGCGGATCGCTCGGCGCGCCGGTATGAACAAGGCCAAGGTGGCGCTGGCGCGCAAGCTCGCCGTGATCATGCTTCGCATGCTGAAGGATAATGTGCCGTTCAATCCGGCTGCCAAGCCAGCAGCCGCCTAGAGGAAGGACAAACGGTTTTCGGGCGGGTCACGACACCAGGCTCTCCCCGAAGCGAAGTCCCTTCGCCGGGACGGCGGATCAGGTCAGGCCGCCATGCGGGTTGTCGACACATCGAATGATGTGATCACGCTTCCGTAGATTGGCCGACCTGCTCCTCTCATGAACCCCATCAGGTGACGGCCCCGCGCCGATCCCGTACAGAAGCAAGTGCCCGGCGAGTGGATAACGCAAAAAGGGATTGACTAATCGAGGCCCGTTACAGAAGCCCGCATGAGCCAACGGGTCGGCGCGAAGCGCCGCCCGATGACAGGCTCCGCGAGATGCGCGGCCAAGCCCGCGATTGACTCCCGGATATCGCGACGCTCATCCGGCTATGCTCGCTCTTTGCCGCTACTTCCGGGATTAACCGCTAACCGCACATGCATGCCGACATGCAAAACCGACGCGACTGACCCATATGCGACATTGCTCGGCGCTGAGAGGCGGTGCTCTCGATACCTGTTTTGGCCCTAAATAGCAGGTTGACGGCGCCCACTTCCGCCGCGCTTCCGCAAACCCTGTGACTTCGATCACGCTTCCCTAGCTGCGTTCGTGCGACAAGCCATGCGAACGGCAATGACGCCGCTCAACGCAACTCAAATCAGAGCAGCGATTATGTTGCTCACTCAACAGGAGATGAGGATGTTTAAGCGCAAAACTCTAGACACCGCTTCCGACGTTCTGACCGAGGACCAGCTCGAACTCGTTTCGGGTGGCGACCTCACCCCGGATGCCGGTGGAAATATCCCGATTTGTCCGCCGTGGTTCCCGGGTCACCCCCATGGTCCGATCCCTCTTAATCGGAGCTAGGACAATGACCAATATCGATATGAACGTTGAACGTGAGCGGACCGACGGGGAGCTTGAGTCGGAATTGTCGCCGAGCGAGCTTATGAGTGTCGGCGGCGGTGACGGGCCAGCAAAGACCTGCGTTCAGTCTTGCGAGCAGGTCAAAGGCACGACGGTGGTCGTGTGCTCGCCGGTTATATGCTTCTGAGCAACGGTGAAAACCCCGCTCGGCAGGGGGCCGAAAATCCTCCTGCCGCGCCGAGGTATTCGTAGTGGCTTGGGCGATCAGACCAAGGCAAAGCTCACGAAGGACGAACTCAAAAGCGTCCGGGGGAAGCTTCAGTTTCGGAGCGAAACGACCGGGGGGCCGAAATATCCTTACGACCCCATTGACGGTTAAGCCGCCTTCTTTCGATGCGACAAAAGCAGCTTTGCATTGAGTGAGGCCGCCTCAGTTGGCGGCCTCTTTCATATCAAGCATTCCCGCGATGTCGCCTGTTGGCATGTCTGTTCATAGGGGAAGACCGGAAGTGATCGGCGCATCGTCAACCCGACGTGATCGTCCCAACCGCGACCAGCGAACTCTAGACTTCAGGACGACCTGCATCGCGACGCTGCGGAACTTCGAAGTGACCTGTGATCGAAAGTCGGGGAGCGCTGTTCCGCAGCGAACTGATGCAGCACCGCTCACTCAAACCCTGTGATGTCGATCACGCTTCTCCAGCGGCGTTCATGCGAGAAAGCATTCGAACGGCGATGAAGCCGCTCAACGCTTATCCGAGCGGCAATCATGCCGCTCTCGAAACAGGAGATGACGATGTTGAACCGCGAATCTGAAAACTCCGTTCCGGAGACTCTTACCGAGGAGCAGCTCGAACTGGCTTCGGGCGGAAATCCGCCGTCAGTAGCCGCAGCAGCCGGTAGTGCCTGTGGCCACGCTGGTCAGGAAATGCTTTTCGGGGCCAGTTCAGCCGGCAATAAAATCGGTGGCGGCCCGCCCCCTTTAGCTCCAGACCCATATCAATAAGAATAATGTCAAACAGTGCGGCGGCGAAAGCCAATCATTCATCCACGGCTGATCGCCGCACATCGACCAACACGCTGTTTATCGTCGTGCCCGATGAGAACGAACATTTTGTCGGCGGCCGGATGCACTTCGGCATTTGTGGCCCGGCGCCGACGTTCGTCAGTAACCAATCAATGTCCGGCTTCGGGAGGCATTACAGGCATCGAATGCGCAACGTCCACTTCGGGTCCTGACCCAATGTATGGTCCGGCCGTGCGTTGTAAGTGGATTTTGCCGAGTTGGCGGTAAGCGGTCTTGCATCAATGTATCCGGCCTCTGATTGGAGCATGTTGTGCTCCGGGCCATCATGGGTATCAGCGCGCGCGCGGTCTCATTGGCGGACAGGCCTCAACGGGCCATCTGGGTCACCAGTGTCCGCATGCGCCGGCAAGACCGAACCTCCATCTCGTCTCATCGCCCTATGCAGGCTTACGGCGTGACGGCGCCCCGCGCCGGCGACTTCAACGCAGCGGCTAACCCCTGTGGATCGTCGGTGCCGATGCGACGAATATCGCTGGACTTCAAATGCAGTTCGACCGCGTCGAGGCCCGATACGTTGTAGAGCCGGAAGCCCGGCCGCGTCCTGATGCCGAAGCCGTTCCACCAGTGGTTACGCACCACCGCAACCGTTTCGATGTCGTCCAGGGCAAGCCGATAGGTCCAAAATCCGGGACCAAAATGCCATCGCAGCTCGTTGCCGTTCACTTCAACGGTCAAGGATGAGAACACGATCGCAACGGCAACGAGAATGATCAGCACCACCACCGGCGGCCATTGCCCGGTCCGCCAGGCGATCGCGGCATCGAGTGCAGCAAGGACCAGACAGAGAAACATGATCAAGGTGCCGCGCTGTGTATGACGATACGGCATGGCTGCAACCCTTCCATCTGGAGTCACGGATCCAACCGGCTGCCTCATTTTGAGGCCTCCTAGAGCATGATCGGTTCTGATTGAAACAGAACCGATGCTCTAGTCTTTTGTTTTGACACGTTTTCTTTACGCGAACGGGTATCCACTTCGCTCGAAAACGCTCCTCTATCGTCGTTTGGTCGACAAAATCCGCGCCCGGGTTCATCATGCGCCACGATTCGTTCGGCTTCCTTTAGGCCAGTCCATCTTCGACTGGACGTGAATGTGACCTGTCCGTCACAACACACGAAGCGAGTACGTGAGCCGCGCGAGAAAATCGCCGGTTGCGGGGTGACAAGCCGGCCGATAATGACGACAATCGGGATAAATTGTGTCGTCAAAATTCGCGTTGAGAATTAAACTTTGAGGATGATGTTACGCATATCCGCCTTGTTGATGGCCGTGATCGTCGCTGGCTGGGCGTTGACGCCGCCGCGCGCCCACGCGCAGTGGTGGGGCACGCGCGCGCCTGTCGATTATGAAGAATGCGCCGACGCCGCCGAGAAGGCGGCGACCCGCGAGGCGAAGGCGGCGGCGCTGATCGAGTGCAACGCAAAATTTGCCGGACGGCGCAAGCCCGGCGGCGGCTACACTTATTTCGATTTCATGCAGAACCGGACCTTCGATATCGCCGGCCCGAATCCGACGCCGCAAGAGCAGAAGCGGATCGACGAACAATATACCGAGTTCCTCGATCGCGAGCGGCAAAGCAACATCGCGGCGGCGCTTGCGGCAAAACAGCAACAACAACTGCAGCAGGCCACCTTCAAGAGCGAGACTGAAAAGGTACCCGTGCCGATGGCAGCGCGCAACAAGCCATCGGTCGCGAGCGGCAATGCCAAGCGCCTGAAAGCGTCAAATTGCGCCAGCCATTCCTTCTCCTGCGACTGGCCGCGGCTTTCCGAAGGGCTCAATGATCTGAAGAAAGCGCTGTTCGGCTCTTCTTCAAGCAAAGACAAACGCGGCTGACGTTCGCCGTCATGGCGGACGGCTTCGGCATCGTTTCAATCGATGCCGCGGTGCATCTGCTTGACGCGGCGCCGGGACACCCGATGATGAGCGGACGCATCCGATTGCTGAACCGTCGATGCGTTTCGTTGCTCTTGCAATCTTGCATCGTAGCCCGGCGATGGAGTGACGGTTGGCGGCGCGGATCTCGCCGGCACCATTGCAACCCAGCCGGCAAAAGACAGCACCGCCGCGACGGCAAGGACGGCTGAAAATCGTCTCATGTCGATGCTCCCGGCCGGATCTGGTCCGGCCTCAACCTGGGCGAACCCTTGCCGGCCGCTTCGGCGCTCTTGATCAGTGCGACAATGCGCCGGGAGAGCGGGACCGGCAACCCGTGCCGTTCGGCGATCCCGGTGATGACGCCCTGCAGGTAGTCGATTTCGGTGCGCCGGCCGCGCCGCAGGTCTTCCCACATCGACGAGCGCGCCGCGGGATCGATCTTCATCGTCCGCCCCAGCAACGTCCCGAACACGCCATCGGGTAACCGCAGCAAATGGGGTGTCCAGCTGACCGGGATCGGCGTCGATGACACCGGCTTGATGCCTTCCGCCCTGATTGCCGCGAGCCCCTCGGCCATCTGGTCGGCGAACAAGATGCGCCAGGCGCGCTGGCTGAGCTGTTGGCGCAGCGGCAGATCGGCCAGCGCGTTGAGCGCATTGTTGAGATTGACCAGCAGCTTGCCCCACTGCACGCCGGCGATGTTGCCGGAGGGACGCATGTTCAGTCCCTGCACCGACAGCCGATCCGCGGTGCCGGCGGCGTCCTGCTCGATCACGATATCGCCCGAGGTGGCGCGATGAAACCGGCCCTGGCCGAGAGCGATGACATTGAACGGCACCATGCCCGCCAGCACGCGCCGCCCCGGCAATCGTTCGCGCAGCACGGGCACATTGCCGATGCCGTTCTGCAGGCTGACGATGACGGCATCCTTGGGAGCGTGCTGCGCGATCACATCCGCCATCTCGGCGGTATCGGCGCTCTTGACCGTGACCAGCACCACGCCGGCATCGGTAAAAATTGAAGGATTTTCGGACAACGCCAGTTGGTCCGGCGCGACCTGCCGCTCGGAGCCTTCGAAGCCGGTCAACCGCAAACCGTTGTCTTCGATTTCCCGGAGGACGCGCGGGCGCGCCAGCAACGCGACGGGGCGTCCGGCGACCGCAAGCATGCCGCCGACAAAGCAGCCGATGCTGCCGGCCCCGGCAATGCCAATGAGCTTTCCGGGAATCATCCTGCCCTGCCCCTCACTTGATTTCCGGATCGATAGCAGAGCCCGCCTTCGCTGCCTATTCGGAGGGCGGCCGCGCCCCCCGCGGCTCGCTGGGCCCGTGCCTTGTAACCGTCATGGCCCACCGTTATGTTTCCCGGCGGGCGGGCACTCGGCAGGAGGTGACAATGGGTTTACTCGACGTTCTCAACGGCATGCAGAATGGCCCGCGCGGCCCCAGCACTCCGAGCGCACCGGGCAGCAGCAGTAGCGGAATGTCGCCGATGACCATGGCGATCCTTGCGCTGCTCGCCTTCAAGGCGGTCAAACATTTCACCGGGAGCCAGCCGGGCGCCACTCCGGCACCGACCCCGACGCCTGCACCATCGCCAAGCACGACCGCGAATGCCGGCCCGACCGGTGGCGGAGGTCTCGGCGGTCTCATCCCGGGTGGATTGGGCGGCCTGCTCGCAGGGGGTGCGGCGGGAAGCGTGATCAGCGGCGGGCTTGGCGACCTGCTCAAGCAACTCCAGCAGAGTGGCCATGGCGAAACCGCCAATTCATGGGTCGGCCCGGGCCCGAACAAGCAGATTGCGCCGGGCGACCTTGCCAATGCCTTGGGCGCCGATCAGATCAACAGCCTGATGTCGCAAAGCGGCCTGTCGCGGGACGAACTGCTATCGGGCCTCAGCCAGCATCTGCCCGAGGTGATCAACCATCTGACACCGGACGGACGGCTGCCGACCGAAAGCGAGCTAGCGGGACGGCTTTGACGCCGGTCGTCATCGGCTTTTGAATTTCTGCTTTTTCGGAAAGGGACAACAGCTATGAGCGGCATTCTGTGGATCATCATCGTTGGCTTCGTCGCCGGAATTATCGCGCGAATGATTTCGCCGGGCCCGAACAACCCGAGCGGATTTATCCTGACGGTGGTGCTCGGCATTGCCGGCGCGTTTCTCGCAACCTTCATCGGTCAAATGATCGGCCATTACGGTCCGGACCAGGGAGCCGGCTTCATCACCGCGACGATCGGCGCGCTGGTGGTGCTGTTCATCTGGAACAGGCTGGTGGCCAGCCACGTGATTTCCGACCCCGGAAACAAATAGAGACTGGAGCTGCTTCCCGTCGCTGCGGAAAGCAAAGTGTCTCAGCTGACGAGATGCAGGCCGGCGTCCATCCGAACCAGCTCGCCGGTCATGTTGCTCGATGGCGGCGTCGCCAGAAAGCACACCAATGCCGCGATATCTTCGGCTGACGAAGCGACCTTGAGCGGCACCCTGGCGACGACATTGTCGCGCACCTGCCTGGCGGCGGCCTCGCCGCGGCCCTTGGTGAACCAGGGCGTATCGATATAGCCGGGACATACGGTGTTGACGCGGATCAGCGGCGCCAGCGCGCGTGCCAGCGAATAGGTGATGGTGTTCAGTGCGCCCTTGCTCGCGGCATAGGCGACCGAAGAGCCGATGCCGCTGATGCCGGCAACCGACGACACGTTGACCACCGCGGAGGCGCGCCCCGACGCCTTCGCGGTCGTCAACGTATCGTCGGTCGCGGGCATCAGCGGCATCGGCTCTTCGGTCGCCTATGCCGCGAGCAAGGGCGCGCTGAACACCATCACCTTTTCGCTGGCGCGCGCGCTGGCGCCGCTGATCCGCGTCAACGCGGTCTGTCCCGGCTATATCGACACGCCCTGGTTCACCAAGGGCCGCGGCGTCGACGGCGCCGCCAAGGTTCGCGATGCGGTGGTCGCGAAAGTGCCGCTCAAGCGGGCCTCGACCGCGGAAGATGTCGCCAGCCTCGTTGTTTCCTCGCCACGCCGCAATCAAGCAACATGACGGGCGAAGTGGTCCGGATGGACGCCGGCCTGCATCTCATCACTTGAGAGCGAGAAGTCATTCCGGATGGCCGAGGATCGGCGAACGAGCGACGCGTAATTGCGCAGCTAGGCTGGCCTGACGACCTCTCGGAATGCCGATTTGTTTACCGAACGGATCGGAAATGATCTTGCTCGCCACCAGCCTGTTCCAGATGAACAGCACCACCAGCGCGCCGATCGTCGCGGTGATGAAGCCGGCGCCCTGGTCCGGACCGTAATGGCCGATGGCCTGGCCGATAAAGGTGGCGAGAAACGCGCCGGCGATGCCGAGCACCGTGGTCAGGATGAATCCGCTGGGGTTGTTCGGACCTGGCGAAAGCAGCCGCGCGATGATGCCGGCAATGAAGCCGACGATGATGATCCAGATAATGCCGCTCATGATTGTCGTCCTCTCTCCGAAATACACGAATTGAAAAGTCGATGCCGACCGGCGTCAAAGCCGGCCCGCCAATTCGCTTTCGGTCGGCAGCCGTCCGTCCGGCGTCAGATGGTTGATCACCTCGGGCAGATGCTGGCTGAGGCCGCCAGCAGTTCCTCGCGCGACAGGCCGCTTTGCGACATCAGGCTGTTGATCTGATCGGCGCCGAGCGCGCTGGCGAGATCGCCGGGCGAAATCTGCTTGTTGGGGCCCGGGCTCACCCATGAATTGGCGGTCTCGCCATGGCCGCTCTGCTGGAATTGCTTGAGCAGGTCGCCCAGTCCGCCGCTGATGACGCTTCCGGCCGCGCCGCCTGCGAGCAGGCCGCCCAGTCCGCCCTTATGAGACATCGCCAAGTCCGCCGCCACCGGCCACCGGCATTCGCCGCCGCTTGGCGATGGTGCGGGTCGGCGGTGCCGGAGTTGCGCCGGGTTGGCTGCCGCTCAAATGCTTGACCGCCTTGTAGGCGAGCAGCGCGAGGATCGCCATGGTCATCGGCGACATTCCGCCGCGCGTTGCGCGCTCGGAGTGCTGGGGACCGCGCGGACCGTTCTGCATTCCGTTCAGTACATCGAGTAAGCCCATCGTCATCTCCTGCGAGTGCCCGCCCCGTCTTTCGAAACATAACGGCGCGCTATGACGGTTACAAGGCGCGGGGCCAGCGAGCCGCTGCGGCGCGCGTCAGCCTTCGAGTAGGCAGCGGCCGGCAAATTCTGCTATCGAGCCTGTATGCGAGCGGAGGCATCGCAGGATGATTCCTGGATAGACCGATCGGCGTGGCCGGCGCCGGCAGCATCGGCTGCTTTGTCGGCGGCATGTATGCGGCCGCCGGTCGCCGCGTTGCGTTGCTGGCGCGTCCGCGCGTGATCCAGGAGATCGAAGAGCCACGGGCTCAGGCTGACGAGCTTCGAGGGCCTCGAAGCGGAAATCGGACCGCGACCAGTTGAGCGTTGTCCGACGATCCCTCGATTTTTGCCGACGCCGGCGTGGTGCTGGTCACCGTCAAGAGCGCCGATACGGCTGAGATCGCCGAAGCGATTGCGCGGCATGCTCCGCCTGACGCGGTCATCGTCAGCTTGCAGAACGGCGTCGGCAATGTGCCGCGTGCTGCGCCAGCGATTGCCGGGGCGCGTCGTGCTCGCGGCCATGGTGCCGTTCAATGTGATCGCTGCGCGGCGAGGGGCGATTTCATCGCGCCACCTCGGGCGATATCGTGATCGAACAGGACGAGGCCGGCACCGCGGAGCGGCTTTCGGTGCCGGGGCTGACGATGCGCCCACTCCGCGACATCGCCGGCGTGCAATGGGGCAAGCTGCTCGTCAATCTCAACAACGCGATCAACGCGCTGTCCGATCTGCCGCTGCGACAGCAACTCGCGCAGCGTGTCATGGCGCATGCTGTTCGCCGACCAGATCGCCGAAGGGCTCGGCCGCGGTCAGGGCCGAAGGCATCAGGCCGGTGTCGTCGACGCCGGTCCCGGCAGGCTTGACGCCGCATTTGCTGCGGCTGCCCGACGCCATGTTCGGCGATGGTGCTGGGGCGGGCGATGAAGATCGATCCCGAGGCGCGCTCGTCGATGTGGGAAGATCTGCAGCGCGGCCGGCGCACCGAGATCGACTATCTCCAGGGCGTCATCACCGAGATCGCCGACCGGCGGCGGACTGCAGGTCCCGCTGTCGCGCCGCATCGTTGCGCTGATCAAGCGCGCGGAAGCCGCGGGCCAGGGCTCGCCGGGGCTGACGCCGGAGCAGATCCGACGGGGAGCATCGGACAGTAGACGATTTTGCACCATCCTAGCACTTAAGGCGGAGCGGTATCTTGCCGGCTGGTTGCA
>CAVSOS010000059.1:0-13492 GCA_963729395.1 uncultured Pseudomonadota bacterium | reverse complement strand
CCCGGCCAAATTCCCGGATTAACCGCGGCGTTCGTCGCGGCATTTGTATGGGCGACCTATTCGGTGCTGTCGCGCAAACTGAAATCGGTGCCGACCGACGCGGTGGCGGGCTTCTGCCTCGCGACGGCGCTGCTCGCGGCGGCCGTTCATGGCGTGGTCGAGATCACGATCTGGCCCGAGACCATGGCGCAATGGCTGGCGATTATGGCGCTCGGCGTTGGTCCCGTCGGTGCTGCGTTTTACGCCTGGGATATCGGAATGAAGCGCGGCGATATCCGCGTGCTGGGTGCGGCATCCTACGCGACGCCGCTGCTCTCGACCGCGTTTCTGATCATGGCGGGCTTTGCGAAACCCAGCGCGAGCCTCGCGATCGCCGCAGTCCTGATTGCCGGCGGCGGCTTGATCGCGGCAAAGGATATGCTGAGGAGGAGAAGCATCTCTGACCCCCGGCAACGCTGACGCGACCGCCCCTTAAGCCGCCGGCCGCCAACCGGGCGGCTTGTAGGCGGTTTCCGGAATCTGCCCAAGTTCGGAGCGCTGCAGCTTCTGCGGTGTCAGACCATAGAACTGCTGAAAGCTCATGATCAGCGGCCGCCATTTGTCGGGATCGATGCGGTTGGGCTCGCCGTCCATCATGATTTCCGAATGCGCGTGCACGCGGGTAACGCGAACCTCGATCGCCGTAAGACGGCCGCGCCAGATTTCGTCTTCCTGCGCCATTTCGTGGACATGCGCGACCTTTGCCTCGATCTGCACCGGACATTGCGCAGCGCGCGGCGCAGCGACCGTCTGACCCGGTAGCGGCGTCAGGCCGCTGATCTCGAACTTGTTCTTCTCGTGCCGATAGCCGCGTTTGATCTTGCCTGCCGGTACGGGGCTTGAGCCGGTGGTGCGCGCGAGCCGGTTGATGGCGTCGACAAGATCGGCCGAGGGAAGATTGAGCACGCACTCGCCGGTGCGAATCATGTTCTCCGTGGTTTTGGAGTTGCTGGCGAGACCCAGCATGCAGCGCCAGCCGACCCACCATGCCGACGACATCGGCGCGAGATTGAACGAGCCATCCTCGTTGCTCGAGCCGATCAGTACCACTGGCGTACCGAAATAAAGAATCGCGGGCTCGATGATCTGCGAATCCGAAATATGGGTGATGTCGCTTCCGTCGTGCATGTCAGGCTCCTGGTGTGAAGCCCGATGTAAGGGTTCGCGCCGGTATACCCACCCAATTCCCGATTGCGATGTTTTCAGCGCGAAGGAGACCAGCCCGGTTTGGCCAATTCAAACTTCGCAAAATCGAAACCCGGCGCGACGGTGCATCCCGCGAGCGTCCAGTCGCCGGTGCTTTCGGCGGCCTGCCATGCATGCGCGGGCACGATTGCCTGCGGCACCTCGCCCGCGGCGAGATCGGGACCGAGCCTGACGGTGCGCCGGTGATCGCCATCCGCAATTTGCAACACCAGCGCACTGCCGGCGTAATAATGCCAGATCTCCACCGCATCGATGCGATGCCAATGCGACCGTTCATGGCGCGCCAGCAGGAAATAGATCGCGGTCGACAGCGCGCGTCCGCTGGCGTCGCAGCGCGGGTCGCGAAACGTCTCGCGATAATGGCCGCCTTCCGGATGCGGCTGGAGCCCGAGCCGCCCGACGATGTCGGCGGCGGAAGACGGCGCAACCATCAGGACTTGTTCTTGCGTTCGCGTAATTCGCCGAACACCTCGGCCCCGCTCTTGCCTTTCATCCGCACGCTGGCGGCGACAGACGGCTCGTCGGCGCGCAGGAAACACATTGGCCTTCTTTTCCTCGCCGAGCGTCATCGGGATGGTCGGCTGATTGGCGGCGCGCAGCCGCGCGACTTCCTCGGCGCGCGCCTTCAGGGCCGCATTGTCAGGCTCGATGGTCAGCGCGAATTTGACATTGGCAGCAGTGTATTCGTGGCCGCAATACAGTTTGAAATCATCGGGCAGCGCCCGCAATTTGAGCAGCGAGTCCCACATCTGCGGGTAGGTCCCCTCGAACACCCGCCCGCAGCCGATCGAGAACAGCGTGTCGGCGGCAAACAGCGCCTTCTCGCCGTCGAACACGTAGCTGACGTGATCCAGCGTATGACCTGGCGTTTCCAGCACCCGCGCCAACAGGTCGCCGACCTTGACGACATCGCCATGCGCGACGCGCGTATCGACATTGGCGATCTTGGCGGACCTGTCGTGCGGCGCGAGCACGCGGCAATGGTATTTTTGCTTCAGTTCTGCGACGCCGCCGACATGGTCGCCGTGATGATGGGTAATCAGGATATCGGTCAGCGTCCAGCCCTCGCGCTCCAGCGCCTCGATGACGGGGGCTGCTTCCGGCGCGTCGATCGAGGCGGTCGCCTTGGTGACGGGATCGTGGATCAGGTAACCGAAATTGTCGGTGAGGCAGGGGAACAAACGAATTTCGGCAGCCATGATATCTCCGTCATCCAGTGAGGCGGGCAGGGAAACGAGAAGGCCAGTACGGCCTCATATGGGCTTGAAATATGGCGTTAACGCTTCACGGGCAATGCCATATTCGGCGCCCCGCGCCGAACGGCGACGTGTTAGATTAGGTTCATGACCATCGATGTCATCGATCTCCGCGATTTCTATTCGCAACGCCTCGGCATCGTGGCGCGGCGGCTGATCAATCGTGGCATCCAGGCGTGCTGGCCCAACGCCGAAGGCCAGCGGGTGCTCGGCCTCGGCTATCCTACGCCCTATCTGGGACTTTTCCGCGAAGACAGCGAGCGTTGCATCGCCTTCATGCCGGCAGCACAGGGCGTGCTAAAATGGCCGACCGGCCGCCCAGCCTTGGCGACATTGGTCGACGAGTTTTCGCTGCCGCTGCCGGACGCCGCGGTCGACCGCATCCTGCTGGTTCATGCGCTGGAAATGTCGGATGATCCCGAAGGACTGCTGCGCGAGGTGTGGCGGGTGCTGGCGCCGTCGGGGCGGGTGATGGCCGTTATTCCGAACCGCCGCGGGGTGTGGACGCGCACCGACACCACGCCGTTCGGCCACGGTCGGCCCTATTCGCGCTCGCAGATCACCCAATTGCTGCGCCAGACCTGGTTCACGCCGACGGCTTGGGGCGAGGCGCTGTTCGTGCCGCCGGTCGCCGGCGGCTGGTTTCTGCGTTCAGCGATGGCGTGGGAGCGCATCGGCGCAGCGCTATCGCTGCCGTTCGCCGGCGTGCATATCGTGGAAGCCACCAAGCAGGTCTACCGGGCAATCCCGGCGCACCGCGAACGCACCCGGTTGATTCCCGCATTGCCGCCGGTGCTGGTGCCGTCGTCGCTGCAACGCTCCAGCCTTCGTGATCCCGGCGCGCGCCGGGATCCGTAACCACCGGCGTTGACGATTTCGGGAAGGCGTCTGCTTCCGGCGCAATGATAAGTACAGCGAACCTGCTGCTACTCATTCCCCGGATTGAAATCATCGCCGGGCGCTACCGGCGCGGCCCCCCCATCCGGGCGCGGGCCATGCGGCCGGCGGCGGCGGCGCGGCGGGAAACGTTCGCCGCCATTGCCCTCGAAGCTGCCCGGGCCGCCACTGATCTGCGGCTGCGGTCCGGTGATGAACGACGGCAGGCGGTCGACGCTGACGCTGTCGGGGATCACCGGTTGCGGTTGCGGCTGAAATTGCGGCTGCGGACGGTGATCGCGATTGGCATTATGTTCGCGCGGCTGGTGCTGCTCGCGCGGCTGGTAGGGCTGGCTCTCGCGCTGGTGGTCGCGCGGATTGTTGTCGCGCGGCACGAACGGCTGCGGCTGGGCCGGGACGAAGCCGGGTTCCTGCCCGAAATTCGAAAAGCTTTCGCTCTCGTCGTAGCCGTCCTCCGCAGGCATTTCATTCTCGGTGCGCGGCTGCGGCTGGTTCTGACGGAACTGTTCCTGGGCAGCGGCGATCAGGCGGAAGTAATGCTCGGCATGCTGGTAGTAATTCTCGGCGGCTACCGGATCGCCGGAGGAGCGCGCGTCACGCGCCAGTTGCACGTATTTTTCCGCGACGTGGGATGCGGTGCCGCAAATCTTGATGTCGGGTCCGTTGGACTCGAACACCCGGGTCATCGGGTTCTGGCCGCGCCGGTTGTTGTTATTGTTGTTGTTATTGTTGTTCCGGTTGCGCATCCGCTTGTTGTTCTGACCGTTTCTCATATCGTGCCTTTATTCCAGCCCTGAAGTTAAAAACCTTGAAGCCAAAAGCCTCGGATTTTCCTAGCCATCGTCGCGTCGCCCGGTTCGGCGGGCCTCAGGCGCGCTGAATCACGGCGCCGCTCAGTTCCACAGAGATTTTGCCGTACGTCGCAATCAGCAAGGATGCGTTCCCCAACAGCACAAGCGTCGGCCGCCGGCTGCATCAATCATTCTGCTCGCCAAACAAGCACAGGTTTCTTGCGTGAGTATTCAAGCGCAATATCAGGCTTTCGTTCGCTTTGCGGTCAGGAGCAGCGCAGCTCTTCCAGCCATCGCGCTCAATTGGACCTGCGTTTTGGAACCTTTCACTCGGGGCGGGCTCTCGCTTTGAGAACTCTGGCCACCATCCACAATATCCCTAAGGGGATACCTGCGGGGGCCAGCAACCCTAGACCGATGTTGTGCCGGGAACGTAGTCGCTCCCAGGGAATATTCCAAGCGGTTTTTTTGCATTCCAGTCGGGCCTTATGGGGGCTTTTTTCGGCCCGCGACCGCCCGCCGGATGCCCGCCAGATCGGCCTTCGGGGGCCGTTCGCACGTTAACCCTGCCGCATCGATCAATCCCTGGATTTCTCCGCTCTGGCCGTGTCCCGCTTCCATCACCAGCACGCCGCCAGGCGCCAGCAGCCGCGCCGCCTGCGGAATCAGGGCGCGATAGGCGTCAAGCCCGTCCGTGCCGCCGTCCAGCGCGAGAAGCGGGTCGTAATCCCGCACCTCGATCGAAAGGCCGGGAATGTCGGTGGAGCGGATATAGGGTGGATTCGACACGATCAGATCGAACACCCCTGACAGCGCCGCGGCATAGTCGCAGGCGACAAAGGCGGTGCGAGCGGCCAGTCCCAGATCGACGGCATTGCCGCTCGCGGTCCGCAACGCCGCCACGCTGATGTCGGTGCCGACACCATAGCCGTCCGGCAATTCCGACAATAGCGCCAGTAAAATCGCCCCTGAGCCGGTGCCGATGTCGGCGATGCGCAAGCGCCGATCCGGATCGGCGGATGGCTGCAGCATTTCCAGCGCCAGTTCGACCACCGTTTCGGTGTCGGGTCTCGGCACCAAGGTTGCGGTCGAGAGTTGCAGCGGCAATCCCCAGAATTCCCTGGTGCCGACAATGCGTGCGACCGGCTCGCCGGCAAGGCGTCGGCGCACAGCTTCCTCAAGACGCGCAGCCTCGGCCGCGGTGACGCGCCGTTCCGCCGCCGCGATCATGCCGGTCAAATCGAGGGCCAGCACCGCGCCGATCAGAATCGGGCGTCGAGTTCCGCCGCATCGATGGTGTTGGTACGAAGCCGCGCGGTCAGCATGCGTCGCGCGGTCTCGACGGTCTGGCCGGCGAAGGTGTCGCTCACGTGCTTGCCGCAACCGTTTCGGCGTCGCCTCTGCGAAAGCGGGCGTTCACGCTGCGGCGCCCTGGGCGGCGAGCTGCGCCGCCTGATGCTCGGTCGTCAGCGCATCGATCAGTTCGCCCAAGGCTTCACCGGCGATCACCTGCGGAAGTTTGTAGAGCGTGAGGTTGATGCGGTGATCGGTGACCCGTCCTTGCGGAAAATTATAGGTGCGGATGCGTTCGGAGCGATCCCCGGACCCGACTTTCTCGCGACGATCCGCCGAGCGCGCCGCGTCGATGCGCTGGCGTTCGGCGTCGTAGATGCGGGAGCGCAAAATGTTCATCGCCGACGCCCGGTTCTTGTGCTGCGAGCGGCTATCCTGCATCATCACCACGATCCCGGTCGGAATGTGGGTGATCCGGATCGCGGATTCGGTCTTGTTGACGTGCTGGCCGCCGGCGCCCTGCGCACGCATGGTCTCGATCCTGAGATCATCGCTCTTGATATCGACATCGACCTCCTCGACCTCCGGCAGCACGGCGACCGTTGCCGCCGAGGTGTGAATGCGGCCCTGAGTCTCGGTGTCGGGAACCCGCTGCACGCGATGAACGCCGGACTCGAATTTCAGTTTGGCAAAGGCGCCGCGCCCCCGCACCTCGGCGATGATTTCCTTGAAGCCACCCATGGTGCCTTCGCTGGCTGAAATCACCTCGACCTTCCAGCCCTGCAGGTTGGCGAAGCGTTCATACATCCGGAACAGGTCGCCCGCGAACAGCGAGGCTTCGTCGCCGCCGGTACCGGCGCGGATTTCCAGCACCACGTTGCGGTCGTCCATGGCGTCCTTGGGCAGCAGCGCCACACGGATTTGCTGCGCCAGTTCGAGGCTGCGCGCGGCAAGCGTCTCGCGTTCGGCTTCCGCCATGCCGCGCATGTCGGGCTCGGTCGCGGGATCGGCGATCAGCGCGTCGATGCCGGCGATCTCGGCGCTCGCGGCGCGATAGGCCTTCACCGCCTCGATCAGCGGATTGAGCTCGGCGAGTTCGCGCGTGATCCGCACGTAGTTCTCGGAATTCACCTGACCCAGCAACTGCGCCTCCAGGGAGGCATGGTGCGCCAGCAGGATATCTAGTTTGGCTTCCGGGAGCATCGACATGGTTTCGTCTCGAATTGCGAACGAAGGGTGCTTGTGCGGGCCAGGCGCCGCTACAACGGAAGCCCCTCGGCCTCGGCGAATTCCGTCAGCTTCTGCCGGATCGACACGCTGCCGGACGGCGCATCGAGCAGCGGCGTCATCATCGCTTCGGCCTTTTTGGCGTCGAGGTCTAGGATCATCGCCTTGACCGGACCGTGCCCGGTGGCCGATAGCGACAGCGAGCGGTAACCCAAGGCGATCAGCGCCAGCGCGCCGATCGGCTTTGAGGCCATTTCGCCGCACAGCGACGCGGATTTTTTCGCCGCATTGGCCTTGCGCACGATCTCGCGCAACGCCCGCAGGATCGGCGCCGACATGGTGTCGAAGCGTTCGGAGACCTTGGCATTGCCGCGATCGACCGCAAACAGGAACTGGAACAGATCGTTGGAACCCACCGAGACGAAATCGACCTTCTTCAGGAGTTCGTCGAGTTGATAGAGCAGGGCCGGTACCTCCACCATGGTGCCGACATCGATGCGTTCCGGCAGCGTGTGGCCGTGCTGACGCAGATAGGTCAGTTCGCGCTCGACGATAGCCTTGGCAGAATCGAATTCAGCGACTTCGGTAATCATCGGAAACATGATGCGCAAGGCGCGGCCGCCGCCGGCGCGCAGCAGCGCGCGGATCTGGCCGCGCAGCAGGCCGGGCCGATCGAGCCCGAGCCGGATCGCGCGCCAGCCGAGCGCGGGATTTTCCTCGATCACGGTTTCCATATAGGGCAGCGCCTTGTCGCCGCCGATGTCGAGGGTCCGAAACGTGACCGGCTTGGGGCCGGCGGCATCCAGCACCGCGCGGTACAGCGCGAGCTGGTCGCTGCTTCGCGGCAGGCTCTG
The DNA here is from genome assembly GCA_963729395.1 of uncultured Pseudomonadota bacterium. Lineage (GTDB taxonomy): Bacteria > Pseudomonadota > Alphaproteobacteria > Rhizobiales > Xanthobacteraceae > Bradyrhizobium. The sequence continues at coordinate 5,929 of CAVSOS010000059.1, read as the reverse complement.
GCCGACCATGAATTGCAGTTCGGTGCGGAACAGCCCGATGCCGGCGCTGCCGGTGTCGTCGATATGCGGCAGGTCGATGACCAGGCCGGCGTTGATCAGCAACTCGACCTTCTGGCCGTCCTTGGTCACGCAGGGCTTGTCGCGCAGCGCCGAATATTGTGCCTGGCGCCGGGCGCGAAACCGCACCCGCTCTGCATAGGCGGATTCGATTTCCGATGAAGGGCGGACATAGATCGAGCCCGAGGTGCCGTCGACGATGATGGCATCGCCGGGATCGGCGATGCCCGGGGCGTTCGGTATTTCGCCGACCGCGGGAATGCCGAGCGCGCGCGCCACGATCGAGACGTGGGAATTGGCGGTGCCTTCCTCCAGCACCAGTCCGCGCAGCCGCTTCCGATCGTAATCGAGCAGGGCGGCGGGCCCCATAGCGCGCGCGATCAGGATGGCGTTGTCGGGCAATTGCTCCCGGGAAGGCGCGTGATCCTGTCCGACCAGCTGCCGCATCAGGCGGTAGCCGAGGTCCTCAAGGTCATGCAGGCGGTCGCGCAGATAGGGATCGGTGGAACGCAGCATGCGCGCCCTGGTGTCGGACTGCACGCGCTCGACGGCGGCTTCCGCGGTGAGGCCGGTGGCGACCGCCTCATGCAGCTTGTGCGACCAGCCATGGTCGTTGGCGAACATGCGATAGGCTTCGAGCACGTCGCGGTGCTCGCCGCCGTCGGCGACGTCGCCGCGCTCCAGCATGCGGTCGAGGTCGGCCCGCAGCTTTGCCAGCGCGGTATCGAGCCGCTTGATTTCCTTCGGCAGGTCCTCGGCGATGTAATTGGTGATGACGACGCGCGGCTCGTGCAGCACCACATGGCCGAGCGCGATGCCGTCGGACAGGATCGCGCCGGTTTTGTGCAGCGAATGCCGCGCGGCGGGCTCGGCGCCGGGTTGCGCCAGCGCGGACAATTCGCCCGAGGCGATCATCTCCGCCAGCACCATCGCGGTAGTCTGCAGCGCCTCGACTTCTTCCTCGACATAGGTGCGCTTGGCGCGGTTCTGCACCACCAGCACGCCGAGCGTGTTGCCGGCCCGCAATATCGGAACGCCGAGGAATGAATGGTAGATTTCTTCGCCGGTTTCTGGACGGAACGAGAATGCTGGATGGCTTTGCGCGTCGTTGAGATTGAGCGGCGTCGCCTCGCTCGCCACCAGGCCGACGAGGCCCTCATGCGCGCTCAGCACGGTTCTGTGCACGGCGTCGCGGTTAAGGCCTTCGGTGGCGTAGAGTTCCAGCGTGTTGTCGACGCGCAGCACATAGGTCGAGCAGACCTCGGCCACCATATTGGCGGCGATCAGCACCACGATCTTGTCCAATCGTTCCTGGGCGCTGACCTGCTCCGCCATGGTTTCGCGGAGCCGTCTCAACAGGACGCGGGGGCCTCCCGACGCGCTCCGCATGTGTCAAAATCCTCCGCCGCGAAGCCAGCACGCCGGGTGGCCGGCATCTGGCGTTAAGTTTAGGCAAAACAACAATTTTATTCATTCGGCGCCGTCGCAAACCCTGGCAACCGGCCGAATCAGGATAGCCAAATTGAGTTGCAGTTTGCGGTAGCCCCGCCCATCAGGCCGTATAGCGAATTGGGGCTTGTTTTGCCAAGCAAAACGCCTGCCACAGGCTATAACGTCTCCGTTGGCCCTATGCTGCGCCAGCTAAGGGAAAATTCTTCTAAACCTGATCCAGCCCATAGAGCGTGTGCAGCGTCCGCACCGCCAGTTCGGTATAGGCGGCGTCGATCAGCACCGAAAACTTGATTTCGGAGGTGGTAATGGCGCGGATGTTGATATTGCGCACGGCAAGGGCGGTAAACGCCTTGGCGGCGACGCCGGCATGGCTGCGCATGCCGCTGCCGATCACCGAGACTTTGGCGACGTCGGTGGCACTGTCGAGGCGGGCATAACCGATCGTGGCCTTGGCCCCGGTGATGGTGTCGCGGGCGCGGACATAATCGGAAGCCGGGACGGTGAAGGTGAGGTCGGTGGTCGCGCCGTCCTCCGAAACGTTCTGCACAATCATGTCGACGTTGATATTGGCCTCGGCGAGCGGACCGAAGATCGAGGCGGCGACGCCCGGCTTGTCCTGGATCTGGCGGACGGAAATCTGGGCCTCGTCCTTGGAAAAGGCGATGCCGGTAACGACGTGACTCTCCATGATTTCCTCCTCGCTGCAGATCAGCGTGCCCGGCGGCGTGCCGTGCGGGTCGATATCCTCGGGCTTGTCGAAGCTGGAACGAACGAATATCGGCATGTTATGCACCATGCCGAGCTCCACCGATCGCACCTGGAGCACCTTGGCGCCCTGCGACGCCAGTTCCAGCATGTCCTCGAATGCGATTTTGTCGAGCCGGCGCGCCTTCGGAACCACCCGCGGGTCGGTGGTGTAGACCCCGTCAACGTCGGTATAGATATCGCAGCGGTCGGCATGAATTGCAGCGGCGACCGCAACCGCCGAGGTGTCCGAACCGCCGCGCCCGAGCGTGGTGATGCGGCCGGTCTGCGGATTGATGCCCTGGAAACCGGCGATCACAGCGACTTCCTTGCGTTCCCTGAAACGGTTGATCAGGTCCGCGGCGTCGATCTCGAGAATCCGCGCCGAGGCGTGGGCGTCGCTGGTTCGAATCGGGATCTGCCAGCCTTGCCAGGAACGTGCCTGAATGCCGATGCCCTGCAGCACGATCGCGAGCAGGCCGGCGGTGACCTGCTCGCCGGATGCGACAACGGCGTCATATTCGCGTGCGTCATGCATCGGCGAGGCGTCGCGGCACCACTCCACCAGTTCATTGGTCTTGCCGGCCATCGCCGACACCACCACGGCGACGTCGTGGCCGGCATCGACCTCGCGCTTCACATGTCGCGCGACGTTGCGGATGCGGTCGATATTGGCGACGGATGTGCCGCCGAATTTCATCACGAGGCGGCCCATGACGACTGGTGCATTCCCTGACAAGGTTATTAATGTGACCGCACGGAAACCGGAGCGCGCGGGCCAAAAGGCGCGTATACATAGCGGCGCGGTTGGGAGCAAGCAACCGGGTTCCGGCCAGCCCCGAACGGTGCCGCATCCGGCGGCCGAGGGGCAGATCAGGGGCAATTGGGGCTGAATGCATGGGGCGTTATATCGACGATATTCTGCAGCCCGGCGAGAAGGTGCTGTATTCGACCAACGCGCACTGGATATTCTATTTGCCGGCGATCGTGGCCTGGATCGTGGCCGCTCGTCCTGCTCGTTCTGTCGCGTACGACCATCACCGAAGGCATCATCCTGCTGTGCCTGTCGGCCACCGCGGTGGTGGCGATCGCGGCGTTGTACTGGACCTTCAGGGCCTGGTTCCACCGCTGGACCACCGAGACCGACGTCACCAATCTGCGGGTTGTCCACAAGACCGGCTTCATCAAGCGGCGCACCTTTGAGATGTCACTCGACAAGGTCGAGAGCGTCGACGTCAACCAGAGCATCCTCGGACGCATCCTCGAATTATGGCGACGTGACCATCCTGGGCGTCGGCGAGGGCAAGGAAACCATCACAACGATTGCCTCGCCGCTGGCGTTTCGCAATTCCATCACCGCGCGATAGGAGCGGCGCGCAATCCATGACCATGCAATCAGAATTCTTCCGCGAACATGCCGCCGCACGCCCGGGGTCGACGGTCGATCCTGCCGAGATCGCAAAATTTTCAAAGCTGTCGGACGAGTGGTGGGACCCCAACGGCAAGATGGCGCCGCTGCACAAGATCAACCCGCTGCGGCTGACCTATATTCGCGACGCCGCCTGCCGCAAGTTCGAGCGCAACGTCAAAAGCCTGAACTGCCTGTCCGGCTTGCGCATCCTCGATATCGGCTGCGGCGCCGGACTGCTGTGCGAGCCGTTCACCCGGCTCGGCGCGCAGGTGATCGGCGTCGATCCCTCCGCCACCAATATTGCGGCGGCGAGACTGCATGCCGACAAGGGCCATCTGTCGATCGACTATCGTTGCACCACGGTCGAGCAGATGGATGTGCGCGAACGCTTCGACATCGTGCTGGCGATGGAAGTGGTCGAGCATGTCACCGATGTCGGTATGTTCCTCGCTCGCTGTGCGGCGATGCTCAAGCCCGGCGGGATGATGGTGATCTCGACGCTGAACCGCAACTGGAAGAGCTTTGCGCTTGCCATCGTCGGTGCCGAATATGTCCTGCGCTGGCTGCCGCGCGGCACCCACCAGTGGCACAAGTTCGTCACCCCGGATGAACTGGCGCGGCATCTGCAGGACAACAAGCTTGCCATCACCGAGCAGGCCGGCGTGGTCTACAGCCCGTTCGCCGATCGCTGGAGCCTCTCGTCCGACATGGACGTCAATTACATGGTGGTGGCCGAAGGGATGTGAATTACCGCAGAAATTCCGGTCGTCCTTGCGCAAAGCAGGGACGACGCTGTTTGGTAGTCCTGCAATCCCGCCATGACGCCGCTCCGGTTGACCGCGCCAGCCGCGCCCGGCACGGTGGCCGCCGTTCTCAGCCAGCCGACCAAATCCCCCACCCATGATCAGCATCGCCACGCTCTGGATTCCCTTTACCGTCGTCGCGGCGATCGGCCAGGTCGCGCGCAACGCGATGCAGCGGCAATTGACGGGGCCGCTCGGCACCTGGGGCGCCACCAATATCCGTTTCCTGTTCGGCTTTCCGTTCTCGCTGGTGTTCTTTGCCGTGGTGGTGATCGCGACCCGAGACCATGTACCGTCGCCAACGCTTGCGTTCTGGCCCTGGCTGCTGCTCGGCGCGCTCAGCCAGATCTTCGGCACCGGCATTGATGCTGCTCGCGATGAACGACCGGTCGTTCGTGGTGACGACGGCATATCTGAAGACCGAGGCGATCCAGACCGCGATCTTCGGTTTCGTCTTTCTCGGCGATCACCTCACCGCGCTGAAAGTGGTCGCGATCCTGATCGCGACCATCGGCGTGGTCATCACCGCGCTGCGGCCGGGCGGTGAGAAAAATTTCGCCGACCTGAAGCCGACGCTTATCGGTCTGGTCGCCGCGGCGGCGTTCGCACTTTCGGCGGTCGGCTTTCGCGGCGCGATCATCACGGTTGCCGGCGTGTCATTCGTGACGGCGGCGTCCTATACGCTGGTGTTCGGGCTGTTCGTGCAGACGCTGGTGCTGACCATCTATCTGCTGGCGCGCGCGCCCGACGTGCTCGGGAAAATACTCGGCCTGTGGAAGCCGTCGATGCTCGCCGGCTTCATCGGCGCGTTCGCCTCGCAGTTCTGGTTCCTGGCGTTTGCGCTGACCGCAGCCGCCAATGTGCGCACGCTGGCGCTGGTCGAGGTGCTGTTCGCGCAGGGCGTGGCGTATTACTCGTTCAAGCAGCCATGGTCCGCGCGCGAACTTTCCGGCATCGCGCTGATCATTATCGGCGTGGCGCTTTTGGTCGCGGTTTAGCAGCGCTTGACGCACGATGAGACCGCGCCGGCGGCGATCAGCGCTATTCCGAGCCAGCCATTGAGCGAAGGCCGCTCGCCGAGAAAGACCACGCCGAACAGCGCGACCAGCACCACGCTCAATTTGTCGATCGGCGCCACCAGCGTCGCCGGTCCAAGCTTCAGCGCGCGGAAATAACACAGCCACGATGCCCCGGTGCCGAGGCCGGACAGGATCAGAAAGATCCAGCTCTTTTCGAGATCGGCCCGGGATTGCTGAATTGGCCGGTCACGAACAGGATCAGCGAAAGGCTGATCAACACGATGATGGTGCGGATGAAGGTCGCGAGGTCGGGATTGATGTCCTCGACGCCGATCTTGGCAAAGATCGCGGTCAGCGCCGCGAATACCGCCGAAAGCACCGCCCAGACTTGCCATGACGACAGCGTTTCCGGATTCATGAAGGGGGCCCTCGGATGATCAGCC
>CAVSOS010000058.1:0-69098 GCA_963729395.1 uncultured Pseudomonadota bacterium | reverse complement strand
CGTTGCCATGGCGGCGTTCATTTTTTCGGGGGTGTTGTCGGGCGCGACAGTCAAAAAACGCGATGCAGAAAGCAATCGAACTTTCGATGGCTGCACCGTCCATAGCTCGGCGCTGAATTAAATCTACAAGCGCTGGCCGAACGAACTCGACGACCATCACATAGGGATGCAAAGAGGCGATTTCAAGTTGCCAGATAGACGCCATGGCAGAACTGCCGACGGTGTGCAGAGCGTACGCTCATCCAAAATGATAGGGCCCCGGTGCATCAGGGCATCGCGGGGCCCGTTAATCTTCGTCTTGCGAAGAATGTCTGGTAGGCACCAGTCTATATTTCGAGACGGCGCACGCATGGCGTTTGCGGTTTCGCCTCGTGGATTTGTTCAGATTGTCGGCGGCGCAATGACGGCTAGCAGCTGCTGTTCACCTCAACTTGCGCCGTGACCTCGCCTTCCAACGAGATCAACGTCCGGTTCCCGGTGGCGTCATTCTCCTCACCAAGTGTGAATCTGCGGACATTTTGTCCGCGCCTGCTGCGCGTCGGCCCGATCACATGATCCGACCCCGGTGCCTGCGAAGCCTGGGCGAATGACCCAAACGGCTTGACAGGTGCAGCATACCGCATGCTGCGGCAGATATGCCGGGGAGAGTCAAGTGTACCCCGCGGAAATGGAACCTGCGACGTCAGCGCTCTTGCCCGCCGCCTCAAAACTTTCATGCCCCGGCAACGCTTGCTATGCGCGATACGCAACAAGTCGCGAGCTTCCTGAAGGACTTTGAGCTTTTCCTCCGCTTAGCGGCCTCAGCTGCCCGGCGCATCGGCTCCCATGAAGGTGTCCGCCAAGAATGCGCCGTTCAGTTTGTGGGGCGGGTGCTCATACTGCAACCAACAGGACAAGAACGATCCGGGCATGAGAGTGAGCGAAGCCGTGACGCGCGATGCTTCGCAGGTCAGCAAGTTGGGCGATATCCGGGGCGCTGACGAAAAATTCAGCAGGCTCTTGTTCGGGGAACATACGTTCTTTTTCGATGGTAGCGGCCTCAACGTCCTGGAGCCTACCGAAATGCCTGAAAAAGAAATTCAAGCTGGTGAAATTGTCAGCCTTGCCAGCTGGAGCGATGCGACCCTGACAGAGTCTGAGGCCGCACGAACCAGAACCGACTGGCGTCGTTGTCGTCCTTGAATCGATGCGCCCTACCGGGCGGGCAACGCGGCGGCAAACCTTAAGCTCGGCTTGCCGGCTTTGACCACATGCGCCGTCTCGGAGTATTGATCGCCGGCCTTGAAGTGGGCCGCGATTCCAAAGCTGGCGATTCCGATACTTGCCGCCAGCGCAACGACCACGACTTTCAGATGGGTCGTGCGATCCGCGCTGTAAATCGAATAATTCATCAACGCCTCCTCGTGCTTCCACGGTTTCAGAATTGGGACGCCCGATCTTTGGAGAAGTCTTTCAAGCGTCCATGCTGCGTAGGCGCTGACGGTTGCGCAGGACGATTTGGCGAGCGCCGGAAAACCCGAGCACACCTTCGCCGTGCAGTTGAGAGAGCGCCCGCGAGACGGTCTCGAGGGTCAACCCCAGATAATCGCCAATATCCCTGCGGCACATCGGGAGCGCCATCATGCCCGTTACCGCCAGGCGGCGGTCCATCTCCAGAAGAAAGCTGGCCACGCGCTCCATTGCGCTTTTGCGGCCAAGAAGCAGCATATGGTCTTCGGCGTGCCGAAGTTCGCCGGCGGTCATCGACCAAAGGCTGCGGGCCACTTCGACGGTGATTCCGGCCGCCTGCTCCAGGCTCCGCCGCTTCACGAGGCGCACGGTCGTGTCAACGATGGCCTCCGCCGTGAGGCGGTGCGCCGGTCCCAACTCCAATCCGAACACGTCGCCGGGAAGGTAAAACGCGCCAATCTGGCGGCGGCCGTCGGAAAGCAACTTGTAGCTCCGAACCGAGCCGCGAATGACCTGGTAGACATAGTCGGAAGGTTCGTCTTCCCCGTAAATTTCCTCGTCCTTTTTGTAGGAGAACTCCGTCGCCACAAGGCCCGCTTGACCGGCGATCATGTGAAACTGGTCGTGGGCGGGGAGGGCTGCTGGGCTGACTTTGCCGGCAATGACTGAAGTACTGATTGATTGGGTGAGCATGTGCCATCTCCTGCGTGCCGGGTTGATGGCTAATTCCTAGTTGACATGACCGGGCTTCGATATTTCGCTTCTTATCTTAGGGAGGGGGCCTTAAGTACTTAACCGGAGGCTCCGCTCTGCTGTAAGCGAGCTTCGACACCTGGCATGAAACTTCCTTACAACTGCAAAAATCCAGCCAATTGCACGGGGCAGGTCACCTTGTGTCGGGTCGCCGGTGAGATTGTTGCTGAACGGCTTGGCATCGGCAAACGTGGTGCGGAAGTACATCGGGCCAATATCATGACGAAATTGCAGGCGGAAAGCCTGTCCCAGCTTGTGCGAATGGTAGTCATTGCCACCACTTAAGTCGACGCGGCACGCGACGGAGCGAAATAGAACGTGTGGCTTGACCTATATCAAGCAAATCCCAGCATTTTTGTGGTTGATGATCTTTCAGCATAACGTCTGGGGTGCGGTTGTGATTCAGCCTTGCTCAACGGATAACGCAGGGCGCATTCTTTTGGTGCTCGACGACGACGCCGCCGTCCGGGAGTCTCTCAAGTTTTCTCTTGAGATCGAAGGGTTCGAGGTCCGCGACTATGCGTCGGCCCATGAGTTGCTTGATGACGATAGCCTGCCAGCGGTCAGCTGCCTGATCGTCGACTATCACATGCCCGAGATGAGCGGCTTGGAGGTGATTGACAGGCTGCGTGAGAAACAAAAGCGGCTGCACGCAATCCTCATCACCGGCCATCCCGACCAAAGCATACGGGAAGGCGCCGCGGCTGTTGGCGTCCCCATCGTCGAAAAGCCGTTTCAGAGGGGCGCATTGACCGACTGCCTTCACAAGGTGCTGGCCATGGCGAACGGAGAATAGAGATCTCTGGACCTTTTCCTGTCTGTCCGGTTCTCGCCAACAGTTGCCCCGGGGGGGGTATGCATTGATGAAAGAACTGGCTCTGGCGAAGGTCTATCAATTGCTGGAACCGGGCCCGGTCGTTCTGCTGACCACCGCCCTTAGCGGCCGCGCCAACGTCATGACGATGTCCTGGCACATGATGGTCGAGTTTGAGCCGCCGCTCATTGCCTGCGTGGTCAGCAGCGCTGATCACAGCTTCGCGGCGCTGCGGGCGACAAAAGAGTGCGTCATCGCCATTCCGGCGGTGCATCTTGCACAAAAAATCGTGAGCGTCGGCAACTGCTCGGGCCGCGACGTTGCGAAGTTCGAGAAGTTCGCCCTGACGCCGCTGCCAGCCGAGTGTGTGAAAGCGCCCCTGATCGCTGAGTGCTTCGCCAATCTGGAGTGCCGAGTGGTGGATAGCCGTCTGGTGAACAAGTACAATCTCTTCGTTCTCGAGGTGGTGAAGGCCTGGACCGATCCCAAACAACGAAATCCGAAAACCATCCATCATCGAGGATATGGTAAGTTCGTCGTGGATGGCGCTATGATCAAGCTCAGGTCGAGAATGCGATAAGGAAGACGCCCTCCCGAAACGAACCTAAGAGCGGGGATATCCCACAGTCTGCGCAAAGGTAACGAATTGCTGGTCGGGTAGCTTCAGGGCCTGACCGAGTTTTGGGCCGTCAACCGCTCCCCGAAATACGGTCGCGAGCCCTTTGGAGGCGCAGAACAGGTAGACGTTCTGGCCGATAAACCCGGCATCGACCGAGGCATAAAGACGTCTCTCCTCGGGGGAGATGTCGGTCATGCGTTCGCCATGAGCGACATACACGAGGTTGAGCGGCGCAGTGGCGACAAAATCCTGAAGTCCGGTCTGAGCGCGGAAATCTTCCCTCGCATACGGCAGCAGTTTGTGGGCCTTCGGCTCGTACAGCCAGACGCCATCGGCCATCGCGAGATAAATATCGATCACCATGACATGGCGCCAATAGGGAGCGGTCCGGTCGCCGCTTGCCGGACGATTGATGCCAAAGGCAGCCCACAACAGATCGGACAGGACCCGTGCCGGAAGCGGCCGATCGGAATATTCGCGTGTCGAACGCCTCAACTTGAGCGCCGCGGTCAAGGATTGACCGCCTTCGCTTCGCGGCGGCGGCAAATCTCTGGGCTTGAGTTCTTCCGTTATGGCGGATGCGGGAGCGGCGGCGGCGGCAAGCGCCGCGACGGCGAGAATCCCGGCATTGGCCTGGCGTCGTGTCATCATCGTGGTCCTCATCGGTGGTTGCGATAAATCTTCCGACGGTGCGTCATTGGCGGATCGTCGTCGAGCCACACCGTACAGGCTGAACAGGCGCCTCGATCGCATGCTATCTTGGTGCCGGTCAGTCCATGTGGGCCGCGCAAGGTCTCCGCCAAGGTCATCCGCGGCTCGACCTGAAGCATCCGATCCATGCCATTGACCCGCAGAACGATAGGAACCGGATCCGGCGCGTTCGTCGCGACCGCGTTGGCTTCTTTCGCCCCCGCCGTTCCGACAATGGCCGATGCCGCGTCGATCATGGCTGCGCCCGCTGAAGTGAGCATCGATCCGCAGACAAACGAACGGCGAGAAAGTCCATCAGTAGCGTTCCCGCTTTGATTTGGCGTGACCGGCCTCATGATCTCTGATGCGCGTATTATGGTGACATCGATGGCGGGAGTCATGCTCCCATTCAAAGTTCGAATCGGCGGAGCCAACGGCTTTGCCAATTGCCCTGTCACAGCCTACGATCCGCAACGCAATCGAGCGAATAATGCCGGGTAGCGTCGGTGAATTAGATCGCCTGTTTCAATTGCTCATCCTCGGGAGAGTAAAGGTATGCGCCCGAGATGGGTTCGACCCAGCAAAGATGATCGTGAACCTTCCTGACGCCGGAGACGTTCTCGGCAGCAACGATTGCCGCCTGCCTGGATCGTTCCTCGGAGATGACGCCGCTAAGGTGTACGATGCCGTCGCGCACAGTGACGTTGAGCGCGATCGGCCTCCAGTCGGTTTTCTCGATCGCCGCGAACACACGACTGCGGATATGGTCATCGTCGGCGGTCGGATCCGGCACGTCGCGAGCAAGGTCTGCGACCGCCTGCAGCAGGTTGACGCGTGTCACGATCCCGACCAGTTGCTCTCCGCGCAAAACAGGCAGGCGTTTCACATGATTCTTTTCCATCACCTCAACGATTGCTTCGAAGGTGGCATCTTCCGTCACGGTGAGAGGATTGGGGGTCATGATCTCCCCGACCTTGCGGCCTTGCTCATGCACGTAATCGGTGGCAGCCCGGCCTGGTCCGACCAGAAACTTCAGCCACCGGCCGCGTTTCCGCTCGGTTCCGATTTCCGCGCGGCGGATAAAATCACCTTCCGAGATGATGCCGACCAGCTTGCCGGTCTCATTGACCACCGGGAGTCCGCTGATATGTTGCTGCAGCATGATATTGGCGGCATCGGCAATGGACGTGTCGGGTTTCACCGAAATGACCTTGCGGGTCATGATTTGATGTGCGCGCATTGATCTGCTCCGGATTCCTGGTGGCCAAGAATATGCACGCTACGCGGCTTGCACCCTGATGCGCTTGATTCAGGTCAAATCCGAAATTGGACAGACATAAATCAGGGGCTCGCGATGGCCAAATTGATGAAAGCTGCAGTCGTTCGACAATTCGGCAGACCATTGATGCCTGCCTCGAGCGCCTCGCGCGCCACGTCCTCTCGGCAACTGCAATATGCCTATCGACGCGAGCCGAATGAGGGCTCAATTTTCTTGAGCATGGCCGCGCATTCCGCATCCAGACCCTCCGATTCCAATCTCCGAGCAAGCGCGAGCGCCGTTTCGACCGCCTTTTCGGCTTCACTTGCGCCCTGCTCTACGGATTGAGGAGTGGGTTGACGGTGAAGTCGTGCGGCGGATGACTCCAGCGCACTTCCTGCATTATGCCCGCTCGCGCGTGCTTGAGCGAGAAGCAACTCCAAACGCGTGATTTCAGCGCGGCACGATCCTGCCTGAACGATAGCTGGCTCTCGACCAGGGGAGGCAGCGGAGGGTTTGCGTAAGCTCAAAAGATAAGCCGTTACCTGCCTCACTTGAAAGTCCAGAAGTTCGGGGTTCGGCATGCCGGCCGGGTTGCTGATGTCCCGATGCGTTGTGGTGAGAAACGTTCGTATTGTATCGGAGCTGGTGGTGCTGCGCCGAGCGATCGTTTCGAATGACGGCGCCGGCGGCTGCAGAATTGGCTCGACTAATTGATCGGGGCCGGCGACATGGCAGTTCGAGCAAATGAGGGCTGCCAAGTGGTGACCATTCTCCACATCGTCGGAGAAGCTGGTGGCTCGCGGCGACTGCGCGGCGGCAAGCGTTGAGCAAGCGACGACCGCAAAACAGGCAAGAAATAATCTACGCATGATACCCTCATTCAAGCTTATAATACCATCCGTCGTATGACGTCGATCTTCCGCAGCATGCGGTAACACAAAACTTTACGGCAATGGTTGCGTACTCGGGCTGCAAACTCCAAACTCGGCGCGCGTTGAATCAAACTCATAAATCTGAAACACGATGTTCCAGTCAGCCGAGTTAATGCCCAGGCTGATTTGGTCAGCATAGCCGTTTATCGAGGTTACCGTGGTGGTGACATTATTTAGCGCCAGCGCGCTGCCATCCTGATATACGGTTAGTTCCTTGGCCTTGCCGTCAAACACGACCGAAATCGATCGCTTCTCCGGCTCGAAGTCTGATTTCGACCCCACTTTGCTTTCAACGTTGGTGAGAGTGCAATCGAGGCGCGTCGGGGCCGCGTTGGCGGCCATAGATGACAGCAGGAGAGCGGCGGCGGCGGTCAGCGCGCCCACTCCGTTCGAAATGCATGCGTTGAACCGACCATCCATAAAATTAGATTATGCCATTGCCGAGCGATCGGTTTGATGGAGATCAAGATCAGCTCGCAGCGAGTCTCGGAATCGATTTCGTCGCTCAATTCCGCGGATCCACGCAGGATTCTCAGAAAAGCGGTTTTCGAAACCTCATTCATAGCGCAAGGCCTCGATCGGATCGAGGCGTGCGGCTTTGCGCGCAGGGTAGAAGCCGAAGAAGATGCCGACAGCGGCGGAAAACAAAAAGCCGCCGGCGATCGCGGTGGCCGATATCGGCGCCGGCCAGCCGGTGACGACCGAGATGGTGATCGAGAACAGGATTCCCGCGATGATGCCGGCGATACCGCCGCTGACGCTTAGAAATACCGCCTCGGCCAGGAATTGGAACAGCACATGGGAGCGCTGCGCGCCGATCGCCATACGCAGACCGATCTCGCGGGTGCGCTCGGTCACCGAGACAAGCAGGATGTTCATGATGCCGATGCCGCCGACCAATAGTGAAATGGATGCGACGGCGGCGAGCAGGATCGCCATGACGCGGCTCGAACCTCTCGCGGTCTCGGCGATCTGACTCAGGTTTCGAACCGAGAAATCATTGGTTTCTCCGGGGCGGATATGGTGGCGGCGGGCAAGGATTTCGGTGCACTGCACGATCGCACGCTCCACGTCGCTCGGATTCGCGGCCTGCACATAGATCTGATTCACGTAGCCGGCGATGCGCGGCTGCAGATTGTAGGGATTGGGTGGCGCAGGGTAGGCCCAGTTCAGGGGGGTCTGCTGTTGGCTCGGGGCGGCGACACCGATCACCTTGCGCTCGGCGGTCGTGAAGGGAATCATGACAAGGTCGTCTTGATCGGTTCCGTAAGCGGATTGGCCTTTGGGTGCGAGAACTCCGATCACGCGGAGCGGCACGCCCTTGACCTCGATCACCGCGCCCAGAGGGTTTTCATCGGAGCCGAACAGTTGAGCGTAGACGGTCTGACCCAATACCACCACCAACGCGGCCTTGCTTTCGTCATCGGTTGAAATCCCCTGACCGGCGCGGATTGCCCAATTCGTGATCGGGGGATAGTTGGAGCTGACGCCCTGTATATTGGTGGACCAGTTCTGATTGCGGTATTCCACCTGTCCGGCCTGACGGATCAGATAACTCACGGTCCCGACCGCCGCGGCTTCGTGCCGGATCGCCTGGACGTCGCCGACGGTCAGCGTCGATGCGCTGCCAAACCCGGCGCGTATGCCGCCACTTGTGACGGCGCCCGGCAGCAGCACGAGCAGATTTGTACCGAGACTTTCGATCTGCTTGCGGACTGCGTCGTTGGCGCCCTGGCCCACTGCCACCATGGCGATCAGCGCTGCAACTCCGACGAAGACGCCGAGCATGGTCAGGGCCGAGCGCATCTTGCTGCGCAGGAGCGCTTGCGCTGCCGCCGCCGTGATCATGGCACAGAAGGCCCAGTAGCCCGTCGAGGGGGCGAAGGACAGACCACCGGCTTGCCCTGGAGGAAACCGCGACATTCCCGGGGACGCCGGCTTGGCCGCAGCGTACGGTACGGTCGGCGCCCGGTTTCTGGTACGCTGATCGGAAATGATCTGGCCGTCGCGCATCGTCACCGTACGGTCGGCATAGTCGGCGATATCCTGCTCATGGGTGACGACCACGATCGTGACATTCTGGTCGCGATTGAGCGCCCGCAGCGTTTCCATGATCTCGTGCGACGTGCGGGTATCGAGATTGCCGGTCGGTTCGTCGGCAAGCAGCACGCTCGGCGAATTGATGAGGGCGCGGGCGATGGCGACGCGTTGCTGTTGACCGCCGGACAGCTGGCCGGGTGTATTGCGCTCGCGATCACCGAGGCCGAGAATCCCGAGCGCTGCCCGTGCGCGCTCGTTACGGAAGCTTCGGCTAGACCGTCCCGAGGTCGAATAAAACAGCGGCAGCGCGACGTTCTCGATGGCGCTGGTGCGCGCCAGCAGATTAAAGCTCTGGAACACGAAGCCGAGGCGCTCGCCGCGGATCCGCGCCAGGTCCGGCTCTGACAATCCGGCCACATCAATATCTTCGAAATAGTAATGGCCGCTCGACGGCCGGTCTAGGCAGCCCAAGATCGCCATCAGGGTTGATTTTCCGGAACCGGATGACCCCATAACGGCGACGAATTCGCCGCGCTCTATCGTGAGGCTGACACCGCGCAGCGCATGCACGTCGACGTCGCCAACGTGGTAAGTCCGCGATACATTCTCGACCCTGATGACTGTTTCGGCCATTTCGATCGGTCCGGCTGTCACAGCCGCGGCGGCGGCACCGTGCTCCCCGAAGCCTGACGTTGCTCGGCTACGATGACCTGATCGCCCGGCTTGACATTTCCAGCCACGATTTCGACGAAAGAGTCGTCGTCGAGACCGGTCTCGACCGTTAATGCCACTGGTCTGCCATTGCGCAGCAGCCACACCCTTGCCTCGGAATCAGCGGCGCCCAACGGTGTGGCACCCGCCGGCATGCCGCTGGGCCGATAGCGCAATGCTTGGCTAGGCACCCTGATCACGTCGTGACGGTTGGCTATGACAATTCGGGTCGCCGCGGTCATTCCAGGCTGAAGCGAGAAGCTCGAATTATCAACGCTTACGACAACGTCGAAGGTCACCACATTCTGGACCGTCTGGGGCGATTGGCGAACTTGACTGACCATTCCGTCGAATGTGCGTTTCGGAAATGCGTCCACCGTGAACGACGCCGGGTTGCCCTCCTTGAGTCCCCCAATGTCGCTTTCACTGACATTGGTATCCACCTGCATCATCTTGAGATCCGACGCGATCAGAAACAGGGTCGGTGTCTGGAAGCTCGCCGCGACGGTTTGGCCCATCGTTACGCTGCGCGAGACCACCGTGCCGTCAACTGGTGATACGATATTTGTAAAGTCGAGATTGACCTGGGCTAAATCAAGCGCCGCCTGTTGCTGTTGAATTGTGCTTTGGTCGTATGCAATTTGCGCCTGTGCCTGTTGATAGGCATTCTTGGCCTGATCGAATACGTCCTGTGACACGGCATGGGGCACGATCAGCTGCGCATTGCGCTCGTAATTGGTTTTGGTATAGCTAAGGTTGGCCTGGTCCTTCTGAAGTTGTGCCTTCCCCACCAGAAGATTGGCCTTGGCTTGAGCTACCAGCGTCTCGTAGGGCCGCGGATCGATCTTGGCGCAGATTTGGCCCTTCTTCACTTTCGTATTGTAATCGCAATAAATTTCTTGGATGACGCCCGATACATACGACCCGACGATGATCGTCAGTTCTGGGTTGACCGTTCCGGTTGCTGTCACAGTTCGAGTAACTGTACCAATTGCAATTTGGGCGGTTACGTAGTGGACGGTACTGCGTTCAGCGAAAGCCCACCACGTTCCGCCGGCAACCGCAACGAGCAGCAACGATGCAAGCGCGGCAACCAGCCAATATCTCGCGCGGCCCGGGTTTTCCTTGACCGGAGGCATCATCGGAAGGGCAATGAGCTTGCTGGAAACGGCCCGCTCGCTCCCTGGAGTAATGCGTTCGTTCATATGATCCTGTCACCGTGCGGGAGCGGTTCCGGCCCCCTGGCGGCCGCTCGTCACAAATCCGGAAATCTCAACGGGCGCGCGAGGCAGCGTCCATGTAATTAATGCTCCTAATCCAGCACCGCATTTTCAAGTGAAATGGCGGTGCACACCTTGACATGCGTCAAGCCCGGTCGCGCATTCGCATGCTGATCCTAATTCTCAGGACTTCGCCCGTGGCAACCGCAAGGCATCGGCCACGGCGCGGCAAGTGATCTTGCCGTCATGCGCGTCGAGCCCGTTTTGCAGATGCAGATCGTCGATCAGCGCCTGCGGGAATCCCTGGTCCGCGGGCGCCAGAACGAATGGACACCTTGCACTGTCGAGCGCAAATGTCGATGTTCCCGGCACCGCGCCGGGCAACCGTGGTCAGGCCAGGCGGTGTAGTGAGAGCATCGGAGGTCCTCGCCGCCCTCTTCTCGTCGCCCCGCGCCGCTGCGTCGAAAATTGCCGCATGATGCTTTGCGGCGACGGGCACGTCGTGCATCATCCATGGACCATCCCAGAAGAATGGGTCATCGTTCCCTGCGAGTTAGGGCCGGAGCCGGTTAGGGCGAACAACAATATATCGTGACGCACGCATTTGATGCTTCTTGACCTCGCTCAAATCTGAGCAACGCCCTTAGCTTATCGTTCCGACCGAAAGGCAGTTTTGCCAGCGAGGAGAAATAGCATGATAGCACTTGTCTATCAGGGCCCCGGAAAGAAGGCGATCGAGGAGCGGCCGAAGCCGCAGATATTGGCCCCGACCGATGCGATTGTCAGGCTATCGAAAACTACGATCTGTAGGATTGGATTTGCACATTTTCAAGGGCGACGTCAGTGCCGCGCTGACAGTCTTCCATCCTGGCGATCGCGTTGTCATCTCCTGCATCCCGTTTTGCGGGAAATGCGACTATTGCCGCCGCGGCATGTACTCGCATTGCATCAACGGCGGTTGGATTCTCGGTAACAAAATCGAAACCACTCAACCGACCGGAGTTTCGTACATGGACAGCACAGCGAACTATGTCTTCGACGAACTCCAGATTGGCGATTCCGCGAGCCTAAGCCACGTGCTTACACACCAGGATGCCGAACTCGTAGCGACCGTGCACAGCGCTTTCGGCCGGGCTGAGATCGACGCCGAATCCGATCGCTCCGCTTCCCTCCGCACAATCTTGTCGCATGGGCTAAGTAACGCTCTCGTTTCGACCCTTCTCGATAGCAAATTGCCTGGAGCCGGGACGGAAATTACCCACCAAGCCTTGAACTTCAGGAGGCCCGTCGGTTTTGGCGATTCCATAACGGCGACCATCAAGGTCTCCCGGAAAGACAATTCCAATCACCACGTCTTCTTGGATTGCACCGCTACGAACCAGCGCGGTGAGATCATCGCCGATGGCATCGTGGAAGTCGCCTATCCCGCGGCGAAGGTTCCGCGTCAACGCGACATTCCACCGGATTCCGAACCGATTTCGAAAGGCCGCCACCATCAGAGACTGGTTCAGCAGGCAAAGGGACTGAAGCCCATCCGCACTGCGGTAGTCCATCCAGCCGATACGGTCTCGCTGCTAGGCGCGATCGAAGCCGCAAAAGCACAGCTCATCATACCCGTGCTGGTCGGACCCGAATCGAAGATCCGTGCGGCAGCGGAACAATCGAAGCTCGATCTTTCCGGCTATGAATTGGTGCCGACCGAACACAGCCACGCTGCCGCCGCGCAAGCGGTAGCTTTGGCTCGCGATGGCAAGGTGGAAGCCTTGATGAAAGGTAGCCTTCACACCGATGAATTCATGGGCGCAATCCTCGCTGAGGAAAAGCTGCGAACCGCCCGACGAATGAGTTATGTTTTCGTAATCGACGCGCCGGGATACCCGCGCCCGCTTTTCATGACCGATGCGGCTATCAATATCTATCCAACGCTCGATGACAAGGTCGACATTGTCCAGAACGCGATCGATCTTGCGCATGCGCTTAACATTCCGCGTCCGCGCGTGGCGATTCTGTCGGCGGTTGAAATGGTAACATCGAAAATTCATTCCACTCTGGACGCGGCGGCGCTTTGCAAGATGGCGGATCGCGGGCAGATCACCGGTGGTATCCTTGATGGGCCGCTTGCCTTTGACAATGCCGTGTCTGAGGAGGCCGCAAAGACCAAGGGTATAGTATCGCCCGTGGCCGGCCGTGCCGACATCTTCGTGGTGCCCGACTTGGAATCGGGCAATATGCTCGCCAAGCAGTTGGAGTATCTTGCCGACGCCGATATTGCCGGCATCGTGCTGGGAGCGCGAATACCCATTATTCTCACAAGCCGCGCCGATAAGACCCTGGCGAGACTCGGCTCCTGCGCAATCGCGGTGATGTTGGCGCATCGCGGGAAGGAAGCTCTGTCGTGAGCGGCGTCATCCTGGTTCTGAATGCCGGCTCCTCGAGTATCAAGTTCACGCATTTCCCAAGCGAGCGGCGGCCTGCGAGGAGCGACGTCGTATGCGAAGGTGAATACGAAGGGTTGGGACACCGGGTTCATTTCACCGCAAAGAATGGCGTCGGAAACCCTCTGATCAACGAGGATATCCCTGAGGCCGAGACGCACGAGGACATCGTTGCGGCGCTTCTTCCCTGGCTCGAGGTGCGCTTTCCCGAAGAGGCACTGGTCGCGGCCGGGCACCGCGTCGTTCACGGCGGCTCGCTCTGCGACACCGGCAGCAGGGCTTCCGCGTGGGTCATCCCAACTGACGAGGGTCCCATGATCGCCCGACACACCTGGCGTCTCATAGATCGCGCGCGAGGCTTGACTATTCAAAGATGCGCTCAGCTGGTGCGCCGCACACGAGACACATAAAGGAACAGTGATGTCCAACAAGCCATCCATCAAATCCTCGGAGCTTTCGCTGCTCAGCGTCCCGGCGTTTTGGCCGACGGCGATGGCGACGGCAATGTTTGGGGAAGGCACCGAGCTTTACGCGAAAAACCTCAAATTCGTGGAGGAAGAGACCAAGATTCATGGCGGACTCAGACCTGTCCTCGCGACGCCGAACACGGTGCGAATCGATTTGAGGACAATGGTGCTACGAGATTATGGACAATCCGCGGGCATCCCGACACTCGTCGATGCGCCGTATGCCGGCCATACCGCTGTGATTGCGGACTATCGTAGAGGCCAAAGTCTGGTTGAGACGCTTTTGGCCAACCGCGTCAAGCATGTGGCGCTGACCGACTGGAAGTCAGCCACTGAGGACATGAAGGATCTAGACATAGACAGCTATCTCGCCGAAGTTGTTGTCGCGATCGATGATCTCGGCGGTCGTGTGAACCTCGTCGGACTTTGTCAGGGCGGTTGGCTGTCAGCGATGATCGCCGCGCGGTTTCCCGAGAAGGTTAATTCGCTCGTGCTTGCGGGTTCGCCTATCGATACAGACGCAGGTGACGGCTCGATCAAGCATATGGTCCATCAATCCAAGGCGTCATTTTACGAGGAGCTGGTTGCGCTCGGCGGCGGATTGATGAAGGGAAAATTCATGTTGCAGGGCTGGAAGAACATGCATCCCGAGCAGCACTACATTCAGGATCACATCGATCTTTACGAGCACATCGACGATCCGGCTTATCTCGCCAAGGAAGAGGCCTTCGAGAGTTGGTACGAAAACCCGATCGACCTTCCGGGGCGATGGTACCTTCAGGTCATCACGCAGCTGTTTAAGGAAAACCGGCTCGCGAAGGGCGAGTTTGTTGGACTTGGCCGCAAGCTCAACCTTCGAAATATCACGTGCCCGACCTATCTGCTGGCCGGTGAGTCCGACGACATCACCACTCCAGAGCAGGTTCTTGACGCGGCGAATTATCTCGGAACCCCCAAGGATCGCATTGTCCAAAAGACCGTGCCAGGCGGTCATATCGGGCTATTCATGGGAGCCACGACGCTGAAGGAGCACTGGCCGCCGATCGCGCGGTGGATCGCCGCCCAATAGACGCCATCACAAATATGAGATTTGGCTTCGACTATCTTTGAGGTTGCCGGGGTCAATAGGTGGTAATTGTTCCGAGCAGACTTCCAGGCTCGACAGATTGACCATCCGGCAAAACAATGCTGGACAACACGCCGGTGGCAGACGCGCTTAGCTCGTGTGTCATCTGGTCGGCTATGATTTCAACGAGCGGCTCGTGAAGCGTGACCGGGTCGCTGGTCCGCTTGAACCACCGTCCGATTGACGCCTTGACGCCAGATACTATGAATGTTGGCGCACGTATTTCCGTGATCATGAAAATATCCCTCGCATTTAGGAGTTCCTACCAACTCTTATACTCGCTTCGGCGCGCTCGGTCGTGCGTAGTTTGATCGGCTCGCCGTCTCGCCTGCGGCAAGTTCGATGATTTCCGCCGTGATTTCCTCTTGCCGCACGATTCTCTGGATCGCCTGCAACGCGGAAAGCTGACGCTCGATCTGGCCGTGTGCCGAAGCCATGGCTTCCATACGCGCCTCGTTTTCCGCCGCGAAGGCATGGAGTGCTGTCTTGCAGAGTTCTGCGTGCACGTAATCAGCCGTAAGCCCGATCAGGAGTGGTTCTGGTGACAAGTTCAGTATCGGCGCACCGGTGTTCGTCGGACGGGAAAAGCCGGACATGTCGAGAGGGAACAATCGACGACGTTCTATTTGGACGCCATGACCGGGTTGCCACTGGCTGAAAACCGCGTCGAGGCGATCGATTGCTCCTCTGGCGAAGCGGGTATAGAGCGCTTCGGAGATCCGGTCGGCAAGTCTGGGAACGCCCAACGAATGAGACGGCATTGGGCTGTTCCATGCGGCTCGGACGCCCCGTTCGGCGGCTATGGCATTGCCGCGTGTACCAATCAGAAAAAGCTCTGAGGTGGAGAGATTTTTACTGACCGCATCGAGCACACGCTCGCTGAACGCGCCGGCGAATCCTTGCTCGGCACAGAACAGCACGAGCGCCGAGCGGGCTGATCGGCGCGCAGCGGTTGGGCGGCCGGCCGGAACCAGCGGCAGGGTTCGTCCAATCGCAAGTGCGATCGTCGCCGCATAGCTGTCGACGGCTATAAGCTGGCTGCGCGCTTGCTGGGCGCGTGTCGCAGCGATACCGCGCATCGCATTCACAACAGCGCTAAGCTGGCGGATACCGTCGATGCGCGCGCTGATATCGGAGAGGCGTTCGGTCATGGCTGGACTGGGAGTTTTGGCGCTACCGCCGTAGGGCTTAGCGTTTGACTATATTTTCGCAATGCGTCGCGGATTGCTTGTTTTCCGACGTCGTCGAGCATGCCGGTTTCCTGGATGCGTCGGACGATGTGCGGGACATCGCGGTCAAGCGTCTCGCGCAGACCTTGCCGGAACATAGCCACGGTCGGTACCGGCAGCGGATCCAACAAGCCGGATTGCACCGCTAAAACCAAGGCTACCTCGTCGGCAAGCCGCAGCAGAGCATGTTGCGGTTGGTCTAGAATTGCGCGAATTCGTGCGCCGCGGACGAGTTGACCACGGACCCGCACGTCCGGCATTCCGCCAAAACGGGTAAAAGTCTCCAGTTCGAGGAACTGGGCATAATCGAGGCGCAGCGTCTCCGCCGCCTCCCGAAGCGCGTGCGCCTGGGTCTTGCCGCCGACCCGGCTGACGCTGGTGCCGACATCGATCGCCGGCTTCTGCCCTTCATGAAAGAGTTTGGCATCGAGTACAATCTGACCGTCGGTGATCGAAATAAGATTGGTCGGAATGTAGGCGCTGAGATTGCTCGCATCGGTCTCGGCGATCGGCAGCGCTGTTAGTGAGCCGCCTCCCTTTTCCTCGGATAGCTTGGCGGCTCTTTCGAGAAGCCGCGCATGAAGATAGAAGACGTCCCCAGGGTACGCCTCCCGACCGGGCGACTGCCGGGTAAGCAGCGCAATCTCTCGGTGGGTTGCCGCGTGCTTGGTCAGGTCGTCGGCCACGATCAGGGCATGCTGACCGCGATCACGAAAATATTCCGCCATGGTGAAGGCTGCAAAGGGAGCGATCCATTGCAATCCCGGTGAGCTCGATGATCCTGCCACGACGATAATGCAGCGCTCGGGTGCACCGAAGGTCGTGATCGCGTCGATGGCACGGCGGACGCTTGAATTTTTCTGACCGATGGCGACATAGACGCAGACCATGTCGCTTGTCTTCTGATTGATGATGGTATCGATTGCGATGGTGGTCTTGCCGACAGCGCGGTCACCGATGATAAGCTCACGCTGGCCTCGGCCAAGTGCGAACAGTGTATCGACCGCCACAAGGCCGGTCTGAACGGGTTGGGTCACCAGATCGCGATCGATGATATCGGGTGCCGGCCGCTCGATCGGTTCTAGCCTATCCATGACGACGGGTCCCTTGCCATCGAGTGGACGGCCGAGCGGGTCGACGATACGACCGAGCAGCGCCGGTCCCACCGGCACGCGCACGACATCGCCCGTGCCGCGCACGGTATCGCCGGCCTCGATTGCGTTTACATCGTCAAACAGTACGCAGCCGATCCAGTCGCGCTCAAGCACCTGGGCGAAGCCGAATTGTCCCTTGTCGAAGCGCAACAACTCATCGAGCCGGACAGAAGGCAGTCCGGAAATCAGCGCGATACCGTCCCCGACCTCCTCCACCCGGCCGGTCTCTTCGGTTCGCGGTCCGAACAACATGGTGCCAAGCTTTGCACGAGCCTGATCGAGCCAGACGTCCGCGGGGTTGTCAGGATTGCTTTTCATGCGCAAGGTCCGCAAGAATCTTCGTGAGGTCGGCGCGCCAACTGTTGGCAACGACAAGGTGAGGGCCGCGCAGTTCAAGGCCGGCGATAAGCGCGGCGGTCACTTCGAAGTTGATCTGCGGGTGAACTCCGAATGCCCCGCTAATCAATTCTCGATAGCGCTCCTGGTCTGCCGGCGCGATCGGGGACGCACTAATCACTTCGAGCACGACGCCGTCGGCAGCGACGGCGTTGCGCACATTTTCCGGAAGCCCCCGAATCTCCTGAAGCAGCCAGTCGAGAAAGGCGTTGCTTACTGCCGGGCCATCAAGGCGGGAAACGAGACGGCGGGCAATTTCGACCGCGAGCAGGTTGGCCCGCTCGATCCAGGCTGCCTCAGCGGCGTCTCGCTCTTTCTCAATCGCCATCCTCGCAGAGGCCTCCAGCGCCGCTGCTTCTTTGGCGGCAGCGGCAAGCAGCGCGGTACGCGCTTCTTCTGCAACTTTGTGAGCTGCGGCAATGATTGTGTCTCGTTCCTTGTCGAAACCGGCGCGCGTCCGTTCGATCTGTGCAAGTGCATCGGTCGCTTGGCTGCGCTTGGCTTCTGCTTCGGTCAGAATTTGTTGTGCAGTTGCGCGGCGCTGCTCGATTATCGCCGCGACCGGGCGCCAGAAAAACCGCGCGAGCAGCCAGATCAGGACGACGACGTTGACAGCCTGGATACCAAGCGTCCACCAATCAATGGTCATGGCATCATTTCAGCAATGGGTTAGCGAACAGCAGAAGGAGCGCAATCACCAGGCAGTAGATCGCCATGGTCTCGATCATCGCAAGCCCGACGAATAGCGTGCGTGAGATGGTGTTCGCGGCTTCCGGCTGGCGGGCGATGGCGTCCATGGCGGCCGCGACCGCGCGTCCCTCGGCAAGTGCCGGGCCGATCGCCCCAAAAGAAACCGCTACGGCGGCAGAGATGATGCTAACGAAAGCTAACCAGTTCATGGCGGCATCCTTTGGCTGGAGGTGTTCGTATCGGTCTGTCCCTCGTTCACCGCTCCGGCAATAAACACCATCGCCAGGACCGAGAAGATGTAGGCTTGCACCGCGCCGGTCAGAAGATCGAGCGCCATCAGCGGGATCGGTACAAATAGGCCCGCGAGCGAGAGAACAATTCCGATTACAAATACGCCACTCATCACGTTGCCGAACAGTCGCACGAGCAGCGAGAATGTTCGCGTCAGACTCTCGATGAAATTCAACGGAATCATGATCGGGTTCGGTGAAGCAAAGGTCGAGAGATAACCTTGCACGCCGCCCGCGCGAATGCCGAACCAGATCACCGCAATAAAAACCAGAAAAGCCAGCGCGGCGTCGGTCTCAAGATGTGCGGTCGGCGGTTCGACGCCTGGTACCAGCGAGGACCAGTTGGCGATAAAAATGAAGACGAACAGGGTGCCGATGAAGGCGCGATAGGGAGCGGGCTCGATCCGCATCGTATCGCGGATCTGGCTGTCCACGGTATCGACAACCAGTTCGAAGGCCGCCTGGGTCGCCGAGGGAATGAGGGAGAGGCGGCGGGTGGCCAGGAAGCCGCCGAGAGCCAGGGCCAGCATGATGATCCAGGTTGTCACAACACCGGCGGTGACCGGCATCGGTCCCAGATGGAAAAGCGCGACGCTGCTGAGCGGCGAGGTCATGGCGTGGCCTCCCGAACCCTGTTCATGACCACGGAGCGAGCGGCCAGCACGCCGAGCGCCACGGCGAGCAGCGGCAGCGCGCCCTCGAGGCTCGCCAGTGTCAGCACGCCTCCGAGAAGGGCGAAGCGGCCGATCATCAGAGCTAGGGTCGCGGCCATGCTTCCGGCGAACCGCCGGGTGCTCCACCATAGGCTGCGAAAATACAAAATACCGAGTCCGAATCCGACCCCAAAATGGGCGCCAAGGCCGAGAAGCACGGCCCAGGCCGGAAGCGGATAGAACGACGGAATGCTCATGTGCTCTGCATCCATTTCCAGGCGGACCAGCATCCGAGCGCCAACCCAAGCATGAGGAGTGGGCCAGTCCAGAACAGTCCGGAGTTGAATTTCTGATCGAGCCAACGGCCAGCAAAGACGCCGAACAGCAGGGGTACAACGATGATCCATCCGAGCACACCGATCTGGGCGAGCCTGCGCGTAACCGACGGGTCACCCTCGCGCAGCCAGCGCGTGTAACGCTTGCCACGCAGCCGAACTACCCTGAGAAGCGGATCGTGCTCGTCGGGCCCTGCCCCGGCGTCGGGTGGTGGTGCTTGCCCCGGCGCGGTCACGAGAACATCTCCAAACGGCCGCGTTGGTCCGGCCGAAGCTGGCGCATGATCTGTCGAATTGCATTGAGGTGCAGGCGGGTGCTCTCGATATGTTCCATCCGCTCGGTTTCGATATCGGCGCGGAAGCGTGCGAGGACCGTTTCATCCAGAGTAGCGAGGTCGTCCCCGGGCACAGCCTCGCGGGTCGCAACGTCGATATCGTGCCCGCTGCGCACGGTAAGGACACCTCGGCGCACGGCACAATAATGGCGCGTCGTGTCGCCGCTTTCCCAACTCACGACAGAAATCGCGAGGCTGGTGAGGAAATCTGCATGATGAGGCAATATCCCGAAGCTGCCTGTGGCGTCTTCGGCGCGCACGGCAACAACTCCCTCTTCATCAATGACAACCGCGAGCGGCGTGACAATGCGCAGCCTCACGACGGGCTTTCCTTTCTGGCTGCGGCAGCCTCCTTTTGGCGCGCCTCATCCAAGGTTCCGATCATATAGAGCGAACTCTCGGCCCAATCATCAGTCTCGCCGTCGAGAATTGCGCCACAGCCGGCGAGTGTGTCGGCGCGAGGGACGCTGCGGCCGGGCATGCCGGTAAAAGCCTCCGTGACCGTGAATGGCTGACTGAGAAAACGCTGCAGACGCCGGGCCCGCTTCACGATCAGCCGGTCAACCGCGCCAAGTTCTTCCACCCCGAGAAGCGCAATGATGTCTTGCAAGTCTTTAAATCGAGCGAGAACCTCTCGGACTCGCTCGGCGATAAGATAGTGCGCTTGGCCCAAGACAAGCGGATCAAGCAACACGGAAGATGAGCCAAGTGGATCGATGGCCGGGTAAAAGCCTTGCGCCGCCAGCCTGCGCGACAGCATGATGATGCTGTCCGTGTGACTCGATATAGCCGTCACGGCCGGATCGGTGAAGTCGTCGGCCGGAACGTAGACGGCCTGGATCGCAGTGACAGCCGCCCCGGCAACCGAAGCAATCCGTTCCTGGAGCGAGGCCACCTCGGTCGCCAAAGTCGGTTGATAGCCGACGCGGGAGGGCAGACGTCCCAGCAGGCTGGACAATTCGCTTCCCGCCTGAACGAAGCGGAAGACATTATCCATCAACAAGAGCACATTCTGATGCTTTTGGTCGCGAAAATACTCCGCGACTGTCAACGCGGTAAGCGGCACCCGCCACCGCGCTCCGGGCGGCTCGTTCATTTGTCCATAAACGAGCACCGTGCGAGCGAGGACTCTCGAGCTCTGCATGTCGGTTAGCAACTCATGGCCCTCGCGGGAACGCTCGCCTACCCCGGCAAAGACCGAGATACCCTTGTATTTCTCGACCATGGCATGGATCAGTTCCATGACCAGCACGGTCTTGCCGACACCGGCCCCACCGAACATCGCGGCTTTGCCGCCCTGGGCGAGCGGCGCAAGCAAGTCGATCACCTTTATCCCCGTCTCGAAGACCGCGCTGCTGGAGGTCTCTTCGTCGAGCGTCGGTGGCGCATTATGGATCCCGCGATGCGGGATATCAGCCGGGAGGGCGGGCCCGCGATCGCGAACCGTTCCGACGACGTCAAGAAGGCGTCCCAAAACCGCATCTCCGACTGGGATCGAAATAGGCGCGCCGGTCGCGCGCACCTTTGTTCCGCGCGCCAGCCCCGCGGTGGCCTGAAGTGCGATACAGCGGATGGTAATCGGATCGACGTGGCTGTGCACTTCGAGTAGCAAACGTTCAGGCCGATCCCATTCGACGATCAGGGCGGTATTGATGGGCGGCAGTATTTCGCTGTCGAAATCGACGTCAACGACGGCGCCTCGAACCGATACGACTGTTCCGATCAATGGCGCAGGATTCATGGATTTGCTCAATCAAGCCTGTGATTTATGATGCATCAATACGCGCTCCCTCTGCCGAACTATTGACACGCATCAAGCTCGCGATTAGGCCCGGATCGATTGGTCCCATTGTAGGTTATCTACTAACTTCCGCGTTGGGCCACGCGAATTCAACCACTTGGAGCGAGCGCACAATATTAAAAAAAATTTAGCGAACGCAATCTCGCTGCGACAATGCTTCCGAAGCTGAACGAACGTCGGGGCGCGCACCTACAGTCCAGTTGTTCCGTTTAGGCGCATGGCATGGGCGACGACCGCGGAAGGCGCCTTCGGCAAGTCCCTTTTGGTCCGCCCCGCGGACAGTCATTCCAGTGATAGGACCTTTTGGATTTCCTCGATCAATTTGACCTAACGCAAGGTCCGATTGATGTATCGAAGTACGGTGAACTTCGTTCCAGCTAAGGAGAGCCACATGACGTCCTCTATTTTGATGGTAGCGTTTCTATCCATTCCGACGTTTCTGTCGTTCTCGGCATTGATATCGGGAATGCAGGAAGCCGCGGCGAGCAGTTCGCGGCAGCGGATTCGATGATAAATTCGTCAGTCCTTTGAGTGCTCTCACGATTGTTGATGGTGCCTCG
Organism: uncultured Pseudomonadota bacterium; assembly: GCA_963729395.1. Taxonomy (GTDB): domain Bacteria; phylum Pseudomonadota; class Alphaproteobacteria; order Rhizobiales; family Xanthobacteraceae; genus Bradyrhizobium. Next base: position 47,138 of record CAVSOS010000058.1, on the reverse strand, counting down.
TTCCAAGGACATTGTGAGTTGTGAGTGGAGGGGACTTCGATGACGGGCGATGCTGGCTTTTCCGTACATGCGTTGTGCCATGCATCGCGTTGCTCTCGCTTTTTGCCCTTGCGTTGCCTGGCTGCTTTGACGCTTGGCGCATGGCTTGTAACGGCTGGCGCAGAATGGGGACCGGGCTCCCATGCCGTTGCGGCTGCGGTAGATGCGACCAACGCCCCGTCCCCGACGGGCTTCGCCGATATCATCGAACGCGTTAAGCCAGCGGTCGTCGGCGTCCGCGTGAAGGTCGAGGAGTTCATCCCGTTGGGCGATGCGCAACAAGAAGAACTGCCATTTCCTCCCGGGTCGCCATTGGATCGCTTCTTCCGTCAATTTGGGGTTCCGATCCCGGACAGTCCTGTTCCGAAGTCAGGAATCGCGGTGGGATCCGGGTTTTTCATCTCTGGAGACGGCTACATCGTGACCAACGACCACGTCGTCGCGAACGGCAAGAGCTTCGAGGTGACGACAGATGACGGCAGAACGTATCAGGCCAAGGTGATCGGCTCAGATCCCCAGACGGACGTTGCGCTCATCAAGGTCAGTGTACCCACCGATTTTCCATATGTGAAATTCGCGGTGAGTGAACCGCGCATCGGAGATTGGGTTCTTGTAGTAGGTAATCCGTTTGGACTCGGTGGAACCGTCACAGCCGGCATTGTTTCGGCGCACGGACGTGATATCGGCGCGGGTCCTTATGACGATTTTATTCAAATCGATGCACCGGTGAACAAGGGCAACTCGGGAGGACCGACGTTCAACGTGAAGGGCGAGGTGATCGGAGTTAACACAGCGATCTATTCCCCGTCTGGAGGCTCGGTCGGTGTTGCCTTCGATATTCCGGCGGAGACCGTGAAGCTCGTTGTCCAGCAGCTTAGGGACAAAGGTCATGTTACGCGCGGCTGGATCGGCGTGCAGATTCAGCCAGTCACGCCGGCGATCGCCGATGCCGTGGGTATAAAAAAGCCTGAGGGCGCTCTCGTCGCGGTTGCCCAGCCCGGCGGTCCAGCAGCCAAGGGCGAAATCGAAACCGGCGACGTCATCACTTCCGTCAACGAGCAAGCGATCAAGGACTCGCGCGATCTTGCCAGGAGGATCGCCGCGATTGCGCCCGGGACTTCGGTCAAGCTTGGCGTTTTTCGCAACGGACAGGAAAAGACCGTTGCGGTGACGCTGGGTGAGTTGCCCCGTGACGCCGCGCAGGCCAAGGCAGAGGAGAAGAAGGCGCCAAGCGAGCCATCGATTCTTGGCCTCACGCTGGCGCCTGCAAGCGCCGAAGCGGGTGCGGGCATTGAGGGTGTCGTAGTCGTTGAAATCGATCCGAGTAGCCGGGCGGCAGAAGGCGGGCTGCAAGCCGGTGACATTATCTTGGATGTCGGCCGCCGTGCCGTGAAGGCGCCTGCCGACGTTCGCAAGATCGTGGACGAATCCCGCGCTCAGTCGAAACACGCGATTTTGATCCGCATAAAGCGTGGTGATACGACCAGTTTTGTTGCAATCCCCATCGGTTAAGGTACGGAGGCTCCAAATGCGTGTACATCAAATCATGACCCGCAAGGTGACCACGGTGAAAGCCGAGACGCCCATTCTCGAGGCGGCAAATCTAATGTTGCATCAGCACATTAGTGGTCTCCCCGTGGTTGGAGATACCGGCAAGCTGGTCGGCATCATCTCGGAAGGCGATTTCATTCGCCGCAGCGAAATCGGGACGCAACGAAAGCGAGGTCGGTGGCTTAAATTCCTTTTCGGCCCAGGCCCGTCTGCATCCGAGTTCGTACATGAGCAGGGTCGCAAAGTCGGAGAGATCATGACACCGGCGGTGGATCTCCGTACTGCGACGGAGGACATGTTGCTCGAGGATATCGTGCAATTGATGGAACGGCAGAACGTCAAGCGTTTGCCCGTCGTGCGCGGAGAAGCGCTTGTCGGCATTGTGACGCGCTCTGACCTGCTTCGTGCTGTGGCAAGCCTCGCTCGAGATATTTCGGCACCGACGGCCGACGACGATCAGATTCGGGAGCATGTGATCGCGTCCCTTGAGAAAAATGAATGGCAGCCAGCGCAACTCGGCGTCATAGTCCGCGATGGGATCGTGCATCTCAGCGGCATCATCACCGATGAACGTTTCCGGAAGGCGATTGTTGTGGCCGCCGAAAACGTCAGCGGCGTCAAGCTGGTCCACGACCACATCTATTTGTTTGATGCCATGTCCGGGCTCTCCTTCAGGTCGCCTGAAGATGAGGAATGGGCAAAGGTCGGATAGCGCGCGGTCTGCGCCATCTGGGGTCGAGAAGTCCGGGAGCGCGGCCGCAAGAGAATGAGGCACCTCAGAGTTTTGTCGGTAAATCGCGGAGCGACCGTATGAGGAGTGAGCGACCAGCCAGCATACCGAGCCCTCGACGTGCGCGATCTTCTCAAAGATGGAAGGCGATATCGTAATCAGCTAATTGACGGCGATCGGCCATCACAGAGTGACTCCAAGCGATCGAGAAACGGCCGTTGACCGGCGAGGATCTTCTCTCGGGCGAGGGGAATAACGAACCACGCCGCGCGATCGATCTCGGGAACATACATGGTGCGGCCACTTCGCGGAGGCCATTCGATGGCGACGTCGTTGCTGTGCATGCGGCACACGTCAAGATTGCCTTCCAGCGCATAGGCTTGAACTATTTTTCCGGCACGCTGGCGGACCTGGCCAAGCGGCCGGAGTGGACCAATGGCGGCTATGCCGAGCTCTTCCTTGAATTCACGCCGGGCCGCGGCCTCTGGGTCTTCTCCATCGTCCAGTTCCCCCTTCGGGATCGACCAGGCGCCAAGATCGCGGTTACGCCAAAAAGGTCCGCCAGGATGGACCAGCAGAACATCAATGCCGGCGTCACCGCGGCGGTACATCAGGATGCCGGCGCTCTTGGTTGCCATGCGGTCTGCCCGGCTGCAGGAATGACGGAATAAATTGATCTGGCTCAAATCATTGGCGATAAAGTGGGCACTGTTATATCAAATGCATCGGCATCCCGGAGGTCAATTCCCATACGCGGCGTTTTTCTGGCCGGCGTTTGCCGCTGCATCTGCGGTTGAAACGGCGTCATCCATCGCGGCGCAGTTCCTGGGGTTTGATGTTGACGGCGACCGTACCTTGAAGGAGCCGGAAGGCGCCACGCCCAGCGAGATTGCGCTTGAGCTGCATACAGTCCGGCTTCGTGATTTTACTGTAGCCAAAAGCGGCGTTCCGGCCCTCCTGTGCACACCGCTCTCGCTGCATGGAGCCGTTCTTGCCGATCTTGCTGCCGGTCACAGTCTTGTTGCTGCCCTGCGCGGCGAAGGAATTGAACGGCTGTTCATGGCCGATTGGCGCTCGGCCAATCCCGACATGCGATTTCTCGGAATTGATGACTATCTTGCCGATCTCAATGTCCTTGTCGATCATCTCGGCGGTCTGGTTGATCTCGTAGGGCTTTGCCAGGGAGGGTGGTTGTCACTGGTCTATGCTGGCCGATTTCCGGCCAAGGTACGCAGGCTCGTCATGGCCGGCACGCCGGTTGATATCGCCGCAGGGCAATCCGAATTGTCGGCTACCGCCGCGGCTACTCCCCTGGCCATGTTTCAAAGCCTCGTCGATCTCGGCGATGGCCGCGTGATCGGACGCAATGTCGCAACACTCTGGGGCAACGACACCGTCGACGAAAATGATATCTGTGAATTGCTGCAGATGCTTGAGCCGACCGGCTCGCCGGAATTCAAGCAGCTCGAAGCCACCTTCAACAAGTGGAATGCCTGGACTATCGATGTGCCCGGCACCTACTATCTCGAAGTCGTCGAGAAGCTATACAAGCGCAACGAACTCGCTACCGGAAGCTTCGTCGCGCTGGGACAAAAGATCGACCTCGAGCGCCTGCGGCTGCCAATGTGTCTTCTTGCCGGCAGCGCTGACGAAGTGGTTGCCCCGGAACAATTGTTGGCTGTGGAGCGGCTGATAGGAACCAAGCCGGATCATCTCTGCCATGAGATTGCCCCGAGCAATCATCTCGGCCTTTTCATGGGTAAACGGACGCTTGAAGAATATTGGCCGAAGATCGTGCGCTGGATGAAGGAGCCTCTCCTTTAGGGGAACCCTCGGGCGGCTTTGACCTGCATCAACGCCGTGGCTGATGAGGGCGGGCAATCTAGCGCCAATTAGTACTCAGGAGGCAATCATGAGTGAATTGAAGCTGCGTGACGATATCCTCGACGAACTCGCTTATGAACCCATCGTCGATCCAGCTCATATCGGCGTGGCCGTGGATCAGGACGTTGTGACGCTTACCGGACATGTCGCCAGCTATGCGCAGAAGCTAGCGGCAATATCTGCGGTGCGCCGGGTGAAGGGCGTGCATGGAATTGCGGATGAGATCGAAGTTCGCCATTCTTCGGATGAAAGGACGTCCGACGATGAGATCGCAAAGCGCGTGATCAATGTGCTGTCGTGGGACAGCGTCGTTCCGAGCAATACAATCCAGGTCACGGTGCGGGACGGACTGGTGACTTTGACCGGCAAGGTCAACTGGTACTATCAAAAGAGCAGCGCTGAGCGCGATGTCAGAGGGCTGTCAGGGGTGCGCAGCGTCGTCAACAACATCGAAATAGAGCCGCATGCGAAGCCCGAAAACGTCAAGAAGAAGATCGAAGCGGCCCTGAGGCGCCATGCCGAAATCGAAGCCAAGGACATATGCGTCACCGTCCGCGACGATGATGAAGTCCTGCTCGAAGGCAAGGTTCGCAACTGGGATGAGAAATTTGCGGTCGAGAATGCGGCCTGGTCAGCGTCCGGCGTAAAAAATGTCAAGGACAAGCTGACGATAGTATCTTAACGGTGGCTTTGATTTCGGCGTTATTCACGAAGTGCATCTGTTTAGAAAAAAAACGAGCTGATTTATGCGTCGCGGGACTGGCGTCCCGCCTATCACAGAACCCGGAGGACCCATGGATCTCAAAATTCCGCATAATGCGTTGGTGTTTGTCGGCGATGGCCGAAGGGCTCTGTTCTTGCGCAACCACGGCGATACGAAATTCCCGAATTTGAGGGCTGAGAGGGTCTTCATGGACCCAAATCCGCCCAGCCATGAGCAAGGCACTGAGCGGCCAGGCCGCATCAGCAAGGGATCGCGGACAGGCGGCAGAAGCGCCGTGGAGCCAACTGATTGGCACGAACTCGAGGAGCATCACTTCGTTCGCATGGTCGCCGCAGCCATGGAAGGGCTTATCCGGGCCAGCAAGGTGAAGGAGCTGATCGTCGTGGCTCCTCCGCGAACCCTCGCAGAATTGCGGCTTGCATTTCATCCGGATGTGAAATCCTGCATCGTTGCGGAGATCAACAAGGATTTGACCAAGCATCCGATCTTTGAAATCGAGAAGCATCTCACGGGCGGCATCGCCTCGCACTAAATATGCCCGCGATATGCATGTTTCACTGAGAGCTGTTGCGCCTATTATTCCGTGGAGAGAGTGATGCAAACGCCGGTTGAAGTGGAATTCCAGGAGATGGTCGTCAGCCCTGCGATTCAGGAACTGATCGAGGACCATGTGAGGAAACTTGAGCAGCGCTATGGCCGCATTACGGCTTGCAGGATCGTCGTGAAAGGTCCCGGCCTTCGCCATCAAACCGGCGGCCTGTACGACATCAATATCCGTCTGGTGCTGCCCGATGGGCGTGAAGTCAATATTGGGCGGACACCGAAGGCAGACGAGCGACACGGCGAATTATCTTTCGCCATCAATGACGCATTCAAGCGGGCACGCCGACGACTTCAGGATAACGCGCGGCGCATGGAGGGAATGATCAAAAGCCACGAGGGTCAAGCGATCGGCACCGTCGTGCGCTTTGATCCCGCGGGGAATTTTGGATTTCTGCGCTCAGGTGATGGCCAGGAGATTTATTTCCATCGAGACAGTGTCCTTGACGGAAAATTCTCGAAACTGGCTGTGGGTACCCGCGTCATGTTCGTCGATGAGATCGGCGAAAAGGGACCACAGGCCAGCACGGTAAAGCTGCTAGGGAAACACGGCTTGCGTGTTTGATAATTCCCGTCGGCGACGGCTGGACCGCGACGGGGCTCATTTCAGCCAAAACAGGTCCACCGGGTTATTTGCACATTGGCTTCTTCATAGGTCGCTGACATGCCCGTGCAGAATGCGGAAATCGCGGCCATGTTCGATCAGGCTGCCGAGCTGCTTGAGATCGGTGGAGAAAACCAGTTTCGTGTTCGCGCCTATCGCCGTGCCGCGCGCGTCATCGAAGGCCTGCCGAAGGCTGCCGGCACTTTGCTGAAGTCGGGCGCGATCTGTCGGAGCTGCCGGGGATCGGCAAGGATCTGGCCGGCAAGATCGCCGATATCGTCAAGACCGGGCATTTCGGTCTGCTCGACACGCTGAAAAGAAAGCTCCCTGGCGAACTCGGCGACATGGCGGCTCTTCCCGGACTGGGACCCAAAGCGCATCAAGCTGCTCTATGACAAGCTGAAAGTGCGCACCCTCGACGACCTTCGCAAGGCCATCAAAGACCGGACGGTTGCGCGAACTTCGCGGATTCGGTCCCGTGATCGAGAAGAAGCTGCTCGGCGCGCTCGAAAAGCCGCAACCGGCCAAGCGGTTCAAGCTCGCGGTCGCCGAAGCCGAGGCTGAGGCGCTGGTGGGATATTTGCGCGGTAGCGGCCGCGTTGTCGTTGCCGGCAGCTATCGTCGGCGTCGCGATACGGTCGGCGACCTCGATGTGCTAGTGACCGCGAAGAATGGCGCCGCGGTTGGAAACAGGCTGGTGGAGTACGAGAACGTCGCGCAGGTCGTCGCCCATGGGCCGACGCGCACCACTGTGATGCTGCGCTCCGGCCTGCAGGTCGACGTCCGCGCGGTGCCCGAGGAAAGCTATGGCGCCGCACTGCTGTATTTCACCGGTTCGAAGGCCCACAACATCGCGTTGCGCGGGCTTGCCAATCAACACGGCTGGAAGCTGAACGAATACGGCTTGTTCTCCGGCAAGCGGCGGATTGCCGGCGCGACGGAAGAGAACGTCTATGAGAAGCTCGGACTTCCCTTCATCGAGCCGGAGCTGCGCGAGGATCGCGGGGAGATCGCGGCGGCCCAGGCCGGCAAGCTGCCCAGGCTGGTAAAGGTATCCGATATCCGAGGCGACCTTCACGTGCATTCCGACTGGACCGACGGCACGATCCCCATCGCCGAAATGGCAGAAGCGGCGCGATCGCGGGGCTATGAATACATGGCTCTGACCGATCACAGCCGTCGCGTCGCCATGACTCACGGCCTCGATCCGGCGCGCTTGGCACGGCAGATCCACGAAATCGACCGGCTCAATGAGAAATTCAAGAACTTCACCATCCTCAAGGGCATCGAAGTCGATATCCTGAAGGACGGCAGTCTCGATCTGCCGGATTCAAGTCTGGCGAAGCTGGATATCGTGGTGGCCGCGGTGCATTCGTATTTCGATCTGCCGCGCAAGGCGCAGACCGATCGCGTCGTCCGCGCGCTGGAGAACCGTCACTTGTCCATTCTGGCGCATCCGACCGGACGGCTGATCGGCGAGCGCGAGCCTTACGACATCGATATGGATCGCGTGATCTCGGCTGCGCGCTCGGCCGGTTGCTATCTCGAGATCAATGCGCAGCCCGACCGCCTCGATTTGAACGATCTTCAAGCCCATGCAGCGAAGCTCGCGGGCGTCAAGCTGGCGGTTTCGACCGATGCACATTCCATCGACGCATTCCAATGTATCCGATTCGGAATCGATCAGGCCCGGCGTGCCTGGCTCACGGCAAACGACGTGCTGAATACCAGGCCACTTGTCGAATTGCGCAAGCTGCTGAAACGGTAATGGCTAGGCCGAGGCGCGTAGCTGCGTTAGCTGTTTTCGCCGGCATCGCCGACGAATACGCCCCTCGCTTTAATCACCTGCCAGATCAGCGGGTTCCACCTATGGAAGACGGCGACAACCTCATCTTGCAGGAAGCCGGATACGATCTCGGGCGCCGGCAGGAAGACCTCAGGAAGAACCGTTGAGAGATTCGTATCCGAGAGGATGTTCCATCGGGAGTGACCCCCCATCAATGGCGATCGAAGACCATAGACAACCTTTCCAATCCGGGCCTCCCGAATGGCGTATGCGCACTGAGCGCAAGGTTCGACGGTCGAATATAGCGTGCAATCAGCCAGGTGCGTTCCTCGGAGCAGTTGAGCTTTGGAGATTGCAACAATTTCCGCGTGGCTATTGACATCGTGATCTCGTCTGGCCCGGTTCGTCGACTCGCATAGGAAGGCAGCATTGCTCGCGATTACAGCCGCAAACGGATACTCCCCCTCGCGGGCCGAGGATTCCGCCAATGCAATACAGCGCTGCATCATGTGCAGGTCAGTATCGCTGTTCGCTTGGGGCATCTTGAATCTCTGACTTTCCGGGGAAGTGACACTGAATGCTGGACAAAGACCGAGATAATTGACCCAAGTCAAAAACTACATTTATCCGATGGTCTATCAAAATACATTTTGGACGAGACGCGCCGTGATTGAAAATCATATATGGTTGCCTTCCGCCGTCGGACGCGATTGCAAGTCACCGGTTTCGGCTATTTGCCTTGAACGGCACGAGCGAACTTGGGCGCGATATAAGCAATCTGCTCGGCCATCACCTCAGCGCACATGAAGAGCGGGAGTTCGAAGATGGCGAGCACAAGGCAAGACCACTCGATCCCGTTGGCGGGCGCCGACGTCTACGTGATCCACAGCCTTCACGGAGGTCCGCGAACAAAGCGCCAACGACAAGCTCTGCCGGTTGCTGTTCTTCATCGGCAGCGCTGAAAGACGCCGGGGCCAGGCGGGTAACCGCAGTTGCGCCTTATCTCTGTTATGCGCGAAAGGACCGCCGCACCAAGGCGAACGATCCGGTTACGACGCGTTACACCGCTGCGCTTTTCGAGGCGATTGGCTGCGATGCCGTCGTCACGCTCGAAGTGCACAACGAAGCCGCGTTCGAAAATGCATTTCGCTGCCGCGCGGTAGCGCTGACGGCGGCGCCGTTGATGATCGCCCGGATCAAGGCGACTGTCGGAGAGGAACCTCTTTGCGTCATCTCGCCGGATCTGGGAGGCGGAAAGCGGGCGGACCTGTTGCGGGAAGCGCTGGAAACGGTGATGGACCGTCCGATCGGAAAGGCGTTTGCCGAGAAACACCGCAGCGCCGGGATTGTTTCGGGCGACCTGTTCGTGGGCGATGTCGCCGGCGCGACCTGCATCATTGTCGACGATCTCATCAGCACGGGTGGCACGTTGGTGCGGGCGGCGCGAGCCGCGCGTGCGCGTGGCGCCCGGCGGGTCCTGGCATGCGTTGCCCATGGGCTGTTCATGCCGGGGGCCGAAACGGCACTTGCCGATCCGGCCATCGATCGCATCATCGCCACCGACGTTGTTCCGCCATTCCGTCTGCCGGCTGGTCCGGTGCGCGACAAGCTCGATATCGTGCCGGCAGCGCCGTTGCTGGCGGAGGCCATCCGCCGGCTCCACGAAGACAAGCCGCTTGGCGATCTGCTGGTATTCTGAAATCGACCAGCCACTGTTCCCTCAGCCGCGCGGCCGCACCTTGCGAGCGCTCGCCGAGAATACGTTCGAGACGCCCGGCATCGGCTGCGGCAAGCTTGAGATACACGCGGGCAAGGCGGGGCCATTTCTCCGGGGTGCGGGGATTCGGATCGAGTAGATGGGCAATCGATAGGCGCGCGCGCAACATCGCCCGATGACTGCGATAGAACAGGAAAAGCCCGCTGGCTGCGATCGTCATCCAAGGCACGTGCCAAGCGCCGCCTGATCCTTTCGGCGGCCCCAGGCCGCCGAGGCGTTCGCATTCCAGATGCAAGAAGGCAATTTCATCGAGAGGATCGAGCGCCCGCAGCTTTGGGTCGAATTCCAGGCAATCGATGATTGTCACGGGCTCGCGCAGCCAGATGTGCTCGGGGCGCAGGTCTCCATGTGCATCGACGAACCGCCGCGCGTGGATCCTCTCGCGCAGCAGGGCCGATCGCTCGCATTGAGAAAGCGGCGCTGAACCTGGGCGATCCGCTCCACTGCATCCTAGAGGAAGACCGAAGCGGGCGTCGAACAGCACGCGGCAATTGCCGCGAGCGCCTTCTGCCATGCGACGACATAGTATTCGGGTTCAAGCTGAACGCGAGGCGCATGCGCGTAAAATGCGCCGAGCGTCGTCGCGAGTCGATCCATCTGTGTCGGACTTAACCAGCCCCCGCGCAAAGCCGCTTCGAGCGTCTCATTCTCCTCAAGCCGGCGCATGACGACCAGCCAATCCACGACAGGCCCGTCGCCTGAGATCGCGAGACCGGAGGTCGAAAGCGTGAGCGGAACGACGCCCAAATAGACATCCGGAGCCAGCCGCCGGTTCAGCAGATCTTCCGCGCGGCAGGCCGCCTGCGCGCCGATCCAGGGTTGAAAAATCGAGATAGGCGAAGCGAACGGGTTTCTTCAGCTTGTAAACGCGATCGCCCGCCATGAAGACCCAGGACATGTGGGTCTCGCGCGCGATCACCTGCCCGGGGACGCATGAATACGCCGCCGGATTGCTGAGAAACCGGACTTTGTCACCGAGAGTGGGCGCATCCGGCCAGAATAGGATCTGCCACGCCGGCGGCGTTTGCAAAAGCATCATCAAACAATAATTAGCCGGAGTCATCCAGCCCGTCTTGACGCTGATCAAGGTCGGTTCCGACGCAGGAGGTAATGTTTTCAGCTCAAATGGAATGGAGGCGTGCGCCATGCCGCAGGTTCCCGCCGTTCAGCCGTGGAGAGAGCGCAATCGAGTGCTCGATTTCGCGAGATGTGCTGATCCCGCCGCTCGGTCTGGCCGGCACCTTGAACCGTCCGGCCGGAGCCCGGGCATTGGTTATCTTCGCGCATGGCAGCGGGTCGAGCCGGTTCAGCCCAAGGAACGTCCAGGTTGCGGAAGCGCTTAATCGTCGAGTGTTCGCAACTCTTTTGTTCGACCTTCTTATGCCCGAGGAAGAAAATGACCGGCAGGAATGTCTTCGACATCGAGCTTGCTCGCCCGCCGCTGGTCAAGTGGTACGCTGGATCGCTGAGGAGCCGGATGTGGGCAGTTTGCCCGATTGGACTGTTCGGAGCGAGCACGGGCGCGGCCGCGGCGCTTGTCGCGGCTGGTGCGCTCGGTGATCGCATTGGCGCGGTGGTTTCGCGCGGCGGGCGGCCGGATCTTGCCGGCGAGATACTGCCCGAGTGTCAAGGCGCCGACACTCTTGATCGTAGGCGGCGCTGATTCCGGGGTAATCGAACTCAATCAATCGGCATTGGAGCGCCTCGGAGGAGAAAAGAGTATCGAAATCGTTCCAGGAGCTACCCATCTCTTCCCAGAACCCGGCGCACTTGGAAGCAGTCATCGAACTCGCAGCAGCTTGGTTCGAACGCCATCTTGTCGTCGAATCGAGCAGGCGCCAATCGGATCCGGCAGCCGGTGCACGTCAATGATGACATTTCCAGGACAGATCGGATGCCGGGCCGCAGATTGGCCAAAGCGCTTTCGAGCTATAAGGGCCGGCACCCCGTTGTTCTTGCTTTGCCGCGCGGCGGTGTCCCCGTCGCAGCGGAGGTCGCCGCGGCACTTGATGCTCCGCTCGACCTGATCCTTGTCCGCAAGATCGGCGTACCGACCCAGCCGGAGCTCGCAATGGGAGCGGTGGTGGATGGCACTGCGCCGATCGTTGTTCGCAATGAGGACATGATTGAGCTTTCAGGCACGACAGCGGATCGAGTTCGATGTGGCGTGTAAAAGGGAACTTGCAGAGATCGAACGCCGGCGCCAACTCTACATCGGAGAACGTGCCCGGGCGGAGATCGCGGGACAGGTGGTGATCGTCATCGATGACGGCATCGCAACCGGTGCGACGACAAGGGCGGCATTGCAGGCGATCCGCAACCGGAAACCGAAAGAACTGGTGCTCGCCGTTCCCGTCGCCCCGCACGACACGATCGCGCAATTGCGCAGGGAAGTCGATGCCTTGATTTGTCTGGAGACGCCGGAATTATTCGGGGCGATCGGTTATTTCTATCGTGACTTCCGGCAGGTTAGCGATCAGGAAGTCGTAGCCATCCTGAAGCGCTTTCCGGCCAAAGGACCGGCTTCGATCTCCTGAATTCAGGTGGACGGCTGCGACCCATTCTTATTCGATAGGCACCCAGCGATCGCCGTTCTTGACGTAAGATCGCTTGACGGCTGCCCAAGCGGTGCGGTGAGCGATCTCTTCCTGCCGAGCATCACCCGCGTGAGCCGCGAAAGCATGGTTGAACGCGGCGCGATAGATGTCCTGCGCATGCGGCGGAAGGTGATCGCGGACCGATACGGGAAGATCGATATTTGTGCGATACGGCATGGACTTCCCCTGCGATGAGGGCGTGCCTGTCAGAACAGGTCTGCTTCGAATTCTTCCGATGAATGGCCGAATTTCGAAAGCGCTTCTTCCAAATGGTCGGCCAGCATCGGCTTTCCCAACAGATAGGCGGCTGTTCGCTTGTTGTGCGCACGGGCTGCCTCGGCGCGAAGTTCAGCCCAATTTTCGATGTCTCCGTCACCGCGTCCGAGCCAGGCGAGGGCAACAAGATCGATCTGCTCGTCGTCGTTCAAGTCATGGATAAAGCTCACTAGTTCAGTACGTACCGGATCATCGGTTCGATCCTCCAAAACTGAACGCATGCCATCGTCGCTCGCATTGGAGCCTGATTCCGGGTCGGTGACGCCGTCCTTGGCATCGAATTGGCGAGCTTTGGCGACGATGAAGTACGCTTTTTCCGGCGAAATCGACAGAGCCGGTAGAGTTGGGAGTTTGGGCATCTTGCGCCTCACAAAATATTTCAAAAGACTCTCCTTTATGAGCGCACGCAAGAAGTCTGGAGTTGAGCGAGATCAAGTGATCAGGAGTTTGGCGATGCGGTAATGTATTCTGAAGATGCTGCCTTACATGGGACGGAGGCAACATGTATCCCGCGACAAGCCCTCTGCTGACCGATCTGTATCAACTGAACATGCTTCAGGCATATCTGGACCATGGGCAAACGGATACGGCCGTATTCGAGTTCTTTGTGCGTAAGCTTCCAGCTCGCAGGAGCTTTCCTCATGGCGGCAGGACTGGAGCAGGCCCTCGACTTTCTTGAGAACCTGCAATTCTCGAAAGAAGAGATCGATTGGCTCCGGCAAAACTATCGGTTCACGGATGGGTTTCTCGACTACCTCGGGAGCCTGCGCTTCACCGGCGACGTCGATGCCATGCCGGAAGGCACCATCTTCTTCGCTAACGAACCGATCATTCGGGTGACCGCGCCGCTGCCGGCAGGCCCAACTGGTCGAAACCCGCCTGATCAACATCCTTCATTTTCAATCGGTGGTCGCCTCGAAGGCGGCGCGAATGGTCCTTGCCGCACCGGGCAAGCAGCTGATCGATTTCGGGCTTCGGCGCGCGCATGGAGCAGAAGCGGGGCTGATGGCGGCGCGCGCCAGCTATCTGGCGGGATTTGCCGGAACGGCAACGCTTCTTGCACGGAAGGATTTCGGAATTCCAGTCTTCGGGACGATGGCCCATTCTTTCATCCAGGCGCACGACGACGAAACCTCCGCATTTTCAGCGTTTGCCCACTCGCGGCCGGACAATCTCGTCTTGCTGATCGACACCTACGATACGGAAGCCGCCGCCCGAAAGGTCGTCAAACTGGCACCTCGTCTGAAGGAAGCAGGGAATTACCGTGCACGGGGTCCGTCTCGACAGCGGCGATCTGATCGCATTGTCGAAGAGTGTCCGGCGCATTCTGAACGATGGAGGTCTGCAGGATGTGACGATTTTCGCAAGCGGAGGGCTCGACGAAGACGAACTCGCAAGGATGATGGAGGCGAATGCCCCGATCGATGGGTTCGGCGTCGGCACCAGCCTGACCACATCCTCCGACGCGCCGGCGCTCGATTGCGCCTACAAGCTTCAGGAGTATGCCGGAATAGCGCGACGGAAACGATCGGTCGGAAAGGCCACATGGCCCGGCCGCAAGCAGGTCTGGCGCAGCTTTGGAGACGACGGACGCATGACCGGCGATGTGCTGGCTCTCCATGATGATCAACGAGCCGGCGAACCGCTGCTCGTACCGCGTCATGCGTAGCGGCCAGCGCCTCGCTTCGCCGCCGACATTGGCTGACATCCGGCAGAGGGCAGCGCATGGCCTTGCCCAGTTGCCGGAGTTGTTGCGCCGCTTGAGTGACGGGACAACATTCCCGGTCACCGTAGCGCCGAGCCTGATAGCGCTCGCGAAGGAAGTCGATCGTCGATCCGAAAACATGACGTGACGATAATGGCCGGGTTTCCGCTGTCGGGCTGCGGCCCGCCACTAGTTGATGTCGATCAAACCGGCAAAACCGCCATGAGCGTAGGGTAAACTGTAATCGATTACGGCATGGCCTTGGCAAAATCGGTCAATGCCAAAATCACGGTCTCAACAAGAATAACGCCCTCGACGGAAACCCGACGCATGGCCATACGCAAGCAAGCTAGGTCCCCAATGAGTGGCAGGTCCTCAAATCGAACGAGGCAGACAAGGACTTCCATTGCCAATGGGACCGCTGCCCCGGTTCGAAAACTCAGTAAGCCGCCGCTTACCGAACCATTTCACGTTGCGGTCGATCGGCAATTGAAGTCCGGGCACCAAACGTACGATGCGGCGGAGAAGGCGGCGCTCGAAATCAAAAAGCGTTATCCAAAGCTTCATGTGACCGTATTTGATGCCAAAGAAAAGCGGCATACGCTTATTGAACACACCAAGCTCGCGCGCGGTTCCAATAACAACCGAGGTGTCGAGCGGGCGACCCACGGCGCAATATATTGATTTGGCGGCAGGCCGGATAGCCACCCGGGTTGGCCGCTCAATACGCTGCTTGCTGCAGGAGTAACGGTGCCGCAGGAGATTGAACTCAAGCTTGCGGTTGATTCGCGTGATGTCCTGCGGTTGCGGGAGAGCAGGGTCCTGCGGGCGTCGAGCCTCAAGCATACGGCCCGCAAGCGGTTAGTCAGCACCTATTACGACACTCCGTCGTTCTCGCTTCAGCAAGGCGGCATCATCCTCCGGGTGCGCAAAATCGGACGCGAGCGCGTGCAATGCATCAAGATGAAGGCAGCGGAGGCTGGAGGTCTCGTTCGACGTATCGAATTGGAAAGTTCAGTCCGCAGCGATAGACCCGATCTGATCCTGATCGCAGACCCAGATGTCCGCCGGCTGATCCAGGATCGCTGTGCCGGCAGCGATCTTGTCCCGGTATTTGCAACAGATGTGGTGCGCGAGACCTGGCTCCTGCAACTCGGACGGAGCCGGATCGAATGCGCAATCGATCGCGGCAGTGTTGCCGCTGACGGAAAAAGGGCACCGATCTGCGAAGTCGAACTTGAGCTCAAGTCGGGGCAACCTGTGCGTCTCTTTCAGCTCGCACATCGCTTTAATGCTGTTGTTCCGGTGCGAATTGAACCGGCAAGCAAGGCCGCCCGGGGTTATGACCTCGCCAATGATACCCGGCTCAAAGCTCCCGTGGCGACGCCGGTCCGCATCCATCCGGCCATGAGTGTAGAAGAGTCCTTCGCCGCCATTGCACAGGCTTGTGTTGCTCATGTTCTGGCCAGCGCCGACTACGCCTATAAAAGCGAGACTTCGGAAGGCATCCATGAGCTTCGGGTCAGCATTCGCCGCATGCGGGCGGCTTTCTCGGTCTTCCGGGGCGCCATGCCGGAAAACCACCGCTTTCGGATCGGGGACAAACTGCGGGTCCTACAACGAAAGCTCAGCAAGGCACGCGAGTGGGATGTCCTGGTCGAGGAGACGGTCGCCGGCATGCCGAAACGGTTCCGAAGGCACAGGTCTTCGCAAAAGTTAGTCAAGATTGCGCAGGCCATGTGCGTTGAAGGGCACAAGAGCGCTCATGCAGCTCTGCAAGATCCTCACTACACGGACCTGTTATTGCGGCTGGCGTCTTGGAATGAGAGCCGATTTGGTTCGGGTACAGCGCCCATACGAGAGCGGACGTGGAAGCCTCATGTTCTTGCCGGACCAGCGCCGCGCTTCGCTTCGGATGTGATGGGCGCTTATCACGCGAAGGTGCGAAAGCTTGGCAAGAAGATTCGTGAGCTCGATACTGTGGAGCTCCACAGGCTGCGCATTCGAATCAAGAAGTTAAGGTATGCGTCGGAATTCTTCGGCGGCTTCTGGTCGGGCTGGCGAACGAAGCGCTATCTTTCGGCACTCAAAGACCTGCAACAGGTCCTGGGCGTATTGCATGACGCGACCGTGGCGCAAAAACTAATCGCCAATCTCAAGATCTCCGGGGCAGGCGATGCCAAGTCTGCGACTGCGCCAGTTGATCATTGGCTCGTCAATTGCCGGCAGCGTAGCCGCAAGGAGGCCATCGAGCTTTGGGGGAAGTTCGCCAAACGGAAAGTGTTTTGGGAAAATACTTGATGCTGTCCGGTCTGATTCGGTCCTGTCGCCGGCGATCTGAAGCCAATCCTGATGACACGAACTGAGCGGAATCTGCGCCTACCCAACAAGCTCAATCGTCCTATTCGCCATCCGAGTTCTGCGGGGCGCGCTCGGGACTGCGGATTATCGTCATCGCGGCTGCTGTCGACGTTCGCCGATATTCGGGCCGCTTATGCCAGCTATCGAACCGCATCGCTTGCGTGGAACTTGCAGCGTCCGATTTTGCGGATGCTGCAAGTATGTCAACTTACGAAATCGTCAGGCGATCGTCGACGGACGAGACCCCGGCCGCCGACCACGCCGCATTCTCAACCGCGCGACGTTCATCCCAATTGTCGACCTTCCCTTCCAATACGACCTTGTTACCATTTTGAACGGTTACGCGAATTGCCTTCGCTTCAACCTCCGCGTGCCTCTTGAGCGCGGATTCGATTTTGCTCTTCACGCTCGAGGTATCGACGCCGGGTTTAATGGCGATCTTGTTTGTCACACCGCGCACCCCGGATAACTTCCGCACGTCATCTTCGGCCGCTCTTCGTTGATAGTACCAGTCGACGGTCCCGCTAAGCGTGACCCAACCGTTGTCCTGTACCAAAACGTCCACGGCGCCGGAAGGCACGTGAACGTCCCAATTTATGATGTCGATCGCCCGTTTGGCGATCTGATCGTCCGCGGTTTTGTTCTGGTAAGGGTAACGCACCTCGATATTCTCGGCAATCGCATGGACGCCTCTGATGCGGCGCACCGCCGCAATCGCAGCAAGCTTTTCCGCATAGCTGTTGACGTGTCCGGTTAAGGTCGCGACATTCTTTTCGACGACTACGCCGATATGTTCGCCATTGAAGCTCGGATCGAATTCGATCTCGTCAATGATGTCTTGTCGGAGCTGTGTGTCAGTCATGCTTACTCTCCTTGAACAGGCCTATTTGCAGCACCAATTGTTTCAGTCGCGGCCGAAGAAACATTGATCCCGATCAAAGGCTCGGTACAGGGGAGAGGCTGACGAGCTTCTGCGAGACACTTGCCAGGCAAGAATTCCAGGTCGCGCGCTTCGATCCGTGGCAATCACATCGTGCATTGGTCGCGCTGGTGCCGGAAACAGAGGCGGCGCTGGGGATAGGCTTTGCGCTACTCCGATATCTCGATGGTCGTATTCTGCATCCCCTGGATCTGCACCAGCTCGAACAATGATCTCGCATTGTCGGGACTGAGTTCTGATGCAACCGTGGGACACCGCGCGCCCGAGGTTACGGATCTCTGTTGTGCCGTGGATGGCGTATCCGCCGTGAAAGAACAGCGAATAGGGCATCGGCGTGTAGTTGTAGAGCCGGGAGTAATGCATCCTCTCCAGCTGATAGGGTTTGTAGATGCCGATCGGCGTCCGATAACCCCTGCGGGCCGTCGAAATCGGCCAGGTCGCAAAATCAGCACCGTCGATCGCAACGTTCATGGTCTGCTGCGATAGGTGGATATGGACGGCGATGCTCGCGCGCGCTGTCAATCGAGCCGACGACCAGGGTGCACACCGCTAAGAGGAGAGTAAATGGGATACGGGCATTCATGAATGGATCGCGCCGCCAACGGCAGCGGTACTGCACTTTCTCATAGGAAATTGACTCGGTTGCGGATACTGGCCTGCACCAGCGCGAACCATCTTGATAAACTGGGATCTGGCAGAGCGCGTGAGATAGATCAAGGCAAGGCAGAATTCCTGCGCTCTCTTATCGAAGTGCCTGGGCGGTTGTGACCAAGGCTGTGGAGGTCCATCGCCGTCCGATCACGATATGCGCTATCAGGGCGAGAACCCCATTGATCAACAAGGCGTAACGCACCCCAATCAAGCTCACGGATATTCCTGTCAGCAGGCTGCCGATCGACATCCCGCCACGCACGGCGAGCATGAACAAACTGATGGTTCTGCCCCGCCGCGACGCCGCGACGGTCGCTTGCAACAGGGAATTTGCCGAAGTATTGCTGATGCTCATCGAGAGGCCCGCAAAAACCAGCAAAATGGGCAATCCCCAGTACCAGGGATTCATTGCCGCCAGCGCTGTGATCGCGCCGTAGCTTGCAGCAAATCCTGAGCTCAGCCACCGCCGATCACGTTGGGCCTCGATGCCGAGCAACCCGATCGCGCCCAGCAAGCCTCCCACGCCGAACGCGCCGATAGCAAGGCTGAACTCGCTCGCATCGCCGTGCAGGACATCTTTCACCAGCACCGGGCAAAAGATAATGAGCGGCCCGCACAGCATGCTGGTTGCCAGTACAGTAAGAAGTGCGCCTCTTACATGTGAAGCGCCTGCGATATGGCGCAAGCCGGAAAAAAGATGGCGGCGATCAAGGCTTTCGTCGGTGGTAGGCGGAGCGCTTCGGCGCGGCAAGATCCACCACGCGACCCCGATGAAAGGCAGGTAAGATGCTGCATTTGCTGCGAAACAGCCGATGGCGCCGACACTGGCCATCAGCATTCCGGCAAGCGCAGGTCCAAGGATCCGCGAGAGGTTAAACTGTGTTGCGTTGAGCGCCAGGGCCGTGGCGATCTGGTCACGCCTGACGATCGACGGAACAATGGTTTGAAACGATGGCATCGATAACGCATCGGTGATACCAACGACCAGCGACAGCGCCACGACTATCCAGGGCTCTACAGTATTTGTCATCAGCAGAACGACGAGTACCGCCGGGCACAACATCTGAATTGTCTGAAACGTTGCTATCACGCGCCGGCGGTCAGCCCGATCCGCCAGGATGCCTCCAGCCAGTATCAGGACCCAGGCAGGTGCTGCTTGAACGAAAGCGTCGAGACCTATCAGAAATGAAGATGCCCCTATACTAAGCAGCAGCCACGGCTCCGCAACCTGCTGTGCCCACGTGCCGATGTTTGAAAGCAGGCTCGCGAAGCAGAACGTCCCGAACCGGGGGGTACGCAAAAGCCGAAGCGACTGATTGAACGCGCTCATACGGCGCGGCGGTCAATGCGACATCAGCGTTGGTACCGTCATGGATTGAAGCATTCCGCGCGTAACGCCGCCCAAAATGCGCTCTTGCAGGCGCGAGTGGCCGTAGCCTCCCATGACGATCAGATCGAGACCCGCATCGGCTGCGATCGATAGGATGGCAGGTTGGATATCCGCGTGGCCGGCACTCGAGCGCTCGATCTGCGCCGTAAGACCATGCCGGCCTAGATGTGCTGCCAATGTCGCCGCAGTAGCATCAGCTGGCGCGTCCGCCTCGTTGATGCTGATGATGCTGATGGCATGCGCGCGAGCAAGGAATGGCGCGGCGTCACGAACGGCGCGCGCTGCCAGGCGGCTTCCATCCCACGCGATCCCGATGCGTCTCGGCTCAATAGGACCTTTATGCGTATTGGGGACGAAGAGAACCGGACCACCGCATTGAAAAAGGATTTCCTGTGGCATGGTGTTGTCGAAAGTGTCGTGATCGGACGTGGGCTGCAACACGATCGTCAAATCGTACAGCCGTGCTGAGGCACTGACGGTTGCGGCGGCCTGGGCCGGGAGGTCGGCGAGCGCCCGGAGGCCATAGCTTATGCCCGCGTTGCGCGCTTCGGTTTCAAAGATCGCGAGGGCGGCATTGGCCCGCGCCAACGCTCGCTCATGTTCGACCTCAAACACCGCCGCGACAGCCGCGCCGCCGTCAACGGGAAGACCTATATTTGCGGTTTCATAGCCGACCGAAACCGCATCCAGATGCGCGGCGCGGGCCATCGCCAGCGAAATTGCGCCATCAACGATCGGGCGTATCAGGCTTTCAGAGGGAACGTGGACGAGCAGATGTTTAAACATGGGGGATCTCCACACCTTCTGAAATGACGCCCGCCACCGGGGCCATATCGCCACTAAAGAACAAAAGCGCGGGCGTGATTTGATCCACGTCAACCGAACGCGATCTCCCGCCGTAATTTGTCTTTGGTATGATTGGATTGCTGGGGCGGCCGCGGCATGCCCTGCAGGGGAGTTGCCGCAGATCACATGGCCATCTCTGACTCAACCGGCCGTTCTCTCTTCGTCTCCGGAATTTCGGTCATGGTCGCTTCGGTGAGCAACAGCACGCTGGCGACCGAGACCGCATTTTCCAACGCGGTACGAACCACCTTCGCGGGGTCGACGATGCCGGCCTCGACCAAGTCGACATATTCCTTGCGCGAGGCGTCAAAACCAAAATTGCCCTGGCCACCCAGCATGCGCGCGACAACGACACCGCCGTCGACGGCCGAATTCTCAGCGATCTGACGGGCCGGCGCCTCAAGGGCCCGCTTCAAAATCTGAACGCCGGTTCTCTCGTCGCCTTCGCAAGCAGCTTCTTCCCGGCTGACCGCTTCAATGCATTTCAGCAGCGCCAGTCCGCCGCCGGGCACGATTCCCTCGGCCACGGCGGCCTTGGTGGAGCTGATGGCGTCGTCGAGCGCTTCCTTCTTCGACTTCATTTCGGCTTCGGTTGGCGCGCCGACGCGAATCACCGCGACGCCGCCAGACAGTTTTGCGAGCCGCTCCTCTAGCTTTTCCCGGTCGTAGTCGCTGGTCGTTTTTTCGATTTCTCGCCGATCTGCGCAATCCGGCCGTCGATCCGGCACACGGTCACCACCGCTACCGATCAGCGTCGTATTTTCCTTGTCCGCGACGACCCGTGCTGCGCGACCGAGCTGCTGCAGCGTAACGCTCTCAAGCTTCAAACCCAGATCTTCGGATATGACCTGCGCACCGGTCAATATCGCGATATCTTCCAGCATCGCCTTGCGCCGATCTCCGAACCCGGGCGCCTTGACCGCGCAGCCCTTGAGAACCCCGCGAAGCTGGTTGACGATCAGGGTAGCAAGCGCCTCGCCCTCGATATCCTCGGCGATGATCAGCAACGGCCGGCCCGATTTGGCGACCTGCTCAAGCAGCGGAATAAGGTCGCGCAGCGCGCCGATCTTGTGGTCGCAAAGCAGCACGAATGGATCTTCCAGCACGGCCTCCATGCGCTCCGCGTCGGTGACGAAGTAGGGGGATATGAAGCCACGGTCGAATTTCATGCCCTCGACGACGTCCAGCGTGGTTTCCGTGGTCTTGGATTCCTCGACCGAGATCACGCCATCGCCGCCAACCTTCTCGATGGCGTCGGCAACGAGGGCACCGATCGCGGCATCATTGTGAGCCGAAATGGTCGCGACCTGGGCCTTTTCGGCTTTGGTCTTCACCGGTCGCGACATGGCATGAAGTGCCCCGATCGCAACGCGTGCGCGCCCGATCCAGCCCGCGCTTGAGATCGATGGCGCTGGCTCCCGCCACGACGTTGCGAACGCCGTCGGCGAGGATCGCATGGGCAAGGATGGTCGAGGTACTGGTGCCGTCGCCGACGACATCTCCGGTCTTTTCCGCGGCCTGACGCAGCACCTGGGCTCCGAGGTTCTCCTCGGCGTCCTTGAGATCGAATTCCTTGGCGATGGTGACGCCGTCGTTGCAGACGATCGGCGCGCCCCAGCTCTTTTGGATCAGGACCGATTTCGACTTCGGGCCCAGCGTGACACGCACGGCGTCGGCAAGAAGTGTCGCGCCTCGCAATACTTTTTCGCGGGCGGCGGAATGAAACAGGATTTGCTTGTGGGCCATTCGCCGCTTCTCCGTGGAGCCAAAATCATCGTCATGGCGCGACCTCGTCGATCAAAATCCTGATGCGGCGAGGCCGTGCATTTCTCATTTCGCGTTTACGGGAATCGTCTTCTGCTTCTTCTCCGCGTCAGCAGATTTCGGCAGGGTGACCGTCAGCACGCCGCTCTTGAAATTGGCTTCGATCTTATTTGTGTCGACGCTATCCGGAATCTGGAGCGAGCGGCGGAACGAGCCATAGCGACGCTCGGAGACGTAGCGGTCCTTGGTCTTCTCCTCCTTTTCTTCCTGCTTTTCGCCCTTGATCGTCAGCGTCCCATCGGAAAGCTGCAGGTCGATGTTCTTGGCATCGAGGCCTGGCAGTTCGGCCGTGACCTCGAAAGCCTTGTCCTTCTCAACGATGTCCATGGCCGGCGTGACATTGAAGCCAAGGTCACGGCGCCAGAACGCCTCAATGTCCGGCAGCGGACGAAAGAATGGATCCTGCATAAATCCGGCCTGGAAATCATGAAAGAGCCGGTCGACCCGATTTCGCAAAGCGTCGAATGGTTGCCAGTCCACAGCCTTATTTGGCAACGGAGCCGGGGTGGCTTCGGTTTTGATGGGTAACTTCGTAGCAGCTTCCGCCATGACAAATTCTCCCTCAATTGTGGTTTGGAAAAAAATGCTATGCTTGCGGCGGCGGGATTCATTGATCTTGATCAAGAAAGTTGCCGATCAAATCTCACTTCATGTCGAAAGCGAACTCGCGATAGCGATTGCTGCAGTGAACACGATGACATTACGTGCAGATCAGGGTTTTCGCCGGCGCTGAAACATTACGCGCCCCCAATACGAGGTCGCACGCCCAAGGCCCGTATAGCAGCGCGATCAGACAAACGCCCTTGAAGACGACCTGGCATTCTTTCTTCGTTGCTCAGGCGGAGCATGGACTGGAATATAAGGCGACTTATCCGACGCCTCGAAGAAAACAATGATCTGCCGGCACGGTTCGCACTGAAAGGCACGACGGTGTTTCATCATTGGTTCTTGGCATACAGGGCAATAAGGAGTCATGGAGCCGAGAATTCAGGATAATCAGAAATCATTCACGCCACCAACAGCGTGGGAAACATCTGCTTCCAATCTCTCTGGATCATTTTGAGCTCTGCATCGTCAGCCATGCTGGCTAAAGTTTCGAACCGGTCACCGCACCTGCAACAACACCAAAAATTCAGGACGAGCCATTCATTAACGAATTCCGACCAATCAGGGATAAACAGCAATTCACCACATTTGACGCAGGTCGTTCCGTGGTCTGTGCTGCTCATCGATGGCATCATCGCCATGTCAGCCTCACTAAA
This sequence comes from uncultured Pseudomonadota bacterium, assembly GCA_963729395.1. GTDB lineage: Bacteria > Pseudomonadota > Alphaproteobacteria > Rhizobiales > Xanthobacteraceae > Bradyrhizobium. The sequence goes on along the minus strand of CAVSOS010000058.1, from coordinate 23,591 downwards.
TTGCTGTTGTATTCGCTTCGAGGGTGGGGAACGTCCAAGCTCCCAGTTGATCTGCAGACGCCGGGAATCGCTTTGATCTGTATCAAACGTAAAACATTGTTTTTGGGTCAGTTGTTTTGCGTTGCATTGCATCAGTTTCGGCAGCCGATGATCGATTGCCATGCGATGGAGGCGCCAACAAAATCGGGGCATCGCTTTCGAAGAACCCGAATGCGGGGAACGGTTGCCATCGAGCTTGACGTAAGGAGACGGAAATGAGCACCACGCCTTCTGACTGCATTACAGAACGACATCTGATGCTCTTCGGCACCATCGTTCGCTGGTTTGCCCGGCATGAGGTGCTGATGCAACAGATCATTGCAACGGTCATCGGCTCTGATTTAGCTGATGTCATGCTGTTGACCAAAACGCTTACGACAGGCGAGAAGCGCATTGCTTTGCTGGGCCTGCTGCGTCACCGGGAAATACCCCTCGATCAATTTGATGCCGTCTATAAGTATCTGAAAATTCTGGAGACATTTAGTTTTCTGGTGAGCGATATTGAGCATTCTGCATGGATGGCGGGCAAGTCATCTCGATCAATTCAACCCGACTGGATTCTCAAGCCCAAGCCGACCATCAAGCCGGTGCACGGCCGAGAGGATGGACGATCTCTGGGTTTCCTGGAGGACTATCAGGATAAGGTCGAATACACCCTGGAACGGTTGACTGAGACCGCGGAAACCTTGGGCGAGAATTATCAAGGCTTCTCCGCTTATTGCCGATCCGTCGGACTTTTGGTGCAGATGGAAAAGGAGGGTGGCTAGTCGATCCGCATTTTGGATCAGGCCTTATCAAAACGCACTTGTAGTCCAATCACGCGCGACTTCCGGTATGGGTTGATGCTGTCGAAAAGGTCGAACAGCATCGGTCATTCGCATCGATTTTGGCACTGAGAAGTTTCAAGGATGGAGCGCAACGTCGGGCTGGCGGCGAACGATCCGAACCGGCCTCGGGTTCGATTCAGTTAGCATAAATGCATCGAGCCTTTTGCGTATTGGCAATCACCCGTGAATGCGACCTCGAGGCGGCCAAATCATAGCTGGTTGAAAGCTAGACCACCTCATCACGTCGATTCTTGCCGCGTGCATGGAGAAGCTTTAAAGCCTCCCGGACTTCGTCGTCTTCCAATGCATCTTGAACCCGGCGCGCGTCAGCTTTCTGATCGCTGTTGGTCCGGAGGATTGGTCGCTGCAACGCAACCGCATTCTGCCGTTTATCAGTCATGTCTTTGCTCATTCTCGTGAAGGTCTTTTGGTGCAAGATACCCCGCGGCCGGGCGGTCGTGTTGAGCGAGATCAATTTCTTTGCACGTGTTTGCGTTCCAGAAGGCCCCGTGATGCCGCGCATCACCCCTTGACTTACCCCTGGCGCAGTCTCGAACGGCTCGTCTCGCTGGTCGGCCCCCCGCGCCCGCCTGTTGATGGATACCGGAATGCGAATTGATGTCGCCGAGGCGCTCGAAATCGGCCTTGTCGATCAGATCTTTTGCGGTCGCCACATGTAAGCACGGATTTTGGAGTCCAGAAATGACGGATGTTATCTCGGCCCACGCAGACGGTACAGAAGCGATTGTCGTTCCAGTTCAAGCAATCGCGCATCCATCATTTCATTGAGCTTCGCCGCATCCGTGATCTTGCGAGCGGCATGAATTATCGCTCGAACGATATCGGCGCGAGCAATAACGCCCACCAGTTTATTGTCGCGAACGACGGGCAATCTTTTGATATCGTTCTCTCCGATTAGACGCCCGGCTTCTTCGAGCGGTGCCGTCTCGGTGATCGTTACAGGATCGGGGGTCATCGCTTCGGATACCTTGCGCTCTTGGAACCGCGCGGATTCGTCGCCAGGTTCGCCCGCTCTATCATCAAACGGAGCCAATGCGTCCGTTCCGTCCTGACATCGCGCTTTTTGCCACGCAGGAGATCGTGCTCACTGATGATGCCGACGACGCGGCCCTCGTCGGTTACGACCGGCAAGCCGCTAATCTTATGGTCCAGCATCAGCCGAGCCGCATCCAGGATTGAGGTCTCTGGTGTAACCGTCACGACCTGACGCGTCATAAAGTCCGTAACCTTCATGGATAATCTCCTGACGGTTTCGATGCATAAATATTCTGCAGGGTATCCGGACCACGCGATGGCGCCGTTGCGTCGATTCGATCGACATCATCGAGCGCCTGCAACAGCGTTGCGACACGATAGGCCGATGAGCGCCAGTCGGCCAGCCGCTGGTAATTGTCGACGACCCAGTTGAATGCGGACTGCACCATCACGAACGCGGCTGCCGCTTGTGTGAGTTCGCCAAGCATCATGCTCCCGGCGAGAAACTTGGGAGCACAGAGTAACCATGCAAATACGGGTGCAAGCAAAATATCGGTCTGCGAGACCATCGTCGTTCCCATCAGCTGCCGGCACAATTGACGCCAACGCAGAAGGACCTGGCGCAGCGCGTGCCAAAGACTGTGGTGGTCTTCCGGCCCGGCCGCAGCCGACGGTGTTCCTTCACCGATTTCGCGGATATGGTTGGCTGCCGCCCGTAGCTCCGCTTCTGCCTGGTTTTCCGCCTGGATCACCGAAGTCTAAATTGCGACCGACGGCAATCATGATGGCCGTGAACGCCGTCGAGTAAACGACGACGCCGACCACAAGGTAGGCTGGCACGGTCAACTCGTGTCCGGAAAAGACGAGGGTCAAACTGCCTCCCACGGACCAAAGGACATGGATGAATACAATTGCCGTCAGTGCGGAAGTCAGCAACCCAAATACCAAGTCTACGGGAGCATCGGTCGCAATCCGCGCGTCGAATGAAATGCGATATTCAGCGTTCTGGTATTCTCCGCTAACGAACTTGAGCCGCCGGTAACGATATTTTGTCAACCAAGACGTAAGGAGGTGGGTTGTCAGCCATTGGCGCCATTTGCGCTGCATCGTCATACGACCCCATACCGACACAACTGCGAGCGCAATATTCGAGCAAGCAAGGGGCATGAAAATGAGGGCTTCGTTCCAGAGCAAAGCGCCGTCATGACGCTCGAGCGCATTGAAGAAATCGCGATTCCAGTAATTCAACAAGTATTGTATTGTAAGCTGCGCGAGTGCGATCGCGACCAATGCTATGCTCAAAGGCCAGCTCAGGCGACCGGACCTGCCTTTCCAAAAACCGGCTGCGCTGGACAAGAACCGAAGAAGCAGGTTTCCACGGTCACTTTCTGGTTCGCTTCGCTGCGACATGCGTGAACGGCCTCCGGACCAATCATGTTCTCTTGGAGCCACCGGTTGCATAGTATCGACCATTTCGGTCAAAAAGGGCGAACATACTTGTTGGGCAATAATTGTTGAGATCGGTACCTGCCGGCTTGATGCATGTCATGGCCAGAAGGTGTAGAGATAGAGATTAGCAGGGCTTTCCAAGGCCGCTAGGATATTCATTGTTTTGATACCCCATACGCGAAGAAGGGCTGATCGATGGCAGCAGGCGTCCACAATTTTTCTCTTCCCGACGAACTGGGACCAGATCTCGGCCGCATTCAAGCGTACTGGAATGGCTTGAAACGTGGCGCCAACGACATTCCGTTTTGGGACGATGTCAAATTTTCATTGCGATCGCGGCTTGGGCGGGAGTCGATGCTGATCGATGTTTTTGATAACCCGCTTCGGTTCCGCTTCGATCTCATGGGAGCGGACCTGACCCGCTGGTACGGCGAAACGATTGGCAACAGCTTTCTTGACGAAATTGGACTTCACGCGCCGTTCGATGAGCTTACGCTGCAATGCGGGGCGACTGTCGAGCACTGCGCTCCGACTTACTATCGTCAAGCAGCAGCCAGAAAAGGCGACGCCGAACATCCGGACGGTTACGCGCGCCTCTTGCTCCCGCTTTGGGGCAATGGTCGCATTGAGATGCTGCTCGGCGCCGTTGTTCCCGACAAGGCGGCAAAAAAGAGCTCGGGTTAGGCATTCGGCAAGGGAAGATCGTAGTGATGGGACTCGCTGGTCCTTGCGAACACTTCCAGCCTATTGCGGCCTTCCAGCCGATTATTGTGATCCGGAGAAGTGCATCCGGTCGATGTCGCGTTCCAGGCTAGCGAGGATTGCGAACAATCGGCGTGACAATCACCTCGGAAGCAAGGCGGTGGACGTCCTCGGGGCGGCAAAGTTCTGTCCCGGGATTGAACAGCGCGGCGGAGCCGCCGGCAACCCCGTAGCGCAGGGCGATCTCGAGACTGTTACCCTTGGCAAGACTCCAGACCATTGCCCCGAGAAAGCTGTCGCCAGCACCGGAAACGCTGATGGGGTCGATAGGCGGACCGTTCGCGCGCAACGCCATATCGCGCGTTACGAGCAGAGCACCATCTGACCCCATTGAGAGGGCAATAACCTCCATGCGATATCGGTCGATGAGACGGCGTCCTGCTTCGATGAGCGAGGCTTCGTCGTTGGTGGTGATTTCCGCCAGCTCCCGAAATTCGTGAAGGTTGGGCTTGATGAGATAGACGCCTGCTTCCAAGGCCGCCTTCAGGAAGGGGCCGGACGTATCCACGATGAACTTGCTATGCGCTTTCGAAGCCTGAGCAACTCTGCCGAAAAAATCATGCGGTACGCCAGCAGGCACGCTGCCGCTCGCAATAACATAACGCAGGCTGAGGCGTGATGCGCGCAATCGATCCCAGGCATTCCTGCCATTCAATATCGCTCAGCGGGGCACCCGGAAAGACAAGGCGAAATTGCTCTCGGGTCGTTTCGTCAAAGATGGTAATATCCTCCCGCGTGTCGTTTGATGTCGGGATCACAATGCTTCGCACGCCTTCGCGCTCAACCAGGGTCGCCAGCAATTGCCCCGTGGCGCCACCGGCCGGGTAAATTGCGGTTGATTCCAGTGCCGAGCCGCTTAAGAGCCCGAGCGACGTTGATTCCGCCTCCACCCGGATCACGGTGGGCCGGCGCACACCGCATTTTGATGAAAGGCACCATCTTTGTTACCGACGTCGAGACGTCGACGGCGGGGTTTATGGTGAGGGTGACGATTTGACTCCAGCGGGATTTCAGCCAATGCTGTCGACCTCCGCCAAAGCGCGCAAGCCGACGAAAGCGGCGTCCTCGTCCAGGATGAGATAGGCCGGAATTGGTTCGAGGTATTTGCTGAACCGGCCTTTTTCCTCAAAACGCGCCCGGAATGGCGAGCTGGCAAAATATTCGGGCATGTGACGCAGAATGCCCCCACCGACAAATACTCCGCCCCTCGCACCGAGCGTGAGCGCGAGATTGCCGGCGACAGTCCCAAGCATCGCGCAAAACATGTCGACGGCAGCGCGGCTCGTCGGACAGTTTCCCTCGATTCCGGCCTGGGTGATCTCGGCCGCAGGGCGCCTTGGCAGCGTCACATGGTCCAGGAGCAGCGAGAGCTTCGTGAAGATTTTCCAGCCCATTGCCCGACAGAACTCGCTCTGCCGAGACATGTCCAAATCGCCGCCGCAGATAGGCGATCACAGCATCCTCCCGCAACGAGGTGCCAGCCATTGTCGAATGGCCGCCCTCGCTCGGAAGCACGAGGTGACCGGTTGCGTGCGGTATGCTGAAGGCCATTCCAAGGCCTGTGCCGGGGCCAAGCGCCGCGAGAGGCGCGCCCACGACCGGTTGCCCGCCGCCCACCTGGAGGAGCTTGTCACGCGAAAGGCGGGGCAGGGACCACGCAACCGCTTCAAAATCATTGATGAGACGCACAGTGGAAAATCCGTAGGCATCGCGCAAGTCGGCGGCATCGATCACCCAGGGATTGTTGGTGAGGGCGCAGCGGCCGTTCTGGACTGGGCCCGAAACAGCAAGAACTGCGGCGCGGATCGTTCCGGCTTCCGGCAAATTGCCAAGATACTTGTCGAGTGCCTCGCGGAAGCTGCCGTAGCCGCTGACGGCCATATGGACAATTGTGCCTACAGTTCCGCCGGCCAGGAGCGCGAAACGCGCATTGGTCCCGCCGATGTCTGCAAGCAACACCTTCCGAATGGGTGGCCTTGAGGAGGCTGCGTTCATCGCCGTCGTGCCGCCTTGATCAAATCCGCGTACCAACGGAACGATGATTTCGGAATACGACGTAACGACGGATAGTCGACATAGGTCAGACCGAAACGAATGCTGTATCCCGACTCCCATTCGAAATTGTCCAGCAGCGACCAGATGAAATAGCCGCGAACGTCGGCGCCGTTGACCGGCGGCTGCATTCATCGCCCCGATATAGGCCCGCAGAAACTCAATCCGCTTCGTGTCGATCACGGCTCCCGTCTCGTCGGGCGCGTCAAAATTGCCATATCCGTTTTCCAGAACGTAAATTGGTAAGCCGTAGCTCTCATGGACTTTCAGCAGTGTTTCAGCGAAGGCGCCCGGATCGATCGGCCATTCGATCGGCGTCAGTAGAGCGCCGGCCGGTTTCTCACCGAAGTCGAACCCCAGCATCGAACTCGGCTGCGCCTTTACGTAGACCGGGCTGTAGTGATTGAGGCCGAACCAGTCGACCGGACGACAAATGCGCGCCATGTCGCCGGGCTGGATGTGCGGTTCGATCGCAGGCCGAATCGAGTGACGGATACTCGCCGCGACATTGCGGGTCGGGAAAAGCCTTGTTCCAGTAGGCATCCAGGCGCGCGGCCGCCACTGCGTCGGCTTCGTTCCCGCTGGACGGCCAGCAGGGCTGATAATTGTGAATACATCCGATCGACGCGCCGGGGACCTTTTCGCGAAGCACATCCACGGCCGCACCATGCGCGAGGTTTACGTGATGTATCGTGCGGTGGAGATTGTCTTCGCTGGCTTCGATCCCGCTTGCCCAGTGAACGGCTGAAGAGGCTGAAGATCGATGGCTCGTTGAATGTCGCGAAACGCTTGACGCGATCTCCGAAACGCGTGGCAACCAGCCTCGTATAGTCGGCAAACCATGCCGCCGACTCCCGGTTCATCCAGCCGCCAAGATCCTCCAAAGCCTGTGGCAGGTCCCAATGATACAGGCACAGCCACGGTTCGATGCCGGCGGCCAGCAGCTCATCGACCAGCCGGTCGTAGAATGAGAGGCCCGGCTCATTTGCGGATCCTTGCCCCTGTGGCATTACGCGCGGCCAGGCAACCGAGAACCGATACGCCTGAACGCCCAGCCGTTTCATCAGGGCGACATCCTCCCGGTAGCGATGGTAGTGGTCGCACGCAACATCGCCGGTATCGTGGTTCTTTACCTCGCCGTTTTGGCAGTAGACGTCCCAGACACTCGGCCCTCGACCGTCTTCCTTTGTTGCGCCTTCGATCTGGAAACTTGAGGTGGAGACGCCCCAGATGAAATCTGGGCGCAGGCTGGCGGTGGAAGGCAGCTCCGATGCCGGCGTAAAATGCCCCGACTTGATCGCCGGCCGAATTTCTGTTCGAATTCACTGTTCACCCTTCCGCCCAGGCAAAGTACGGAGCGCGATATTAATAGCCCGGCCGGCCGACCAGGCGATCTTGAGATACATCAAGAATTCTCTGGCCGACCGGTGCGATAAATAAGCCATTGTTATCCTGCCGTAGGGTATCCGCTTGCAAAGAACCAAATGGGGCGGAATTGCCGATGACTGTTTCCGCGGAAGCGGTTTTTTTCGCGTTGACGAGCGCGACGGCGTGTTCTGGCTTGTCGATCCTGACGGCGGGCGTTTTCTTTCCAAGGGCGTGAACACGGTCCGCTTCGATCAGGACCGCATCGGAAATACCGATCGCGTGCCATATGCCGACGCGTGCCGCAAGAAATACGGCAGCCAGCACGTCTGGCGCGCGGCAGTCGCAAATCGGCTGGCGGGCTGGAAATTCAATACGCTCGGCTGCTGGTCTGATGAACTTGTTGCGAGTGCTGGATCGTCGCTGCTTGCGACCACTCCTACATGCCGCACTTGGTGCCTCTTTCCGGCTGCACCGGCGCGACGAAATCTTTCCCGATGTCTTTGATCCCGCATTTTTGGATCACATCCGCGCGAGCGCAAAAGATCATTGCACGAAGCGGCGCAACGAGGCCGGATTACTCGGCACGTTTGTCGACAACGAGCTGTACTGGTCGCCGGATTGGCGAGGGTGCGACGAGCTTCTGACCCTGTTTCTGAACCTGCCCGCTCACCGCCCTGGCCGCGTCGCAGCCATCATGAGGTTAGAGGAGCGTTATCGGGAATTTTCCCAATTCAACGCGGTCTGGCGCACGCCGGCGCGATCATGGGAGGAATTCGGCACGATCGGACCTGTCGAGGCGCCGTTCTTCAGAATGCCGCCCGGCGGTCTGAACGACGCGCTTGAGACCAAAGCCAACCTCGCCGATCCCGCGCGCGCGGCATTTTTCGCGGATTGCGATGCCTTTGTTGCGGTTGTCGCCGAACAATATTTCGAGTTGTGCGTCGCGGCCATCAAGGCTGCCGACCCCAATCATCTCGTGATCGGCTCCCGGTTCGGCTGTCAGCCGCATCCAAATGTAATTGCCGCCGCCGGCCGCTACCTCGATGTGGTCTCGTTCAATTGCTACGACTTCGATCCCAGCGCAGAAATCGATGCTTATGCGGCAGGCGGGAAACCGTGCCTGATTTCCGAATTTTCCTTCCGCGGTGACGATTCCGGCCTGCCCAATACCAGCGGCGCCGGACCGCGGGTGGCGAGCCAGGTCGAGCGCGCCCAATGCTTCGAACGCTACGTCACTGCGGCCCTGAGGAAGCCGGCCGTGGTTGGCTATCACTGGTTCGAGCATGCCGATCAGCCGGCTGAAGGACGTTTTGACGGTGAAAATTCGAATTTTGGCACGGTGACGATCGAAGATGAGGTTTATGCGGAGCTGACTGAAACGATGACCAGGGTCAATGCAGCGGCGGAGCAAATTCATGCGCAAGCCGCCAGTGCCTGCTTAGCGACCGTCAAGCCTGATTTTCGCTGGGATTGGCTTCGGCCTCGAGAACCGCTGCCATGGTGCGAAACACGCTTGCGGGGTTAACGCTGATCGAATCGATGCCAAGCTGTGTCAGGTAACGCGCAATCTCCGGATAATTCGCGGGAGCTTCTCCGCAGATGCCGACGTGACGTCCGTTGCGCTTGGCGCCCGACCACGGCCTGTCTGAACATCTCCAGCATTCCCGGATCGCGTTCGTCAAAATCGAAGGCGACAATATCGGAATCCCGGTCCACCCCCAGCGTGAGCTGGGTTAGATCGTTCGAGCCAATCGAAAAGCCGTCGAACAATTCCGAAAACGCGTCGATCTGAATGACATTGTTCGGAATCTCGCACATCACGAAGATCTCTAGCCCGTTTTCGCCGCTCTTGAGCCCGTTGGCGGCCATCGTCGCGATCACGCGCCGCCCTTCCTCGACGGTTCGGCAGAAGGGCACCATGATGCGCAAATTGGAGAGACCCATTTTCTCGCGCACCCGGCGGAGCGCCGCACATTCCAGCGCGAATCCTTCGGCGTAGGCCGGGTGGCTGTAACGGGAAGCCCCCCGGAATCCCAGCATCGGATTCTCCTCCTTGGGCTCGAACGCCTCGCCGCCGAGCAGGCTGGCATATTCGTTGGTCTTGAAGTCGGAGAGCCGAACGATTACCGGTTTGGGATAGAACGCTGCGGCAATCGTGCCGACGCCTTCCGCCAGTCTCTCGATGAAGAAATCGGAAGGGCTTTGATAACCCTCTAACGAGACGGGCGATCGCAGCCTTCGCCTTGGCCGAGGTGATCTTCTCCGGCTTGAGGAGCGCCATCGGGTGCACCCCGATATGCTCGCTGATGATGAATTCCATGCGCGCGAGACCGACCCCCGCTTGTGGCTGCATCGCTACCCGGAATGCCATTTCGGGGGTGCCGACATTGACCATGATCGCGGTACGCGGCTGCCTGAGCTCGCTCACCGGCGTTCGCGTGACGTCGAAGGCAACCGTTCCCTGATAGACGCTGCCAATTTCACCTTCGGCGCAGGAGATCGTGACATTTGTCCCGGTCTTGAGCTTCTCTGTCGCGTGCGTTGCACCCACCACGGCGGGAATACCCAGTTCCCGCGCCACAATGGCCGCATGGCAGGTTCGGCCGCCCTTGTCGGTGATGATGCCGGCCGCGATCTTCATGACCGGCTCCCAATCCGGACTGGTGGCCGGCGCGACCAGTATCTCGCCCGGCTTGAAGGCGGCGAGGTCGCGCGCGGTCGCAATGCGGCGCGTGCGCCCGGAGGCGATTTTTTCCCCGACCGCGCGACCGGTGACGATGACGGGCCCGCGCCCCTTCAGGGTGTAGGCCTCGAAGACATCGGGCGAACGCTGCGAGGCCACCGTCTCGGGCCGCGCCTGAATGATATAAAGCTTGCCGTCGGAGCCATCCTTTGCCCATTCGATATCCATCGGCATGGCAATAGCCGGCGTCCTTCGAATAGTGCTCCTCGATCCGCACTGCAATTTCCGCAAGGCTCAACACCTCCGCATCGGAAATGCAGAACCTCTCCCTCTCGGCGCTCGGCACGGCGCGAATGCGCGTCGTACGGCTACCGCCGCCCTTGCCGTAAATCATGCGTATTTGCTTGCCGCCGAGCCGGCGGCGCAGCACACAGCGAAACCCTTGGCTGCAGAGTCGGCTTGTGAACGTAGAACTCGTCGGGATCGACCTCGCCCTGGACGATGGTTTCGCCGAGACCGTAACAGCCCGTGACGAAAACCACATCGCGAAATCCGGATTCGGTATCGAGCGTGAAGACGACGCCGCTGGCGGCGAGATCCGAGCGGACCATTTTCATCACGGCGACGGAGAGGGCGACTTTGAAGTGATCGAAGCCGTTGTCGATGCGGTAGGAAATGGCGCGATCGGTGAAAATGGAGGCAAAGCATCGCCGGCAGGCCTCGAACAAATCCTTCGCGCCACGCACGTTGAGGAAGCTTTCATGCTGGCCCGCGAAACTCGCTGTCGGCAGATCCTCCGCCGTCGCAGAACTTCGCACGGCTACAGCGACGCCGGCCCCGAACTCCCGTTCAAGCGCTCGATACGCATCCACGATCTGTTCGCGGAGAGGTTCCGTATCCATCGCCATGTAGACGATCTCGCGGGCCTTGGCGGCTGTGGCCGCAAGCTGCTTGATCTTGCGTTTGTCGAGACCGTCGAGAAGCCGATGAAGCTCGTCCGCGATGCCGGGCTGTGACAGCGCATCGCGATAGGCGTCCGCCGTGATGGCAAAGCCGTTGGGAACGGCAACCCCTTCGGATGCGAGCGTCGAATACAGTTCGCCAAGCGACGCGGTCTTGCCGCCGACAAGCCCGACGTCGTGCAATCCGATTTCGAGGAAAGACCTGATATATTTTGACATGAGGCAAATAAATCACGGCGGAATTTGTTCCGTATTGAGGAAGATCAAACTCCTCTCTGTCCGCCAGATGAAGATTTTCAAGCTGCCTGGGTATTTTTGAGCCCGGAAGCAGCGAATTTCCGCCAGCGACGATTTCAGGACGGAAAGTCGGCTGCCTTGACGTTGATCCGGTCTGCATGCAGCGACCAGTCACTCAAATGTTGCGTCTGACAGAATTTCTGCTTGGCGATCTCGGCAGCCTGAGTCTCGTTGGCGGCCTCGACTTCGACCACGCTCTGACAGACCTCGCACTGGCGGCCGTTTTCGCCAAGTACGTCCTTCATGAACCGGACAACAAACCACGACATGGAACTCTCCCGCGGCATCAGGGTACTAGAACAACGCTAACGGCACTTGACCCGAATCAAATCCGCCCCTGAGGGCTGATTTGATCCGCGGAAAGCGCGCCGGCTCCATCACGGATGCGCGCCCTGTTTTTCGCCATGGAGCCAGGGCTTCGACCGCCCAGCCCGATAGAACCGGTAGCGGCGCTTCCTAGTAGAGGCCTTGGCGATCTTTGATATCGTGGTGAAACAGTGCCGCTATCTTTCTGGCGCTTGATAAAATCCGGTGACGGTGGCGAGAATCGCGAGATCGATCGAGTTCAAATTCGACGACACGCCGCTTCGAAGACGGACGGTCCGAAGTGTGTGAGCTGTTTTGCAAATTGAAGGCACTTGGCTTCGAGATCATGTTGACCTCCTGAGCTAAGGTTTCACGCCGCGGTCGCCCTATGACCGGCATGTTTCGCCCGCCACTTGGGGCCGGGGCCACGCATGTAGTGAAGTTCGGGCCGATAGGGATCGCAGGCGCTTCTAACCAGCTTGTGGCACCTCGTCATGATCTCGTGGAGGCGGAGCGGTACCAATGAAGATTGCGCGAACATTGTGACCTCCTAATGCGGCTTGCCGAGCAGTGCTGCGAACGGCACGTCAAAGATCTCGTCACCATCATCATCGGTGACGTGCAAAACCCAGCCGCGCCAGTCTTCCGTACTCGGCGTCATGATGAGTGACCGCACAGCGCAATTAGCGCGCTCGCTGGCTTCCATGAGGTCGTCGACAGCGGTGCCGCTTCGATCAACCAACACGCCGCGTGAATTGGAGTAATTGAAATAGACCTCAGCCATCTTTCCTCTCCTCCGAAAACCAACTGCATGCTGACCGATAGCAGCGAGAAGGTCGGAGGAAAATTCCGATCGTTACCCTAAGGGAAGATACGGATCGGGCCGATTTGGCATTGCATCAAGGAGGGTCATTTCCCAATCCCGGGGGGCGTGCAGAGATCTGGTTGCTCTCGCCCGATCAAGCCAAGCGCCAAAGGTCATTACAGTGGCGACAGGAGCGTCTTATCCGCCCCTTGGCGAGTTTTCGACGGCTCCTGCGGTAGCCCGGGCGGTCTCTTCTGCACGTGCCTCCGCAATCGTTTGAGGTCGCGGAGGTCGCCCAAGGCTCCCTGAACCAAGGCTCCCTGAATATGTTTGGCCGCCCCAGAGAACTTCAAATCCTGCCGCGAAATCGTCAGCCAAGGCTTTGCAGCGCAGCTACGGTATATCGGTAAGGCCCACACCGAATGCGCATACGACGCAGCTGGTTCCGGTGCAGGATCCGAAGATGACCGTCCCTCCCGCAAAATCCCGCAATGGTCCCAAGGCTGGAGCCGGCAATACTGCTTTCATCCGTCCTAATAAATGAGCGCGGGTTTGCGCATGAGGTGATCGTTGACTGCTGCGACACCGGAGATTGTCTGGGCCGCCACGGTAATCGCTTGCCGCTCTTTTTCGGATTCGACAACGCCCCAGAGATCGACGATGCCCCCGGCGACCGTGACATTCAGCCTGTGAACATGAGACCACGGTTGTTTCTTCAGCTCGTCCAGCACCCTTTTTCGGATCGTGGCGTCGGATGGATTGATTTCGAGCCTGGGCCGGGCGCTTGCGACAGCCTGAATGATGTTGGCGCGGCTGACGATACCGACCAGATCACCGCCCTTGCTCACGATTGGAACGCGTTTGATGTGCTCCTCCTCGAAAAGATCCGCAATTTCAACCAGGGGCGTGTCGGGATCGGCCGTTTTGACGTCGCGCGTCATGACGTCCTTGACCTTCCTCGCGTGGGACTTGACGTACTCGTCTGCGAGGGCGCGGTCTCCGGAAATAAGGGACAACCACCAAGAGACCGGGCGTTCGGTTCCCGCTTCCGCCCGATGCAGCAGATCAGCCTCGGTGACGATGCCGATGACTTTTCCGGCGCCGTCGACGACCGGAACAGCGCTGATGTGCTTGCCGATCAGGAGTTTTGCTACATCCCGAACGGTCTCGTTCCCGCCCACGGTGACAACAGGAGAAACCATCACATCTCGTGCTTTCATAGGGACCTCCCATGCTTAGCTGTTAACCCTTGATATTTCGATCTAGCGGTGGTGCGATTGATCCGCGTCAAAGGTTGTTTCCCGTGGGTGGGCGGATTTTGAGTGCAACCATTCGGAAAGATATAGTTGATCCCGGTTAAACCGCGGGGATGAAGCGCGGATATTGATTTTACAGGTCCTTTGAAGATGCAGCTCTCAGGGCGGCGCTTGAGGACGGTCCGATGCGCATCGTTCTCCAATTTCGCAGCGTGCCTTCGCTGACCTAGCCACGCTAGCGGCTAATGATTTCTTCGAGCCTTAGGTAGGCGGGGTCACCTCTGGCGCCGACCGTACAGTGGCAAACCGCAATCGTCGGCAACATGACAAAATGACAGGCATAGGTTCACTCTCCGTCGTGGCGCTGGGTCTTGGCGGTGTGACTTTGATCGCAGTGATGGTGGCCGCAATCGCGCGCCGCGCGTTCCTTGGACGCATCGAGACCTTGGAGCGGTCACTGCAACAAGCCCGACAGGAGCCTGCGAAGCGCACCGATCTGCCGCCTGAAGTGCTCGCCCTGGGCCACAGGCTCGTCGTTTCCGCTGGTCGGGGCTGCCGGCTCGTCCGCCTGACCCAGAGCGGGGAGATGTGGTTGAAGCCCGGCTCGAAGCCGTTGGCCTTCACTGCGCAGCAAACCATCGCCGTCGCCGAGGTCGGCTTTCTTTGGCGGGCGCGGTTTCGGATGGCCGGTATGCCGATGCAGATCATCGACTACATGGTCGGTGACGAAGGAGGGCTCCAAGGGCGGCTGCTCGACCTCTTGCCCGTGCTAAACGTGACCGGCGGCGACGCCATGTTCCGCGGCGAAGCCATGCGCTACCTCATCGAATTGATCTGGGCTCCGGACGCCCTGTTGTTCAACCGACGACTCGATTGGCGTGTGGTCGATGCGCGTACCCTGGCGGTCGCCACCGGCGAGGGCGCACGCCGATGCGAGGTTAGGCTGATCCTTGACGAGGCCGGCGACCCCGTCCGGTTCGAGGCACACGATCGACCGCGCCTGGACGGCGGCGTTGTCACCCTCACCCCGTGGTTCGGCCGTGGTGGCGACTATCGGACGATCGACGGTCGACGCATCCCGAAGGAGGGGGAGGTCGGCTGGATTCTCGATGGCGTCGAATTCATCTACTGGCGCGGCCGAATCAAATCCTGGTCGCTGGAGTAGACGAGGAAGGCGGCGCCCACGCGGATCTGAAGCGGCCAGATCGCATCGTTGTACGTGACGAAGACACCGAGGAATTGCTCACGCGTGAACGGCAACATCAGGCATAGCTCCCAGCTTCATGAGAGCAAGGCTGTCGCGGCCGTGCTTTGATCTGGAGCAACCGTCAGCGCTAACGGCGTCCGGTTCGCCCTTAAGCGTCGAGGCAACACGTCACAAGGACGCCTGATTCAGATCAAAGCCACGCAGGGCCAGTCATGGTACGCAACCATCATGTCTCAGCTTCATCAAGGTCGCCGTGCGTTCTTGACCGCGCTATCGGCGGAGGAGGACTTGTCGCAATTGGCGGCGCAACCGCGCTTGTGATGAACGCCCGAGGGCATGCCGATTATGAGGAAGCTATCGGCGCGACGTGGCGGCATAGCGACAGCACCGATCTGTCGTTATCCGCGGCCCGACGAGAGCTTGTCCGTTACGCTACCTTGGCGGCAAACAGCCATAATACGCAGCCTTGGCGATTTCGGCTCTCGGACGGCTCCATCCTCGTGCTTCCCGATCCCGGGCGTCGCTTGCCCGCCGTCGATCCCGACGATCACCATGTGTTCGCCAGCCTCGGCTGCGCCATCGAGAATATGAATTCAAGCGGCCCACGCGTTCGGGCTTCGCGGGGTTTCGAGCTACGACCCTGATGCGCGCGGCATTCGGGTTGACTTGGAGGCCGCGCCGCCCGAACGGACGAAGCTGTTCGACGCCATCCCGCATCGTCAATCCACGCGCGCTGTCTATGATGGGCGCTCGGTCCCGCCCGAGCATCTCCAACTCTTGGAAGCCGCAGGGAACGCCGAAGGCGTGCGGATGCTGCTTTTCACGGAGCGGAAGCAGCGTGAGGAAATCCTCTCCTATCTCGTCGCGGGCAACAGTGCGCAGATGGACGATGTCGCGTTCGTGGAAGAATTGAAATCGTGGATTCGATTCAGCTACGGCGATGCCCTTTCGACGCGAGACGGCTTATTTTCGAAATCCTCCGGCAATCCGGTCCTGCCGGGTTGGATCGGCCGTTTGATCTTCAATCTGGTGTTCACGAAGGACGCCGAAAACAGGAAGTATCAGAGCCAGCTCAGAAGCTCGGCCGGTATCGCCGTATTTGTCTCCGAGAAGAACGAGCCGGCCTATTGGGCCGAAGCCGGACGCTGTAGTCAGCGCTTTGCTCTTCAGGCCACGGCGCTCGGCCTCAAACACGCCTTCATCAATCAACCGATCGAGGTTCCCGCCGTGCGGGGGCAATTCGCCACATATCTCGGCGTCGACGGCCGTCGGCCGGATCTCGTGATGAGGTTCGGGTATGGCCCGGAGCTGCCCAAATCGCTCCGCCGCCCGGTCGAGCACGTCGTTCTTCGGGCATAGGCTCGTGACGTCCTTCACGAGCTGTCTGGCATCGCGTGAAAAGAAGCAACGCGCGATGCCCGCCGATTCCCTCGTGCCGGCTCCGATGGGCATGGTGACCCATGCGGTAACAATCAATGCTCGGCCCGAACGGGTGTGGCCTTGGCTGGCGCAGATGGGTGCCGGCCGCGCCGGCTGGTACAGCTATGACTGGATCGACAATGGTGGCCATCCGAGCGCCAGCTCCATTCGGCCAGAGTATCAGCAGGTCGAACCGGGCGACGTCATGCCTGCAACGCCCGGCATGACGGACGTATTCTGCGCGACCATTGTTCGGCCGCCGCACGACCTGGTCCTGACCGTGCCAGAGGCGGGCGGCGGCAACCAGGTGAGCTGGGAGTTCCTGCTGGAGCCGCTGGAGGACGGACGCGCCTGATTGTGCGCGGACGCATTTCGCGGAGCTGGCCCGGTTCGATTCGGGAGCGTTCCCGTCCGCCCGGCCGCCTCATCTTCATTGAGCGCATCTACGCAATATTGGCGCGCACCCCGCGGCCCCTCATGCTGGTTGCTGCCGCCCTTGGCCATTACATCATGCAAGCCCGGATGCTTAGAGGCATCAAGCGGCGCGTGGAGGCGTGACACCGTACCAGATCAAAGGCCGGCGTTTGACGCCGCGCAACAACTCGCGGCAGCGTGGCGGGCTTCGCGAATTCTTCTGGGACGCTCAAAATGCAGGCCCCGGATTGCTCCGGGGCGTTTCGCATTCGCGAGGTGCATCCGCCCCCGCAGAAGAATGTCAGTACTTGCTGCCGCTTTTCGGAGCAGCCATGTTGTCAGTACCGGAACCAACATTGTTTTGACCCGCTGGATTCATCGTGCCGCCTTTATTGGCACCGCTACGCGTGCTCGACCCTGTCGTCATGCCTTTTTCATGTTGCATTTTCTTGCCGGAGGCAGCGCCGGGACTGACGTTTCCTTCGCTGGACGTGCCGGGCGCAGCTTGGGTTTGAGCAGACGCAATGAGCGTCGAGCCGAACAGCGACGCAACGACGAGAGCAGAGATTGCAAGTTTGGATCGCATCAGAAGATCTCCGTAGGTTACAGTAATCACTCCAAAGCTCGGGCATGCGATTCAGTTCCGGCGCGCGTCAAACAATTCGCGAATTTTATTTTCCGAAGAGCTCGCTCGTGATTGCTGCGCAATCATCCACTACTTTTCCAAACATCCGTCACCTTCCGACCATAGGATCTGCGCAAAGCGCCTCCACCAAATGTTCGTTCGAACTAATGGGGGGATAGGCAATGTTCGTGGACCGTATCAAGAGTCCTCGGTGCTCAAAATGCGGAGAGATGATGGCACTGCGGATGATCGAGCCTGAAAGACCGGGCTTCAATTCACGGACCTTCGAATGCCCGAAATGCTTTGGCACCGAAACCTTGGTGGTTTCGATCTCCTGCGAAGTAGATGTCTCTATTGCACCAGCGTAGCGGGCGCTTGGCCAGCTAACCCTTTCGGTCGTAGTTCGAGCTTCGCCGCTCTTGCGGCCCGGGATGTCGCTGTGGTTGGGCGCCAGCCGGATCAATCCGACCTGTAAGTCTTTGAAAACAAACGCTCAAAATGGGGTGGGGGGACCGGCTGCAGCGCTCCCCCCGCTACCACATCCCGCATAACCTCTTGAAATCAAACAGGTCAGCCATTCGTTGTCGGCCAACGAACGATGTGTCACAGCTATCCGCGGGAACGCCGAAGTGATGGAGCGATTATGACGTTTGCAGCAACTCATCAGGATCATCAGGGGAAGTCATCGGCGGTCGGGCTCGACCAGCGCGAGACCTTGGACACCGGAAAAACCCCGGATTCCAGGAAGACTCCTGATTCCCGGAAGATCTGGACTGAAGCGGAGGCGACGGCGTTGTACGAGATGCCGTTCAACGATCTGCTGTTCAAGGCGCAGACCGTGCATCGGCAAAGCTTCGATCCGAATCGGGTTCAACTGAGCCGTCTCTTGAGCATCAAGACCGGCGGCTGTCCTGAAGATTGCGGATACTGCAGCCAATCCATGCACCACGAATCGGGCCTGACCGCTTCCAAGCTCATGGAAGTCGAACGCGTCATCGCCGAGGCGCGCAAGGCGCGTGACGCCGGTGCCACCCGCTATTGCATGGGCGCGGCCTGGCGCAACCCGAAGCCGCGCGATATGGACGCCGTCGTCGCGATGGTGAAGGGCGTCAAGGCGCTGGGAATGGAAACCTGCATGACGCTCGGCATGCTCGATCGCGCGCAGTCCGAACAACTGAGCCACGCCGGCCTCGATTACTACAACCACAATATCGATACGTCGGAGCGCTACTACAAGGAGATCATCACCACCCGCAGTTTTGCCGATCGGCTCCTGACCCTCGAAAATGTCCGCGCATCCGGCATCAAGGTCTGCTGTGGCGGCATCGTCGGAATGGGCGAGCAGGCGAGCGACCGCATCGAGATGCTGACGATCCTGGCCAATCTTCCGGAGCATCCCGAAAGCATCCCGATCAACATGCTGATCCCGATTGAAGGCACGCCGCTTGCGAATGCAACGCCGATCGAGCCGATCGATTTCGTGCGCACGATTGCGCTGGCACGGATCATGATGCCGGAATCCATGGTGCGCCTCTCGGCGGGTCGTACCGCCATGAGCGATGAAATGCAGGCGCTGTGCTTCTTCGCCGGCGCGAATTCAATCTTCGTCGGCGATACGTTGTTGACCGCGGGCAATCCCGGAAACGACAAGGACATGGACCTGTTTCGCCGGCTGGGCCTGCAGCCGATGGAGCTGGAAGGTTCGAATTGAGTTCGAGCCTCCCTTTTATCGCCGGCTCTATGCCCCAAAAAATTGAAACATGAACAGTACAGCTTCCTCGAACGCCGCCAGTAATCGCTCGTCCGAAGCGTTGGAATTCGACTACGTCATCGTCGGCGCGGGATCGGCCGGATGCGTGCTCGCCAATCGCCTGAGCGCGGACGGCAAGAATTCGGTGCTGCTGCTCGAAGCCGGTCCGAAGGATACCAACCTCTGGATCCACGTGCCGCTCGGCTATGGCAAGCTGTTCAAGGAAAAGACCGTCAACTGGATGTACCAGACCGAGCCGGAGCCGGGACTGGACGGGCGACAGCGTGTTTCAGCCGCGCGGCAAGGTGCTGGGCGGATCGAGTTCGATCAACGGCCTGCTTTATGTCCGCGGCCAGCACGAGGATTACGATCGCTGGCGTCAGCGCGGCAACGCCGGCTGGGGCTATGACGACGTGCTGCCGTATTTCAGGAAGGCGGAGAACCAGCAGCGCGGCGCCGATGAATATCATGGCGCCGGCGGCCCGCTGCCGGTTTCCGGACTGGCGGCATGCCGATCCGCTCTCGGAAGCCTTCGTCGTGGCCGCGGCGCGAGACCGGCATGCCGGTCAATCCCGACTTCAACGGCGCCAGCCAGGAAGGCGCCGGATTTTTCCAGACCACGACGCGGCGCGGCCGGCGCGCCAGCACGGCGGTCTCCTATCTGCGGCCCGCCAAGGGCCGAAGCAATCTGCAGCGTCGAGACTTCCGCGCTGGCGCAGCGCATCCTGTTCGAGGGACGCCGCGCGCGGCGCGGTCGAATACCGGCAAGGCGGGGCGTTGCGAACCGCGCGGGCGCGCAAGGAAATCCTGGTCTCCGGCGGCGCATATAATTCGCCGCAATTGCTGCAGCTTTCCGGCGTCGGCCCGGCGGAGCTTTGCGAAGCAGCATGGCATCGACGTGGTGCTCGATGCGCCGGGCGTCGGCAACGATCTGCAGGATCACCTGCAGGTCAGGCTGGTGATGCGGTGCTCCCAGCCCATCACGCTCAACGATATCGTCAATCATCCGGTCCGCCGGATCATGGCCGGCGCTGCAATATGCGGCGTTCCGCAAGGGGCCGCTGACGATCGCCGCGGGCACCTCGGGGGCGTTCTTCAAGACCAATCCGCGGCTGGCGACGCCGGATATCCAGATTCACTTCCTGCCGTTCTCGACCGACAAGATGGGCGAGAAGCTGCATTCGTTTTCCGGCTTCAGCGCGTCGGTCTGCCAGTTGCGGCCCGAGAGCCGCGGCTCGCTGCGCATCAGGAGCGCCGATCCGGCGGTGCCGCCGGAGATCCGCATCAACTATCTCGCGACCGAAACCGACCGCACCGCCTTCATCGAGGGCCTCAAGATCCTGCGCAAGATTCTGGCCGCGCCGGCGCTCAAGCCCTATGCGGTCGAGGAGGTCGATCCCGGCGCGAAGGTCGTCAGCGACGAGGACCTGCTGGCGTTCTGCCGCCAGACGCGGCAGCACCGTCTATCATCCGACATCGACGTGCCGAATGGGCAACGATCCCCTGGCGGTGGTCGATCAGCGGCTTCGCGTTCGCGGCATCGAGGGCCTGCGCGTGGTCGATGCCTCGGTCATGCCGGACCTGATGTCGGGCAATACCAACGCGCCGATCATCATGATCGCGGAGAAAGCCTCCGACATGATCCTGGAGGATGCGAGGTAACGCGAGCTCAAACGGACAGGCATTTGCATTCCGGTATCGGCTGGCTTTATCTTCCGGCCGGAAATCAGCCGCAGTTGCTGCGGCGGCGTCGATTGGAGCGTGAGTGGTGGCAATTCGACTTCGGATCGGCACGCGCAAGAGCGCCATGGCGCTGGCCCAGACCGAGGAAATTGCCCGGCGTCTGACCGCGGCCGTTCCCGGTATCGACGTCGAGATCGTCAAGTTCGAGACGACGGGCGATTCCGACCAGACCAGCAAGCTGCTGCAGCACGGCGGCAAGGGCGGCGCGTTCGTTGCCGAAATCCGCGATGCCGTCGCTGTCGGGCGAATTGCACGCCGCGATGCATTCGCTCAAGGACATGCCCGGCAATGAGGACACGCCCGGGCTCGTGATCGGCGCGACGCTGTCGCGCGATCCGCCCGGCGACGTGCTGGTGCTGCGGCCCGGAGTTTCGATCGAGCGATATCAGGCGCTCGCGCGGCAAGGGTTTCAAGATCGGCACCAACGCCGTGCGGCGCGCAGCCTATGCGCGGCGGCTGTTTCCGGACGTCGAGGTGATTCACTATCGCGGCGCCGCCGATACCCGCGTCCGCAAGCTCGATCGCCTGGAAATGCAGCGGCTGCCCGGACGGCGGCGAGGTCGGTCCGGCCGATGCGCTGATCATGGCGCGCTCCGGGCTTGAACGCGTCGGCCTGGCCGGTCGCATCGCCTATGAATTTTCGATTCGGGAAATGCTGCCGGCGGTGGGGCAGGGGATTGTCGCGGTGGAATGCGCCGCCCACGACTGGCAGACGCGGCGGCATTCTGTCCGCGATCGACGACCCCGCCGCGCACCGATGCGCCGACGCCGAGCGCGAGGTGCTGTGGGTGCTCAACGGCCACTGCAATTCGCCGATCGCGGGATTTTCCACCATCGATGGCGCGCAGATGTCGCTGACCGCCTCGGTGCTGGACGAGGCCGGCGGCGCTGTTCATCGAGGCCTCGCGTTCCGGCCCCGCCGACCGCCCGCGCGAACTCGGCCGCGCGGTCGGGCTCGAACTGCTGGCCAAGGGCGCGGCCGGCGATCATCGAACGCAGCCGGCCGGCGTGATGGATCGATGCCGTGACCTCAAATAACTCTCACCCTCGATACGCCCGCACCCGCTTCAGCATCTGCTCGACATGCGCGATCGGGGTTTCCGGCTGGATGCCGTGGCCGAGGTTGAAGATCAGCCGGCCGCTGGCGTAATTCGCCAGCACGTCATCGACGGCGCGATCCAGCGCGGCGCCGCCGGCGATCAGCACCAGCGGATCGAGATTGCCCTGAACGGCGACGCGGTTCTGCACCCGCTCGCGGATCAATGACGGCTCGGCTGCCCAGTCGATGCTGACGGCATCGACGCCGGTCGCCTCGACATATCCCGGCAGCAGCGCGCCGGCGCCTCGGGGAAAGCCGATGATCTTCGCATCGGGCACTTTCGCGCGCACGCCTTCGACGATGCGGCGGGTCGGCTCGATCGACCAGCGCGCGAATTCGCGCGGCGGCAGCACGCCGGCCCAGGTGTCGAAGATCTGCAGCACGTCGGCGCCGGCCTTAAGCTGCGCCGAGCAGATACTGGATCGAGTTCTCGACCAGCACGTCGATGATTTCGGCGAACGCCTCGGGATGGCGATAGGCCATCATCCGCGCCGGCGCCTGATCCGGCGTGCCCTGGCCGGCCACCATGTAGGTCGCGACCGTCCATGGCGCGCCGCAGAAGCCGATCAGCGCGATCTTCGGATCGAGTTCGCGGCGCACGCGGCGCAGCGCTTCATACACCGGCTCGAGTTTGCCGAAGTCGGCCTGCGGCGCCAGCGTTGCGACCTTCTCCGGCGTGTCCAGCGGATCGAGCCGCGGGCCTTCGCCGACCTCGAAGCGCACCGAGCGGCCGAGCGCGTAGGGAATGACCAGAATGTCCGAGAAGATGATCGCGGCATCGAAGTTGAAGCGGCGGATCGGCTGCAGCGTGACTTCGGCGGCGATATTCCGGCGTGAAGCACAGATCGAGAAAGCCGCCGGCCTTGGCGCGCAACTCGCGATATTCCGGCAGATAGCGGCCGGCCTGCCGCATCATCCAGATCGGCGGCACCGGCTGCCGGCGGCCGGAAAGCACTTCAAGGAAGGGTTTGATAGCGGGAATCCGGGTCAAGCGTGGTTCCTTTGGCGGTCGAAGGGCATTCGCCGCTTCTGATACACGCCGGTACGGGCTTGGCCAAGGGATTGGTTTTGGCCTGGATTTCATGTGCAAGGTCTTGACCATGCAGCGGAGAGAGCTGGACGCGCGGTCGTTCCGGTCTGAAGAAGGGGCCAACGAGGTTATGACCATCAGTAGTGCGGCGGCGGCTCGTTGGCGGCGCCCGGCGCTCGGGTCTCGGCCTCCAGCAGGCGCTCGCTGAGATGCGCGACCTGGCGCGTCAGCGCGTCGATCTTCAGCCATTGCTCGGTGATGGTCTTGTTCAGCGTCTCGATGGTCTCGTCCTGGAACGTCAACCGGGTTTCCAGCGCATCGATCCGCTCGCTGAGCGCTTTTGCGTCACTCATTTGGTCACTCACCGGCGTGCGGCGTCATCGGCGCTCCTGCAATCCATGGCCGAGCGCGACGCGTTCGTCGAACACGAAGCATTCGCCGCGCCAGCGGCTCTGCGCCTCCGGTACGCTCTCCAGATATCTCGAGAATGCCGCCCTTGAGA
>CAVSOS010000057.1:0-85153 GCA_963729395.1 uncultured Pseudomonadota bacterium | reverse complement strand
TATGTTTATGTAGCCTGGACTCGGTTGCGTCTTGCTTTCGCATCCTTGATGATATTGACCGGCCCGAACGATTTGCGGACTCCCTGGAGCGTGATCTGGCCCATGATGTCTAGCCCTTTCGCTGATCTATTTGACGGCGCCGAACGTCAGTCCGCGCACGAGCTGTCGCTGGGTGAACCATCCGAGAATGATGATCGGGGCGATGGCGAGCGTCGATGCCGCCGACAGCTTCGCCCAGAACAGGCCTTCGGGACTCGAATAGGACGCGATGAACACCGTGAGTGGTGCTGCGTCCAGCGTCGAAAGGTTAAGGGTCCAGAACGCCTCGTTCCACGCCAGGATGAAGTTGAGCAGCAGCGTCGAGGCCAGGCCGGGAATGGCCATCGGCGTCAGCACGTAAACCAGCTCGCGGCCGATGGTCGCCCCGTCCATCCGCGCCGCTTCGAGGATATCCTTCGGGATTTCCTTGAAATAAGTGAAGAGCATCCAGATCACGATCGGCAGATTGCCGAGACAAAGGATCAGGATGAGACCCGCGCGGGTGTCGAGCATTCCGAAATCCCGGTAGATCAGATAGATCGGAACCAGCACGCCGACCGGTGGCATCATCTTGGTCGAGAGCATCCAGAGCAGGATGTCCTTGGTCCGCTTGGTCGGCGCAAAGGCCATCGACCAGGCGGCCGGCACCGCGATCAGCATGGCGATGAGCGTCGATCCGCCGGCAATCATGATGGAATTGAGCGCATGGTGGAGGTAGTCGCTGCGGCTCTGCACGGCCGCGTAGTTCTCGGTGGTCCAATGAAAGAACAGCAGCGTCGGCGGCATCGCGAATGCATCGAGCTCGGTCTTGAAGCTGGTCAGGAACATCCACAGGATCGGCAGGAAAATCAGGAAACCGAAGAACCATGCAGCCCCCGTGGAGATCAGCAGGCGTCTCGAAGAAACTTTGCGTGCCATCGCTTACGCCTCCAGATTCCGTCCGATGATCCGCACCAGGAAGAAGGCCACGATGTTGGCGATCACCACCGCAACCAATCCGCCGGCCGAGGCGTTTCCGACGTCGAACTGAATCAACGCCTGCGAGTAGATCAGGAACGCGATGTTGGTCGTCTGCAGGCCCGGGCCGCCGCCCGTGGTAACGAAGATCTCGGCGAACACGGTCAGCAGGAAGATTGTTTCGATCAGGATCACCACCGTGATCGGTCGCGCGAGGTGTGGCAGGGTAAGATAGATGAACTTCGAGAAGGCGCCCGCGCCGTCCATCTCGGCGGCTTCCTTCTGCTCCTCGTCCTGGGATTGCAGTGCCGTGAGCAGGATCAGCGTCGCGAACGGCAACCATTGCCAGGCAACGATCAGGATCACCGCGAACAAGGGCGCATCGGTGAACCAGTCGATCGGCGTTGCGCCGAACAGTGTCGCGATCCAGGCGAACAGCCCGGAGACCGGATGCATCAGCAGGTTTTTCCAGACCAGCGCGCTGACGGTCGGCATCACGAAGAACGGCGCGATCACCATCAGCCGGACCATGCTGCGCCCAATCACAGGCTGGTCGAGAAGCAGTGCGAGCGGTGTGCCGAGCAGGATAGTGATGGCGAGGACTGAACCGACCAGCACCAGCGTGTTCTGCAACGAAGACAGAAAGGCGGGATCGGTCAGAAAGTAGCGGTAGTTCTCGAGGCCGACGAAGCTCTTGGTATCCGGATCAAGCAGACTGTAATGCAGCGTGGAAAAATAGATCGTCATCGCCAGCGGGACGATCATCCAGATGAACAGCAAAGCAACAGCCGGGGTCAACAGCGCCCGTCCCAGAACCTGCGTCTGCTGAGTTGCCATCATCGCCTCCTGTCAATCCGGCGAAGGCGGCCATCCAGTCGCGAGGAGCGGATGGCCGCCAGTTTGCGGCTAGGGAGAAAGCGGCCGCCTCGATCGAACGCCCATCACTTGATGTAGCCGGCTACTTCATTTGATGTAGCCGGCACGAGTCATTTCGCGCTCGGCGGAGGATTGCGCGGCAGCGAGCGCCGCGTCGACGGTCGATGAGCCGGACAATGCCGCGGCAAATTGCTGGCCGACCGCGGTGCCGATGCCCTGGAATTCCGGAATCGCCGCGTATTGCACCCCAACGTAGGGCACCGGCTGAACCGTCGGCTTGTTCGGGTCAGCCGCGTCGATCGAGGCGATTGTCAGCTTGGCGAACGGCGCGACCTTCAGATAATCGGGATTCTGATAGAGCGAGGTCCGGGTGCCGGGCGGGACATTGGCCCATCCTTCCTTGGCGGCAACGAGTTTGGTGTAGTCCTTGCTGGTCGCCCAGGCGATGAACTTCTCTGCCGCCTCGACCTTCTTCGAGCCCGCGGGAATGGCCAGGTTCCACGCCCACAGCCAGTTGGCATTCTTCCCCAGCCCCGCATTTGGCGCCAGCGCGAAGCCGACCTTGTCGGCGACCTTGGAATCCTTCGGATTGGTGACGAAGGAGGCCGCGACCGTGGCATCGATCCACATCGCGCATTTGCCGGCGTTGAACAGCGCCAGATTTTCATTGAAGCCGTTCGAGCTTGCACCCGGAGGACCCGCGGCCTTCATCAGATCGACATAGGTCGACAGGGTCTTCTTCCATTCCGGCGAGTTGAACTGGGGCCGCCATTTTTCATCGAACAAGCGCGCGCCAAAGGAGTTCGACATCGCGGTCAGGAAGGCCATGTTCTCGCCCCAGCCCGCTTTGCCGCGCAGGCAGATGCCGTACACCCCGGCCGATTTGTCGGTGAGCTTCTTGGCCGCATCGACCACGAAGTCCCAGGTCGGCTTTTCGGGCATCGTCAGCCCGGCCTTCTGGAACAGGTCGGTGCGATACATCACCATTGAGCTCTCGCCGTAGAACGGCGCGGCGTACAGTTTGCCCGACACCGAAACCGCATCGCGGATCTTGGGAAGCAGGTCCGCCGCGTCGTAGTCGGGACCGAGATTGTCGAGCGGAATGAGCCAGTTCTTCTTGGCCCAGATCGGAACCTCGTAGGTGCCGATCGTCAGCACATCGAACTGGCCGCCCTTGGTTGCAATATCGGTGGTGACGCGCTGGCGCAGCACGTTCTCTTCGAGCGTCACCCATTTCACGGTGATATCGGGGTTCTTGGCGGTGAACTCGTTCGTCAACCCCTGCATGCGGATCATGTCGCCGTTGTTCACGGTGGCGATCGTCAGCGTTGTCTGTGCAATCGAGGGTGCCGAACCCAACAGGGTAACCGCGCCCAGCAGGGCGCCGAGGACGTGCTTCACGGTAACCTCCCTATTTTGCGTTTGAGCATATGCCCACGCGTTGAAGTTATGTTCATACCGTGTCGGAGACTTGTCAAGGCCAGAATGGCGTTCGCGTCCTGATCGCGGACGGGCAAAAGGGGAACCCGAAGCGATGCCGCCGGCGGGACGCCGTTCGCCTTCCGGTCGGCCTGGACGCGCAAAGGCGCAGCTCGTTCCGCTACGGCTTGAGGACCGCGGCTGCGGTGGCCTCGTCGGTGATCAATCCGTTGATCAAACGCCCCTTCAGCGCCGCCCTGATCGCCGCGACCTTGGCGCGGCCGACCGCTGCTCCGATGGTCACGGCCTCGGCCGGGACCTGCAGTGGAATGCTGGTGAGACGGCGATTTGTACCGCCGTCGATGATGCGGCCCTCGGCGTCGAACGCCCAGCCGACCAGTTCGCCGACAGCGCCCAGCCGCATCATTTCGAACAGCTCCTCGCGCGAGACGAAGCCGTCAACATGCACCTGCGCGCGCTGGTCCATTTGCCCGATTCCGACCAGCCGCAAATCGGCCTTGGCGGCGACCGCCCGCACCTTGGCGATCGGATCGATCTGAAGCATCTGGTTGCGTTCGCGCTCGGACGACATCAGAAACGGCAGCGGCATCGGATAGTGGCGCGCCTTGGTCCGGTCGGCGAGACGCCCGACGGTGTCAAAGAAGCTCGCCGAGCCGTCGGCTGAGATGTTTCCGACCAGCGACACGATCTGATGATTGGGACAGTCGATCGGGGAGACGCGCTCGACCGCGGCACGCACCGCTCTGCCCGTGCCCAACGCCACGATGGTGGGCTTCTCGGCGCGCAACGTCGATTCCAGGATGCCGGCGGCCCGCTCCGCGATTCCCGCGGCAGCCAGTGGCGCGGCCGGGTCGGTCGGCACCACCTCGCAGTAGACGAGATGGAACAAGTCCTTTAACCGCGCGGCTAACTCCATGCACGCCGCGATCGGATGTTCGAGCCGGAACGTGATCAGGCGCTCGGCCAGGCACAACGAGACAAGCCGTTGCGCCGAGGCGCGCGAGACCTTGAGCATTTTGGCGATCTCATCCTGGGTATGTCCGGCGATGAAGTAAAGCCAGCCGGCGCGCGCGGCTTCATCCAGGCGCGATTTCTCACTCTCAGGCGCGACCATCAAACTGTTCCGATTGATTGGGCCAGAAATCGGCCATCCGTTCAAAGACGCGATCGGCGCCCGCATTGTGCAAGAGGGTCCGGCCGTCGCGCGACTGATAGTGGCTGCCGCCGATAAATCCCCACACCGTCATGCCAGCGGCCTTGCCTGCGCTGACGCCGCTCACGCTGTCCTCAATCACCAGGGTGCGAGCCGGATCTGCCCGCATCTTTTCGGCCGCATAAAGAAAGAGATCGGGCGCGGGCTTGCCGCGTTTCACCATCTGCGACGTATAGAGCCGTCCGTCGAAATGAGATTCGAGACCGGTCAGCGAAAGGGAAAAGGTCACGCGATCGAAATCGCTGGATGAGGCGACGCAATAGGGGACCTGCAGGCGCTCCAGCACGGCGCTTACTCCGGCGACGGGGCCGAGCCCCGATCGAAACGCGGCGCGGACTTTTGCCGTCAGCTCGGCGGAAAACTGTTCCGGATTCAGAAGTCCCAATCCCCTGTAGTGCTCCAGCACCACCGCGATGCTTCGTCCAAGGAATAAATCGAGCACCTGATCGACGCCGACCTCAATTCCGCTCCCGGCCAGGGCTTCCGAGAGGCAGCGACAGCTCAACACTTCGCTGTCGACCAATACGCCGTCACAATCGAAAATGATGAGGTCAGGCTTGATCATCGCACGCGTTTCCAGCTTGCGATAAGATCATATACTCAACAATTGGGCAATAACCCGGTAATCAGCCCAATACGGCCTGCTCGACCGCCCAGTAGCGCTCCCGCGCGACCTCGCGGTTCTGGCGGATGTGATCAAGCCTGCCCGGCTCATCCCGCTACCGGCGTTTAGCGATCTTCGTCCGTAATTGATCCGCGGTCGCCGGGACCCCGTTACCCGTGCGAGCACCGATCTGAAATCGGCCTGCATCTCTACGACAACAGCACTTCGGATTTGCGATTGAGCCACGAGATCGTCTGCCGAAGCGCAAGCGCTCAACCTGGCGTCGTGTATTTTACCGGACGGAAATTGCGCTGAAAGCCGCGCGCGATCCTATGATCGCACCACGCGCCGACCAATGGCGAACGTCCTTGCGAACTCGTGGCCGCGTTCACGAAGGCCGGAATATCGTCGCAATTGAGGAAAGCCTTGGCGGCTTGCCACTTTCGTGACATTGAATAAAACTCATGCAGAATTTAGGCCGCAGTGGATCGAGCTAGCCCTCGGGTACTGGTAAGGCCTTCGGACAAAATGTCAGGGAGAGACGCGACATGCGTAAGTTAATGATCGCTGCTGCTTTCGCGCTGCCGCTGGTTAGCGGAACAGCCATTGCGCAGGAAACGGTGAAGATCGGCTATATCGATCCATTGTCGGGCGGCGGCGCCAGCATCGGCGAGATCGGCCTCAAGACGTATCAGTTCATTGCCGAAGAACTTAACGCCAAGGGCGGCATTCTGGGCAAGAAGGTCGAGATCGTCCCATACGACAACAAGACCAATCCGCAGGAAAGCCTGATCCAGGCGCAGAAGGCGATCGATTCCGGCGTCCGCTACCTTACTCAAGGCAATGGTTCGTCGGTCGCCGGCGCGCTGTCGGATTTCGTCAGCAAGTACAATGATCGCAATCCGGGCAAGGAAGTCCTGTACTTCAACTATGCCGCGGTCGATCCGGTTCTCACCAACGACAAGTGCAGCTTCTGGCATTTCCGTTGGGACGCGAATTCCGACATCAAGATGGAAGCGCTTACCAACTACATGAAGGACGTTCCCACGATCAAGAAGGTTTACCTGATCAATCAGGATTATTCGTTCGGGGAATCGGTTCGCACCGCCGCCAAAGCGATGCTCGCTGCGAAACGGCCGGATATCCAGATCGTCGGTAACGAGCTTCATCCGCTGTTGAAGGTCACCGACTTTTCCCCCTACATCGCCAAGATCAAGGCATCTGGCGCTGACACCGTGATCACCGGCAATTGGGGGCAGGATTTCGCCTTGCTGCTGAAAGCGGCTGCCGACTCCGGTTTGAAGGCGAACTGGTACACCTATTACGCGGGCGGCACCGGTGGGCCGACCGCTATCAAGGAGGCCAATCTCAACCACCAGGTGTTCACGGTTACCGAAGGTTTCGCGAATGTCGACCATGCGCCGTCGCGGGAATTCGAGAAGGCACTGCGCGCAAAATACAACTTCAGCCTGTTCTATCCTCGGGCCGTCAACGAAATGCGGATGTTCGCCCTCGCCGCGGAAAAGGCGAAGTCGCTGGATCCGGTGAAAGTTGCGGCCGCGCTCGAGGGGATGGAGTTCGATGTTTTCAACGGCGGCAAGGGCTTCATGCGCAAGGATGATCATCAGTTCTTCCAGCCAATGTACATCGCTTCGCTAGGCGAGCGCACCGACAAGGAGCCGTTCGACGAGGAACATACCGGCTGGGGCTGGAAGCAGGTTGCAAAGATCGATACTTCGAAAACCATACTTCCGACCACTTGCAAGATGGACAGGCCGAACTGATCGTCGTGTACCCGCCGTTCGTCCCGATTGAACATCACATCTGAATATCGGGGCGAACGCGGGCGGTCTCTTCGACGATCCTCTCGACTCAGGGTGGGGGTGCCGCTGTGCTTGAACTGGTCGTTATATCGACGTTGAACGGCGTGCTTTACGGCATGCTGCTGTTCCTGATGGCGAGCGGTCTCACCGTTATCTTCAGCATGCTCGGCGTCCTGAATTTTGCCCACGCCAGCTTCTACATGCTCGGTGCATTCTTCGGATTCCAAATAAGCCACTGGATCGGCTTCTGGCCCGCGCTGCTGATTGCACCACCGCTCGTCGGCGCGATTGGCGCGGCCGTTGAGCGGTATGGTCTCCGCCCGGTCCACAAGAACGGTCACGTCGCAGAACTACTATTCACTTTTGGCCTCGCCTTCGCGATCGAGGAGGTGGTGCAGATCATCTGGGGAAAAAGCCCGGTCGATTTCCGCGTGCCGCCTCTGCTCGATTTCCCCGCATTCACAATTTTTTCGACCAACTACCCCGCCTACAAGATGTTCATGCTGCTGGTGTCGATTATCATCTTCGCAGGGCTGCTGATTGTGCTGAAGAAGACGCGTATCGGCCTGATCGTGCAGGCAGCGCTTACCCATCCGCACATGGTCGGGCACCTCGGCCACAACGTTGGACGTATCTTCATGCTGGTGTTCGGCGTCGGGACGGCGCTGGCCGCGGTCGCGGGCGTGATTGCCGGACCGGCGCTGGTGACTCAATCGAACATGGCCGGCCTGCTTGGCCCGATCCTGTTCGTGGTCGTTGTGGTCGGCGGGCTGGGCTCGCTGCCTGGAGCGTTCGTTGCCTCTTTGCTGATCGGGCTGGTTCAAACATTCGCGGTATCGATGGACGGGTCGTTGGCGAGCGCTTTCGGACCTCTCGGGCCTGGCAACAAGAACCCCTTTGCCGCTGATATCTGGAACGTCACCATCGCCCAGATCGCGCCCATCATGCCTTACTTTTTGCTGGTGTTGATCCTGATTGTCCGCCCGATGGGCCTTTTGGGAAAACGTGAATCATGAGCGATCTCTCGAATGCCGCGGCTCCTGCAGGCGCGCCCAACGCTGCGAAACTGCGTTTCTATGGCTGGTGGATCGCAACGGCCGTCGTGCTTGTGGTGCTGCCCCATATTTTCAGATCAGGCGGCGCGTTGACGGCGTTCAGCCTGGTGGGGATCTCGATCATCTTCTCGCTGTCCTACAATATACTGCTGGGGCAGACCGGAATGTTGTCGTTCGGTCACGCGGTCTACTACGGTCTGGGCGGCTTCCTGGCCATTCACGGCATGAACCTGATTGCCGGATTGAAGCTGCCTGTGCCACTTCCGCTGGTGCCCTTGATAGGCGCGCTAGCCGGCTTGTTCTTTGCTGCCATTCTCGGATGGGTGTCGACCCGTCGAAGCGGTACGGCGTTTGCGATGATTTCGCTTGGCATCGGCGAACTCGTCGCCTCCTCCGCATTGATCCTGCGGAGTTTCTTCGGCGGCGAAGCCGGCGTTTCCGCCAACCGTACCAAGATGCTGCGGGTGTTCGACCTGAATTTCGGATCGCAAATCCAGATTTACTATCTGGTTGCATTCTGGACGCTGCTTGCTGCGATCGCGATGTACGCGCTGACGCGTACTCCGCTGGGCCGGATGTGCAACGCGGTTAGAGACAATCCCGAGCGTGTGCAATTTGTCGGTTACGATCCGCATGTTGTCCGCTATTTGGCCTTCTGCTTCGCCGGCTTCTTTGCCGGTATTGCGGGCGCGCTCGCGGCCATCAACTTCGAAATCGCCAACTCGGCCTATCTCGGCGCGGCTCAGTCTGGAACGGTTCTGTTCGCGACCTATATCGGAGGGGTCGGCTACTTCATCGGACCGATCGTCGGAGCAATATTCGTTACCCTGCTGTCCCTCGGTCTCAGCGACCTGACGTCGGTGTGGCAGCTGTATTTCGGAATATTCTTTATCGCGGTCGTGATGTTTGCACCGGGCGGAATCACCGGCCTTCTGATGATGCATCGATCTCTATTGAAGGCGGGAACGCTCGGCAAGGTTTTGCCCTCCTATCTGATCGCGTTTGTCCCCACGCTGGCGATGGTTGCGGGCCTTATGCTGGCGATCGAGACGATCGTTCATTACACCGTCAACTCCGATGAGGATCCGAACACCAAGGCGTTCGGTATTCCGTTCGACGCGTCCAGCCCCGTCACCTGGGTGCTGGCCGCGGTTCTTATCATCGCCGGATTTTTGCTGGCGCGCAAAACCTGGACCCGGGTCGGGCAGGCATGGGACGATGCGACGACCGTCGCGCGCGAAAAGGGAGTTTACGCATGACATCTCCCGCGATCGAACTGCGCGATGTTCAAAAGAGCTTCGGCAACGTCAACATCATCCATGATTTGAATTTGACCGTCGCCAAGGGCGAGCGCCATGCGATCATCGGGCCGAACGGCGCCGGTAAATCAACCACCTTCAACCTGATCAGCGGCTATATCGCGCCATCCTCTGGCAGTGTCCTTTTGGAGGGCGAGGTTATTTCGGGCTTGCTGCCCTACCAAATCAATCGCCGTGGCCTCTCGCGCAGTTTTCAGGTCACCAACGTGTTTGCCAACATGAGCGTGTGGGAGAATATCCGCTGCGCCGTGCTCTGGGCGACCGGCCACCGCTACGCATTCTGGAAAAACGTCGACAATTTGCCCGAGGTGCGCGAGCGGACCGCGCAGATTCTTCAGGACATCAATCTGCTGCCGCGCCGGGACGTTCTGGCGGGTCTGCTCACCTATGCCGAACAGCGCGCTCTCGAAATCGGAATCACTGTGGCGGGCGGTGCTCACGTTATTCTGCTCGACGAGCCTACCGCTGGCATGAGCCACGCCGAGACCGAACGCGCGGTGGCACTCATTCGCCGCCTCACGGAAGGCCGGACGCTTTTGATCGTCGAGCACGACATGAGCGTGGTGTTTGGCCTGGCCGATCGAATTTCGGTGCTGGTGTACGGCCACATCATCGCCTCCGGGACCCCCGACGAAATCCGGTCGGACCCAAAGGTCAAGGAAGCCTATCTCGGCGAGGAGGCCGCCTGATGCTGGAGGTCAAGGATCTGCACGCTTATTACGGCAAGAGTCATATCCTGCAGGGCGTGGACATCCATATCGACGCCGGGGAGGTCGTCAGTCTTCTGGGACGCAATGGCGTTGGGCGCTCCACGACGGTCAAAGCCATCATGGGCGAGGTGCCGCCGCACGGCTCGATAAAGTTCAAGGGCGAGAACATTGCCGGACTTCCGAGCTATCGGATCGCGCAGCTGGGGCTAGGCTACGTTCCGGAGCATCGCGATATCTTTCCCGGCCTGACGGTGCGGCAAAACCTGATGCTGGGCGTCAAGGATACAAGGCGTGCGGGCAAGTGGCGGCTCGAAGACATGCTCGAGATGTTTCCCAACCTTGCCGCAAGGGCCGATACCGCCGCCGGCGTGATGTCGGGCGGCGAGAAGCAGATGCTGACGATTTGCCGCACGCTGATGGGCGACCCCGAACTGGTCATGATCGACGAGCCGACCGAGGGACTTGCGCCGATCATCGTTCAGCAGGTGGGCGATCTGATCGCGGAAATCGCCCGGCGCGGAGTGGCGATCCTGCTGGTCGAACAGAAGCTCTCGATTGCGATGCGGATATCCCATCGGGTCTACGTCATGGGCCACGGCCGCATCGTGTTCGAGGGGACGCCCGACGAACTCAAGGCCAATGCGTCCGTCCGAAAGGAATGGCTCGAAGTCTAGAGCAACCGCCGAGAGGCGGCTCTCGTTCGATGATCGCCATGCACGCATTACATATGCGTAACTCCCGATCGGCGGCCGTTCGGGTGCGCGACGTTTTGCGGACTACATGCCCCAACGCAACGCCGGCGTATGAACAGGCGCGTCCCAGAGCCGCTTCATGTCCTCGTCAACCATCGATATCGTTGCCGAACAACCGGCCATATCGAGCGAGGTGACAAAATTGCCCACCAGTGATCGCGCCACGGTAATGCCGACCCGTTCGAGCAATTTGCGGACGGCATCATACATCAAATAAAGCTCCGAAAGCGGCGTCGCTCCGAAGCCGTTGATTAACAGGATAGCCTCGCCACGCTGGCCGAGATCGGCTGCGATGGCGTTGACCATTTCGGCAGCAATAGCACCTGCCCGCATGAGCTTGACGCGGCGGCGCCCCGGCTCGCCATGGATGCCAACCCCGATCTCCATCTCGTCCTCGGCGATGTCGAACGTTGGTTTGCCGGCTGCCGGAACCGTACAACTCGTCAGAGCTATCCCGATCGAACGCGTGGCCGCGTTGACGCGATCGCCAAGCGCCTTCAGGTCAGCGAGATCGTGCCCCTGTTCGGCGGCCGCACCCAGGATTTTCTCCACGATCAGCGTGCCGGCAACGCCGCGCCGTCCGGTCGAAAAGGTCGAAGTTTCCACCGCTACGTCGTCGTCGGTAATCACGGTCGCAATCGGCTTACCCGACATCTCGCGCGCCATCTCGAAGTTCATGACGTCGCCTTCGTAATTCTTGACGATGAACAATACGCCACCGCCGGTGTCCGCAGCCTCGGCAGCGGCGAGAATGATATCCGGCGTCGGGGAGGTGAAAACCTGACCGGGACAGGCGGCATCCAGCATGCCGAACCCGACAAATCCGGTATGAAGCGGTTCGTGCCCGGAGCCGCCACCCGATATCAACGCCACCTTGCCGGGCTTGAGATGCCGACGCAGCACGAACGGTGCATGCTCGCCCATACGCACAATATCGGAATGCGCCGCACAGAATCCGGCGAGGCTTTCGTTCATCGCATTCTCGACGTCGTTGATCAGTTTTTTCATTCGGACCTCCCCATTAGCATCGCTTCGACGTCAGCTATCCTCGATCAGCCTTACGACCTTCTCTGCGAACTCGCTCAGGAGCGTATCCAGCCTGTGGTTCTTCTGTTCGCTTCCAAGATCCGGCAGCATGAGGGTGAGACGCCTGCCTCGCTCCCGTTCCTTCAGCAGAAGCAGCCGACGCGGATGCGCCCGGTGATAGGCTTCGAGAAACCGGTCCCTCTCCTGCGCCGAGAAATGGCAGACCTGGATAATGGGATGGACGTGCTGGGCCGGGATCGGCGTCTGATAGGCCGGGTTGGCAATCTGCGTGATGAAGCTGCGATTCTTGCCGAGTGCTTCGGCCAGGCGCTGGCGTGTGCCGGAAGGCCGCCGATCGAGCACATCGCGAAGGATAGCCTTGTAGGCAGCGATCAGATCCTGCGATCCTGCCGGGGTCGCCTGCGTGCTCATGCGGCAGGACCGGAATAGCGGGTGATCGCAGCCCTCACAGGCCCCAGCGCTCCGGGTGCGACCGAAAGAATGCGCAAGCCCTGATCGAGCAGCGCGGCGACATGCGCGGGATCGCCGGCAAGATCGCCACACAGGCTGGCCTCGCGGCCGGAGCGATCCGCATAGTCAACGACATGCCCGATCAGGTTGAAGACGGCCCGTGAAGGGCGGGCAAGATCGGCGAGTTCAGGCTCGTCCCGGCTCGCCGCCGCCACATACTGGATCAGATCGTTGCTGCCGATGGAAAAGAAGTCGGCATTGAAGTCCTCGATGGTGAGCGCCGCCGCTGGTACTTCGACCATCATGCCGAGCGGCGGCAATTGCGCTTCCTGGCCCTCGCGGAGCAATTCCTCGACGGCCTGTTCGAGCAGCGCGCGGCACCGGTCTAGTTCCTCCGGAACCGTGACCATGGGGATCATCACCTTGAGATTTCCCGCGACGGCAGCGCGGGCCAGCGCCCGCAACTGCTCGCGAAACACGTCCAGATGCCGCAACGAGAGCCGCACACCGCGCACGCCCAGAAATGGATTGATGTCTCCGGCTTGCGTCAAGCCCGCAATCGGCTTGTCGCCTCCAGCGTCGAGGGTGCGGATCGTCACCGGCTTGCCGGCGGCCCACTCGACCATGCGCTGGTAGATCCGGTATTGCTCTTCCTCGGTTGGCAGTTGCTCGCGACCCTGGAACAGAAATTCGGTCCGCATCAGGCCGATCCCGTCGACATTGGCAGGATCAAGTTCCTCAAGTTCAGCAAGGCCCGTTACATTGATCATCACCCGAACCAGTTCGCCAGCAGCCGTCAGCGCGGGGCCACGGAACGATGCCGCCGCTTGCCGCAGCTTTGACTGTTCGGCACGACGTTGACAATATACCGTTCGCGTATCGCTGTCGGGATCGACAATGAGAAGTCCCGCCTCGCCGTCGAGCAGGGCATCGCTGCCACCTTCGAGATGATCGACGTCAACTCCCACAATCATCGGCACGCCGCGCGACCTGGCCAGAATGGCGACATGGCTGCTGGGGCTTCCCCGGCGCAATATCAAGCCGCCGCCACGCCAATCGCTGGCTAGAAACATCGAAGGAGGCATATCGTCGGCCGCAACGATGACCCCGGGCGGCACGGTTTGATCCATTTCACCTGCCAGATGCCTCAGCACGCGATCGCGGAGGTCGCGCAAATCGGAGGCCCGGGCGCGGAAATAGCGATCTTCCGCCTGATCGTAGGATGCGATTTCCGGATCGATCGCAGCACTCCAGGCCCGCGTGGCAACCTCGCCGCCGGCGATGCGGGCGAACCCCGGCGCTGAAAGACTCTCGTCTTCGAGAAGTGCAATCTGAAACGCGAGAATCGCCTCTGCATCAGCGTCCTCGACCTGGCCGGCGAGCGCGGTGAGATCCGCCTGCGACGCCGCGAGCGCATCGACAAGGGCCTGATGCTCCTCCGCCGGAGATCGTTTTTGACGGGCCTCATGCCTGGCGGGAGCCAAACGCACGAGCGGTCCCAGCGCGATTCCGGGAGCAGCAGGCCTCCCCTCGATGCGATGGGCCGTTCGATGCGTTCTATCGTCCATCCTGGAAATCTCCGTCGACCAGCGTCACCAGCGCTTCCAATGCGGCCTTCGCGTCGCTCCCCTCGGCGCGAAAATAAATAGTTGAATCCTTCGGTGCCTTGGTCGCCATGACCTTGACGATGCTCTTGGCGTCGACCCAAGGCCCGTCCGGCGACAGGCCGAGATCGATGCGCGATTCAAAGGCCTTCGCGAGCTTGGTCAGTTTGACCGAGGGGCGCGCATGCAACCCGACCTCATGTCGCATCAGCACCGATGCCCGAAGCTTATTCATCGCGCTCGCCCCGCATCAGACCGGTGTCAGTTCTTCGGCGGTGCGACGCACGGCCTCGAGCGTGGCGCCGGAAGCTGCTTCCGTCGCCGCCATGACCGCGCCCTCGACCACAGGCGCATTGCAGACGACGACGCGGTCGCGGCGCGATTCCGGCAACATCTCGATCGCCATCTCGCTATTGGTCTCGGCACCGCCGAGATCGACGAGAATGGCAACGCCGCGTTCGGACCACGCCCGATCGATCGCCTTCATGATCGCTTCGACGCTGGTACCCAACCCGCCGTCCGGATCCCCGCCGCACCAACCGAGCGGCACTTCGCGACCGACCATTTGCTCAACCATCAGCGCGGTGCCCCGGGCCACATCCGCCGAGTGAGACACGATAACGATTCCGACATTTTCGCTCATGCCAATCCTTCCATGACGTCTGCGACCGCATCGACGATCAACGCGGAGGATCGTGCGCCGGGGTCCATGTGACCAATGCTGCGCTCGCCCAGAAACGATGCGCGACCGCGGATTGCCCGCATTGGAATGGTTTTTTCGGCAGCGGCCCAGGCCGTCGCCTTCAGCCGCGCCGCCATGCCGTCTCCCCCTTCGCGCAAGACGCCGAGCACCGGAAACAGCACGTCCAGCATTGTTTTTTGACCGATATCAGACTTTCCCCGCGCCTTGACAGCGTCGATCGCGGCGGCAAAAGCATCGGCCGCCTGCGCGCAGGTCACCTCATCTGCCAGCGACTTGCCGAGCGACATGAACAATGTGCCGTAGAGCGGACCCGAGGCCCCGCCAACCTTCATGACAAGGGTCGTGCCGACGCCCTTCAGGGACTCGCCGAGGTTCTTGGCAGAGAGCTCATCCGCCGTCGCCAGAACAGCTTCAAAGCCGCGCCGCATG
Organism: uncultured Pseudomonadota bacterium; assembly: GCA_963729395.1. Taxonomy (GTDB): domain Bacteria; phylum Pseudomonadota; class Alphaproteobacteria; order Rhizobiales; family Xanthobacteraceae; genus Bradyrhizobium. The sequence continues at coordinate 70,132 of CAVSOS010000057.1, read as the reverse complement.
TTGATCCCGTGGTCGCCGTCGCCGATGGCGCGGTCGAGGTCGGTCAGTTCATCGGCGCTCGCAATGACACGATGCGCCACGGTTTCAAACAGAAGTTTGCGGGCCTGTCGATCCACCATCATGCACGCCCCCGTAATCCGTCGGTGCCGACCCGGTTGCCGGCCTGATCGAAATAAAGCGGTTCGGCAAACTGGAGTGAGACCTGATCCCCTGCCTTGAGCTGCTGGACAGGGTCCGCGAGGGTCACGAGCGAGTGGGTAGCGAGCTTGAGATGAACGTGGTTCTGATCGCCGAGATGTTCCACCCAATGCACCTGCGCCAGCGGTCCGGGACGATCCGCCGGAGATATCCTGATGTGTTCGGTCCGCAAGCCCACGGTTTGCACATGCGCCGGCACGGCATCGCTCCCGAGGAGCGCCGCCGGAATGAGGTTGATAGTCGGTGTCCCAAGCCGGCTAGCCACATAGGCACTGTTGGGCCGCTCATAAATCTCCCTGGGCGTGCCGAGTTGAATCAGTACCCCTTCATTCATCACGCCGATCCGGTCCGCCATCGTCATGGCCTCGGTCTGGTCATGCGTCACGTAGAGGATGGTCGTTCCCAACTCGCGCTGGATGCGCTTGAGCTCAAGCCGCAATTCAGCGCGAAGCTTGGCATCCAGCGAAGACAGCGGCTCGTCCATCAGATAGACCGCCGGCTCGCGGACCAGGGCCCGGCCGATGGCGACCCGCTGCATTTCGCCGCCGGAAAGAGCGGTAGCCCGATTGCCAAGCTTCTGCTCGATATGAAGCAGTTCCGCGACCTGATGGACCCTGCGGCGAACCACCTCCTCGTTCATACGTCGCGCCGGCGACCGCAACGGAAAGGCCAAATTATCGTAGACGGTCAGATGAGGATAAAGCGAATATTGCTGAAATACGAACGCGACGTCGCGCTCGGCCGGCACCTCGTCCGTTACCACGCGTCCCTGGATCACCACATTGCCTCGATCGGGCCGTTCGAGGCCGGCAATCAAGCGCAGCGTCGTCGTCTTTCCCGCACCGGTCGGGCCCAACAGCACGACAAACTCGCCGTCCGCGATGGAAAGGGAAAGGCCACGGATCGCTTCGACCGCGCCGAAGCTCTTGCTGACGTCTACGAGCGCGACTTCAGCCACGGCTTCCTCCTTCGTAAAGCGACGAATGCAGAGCCTGCCCGCTGGTTGCGTCGAACAACGAGAGCCTGTCCGGCCGCAACGCAAGCCCCACTGTTTCACCAACCCGAACCGCTTCGCTGGAGGGCAAGCGCGCCTTTACCCGGCCGTTGGCCGTGACGATGGTAACGATTTGCGTGGTGCCGAGATACTCGGCACCAATCACGCGGCCTCGCAGCGGCGAGGCATCGGCGAACGACACATTCTCCGGCCGTACGCCAAGCGCGAACTTGCCCTGGGCGCGATCCTCAAACAGCTCCGGCATTTCAACAGAGGCGCCGTCGATCTGGATACGGCGATCGCCGCGCCGCAGTGAAGTCTGGACGTCGATAAAGCTCATCGGCGGCGCACCGATGAAGTCGGCCACGAACATCGTGCATGGACGATCGTAGATCTCTTGCGGCGTTCCGATTTGCTCGACGCGGCCCTGGTTCATGATGGCGATGCGGTCCGCCATCGCCATTGCCTCGAGCTGGTCGTGGGTGATGTAGACGGTGGTCGCATCGATGCGGTCATGCAGCTCGCGCAACTCGCCGCACATCAACCTGCGAAACTCCGAATCCAGCGCACCCAGCGGCTCGTCCATCAGGAAGGCCTTGGGGCGGCGCACGATGGCGCGACCGAGGGCGACGCGCTGCCGGTCGCCGCCGGAGAGCCCGCCGACCCGGCGCTCCAGCAGATGATCGATCCGCAGCAATCTCGCTGTCTCCTCGACGCTTTGCCTGATCTGGGCGCGCGGGAAATTCTGACATCGCAGCGGAAAGCCGATATTCTGGCGCACGTTCATATGTGGATAGAGCGCAAATAGCTGAAAGACAAAGGCGATGTCGCGCGCTGACGCCGGCAGCGCCGTAACGTCTTCGCCATCGAGCAGGATGCGACCGGAGGTCGGCAGTTCAAGCCCCGCGGTCATGCGCAATGTCGTCGTCTTGCCGCAGCCCGAGGGGCCGAGAATGACAAAGAACGAGCCGTGATCGACCGTGAAGTTCACACCTTTGACGGCGGCGAACGTTCCGAACGTCTTGGCTACGTTTTCGAGTCTGATCTCTGCCATGGCGCCTAATCCGGAAAATGGCTGACGATCACAAATCCCAGCGTCCCGGCCAGGATGGTGACGAAGGAATAGCTGTACAGATCCAGCCAAAGCGGCTGCATCAGCATCAGAACGCCGAGGCCGATCAACGCCATTGCGACGGCTTCGCAAGGGCCGCGACGGAGCCAGAGCGGCCATCTCGATGCGGAATGCGCGATCCTTTCCGTCATTTGCGCACCGCACCAAAGGTGATGCCACGTAACAGGTGCCGACGCAGCAAGATGGTGAAGCACAGGATCGGGATGAAAAACAGCGTCGTCCCGGCAGCCACCGCGGGCCAGTCCTGACCTCCCTCGCCGATAATGAACGGAATGAAGGGCGGCATGGTCTGCGCGTCGCCGCTGGTGAGCAGAACCGCAAAGGCGTACTCGTTCCAGGCGAAGATCAGACAGAAGATCGCGGTTGCCGCGATGCCGGTGGTCGCCTGCGGCAGCACCACCTTGAAGAAGGCCTGAAGGCGCGTGTAGCCGTCGACCATCGCAGCTTCCTCGTACTCACGCGGAATTTCGTCCATGAATCCCTTCAATAGCCACACCGCCAGCGAGACATTCACCGCGGTGTACAGCAGGATCATGCCGAGCTTGGTATCGGTCAATCCGAGGTAGCGGAACATCAGGTAGATAGGGATCGCCACCGCGATCGGCGGCATCATCCGTGTCGACAGGATGAAGAACAGCAGATCGTCAGCGAGCGGCACGCGAAATCGCGAGAATGCATAGGCCGCGATGGTGCCGAAGCACACGGCCAGAAAGGTCGAGCCGAAGCCGATCACCATCGAATTCACAAAGCGCGGCACCACCTTCGATGGTCCACCAATCACCATGTTGCGTGAGCGCACCAGACGCTCATACCAGGTCTGCGGTGGCGGCAGGCTGGCCAGAAATTCAGGCGTCTGCCGCGAGCGCGTCGTGAAAAGGTTGACGTAACCTTCAACCGAAGGTTCGAACAGGATCTTGGGCGGATAGGCGATTGAATTGGGCGGCGTCTTGAATCCGGTCAGGAATATCCACAGCAACGGCAGAATGGTCACCACCGCGTAGGTGACGACGAGAAACGAGGCGACCATCTTCGACAGTGGTGATGGCTCGGCCACGGAATGTGCGGTGACGGGCGTTCTCATCGCTGCTTCACCCGATTGAGGGCTTTGACATAAATATTGGCGGCGCCAAAGACCGTGACAAAGAGAATGATGGCCAAGGCCGACGAATAGCCGGTACGCCATTTCTCGAAAGCCTCGCGTTTCAGGGTGATCGACGCAACCTCTGTGGTCGAACCCGGGCCGCCCGAGGTGAGCAAATTCACCATATCGAACATCTTGAAGTTTTCGATGGCCCGAAAAAGAATGGCGAGCATCAGGAACGGCATCACCATCGGCAGCGTGATCGACCAGAATTGCCGCCAAGGCGATGCGCGATCGACCTCGGCTGCCTCATAGATGTAATCCGGGATTGAACGCAAACCGGCAAGACAGATCAGCATGACATAGGGCGTCCACATCCAGGTATCGACCAGAATGATCGACCACGGCGCCAGCCGCACGTCGCCGATCATCTGAAACGAGCTTGGATCGAATTCCAGTCAATAGCCCGACCGCGTTGTTGAATAGCCCGATCTGCGGCTGGAGCAGAAATGTCCAGAAGTTCCCGACCACCGCCGGGGAGAGCATCATCGGCAACAGAATGATGGTGGTCCAGAAGCTGTGACCGCGGAAGCGGCGGTTGATCAGAAGCGCCAGCCCGAACCCCAGGACCAGTTCGAGCACGATCGACCACAGCACGAAATGAGCTGTGGCCTGCATCGCCTGCCACACGTCGGAGTCGGTCAAAATGTCGCGGTAGTTGTCGAGGCCGACATACCCGATCGGCGCATTCGGACGATTGGCGCGATAGTTGGTGAAGGAGAGCTGGATCGTCCACAATAGCGGGAAGATGTTGATCGCCAGCAGGAGCAACACCGACGGCGTAATGAACAGCCAGGCGATCGCCTTGTCGGACATTCCGCCGAGTCGCATTTTCAGTCGGTGCGGTGTCCGGGTGACAGCCCGCTCGGCGAGAGTGCTCATCTGAGTCCTGTTGTTCACAGATCGGGACATGCCAAAGGAGATGGTCTCCCGATGCGAAAGATCGGGAGACCACGGTTGATCAAGCTAGATCTTGCCTTCTTCCTTGAACACCTTTTGCCAATCCTTGACCAGGAGATCGAGGGCTTCCTTCGCGGTTCCCTTATCGGCCACGACATAGTCATGGACCCGCTTCTGCATGTCGAGCAGGAGTGTCGCGTAGGAGGGTTCGGCCCAGAAGTCCTTTACGATACCCATCGACTCCAGGAAGTCAGCAGCAAACGGCGCACTCTTCGGGAAACTCGGATCGTTGAGCACCGCCTTGAGGCAGGAATAGCCGCCAAGCGCCCACCACTTCTTTTGAACATCGGGCCGCGCGAACCATTTGATATAGGCGAGCGCGTCGTCCTTGTGTTCCGAGTAGGAGACGACCGAGATCCCCTGCCCGCCGAGCTGAGTAAAGTGAAACTTCTCCTTCGGATTGACGAAGAAGCCGATCTTGTCGCCGCCGACATTGGGGTCCTTGTAGAGGCCGGGAAAGAACGCGAAGAAGTTCATCTGCATCGCGACCTGCCCGGACTTGAAGGCGTCGAGGCCCTCCGACATGTAGGCGTTGCTCATGCCCGGCGCCGTGCAGCACTTGTACAGCGACTTGTAGAATTCCAGACCCCTGGACCGCTTCCGGTGAATTTACGAAGCCCTCCATGTGGTAGGGCTTCTTCGGGTCGTCGTATTGAAAGCCCCAATCATAGAGCGCGTTGGTCACGCCCATGGTGATGCCTTCGGAGCCGCGCTCGGTATAGATATAGGCTCCGTAGACTTTCTTGCCGTCGATCTCCCTTCCCTGGAAAAACTCGGCGATCTGCTTGAGTTCATCCCAGGTCTTGGGAGGGGCAAGGTCGCGTCCGTACTTCTTCTTGAAGTCTGCCTGAATTTCCGGTCGCGCGAACCAATCCTTGCGATAGGTCCAGCCGATCGCGTCGCCCATCGCCGGCAAGGCCCAGTAGTTCGGCGTGTTCTTGGGCCACTCGGAATAGCCGACCACCGTCGCCGGCATGAAATCGTCCATTGAGATTCCTTCCTTGGCGAAGAAATCGTTGAGTTTAACGTAGTGGCCGTTCTCGGCGGCCCCGCCAATCCACTGGCTGTCACCGATGATGACGTCGCAAAGTTTTCCCTTGGAATTCAGTTCGTTGAGAAACCGGTCCGCATAGCTCGTCCAGGGGACGAACTCATATTTCATTTGAATTCCGGTCTTGGCGGTGAAGTCTTTCGAAAGCTCCACCAATGCGTTGGCCGGATCCCACGCCGCCCAGCACAAGGTCAGTTGCTTGGTCTGGGCAACCGCCGGACTTCCCATACATGAGGCAACAACAACCGCGGTCGCCCCCAACGCACGCATCATCTGGATCATTACACAACCTCCCTGTTGTTCGCAGGCGATTGCCTGCTTGTCCTGCCGATCACACTTCGCCGTTCGGCGTCTATGCACGCAGACTTAAATCCCGCTTCAGCAAAACCGCGGGAATGATGTTTAGTATTATTGTTAAGCGGCAGCCTTTCACTAAACATTTTAGGAGTCAATGGGCCTCTTGCTCGCTTTCGCAAAACGAAGTTGTTGCTGCACTGCAACCATTAGCGCGAGCACTTCCACGGAAGTCGAAAGAAACGTGATGAGGGATGTTGTTTAGTAATTTGAATGATCAGCCGCCCTGCGCATTTCGCGCCGGTACCGCTAATGCGGCGGCCGATAAATGTCGGAGCCTGTTCGGGGCAACCGCCATTGGCAGCGCTCCGCGAGGATCTTCGTGGCGGCCTATTTTTTCGACGTCTTCGACAGACGTTGCGGTTTAGGCGAGATCGAAATCCTCGAGCATTGGGGCGCGCATGTCGTGTTCGAAATCTTTCAAAGGACCACGGATAGGACGCCACATTTCCCTTGGCGTCGATGTACCAGCTTCGGCATCCGGACGCCCAGATGGAGCCGGCCACTTTCTCCCGGAGCGCGGCGTTATAGGCCTCCGTCGGCTCAGTCTTCGGCGAGATTTCTCGCGCGTGGCCCAACTGCAGCAGACCCACAAGCTGAAGCACATAGTTCAGCTGACGCTCGATGGTCATCAGAAATGAAAAATTTCCGATCGGGCTGTGCGGCCCTCCCAGCATGAAAAAATTCGGGAAATCCGGAACGCTGATGGCCCGGTAGGCCTTATTTCCATCAGCCCAGGCCTCATCGAGCGTCTTGCCGCCGCGGCCCGAAACCATCATCGGGCGAAACAGTTTGTGGGTGTTGAATCCGGTTGCAAGAACGAGGCAATCCAGGCCGTGCAAGCGGCCATCCGCCATGCGCACTCCGTCGGCTTCGATGCGATCGATTTTGGTGTCGACCAGCTCGGCGTTCGGCTTCTGGATCGCCTGATAAAAGCGATCGGAGATGATCAGGCGCTTGCATCCCATCTTGTAGCCAGGCGTCAGGCGCGCCCGCAAGTTCGGATCGAGGACGCTGTCGAGATTGTCCTGGCAAGCCTGCGCCATCGCCGCGTAAACCTCGGCGCTTTCACCAGCGAGAGCGGCACAGAAGGTATCGTTGAAGGCTTGCGCGAGATAGTCGTAGCGCGCCTGCATCAGGCGCGGATCCGTCCGGTATTGCTGCCGCTTTGCTTCCGAATATCGCACATTGGGTTGCGGCATAATCCATTGCGCGGTGCGCTGGAACAGAAAGACCCTTTCCACCTCATCGACAATGGCCGGTAGAATTTGGCAGGCCGTCGAGCCCGTGCCGATGATTCCGACGCGCTTGCCCTTGAGCGACACGCTGTGATCCCAGCGCGCCGTGTGAAAGGACGGCCCTTTGAATTCCTTCAACCCGCGGATATCCGGGTAAACCGGATGATGCAGAACGCCTGTTGCTGTCACGACGACATCGAACGCGCCCTGGTTTCCCTGGCTCGTTTGAATATGCCACTGATTGTCGCGATAAACCGCTTCGGTCACTTCGCTCGAATAGCGGATCAGTTGATTCACATCATACTTTTTTGCGACATCTTTCAGGTACGCGTGAATTTCCGCACCCGGCGCATATCGCTGGGTCCATTCGGGATTAGGTGCAAAAGAATACCGGTACAAATGAGACGGCACGTCGCATGCGAGACCCGGATAGGTATTGTCCCGCCAGGTGCCGCCGAGATCGGTCGCCTTTTCAAAAATCGCGATGTCGGAAATGCCGAGCTCTCTCAGCTTGATCGCGGTTACGATGCCGGATGCACCGGCGCCGATGACGGCTACTCGCAGTGTCCTGGCCTTGGCCGTGCTTCGGTCCATTGCAGTTCCGCCCGGGGGTGATGCTCAGATCTCCTTTATATTCGCGATTTCATCGGCACCGCAACGGTCGCGCAGGTCTAGTGCGCGATGCCCTCGCGACCGAACAACGCCATCAGGGTGCCGGTCATGGTTGCGACCAGCTTCTCCTTGCCTTCCTCTGCCGCAAATGCTTGCGCGTCGCAGACGGTGATGGTTCGGCCTGGCTTGAGGACGCACGCCCGAAACAGAAAATAGTCGCCCCGAGCCGGGGCCACGAGATTGGTCTTGAATTCGACGGTCAGAACCGCCGCATCGTCTGGCATCAGCGAGAAGGCGGCATATCCGCAGGCCGTATCGAGCGCAGTGGTGATGATACCGGCATGGATGAAACCATGCTGTTGCGTATACGCGGTGGCATACGGCATCCTCAATTCGATTTCACCGGGCTTCAGGTCGGCAATTTCAATGCCCAGCGTCGCCATCGCAGTTTGGCGCGCAAAGCTTGTCCGGACGCGCGCGTCGAAGTTTGCATCCTTCGGATTGAATCTCGCCATCCGTCTCCTCGTCATCGGTTACGCCTGAATCGCAGACGAGGAGACGTACCCGGTTCCGGTGGTCAGCGTCTTTGAAAAATCGGACAGCGTCGCGCCCGATCTGCTGCCGCGCCAGCGCGCGAAACTGGCCCGGCGACAGGCCGGCGTGTCGGCCCAGATCCGTCGTCAGATGCGCTTGATCGCAATAACCCGCTTCCGACGCGATATGCGCCAGACTTCCGCCTCCAAGGGCAACTTGCTTCAACGCGCCGCTGAAACGCTGAACCGCGGCATATCGCTTGGGCGCAAGTCCCGTGCGCTTGCGAAAATGGCGCTGCAGCGTCCGGGGAACGACGCCGGCGGTTGCGGCCAGCGAGGCAACGCGAATGCCGCGGTCCGGTCCTGCTGCCGATAAAGCGCCATCCAGAGCCGCGGCGCTCTCCGCCATGGGTGACCGGCGCGCCCGGGCGGCCTTGAATCGGGGGCTGAGATGATGCTCGATCCAGGCATCCAGAGCCCCGATGATCGGATCGGACGGATTTTCGCGCGCACCCTCAAATCTGGGGTTGAAGGCCTCAGACAATCCGGCGAGCGCCGCATCTGCCAGATCGAGATCGAGCGGTCGGTATCGAATTCCGAGCATCCAGCCGTGAAAGCCGTGCTGGCGCGGTTGCCGTCCGAAGCGTGGCGGCAGATGAAACGCCTTCCAGGCGACCACCCCGTCGGTGTCCTCGCTGTCGTCATCCAGATGCCGGCCGACCAGCGCAATCTCGGAAAACGGCGAAGCAAACAGGTTGCGGCCGACACCGGTCAGCCGCCCGCGATCCCGGAGGATGAAGAGATGATCGATGAACGGGCGATGCCGGTCCATCGGCTCTAGTTCGACATAAACCACCAAATCGGTCTCCTGGGTCTTGCTGCCGCCACGCGAAATCTGGGATTGGAGACTTTTGCAGCTGGTAGCGCAACGCCGCAATTTTCCCTCACTCCACGCTGCGCTTCCAGTATCCAGTTCCCAGCTTGCCGGTAATCACGGCGATGGTGTCGTGGATCTCGTAAGAGCCGCCGTCGCTGTAATCCTTCGAGAGGCCCTTGAGCGCGTGCAACGTCCAGCGGCCGTTCGCGGCGGTGATCGTGCCCTCATGTGGTGGCGTGGCGCGGCCGCCCTCGGCGTGGAACTTGTAGGTGCCGTCGCCCAACATCTGCCAGACCCAGCGCGACTGGCCGCGGCCGCTGGGCACCATGATCTCCCAGGTGCCGACCAGCGCGGGATCGATTGCGGTGGCTGACGTTGCGGGCGCCGGCGATGCCGGAGCCGCGACCGCAGACATCGCATTCGCCGGTGTCGTACTCGCCGAGTTCGGCGACGGCAGGCCCGTCAGATAGATCGCCTTGCGCGAAAGCGAGCCGTAGACGAAGGGCTGTTGCTCGTTGCGAGTCGCCTCCATCACGTCATCGCGGATGTTGCGGAACACGAAGGTGACCTCGACACCCGGCGTCTCGATATTGCGCAGCAGTGCCGCCGTGAACGGACTGTTATGTCCGTTGCCATCGAGCGCGGTGGTGCCGTCGCGCGCGGCATAGGCGACCAGCACGTTGCCGACCGGCTCGATGCGGCCGAGGCCACCGCTCACGGCTGCGCGCACGGCGAGAGACCGGTTCATCTTGGCGGCGAACGGGTTGTTGCGGCAGGCGTCGAGGATGACAAGGCCGAGGCTCAAGGTGCTGGAAACCTGCATCATCACGCTCTGCAGGCTGATGGCTTCATTCGCTGCGTCTGTGTCCCGCTTTAGTTCCGCATCCACCGGGATCAGCCAGTTCTCGCCGTTGATCTCCATGCCGTGGCCGGCGAAGTACACCGTCGCCATGTCGGCGCCAGCGGCATCGCGCCCGAACGCGATCAGGCCGCGCCGCATCTCGTCGAAGCTCGCGTTGGTGATGAGCGTCACCGCGAAGCCGAGGCGTTTCAGCGCCGCGGCGACATCGCCGGCGTCATTGGGCGGATTGGGCAGCGCGGGCACGCTTCTGTAGGCGCCGTTGCCGATCACCAGCGCCACACGCCTGCCATCGGCCACGGCGGACCCCGACGTGACGCCTGCAAACGCCGCGGCGACGGCCAATCCAGAAATAAACCCGCGTCGATCCATGCTGTCCCTGATCAGACTGACGCCCGCAGTGTACAACATCAACGTTCGCCTTGGTGTGAAGATATTTGCGGATGTATTTGCCGGATTCCTCGTTACGCAAATCTGCCTCAAGAGGCAGCGTCAGCACCACGCTGCGGGCCGATCGTGATTACACGCCATGCCCGGCAGACTAGCGTCCCGATTCGATTTTCAAACAGCTCGGGACTCCGTCATGCGAGGGCTTGTCCCGGACGCGGTGCAGCGTACTTCACGATGCACCGCAGAGCCGGGACCCACAGGCGTGTCCCGTGAGGCATGGACCCCGGATCAGCAGCGCATCACGCCGCGCAGCATCCGGGGCATGCAAACACGCTTCCGCATTCCCGCGGCGCGTTGCACCCGAGTTGTTGCTGAAATCCTTCGCCCAATGGAGGGCGTGGCGCTACCCCAAGGGGGGAGCGGGGAATGCCGGGTGCCCGTTGCACCCGCAGCCGCGCGTGTAGAGTAGTAAACACGCGCGTTAGTCACCACGGTCGCACCGGGACACCCGGCATTCCCGCACGCGATGGTTTTAACGGTTTCCTTCGTACTCTCCCCGGTGATCGGGCTTTGTTGTCACCGTCATCGGCGTGATGCCGGCGTGTCGGGCCCGAGAGGGCCGACATCGCCATCATCGCCAACTTGACACCAACCATTGAGGTGTCAGGACCACACGACTTCGCCGTCCGCAAGAATAAGCGCGCTCGTCAGTCGCGCATCTCGCGTCCATCGCATCCCAGCCCTACGTTCGTGACGATCGCGAAACGCCCCTGTGTGGGCCGGGATGGAAGCCATACAGAAGTGATTTGGGTCAAAAGGGAATGGAAATATTTTTGAAAAGGCGGACTGGACAGGTAGCATCAGCTTGATCCAGCTCAACAAATCACCCTGAGCGCGCAGGGCAGATTAGCCTAGTGGATCGCGCCAACGGGCGTCCGATGACAGGCCTCCGCGCGATCCGCGACATTGATTAAGGCTGACTATGCGGCAGGACGTTGGCGCAACGACGCTGATCAATTCAGTGCACTGTCACCGCAATTCTTTTCGTTCACCTAAGTGGCGGTAGCGCGGTTCGCGGTGTAATCCGCGCCTTGATGGCGTCCAGCTCCGTGATGCGGTAGCCCCCCGACTTCCACGCAACATACTCCCAGAGTTTGATCGGTCCTAACGTCTGGCTCAACTGCGGAACGGACACGAGGACGTGCTCTTCAAAGGAAGTCATATCGATCTTGAAATCGGGGTCGACGCTCTTGTCTGTCAAAGGAACTAGGACGAAGCGTCCGCTCGGAAAAACGATCATCAGAGCAAGTTTACCATCAACATACTTGAATATGAAGACAAAGCCTTGGGCAAAGCTAAAGAGCTGCATCGAATGGTCCTGAAGACCGCTAAAATAGGATCGCATTCTCACGCGATGCTGCTCGGGGTTTAGGTTTGTCCGGCGGGTCCACAACAACGCCCGCAGCCGATCCGTGTAATGGAGGCTGCCGTAACGCTCACCGAAAAGCTTATGCCCGAAAGCAATGGCGAGCTTGGCGAGGAACCGGACGTCGAACAGCGTATCCAGGCTTAAGGCGTGGTTGATTGGCCCTCCCCTGTCGAGCAGGTGCCTGATCTTGTCACGCTCGGCGATGGCCGACGTGTCCTTGCGGCACAGGGTGCCCTTTTTCCTTTCGGCAGGCAGTTGAGCCTCTATGTCAGAATCCGCCCCGATAAAAATTGGCTCCTCTTTGAAATGAGCGGTCGCCGACTTGAGATTTGAAAGCAGCCAGTAGGGCACGGCTGACGCCTGAAACACGTAAACGCGGCTTTGCCGGTCCTTTCGACGAAGCAGCGGATCGCCACCGGCGAACGCGTAGAAGTCCTCGCCTCGGTTTTCGTGGAAATCCCAGCACGTCCCGCCATCAGGACACAGCCATACTTCAACCTCTTCGCCCTCGGCACATTTCAGTGCCGTGCATTTTCCGAAATAAATAAGGGGGAAAACATTCCCGTTACATTCGTCATGGTCGAAGCAGGCTTGCAGGTCCTTTCGTTGCCGTTCATGAAAAAGCCCTTCGCGACCGCTGCATCGACGAATCGTCCAAAGAGCGAATTGCACCCTTGACATACGCTCCTCGTTACTGCGGCATCGCAGCCTGACGATCCTCCCAAGAATTGTGGAACAATATGCTCCTCGGAAAACGAGTTCGCTGGTTTCTCCGCAAAGCAACGCTTCATTTCAGTCATGGCCACTTCTCGACAGCAGATCATGGAGCAGCAAGATCAAACTGATTGGTCGCGCGTATCCTTCATCTCTTTATTTTGACCGACGTGATCCCCACCTGACATGCCGCTCCCGATTCATTTCGGCAAACGAATTTAGCCGCTGCGTCCTTGTCGCTTGCGCCAGTGTAGCGCGCGCCTTTGGGAAGCGGGCAAAGCGGTCGCGATAAATTCAAGTTCGCTTTTAATTGCTATGATGCCATGTTGCGGACTTGAAGCGAAGCGGCGGCGGCCATGACGCGCTCACTTCGACGCCGTTGGGGAAAAAGCCATGTTGGGTCCATGTCGCATGGATCCGCCGGCGATGCTTGGGAAGCCTTGAAAACAAACGGAAATTTTTTGCGGCATGACGCGACGTTCGAGGAGCGACCGCTCCTGCTTGATGCGCATTACGGTCTCATCATTGTCTACAACGCGGTTGTGCCTACGATTTTGGCGTTCTGGTTCTGGGCGAAGATCCTCACCCTCATTCCAGCCGCGACGGCGGGCCAATTTGTGCTGCTATCGCCGATCCTAGGTATCCTACTCGGATCGCTGGTTTTAGGGGAAGCCGTGACGCCGATGCTGATCATCAGCGCGACATTGATCCTCGGAGGAGCCCTCCTCGCCTACATGAAGCGGAATTGACTCCTCGCGTTCCAAATGCACCATGATCATAAGTGTCTGATGCAACGCGAGCCTGCGTACTTGAGAATGGAAGAGTCATTTCGAAAGGGCGGCCAAAGACCTGCCCGAAAATGACTTTGTCAGAGACGCCTATCTCGGCTGCAATGTTTGGCCTCGCTACCTCCGCTCGGGACGGCGACGCCTAGAACAGGAAATACACCATGTCACAGCATTTTGTGTGTCTGACTTTCGATCTTGACAACGCCTCGGCCGCGATTGCGCGCGACATGACCTCCCCGACGATGATCTCGCGGGGGGATTTCGGGATGGTTGCTACGGAGCGGCTGTTACAGTTGCTGCGCAAATACGCAATCCAGAGCACCTGGTTCATCCCTGGCCACACGATTGAGACCTATCCCAACTCCGTGCAGGCGGTGCACACCGCGGGGCATGAGATCGCGAACCATGGCTGGACGCATCGCATTCCGGCAACGCTCGGACGCGAAACTGAAGAGAACGAATTGGTTCGTGGTAACGAAGCGATCAAGAAAATCACTGGCGAATATGCCCGAGGTTACAGATCGCCGGCCTGGGACCTGAGTCCGTACTCTATCGAGCTTCTTCTCAAACACGGCTTCACCTACGACAGCAGCCTGATGGGACACGACTATCTCCCTTATCAAGCGCGGGACGGCGACATTATAAGCCTGGAGGAGCCAATCCGATATGGCGCCGACACGCCTCTGGTCGAAATGCCCATCAGTTGGTCGCTGGATGATTATCCTGTGTTCGAATACATGCGCCTTCCAAACGCGATTCAGGCAGGGCTGATGAACGCCGATCTCGTCGGAGCAAATTGGTTAGCCGATTTCGGATACATGGCCGATCACTACGATTGGGGTATTCTGACCTACACCTTTCATCCTCATGTCATCGGCCGCGGACATCGGCTCATCATGCTGGAGAAGCTCATCAAGAACCTTCGGGAAGGTGGAGCGCAGTTTGTTACGATGGAACGAGCTGTCACGGAATATCGGGCTAAATATCCGGGCGGCCGGAGCGAGCGCGGGCGATAGATAGACAGGAAATCAATTCGACCAAAATAGGGGGCGCAGATAAGGCGACCGGCCCGCCGAAAAAAAAGGAGCCGCGATGTCGCGCGGCTCAAGTCTGGGAGCAACAGTGCTAGTTGCGGCGGTCTAGGCGGCAACGCCCGAGTGCACACGCATGCCGATCTTCACCCAACTGCACTCCGACCGGGCCGACACAGTCCCTCACTGCACATCCTTTCTCCAATTCACACTGCAACGTGCAGCGACGCGATGAAACGCCGAGGACGATCCACATTGACCAGCTATTTGCCTGGTTAGCGAACCTCTTCAAATCCGGCGAGGACGGATGTGAGATTGGCCCCGAGAATCTCTGATAGATATCCGCCTTCCTGGACGAAGACGGTTGGAAGCCCCAGCCGCGCGATGGCGGCACCGATGCGCCGAAAGCCCGCGGTGGTGACGGCGAGACCCGCAAGAGGATCGTGCTCTGACGCATCGAGACCGAGCGCGACGACCAGCGCACCGGGTGCGAAAGCATGGATTGTCTTTTCCGCGACACCGAGCGCCCGCATGTAGCCGTCGTCCTTGGTACCGATCGGCAGCGGAATGTTGAGATTGGCACCAAGACCAGGACCCTCGCCGCGCTCGTGCGCATAGCCCCAGACGAACGGGTTGAAGCAGGTTGGATCGGCGTGGATCGAAACCGTGAGCACGTCCGGCCGCCCGTAGAAAATACCCTGCGTACCGTTGCCATGGTGGACATCGACATCGAGGATCGCCACCCGCTCGTGCTGCAGTCGAAGGTGCGCGGCCGCAACGGCGCTGTTGTTGAGGTAACAAAAGCCGCTGGCAAGGTCGCGATAGGCGTGATGACCGGGAGGGCGGCAGAGTGCGTACACCGCATCTTCGCCATCTGAGACCAGTTGAGCGGCCGTCGTCGCCACATCGGTGGCCGCGCAAGCCGCAGCCCAGGTGCCCGGGCCGATCGGACAGGTCGTATCGATCGTATGCCAGCCGAGGCGACCGACAATGTGGGTCGGATAAGTCGCGGCATTGCGGACAGGATGCATGTTGGCGATCATCTCGGGACCGGAATCGCAGAGCGCGGACCAAGCGTCCCAGGCTTCCGCAAGGAAGCCGAGATATTCCGGACTGTGAACCCTCGCCCGCGGCCCTTGCCCGAACACAATAGTCTCGGCCAGATCGTGCTTGCCCGCCTTGAGTCCGGCAAGCAGTCGATCGGCGCGTTCGGGTTGCTCGGTGGTGCGTTTGACGACGCCGCGAACCAGAAAGAATTGCGGATCGTGGCTGCGGTGCAGTTCGGTATAGACGGCCTTCACACCCATACTCCCATCGTTGAAGAATAGAATCCTTCGCGCGCTAGCCGGCGTACAGCCCGCGCGGCACAGTCCGGCTCAGGTGATTTCCTTTGCGTCGGCGGCAGCCCGAGGAATCTCCCGCACGAGCCTTCCGACCTCTCGCCACGCATGACCGATATGATGATCGATATGCGCGACGATACGCTCCGGATGGCCTTGCTCGATCGCAGCAAGCACCGGTTCGTGAGTGCGAGCGATTTCATGCGGATCATCGTAGAGCCGGCCGATCAGGCCGATGACCATGCGCAGTTCCGACGCCAGATCGTCGAACAGGCGCAACAAGCGTCGGTTGCCGGCGATCTCGCAGATCAGGCGGTGAAATCGGTAATCCTCCTCGACCTGCCGGGCCGGATCGTCAAGATCGGCGGTCTGGTGAAGAACATCAATCTGCGTCCGCAACGCGTCCCGCGTCTCCGGCGTCAAATTGCGTGCAGCCAGCACGCCGGCGTGCCGCTCCACGCACAAGCGCAGGTCGTAAATCTGGTCGATATCGTCGGCTGCAAATTGCCGTATGAAGAATCCGCGGCGTGGGCTCGCCACCAACAGCCCCTGGCTTTCCAGAAGGCGTGCGGCCTCACGCACCGGCGCCCTGCTAACACCCAGCTCCCTTGCGATTCCCGCCTCCACTAATTTGGAACCTGGCGGCATCCGACCCTGAACGATGGCTTCGGTCAAAAGACGCGCGACCTGGCCGACGAGATCCGTCTCGGCGAGAGCTGGCAATCCGACCGGCAAGGACATTGTGCGCATCAAAAAGGTCCGTTTTGGCCATTGAGCAATATTTAATCGTCGATTGTCGACAGTTTAGTCTTGCACGGGTAATTGCTGCAGTGCAACCCTAAGGCCAGTTGAAAACAGGTTCATCTAGCAATGACAGCGCACGTACCGCTCCCGGCCATCAAAGACGAAACACAGCAAACCCGGATTGATCTCGCCGCCGCTTACCGGCTGATCCACCGGCTCGGTCTCGATGACAGCATCTACACCCACATCTCGGTCCGGCTCCCGGGCCGGCATGACCGTTTTTTGATCAATCCCTACGGCCTGCGCTTTGAAGAGGTGACGGCTTCCAACTTGGTGACGGTCGATCTCGACGGCAACATTGTCGACGACCCGACGGGGCTTGGCATCAACCCGGCCGGGTTCACCATTCATAGCGCCGTGCACGCGGCGCGGACGGATGCGGTGTGCGTGCTGCACACGCATACCGTCGCTGGCGTCGCGGTCTCCTGTCAAAGGCAGGGGTTGCTGCCGCTCAATCAATGGTCGATGCAGTTCACCGATCGTCTCGCCTACCACGACTACCAAGGCATCGCGCTCGACCTCGATGAGCGCGCGCGCCTGGTCGCCGATCTCGGCGACAAGTTCGTCATGGTGCTGCGCAATCACGGCATGCTCACCTGCGGACGATCCGTCGCTGAAGCCTTCAAGCTGATGCACAATCTGGAGCGGTCGTGTCGCGCCCAACTGGCCATCCAGGCTTCCAATGCCGAGACCGCCCCGCTCTCCGCAGCCGTCGCCAGCAAGACAGCGGGTCAATACGCCCGCTTCTACGACAAGATCGAGCTCAAGGGCGAGCCGGATACAGAGTGGGCGGCGTTCAAGCGGATGCTGGAACGAACCGATCCGGATTTCGTGAACTAGGCCGCGCATCGGAATCCAGTTCAACCGCCGATCAGGCAATCAAAGATCAAAGAGAGAGAGGTCATGTTGAAGCGAATTTTGATTGGCGTTGCGATGATATGCGGCCTGGGCGCCGCGGCTTTCGCCGAAGAGCCGAAAACAGGCGGTATCGTGAATGCCGTCATCCAGCCGGAACCTCCGGGCCTGATGATCGGTCTCGTCCAGAACGGCCCGACCCAGATGGTGGCGGGCAATATCTATGAGGGCTTGCTGCGCTACAGCCCGAAGCTGGAGCCGCTGCCGGGCCTCGCCGAGAGCTGGACGGTGAGCGAGGACGGCAAAGTCTACGCCTTCAAGCTCAGGAAGGGCGTCACCTGGCATGACGGCAAGCCGTTCACCTCGGCAGACGTACTATTCTCGATCGATTTCCTGAAGCAAACCCATCCGCGCCTTCGCAGCAATTTGGTTCAGCTCGACAAGGTAGAGGCGCCCGACGACTCCACCGTCGTGTTCACACTGAAGCAGCCGTTCGGCCCATTCATCGGCATCTTCGAAGTCGGCTCGATGCCGATGATCCCGAAACACATCTATGAAGGGACCGATTTCAAGACCAATCCGGCCAACAACACGCCGATTGGCACCGGCCCCTTCATGTTCAAGGAATGGCAGAAGGGCTCGTTCATCCACCTCGTCAAAAATCCGAACTACTACATCAAGGGCAAGCCCTATATCGACGAGATCTACTGGCACGTCATTCCCGACGCCGCGGCGCGATCGGTGGCGTTCGAAACCGGCAAGGTTGACGTGCTGCCGGGTGGCTCGGTGGAAAATTTCGACGTTCCGCGGCTGACCAAACTCAAGAACGTCTGCGTCACCGGCAACGGCTGGGAATTCTTCAGCCCGCATTCGTGGCTCTGGCTCAACAACCGCTCCGGCCCGACGGCAAACAAGAAATTCCGCCAGGCGGTGATGTTCGCCCTCGACCGCAATTTTGCAAAGGACGTGATCTGGAACGGTCTCGGCAAGGTCGCAACCGGTCCATCCAGCTCCTCGATCAAATACTACACGGACGCAGTATCGAGATACGACTACGACCCGGCCAAGGCGAAAGCACTGCTGAAAGAGGCTGGCTACAACGGCGAGAAAGTCCGCCTGCTGCCGCTGCCTTACGGCGAAACCTGGCAGCGCTGGGCCGAGGCGGTGAAGCAAAATCTGCAGGACGTCGGCATCAACGTCGAAATGGTTGCGACCGATGTCCCCGGCTGGAACCAAAAGACGTCCGACTGGGACTACGATATCGCCTTCACCTATGTCTATCAGTATGGCGATCCCGCACTCGGCGTCGGCCGCAATTACATCTCAAGCCAGATCGTCAAGGGCTCGCCGTTCAACAACGTCGAAGGATATTCGAATCCGGAGATCGATCAGCTGTTCGCCGACGGCGCGGTCGCCTTCCCGGATTCCAAGCGCGCGGAAATCTATGCCAAAGCGCAGAAGATTCTGACCGACGACGTGCCGGTGGCGTGGCTGCTCGAATTGCAGTTCCCCACCATCACCCGCTGCAACATCAAGAACCTGGTTACCACCGCGATCGGCGTGAACGACGGCTTCCGCGATGCCTGGATCGACAAATAGTCCCTAACCACGAAGCCGCGGCGGCACTCCAGCGGTCGCCGCGACAAGACACTCGAACGCCTCGCCCGGAACGCAACGGAAATCCACGATGCTCGCATTCATTGCCCAGAGAATTGGCAAGGCCGTCATCGTTCTGTTGGCCATCGTCGTGTTGAACTTCTTCCTGATCCGGATGGCCCCGGGCGATCCGGCGCTAGTGATGGCCGGCGAAGCCGGCGCCGGCGACAAGATTTTCGTAGCCCAGCTTCGCGACAAGTTCGGCCTCGACAAGCCTCTCCCGGTGCAACTCTACACCTACGTCAAGGGTATCCTCACTTTCGATCTCGGCTTCTCCTTCCGCCAGCAAATGCCGGTCTCGAAACTGATCCTTGAACGGCTTCCGGCCACCCTGCTGCTGACAGGAACCGCGTTTGCGATCTCATTGGCGCTCGGCGTCCTGTTTGGAACACTGGCGGCGCGCCAGGCCGGTAGCTGGACGGATACCGCCATCACTGTAGTGGCGCTGATCTTTTACGCCACGCCGCTGTTCTGGGTAGCGTTGATGGCGATCCTGCTGTTTTCCGTCGCGATGGATTGGCTGCCAAGCTTTGGCTACGAGACGGTGGGCGCAAACTATACCGGGCTCGCTCACGTGATGGACGTCGGCGCCCATTTGATCATGCCAGCGACGACGATCGGCCTGTTCTTCATGGCGACCTACGCCCGCATGACGCGCGCCTCGATGCTCGAGGTCAAACGGCTCGATTTCGTCAAGACCGCCCGCGCCAAGGGTTTACGCGATGCCGTGATCCAGCGCCGTCACGTGCTGCGCAACGCGCTGCTGCCGGTCGTGACGCTTGCAGGCCTGCAGGCGGGCACGCTGGTCGGCGGTGCCGTGCTGACCGAAACCGTGTTCGCCTGGCCTGGCATCGGCCGACTGATGTACGAAGCGCTGCTGCAGCGCGACTATAACCTGCTGCTCGGTGTCTTCGTGGTGTGTTCCGCGATGGTGCTGGCCTTCAACCTCATCACCGATCTGATCTACCGTTCGGTCGATCCCCGTATCGAGTTCACCGCATGAGACAGTTCTGGCGAGCCATGCTGCGCAATCCCGGCGGACTCATTGGCCTCGTGATTCTTGCGATCGCGATAGCGGTCGCGGTGTTTGGCCCGCTGCTGTTTCCAACCTCTCCCTGGCGCATGGTGCAGCGGCCGTTCCTGCCGCCATTTACGTTATCGACCGTGCCGCTCGGCACCGATGCGCTCGGCCGCGACGTCATGGCGGGCATCATATACGGCGCCCGCGTTTCGCTGCTGGTGGGCCTCGTCTCGACGCTGGCGGCGCTGGCGGTCGGCATTCCCGTTGGCGCGATGGCCGGATATTTCGGCGGCCGCATCGGCGACGCGCTGATGCGTTTCACCGAATTCTTCCAAACCGTTCCGAGCTTCGCGCTGGCGATCGTGCTGGTTGCCGTGCTGCAGCCGTCGATCGTATCGATCGTGATTGCCATCGCCATCGTGAGCTGGCCACCGGTGGCACGGCTGGTTCGCGGTGAGGTGCTGTCGCTGCGCAGCCGAGAATATGTGCAGGCGGCGATCGTAACCGGGCAGACCAACAGGCGGATCATCTGGCGCGAGATCCTTCCCAACGCGCTCTCGCCCGTCATCGTGCTGGCGTCGCTGATGGTGGCGACTGCGATCCTGCTCGAATCGTCCCTGTCCTTTCTCGGCCTTGGCGATCCCAATCTGATGTCGTGGGGCTTCATGGTCGGCGCCGGCCGCACCGTTATTCGCCAAGCCTGGTGGATCACCGTATTTCCCGGCGTTGCGATCCTGATCTCGGTGCTGGCGCTGAACCTGATCGGCGAAGGTCTCAACGACGCTCTCAACCCACGCCTCGACAAGGACGGGCGCTGAGCATGTTGCAAGAAGGTTCCCAACATACAGCCGTAACCATCAAAAACCTCAAGCTCGCGCTGCCGGCCGGCGGCGACCGACCCTATGCCGTCGATGGCGTTTCATTCGACCTCACCGCCGGCAGGATCCTTTGCGTCGTCGGAGAATCAGGCTCCGGAAAGTCGATGTGCGCCCATGCCCTGATGGGTCTTTTGCCCGACACCGTGATCTCCGAGGCCGGCGAGATCACGTTCGACGGACAAAACCTGCTGACCCTCGACGAAAACACATGGCTGGGCTTGCGTGGCCGCCGCATTGCCATGGTGTTTCAGGAGCCGATGACAGCCCTCAACCCCCTCATGCGCATCGGCGACCAGATCGCCGAAATGTTCGAGGCGCATAATCTGTTGTCGCCGAAAGAGCGAAGACAAAAAGCTGTCGGCCTGTTGCGCGAAGTCGGCCTGCCGGATCCCGACAGGACGGTGCGCGCTTATCCGCATCAACTCTCGGGCGGCCAGCGCCAGCGCGCGATGATCGCGATGGCCCTTGCGCTCGAACCCGCCGTGCTGGTTGCCGACGAACCGACGACGGCACTCGATGTCACCACGCAGGCGCAAATTTTAAAACTGATCCGCAACCTCCAGCGCCGCCGCAACATGGCGGTCATGTTCATTACCCACGATTTCGGCGTCGTCGCCGATATCGCGGATCGCGTCGTCGTGCTCCAGCACGGCAAGGTGGTCGAACAGGGCGCGGCGGACGACGTCCTGTTGCGCCCGCAACATCCCTATACCCGCGCGCTGCTCGCAGCCGTTCCGACGATGCAGCCGCCGCCCCGCCAATCGCGGGGCGACCGACCGAAGGCCGTCGAGGTGATCGGCCTGGAAAAGACCTATGTCCGCGGCGGCGGCTGGTTTCAGCCGACGCGCAGCGTGCAGGCGGCGAAGCAAGTCAGCTTCGACATCTTTCAGGGCGAGACCCTGGGCCTCGTCGGGGAATCCGGTTCCGGCAAATCTTCCATCGCGCGCCTCATCATGCGCCTGATCGAACCGGATCGTGGCACCGTCCGCCTCGGCGATACCGACCTGACGCGGATCAACGGAAAGGCGTTACGCCAGCAGCGCCGCCGCATCCAGATGGTGTTTCAGGACCCGTTCGCTTCGCTCAATCCGCGCCGCAAGGTCGGCCATATCATCACGGATGGCCCGATCGCCCACGGCGTCGATCCGGCAGCCGCGCGACAGCGCGCCCACGACCTTTTGGGCTTGGTCGGCCTCAACGCCAGCGCCATGGAACGCTATCCGCACGAATTCTCCGGCGGCCAGCGGCAACGGATCGGGATTGCCCGGGCATTGGCGCTCGACCCGGAAGTCCTGGTCGCCGACGAGGCGGTCTCCGCGCTCGACGTCTCCGTGCAGGCACAGGTGCTGGACCTGCTCGAAGACCTCAAGGCTCGGCTCGGTCTGTCGATGCTGTTCATCACCCACGACCTGCGGGTGGCCGCACAGATATGCGATCGGATCGCGGTGATGCAGCGCGGCTCCATCGTTGAACTGCGACCCGCCGCCGCGCTGTTTTCGGCGCCGGAACACCCCTATACGCGTGAGCTTCTTGCCGCCGTACCGGGCCAGATATCATCCTCCAAGGCAGCCTGAACATGCGTTGCGCCCTCGTCAGCCGCAGCCTCGATCTGCGCGGCTACCTCGGTGCGGAAATAGGGCGTATCGCCGACCGCATCGAAATCGTCGATCATCGCCGCAACGGGAAAAACGCCGATATTCGCCTCGCGGTCGCGTGGCACCCGCCGGACGACGCTTTCGAGCATTATCCCAACTTGAAGGCCGTTTGCTCGATCGGCGCGGGCGTCGACAGCATCATTGCCTGTCCCAGCCTGCGCCCCGACGTCGACATCGTTCGCGTCGTGGATCCCGCGCAGGCGCAAATGATGTCCGGCTTCATCGCATGGCATGTGATCGGACATCAACGGCGTTTTGCCACTTATCACGATCAGCAGCGCGACCGAATTTGGCAACGTCTCAGCCAGCGTCACGCACAAGACCTTCCTGTTGCCATTCTGGGCTATGGCGAGATCGGCCAGAGAGTTGCCGCCGATCTCTCGCAGCTTGGTTTCCAGGTCATGGTATGGAACCGGACGGCGAAGCCGACGCCGGCTTCGATCAGGGGATTCCATGGGCCTTCGGGGCTCGCCGCCATGCTCGGCGAAACCGAAGTGCTGGTAAATCTGCTACCGCTGACGCAGCAGACCCAGGGCATTCTCAACCGCGAATTGTTCAACAGGATGCGGCGCGGCGGTTATCTGATTCAGGTCGGCCGCGGCGAACATCTGGTCGATGAGGATCTGCTGGCCGCACTGGAAAGCGGTCAGCTCGAAGGGGCCGCACTCGATGTGTTCGCAACGGAGCCGCTGGCACCGGCGCATCCGTTCTGGCGTCACCCAAAGGTCGTCATCACGCCGCATGACGCCAGCGACGTCCGTATCGAAGCCGTCGCGGCGACCCTCGTCGCAACCGCCGACGCGATTAGAGCCGGTCAGCGACCGCCCTACGCGATCGACCGCAAGCGCGGTTACTAAAGCATTTGCATGCCGAAGGAACGCCCGGTGCCAAACTCCTCGCCCGTCATTGACGCCGCACATCCGATCGACGGCCTGCGCGCGGCATCCGCCATTCCAGAAGCGCTCGCACAAGAGCTGGCCGCCAAACATTTTGGCCTGCCGGTCGCGGCGCACCGGCTCGACAGCGAGCGCGATCAGAATTTCCGGCTGCGAACGCTGGATGGCCGCGAATATGTTCTGAAGATCGCCAATCCCGCCGAAGACCGCGCGGTAACCAATCTGCAGACGCAGGCCCTGGTTCACCTTGCTGCCGCCGACCCCGGTTTGCCGATCCCTCGCGTCTTTCCGGCATTAAACGGTGCGCAGGAACTTGGCATCACCTTTGGCGACGGATCGATCAGGATCGTGCGCTTGTTGTCCTTTATGGCCGGAATTCCGATGCATGCGGTCGCAGGATCCGCCGAACTGCGCCGTAATCTCGGTCAATGCGCCGCGAGGCTGGCGCGAGGTCTTCGCGATTTCAGGCATTCCGGCGCCAACCACAAGCTGCTCTGGGATCTCCAGTATGCCGCCGAATTGCGCCCGCTGGTCGACGCCGTCGCTTTCGACCGGCGCGGTCTGATTGAGCAATTTCTCGATCGCTTCGAGACGCGCGTGCTTCCGGTGCTGCCAAGCCTGCAGAAGCAGCCTGTCCACAACGATCTCAATCCACACAACGTTGTGGTCGATCGGGCTGACAACGAACGCATCTCGGGGATCATCGATTTTGGCGACCTCGCTTCGACGGCCCGGGTCAACGACCTCGCCATCACGGCGGCGTATCAGGTTGCGGATAGCGATGATCCGCTCGCCCCCGCATGCGAGCTGATCGCGGCCTATCATGCGGTCACGCCGTTGAACGCCGCGGAATTCGATGTACTGTTCGACCTCATGGCCACGCGCATGGTCATGACCGTCGTGATCAGCAGCTGGCGCGCCGCTCGTTACCCCCAGAATCGAACGTATATCCTGCGCAATCATCAACCGGCCTGGGCGCGGCTCGGCCGGATGGCGGGCCTCTCGCCGGCGGAGGCAATGCAACAGATCAGACGCGCCTGCAATTCGGAGTGAAGCATATGTCAGCAGACGATGCGGTCGTCTCGACCCGGAACATCATCGCGCGCCGAAATCGCCTGCTTGGACCGGCCTATCGGCTGTTCTACGAGCAGCCGGTGCAGTTCGTGCGCGGGGAAGGCGTTTGGCTCTGCGATCCCGCCGGCAATCGCT
The DNA here is from genome assembly GCA_963729395.1 of uncultured Pseudomonadota bacterium. Taxonomy (GTDB): domain Bacteria; phylum Pseudomonadota; class Alphaproteobacteria; order Rhizobiales; family Xanthobacteraceae; genus Bradyrhizobium. The sequence goes on along the minus strand of CAVSOS010000057.1, from coordinate 45,517 downwards.
ATCTGGATGCCTATAATAATGTGGCGGCTGTCGGACACTGTCACCCGCAGGTCGTCCAGGCGATCGCGCGGCAGGCGGCCATCCTCAACACGCATACGCGCTATCTGCACGAGGCCGTGCTCGATTACGCCGAGAAGCTGCTGGCGACCTTCCCGACCGAGATCGGCCACGTCATGTTCACCTGCACCGGCAGCGAGGCCAACGACCTCGCTTTGCGCGTCGCTCGAACCTGCACCGGCGGCACCGGCTTCATTGTGACGGAAACCGCGTACCACGGCGTGACGAGCGCGCTGGTCGAACTTTCGCCTTCGCTTGGGCTGGCCACGGAAAAGGACAGCCACGTGCGGCTGGTGCCGGCGCCGCGTTCGGCCGGGGACGACACCGGCGAAATCTTCGCGCGTCATGTTGGCGATGCCCTTCACGACATGACGCGAAACAGGATTCGCCCGGCGGGATTGCTGGTCGACACGATCTTCTCAAGCGATGGCGTGTTCGCCGACCCGCCCGGCTTCCTGCGCCCGGCGGTCGAAGCCATACGCGCGGCCGGCGGCCTGTTCATCGCCGACGAAGTGCAGCCTGGCTTCGGCCGTACCGGCGAGCAGATGTGGGGGTTTGCGCGCCACGGTCTCGTTCCCGATCTGGTCACGATGGGTAAGCCGATGGGGAATGGTCATCCGATTGCCGGGATGGCGGCGCGCCCGAATCTCCTGGTGGAATTTGGCGCGAGGTCACGCTACTTCAACACCTTTGGCGGCAACCCCGTATCGGCCGCGGCAGGGATCGCGGTGCTGGAAGTGATTGAGTCCGAGGGTTTGATCGAGAACGCGCGACGCACCGGAGCCTATCTGCTTGAACGACTTCGGCAGTTACAGGCCCAGCACGCGTTGATCGCGGAAGTCCGTGGCGCTGGTCTGTTCATAGGCGTGGAGCTCCGGCGCGGCGGCAAGGCCGGAACGCCTGCAGCAGAAGAAAGCGCGCGGATCGTCAACATGCTTCGCGAGCGGCGCGTGCTGATCAGCGCCGCCGGGCCACATGCCAATGTTCTCAAGATCCGGCCGCCGCTTGTGTTCAAGACCGATCACGCCGACTTTCTCGTCGAGCGACTCGATCAGGCGTTGCTGGCCCTGCATCAAGACGCCCCCGTCAAGGCGACCGATAGATATCTTGCCGAAGAATCTCCATGAAGCGCAACGGGTTTGCGAGCCCTTTGAACCCGAATTGGCGATACAAGCCATGGACGTCCGACGTCAGGAGTAGCAGGCGCCTTAGACCCTGCAAGTCTTCGTGTCCAACGACGCAACGCATTAGCCACTTGGACAGGCCCTTGCCGCGATGCGCTTTGAGTATGAATAAGTCGGCAAGCAATGCGAACGTTGACTTGTCCGTGACGACGCGAGCAAACCCAACTTGCGTAGCCCGATGGCATACGGCAGGCTTCAGGCCGCCCGCTTCAGCGCGTCGCCGAGTATCGCCACCATGTCTTCGATGTGGCTGCGCTCGACGATCAGTGGCGGCGACATCGCGAGGGTATCGCCGGAATTCCGGAGCACGAGGCCGCGGTTGAAGCAATCCACCATGACATCGTAGCCGCGGCTGCCAGCCGCATCCGGCCGCGATGACAGCTCGACGCCTGCGACGAGGCCGATGGCGCGGACATCGATCACGTTCGGCAAGCCGCGCAGCGAATGCATCGCGTTCTGCCAGTAATCGGTCAGCGCGGCACCGCGCGTGAGCAAACTCTCTTTCTGGTAGATTTCCAGCGTCGCGATCCCGGCCGCGCAAGCGACCGGGTGCGCCGAATAGGTATAGCCGTGGAACAATTCGATCTGGCTTGTCGGTCCAACCATCAGCGCATCATGCACCTTACGGCTTGCAAACACCGCGCCCATCGGAATCGTGCCGTTGGTGATCCCCTTGGCAGAGCTGATGAGATCGGGCGTGACGCCGAAATAGTCGGTGGCAAACGGCGTGCCCAGGCGGCCGAAGCCGGTAATCACCTCATCGAAGATCAGCAGAATGCCATGCGTGTCGCACAGCGCACGCAGGCGTTGCAGATAGCCCTGCGGCGGGATCAGTACGCCGGTCGAACCGGCGACCGGCTCGACGATGACGGCCGCGATCGTTTCAGCGCCATGCAGCGCGACCAGACGCTCGACGTCATCGGCGAGTTCCGCGCCGTGCGCGGGCAGCCCCTTCGTGAAGGCATTACGAGCAAGATCGTGGGTATGGCGCAGATGATCGACGCCCGGAAGATGCGTGGCGAACGCTCGCCGGTTGTTTACCATGCCACCGACCGACATGCCGCCAAAACCGACGCCGTGATAACCGCGCTCGCGGCCGATCAGCCGGGTGCGTGTCGGCTGGCCGGCCGAACGATGATAGGCCAGCGCAATCTTGAGCGCGGTGTCGACCAACTCCGATCCGGAATTGGTAAAGAAGACGCGGTCAAGGCCGCCGGGTGCGATCGCCGCCAACTTCTCGGCGAAATCGAACGCCAGGGGATGCCCGATCTGAAATGACGGGGCATAGTCCAGCGCCATAAGCTGCCGAGAAACCGCATCCGCGATCTCGCGCCGGCCATGACCTGCATTGACACACCACAACCCGGCGGATCCATCGAGCACCTTGCGGCCATCGACGGTCGTGTAATGCATACCTTCGGCCGAGGCGATCAGGCGAGGTTCTGCCTTGAACTGCCGATTTGTCGTGAACGGCATTCAGAATGCGTCAAGGCTTAGCGTGTTTGGGATCTGATGAACGGTCACGGCGGGGCTCCTGTGCGGCTTGCCGGATCGACATCATGTTGACGAACATGCAGCAAGTCCTTTTCTGTGATCAACCAAACCATTGATTTCGCTTTATTAAGTTGATAGAATTTGCCCTATCCGCAACACCCTCAACAGCAGCATTCCAACCCTAGAGCGGCAATGAGTATCGATGTCGGCGAACGGCTGCGCTTCGTCCGCAGCCGTAACAAATTATCGCAGCGTGAACTCGCCAAACGTTCGGGGGTGACCAACTCGACGATCTCGCTGATCGAATCCAACCAGATGAATCCCTCAGTCGGCGCGCTGAAGCGCATCCTCGACGGCATCCCGATGGGAATGGCGGAATTCTTCGCGCTGGAACCTGACCGGCCACGCAAGGCGTTTTACCGTTCCGACGAGTTGAGCGAGATCGGCAAAGGGCCGATCTCCTATCGTCAGGTCGGTGATAATTTGTTCGGCCGTGCGCTGCAGATTCTGAAGGAGCATTACGCCCCAGGTGGCGACACAGGGCGCATTCCCGCTGGTTCACGATGGCGAAGAAGGCGGCATCATTCTCAGCGGCCGGCTGGAGGTGACCGTGGGTAGCGAACGCCGCATCCTCGGACCCGGCGATGCCTACTACTTCGAGAGTCGGCTGCCGCATCGCTTTCGCTGCGTCGGCGACCAAACCGTGCGAGCTGATCAGTGCCTGCACGCCGCCGACATTCTGACGGCGGCCGGAAAAGATCGATCATCAGTATTCAGTTTTGACCACAAGGCAGTTCCGCAACTTCGCTGGACCAATCAATAACCGGCAGCCATAAGTCGCAAGCGCGGTAGAAAATCGAGCGCGACCGAACGTCCCGCGCTTACGTCGTGCGCGAGGTGTCGCATGAGCGGCTGTTCGCGTGTTGAATGACGTCGTCGGCGCCGAAAGAAAGCTGCGGCATGATCATCAAGCGGTTGGAACCAAATACGCAGGACGAAGCCTCTGAAAGACGGATTACTGAAAGTTTGCGTTCTGACCGACGGCAGAATCGCTACTCGCCGGAGCTTTGACTCTTCGGTTACATCCGACCGAGTTGAGGAGTAACATCCCTTTTTCCTCGCCGCGATCCGCGACCGGAGAACCGCGCTGGTGCCGGCTGGCTTTGGAGCGAAGAGAATGAGGTCGGTCACTGATTATATCGCGACTGAAGCGCTGTTTGGCGCTCAAAACTACGAGCCCCTCGGCGTCGTCCTATCCCGCGGCGAAGGCGTCTGGGTGTGGGACATCCAAGGCAACCGCTATCTCGATTGCCTATCCGCCTATTCGGCGGTGAACCAGGGCCACTGCCATCCGAAGATCCTGGCCACCATGGTGGAACAAGCGGGTAAGCTGACCTTGACCTCCCGCGCCTTCCATAACGACCAGTTGGCTCCATTCTACGAGCAGATCGCCGAACTTACCGGCTCCCATAAGGTGCTGCCAATGAACAGCGGTGCCGAAGCGGTGGAAAGCGCGATCAAGTCGGTGCGCAAGTGGGGTTATGAGGTGAAGGGTGTGCCGGACGGCCGGGCCGAGATCATCGTCTGCGCGGACAACTTCCACGGGCGCACCCTCGGTATCATCGGCTTCAGCACCGACGTGGCGGCACGCGAGCATTTCGGGCCGTTCGCTCAGGGCTTTAAGATCATTCCCTTTGGCGACGCCAAGGCGCTGGAGGAGGCCATCACGCCGAACACGGTCGCCTTCCTTGTCGAGCCGATCCAGGGGGAAGCCGGCGTCATCATCCCGCCGCCCGGTTATTTCACGAAGGTCCGCGAGCTCTGCACCACGCATGACGTGATGCTTATCCTCGATGAGATTCAGACCGGGCTTGGCCGCACCGGCAAGCTGCTTGCCGAGCAGCACGAAGGCATTGAGGCAGACGTAACGCTGCTCGGCAAAGCGTTATCCGGCGGCTTTTATCCGGTGTCGGCTGTCCTTTCAAACAAAGCGGTGCTCGGCACTCTGAAACCCGGGCAGCACGGCTCGACCTTCGGCGGCAATCCGCTGGCCTGTGCGGTGGCACGCGCAGCCCTGCGCGTGCTTGTCGAAGAAGGGATGATTGAGAATGCGGCCGTTCAAGGCACGCGCTTCCTCGATGGCCTAAAGAGCATCCGCGCCAATACGATTCGCGAAGTACGGGGACGCGGACTGATGCTGGCGGTCGAACTTCATCGGGAAGCAGGTGATGCACGTCGCTATTGTGAAGCGCTGCAGAGCAGAGGCATCCTGGCCAAGGACACACATGAACATACGATCCGCATTGCCCCCCCGCTGGTAATTACCAGCGATCAGGTCGACTGGGCGCTCGAGGAGATCGGAGCCACGTTGAGGCACGATCTCTCGTGACAAGACGAATATCTGCAGGCCCATGGGGTTTAATTCGCCCTCGTGCATCCCCACCTACTGGCGATGGCCAATTGGCAAACATCCAAGCACGAACCGACGAAGACGAAGGCAGAGCTCCGCCCGATGCTGGCCGAGGCCGTTCGCAAATCGCGGCCAGGGTGCCCTGCTCCGTCGATCAGGTAATGGCTGAATTAGGCTACTAGCCGTTTCAAAGTAGGCCAGTCTAAAAACCGAATGTTAACGAAGCTGGATCACCATTGTCCACAGATGCGACGGAACCGGCGCAGTGTCGGCCCGGCAGTCGAATGAAAAAGCCTGTCTGTCAATCGGTAACGACGTGCCAGTTCGTTATGAGATAGTGCTGCTCTCGGCGCTTCCAAATAAAGCCCGTCGCCGTTCGTGCAGCGCGCGGCCCGCTTCCAGCGCACTCAAGACGTCGTCAAATATGAGATCATTGCGTGCTTCATCGGCAATCATTTCCTTGAAAACATCCTGGATAGAAGGGACCGAAGTGTCCAATGCCGCCTGAAGTTGGAAGCTGGTATCCCTGATCCGTACGACGTGATGGGAGGCGCTTGACTGCCTCGGATCGCGCATCACGGATAACTGTCACACCGACGGCAGCGCAAACGAGAATTCTTGCACCGCCCTCCGCCCGGTTTTCCGCGCGCAATTCTCCGCCGTGTTCCCGCACGATACCGTAACTGATCCATAACCCCAGACCAGTACCTTCCCCGACACGTTTCGTCGTAAAGAACGGTTCAAAAATCCTGTCCAGGATTTCGTCCGATATACCGGCACCGTTATCAGAAATTTCGATCTTGATTTCGTTGCCAGCGCGAAACGCCCTGACCAACAACTCAGGCATCGCGATGTCGCGCATCGCATGCATCGCATTGTCGACCAAATTCACGATAACTTGATGCACTTGCCCCTCGTTTCCCGAGACGATCAAATCAGGCTCGATATCGATTTTGATTTCCGTCCTGATCTGTTTTGGCCGAACGGCCCAACGAACTGCAGTTTCCAGCACCCGGTCCAGATTGAATTGTTGTCTTTCGTTGGTTTGGCTGAACGAAAGGCGGCGCAGGTTCTTCACAATATCCGAAACCCGGACAGCCCCCTCCAGGGTGCCATCGATCAACGGGCCAATGTCGGCGAGCACGGCCTCGATCTTCAGCTTCTTTCGCAACTCAGCGAGTTTTTCCCGGCCCGCGTTGTTGTGGACGGCCTCGATATATTCGACCAGGCGTTGCCGGTAGCGTTCCAGCGTATGCATATTGCCGTAGACGAAACTGATGGGATTATTCAGTTCGTGCGCCACGCCGGCAACCAGCCGCCCGAGGCTCGCCATTTTCTCCTGCTCGATCAGCTGGCGCTGGGCGCGCTGCAATTCGCCATGGGCTTTGTGCAACGCTTCATAGGCTCGCCGCAGTTCGCCAACCGGGCGTCCCGTAAGCACGACGCCAACATAGCGCCCATCGTGATCATAGCGCGCCGCGCTGTTGAGGGAGAACAGATCGGAAGGCCCCGCCGCTGTTGCAAATCGCAATTCGCCGTCGATCACATCGGTCGGCAGCCTCGGTTTCAACAGATGCTCGATCCGGGATGCATCCGCAGGATCGACAAATCGTGGCAATTCCCGTCCGACGATGTCGTTGTCAGGCTCACCGATAATGCGGACGAAAGCGGAATTCACCTGCTAATCGCGCCGTGCGAATCGCACACGATCAAAACATCTGAGACCGATTCGATAACGCTTGAGATAAATGCCTGTGCTTCTTCCAGCGCGGCATTCTTTCTTTTCCAGATCCGTCTCATAGCGCAACAGGTCGGAATAGACCTCATCCATCTTGCGGATGACTTCGATCCACGCCCCCTCGCGCTCGCCGTCAAGTTCGAAGGTTCCGGGATAGGCGATCTTTCCAAGCAGGCCTTCAGCCTGCTCCACGTCCAGAACTCTCCTCGTCATCATAAGTGTCTTTCTTCAGGTCATAACGCGAGAGCTTGCTGCGCAAGCCTACGCGAGACAAGCCGAGCGCTCCGGCGGCCCGGCTGATATTGCCATTGAACCGTTCGAGACATTCGACAATCGCCGCTTTTTCAAGCGCCTCGACCTTGATCTTCAGGGTCGAGGAGCCGTTCATCTTCAGCGCCAACTGGAACGGATCGCGATGATTGCGCAACCGGCCGGAAAGCGATGAGAATTCCAGCCTGTCTCCGTCCGCCAGAACCACCATGCGCTGGATCTCGTTTTGCATTTCGCGCACGTTGCCCGGCCAGGAATACTGCTTCATTTCATCGAGGATCGACCCGGGAAAGCCTTTGATCTCGCGGTTGTAGGCGGCCTTGACCTCGGTGAGGATCCGCTCGGCGATCAGCGGAATATCCATTGGACGGTCACGCAGCGCCGGCATGTGGATCGGAAACGCGGCGAGGCGATAATAGAGGTCGCGGCGGAAGCGGCCGGCCGCGACCTCGGCCTCGAGGTCGCGGTTGGTGGCCGCCACCACCCGCACGTCGACCTTGCGGACGCGCTGTGCGCCGAGCGGGCGGATCTCGCTCTCCTGAAGCACGCGCAGCAGCTTCACCTGAAACGCCGGCGAGGTTTCGCCGATTTCATCGAGAAAGATCGTTCCGCCGTTGGCTACCTCGAACAGCCCGATGCGATCCTGATAAGCACCGGTGAAGGCGCCCTTCTTGCAGCCGAATAGCTCACTTTCCAACAATTCATCCGGCAACGCACCGCAATTTTCGACGACAAACACCCTGTTCGCCCGCACCGAGCGATAGTGGATCGCCCGTGCCAGCAGTTCCTTGCCGGTTCCGGATTCGCCGGTGATCAGCACCGAAATGTCGTAATCCGAAGCCCGCCGGGCCAGATCAATGACGCCGTGCATCGGGCTCGACGGCGCATGGACGATGCGATCGAAATCATACAATTGCCGCGCCGCACCACGCTTCTCGGAAATCACCTGCTTGACCCGACCCGGCGCCAGTTTGACGTCGACGCTCGCGGTCTCGGTTTCCTTCTGCAGACGAAACAGCTGCACGGCGCCGTGCACGATCTCGACCAATTTATCGGGATGCCAAGGCTTGGTGATGTATTGATAGATGCCGGCTTCGTTGACGCCAGCGATGATCTCCTCGGAATCCGAATAGCCTGAGATAATCATCCGAACCGGATCGGGCCACAGATCACGGACGCGCCTGAGAAATTCGACACCCGACTGGCCGGGCATGCGCTGATCGCACAGGATGACATGCACCATGTCGCCTTCGAGGAATTTTTCCGCCTCCTGGGCATCCTTGGCGCACAGTACCTCAAATTCGTCGCAGAGGACGCGGTGCAGCGCTTCCCGCGACCGGATTTCATCGTCGATGACAAGAACGGTTGCCGGCGCGCTCATGTCGACCCCCCTGCCGCGGCGACCGACACGCGTGATGCACGGCGTGCGCGATGGTTCGCGATGGTCCGGGGCGTCCGTGATTTCGGCACCTTGTGGATGAAATTGTAACGCGCCACGTGATAGCTGGGATCGAAGCCGTAAAAGTTGAAACGCATCCGCGCCAGCTCCTCGGCCCGATACGACTTCAAGCGGTTTTTCACTTTCATCCCGCGCGCGGTTATGTTTCTTGGCCTCGATCCGCGCGCTAATCGAGACATCGGCGGCGATCGCATCGACCATGGCCACGACGGCCTCAATCGGGTCGCCACCGCGTGGAACAACCCGATCCACCAGTCCGAGCCGTTGTGCTTCGGCAACCCCCATCGGCAATCGCGCTTGCGTCACCTGACGAGCACGCTCGTGCCCGGCCCGGCGCGGTAGCACGTAGGTCCAATATTCTGAGCCGTAGAGGTTTCCCATATCCTTGTAATGCGGATTGAGCACGACGTTGTCATATGCCCAGACCTCGTCGGCGGCGAGCGCCAGAAATACCCCGCCGGCGCCGGCATTCATGCGCAGCACCGCGACCACGACACGATCGGTGGTTTCGATGATATCGCGCACCAGATCGTCGATAGCATTGATATTGCGCCAGGATTCGTCGGCGGGACTGGCCGCCGCTTCGATCTGGCCGAGATGGATGCCGTTCGACCAATAATCGGCGCCGCCCAGCAGCACCAGCACCCGCGTGGGCTGGTCCAATGCGGCGCGATAGGCGTCGCGCAGCGCTTCGCATTGGGATGAACTCATCGCGCCATTGTAGAAGTCGAAGGTGAGATAGCCGACGGCGCCGCGCTCTTCGTAGCGGATCGGCTGATAGCCGTTGCGATCGGCACAAGGCAACGCGTTCGCCTGGTCCGCGAAAACAACGGTTGCGGGGAGTTTCAGGGAGGCTTCGGCGGTCTTTCTGACATGTCCTATCCAGATCGCGCCGTCGATAGTCGCCCTCGCTAGGGCACCGCCACATTGCGCCACGATGCTGCCGGGTTCGCCGCCCAGATCGTAAGCGGGATGGGCGTCGTACAGGCGCACCGGCTCACCGAACATCGAATCGGCAAGGCCGGGCGAGCCGTCGGCGCTGCGGATCTTGCGCAGCACGGTTTCGCTATTGTCGCGTTTCCAGTCGATGGCACGGTCGCGTTGCGCGCAAGGCCCGCGCGCATGAATTCGCGGATCGTCGGCGCCCATCCGCGGCGACGGTGGAATGTTCGACTCGATGCGGGCAAGCGCCTCCAAGATCGCCGTCACCGCTGCGTCGGCGACTTCGCGGCGGTAGAGACTGGATTTCGTCGTATCGCGCATGGCAAAGCTCGCCGATGCCCAGACTGGTCCGGCGTCCAGTTCAGCCTCGGCTTCGAGCACCGTGACGCCCCAGGTTTCTCGCGCCTCAAGAACCGCCCAGTCCAGCGCGGCGGGACCACGATCGCCGGGAATACCGGGATGAACGATCAGACAGCGTACCGAACGCCAGATGTCCTCAGGGATCGCCCGCTTCAGAAAGGTGGCGATCACGAGCTCCGGACCAAACAGCGCGATGCCCTGGCGGGTCAGATCATCATGCACGTCGAGCTCCACCGACACGTCATGACCGCGCCCGGCGAGTTCGACGTGAATGCGCTGGGTCAGGCTGTTGAACGAATGAGCGAGGAGCAGGATGCGCAAAGTGTACCTCAACAGATTCGTGGCAATTGCTCGCCGGACAACCAATCGACGATCCGGCCGCCGCCAAAGCTTGTCGTCATCTGCACGAAAAAATGGTCGTCTTCGACCACCTGCCCGATATCCGCGGCGTCCCTGCCGAGCGGATGCGCGCGCATCGCCGCCAGCAGATCATCGGCGGATTGCGGCGCGACAATCGCGACCAGCTTGCCTTCATTGGCGACGTTGAGCGGATCGAGCCCGAGCAGTTCGCAGGCCGCGGCGACTTCTGGCCGCACCGGAATGGCCTCCTCTTCGATACGAAAGCCAACCTTGGATTGCTGGGCCAACTCGTTCAGGGTCGCGGCCAGGCCACCGCGGGTCGGATCGCGCATGACGCGAATATCCGCCCCTGCCGTTTTCACCATCGTCGCGACCAATTCGTGCAAGGCCGCGGAATCCGAGGTAATTTCGGTCTCAAACGTCATGTTCTCGCGCTTTGACATGACCGCGATGCCGTGATCGCCGAGCGTGCCCGACACCAGCACGCGATCGCCGACCCTGGCTTTTTCGGCCGAAAGATCGAGGCCATCGAGAACGACGCCGATACCGGTGGTCGACACGAACACGCCATCGGCCTTGCCGCGCTCGACCACCTTGGTGTCACCGGTGACGATCGGCACGCCCGCTTCACGCGCAGCGGTGCCCATCGCATCGGCAATCTCTTTGAGATCGGCGAGCGGAAAACCTTCCTCGATGATGAAGCTTGCCGACAGATAGAGCGGCCGGGCACCGGCCATCGCCACGTCATTGATGGTGCCGTGCACCGCGAGTGACCCGATATTGCCTCCGGGGAAAAACAGCGGCGAAATCACGTAACCGTCCGTCGTCATCACCATGCGGCCGGCCGACACGTCGAACGCAGCTTGATCGTTGCCGCGAGCCAGCCAATCGTTGCTGAAGGCGTCGTGAAACACTTCCGCAATCAGATGCGCCATCGCCCGGCCGCCAGAGCCGTGCGACAGGTCGATACATCCATTCTTGATATCAAGTTTGCGCCGGAACGCTTTGCTGCTCATGACGCCCTTCTCTGCTCCATGTCGCGGAAGCGGCCATAGGTCCAGTGCGCCGCGCAAGCTCCTTCCGACGACACCATGCAGGAGCCCATCGGGGTTTCCGGCGTGCACACCGTCCCGAACAGTTTGCAGTCGACCGGCTTCTTGACGCCGCGCAGGATCGCGCCGCATTCGCAGGCCGGATTGTCGGCGGCGGTGAGTTCAGGCATGCCGAAACGCTGCTCGGCGTCGAACGCCGTATAAGCCTTCTTCAGGCGCAAGCCGCTGTAGGGCACAAGGCCGAGGCCGCGCCATTCGAACTGGTCGCGCAGCTCGAAAATGTCGGCCACTTCCGTCTTGGCGCGCAGATTGCCGTCGCGGGTGACCGCGCGAACGTACTGGTTCTCGACATCGTGCCTGTCGTCGTTGACCTGCCGCACCAGCATCAGGATCGACTGCATCACATCCAGCGGCTCAAAGCCCGAGATCACCACGGGCTTGCCGAATTCCTCGGCGAAGAATTCGTAAGGTTGCGTGCCAATCACGGTAGAGACATGGGCCGGACCAATAAAGCCATCGATCTCGACCCGGCCGAGTTCGCGGATGTCCGGGCTCTCCAGGATGTTCTGGATCGCCGGCGGCGTCAGCACGTGATTGCAGAAGATCGTGAAGTTCCTGAGCTGCTTCCTTTCGGCGAGCCGAATCGCCATCGCCGTCGGCGGTGTTGTCGTCTCGAATCCGATCGCGAAGAACACGACCTCGCGGCTCGGCCCCTGTTCGGCGATTCGGATGGCGTCCAGTGTGGAGTAGACCATGCGGACGTCGGCGCCCTGCGCCTTGGCGCGCATTAGCGATGAACCTCGCGATCCCGGCACACGCATGAGGTCGCCATAGACACAGAGCGTAACGTTTGGCCGCTCCGCCAAGCGGATCGCCATGTCGATCCGCCCCGCCGGCAGCACACAGACCGGGCAGCCCGGGCCATGGATCATGCGGACATTCTTCGGCAACAGGTCTTCGAGGCCATAGCGCGAGATGGCATGGGTGTGGCCACCGCAGAACTCCATGAAGCGGTAACTCCGCGAATCCTCAACGGTCGATGCGATCACGCCGGCCAAAGCCCGGGCTGTGTTACCGTCCCGGTATTCATCGACATATTTCATGACGCCAGTTCCGGTTGGGCCGAGCCGAGCTCGGCCAGAATTTCCAGGGTTCGCCGGGCTTCATCCGGATCAATCTTGGTCAGGGCATAGCCGACATGAATGACGACGAAGTCGCCGACCTTCAGGTCTTCGATCAGAACCACGGAGATGATCTTGCCGACGCCGTCGATCACGACCTTCGCCATGTCGTCAGCCAACAACTCGGTCACCTCGGCAGGAATGGCTAAGCACATTGTAGGTTGCTCCTCGTCAGCGCGTGGCTCGCGCCGGCTTGCTGTCGATCGAGAATTTGAGCCGCTATCCACGCTTGGCCAAGGCTAAGGCCGCCGTCGTTCGGCGGTATCGCGCGCGCAATCAGGGGCCTTATTCCCGCGGCGAGCAGTCCCGCGCTGATCTCCGTGGTCAGGACCCGGTTGAGGAAACACCCACCGCTCAGCGCAACCGACCTCAGTCCGTGCGCCCGCGCGGTGCGCGCAACCAGATCGACCATCGCTGCGGCAAAGGTGCCGTGAAACAATTCGGCGCCATCGACCGGGTCGAGCCCGGGCGCAGCCAGGCGCTCAAGCAATGACAGCAAGCTGACGACGCCGTCATCGATAGTCCAGCCGGCACGATCGATCCGGACCCGGCGCACCCGCGCCTCTAGCTCCATCGCCGCCTGGCCCTCGTAGCGCTGCGCCACGCTCGTCCCCAGCAATCCTGCCACGGCGTCGAACAGCCGGCCGGCGCTTGTCGTCGGCGGCGCGCCCGGCCGCCTTAGCATCTGCGCGATGCGAGCAGCCTGAGGACGAGCCGCAAAACGGCTGGCGATTTCGGCGCCCCGGCCAAGCGCATGCAACGCCGCCGCTGCCATCCGCCACGGTTCGCGCGCGGCGATATCGCCGCCAGGCATCGGCAGCGACGCAAGATGCCCGACGCGGGTGAAGCGCGCGTTCTCGCACAGCAGCAGTTCGCCGCCCCAGTTCGCGCCGTCATCGCCGTAACCAAATCCGTCCAGCACAAGCCCGAGCAGCGGGCCTTCAATGCCGTGTTCGGCAGCAATTGCACCGACATGGGCATGGTGATGCTGGATCGCGATAGAAGGCCAGGGCCGGCCTTCGGCAAAACGAGTCGAGGCGTAATCGGGATGCCGATCATGTACCACCGCCACCGGCTCGACATCGAGAATATCGAGCAGATGCGCCGCAGTCTGTTCAAAATACCGGATGCTCTCGGCCGAAGCGAGGTCGCCGATATGTTGCGACACGAAGGCTTCGCGGCCCCGCGTTACCGTGACCGTTGCCTTGAGGTGCCCGCCGACGGCGAGCACGGTCGGAACTTCGCGCGCCAGCCTGATCGGCCGCGGCACATAGCCGCGCGCGCGACGGATCAGCGCCGGGGCACCGTCGATGACGGTGGCAACCGAATCGTCAGCGCGAATGACGATGGCGCGATCATGGGTGACGACCATGTCGGCGATGCCACCGAGACGTTGACGTGCATCATCATCATCGATCACCAGAGGTTCGCCACCGGGATTGGCGCTGGTCGCGACCAGCACCAGTTTGCAAGGCTCGTCCTCCCAAGCCCGCCCCTCCGGCTTGCCGGCGGCGACGTGAAACAAGAGGTGATGCAGCGGCGTATACGGCAGCATCACGCCGAGATGAGAAAGGCCCGGGGCGACCGAGCACGCCAGGCGGTGACGCGATCTCAAGAGCACGATCGGCCGCTCGATCGATCGCAGCAACTGGCGCTCGATATCACCGCAGTCGGCGACGCCATCGACGGAGGCGGCGGACGCGACCATGACCGCGAACGGCTTGGCGTCGCGGTTCTTGCGCGCCCGCAAGCCCGTGATCGCCTGCTCGTTGCGGGCGTCGCACAAAAGCTGAAAGCCGCCGAGGCCCTTGATCGCAACGATCTGACCTTCGATCAAGGCGGCGACGATCTCATCGATGCCGTGGCTCAGCTTCGGACCGCAGTTCGGACAAGCGATCGGTTCGGCATGGAAGCGACGATTGCCGGGGTCGCGATAGTCGCGGGCACACTCGCTGCACATCGAAAATGCCGCCATCGATGTGTTGACGCGATCGTAGGGCAGCCGGCGCGTCAGCGTGTAGCGCGGGCCGCAATGGGTGCAGTTGACGAACGGATAGAGGTGAAAGCGGCTCAACGGATCGAACAGATCGTCGAGGCAGCACTCGCAGGTCGCTGCATCCGCCGCGACCGGCGTCGTCACCCTGCCCTTACCGCTCGCCGTGATCGCAAAGTGCTTCTCGCCGCTGGGCGCAGTGGCCTCGGCATCCACGGCGTCGATCCGTGCCAGAGGCGGCGCCTCGCGGCGCAGGGCATGGAGAAATTCCGGCGTCCGCGCCCCCTCGATCTCGATCAGCACGCCTTCGGCGTCATTGGAGACAAAGCCGCCGAGCTCGAAGCGTTGCGCCAGGCCGTAGACGTAAGGCCGGAAGCCGACACCCTGCACCGTTCCGCGCACGCGGACACGTAGCCGCCGCGAAGACTGAATGCCGGGTTGCGCCACGATCATTTTCATCTCACTCCGTGGCGGCTGCGCGCAGCGCTGCAGCATGCTTGGCGATCCAGGCGTAGAACGCCGGCATGCCCTCGCCGGTCCGGGCCGAGACGGTCAGCACTTCGATCCTCGGATTGACGCGGCGGGCATATTCGACGGTCCGGGCCAGATCGAAATCCAGATGCGGCACCAGGTCGATCTTGTTGATCAGCATCAGACTAGAGGCGGCGAACATGTCGGGATATTTCAGCGGCTTGTCCTCACCCTCGGTGGTCGAGAACACCACCACCTTGTGCGCTTCGCCGAGATCGAACGCCGCCGGACAGACCAGGTTGCCTACATTTTCGATGAATAGAAGCCCGTCTTGGATAGGCGGTAAACGATCGAACGCGGCGCCAACCATCGAGGCATCGAGGTGGCAACCCTTGCCGGTGTTGATCTGGACGGCCGCCACACCAGTGGCGCGAATCGCGCTCGGCGTCGTTCGAGGTCTGCTGATCGCCCTCGATCACCGCGATCGGCTGCTGGCCCTTCAGATCGGAGATGGTTCTGACCAGCAGCGAGGTCTTGCCAGCACCGGGACTTGAAACGAGATTCAGCGCGAACATCCGCGCTTGGCAAAGCGCGCGCGATTGCTGTTCGCCAGATCGTCGTTCTTGCCGAGAATGTCGCGCTCGATCTGGACGATGCGTTCCTGGCTCAGGCCAGCGACATGAACGCCGGCGAGGCCGCCGCCATAATTGACCGCTTCGTCCGCTCCGCCGCGGGCATGCCGATGATCATGGTCATGATGGTGATGGTCGTCGTGATGATCGTGCGAATGACCGTGAGGATGGTCGTGACCGTGATCATGGTCGGCCGGACCATGGTGGTGATGATGATGATGGCTGTGGCCGCCATGGGAGTGCGCATGAGAATGCGCGTGACTTTGATCGCCATCCTCGCCGTGATGGTGGTGGCCGTGATCATGGTCGTGCGAGTGCCCTGACGCGCCGGACTCGACGAGGGTCTGCGCATTGCCGCAGCCGCATACTGTACACATCAGGCAACCTCCAGTTCTTTGACACGCATTTCGTCGCCGGCAGTGATTTGCAGCTGATAGCCGCCACAACACGGACAGGGGTCGTAGCGGCGCTCGACTGCGACGGTCCCCGCGCAACTCATGCACCACGCGGTACCGGGCGAGGTGATGATTTCCGAAGTCTTGCTGCCGCGGCGACTGAGCGCGCGGCGACCACGTCGAAGCAGAAGCGCATGGCATCCGGCTCGACCTGGCTGAGCGCGCCGATTTCCAGCCAGACCGTCATCACCTTGGAGAACGACTGCCGCCGCGCCTCAGCCTCGATGATGTCGATTACGCCTTCGCAGAGCGCCATTTCATGCATCGGCCACCTCCCGAACGGTCACCTTGTAGCCGACGCAGGGATCAAAGGCGGCGACGAGTTGCTCGACCGCAGTTCGGTCGTGGGAATCGCCGGCGAGAGTTGAGCCGTGCAGCATCCGCGCCAGCGGTCCATGGGGATGAAAGTTCCACTCGGTCGGCGCCAGACAATAGAACTGGCTGACGCGACCGCCGGAGTTGAGCTTGACATGGTGATAGAGCCGGCCACGCGCGGTTTCGACCGCAGCCGCACCGCTGCCTTCGCCGAGGCAATGGCCGATCATGACCTCGTCAGCGGACGACGTATCGCCGTCGCCGGTGGTCAATCCGCACAACGTCTGCGGCATGCAGACGATCTCATCCAGCCGCGCCTGCAATCGGGCCGTCGCGCTCTCCGGCCGATTGGCAGGCCATGCATTGGCCACAGCGCCCGCGCGCAACCGCGCCCAAGGTCCGGTCTCCAGAACGGCGCCATCAAGATCTGGCTTGGAGGCATAGCGCTCGCCCTCGCGTGCCAGCCGCGCGATAATTTCGAAATCGTTTTGGGCGGTGAGACAGGCTGAGCCGGAACGGCTGAAGCGGACGGACGCGCTATCGTCCATCGGTTGCAGCCCGGTGATGCCGATCTGATCCAGCGCGCGCTCAATCAGGTCGATGGCGCTCAGTCTTTCTGGCACGTTGGCTTGGGCCGCCAAAGCGAATGTCGCCGATGCGCGGATCAATTCCCGCATCGGAGTGGCTATCGATTGCTGCTTGAGCAACCCCAAGCCAGTGACCACGCCGCGCAATTGCTCGACCATGCGCTCCGAGAGCACGGCGGCGGCGCGCTGGCGGCGTACCTCTGGAGCTACGTCAACACCACGCGCCGCATCGACCGCGGTTTGCGCCGCAGCGCCGTGCGCGGCAGCGCACAGGGTGAACAGGCGCGGCACCAGTTTGAGCATCTCCGCCGTTGATCGGCCTGCAACCAGCGCACCGATCGGCGGCAGCCGGCGCGGCACAATGCTGACGCCGACCACACGGCCTTCCGCCACGTCCAGCGCGATGGCAATGTCCGATCCGGCGCGCGCCACCGTCATGGCCGCGGCTCCACCAGTTCACCGCGCAAAAAGCTGCGACGGTCGACCGCCGCCCCTACCTTTGCCGCAGGGCGTTCGTGGTCGACGGGGGGCAGCAGGATTTCCATGAACGCAGCTTCGGCGGTCGCTTTCGCCTGGTCCATCGCGCTGAACTCGAACATCGGCGAGAACAACGAGCAGCTTGCGATCCGGCCAATGCCGTCAATCTCGCCTACGTTGAAATCGATCGCTCCGGCGGGAAAGGCATGACTGAACGACGACCCGGGATTGCGCAATGCCAGCGAGCCGTCGAGCGGCTGCAGGATCAGGTTCATGAACCAGGGCGTGATCAAGATACCGCTAATGGCGTCATCGCGGGTCGCAAAGCCAACCGCCTCGACCGCGAGCGCATCATTATAGATCGGAAGCTCGCACATCGAGCGCTCGCCGATACGGCGATAGCAATCTTCCAGCAGATTTGCGAATTCCAAAGGACTGGCCATGCTCGTTTGCTACATTTCTGCTTCGCTCAGGTTTCGCCTTCGATCATCATGAACTTTGATTGCGCCGCGTCGCAGTTCGGACAGGTCCAGTGCTCCGGCAGCGCGACGAACGGCGTGCCAGGCGGAATTTGCGCCACCTGATCGCCCAGGCTGGGATCGTAGACCGTCCAGCAGATGCCGCACTCCATGCGCGCCCGCTCGCCGATATCCTGCCGGATACCGAAGTTCTCGAACCCGCTCATTTGAAGTAGGCCTCCCTGATTTCGGCCAGACGTTCGGCCGAATCCTCGAAATCCTCGTCGGCGGCGATGGCGACCTTGGGCACGCCGCCGACCTCGAGTGTGTCGAGAATGATCGTGTCCATGGAATTGAAGAACTGCACCGACCAGACGTTGCGCGTCCCGGTCGCGAGAATACGGCAGGTGCCGTAGCCGCGCGAGGTCAACTGGATCGGTCCGTTGCGCAGGGTCTCCTGCAGGAACGTCATGTCCACCGGACTCATCGGCAGCAGGGTGAAATTGATGATCTGCGAGCGATCGCCGGGTTGATAGGCTTGCGCGCGTTCGCGGATTTCGGCGAGCACGGGCATCACGTTCATTGCTCCTTGCGGTGGCGCGCCGGGGACGAAATCCGGCGCGGTCAAATCGCTGGCCGCCCGGACTACCAATTCAGGAATTGCGGCAACCTCGACATATTCCTGCGGCGCTTGTCCGACGCCGCTTTCGAGCCTGATCAGCCACAGCCCGGCCAGCACGGACTCCTGAATCTGCACCACCGATCCACCCGGCAACGCGACCACGCCGGAGACCTCGCCCTCGCCGAACACGTCGGCGACCAGCTTGCGTTCCGTGTCGGTGAAATTGCGGAGTCGGAATACCTGCGAGGCCGAGCCTGCCCGCTGATTGGAAAGAGCCGTGGTGAGGTGCTCCAGGAGCGCCATGGCACGCGGGCATTGTTCGGCCAAAGCAGCGCCATCCAGCGAAGCCAGCGCCTTGATCGCGCCGGCTCCGCTCAGGCTGGCGTGGCGGACATCGAGACTTTCGTCGCCGATCGGGAAGACATTGACGGCTTCTTCGGCGCCTTCCGGCGCGACCCAATACCCTAGCTTCATGACGTCCCCCGGTCGCGATTAAGAAATGAAATCGACTTGACGACCGCCGCACTGCTGACCGGCTTAAGGGTGCCGTCGAGCAGTGCCGTGATGCGGGCGACATAAACCGACCAATCCTTGATCTTGGGAATGACGTCGAGAACCTTGCCGTCGCGCCATAGCACCAGGCTTGGATAGACCTGGACATTAAATCGGGGAGCCAATGTGAGCTCGGCCTGAGCCGCGATCACCGCGCCCTGAAGACGCCCCTGGAATGCTTCGACCAGTTCGGGAAGAACAACGGCGACGTCGGCCGCTTCGGGCCAGCGAACGGGATCGCCCGCGAACAGCAGTACCGGCACCGCTCCGGTGGCCTCGGCGCTGGTCAGGAAATCATCGATCTCCGCAACCTCGAACGTCGGCAACCCATGCCGGCCAAAAATCGATTGTGTATTTCGCGACGCCATGCTTCCTCCAATCGGATCAATTCTTTTCTTGGGAGATCACAGCAAGGCGCATGCCAGTCATGGCTATCCACTAACCAGTTCCAAGCGTTTGTTCATATTGGAATAAATTTTCGATGTGGAAGGTCCCCGCCTGCAAACCATAAAGTTGCTTTACAAAAGTGGATAGCAACATTTCAGCCCGAGCCGCGTTGATCTAAATCAATGCCGCGTTGGCGCCTTGGCGCGACGGGACGCCGGCCTTCGATTCTAGAGAGCGGCTCTATGCCTGCCGGAGATGCTCAGGCAATTCGGGTTCGCGATTGATCAAATCGGCGAACAAATGGTCGAAATCCTCGCCGTTGCAGGCCGCGGCCAGGCCATCGATGGCATTGTCGATCTGCTGGGCTTCCTCGGCATCGAGCCGACGGACCGCGTTATCGATGAAAACCAGCACCTGGGTACCGATCGGCGGCTCGTCGAGTAGCAGTACCGACACCAGGCGGCTCTCGCCGCGCCGCTCGCAAAGCGCGGTGGCGTTGTTGGTTTCGATAATCGTCATGGGCACACCGAGACACATGGAACCTCACCTTACCCAGCGGCGGCGCTTGGTGCCTCGCGCCGCTCATAGCACGCGAGATCGATATCGTTGCCGAGAAGCCCTTCGGATTCCGCGAGCGGCGTCGTACGTGCGGTGATCAAGACACCCCATTCGGCGAGTACTGCGCGGGCAACCGCAACTGCGGGTCCGATCTGGTTCCGCACCTGTTCGGTAAGCGGCCCGCCCCAGTCCTCCAGGTCCGCCGCCTGGCATCCGATCAAGGCCAGACGCTCGGGATAGCGACCGAGCAGATCGGCTGCGCTCAGGACTTCCTGAAAGCCGGTCTGATGTAAGCTCATCTTCTTAATGCCGGTGAATTTCGGAACTTCGCCGTCGCGCACGAGTTTGAGCGTTGCCGGCTCCAGCCCATAGTCAATCGCATCGAACACGATCAGATAATCTGCCTGTTCGACGAAATTGACGAGGTAAAGACCCTGGGTGCCGCCATCAAGCAAGGTGACGTTGTCTGGCACGATGTAGCGGCGGTGGAATTCCTCCACCACCCTCACGCCAAAGCCTTCGTCGGCCCATAGGATATTGCCGATGCCAAGCACCAGGACCCGCGGAGAAATGCTCGAGCCGGTCATGGTGCTCAGACCTCGTCGCGGAACAGACGTTCGCCCGAGACCATCGACGAGATGATGCTCTGCCGCGACATGATGTCCTCGCGAATGGCCGCGTAGATATGAATGATCACGAACATGACCAGCGCCCACATACCGAGATGGTGCCAGGTGTGGATGTCCTGACTGTTGGGCCAGACCGTGAACACCCAGCCAAACAGCTTGTGCTGCCAGCTGTCGATGCCGGCGCCTTCGGAATACAGCGCGAACCCCGTGCAGATCATGAAGGTTACGAACAACGTGAAGCCGGTGAACATCGCCACCTGCGCCAAGGGGTTGTGACCGACATACATTTTCGGTTCGCGTTCCAGAAAGGCATACCAGCGGATTTCATGCAGCACTTCCCGCCAGAACTGCTTGCGATGCACCGGAAGATAGAAGATCTGGCGGGAATGGTGATTGCCGACAAAGGCCCAGAATATTCGCGCCAGAAAGAACACCGCCAGGATCTGCCCAGCGGCGAAATGCGTGAAACGGATATAGCCCATGCCGAAATGATCGGAGGCCTCGCCGCCAACGCTGGGCAGCGGGGAAGCGATCAGGTAGCCGGTGATCATCAAAACGACGATCGACAGTGCGTTGACCCAGTGGCAGATCCGCACCGGTGCTTCGTAAACGTAGACAGTCGTGCGACCGATCGCATGCTCGCCATGCGCGTCGGCAGCAATGGTGCCCAGATCGGGGGCCACCAGTTCACTTTCAACGGACTTTAACATTGGCGAGCTCCTGGCCGTCTGGACTCATGACGTGCGTCGAACATGCGAGACAGGGATCGAACGAATGGATCGTTCGCAAGATCTCGAGCGGCTTTTCCGGATCGGCCATCGGGGTATCCATGAGGGATGCCTCGAAGGCTCCGATATTGCCCTTGGGGTCGCGCGGCGAACCGTTCCAGGTGGTGGGGACGACGCACTGATAGTTGTCGATCTTGGTTTCCTTGATCTTGATCCAGTGCGCCAGCGCCCCGCGTGGCGCTTCGGTGAAGCCGTAGCCCTTGGCCTCCTTCGGCCAGCTCTCCGGCTTCCACTTCTCGACATTCGCCGTCGATGAATCGCCGGCCTTGATGCGCGCAACGAGCTTGTCCTGGAAATGCCGCATCTGGTGACCGGCCCATTCGCATTCGAGCGCGCGCGCTGCGGTACGTCCGAGGGTCGAAAACAACGCAGTCAACGGCAGGCCAAGTGTCTTCAGGAGCTTGTCGGTCGGCTCCTTGAACTCCGGCTTGCCCTGAGCGTAGCCGACGATATAGCGCGCCAGCGGCCCGACCTCGACCGCGTTGCCGCGCCAGCGCGGCGCTTTGATCCAGGAATACTTGCCGCCTTCGTCAAGCTCTTTGATGTCGGTCTTGGTGCCCTTGGCATTTGGGCCGAGCTGATAGTTGGGCTCGGTGACGCCCTCCCAAGGATGCAATCCCTTGGATTCGTCGGCATATTGGTACCAGGAGTGGGTGACGAATTCCTGGATCTGCTCGGGGTCGCCATGATCGATTGGCAGCACCTCGCTGAGATTGCCGTTGACGATCACGCCACGCGGCAGATTGCAGATTCTTCGCGGAATAATCGTTGGCATTTTCAGGAATGTCGCCATAGGCCATGACGCTCTTGCTTGAGAGCCCACCGCCATAGAGCCAATCCTTGTAGAATGAACCGATCGCCACGACGTCCGGCAGATAGACCTTTTCGGTGAACTCGATGCAGCGGTCGATGATCGATGACACGTGATTGAGCCGTTCCATGTTGATGGCTCCGACCGCGCCGGTGCCATCGACATTGATCGCGCAGGGCACCCCGCCGACCAGCCAATTCGGATGCGGGTTCTTGCCGCCGTAAATCGTATGGACCTTGACGATATCCTTTTGGAAATCCAGCGCCTCGAGATAGTGCGCCACCGCCATCAGGTTGGCTTCGGGCGGCAGCTTGTAGGCGGCATGGCCCCAATAGCCATTCTTGAACGGACCAAGCTGTCCCGAACTCGACGAATTTGGTCAGACGGGTTTGCAGATCCTTGAAGTAGCCCGGCGACGACAGCGGCCAGCTCGAGATCGGATTGCGCCAACAGCGATGTCGCCTTCGGATCCGCCTTCAGAGCGGACACCACGTCGACCCAGTCGAGCGCATGCAGGTGATAGAAATGCACGATGTGATCATGCACCTGCAGGCACGAGCTGCATGATGTTGCGGATCGAATTGGCGTTCTCGGGAATCATGATTCCGAGCGCATTTTCGACCGCACGTACCGAGGTCAGCGCATGGGTGCCGGTGCAGACGCCGCATATCCGCTCGGTGAAGGCCCAGGCGTCGCGCGGATCGCGACCGCGCAGGATGGTCTCGATGCCGCGCCACATCGTGCCGGTCGAAACCGCATTGCGGATGACGTTGTCGGAATCGAGGTTGACCTCGACCCGCATATGGCCCTCGATCCGCGTGACCGGATCGACGACAATACGCTTGCCGGAATTGTCGAGGTTGAAACCGTTGGGAGTCTGGATGCCCATAATTGCGTTCCTTACTGGTTCTGATCGGCATCAGCGCGCTTGCTCGTGATGCGCTTGACAGCGGTGGCCGCCGCATGGGCGACGACGGCGGCGCCCACCGCCCCCGCGGCAACCATTCCGACCTGGTCGGCGTTTTTCTCGATGCCGAACTGCTTGATGGTGGTGAGCCGATCGTAGAAACTGCCCTTGTCCCAAAAGCCGTCTTCCGAGCAGCCGATGCAGCCGTGCCCCGACTGGATCGGAAATGAAACGCCGCCGTTCCAGCGCACCGTCGAACAGGCGTTATAGGTGGTCGGGCCCTTGCAGCCCATTTTGTAGAGACAGAACCCCTTGCGGGCGGCATCGTCATCCCACTCCTCGACGAACTGCCCGGCGTCGAAATGCGGACGTCGATAGCATTTGTCGTGAATGCGCTGCGAGTAGAACATTTTCGGTCGACCCTGCCGATCCAGCTCCGGCAATTTGCCGAACGTGGTGATGAAGGTCACGACGCCGGTCATGACCTCGGCGATCGGCGGACAGCCGGGCACCTTGATGATCGGCTTGTTGGTGATCACCTTGTCGATCGGCGTCGCCTGCGTCGGATTTGGTTTGGCCGCCTGCACACAGCCCCATGAGGCGCAGGCGCCCCAGGCAATGATCGCCATGGCATCCTCGGCCATCATCTTGAGCTTCTCGACGAACGGCTTGCCGCCGTCGATGCAGAACATGCCACCTTCGTTGAGCGGCGGATTGCCTTCGACCGCGAGAATGTATTGGCCTTTGTATTTGGCCCTGGTTTCCTCGAGGATGGCTTCGGCCTGATGACCTGCGGCGGCCATGATGGTGTCGTCGTAGTCGAGCGAGATCATCGACAGCACCGCGTCCTTGGCCAGCGGATGTGCCGAACGGATGAAGCTTTCCGAACAGCAAGTGCATTCGAGGCCGTGCATCCAGATCACCGATACGCGCGGCTTGGTTTCAAGCGCATTGGCGATGCGGGTAGCGGCCAGCGGTCCGAGGCCGAGGCTGGTCGCCGTCAGGCTGCAAAATTTGTGAAAGCTGCGACGCGTGATGCCTTGCCGACGAATCACGCTATAAAAAGTCTCCGTGCCCGCGCCCATAGCCCCTCTCTTTCGTTTCCTCAGTCGCCGCGGCATTTCGGGTCGCGGTCGACAGTCCGAGACGTAACAGCAAGAAGCAGGCCAGCGCCGCTGGGGCGCGCGCGAAACGACAAAGGCCTGTGATTTCAATATGCGACGAAATTCTGCAGCGCCTGACGCATTGCAATATCGACGCCGTGATGCGGAAAGTTATTTTCGGGAGTGGCAAGCATCTTTCCGAATGCCGATCGCGCACCTAATGCGCGGTGCAAACCATGCAAGGGTCGAACGACCGCACCACATGCTGCACGGCCGCCGAGCTTGCGCCTTCGCTTCCGACTGCGGTTCCGACCAGGGCCTGCTCCAGTGGGCCGGGCCTGCCCTCGGCGTCGCGGGGCGAGAAGTTCCAGGTGGTTGGCGCGATGATCTGGTAGCGCACAATCTTGCCGTTGTTCAGTTCAATCCAGTGGCCAAGGCTGCCGCGCGCGGCCTCGACAAGCCCGGCAGCGCGGCCCTCGCGTTGCGGTTTGTCGTCGCCGCAGAATGGTTCGTTGAGGCGCAATGACCTGGTCCATCGTTCCATCGAAATCGCCAGCTGTGCGGTCTCGATCAAGCGGGCAATGACGCGATTGCGGACATTGCTGCCTGACCTCGCTACCAGCTCACGCAGCAATGGTTGTCCGGCAACGGTCTGTCGTGCCAGTGCCCCCACCTCCACCGGTTGCCCGCCCAGCCGAGGGGCCTTCGCCCAGCTATACGCGCCGGCCTTGTCTGGATCCGGGATGGTCGCGCTGAGGGCCGGATCCGTGGCACCTTCCCGCATCCAGGCGTGCGAAACGTCCTCGGCGATATCACCGGTCGCGAGAGGGGCCACGCTCTGGGCTGGCCCGAAAACGCCTCGTTCGAACAACGCGCCTTGCTCGCCATGATAGGCGCCAAAGCTCATCAATATCCCGGGCCCCTTGCCGAGTTGATCGAGCCGACGATCGTCCGATATCGCGAGGAAGCGGCAGAAATCGCCGCCGCGTCCGTCACGCCAGCGATCAAACTGCTCGATCGTTTCGCTGGCGAGCAAGCTCTCGAGCAAATCGGCAAACACCGTCGTCTCGAGAAATGAGCGGAATCCCGCGATGATCAACAACAGACGTATACGTTCGCCCAGATCGATCGCCCGGGTCGTACCGCCCGGCTGAAACGCAAGACTGTGCGGCCACTTGCCGGCGACGATACCCATGATTTCCAGCAGCCGCGCCCGCGCGGGCAGAATTTCACGGCCGACGGTTCCGGTGGTAGCAGCGAAACGCTCGGCGACCGCGTCATACCAGGGTAATGATTTGTAGGCGCTGCGCGCGAAATCCGGCATGAAGAAGATGTAGAAATGCGTCAGATGATCCGCGGCATTTTCCGAGGCGTGGGCAATGTTGGCCGCCAGCACGCCATTCGGCGCAGCCTCGATCCCCATCGCACCGCGGAGCGCGGCCGCGGTCGCTATCGACTGCGACACCGAGCAAATTCCGCAAATCCGCGGTGCCAGCGCGAGCGCGTCGAGCGCCGGACAGCCTTCGAGAATCTGCTCGAAGCCGCGATACAAGGGAACCGTGACTTCGGCCGAAGCGACGACGCCATCCTCAATGTCCAGCTTGACCTCGAGGTCGCCTTCAACCCGATTGAAGGGGCCGATGGTGATCCGCGTCATGGCTATCTTTTGCTCCCGCCGCAACTCGGCGGAATCACGATGTGATCGGAAATCGCATTCGACCGTACCCGCTTTGGCGTCGCCGATTTCGACAGCGCGGAGAGTGCTACGAACCACGCCTTCGGCATATCCAGCGGCAATCCGATCGGAATGCCCGCAAGCTTGCTGGTCTCGAGGAAGTTGCGGGACAATTCGAAACCGGGAGAGGTGCAGGAAATACAGGCATAGCCGCCCTTGGTGCAAGATCCGCCGCCATTCCATGAACGTTGGTTGCAATCACCGACCGCCTGCGTGGCCTTGCAGCCGAGATGCTCCATCATACAGCCGAGTTCGGACATTTTTTCGGCGCTGGCCTTGAACTCATAAAACTCGTTGCGCGAACAGCCGTGATGGGCGAGGTGGTTGGCGATGAACTTCGGGCGCCCAAATCCGTCGAGATCGTCGGCGGTGAGATCACCTGTGGTCAGCGCAATCAGGGTTTCCATGATCCAGCCGGGATGAGGCGCGCAGCCGGCAATGTTGATCACGGGCATGCCGCGCCGTGAACGGAATGTTGCGCCAAGGGCACCACCGTGATCGGTGCCGTCGAATTGCAGCCCGGTTGCATCGGTGGGGTTCAGTCCGGCAGCCGGAATGCCGCCGTAGGCGGCGCAACTGCCGACCGACACCACATAACCTGCGACGCCGGCAAGTTCGGTCATCCAGTGATAGATCGAGCGGCCGGTACCGGCGAACATGTTGAAGCGGCCGCTGCCGTGCGGGCCGCGCAGTACCGATCCCTCCAGGATCACCGCATCGAGTGGAATAGACCCCGCGCGCACCTGCTCAAGGAGCGCGGTGACTTCAGATCCCGTCGCCTCGCTCACTGACGGATGCCAAATCAGGCGTATGCCAAACGACCTCAGTTCCTCGAACCAGCCGGAAGGTCCGGATTCCAGGACCGCCATGGTGCAGCCACCGCAACTGGCGCCCTGTAGCCAAAGGATATTGAACGCTGGTGATTGGGATGCCTGGTTCATTCTCAAGCCCATCAATTTCCCGACTGGCATTTTCGGACCGTTATGGCCGGGCGCCGCAATGTAATCCCTTTCATGTTAGCGGTGCAAATGATCGGGCCGTCTCGGACTCGCTGGGTACATTTTTCCCGGCGCTCACAGTTCGCCGCTGCGCTGCAAATCTCGATCAAACATAACTCGCCAGCATGCGATTGACGTTACATATGCTTTCTTCATATATTCGTCATACCGCCGTTCCCCGACGCGACGCGTGATGGCGATGAGGTTCAGAGCAATGCCCGTCCAAGCCTTTACCCCGTCGGTACCTCCTATGCTGATCGCACGTGGACCTACCGCTAAAAGGCCAAGCTCCGTTGCTGGCCTGTTCGTAATCCTCATCCTTTTCAATATCGCAGCCTGGGCCTGGGCGCTTGCGGTATGTCAAGGCCGGCCGGCGTTGCTGGGCGCGGCCTTGCTCGCCTGGGTGTTCGGGCTGCGTCATGCGGTCGATGCCGACCACATCGCAGCGATCGACAACACCGTGCGCAAGCTGATGCAACAAGGCGAACGGCCGGTGGCAACGGGGCTGTTCTTTTCACTCGGCCACTCGACCGTGGTGTTCGTCGCCGTCGTGCTGCTCGCCATAACCACCGCCGCGCTGAGAGACGATCTCGCCACCTTCAAGAGTTATGGCGGCGCCGTCGGCGTTTCGATTTCTGCAATCTTCCTGCTGCTGATCGCGATACTGAACCTGTTCATTCTTCGCTCGGTATGGCGTTCGTTTCGGGCAGCACGCAATGGCGCGCTCGATTACGGTACCGCCAGCGAGATGCATGCCGGCGGCGTGATCGGTTGGCTATTTCGCCCGTTGTTTCGTGTCGTGAACAAGAGTTGGCACCTGTATCCCGTTGGCCTTCTGTTTGGTCTTGGCTTCGATACAGCGACCGAGATCGGGCTGTTGAGCATTGCAGCCTCTGAAGCCGCCAGCGGTTTGTCCCCCTGGCACATATTGGTGTTTCCCGCGCTGTTCACCGCCAGCATGGCGCTCCTCGACACTGCGGACAGCGCCCTGATGGTTGGCGCCTACGGCTGGGCGTTCGTCAATCCAATCCGCAAGCTATGGTATAATCTGACGATTACCGCGGTGTCGGTCGTGGTCGCGCTGTTGATCGGCAGCATCGAAGCTATCGCGCTGATCGGGGAAAAATTCGGAATCGGAAACGGGTTTTGGCGCTGGATCAGCGAAATCAACAACGATCTCGCCAATTTCGGCTTCGTTATCGTCGGCATTTTCGTTGTCGCCTGGATATTGTCAGCGATCATCTACTGGCTGAATGGCTACGATCGGATCGCCATAGCCGAGCCCGCGGAGTAAAGGCCTGAGCCTCGGTTCTGATCCTTTGGTTGGACGCGCAATCTTTTCCGCCTCGGACACCAGCTCGGGGCGGACCTTCCCTTGCAGGCGCACTAAGCTACCCGCACATTGTCCATGGAACCGGTCGAGTTCCTGCCTGAGCCGACCGCTTGCGTGGGTCAGGGCCTGCGCCGAATGCAATACCGCGGATGCGGCGGTTCCGGTCTGGGTGGCGCAACGATTTACTTCAAGGATGTTGGTTGCAACCTGGTGGGTCCGTTCCTCCACCTGCTGAACGTTCCGTGAAATCTCCCGGGTCGCGCGTGGTGAGTAGATAGCACGCGCGTTAGTCACCACGGTCGCACCGGAACACCCGGCATTCCCGCACGCGATGGTTTTAACGGTTTCCTTCGTACTCCCCGGTGATCGGGCTTTGTTGTCACCGTCGCCCCCAAGAAGCTTGCTTCTCGAGAACTTGACGCCAACCATTGAGGCGTCAGGACCACACGACTTCGCCGTCCGCAAGAGTACGCTCTCGTCAGCAGCGCCGCTCGCGTCCATCGCATCCCAACCCTACGTTCGTGACGATCGCGAAACGCCCCTCTATGTGGGCCGGGATGGCGAGAGATGTAGCGGTGATTTGGATAAAAAGGGAACGGAAATATTTTTGCAAGGGGGAACTGGACAGGTAGCATCAGATTGATCCAGTTCAACAAATCGCGCTGAACGCGCAGGGCAGATTAGCCCAGCGGATCGCGCCAACGGGCGTCCGATGACATGCCTCGGCGCGACCCGCGATCGAGTTCTTTGGCCGACTATCTCCACTGCTTCTCTTCCGCCGACCATGCCCAGCCTGGCAACTTTCCGGGCTTGCTGAAGGCGGAGACGACATTTGCAAGCAGACGCGAAACATTATTGTCGAAGTTGTTGTACGGCAACGACTGGCTGAACGCGATCGACCCGGTCGAGAATACCGCGCCGTTCCTCGGTGCGGTAAAGTAGATGATATCCGCGCGCACGCGGTAATCGTGCGATCCGGAGAGACCGGGATAGGGATACAGGACTTCCTCGACCACGGTCTGATAATTGTCGCTGTGTCCACCCGACGACGCGACAATAAGCGAATGCGGTGGTGTGCCGAGCGTCAGATCGTAGCGGTCGATCTCGATGCCGCCCGCCCCACCATGCGCCAACCCGAAATCGCCGACGATCTCGCCCTCGATCCCATCGAACATCCAGGCCACACGGCGGTGCCAACTATCGGGCATACGGCGAAACGGTCGCGCTGAATCAAAACCTTCCGAAATGAAGCCGACGCCGAAGACTTTCTGCGGCGGCCTTCCAAGATCCTTCCAGAGGCCGCTTTTCTGGCCGGTCGTGGCGAGATAGTATTCGCCGGGGCGGGCTTGCCACGCGCGCATGCCGGAATTCAGCTTACGCACCTCCATGCACCACGGCTCGTCTTTCTGGTAGCCGACGTTCCAGTAAAACCCGTTGCCGCCAAGATACATGAACCGGCCACCATCGGCGATGTAGTCCTCAATGGCGTCGAGGATCGGCTCCGAAACATATTCGGGATGCGTTCCGCTCAACACCACCTGATAGGGTTTCAGGAGATCGACGCCGTCGCGATGCAGGTCCTCATCGGTGACGACATCATAGGCATAGCCCATATGCTCGAGCCAGGCGATGATGGAAAGATCGGCCGGAAATTGCCACGTCACGCCCATCGAGGACATGCGGGCCTTGGGCCGCATGTTGAGAATGGGCCGACGATAGCTAGAATAGCAGACGCCGGCGCCGTCGCCATGATGATCGTAGAGCGAGAGGCCGAATTCGGCGGTCTGGTACAGCTCAACGTCGATTTCCGAGACGATCGGCGACTGGCCTGCCAGCGGTTGCATGATCTCGGCATCGAAGCTGAGATGCTCGTTGGCGTAGGCGAGATAGGAGCCGGTCGGAACCAGAAACAATATCGGCGCCGTCGGACGCTCGGGCCGCACGAAGAACACGATATATTCTTCCCGCATGCCGCGGCCGTCGCCGGTGCGTAACCGGAACGCATAGGCGCCGCTCCTCAGATCCGGCACGACCAGACGCTTCGTGCGTTCCCAGTTGCAGTCGATGATCGCGTCGTCGTGGAATTCGATGCCGCCATATTGTTCCGGCGCCAGCCGGAAGCAATCGTCGCGCCCGCTCCAGTTGAAGCCGGTCTGCGCCCGGACTGGACGATTGTAGCCGTCCGCATGAAGCCTGAAGGGGCCGGTGTCGATCACCTTGTCGCCGATTCCCATGTTGGTGTAACCGCGCGAGGTGTCCCAGAATGCGATTTGACCGTCGGTCGGCGGCATGCCCGTGCGCGCATAGCGATCGAGTTCCTCGCGGCTGAGGACGCGGTCGAAGACGCCGGGACGGTCGAGCTTGCCATTCAGGCATTGCGTCACGAAATGGCCGCGCAAACTATGGAAATCCTGCGCACCCGCGATCAGGAATGGCACGTCCGGCGGATTGACCGGCCGAAAGCGCAGCGTCTCGCGGACGTGGGAGCGAAAGTCGACGTTCGATACCTTGCTCAAGAGACCGTTGTAGCGGTTGGATACCCCTTCCTGATAGAGCGTAGCAACGCCGGTCGTGGCGTCAAACGTCGCCGCGACGAAATACCAGTTGTCCTTCAGCAGCGGTACTTCGCCGTCGACGTAATCGACCTCGTTGCCGTCGCCATAACCGAACTCGAGCAACCCGTCTGGATTCATCCAGAGCCCGTAGCCGCGATTGCCGAACGCGTCCCAGCGACCAAGCAGGCACTGCCGTACCCCCTTCCCCGGCGCGTTCGGATAGACGAAGGCGCAGAGGCTGAAGCTGCCGTCGATGGCGAGGTGCCGCTCCGGATCAGGCACCGTGAGATACGATCCGACCTGGGTATATTGCTTGCGCACCGTCCAGACGCCATTGAGGTCACTGGCCAGTTCTTCCTCGCGATAACCGGGACCGGCGGGATGGGCGTCACCGTGAATCAGACGCACGAGTTGCGCGTCGACGGTTTTGGTGCCGTCGGCATGCACGAAAAACGAAATCTCGTCGCCGGGCTGCACCGAGATCTTGTCGGCGTAACCAAAAATCTTCTGCTCGGCCATCGGGGTCGGCTACTCCAGGGTTCTTGAAATCATAGGTTTCTTGAAATCAGTTCTCGAGCAGATCCTGCACGCGGCGCAGGAACAGCGCGTGGTAGGCCTGCTCGGGCGTCGGGTAATGGTTGTCCTCGACGACGCGGGGCGCAGTGCCGCGATGGCCTGACAAGGCGACAATGCGATAGGCCTTGAATTCCTCCATGACCATGATCGCATATTTGTCGACCTGCCCCTGGCGGCGGAAATAGATCAGAAGTCGTTCCAGCGCTTCGCTGTGCTGGCCCAGCGGACGGGTGCGGTGCTCTTCGATCACCGCGCTCGTGACCAGGCGCTTGAGGAAATCGCGCTGCATCTTGTCGAAGCGGCGGAAGAACACCTGGTCCTTGTCTTCAATCTCGGTTGCCTCCTCGGGTAACATCTCGCCACCTTTCTCGGCGCGGGTCGCGCGCCGCTCGCTCTTCTTCTTGTTCCGCCATGTCCGGAATTGCTGCTTGATGCCGAACAGGCCGCCTTTGAGGAACAGCACCACGCCGAGCATGATCGCGCCGATCAGCATGTAGCGCAGTGGCCCGAGATCAATCAGCACGCGGTCGATGAAAACCACGATCACGGTTCCCGCGACCGCTCCCTCGGAACGCCCGATCCCGCCGATCACCATCATGGCCAGGGACAGCAGCAGCGTGTCGAACGAGAACAGGTTGGGCGAGGCACCGCCGAAATGGGTGGCATAGAAGCCGCCGATGAAGCCGAGTGCGGTGGATGACAGCAGAAATACCATGATCCGCGCCCGAATGAAATCGACGCCGCAAGCCTGCGCGAATGCCTCTTTCTTCTCCGGTGCCATGCGCAGCAGGCGTCCTAGCCGCTTGCCATCGATGAAGCGGTAGACGAACAGCGCCGCGGTCATCACCAGAAGCGCGACGTAATAGCCCATCATCAAGCGCCCTGACTGGCCAAGACTTGCCGGCAAATAGCTGGGCGCGCCATAGAGGCCGCCGGTGGCCGAGCCGAATTCGCGCGACTGCACGACATAGACGCGGCACAATTCGACCACGCCAAGCGTGAGCAGCGCGTAGTAGAATCCGTCCAGCCGCATTGCCGGCAGCGCGATCACCACCCCGAAGGCGAGCCCGATCAGCGAGCCGATCAAAGGCAATGTCCACCACGGCAAGCCCAGGTGAATGGCCATGTAGGTGGTGCCATATGCCGCGGCGCCGACCACCGCATAACTTGCCAGTGAAAAAATGCCGGCAGTGCCGACGATCAGCATCCAGCAGAGATTGATCGACGCATAGATTGCGAACACCGCCGCCGCGCTCATCACCGTATTATACGAGGCGGCGGGCACGACGAATGGCAGCAGCAGAAATGCCGCGAAGGCGAGCGCCCACCAGATCGGACGCTTGTCGACGATGGTCTTCTCGCGGCGTTTTGTTTTCGGATTGTACTCGCCGCGGATGTTGAGCACGCGCCGGCGCGTTGGCCAGTATCGCGTACGCCACCACAAGCGGCCGCCATGGCCCGGCCATTTGTAGTAATAACGCAGCCGTCCCACCAGATGCATCCTGGGACGGAACTGCCTAGTCTCGTCCCAAGTCACCTGGTGCGCAAGATGCGGATTGGTCACGACTTCACGCGTGCCATATTCCGGATAATGACAGGCAACAGGATCAATCCAGCGCGGCGCCGATGCATCCAACACAATCAGGCCTCGCGTGCTTTATCGAGAATACCGGCGATGCCGCGGGGACGGACCAGCAGCACGACGATGATTAGCAGAAACTGCGTGATCAGCACATATTGGCCACCCAGCAAGGTCGAGGTCAGCGCCTCGTTCACCCCTAGCAGAACCGCGCCGATGATCGCGCCCGGCACGCTGCCGAGCCCGCCTACCAGCGCGATGCTCAGCCCCTTGATCATTGGCGTAATACCGCTGAAGGGCGCCACATAATAGGTCTGGGCGAGTAAGACCGCGGCAAGGCCCGCGAGCGATCCGGTCAGCGCCATCACCGAGAGGCCGGTATGACGCACGCCGATGCCGACGATCGAGGCGGCATGGGGATTCATCATCATCGCGCGAATTTCGAGCCCGCGTCGGCTCGAGCGCATCCATAACAGGATGGCGGCAAGCAGCACGATCGCCGAGACCGACGCGCCGAGCTTGTCTGATGTGACGACCACGCCGAAGATGTCGGCGTTCCAGTTACCGAACAGGCGCGGCAGTGATTTCGCGCGTGGCCCGAAATACCAGAGCAGCGCCTGGTTTCCGACCAGGCTGATCGCAAGCGTTGCAATCAGCGCCCGCAGCGGAAAGTTCGGCTTGTCGTGGATGGGGATGAATGCGATCAGGCAGACGATGAGGCCGCCGACCGCTCCGGTCAGGATTCCGGCTGCCATCACGATCGCCGGATTGGGACCGATATTGACGCTGGCGAGCCAGGCGCCATACCCGGACAGCGCAAAGATGAAGCCATAAGCCATGTTGACGAGGCCGAGACTGGACCAGGTCACGGATATGCCGATCGCCAGCGTGCCATAAATGCAGGCCAGCGTGATCGCGTTGGAGACGACGAAGCTCCAGTTCATTTTGCTCGCTCCGTGCCAAAACTTCGGGACGACGCCGACGCCTCACCCTTCAGCTTGCCGGCATGCATACCGATGATCCGGTCGACGCGGCCCTGCAGCAGCGCGACATTCTGCTCGGCGATCACCATGGCGGACGAGCCGAGATCGACCGCCATCAAGGCCTCCACCACCGACTTGCCGATCTTTGGCGCTAAGCCCAGCGACGGCTCGTCGACCAGAAACAGATCGGCATCGGACATCAGACCGCGTCCGATCGCGACCATCCGCCGCTCGCCGCCGGACAGCCGCCCAACCGCGATCTTCATCAGCTTTTCAAGCGGCGGAAAGATCCGCAGGATGCGCCGCTTGCGCTCCGCACGCTCCGCCCAGGCCCGCTTGGTGAAGGCGCCGCTGTCGAGATGTTCCTCGACGGTCAATCCGTGAAAGATCTCGTCGCCTTGTGGAATGAGCCCAAGCCCGCGGCGGACAATCTGGTGGGTGTAGCGTCCGGGGCCCTGGCTCCTGGTGCGCCCAACCTCGAAACCGTTGAGCCTGATCGAACCGCGCTGCCAGCCGGTCAACCCGGCGATGGCCTGGAACAAGGTCGACTTGCCATGGCCGTTCAGACCAACAAGACCGATGCGTTCGCCGGAAAACACCGCCAAGTCGAGATCGTGGATGACGCGCATCGGGCCCCAGCCGGCCGAAAGCCCGTGCACGTCGAGAACCGGTTGCTTAGTGCGATCGGTGCCGGGACCCATCAATGGAGCCCTTCGGCTGCGTCGATTTCGAAATAGGCGGCCTTGACGCGCGGATTGCGCAGAATCTCGTCGAGCGATCCCTCCGCGATCAGTTCGCCGGCATCCATCACCATGACGCGATCGGCGATGGTGTCGAGCAACTCCATGCGATGCTCGACCAGAATGATCGCGATGTTGAGCTCCTTGGCGAGCACGCGCATGATCTCGTCGAACTCATCGATTTCCGAATTGATGAGACCCGCCGCGGGCTCATCCATCAGCAGGATCGCCGGCCTTCGCATCAGCAGGCAGGTCAGCAGAAGCTTGCGCCGATCCAGCGTGTCCAATTGCTCGGCGATTGCCGATCCCGGCACCCGCAGATCGACGAGCCCCGCCCCCCATTCGGAATCGTCCGGGGTAAGATATGGCTTATAGGCCTGACGCGCGGCCTTCAGGATCTGGGCGACGGTCATCTCCTCCGGCACGACCGGGGTCTGAAAAGTGCGACCGATACCAAGCCTCGCCCGGCGATGCAGCGGCAGCGCCGTGATATTCTCGCCCCGGTAGAAGATCGATCCTTGTTTTGGCGGGATTCGCCCGGACAGCACCTCGAACAGGCTGGTCTTCCCCGCGCCGTTCGGACCGATGACGCCGAGCACCTCGCCGGGCCCGAGGCCAAGCGAAATGTCGCGCAGGATCGAGCGGCCACCAAGATCAAGCGCGACGTCCCGGCAGGAGAAGATGGGAGCAGACATCGGGTCCGGTCCGTCCTCACCACCACGGCGCCTTGCGCAGCGCAGTCTCCCGGAGCACGTCCGGATAGATGATCTTGTGTTCGTTGTTCTGCACCTGGAAGAAGAGCTGCGCCATACCCTTGTCGACATCGGCGGACCCGATCGCGTCGCCCGTGTCAGGATAGTGCGCGCACTCCTGATACGGGTTGTTCATGCTCATGTAGCCGCAGACGCCGCGGAAGGGTGTCTTGCGTATCCAGTCGCTCACGCCCGAGAAGTTGCCGGGATCGCCGACCGCTTCCCACGCCGCCTTCAGATAGTAGGTCACGTCGTAGCCGTTGCCGGTGTAGCAAAGCCCCATGATGCCCGGGAAACGCTTCTTGTACTTGGCACGGAAAGCCTTGCCCTTGTCGTCGGCGTAGACGCCGAGCACCGTGCTCCAAACAAAGCCTTCCGCGGCCGGGCCGGAAAGCTCGAGGAATTCGGGCTGCGAGGGGCCGTATTGCAGATAGACCAGCGTGCCTTTCAGCGGATCGGCGCTGTATTGCTTGACGAAGGCGGCGTATTCGGCGGCAACCCAGTGGTCGATCATCACCGCACCGGCGCCGATCTTCTTGATTTGCTGAATCACCGAGCCCCAGTCCTGCACCGGATATTGAATGTCGGTGATGCCTGCGAGCTTGAATTCGCTCTTCGGCAGCGAGGCCTGCAGCGCCTTGGAGATGGTCTGGTTATAGGCGATTTGCTCCTGCACGATGTGCACGCCGTTGTTCAACGGTTTCCAGACGCCCTGTTCCTTCATCGCCTTGAGAAAGACCGGAAAAGTGTAGCCGTAGTGCACTTCGGAAGGATCGGTCTGGAAGATGTGCCCGTATTTTTCGGGAGCCTTGCTCAGGATGTCGGTGAAATTCCGCTGCGTCAGGCCCCAGAGGAAGGGCGCCTTGTATTTTACCGATACGTCCGCGACCGGCACTGGCGTGAACACAAACGCGCACGACATCGCATGAACTTTGGCGTCGATCAATTTGTTGATCGCGACCTGGCCGCTTTCCGGCGAGAGCGGATCGATATCGACGACGACGGGCTTGAGCTGGCGGCCGAGCACACCACCGGCGGCATTGATTTCCTCCATCGCCAGCGTGGTACCGTTGAGATAATCTTGGTGATCGGCGACCCCGGCCTGCGCTGTCTGCGCGGTGGGCAGCCCGATCAGGATCGGCTCCGACGACGCGCCACGGGCAGTACCCGACACGAAGGGTGCGGGGAAGGTTGCCGCTGCGGCGCCCGCGGAGGCCAGGTTCAGAATATGTCGACGTGTCAGCTTCCCGCTCATCCCCAACCTCAAGGTTCTCGAGTTCGTCAGCCTCATTGCCGACGATGCGGGGAAGGTTAAGGGGATGTGGAAACCGCTGTCTTTTGCCAGAGCGCACGGTCTTTGTTGCCAAAGCGCACCATTTTGGTGCTGACGTCGCCCCACGTCGCTGGCATAATTCTTGAATAAAATAATGGGTTTTAGGTCTTGCGCGTGGAGGGTGCCAATGGCCCAGAGCTTTTCATTCTCGACAATTCAGTTGCCGGGCGCGCGGAGCGTCGAGGCCTGGCGTCAGGCCATGGCCGAAGTCTATTACCGGCTGGACATCAAATCCGATCATAGCGAAAAACTCAACGGCCAGTTGATCGACTGGCAATCGGAAATCATGGGCATATCCAACTTCAAGGCAGATGCCCAGCGGGTCACACGCAGGAAGGAAGCTGCCAAGGCCGACAAGGCCGAGGACTTCGTCTTCCTGTTTCCAACCCGAAAGCCGATGCGTTTCGAACAACGCGGGCGCCAGGATATCGTGCTGCCGGGGAACGTGTTTCTGCTCAACTCCGCCTTACCCTATGTCGTCGATGTTCCCGACGGCTCGGAAAACATTACCATCAAGATCAAGCGCGAAAGTCTGCTGAATCGCACATCGGCGCTCGACGATCTCTGCGGCACAGCGAGCTTCGCCAATCCGTATCTGATCCCGGCGGTGCTGACGCTGAGCGAGCAAGTGCTGCGGCTGAAACCCGACGAGAGCGCTCCCAAGCTTGAGCAGACGCTCGTCGACCTGATCTGTTTGATGCTTGAGCTTGGCCGTGACGGCGGCATGCTGCCGATGACGCGCCCCGAATTGAGCGCGCTGCTTTTCAGCCGCATCTGCGCCTTCGTCCAAGCTAATCTCGGCAGGCATGACCTGACGCCGGAAATCGCCGCTTCCGAACATCGGATCTCGGTGCGTTATCTGCACAAGATTTTTCACGCCAACGGATTCTCGTTTGGCCAGTATCTCCTCGATGCACGGCTGCAGCGCGCTCATCAGACGATCCTGGCCGGCGGCGGACGCGAACGGATCAACATCGGTGAAGTGGCCTATCGCTCCGGCTTCGCAAATCAGTCGCATTTCTTGGCGAGCTACAGGATGCGATACGGCGTTACGCCGAGGCAGTCGGCGGCCGGAAGCTGAGGGAACAACAAATGTCGACGCCGCGAAACTTCCCGCGGCCGATGGGCTGACGCTGAGTTGGGCTGATCCGGCGCCGAATTGATAAGAAAGATCAATATCTACAATATCTTGCAGTCAACTTTGCATGATTTTTCTATGAAATAACTTGCAAAAATGACTTTTAGAGCGTATATTATTAAGATGACCAAGCTCGACGAACTCAAGAAACACCTGAAGCCAGGCCGCGCCTATCGGCGCGAGGAACTGACGCGCTGGTCAACGTCCGTCGATCGTCATCTCAAACAGCTCGTCGAGCAGGGCATCCTGAAGAAGCTTTCGGGCGGGCTCTATGCCTATCCGAAGGAAACAGCCTTCGGTCCGGCACCTGCTTCCGACAAGGATGTCGTGAGCGCGTTTTTGAGGGATGACCGGTTTCTGCTGGCTTCGCCGAATGCCTACAACAGTCTCGGGGTGGGCACGACGCAGCTTTACGACAAAACAGTTGTCTACAATCACAAGCGGCACGGCGAGTTTCAGCTCGGCGGACGCAAATTCGCCTTTCGTATGAAGCCGCGTTTTCCAAAATCGCTGACGAAGGAGTTCTTGCTGGTCGACCTCGTCAACAACGTCGGCCAGCTTGCGGAGGCGAAGGACGAGGTCTTGAAGCGCGTGATGGTACGCGCCGCGTCGTCGGGTGGCCCACGCCTGCGCCACGCCGTTCGCGAGTACGGAAACGAAAGGACGAAGAAATTCTTCGAACGCGCATTGCGACCGGACGAACTGCACCATGCCGCGTGATTTCCTCCACAATCATCCGCAGTTTGCGGACCTGATCCGGATCGTGGCGGAAGAGAAGGGCATTGATCCCGCGCTGGTCGAAAAAGACTATTGGATCATGCATTGCCTGTATGGGCTTCAGCAACTCGGCTTCAAATTCCAGTTGAAGGGCGGCACGTCGCTCTCGAAGGGCCATCAGATCATCAACCGGTTTTCGGAGGACATCGATATTCTCATCGAGCCTCCGGCCGGTCGCGACGTGACGACTGGCAAGAACCAGAACAGCCCGGCGCAGATCAAGACGCGAACGGACTTTTATGACTGGCTCGCGCAATCGATCAAGATCGACGGCATCTCAGGCGTCGAGCGCGACACGGCCTTTGATGACACCCCCAACTACAGGGGTGCCGGCATCCGGCTGAACTACGAAAGCGTAACCGAAGCGCTGGACGGACTTCGGGAAGGCGTATTACTCGAAGTGGGCTTTGACACCGTGGCTCCCAATACACCGAAAGACATCAGCTCTTGGACGTATGATTACGCCGCCGGCAAGGTCGACATCATCGACAACCGTGCGAAGGCGGTGCCTTGCTATGATGCCGGCCACACCTTCGTCGAAAAACTTCAGACGGTCTCGACCAAATTCCGCAATCAGCAAGCGGATGACAGCGATCCTGTCGAATTCATGCGGCACTACTACGATATTTATGAGCTGCTCAAACAGCCCACGGTTCAGAAATTCATTGGCACTGAAGCCTACAAGGCTCACAAGCAGGCGCGCTTCCGGCAAGGTGACAATCAAAACATCGCCGAGAACCAAGCCTTCCTTCTGAGCGACACCAAAACGCGAACCTTGTACGCAAGAGCCTACGAACGTGGTAGCGCCCTTTATTACGCGGACAAGCCGACCTTCGATGAGATACTTGCCGAGATCAGGGGATGGGCTGGAAAACTCTAACGATGTTGTCGTTCTCTCCGGCTCCGGTCTCAAGGCGCGCGTGCGCAAGACAGCGCCGGATTCCTTGTCCAAGCCGTGACCGAGCGCGCATCGAGCACGCGTTAGTGCTGCTTGCCTAGTTCATCAGGCAGGACGACGACAAATAACTGCCGATGACCTGAACATCCACTATATTGCGCCCATGCCGTCGACTTGGTTGCATGGAGTCCTTTTTCTACGTAAAGTCGCCGCTATTAGATGGGTGACGAAGCATGTACCTTTCGCGGATTGCGATTTCGAACTTCCGCAATTTCTCTGAACTTGACGTCGCACTGTCAGGCAATGTCGTTGTTGTTGGCGAGAACAGGGTAGGAAAAAGTAATCTACTCTACGCTCTCAGACTGATTTTTGATGCGTCGCTGCCAGATTGCGCGCGGCAACTTATGATCGCCGACTTTTGGGATGGCCTCGATAAACCAGGGTCGGAAGACGTTATCGAGGTGATCGTCGAGCTAAAGGATTTCGAAGACGACCAAGGACGGTTTGCGCAGCGGCTAGCTGCCCGTGTCACGGACGTCGATCCGCCTGGCTATATTGCGCGCGCCATCAAATTCGTTGCCGCCCGTGTCTGAGAGTCGGGCTGTACTTACGAGCGTCCGAAGACCTTCGCGACAATGAAGGACAGTGGGCAGCCTATGACTTCGACCGGACATTGTGTCGTCTTGGCCGGCCCCGGCAGCGGAAAGACAAAGACGCTCACGCTGAAACTCGCGCGTATGCTGGCTGAGGATGTGGACGCTCCTCGCGGTGTCGCTTGTATAACTTACAACAATGAATGTGCGCGCGAGCTAGAGCTCCGGCTCGACAAGCTCGGAATTGAGTCAGCCGGTCGGGTATTCATCGGCACCGAACATTCTTTTTCGCTCAGACAAATTGTCCTTCCCTATGCGAAGGTCGCGAAATTAGGTTTGCCGGAGGAATTTAAGATTGCGACGCGCGCTCAACAGCGCGGAGCTCTTGAAGATGCGTTCAGGAACGTCATCGGAGGTCCCGAAAACCCTCAGAACTGGAATATGCGGATGGGGGTGTACCGGCGTTACACCCTGGATCGGTCGTCGCCCGAATGGCTGGCTCAGGATGAGCAATTGGCCAGGTTGGTGGAGGCCTACGAAACTCAACTTCGGCTCAGAAACGTCATCGATTTTGACGATATGCCGCTCCTCGCCGTTCGTGCGCTTCGAGACAATAAGTGGCTACAACGGGCCATTCTCGCAAAATATCCCGTTTTGGCCGTCGATGAATATCAGGATTTGGGAACTGCACTCCATAGGATGGTTATGGGGCTCTGTTTCAGCACCGGCATTCGGCTTTTTGCCGTCGGCGATGTAGACCAGTCCATCTATGGGTTCACCGGCGCTGACCCGTCAAATCTCGAGAAAATTTCGAAGCGCGAGGATGTTGAAGTCGTAACCCTCAAACTGAACTATCGGAGCGGATCGCGGATCGTAACGGCTTCCGGATATGCGCTCGGAGAGGAGCGGGGTTATTCGGCTCCTGAAGGAGCGCACCAGGGAACTGTATTCTTTCATCCGTTGGAGGGAACGCTTGAAGAGCAGGCCGACAAAGTTTTTTCTGAACTGCTGCCGGAAGCCCGGAAACGTAATCGCGGTTTGAAGATGGGCGACGTGGCTATTCTGTATCCCACTGCCGCAATCGGAGACATCGTTAGAGATGCAGCCCATTCGCACAAGTATGAGACGATCCGCACAGACGGGAACGCGCTCTATCCAAGGTCAAGCCACCTGATGCGCTGGCTCGAAATGTGTGCGGCGTGGGGCTCCGGCGGCTGGCGAGAGGGCGAACCCCGCTTTAGCAAACTCGTTAGCGAGGGGCGCCGGATTTTTTCAGAAGTCATCCGGACTGAAACCCAGCGTCTGGAATTTCAGCGTGTTCTTATGGACACCCTCTGGCAGAGACGAGATGAAGCGGC
Source organism: uncultured Pseudomonadota bacterium (assembly GCA_963729395.1). Taxonomy (GTDB): domain Bacteria; phylum Pseudomonadota; class Alphaproteobacteria; order Rhizobiales; family Xanthobacteraceae; genus Bradyrhizobium. The sequence continues at coordinate 3,917 of CAVSOS010000057.1, read as the reverse complement.
CCGAGCGCATTCCTGGTTTTCGGAAATGCGGGAAGCGTTTATCGATGGGTTCTGTGACGGATGTCGGACGATTGCCGAGGAAGCGGAAACACTAGCGGCTTTCATGAACAAAATCGAAGGCACGCCGGATTTGAGCGAAATGACGCTGTCGCAGTTTTCCGGTAAGGGCATTAGTGCTGATCGCATCAATCTTTCTACATTACACAGCGCCAAGGGACGGGAATTCACGGTAGTCATCTTGTTCGCAATGGATCAAGGCAAAATTCCCTGGAACAATGTGAGGCCGAAACAACTTCAGGAGTTCTCGTCGCCTGTTTTACGTCGGATTTACGCGGGCCAAGGCGGAAGTTCACATGGTCTTTTCAGGTCACAACCCATCGCGATTTGTGACGGAAGTGCAGGCCCGCCTCGAAGAAAGCGAAGCCTCTTAAAACCCTTTCGTCCTCAGTCATGCAATCCGGCTCAGAGCGTCAATCATCTCCCCACCTTGGTGCAAGGCATGCGGTTCCCGACGAGAACAAGCAGCTTCCAATGAGCGAGCGCATGGAGCTCGCCCTGGCAATCCGGACTCTCACCACTTTTGCACTCATTTTTTCGTCGAGAATTTCAGCATCGGCCCATTGCGGGTAAGGACGAAAATGCGGTCCGAGAAAGCTGATTTCATCTCAAAATTTTTGTGCCATTTTGTGCCATTTTTGTGCCGTGGAGTTTTTGCGAGCGGTTTGGAATCCGTCGCGGAACGACGCTAACTAACTCATTGCGAAACAACGGTTTCCTTTCGTACAGTCTGAGAACGGTTTGTAACGCATGAAAAAGCCCGCCAGAGGCGGGCTAATTCACTGATATTTCTATCAAATCTTGGTTGCGGGGAGGCGCAACCACCGATACCGACATTCGCTGGTCGTGGCCGTCTGAAGTGCGCAATTCCCACGTTCTGAACGCAATGAATATCTTTCATTGCGGCCGTCGTTGACCTGACAGTGAGGCGTCCGCGGCCCAGTCTTATATCAACACGAATCGCTCGTCGGCCGTACGTGTCGGCAACGGACCTGGCTTAACAAACGCATTCACGACGTTGCTTAAGAGTTGAGAGACATTGTTCTCAAAGCCATTGATCGGCAGGGCCATGCCGAATGCGATGGATCCGCTCGCAAACACCGCGCCGTTGTTCGGCGCCTCGAAGTAAACCATGTCGGCCCGCAGGATGTAGTTGTGCGTCCCGCTGAAACCCTGATGCGCGTGGGCCCCTTCCTCGTCGTGAGCGATGTAGTTGTCGGGATGGCCGCCCGAAGATGCGATGATCTTGGTGTTGGGCGGCGTGCCGAACCCCAGCTTGTAGCAGTCGATCTCGATGCCGGCCGCTCCACCGTTGCCGAGGCCGAAATCGCCGATGAGCTCGCCCTCGATTCCCTCGGTGATCCAGGCCAGTGCGGGATCGTAGCTGTCCGGCATGCGCCGGTAAGGCTGGCTATGGGCAAAGCCCTCGCCGGCGAACGTATTGCCGACCAGCTTCTGCCCCCAGCGCTGGAAGCCGGTCCAAATCCCGCCTATCTGCCCGGTCGTGGCGAGGTGGTACTCGCCCGGCCGTGCCGCCCAGGCTATCCAGTGCCCGCCGGTCTTGCGGCACTCCAGGATCCACGGCTCGTCGTCACGAAACGCCACATTGCAGCAGAAGCTGTTCGCGCCCATGCAGATGAAGCGTCCGCCGCCTGCGATGTAATCCTCGTGCGCATCGAGCATGCGCTCGGAATGATATTCCGGATGGGTGTAATTCAGAATGCACGCGTACGGGGCCATTGCTGCGACACCCTCCAGATGAACATCTTCATCGGTCAAAACATCGTAGTCGTACCCCTTGTGTTCGAGCCATGCCAGGATCGAAAGGTCTGCTGGAAAATTCCAGGGCAGGTCGAACGCAGCCATGCGGTATTTCGGCCGCATGTTCACCATCGGGCGATGATAGCTCGAGTAGCAGATGCCGGCGCCGTCAGCGTGCAAGTCGTAGCAGCCCCCGCCGAATTCCGGATTTTCGTAGATCTCGATGTCGACCTCGCAGATCGTCGGCGGCTGACCGGCCATCGGCTGTACGATATGGCCGTCGGTCGCGAAACGTTCGTTGGCATAGGCGAGATAGGTCGCCGTGGAAAACAGGAGAGCGATGCGTCCCGTCGGCACGCGCGGCCGGACAAAGAAGACGATGTACTCTTTGGCCAGGCCGGTGCCGTCGCCGCCGCGTACCCTCATTGCGTAGGCGCCGCTGCGCAGCGTTTCAGGCAGAGCGAGCGTCTTTGTGACCTTCCAGTTGCTGTCGATCATTGCATCGGCATGGAATTCGATGCCGCCATATTCATGCGGGGCGAGACGGAGGCAGTCGTTGCGGCCGTTCCAGTTGTAGCCGGTCTGCGCACGCACGGGCCTGTTGTAGCCGTTCGCGTCGAGGCGATTTGGTCCGATGTCGACCACGAGGTCGCCGATGCCGCGATCGGTGTACCCCTTCGTGGTGTCCCAATAGGCCACCATGCCGTACGACGGAGGCGGCTCGCCCGCGCGGATCGCATCCAGCTCCTCGCGTCCCAACGGGCGATCGAACACGCCGCAGCGATCAATCTTCCCGCAATAGAGCTGCGACACGAAGTGTCCGCGCAGCGCGTGCCAGTCGCGCGAGCCGGCCACGATGAACGGCGTATCGGGCAGGTTGTCCTGCCTGAACCGGAACACCTCCGACACGTGCGAACGGTAGTCGACCGCCGCGACCTTGCTCAGCAGGCGGTTCACAACCCCCTCTTGGTAGAGGGTGGCACGGCCGGTTCGCGCATCGAAGGTGGCCGCGACGAAATACCAGGCCTGCTTCTGCAGCGGCAACTCCGCCTGCACGAGCCGGCGAAGCGCGGCCACCAACGGCGCGGTGGCTTCGAGGCCGACGGATCGACCTGCAAGGTGCTCGTGCGCGTCAATGCCGCGCAGGGGGTGGCGACATGAGCACAGCCTCTAGCGAGGAACTCGTCGAACAGATTAGGGATGCCCTTCGCGGGGTGATCGATCCGGAGCTCGGCCACAACATCGTGGATCTCGGGCTCGTCTACGACATCGCCGTCGACGATGGCGGCAGCGCTCGGATTACCATGACCACCACGACAATGGGCTGCCCGGCGACCGGCTATCTGAAGGATGGCGCCGCCAGCAGTGCGTGGTGCGTACCTGGCATCGAATTTGTCGACGTCAATCTGACCTATAATCCCCAATGGACACCGGACATGATGAGTCCGGAAGCCAAGGCAGATCTAGGCTTCGCAGACGGTCGGAACTAGCCTCCGCCGAGAAGCTCCGCTTTGCCCTGCGAACGTTGCATGGAACATCGACCTCGTCATCCGGCGCCTGCGAGGGTTTGATGGCAAGGTCAGTCGGAAGAAACCGGTCGGAGGGGACGCCTTGTGCTATCCCATGGCGGCGCGGAGAAAGCCGTTGCTCATCGGCACATCCGGATAGATCAAGTCCAGTTTCGCAAGACCCTCTTCGGTTGAAATGCGGCCGTCGAGCACATCGCGGAAGCTGCGGGCAACTTCCACCATGTCGCAATGCTGCGGCGAGAGCCTCAGGGAGGCGACGCCGGCCTTTGCGAGGTCATCCGTGTCAGCGATCAAGTTGGTACACATGTGCGCAAGGGTCTGCACGCCGTTCACGACCAGGAAGCTCTCATCGTCGAGCGTGCTTACCGGCAGCCCGTCCATGTCGGCGGCGCAGACGAAACGGCAATTGTCCTTGGAGAGCTTGCGCAGCCGCGCGTGGTAGCATCGCGCCGAGATGGCGAGCGGCGCTCGGCCGAATGCAAACACTTCGATCTCGACCTGTGGCGCGGCGGCCGCAATCGCAGCGACGGAACTGAGAGGTAACTCGGGCGGCAGACAGATGCTTCGCGC
>CAVSOS010000056.1:0-7307 GCA_963729395.1 uncultured Pseudomonadota bacterium | reverse complement strand
GCCGGAGGTCTGAATCCCCCAATTGAGCACCGGCGGCCAGATCGCGCCGCCGATATAATTGCCGCTGGCAGCAATGGTCACCGCAAGGCCGCGATAGCGGTCGAACCAGTGCGAGGCCTCCGCCATCAGCGGCGCGAACGTCGCCGAGGTCCCGAGGCCGATCAGAAAATGAATCAGAATGAATTGCCACAACGTGGTCGAAAGCCCGGCGCCGACATAGGCCAACCCGAGGACCGCGATGCCGAGCCCCATCGCCATGATGATCCCGAAGCGATCGGTGATCTTGCCGGCCGCGACGCTGCCGAGGCCGAAGCCGAGCATGGTCAGGGTGAAGGCCAGCGATACAGTCGCCGCGCGTCGCGCCGAATTCGGCCTGCACCACGGGAAGCACGACCACCACCGACCACATGCCGACGCTGCCGATCGAGCCTATCACCAGCGCGAGCGCAAGCCTGACCCACGCCTGACCGGAGTCCGGGGTGAAAAGCGGCGAATTTGTCGATGAATCGGAGGGAGCCAGCACGGCCGCAACTTCGTCGCCGGCGGCTCCCGGGTCAAGCAACATGGCGCGATATTGGGCATGCAGATGCAGTGCAACAGAATGAATTGTGCCGTGTTTCTCGTCATTCCGGAGCGATGCACCACATCGGACCGCGAAATCCCGAGAGTTCCCGATGTGCAGGCATCTTGAGGGCGCGGAAGGCCCCGTTAACCCTTTCCTAACCATAAACCGGGCAAAAATTGCCCAGTGAAGTCGAGTGTCGTCGGTCGCGTAGAACGGGGGAGTGCCCGTGGACGCCAGTGCGGTGCCTCACTTTCGAAACGGTGGCCCTTCGGCCGCCGCGCAGACGTTTGGCGCCCGCGGCCGGCATGCGCGGGGGGAAGCAGCAACCATGGTCGATGTCACGGCAGGTCAGGGCGTCAGCACCGGGGACCGGACTTTCCAAGTTTCAGCGACATCGGCAAAATCCTGCGGCGCGGCGATATCGCGCTGGCGTTCGGCATCCTCACCATCCTGGTGGTGCTGATCCTGCCGCTGCCCTCGATCGTGCTCGATCTCTTTCTGGCGATCTCGATCACGCTGTCGATCCTGATCCTGATGACGTCGCTGTTCATCCAGGCGCCGCTGGAATTCTCGTCGTTCCCGACCATCCTGCTGATCTCGACGATGCTGCGGCTTTCGCTCAACCTCGCCTCCACGCGGCTGATCCTGTCGCGCGGCCATGAAGGCTCCGATGCCGCCGGCCACGTCATCGAGGCGTTCGGCAATTTCGTGATGGGCGGCAATTTCGTCATCGGAATTATCGTTTTCGCGATCCTGGTGATCGTGAATTTCGTCGTCATCACCAAGGGCTCCGGCCGCATCGCCGAAGTCGCGGCGCGCTTCCACCTCGACGCCATGCCGGGCAAACAGATGGCGATCGACGCCGATCTTTCCGCCGGGCTGATCGACGAGAAAGTCGCCAAGGAGCGCCGCAAGGCGCTGGAAGACGAAAGCGGCTTCTTCGGCGCGATGGACGGCGCCTCGAAATTCGTGCGCGGCGACGCGGTCGCCGGCCTGCTCGTCGTCTTCATCAACATCATCGGCGGAATCATCATCGGCGTGGCCCAGCAGGGCCTCAGCTTCGGCGAGGCCGCGCACAGCTACACGCTGCTGACCGTCGGCGACGGTCTGGTCACCCAGGTGCCGGCGCTGATCGTCTCCACTGCGGCGGGCCTGCTGGTCTCGAAAGCGGGCGTCAGCGGTGCGGCCGACAAGGCGCTGATGAAACAGCTCTCCGGCTATCCGCAGGCGCTCGGCATGTCGGCCGGCGTGATGCTGGTGCTGGCGCTGCTGCCGGGCATTCCGATGATCCCGTTCCTGCTGCTGGGCGGCGGCGCCGCGGCCCTGGCGTGGTCGGCGCGCAAGCGCAATCGCGCCACCAAGGCCGCCGAAGCCGCCGCTGCCGCGGCACCGGCGGCCGCCGCAGCGGCAAGCGCTGCGGCCGAAGAGCCGATCGCGACGGCGCTGAAGATCGACGACCTCAAGATCGAGCTCGGCTATGCGCTGCTGCCGCTGGTCAACGGCCCCGACGGCACCGACCGCCTGACCGAGCAGATCAAGGCGCTGCGCCGTTCGCTCGCGGTCGAGATGGGCTTTGTGATGCCGGCGGTGCGCATTCTCGACAATGTGCAGCTGGAAGCCAACACCTACATCATCAAGATCAAGGAAGTCGATGCCGGCACCGGGCGGATCTGGCCGAACCAGTTCATGGTGATGGACCCCGCCGGAAATCAGGTCGGCGTGCCCGGCATTCACACCATCGAGCCGACGTTCGGACTGCCGGCGACCTGGGTCGACGCCAGCTTGAAGGAGGAAGCATCGCTGAAGGGCTATACGGTGGTCGATGCGGCGACCGTGCTGTCGACCCATCTCACCGAGCTGCTCAAGAACAACATGTCGGACCTGTTGTCCTATGGCGAGGTGCAGAAACTGCTGAAGGACCTGCCGAAGGAGCAAGGCGAACTGCTCAAGGATATCGTGCCGAGCCTGGTCACCATTTCGGGCATTCAGCGCGTGCTGCAGCTCCTGCTCGCCGAGCGGATCTCGATCCGCGACCTGTCGACCATTCTCGAAGGCATCGCCGACGCGCTGGCGTTTTCGCGCAACCCGGCGACGATGGTCGAACATGTTCGTGCCCGGCTGGCCCGGCAGATTTGCGCGCAGAACACCACCGGCAACGGCTATCTGCCGCTGATCGCCTTGTCGGCAAAGTGGGAGCAGGCGTTTGCCGAATCGCTGGTCGGCCAGGGCGAGGAGCGCAGCCTTGCGATGCAGCCTTCCAAACTGTCCGAGTTCATGACCGTGGTGCGGGAACGGTTCGAGCAGGCCGCGCGCGAGGGCGAAGCGCCGGTGCTGGTCACCTCGGCGGCGATCCGGCCGTTCGTGCGTTCGCTGGTGGAGCGTTTCAGATCGCAAACGACCGTTCTGTCGCAGGCGGAAATCCATCCACGGGCACGGCTGAAGACGGTTGGAAGCGTGTAGAGCCCCGCGGCCAAGGGCGGCCTCCTGCCGCAAATCACTCCCGCCAACGGGCTGGCGAAGCAGGGTTTTTCGGCCACAGGCAAATGATTTTATCGGATTGATGTGATTTGCGGCATGTTGCGGCGCGAAATGCTTGAATTCCGATAACCTGCTGTAATGACTAGGTTATGCTCCGAATAGATGGCCAAGCGCCGGATTACGCTCGCGGCCGTTCAAGTCTTTTCACCGCCTTGTGATCGCATCTTAGGAACCAAAGGCCGAATCCCCACGTTTGCTGAGACGTGATGTTGAACCTGCCTGCGAACGGACGAGACAAATCCGAAACGGCAGTAGCAGCACGGCAGGAGGCTACCGATGAACCATTCGATCTATAGCGCAGATCGCACGACCCACCTCAAGATTGTGGTCGTTGCGCTGGTTGCGGCTATCGCGGTGGCGGGCTTCAGCATCTCGGCTCATACCAATTCAGACGACGGCTACCAGACCGCGCAAGCGTCATCAAGGCCGGCAAGGCCGTGACAATCACGAGTTCGAACACGTCGATGGTCCGCTAATGAATTTTGTGAATTCACGCGGCTCTTTACCAGCCCCCCAAGGTCGCCACGTGAGTATGTAGAAGACCCCAACTACCCCCAAGTTGGCTCTTCGGAAAACGCCCGCTCCCCACGGGCGTTTTCTTTTTGTGCGAGGCTTTTGCAGGCAAACGCATTGCCGTGACAAACATTCAAGCCGGCTGGTTTTCAGTCAGGAAACGCCGCTGGCGGAATGCGCGCTTGCCAAATTCAGTGGGCTGGCGACGGCGCGGCAGCGGGCGGCGGCACGGTCTCGATCAGCTTGCCGGCATAAACCGGCGCTGACGTCGGCTTGCCGTCGGGCGAGCCGCCTGCCTGCTCGACCGTCACCGCATAGGTCGCCGCGTTGATCGTGTCGGCATCGTACGCGGACAGCACCGGACGCGCGGTGAAGTCGGCGCTGCCGATCACGCCCAACGAGCGCGGCCGTTGCAGCTTGTCAGAGATCAGCCAGAGCTCAAAGCTTTTGCCGGGTTCGGCAGCGGCGCCGACCTTGCGAACCGTGAAGTTCTTGGTCGCGCCGTCAACCGTGAGGATGAACGCCGGCGAGCCACCCTCCTTCTGCAAGATGGCGACATACTGGGCCGCCGGCACGGGAGCAGCCGGAATCCTGACCTCCACCACCTGCGTGCGCGGCTTCGGACGAATGCCCTCCGGCAATAGATCCGGCCGATAGGCCTGAACCCCGATCATGGCGACCAGTGCGGCAGCGACCGCCGTCGCCAGTGTGGCGATGTTGCGCCAGCGCCGCACCTTCGCGGACAACGCGATGACGTTGGAATTATCCACCGCCGCGGCAGGTTGGCTGATTTCCGGAGCGACCGGCGGCGGCGGTGCCGCCTGCGGAAGCACCAGCGGCTCCTGCGGCGCGGAAAGTCCCGCCGCGGTTCGGATCTTGTCCCAGACCTCGGGACGCGGCTCGATCGACCCGACCATCTGGTTCAGCACACCGAGCTTTTGCTCCCATGCCTGGACCATCGCCGTGAAGCCCTTGTCGACGGACATCATGGTCTCGACCTGCGCCCGCTCGTCGGCATCGAGTGTGCCGAGGGCATATTCCGCAGCGAGCACGATATGGTCTTCGCTATAGGCCATCATCTCCAGTCCAAGGCACTCCCGGATGTCCATCATGCTGCGACGCAGCCAGGTCTTTACGGTATTCACCGGCGTCGCGAACTTGGCCGCCAACTGCTCGCGGCTCCAGCCGTTGTAGTAGGCCAGCAACACGAGCTTTTGCCGATCCGGCTCCAGGCGCCCAACGCACTCCAGCAACCGCTTCAACTCTTCCGTCATCTCCCGGCGCGCCAGCGGATCCGGCGTGTCGGCAGCCACTTCCATGGCCGCCGGCTCCTCTTCGATCGAGGCCTCGGTCCGTTTGCGCACGATGTCGATGGCACGATTGCGGGCAATAGAAGCCATCCACGTGATCGGCGATGACAGCCCGGGATTGAACTGTCCGGCACTGTTCCAGATCTTGACATACGCCTCTTGAATGACCTCCTCCGCGAGATCCTGTCGCCGCAAGATACGCAGCACCACACCGAAGAGTTTCGCCCGCGTGGCGGCATAAAGGCGCTCAAACGCGGCCTCATCCCCCTTCGCTACAGCGGCAATCAGCCAGACCAGCTCAGCTGGCGTCAGCATTCAGTGTTCCCCAAAATCGCGATGCCCACCCGCTTCTGTGCTCCGGGAGCGGCCGTCCAAGTTTGTCGTATCATATCTTGCGCCGAACCAGTCCACCAAGTCGCTGGCGAGGAGCCTGTGGACATCAGAAAAAACCCGGACCTCGCGGCCCGGGTTCGGTGGTTCGGCAAGAGAGTGGATCTAGGCAATCGCCCCGATGCGGGCGCGCATCAGGCCGATACTGTCGAGATCGGCTTGCTCGCGGGCGCTCTCCTCGGCACGTTCGCGCGCCTGGTCGCGCTCGTCGAGCAGTTCGACTTTCTTGAGTTCCTCGAAAGCCTCGGTCAGCATGCTCTTGGCGTCTTCAAGCTGAATGCGCAGTTCGTCGGCGGACCGGGTCAGGTTTTCCCGCCGCTGGATCGCAGCCTTGGCATAGGTCGGATAGGCGAAATGCGTGGGATCGTTGATCCCGGCGCGCTCCTGCTCAGTGTGAATTTCGCGCTCCAGGTCGACCGACATCCGCAGGAAGTCGGCGATCATACCTTCAATCTGGGCGACCCTTCGGCGCTTCTCGTCGACCTGAAACTTCTTCAGGCGGATTAGCGTTTCACGTGACTTCATCGACTCATACTCCCCAGAAGTCCCAATCTGAACGCGGGACGGAACCGGTATCCCTCAGGGGCCCCACCGGCATCTCTACTTGTGTGACGGGATGATGGCCTGACAAAGTTAGCGTTCCGTTTCCAAATTCCCGAGGATTTGCTCAAGTTGCCGATAACCGTCACCCAGGGAACTCACCTCGTCCTTGGCCTGGCGCAGAAATCCCTCGAGCGGCTCATGCAGCCGGATCGCCTGGTCGACCTCGGCGCTCGAGCCCGCCCGATAGGCCCCAAGCCGGATCAGTTCCTCCATGTCGGCATAGGTCGCCATCACCTGACGCCCCCGCGTGATGGTCGGCAGGTAGGCCGGATCGGCTGATTTCGGCATGGTGCGAGACACCGACTTGAGAATGTTGATCGCGGGAAAACGTCCGCGCTCGGCAATCGCGCGCTCCATCACCACATGGCCGTCGAGGATGCCGCGGACCGCATCCGCAATCGGTTCATTGTGGTCGTCGCCGTCCACCAGCACCGTGAAGATGCCGGTGATGGTGCCGGCGCCGACCCCGGGGCCGGCGCGCTCCAGCAGTTTCGGCAATTCGGTGAACACGGTCGGCGTATAGCCCTTGGCCGTGGGCGGCTCGCCCGCCGACAGGCCGATTTCGCGCTGCGCCATCGCAAAGCGGGTCACCGAATCCATCAGGCACAGCACGTCCTTGTCCTCGTCGCGGAAGTATTCGGCGATCGCCAACGTCAAATAAGCCGCCTGACGCCGCATCAAGGCAGGCTCGTCCGACGTCGCCACCACCACCACCGAGCGCGCCAGCCCCGCTTCTCCGAGGTCGTCCTGCAGGAATTCCTGCACCTCGCGCCCGCGTTCGCCGACGAGACCGATCACCGTGATATCCGCATCGACATTGCGCGCTAGCATCGACAACAATACGGACTTGCCGACGCCGGAGCCGGCGAAGATACCGAGCCGCTGGCCGCGGCAACAGGTCAGGAACGTATTGAGCGCCCGCACACCGAGATCGAGCGGCGCGCCGACGCGCTTGCGCGAATGCGCCGGTGGCGGCGAGCTGCGAAACGGCATCGGCGACGGACCGTTGGGCAGGGCGCCCTTGCCGTCGATCGGCTCGCCCATCGCATTGAGGACGCGACCGAGCCACAGCGGCGAAGGCCGCACCTGGCTTGCGGCATTGGCGATCACCGCGCGGCAGCCGCGCCGCACGCCTTCGAGGCCGGCGAACGGCATCACCACGGCGTGGTTGCCGGAAAAGCCGATGACTTCGGAGGGGATGAAACGATTGCCGCCGGTCTCGATCACGATGCGCGCGCCGACCGACATCGCATGAATTGGTCCGGCGATCTCCACCATCAGGCCGCGCACGCCGACCACGCGGCCATAAATGTTGATGCCGTCGATGTCGGTGATCTGCTCGGCGAGTGCCTTCATTGCGAAAACCTTAAGTTTCCGCACTTTGCGGC
>CAVSOS010000055.1:0-14075 GCA_963729395.1 uncultured Pseudomonadota bacterium | reverse complement strand
CGCGGGGAATGCCGGGTGATTCCGGCGTGACCGTGGTGACTAACTCGCGTGTTTTTTTCTACACGCGAGGCTGCGGGCGCGTTGGGCGCCCGGCATTCCCTGCGCCCTCTGATCTTCAGAAGGCGTGACGTTAGAGCAAAACTCGCGCGAAATGCGCGGCGAGAACGTGAAGCTGTGTTTGCAGGATCAGCTGTTTGAAAATCGAATCGGTTATTTCGTAGCCCGGATGAGCGAACGCGACATCCGGGGCCGACGTCGCTTCCGTTCCCGGATGTCGCTTCGCTCATCCGGGCTACGAAGCGTCAATCGCATAAGGCTGGGTCAAGAAATCTCAACCTGGCTGTTGCCGGCGGGCGCGGGAGGCGTGGGACTGCAGCGCACGGATGCGCTCGGCGAGGGTGCCGCCGCCTTCGGAGACGCCGGCATTGGCGGCGACGCCGTTGGCACCCCGCGCGGCTCTGGCCGGAATCACCGGTTCGGCGGCCAGCATGGCCTCGATCGGCGAATTCGGTCCTTCGAGCTGCATCGCGAGTTTGGCAACTTCGGCGGCGATATCGTTGATGCGTTCGCGGAGCAGCGCATTTTCCATGCGCTCGGTCGCCCACGAACTCTCGGCCTGCTGCTGGATCGCGTTGATGTCGCGCTGCAATTTGGCGCGTTCGTCGCGCGCCACGCCGAGCTGGTCCTCGAGCGCCGCCTTTTCGGCCTTCAGCTTTTCCAGCGCCGGCCATTTGCCGCTGTTGGTGGCGGCGATTTCATCGCGTGCTTCCTTGGCGGCACGTTCGGCGGCCTCATGCAGCTGGCGCAGTTGAGCATTCTCATAGTCGCGCTCGGCGAGCAGCTTGCCCTGGGTGGCAAGCCGCGCTTCCAGATCGTTGACGCGGTTGCCGAGCATTTCGGCTTCCTTGACCTGGATGATCAACTGGCGATCGAGATCGGTAACGCGCTGGCTCAGGTTTTCGACGCGGCCCCGCGCCTCGGTCAGTTCGCGCGTCGCGACGGCGGATTCGCTTCGCTGCTGTTCGAGCCGGGCCTGGGTGGCGGCAAATTCCTTTTCGGCGTCGCCGACCCGGTTCTGCAGCGCGTCGATCTGGACGCGCACGGCGACCAGTTCGACCTGGCGGCTGTCCGCCATCATCGAACGATCGGACAGTTCGGCATTGATCTTCGCAAGCTCGCTGTGCTTGTCCTTCAACGCCTGCTCGGCAGAGAGCAGCGCTTCCGTCTTGGCGGCGAATTCCTCTTCGGTGGCGCGCGACTGCTCCTTGACCGCCTTCTCGCGGGCTTCGAGCGCAAAGATCGCGGCGTTCTTTTCGCCAAGCTCAAGCTTCATCCGGTTGATCGCGTCGGTTTTCTTGCCGAGTTCGGCGAGCTGGCTAGTGGTCTTGCTCTTGAGCTGATCGACGCTCATCTCGAGCCGCCGCGCCGACATGGCGAATTCCGCCCGCAACTGGTCCTTGTCGGCCTGGATTTCGGCCATCGACAGCGGGGTCGCCGCCTCCAGCCGCCGGGTCGTCAGCCGCACCGCGCGGTTATGCACCAGCGGCAGGATCATCAGCCCGAACAGCATCGAGACCAGAAAACCGATCGCCAGATACATGATCGGTTCGATCATCAACGAAACTCCCCGCTACTTCGAATCCGAAGTTCGCGCCACCTGCAGTCTCACTACATTGGAAACGCTTCGTTAATCACAATGCCATGGGCAGCGGGGGAAAGGCCAGCCCAATGCCGCGTTAACCTGAATCCCGACCGGGCGGTCCGGCGGCTGGAAACCCTCGGGTCAGAACGGATTCCAGGTCGGCTGCGGGGTATATTTGAGATAGCCGATATTGGCGCCGAGGCGCAGGCCGATACCGGACCGGATCGGCACCAGCACGATACCATTCGCCGTCAGCGCGGTCATTCCGAAACCGCCGATGATGTAGGCAGAACCTTCGATGCCGGCAAAGCGCTGGTAGATCGCGTTGGTCGAGGGCAGGTTGTAGACCAGCGTCATGGTGCGGGCGCCGTCACCACCCCAGTCGAATCCGACCGACGGTCCCTGCCAGAAGACGCGCAGGTCGCCGGCGTTCTTGGTGTAGAGCGTGCCTTCGCCGTATCTCAATCCGGCGACAAAGGCGCCGCTGCCCTCTTCGCCGAGCACGTAGCCGTTCGGCAGGCCCCATTGGCTGACCGCGCGCTCGATCACCGAGGCGAGGCCGCGCGATACGTTGCCGAAAAACCGGTGCCCGGCGCTGGTCAGTTCGTCCGGCCCATAGTTGTTGGCGCCGGCGGCGCGCTGCGGCGGCGGCAGCGGCTGCTCCTGCGCGAATGCGGGCACGGTCCAGCACATCATCGCGGCAAGTGTCACCGCGGCAAGGCGTGAGGCGAAAATCATCAAAGAACCCCTGCGTATCGAAATCATGGCCGCCGCCTTAACCGGTTTCCAACCAACACGGCTTTAGGTTGCGTCCATCGTCCCCCGACTCGAATGTTATCGGCATCAACTATGACGGCAGAACGGCAGGAAAGACACAGAACTGGTTCGGTAAATTTCCTTCGCCCCGGAATTGCCTTGATCGCCTCATTGGCAGGCCTGGTGGGTTTTGCCCCGGTAAACTTGGTTTGGGTGAGTTTCGGCGGACTGGCCTGCCTGCCTTTCGCGGCCCGGGCCGCGACCACCGAGCGGGTGGTGGTGAATCGCTTCACGGGTCTTGCCATCGAGGGTTTCGACCCGGTGGCGTATTTTACCGACGCCCGTCCCGAACTCGGTCTGGCGGATTTCGAGGCCTTCGAAGCGGGTGCGGTCTGGCGTTTCCGCAATGAAAGTGATCGCGCGTCGTTTGTCGCCCATCCCGACATTTACGGTCCCCAATATGGCGGCTACGACCCGATCGACCTGGCGCGAGGGGTTACGGTCGCGGGTAACCCGCGGTTCTGGCTGATCTCGGAACAGCGGCTATACCTGTTCGGCCGCGAGCAGACCCGGGATGCCTTTGCGGCCGATCCGTCGCGCGTGCTGCAGAGCGCGAACCTGCGCTGGCCTGAGTTGCAGGAGACGCTGGCCCAATAGCTGGGTGTGCCGGGGTCGGTACCTCCCGCGCCCTCAGCTTGCCGCCGCAGGATCGCCCCAGGCGATGAATTCGGGCACGATGAAATCTTCCCGCCCTTGTCCGAAAAGCAAGTCGGCTCCTTTCGCGCCGGTGATCCTGCCGCCGGCCGCGGTCACGACCGCATGGCCGGCCGCGATATCCCATTCGCTGGTGGGGGCGAGGCGAGGGTAGATATCGGCGCTGCCTTCGGCCACACGGCCGAATTTGACCGCTGAGCCGAGTGCCTGGCGAATCGCGCCGGGTCTGCTTTCGATGAAGGCCTCGGTCCTTGCATCTCCGTGCGAGCGGCTGACGGCGACGATCCAGGGGGTGCCGCGCGCGGGGATGCGGCGGGTATGGATCGGCTCGGCCACCCGTGCCGTCGCATCATGGGTCGTCAGCCGCTCCGCGCCACGGCCGACCAGGCCTCGCCATATCAGTCCAAGCGCCGGTGCGCCGATGATGCCCAACAGCGGCGTCCCGTTCGTCACCAGCGCGAGGTTGACTGTGAACTCGTTGCGGCCGGCGACAAACTCCTTGGTGCCATCCAGGGGATCGACCAGAAAGAAGCTGCCGTCGTAAGGCGGCTTCGCCAGGGGAATGCATTCCTCGGACAGGGTCGGTACTTCCGGAACGAGCCGCGCAAGACCTTGGCGGATGATCCGGTCCGCCGCCAGATCTGCCTCCGTCACCGGCGAACCGTCGGCCTTGCCGCCGATCTTCATGGTGCGCCGGTTGACGGCAAGAATGGCGGCACCGGCCTGGATCACCAGATCGGTCAGGGGCTCCATGAGTGGGGCCGCCGCATCGCGGCCGATCACGGATCCTGACGAATGTTTCTTATTCATTGACCGGCCTCATCTGCAGTCTGCCTGCCTTTATCTACACGTTTGACGGCAGAACAAGCACGCCCCTAAGGTGCCCCTCCACGCAGGACCGTCCTGCATCTGCGCCGGGCCTGTGTTGGCAGCACGCGCATTGGCAGTGTATCAAACCAGCGAGCTTGCGTGATTCGCCACATCCGCGCTGCGGATTTCCAGGAACACCTTATGTCTGGCACGTCGTCTTCCGGTCCCGCCCCCGATGCCCTCGAGCTTGCGGCGCTGTTGTGCTCGCGGGTTTGCCACGATCTCATCAGCCCGGTGGGCGCCATCGTCAACGGGTTGGAGGTCCTCGACGACAACCCCAAGCCGGAGGATCGCGAA
The DNA here is from genome assembly GCA_963729395.1 of uncultured Pseudomonadota bacterium. Taxonomy (GTDB): domain Bacteria; phylum Pseudomonadota; class Alphaproteobacteria; order Rhizobiales; family Xanthobacteraceae; genus Bradyrhizobium. Next base: position 9,796 of record CAVSOS010000055.1, on the reverse strand, counting down.
TTTGCGCTCGATCTGATCCGCAAGAGCGCCAAGACCGCGTCGGCGCGATTGCAGTTCTGCCGTCTGGCGTTCGGCGCGGCGGGGTCGTCGGGCGCCCAGATCGACCTCGGCGACGCGCAGACCATGGCGCGCGGTCATATCGAGGACGGCAAGACCACGATCGCGTGGAACCTGCCGCGCGTGCTGCTTCCGAAGAACAAGGTCAAACTGCTGCTCAACATGCTGGTGATTGCGCAGCAGACCATTCCGCGCGGCGGCGTGCTCACGGTCGATCCGGTCGGCGAAGGCGACCCAGCCGGCTTTCGCGTCACGGCCAGCGGGCTGAACGCCCGCATGCCGCAAAATATCGCCGATCTGCTGGCGGCGGCCCATGCCGGGGGCGTCGATGCCCATGCCGTGCAGCCCTATTACACGCGGCTATTGGCGCAGGCCTGCGGATTGAACGTCGTGCTGGCGCCCGAGGGCGATACAGTGGTGGTGACCGCTTCCTGAGCGGGCGGGCGCGCAAATATGGTTAACCAGCGGTTTACAGCCGGCGCCTCAATTCCATGAAATTTCCTTATCTCTTTGTTGAGTGCGTTCTTTTCCAATTGCTCAACCAATATTAAACGCTTTGCATAGAAGCTGGCCAAACTCCGAAAGGCGTAACGAAATCGTACGCCGGTGGGTTCGAAGGCCTGTTTCATGGATGATTTGTTGCGGGAGTTCCTGACCGAAACCGGCGAAAGCCTGGATACGGTCGATAATCAGTTGGTGCGGTTCGAGCAGGAGCCGAACAATGCCAAAATTCTGGATAACATCTTTCGCCTGGTTCACACCATCAAGGGGACCTGCGGCTTTCTGGGGCTGCCGCGTCTCGAAGCGCTGGCGCATGCCGGCGAGACCCTGATGGGCAAATTCCGCGACGGCATGCCGGTGACGGCCGAAGCCGTCACGCTGATCCTGAGCAGCATCGACCGCATCAAGGAGATTCTGGCCGGGCTGGAGGCAACACAGGCGGAGCCGGAAGGCACCGATCAGGATCTGATCGTCCAGCTTCATCAGATGGTCGAGCAGGGCATGCAGGCGATGTCCGCGCCGGCTAGTCCGGTCGCGTCCGTGCCAGCCGCTCCGGTCGAGCCCGCGATGGAGCAGGGCACGCTGACCTATCAGGTGCTGGAGCGTCAATTGCGCCCCGGCGAAGTGTCGCTCGACGATCTCGAACGCGCCTTCCGCGAGACCGCAGCCGAGGTTGCGCCACCGCCCGCGCCCAAGCCGGCGCCGCCGAAGGAGGGAAAGCCTGTCTTGAAGAAAACCGTTGTCGAGCCGGAAGCATCCGATAGCGACCGCGTCGCCAACCAGTCGATCCGCGTCAATGTCGACACGCTGGAACACCTGATGACGATGGTGTCGGAGCTGGTTCTGACACGCAATCAGCTGCTCGAGATCAGCCGGCGCAACGAGGACACCGAATTCAAGGTGCCGCTGCAGCGGCTGTCCAATGTCACCGCCGAACTGCAGGAAGGCGTCATGAAGACGCGGATGCAGCCGATCGGCAATGCCTGGCAAAAGCTGCCGCGGATCGTGCGCGATCTGTCCAGCGAGCTCGGCAAGCAGATCGAACTGGAGATGCACGGCGCCGACACCGAGCTCGACCGCCAGGTGCTCGACCTGATCAAGGATCCGCTGACCCATATGGTGCGTAACTCCGCCGATCACGGGCTGGAGACGCCGGCCGAGCGTTTGGCCGCGGGCAAACCGGAACAGGGCACGATCCGGCTGTCGGCCTATCATGAAGGCGGCCACATCATCATCTGCATTGCCGACAACGGTCGCGGGCTGAATACCGCGCGGATCAAGGCCAAGGCGGTCGCCAACGGCCTCGTCACCGAGGCCGACCTTGAAAAGATGACGGAAGCGCAGATCCACAAATTCATCTTTGCGCCCGGCTTCTCGACCGCAGCCGCGGTCACCAGCGTGTCCGGCCGCGGCGTCGGCATGGACGTGGTGCGCACCAATATCGACCAGATCGGCGGTACTATCGACGTCAAATCGGTGGCCGGCCAGGGCTCCAGCGTCACCGTCAAGATTCCGCTGACGCTGGCGATCGTCTCGGCGCTGATCGTGGAAGCCGCCGGCAACCGTTTTGCGATCCCGCAACTGGCTGTGGTCGAACTGGTGCGGGCGCGGGCCAATTCCGAGCATCGCATCGAGCGGATCAAGGACACCGCGGTATTGCGCTTGCGCAACAAGCTTTTGCCGCTGATGCACCTGAAGAAGCTGCTCAAGATCGACGACGGTTCCTCCAGCGATCCGGAAAACGGCTTCATCGTGGTGACCCAGGTCGGCAGCCAGACCTTCGGCATCGTGGTCGACGGCGTGTTCCACACCGAGGAAATCGTGGTCAAGCCGATGTCGACCAAGCTGCGTCACATCGAGATGTTCTCCGGCAACACCATTCTGGGCGATGGCGCGGTGATCATGATCATCGATCCCAACGGCATCGCCAAGGCGCTCGGGACCTCGGTCGAAGCCAGCCACGAAATCGCCGACGAGAACGCGGCGATGCGCGCCAGCGCCGCCGAGCAATTGACCTCGCTGTTGGTGTTCCGCGCCGGCTCGACGCGGCCCAAAGCGGTGCCGCTCGCCCTGGTGACCCGGCTTGAGGAAATCGCCGCCGAGAAGCTCGAACTCTCCAACGGCCGCCATATGGTGCAATACCGCGATCAACTGATGCCGCTGGTGCAGATGGCCGGCGTCAGCGTCGCCACCTCGGGCGTCCAGCCGATCCTGGTGTTCGCCGATGACGGCCGCTCGATGGGTCTGGTGGTCGACGAGATCATCGACATCGTCGAGGAGCGGCTCCACATCGAGGTCGCCGGCAGCGGCGAGGGCATTCTCGGCTCTGCCGTGATCAAGGGACAGGCCACCGAAGTGATCGACGTCGGCCACTTCCTGCCGATGGCGTTCGCCGACTGGTTCAGCCGCAAGGAGATGCGGCCGTCGACGGGGGCGCAATCGGTGCTGCTGGTCGACGACAGCGCGTTCTTCCGTAACATGCTGGCGCCGGTCCTGAAGGCAGCGGGCTATCGGGTGCGGGTCGCCCCCAATGCGCAGGAAGGGCTGGTGGCGCTGCGTTCGGGCCAGGCGTTCGATGTGGTGCTGACCGACATTGAAATGCCCGACATGAACGGCTTCGAATTCGCCGAGACGATCCGGGCCGATCAACATTTGAGCGCGATGCCGATCATCGCGCTGTCGTCGATGGTATCGCCGGCGGCGATCGAGCGCGGACGCCTCGCCGGCTTCCACGATTACGTCGCCAAGTTCGATCGCCCCGGCCTGATCGCGGCGCTGAAGGAACAAACCGCCGAAATCAGCCGGGCGGCATGAAACGAGTTCAGCCGGGCGGCATGAAGCAAGTTCAGCCGGGCGGCATGAAGGAGGCCAGCATGAGTAACAAGACACCGACCATCGAAGGCGCTGTTTCCGAATACGTCACCGCGATCATCGGCGAGCAGTTGTTCGGGCTCCCGATCTCGCGGGTGCAGGACGTGTTCATGCCGGAACGGCTGACCCGGGTGCCGCTGTCGTCGGGCGAGATCGCCGGCGTCCTCAATCTGCGCGGCCGCATCGTCACCGTGGTGGATATGCGCGCCCGCCTCGGCCTGCCCAGGAATGAAGACGGCAAGCCGCCGATGGCGGTGGGCGTCGACCTGCGCGGCGAATCTTACGGGTTGTTGATCGATCAGATCGGCGAGGTGCTCAAGCTCGCCGACGACGGTCGCGAGGACAACCCCGTCAATCTCGATCCGCGAATGGCCAAGCTTGCGGACGGGGTGCATCGCCTCGACGGACAGCTCATGGTCATCCTCGACGTCGATCGCGTTCTTGAAATCGTGCCTGACCTGCTGGCGGCATGAGACTAGCGGCAAGCTTGGCGTAAATCTGAGTTGCAGCGCAAACGTCCCTTTCGGGATCCTGAAGAAGCAGAGGCTGAAATGAAGACTTGTCTCGTGGTAGATGACTCAAGTGTCATTCGAAAGGTCGCAAGGCAAATCCTGGAAGGGCTGGATTTCCAGATCGTCGAGGCTGAGGACGGCGAGAAGGCGCTGGAGGTCTGCAAGCGCGGACTGCCCGAGGCGATCCTGCTCGACTGGAACATGCCGATCATGGATGGCTATGAATTCCTCGGCAATCTGCGCCGCATGCCGGGCGGCGACCAGCCCAAGGTGGTGTTCTGCACCACCGAAAACGATGTCGCGCACATCGCGCGCGCGCTTCACGCCGGCGCCAACGAATACATCATGAAGCCGTTCGACAAGGACATCGTCACGGCGAAGTTCCAGGAAGTCGGCCTGATCTAAGTCTTTGACTCCGGTGGCTCAACGGTCACCGGCGCCGCCATTTCAATAGTGCTGTTGCGTCCTGTCTGGTGATTAATGAGTGTTGCGTTAGCTAGTTCCTCGACCCCGAATTCGATGCGGCAGGAACCGCTGCGGGTGATGGTGGTCGATGACTCCGTCGTTATCAGAGGGTTGATCGCGCGCTGGATCGAATCCGAACCGGACATGGTCGTCGCGGCATCGCTGCGCACCGGGCTTGACGCCGTCAGGCAGATCGAGCGCGTCGATCCGGACGTTGCGGTGCTCGACATCGAAATGCCGGATCTCGACGGCATCTCTGCGCTGCCGTTGCTGTTGGCGAAAAAGCCAAACCTCATCATCATCATGGCTTCGACGTTGACCCGCCGCAACGCGGAGATCAGCTTCAAGGCGCTCTCGCTCGGCGCCTCGGACTACATTCCAAAGCCGGAAAGCACCCGCGAGCCGACCGCCGCCGAAACCTTTCGCCACGATCTCATTCAGAAAATTCGCCATCTCGGCGCCAAAGTCCGCCGCGCCGTCTCGGCTTCAGCCAGTCCGCCATTGGCGCCGGTCCTCGATCGGTCGCGTGAGCCCTCGCCGCGGCCGCCGCCGGCCCGATTGGCGCAACCGCAGCTAATGCGCCGTCCGTTCGGTACGCAAGCGCCGCGCGCGCTCCTGATCGGTTCATCCACCGGCGGTCCGCAGGCATTGATGACGCTGGTCGGCGAGATCGGCGCCGTGATCGATCGCTTTCCGGTTCTCATCACGCAACACATGCCGCCGACCTTCACCACGATTCTGGCGGAACATCTGGCGCGCTCGAGTCGTCGGCCGGCGCACGAGGCCATCGATGGAGAGATCGTCAAGGCCGGCCGGATCTATCTCGCGCCGGGCGGCCGCCATATGCGCCTCGCACGCCATGGCACCGACGCGGTGATCGCGCTGGACGACGGCCCGCCGGTCAATTTCTGCAAGCCGGCCGTCGATCCATTGTTCACCTCCGCGATCGATGTCTGGCAGGGCGGCATTCTGGCGGTCGTGCTGACCGGCATGGGTTCAGACGGCATGCGCGGCGGCAAGGAGATCGTCGCCGCCGGCGGCAATGTGATCGCCCAGGACGAAGCGTCGAGCGTGGTGTGGGGAATGCCGGGCGCGGCAGTGAATGCGGGCATTTGCGCCGCAGTTCTGCCGCTGGATCAGATCGCGCCCAAACTGGTTCGATTGTTTTCGGGAGATCGTTCGTGACGCCGCTGGACTATGAGTTTTTGCGTAAGTTTCTCAAGGAGCGGTCCGGGCTGGATCTTTCTGCGGACAAGCAATACCTGGTTGAAAGCAGATTGATCCCGCTGGCGCGAAGGGCCGGTCTGCCCGGCATTGCCGAAATCGTCCAGAAAATGAAGGGCGGATCCGAAGCGCTGATCTCGGATGTGGTCGAGGCCATGACCACCAACGAGACGTTCTTCTTCCGCGACAAGCTTCCGTTCGATAACCTGCGGGAGACTATTCTCCCGATGATGTTGCAGGCGCGCGCGAGCCGCCGCTCGCTGCGCATCTGGTGCGCGGCTTCTTCCACCGGGCAGGAGCCGTATTCGATCGCGATGTGCCTGAAGGAGATCAGTTCGGCGCTGGCGGGGTGGCGGATCGAAATTCTTGCGACCGACCTGTCGCAGGATGTTCTGGAAAAATCCAAAGCCGGTATCTTCAGCCAGTTCGAGGTCCAGCGCGGATTGCCGATTCAGATGCTGGTCAAGCATTTCACGCAGGTCGGAGAACTGTGGCAACTCAATGCCGATATCCGCGCCATGGTCCAGCACCGGCAATTGAATCTGCTGCAGGACTTTTCCCATCTCGGGACCTTCGACGTGATTTTCTGCCGCAACGTCCTGATCTATTTCGATCAGGACACCAAGGCCGGGATCTTCGACCGTCTGGTAAGGGTGATCGAACCGGATGGCGTATTGACGCTGGGCGCCGCCGAAATCCGTCGTCGGGATATCCGATGCCTTCAAGCCCTATCCGGAGCGGCGCGGGCTCTACCGACCGAATGCCGCCCGGGCCGTCGGCGCTGGTATCGCGGCGATGGTACCCCACGTGCCGAAGGTAGCCGCCGCAGCGATGCGCTGATCCTTCCACGCCGTGCCGCGCGTCGGCGGGCAGCGCCTACAAAATCGCGTGCGGCAAGAACCGCGACGTATTGCCGATGACCGGATTTTCGTCCTCGCGGATCGATAGCCCGCAGGGCGCGTGGTCGATCAGCCAACTGCCGATCACCGGATATTGGCCGGAAAAATTCGGCAGCGGCGCAAAGGCCTGGCGAATAAAACCTTCGGCGCCATACGGTCCTTGTTGTTCCGCCACAGTAACGCCTTCGGTGATCAAAGCGACATTGGCCCCTTCGCGGGAATAGAGCGGTTTGCGCACAAAGGTGGCGCCGAGCTTCGCCGCGTTCGGATCATCCTCGAAATAGGCGGGCAACAAATTGGGGTGGCCCGGAAACATTTCCCACAGCAGCGGAAGAATGCCCTTGTTGGAAAGGACGGCCTTCCAGGGTGGCTCGATCCAGCGCATCGCAGCCTTGGCAAGCCGCTCGCCAAACGCCTCGTGAAACATCCATTCCCAGGGATAGAGTTTGAACGCGAGTTCGATTTTGCGGTTGTCGAGATCGACGAAGCCGCCCTCGTCACGCCATCCGATCGCTTCGATATCGAGTAGGGTGGTTTGGAGGCCGGCCTGCCTCGCGGTATCCTCGAGATAGGCTAGAGTGCCGGCATCCTCGGCATTTTGGGTCACTCCGGTAAGATGAAGGTGGCGTCCGGCGCCCACCTTCCTCCACGCCTCAATCAATCTTTCATGGATCGAATTGAACTGGTCGGCATGGGCGGGAAGGATGTGCCGCTCGATCGCTTGCTCAAGCCATGTCCATTGAAAGACCGCCGCCTCGAAGATCGAGGTCGGCGTATCGGCATTATACTCCAGCAGTTTCGCCGGACCCCGCCCGTCGAAACTGAGATCGAGCCGGCCGTAGAGGCTGCCTTCCTCGCGGTGCCAACTATCACGGATCAGCGGCCAGAATGCTTGCGGTATCTTCAGGCGGCGCAGATCTCGTTCGTCGCCGACCGCGCGGCCGACGAGTTCGAGGCACATCGCATCGATTTCGCCCGAGGGGCCCTCGATTTGACGTTCGATTTGATCGAGCGTGAAGGCGTAGCAGGCGCGTTCATCCCAATAGCGCTCGCCGTCAAGGGTGTGAAAATCAAATCCGGTCGCCGCGGCAGTGGTGCGCCAGTCGTCGCGTTCACGGCAAATGAGGCGCTGCATGGGACGAGGTTAGCCGCCGCCGGAGAAATGCGACGCGAACGTCCGCGCAAACGAGCCGAACCCGCCGCGCGTCACACCGGCCTCGGATGAAGCGCTTGACGAGGATGAACGGCTTGACGCGGAATCGCCGCCATAGAAGTTGCTGCGTGACCACCATCCGCCATGGCCGCCACCGGATGAATATCCGCGCGAGGAGCATCCGGTGCCGGTTTGCGGCGATGACGGCGCCGCCATTCCCGGTGATTTCGGTTCGCAGTTCTGGCCGGGTGTGAGCGCGTAGGCGCCACCGCCGATGGCCACGGTACCCATCAGCAGCAGGGCCACATGGCGAGAACGTTTCACCGGCGGCGCGGCTTGGGCCACAACCGGCCGGCGTTTGCCGAAATCCCTGGTGGGTGGCTTGACCATGATCAGTAGATCATCGAGGCGGCGTTGAGCGCTCCTGCGGAGAGCGAAGCGAGCCCAAGCCAGATCGCGGCGGCGAGTTCACCTGCCGCGATCTTCGCCGAAAGGTTAGGCACCGGTATCTTGACGATAAAGAAGACCGCGATCTGAACGATCAGGGCAATCACACTCCAGATCAGGCAATCCACGATGTTGGCTGAGTGGGCGATGGCGCTGACCACCGGCAGCACGAAACCGACCAGGCTGAGGCCGAGCGCGATGGCGGCGGCCGGATCGTTGTCGCGGATCAACTGGAATTCGTCGTGCGGCGTGACGCGGGTGTAAACGAGGAGGTAGGCGACGACGACAACGATGGCCGTGCAGAAATACAGCAAAAACGCCGGCAATCCGGCCAATGATTGAAGGATCATCGAGGGCCCCCTGGAGCGTTTTCGAACGAAAGCCTGCCCCGGACTAGATCCGGGATGGATACCGGTTCGCGTGAAGAAAACGCGTCAAAATGAATAAGCAGAGCCTCCGTTCCGATTTAATCGGAACGGAAAGGGCTCTGGTCGAGATACGGCAAGAATCGCACAACCTGTCAGTCGGTGCACGCGCGTTACGAGTTCAATCCCCAAAACAAAAACCCCGCCATTCGCGGCGGGGTCAGTCGGGAGGAGTGAGCCGAACAGGCTCGCACGCGATCTGCGATCAGGCGGGAATGCGCTCTTCGACCTCATGCGGCTCGCGCAGCACGTAGCCGCGGCCCCAGACGGTCTCGATGAAATTGCGGCCCTCGGAGGCGTTGGCGAGCTTCTTGCGCAGCTTGCAGATGAAGACGTCGATGATCTTCAGTTCCGGCTCGTCCATGCCGCCATAGAGATGGTTGAGGAACATTTCCTTGGTGAGGGTGGTGCCCTTGCGCAGCGAGAGCAGCTCCAGCATCTGGTATTCCTTGCCCGTCAGATGCACGCGCTGGCCGCCGACCTCGACCGTCTTGGTGTCGAGATTGACCACGAGATCGCCGGTCTGGATCACCGACTGGGCGTGGCCCTTGGAGCGGCGCACGATCGCGTGGATGCGCGCGACCAGTTCGTCCTTGTGGAAGGGCTTGGTCATGTAGTCGTCGGCGCCGACGCCGAGACCCTTGACCTTGTCCTCGATGCCGGCGAGGCCGGAGAGGATCAGAATCGGTGTTTTGATCTTCGATACCCGAAGCTGCTTGAGCACGTCGTAACCCGACATGTCGGGCAAGTTGAGGTCGAGCAGGATAATATCGTAATCGTAAAGTTTTCCGAGATCGACGCCTTCTTCTCCGAGGTCCGTCGTATAGACGTTGAAACTCTCGGATTTGAGCATCAGCTCGATCGACTGCGCGACGGCGCTGTCATCTTCTATCAGCAATACGCGCATGCCAGTCCCCTATAGTCGCCGCTCCGGGCGTCAGGTCGGCCGCACTTGCGGCACTCAAAACGCCTTTGAACAACTGATTCGGATCCTGACGACATATGGTTAACAAAATCTGATTCAGGTTCGCAAGCTCTATCCGTGCAATTTTTGTCGAATCGCCCTAAGATATTGCGTCGAAGCAGCTTTTTGTATCCGTTCTGGTTCAAGTTCCACATTAAGAGACGGGCCTAACCGACTCTCGCGACTCGCCCTTCCTTCTGACGGACGAGCACTCTCAGTCACCAAAGACAGTGACGTAATGATTAACGATGCGGGTAAACACGAGGTTAAGGGCCCGG